>OZ255843.1:730000-2064107 GCA_965277775.1 Gammaproteobacteria bacterium | reverse complement strand
AAATCACTCAGCACTTGATTCATTTGATTTTTTTCTCGAATGATTTTCTTTAGAGAAAAGTCAATTTCATCCAATTCCCCTATGGGCATTCCCACTGTTGATTGCAATGCGGATTTATTGGATTCCACGTCAAATTTGGCTGAAATCGTTCGGCTTTCGTTCAACTTTAAATTGGCATTGGCTTGCAGATAATCCACTCTTCTACCTGTGCCCACTTCCAAGAATTGTTGCAATCGGTCGGCCAGTTTACTGCTGGATTTTTCTTCTTCTTGCGCTAGTTCTAATTGCTTTTTAGCAAAAAGCACGTTGATATAATTTTGCGATACTTCAATCATCAATCTTTGTTGTGCCAGTTGTTCTAATAGTTCTTGTTGTTCAATGTTCAAATTAGCTTGTTTGTAGCGATAATACACCTGCGCATTAAACAGATTTTGATTGATCGTGAACATATTTTGATTATTATCACCCATCAGTCTGCTGTTGTTGACTGAAACAATCCGATTAACAGAACGCGCGGCGATGATGGTGGGTAAAAACGACGCTGTGGCTTGATCTTTGACACTTTCGGCAACATCAATTTGAGTTTTTGAACGCGCGTAAGTGGGGTTATTGTTGAGCGCTTTGGTATAAAGTGATTGTAGTGATTCGGCTTGAATCATTGGCGTCATAGCCAACATTGCCACCGCCACTATTGTCACGATCGTTCCTTTGCTTTGAATCATATCAGGTCCATCCTGTATAGGGTTTATAAGCCAACTGGGTATTGTAGTATTTTACTTCGTGCGTTACTTCCTTTCCCAACCAACTTGGTTTCAAAAAATATTCATCAACCGTTTTTAATTCGATTTCTGCTGTGACTAATCCAATGTTAGAGCCAGAAAACACATCGACTTCCCAAAATTTTCCAGCGTGCATCACTGGCCAACGAGTTTTTTCAACCACAGGTTGTTGAGCCAATTCAATGATCTTCTTGGCCTCGTCCAATGGCAACTCGTATTCAAATTCTTCTCTTTGGTCCAAACGAGTTAGATCGGTGACAAATTTCATGTTTATGCGGGCTTTTAATCCTTCAATGCGAATGCGAATCGATGGCTGACTTTGATCAGCAAAATACATTTGAATCATTTTTATGGAGGCACGGGCGTGTTCTTTCCAGTCGTCATTTTGAACCAAATATTTGCGTTCGATTTCTCGAATATGGCTCATTTTATTGAAAGACTCCGGTGGAGAGGTAACGATCCCCACGATCACAAATAATGGTGACAACGACTTTCTCTGGCGGCAATGTTTTGGCCAACTCTAAAGCGCTATGCAAAGCCCCGCCCGAAGAAATACCCGCAAAAATGCCTTCTTCTTTGGCCAATGTTCTCGTCATATGTTCTGCTTGATGGGTGGTTATTTCCATGATTTGATCAACCCGATGACGTTCAAAAAAATCAGGCAAATAGGCTGGAGGCCATTTCCGTATGCCAGGGATTTGTGAGTGATCATCTGGTTGTACGCCGATTATCTGAATGTCTTTATTCATTTCCTTAAAAAAACGAGAGCAGCCCATAATGGTACCAGTGGTGCCCATGGAACTGACAAAATGGGTGATCGAGCCTTCGGTTTGCTGCCAAAGTTCGGGGCCAGTTGTGGCGTAATGTGCACCTGGATTGTCTCTATTGGAGAACTGGTTGAGCACCATGCCCTTGCCTTGTTTTTCCATGGCCAGTGCCAAATCTCTGGCGCCTTCCATGCCTTGCTCTTCGGTCACCAAAATCAGCTCAGCACCATAAGCAGTCATGGCTTGACGTCGTTCAATACTCAAATTTTCAGGCATAATGAGTATCATTTTGTAGCCCATGATGGCCGCCGCCATGGCTAAGGCAATGCCTGTGTTGCCACTGGTTGCTTCAATCAAACAATCCCCTGCTTTTATGTCGCCACGTAATTGGGCTTGTTCAATCATATTGGTTGCAGGTCTGTCTTTGACTGAACCCGCTGGATTATTGCCTTCCAATTTTAAATAAACCGATGCGGCGTGCGCAGGTTGTAACCTTTGCAATCGCACCAAAGGGGTTTGCCCGACCCAATCTTGAATGGTGGGTTGCTGTCTCACGCTCATCCAGTTTTGGCTGTTTGGCGTTTTTTCTTAGAAACAGATGGCTGGGTTTGAATCAACACCTCACTCTCGTTGTTGGCATTCAACACCACATCGACTGTGACCACGCCGCCCCGTTTTAATTGACCAAATAGCATGTGCTTGGCCAAAGGCATGGCGACTTTTTCTTGAATGAGCCGAGCCATGGGACGGGCACCTAATTTAGGATCATAGCCTTCTTTTGCCAACCACTGGCGCATTTTAAGGCTAACGTCCAAAGTCACTTTTTTGGGTTCCAATCTTTTTTCTAATTCAAATAGATTTTTGTCCACCACTTGAATGATGTTTTCTGCATCCAAAGGATTGAACGTCACAGTCGCGTCCAAACGATTTCTAAATTCTGGCGAAAACACGTCTTTGATAGCCGCTGGCACATCGGCTTGATGATTTTGCTCAACAAAACCCATGCTTGAACGATCCAGCGTGCCAGACCCTACATTACTCGTCATAATGATGATGGCATTGGTAAAATCTGCTTTACGCCCATTGTTGTCCGTGAGGGTGCCGTAGTCCATCACCTGCAATAAAATATTGAATAAATCTGGGTGCGCTTTCTCTATTTCATCAAACAAAATAATGGCGTGCGAGGAGCGCATGATTTCTTCTGTTAGCAACCCGCCCTTGTCATGACCCACATAACCTGGAGGCGCGCCAATCAATCGTGATACAGCATGGCGTTCCATGTACTCGGACATGTCATAGCGCAAGAATTCGATACCCAGATGCAACCCCAACTGGCGACACAACTCGGTTTTACCCACCCCTGTGGGTCCAACAAATAGGAATGAACCCAATGGTTTATCAGCTGGATTGAGCCCTGCTTTGGAGAGCGTTATGGAACGACTCAAGGTCTGAATAGCAGCATCTTGGCCAAAGATCACTTGCTTTAAATTGCTTTCTAAGGATTTTATTTTGGCGTTTTCATTTTGCGACATTTTACCCACTGGGATTTTGGTCATTTGAGCCACAATGTTTTCAATTTCATTGATACCAATACTACGCTCTTCAGACAACAACTGGCAACGTGCGCCGGCTTCATCAATGACATCGATGGCTTTGTCTGGGGCTTTGCGGTCTTTAATGTAACGAAATGAGAGCTCAACCGCTTTTTCAATGGCTTTGGCTGTGTATTTCACACTGTGGTGATCCTCAAAACGGCCTTTTAACCCTTTTAATATATCTACCGTTTCGGTGAAGCTGGGCTCATTGACGTCAATTTTTTGAAATCGACGAGCCAATGCACTGTCTTTTTGGAATATTTCTCGATACTCTTTGTAAGTGGTTGAACCTATACAACGCAAGTCGCCAGAGCCTAACAATGGCTTGATCAAATTAGAGACATCCATCGCGCCACCGCCCGTTGCGCCTGCGCCAATAAGGGTATGAATCTCATCGATGAATAGAATGGCATGGCCATGTTTTTGTAATTCATTGAGCAGCGTTTTCAACCTTTTTTCAAAATCGCCACGATACTTGGTGCCAGCAATACAAGCGCCCAAATCCAATGAGAATACTTCGGCGGTTAGCAGGGTTTCAGGCACATCGCCTTGCACGATTTTATACGCTAAACCTTCCGCAATAGCCGTCTTACCTACTCCAGCATCGCCCACAAAAATTGGGTTGTTCTTGCGCCTTCTGCATAATATTTGCATGCAACGTGTGACTTCAAGGTCTCGCCCAATCAAGGGATCTATCTTCCCAGATATGGCTCTATTATTTAGATTGACGGCATACTTGGATAAGGTTTTGCTGTTGTCGAGCTCATCAAGTTCATTGTAGGGCAGTTCGTCTGTGTCCTCAGAAGAACCGTGTGCCACCCAAAACACCACATCCAAGCGATCTATGCCTTGTTTTTCCAAAAAATACGTGGCAAAACAATCCGATTCGCTATATAAACTGACCAAGATGTGTACGGAGGTTACTTCTTCTTGAGCATTGCCTTGTACTTGGTAAATGGCTCGTTGCACGACTCTTTGAAAGCCTGCGCTGGGTTTCACATTGGTTTCCTCTGTGGGGCTTTGATTTTTGACTTGTGGCACGTTTTGCGCCAAGTATTCTTCGGTTTCTTTAACCAATAAATCACAGTCGGCGTCACAGTTTTTCAGTACTGTCAGCACTTCGCTATCACTCAATAAGGCTCGAAACAAATGTTCAAGTGTGACAATTTCATGATTGTATTCATGCGCCAACACGAATGATTTATTCAAAGTCGCTTGTAAATTTTCGTTCAACATTTATGCTTGCTCCGTCTCACACATTAGTGGATGCCCATGCTGGCGAGCGTGGGTTCTGACTTGTTGTGCTTTTGTTTCTGCCAAATCACGAGAATAGATACCGGCCACCGCCCTACCCTCATTATGAATGGTTATGGTGAGTTGTGTGGCTTCTTCTTTACTTTTATGAAAAAATTGACGCAACACTTCAACCACAAATTCAAAGGTTGTGAAATCATCATTGATCACAACCACTTTAAACATTCGCGGTTTTTTCACCCGTGTCTTCACCGCTGTTTTTATTGATGTCTTAGTCATACTCATAAAGTTTTAGTTTCACTCCTTACAAACCCTGTTTGCGTCTGTCAAAAGACGCATTTGTAGATATACCTTCGTTTGTCTTTTCATGTCCGTCAATCTACAGTCGCCATATTCCTATAAAAAGTCAATTAAATCAGTTCTCCGTCTTTAAATACAACAAAATCGCCAGATTTTAAGACGTGCCACTGTTCATTATCAGTTAAAGGGCTGGTGGCAATAACGGTAACAATATCTTTTTCCGTCGTTACTGTCGAAAAATCAACAGCAACCGCTGCATTACTGAGTAAGGCCTCACCAAAAGGGGCTCGTCTGGTTATCCAAGCAAGTTTTGTACTACAGAAGGCAAAAAGGCATTTACCATTGCTCAGCAAAACATTGCAAACACCTAAGGTATGTAACTCTGAAATAAGCGAATTCAAGGTTTGAGCCAATTTTTTATCTTGCTTTGGAACCTTGTTAAATCGTTGTTCCAATTGCCCGAGTAACCAGCAAAATGCGTGTTCACTGTCGGTGGTGCCAATGGGTTTAAATCGTCCTAAGGGCCATTTTTTAATCCCTTTTAGTTGCCCATTGTGCGCCATAGACCACTGCGAACCCCATAATTCACGGATGAAGGGGTGGGTATTTTTTAAATTAACCGCACCTCTATTGGCCAATCTTATGTGGCTGATGACCACGTGGCTTTTTATGGGGTAATTCAGCATGAGATTGGCAATTTCTGAGTTTATGCTCGGTAGCGGGTCATGGAAACAACGCATGCCGCCTGCTTCATAGAGCACCATGCCCCAGCCGTCTCGATGCGGACCGCTTTCTCCGCCTCGACTGACCAAGCCTTTGAGGCTGAAGCAAATGTCTGTGGGAACGTTGGCACTCATTCCTAATAATTCACACATGGCCCATCACCCTGCTTTCAAACCATTTTTTAATGGATGATCTTCATTTGAGACTTGTGCAAAAGTCAAGGCGGGTTCTCGTTCTACGAGTAACTTTCTCGCGACCAGATGATCCGCGGGTTTGTTGATGCTTATAACCGTTTGCAACTGGTGTCCCAAATAATAAAAATAAGAAAATTTTTGGTTTTCATCGCCCCGTACAATTCGTTGGTCATAGATATCAGGCCAGCCAGCCATTTGCCATTTAACATCGTACTGATCGCTCCAAAACCAAGGAACAACACTGGTATTTTCAAGGGATTGACCCATGATCGCTGAGGCCACTCTTTTGGATTGATCAATGGCATTTTGCACGGATTCTATGCGGACTTTTTGAGTTTGATCACGATAATGCGGTTGGACGGTGCAATCACCGCTTGCAAAAACATGCTCATGATTGGTGCGCCCATACTCGTCCACCAATATGCCTCCTTGACAAGCCAGTCCTAAACCCTTTAACCACGCTTCATCGACCATGAGACCAATGCCATACACCACCATTTGTGCAGGCATACGTGTCCCATCGCTCAGCACAACTGATTCAACCGCCTCTGTCCCTTCGAGGGCACTAATGCCACAATTGAGTTTAATTTGGGTGCCATGTTTTTGATGTAAATCGTAAAAAAAGTCGCTCATTTTAGGGCAAACCACACGCTCTAACAAACGCTCAGCCAGTTCGATAACCGTCACTTTTTTACCGAGTTTATTGAGTGTGGCAGCGACTTCCAGACCAATAAAGCCGCCTCCAATAACAACGACCTCTGTCGCTTTTTCGCTTTGCTCACGGATGGCTTGGGCATCAGCCAATGATCTCAACCCATAAACCCCGTCCAAGTCAATGCCTGGCAAGGCCGGTTTCCTGGCTTGCCCGCCAACGGCAAAAACCAATTGTGACCATTCATAACTTTTTGCCGAAGTTGTCAGTTTTTTCTTAGTCAGATCAACAGACCCTACGCGTTCAAAGCACACATTTATGTTTAATGCGTCAAGCGTTTCGGGTCGCTTATAGTAGAGCGATTGCTCCGTTTGAGTGCCGAGCAAATAACCTTTAGAAAGCGGCGGGCGTTGATAAGGTTGATGAGGTTCCCCGGCAAATAAGGTGAGATTGTCTGTGCAACCCTTATCGCGCAAACTCAAAGCAACTTGTAGTCCCGCTTGGCCTGCACCGATGATATTGATGTTATTTGGCATGGTGATTTTCAATACAATTTTTGTCAGGCAATATTGTGACAAATTTCACAGGTATTAGAGATAAAATCAATTCCGAAACCTTTAATGCGCTTCAATTTTGCAAACACCGATGCGAAATGTTGTTTTTGGCAACGAATGATTGTGACTATACATAGGTATAACGCACGAAAATTCATTTTCCAACACATTTTAAGTGGTTACAAACAATGTCTTATGGTTTTGACTTTTTAAGTCTGTGCTTAATCAATGCTCACAATGCCGCAGGCTTTAGTCCAACCGCCACGCCTTCACGTTTTAAATGTTTGGGTCAGTGTAATCTATGTCCAATGAAACAGCTGAGTGTTGACACGTCAATCCACCGTCAAGTACGCTCAAGCCATTTCTTAAATTTCGATCATCTTTTATCGCTTGTTGCCAACCTTTATTTGCAATGGCTTGAACAAAGGGCAAGGTGACATTGTTCAATGCATAGGTGGCGGTATGAGGCACAGCACCAGGCATGTTTGCCACACAATAATGGATCACATCGTGTTTCATATAAATGGGGTCTGCGTGGGTTGTGGCTTTTGCTGTTTCAATGCAACCGCCTTGGTCAATGGCGACATCAACAATCACACTTTTCGGACGCATCGATTGAATCATGGCTTCGGTGACAATTTTAGGTGCAACAGAACCAGGTATCAAAATACCACCAATCACCACATCAGAATCGGCGACTTGGGTGGCTAAATTGGCATCGGATGAATAAAGTGTTTGAATTTGACCTGAAAATATGGCGTTAATTTCGTCCATAACATTGGCGTTCTTTTCTAAAACGGTGACTTGTGCGCCCATGCCAAGGGCAATCTGAGCACTGTTTCTACCCACAACACCGCCACCAATCACAACCACTTTGGCTGGTAATACGCCAGGTACGCCACCAATCAGTTTGCCTGAACCGCCGCAAGGTTTTTGCAAATAATAAGCGGCCGCTTGAGCCGCCAAACGACCAGCAACTTTTGACATTGGCGCCAATAATGGCAATCGCCCTGCATGGTCAGTCACAGTTTCATAGGCTATGCACACGGCGTGACTGTCCATCAACTCAGTGGTCAAGGTTTTATCTGCAGCGAGATGAAGATAGGTAAATAAAATTTGATCTTTACGCAGTAATTTGCGTTCTTGGGCTAAGGGTTCTTTAACCTTAACAATCATATCAGCGTATTCAAAAACCGTTTCCGCATCTTTTCCGATGCTTGCGCCTGAAGCTTCAAAAACCGAATCTTCAGTGCCAATGCCGAGCCCAGCTCCGCTTTGAACCATCACTTCATGCCCTTGTTGGGTCAATTGAAATACTGATTCAGCTGTTAATCCAATCCGATACTCATGATTTTTAATTTCCGTTGGAATGCCAATTCTCATAAAGTTTCCTCGTTAAATTCGTTCATTAAATTAAATCTTTATAAACCCATGTGAGGAAGCAACATTCTACAAGACAAAATGATTTTTCGTTATCATTCCTTTATACATTTTTCAATTAAATGCGCCACGCCAATTTAGAATGGCAAAAACTGTCATTCCAGACAACTTTGCCATAGGTCTTTGAGTGGTTATTCGAGTAGGTTGTGCTGTTCCAAATGCTGGCTTAGAAGCCCTTTATTCTGTCGCAATTCTTCTGCTGACAGTCCAATCAATTCATGGGGAAAGACCAACCAATCTGCCGTTTCTTCAATGTAAAAATCAGGTACGACGTCGGTTTGGTTATTCTTTGGTTTGAAGTACGGGGTTGCCACCCTGATCGTTGGGGTGTTTTTACGGCAATGTCTTTTTATGTCCTTGATAACTTGTTCTACGCTCAGTCCCGTATCAAAAACATCATCCACAATCAGCAAAGAATCAGTGTCTTCAATGTTCTCAATGATGTAGTGTAAACCATGCACTCGAATATTGCGATCGCGCTCAGCAATGCCACGATATGACGAAGTCCGAATGGCAATGTGATCGGTTTTGGTGCCTAAATAGCTGAGCAGTTCTTGTACGGCAATGCCCACAGGCGTTCCACCCCGCCAAATGCCAACAATGTAGTCGGGACTGAATGGACTGTTGAAAATTTGAATGGCCAGTTTAAATGAAATTTCGAGCAGGGTTTCACTGCTAATAAATGTTTTTTGAACCTGTGTTTTATCGTCTGGATGATTTGAATACATATTAAATCCTTTCCTTATTCCCGGTGATCATTACGATTGTGAACGGTCAAATGTTTTGAACAGGCGCTATTCCCATCACCGCATTAATCTGATGGAAACCAACGTTCAACGATGTTTTCTAAAAATTCTTCATCGGCAAAGGGTATGACGATTTCGCCACTGCCGTTCATTTTGGTCCGAATCCGTATTTCAAGGGCGGTTGTTTTTCGTAATTTCTTTTGGATGGATTGATGATTTTCTGGCAATGATTTTTGATCAGAACGTTGAGTTTGTTGAATGGTTGGATCCATTCGCTTGATCTCTTGCTCAACTTTTCGCGCCGACCATTGATTTTCGATGATCTTATCTGCGAAGTGATCCTGCGCTGATTTATCCAGTGACAATAATGGTCGAACATGACCCATTCGCAATTGACCAGTCATCACTTTTTCTTGAACGTTTTCGGATAATTCTAACAAACGTAAAGCATTGGTCACACCCGAGCGCGATTTCCCCACAGCCTGCGCCACGGCTTCGTGCGTCAAATGATAGCTATGAACCAGTTTATCCAATGCTTGCGCCTCTTCAATGGCGTTCAAGTCTTCACGTTGCATGTTTTCAATCAATGCTACAGCCAAGACCATTTCTTCGCTGAGATCGTCTCTAACAATGATTGGAATGGTTGGAATATTGGCCAATTTTGCCCCACGCCAACGACGCTCACCTGCAATGATTTCAAATTGAGTGCCCTTGGTGCGCACAACCACTGGTTGTATGACGCCTTGCACTTTAATGGAGGCGGCTAATTGTTCCAGAGACTCTTTGTCAAAATGTTTTCTTGGCTGATTGTCCCCTACAACCAAACGGTCTAAGGCGACTTGTTGTGATTGTTTCTGATGTTCTTCAGCATTGCTTGAGGGCGTCGTATTTTGCGCATCTTCATTCAAATGCGATTGTTGGACCGAATTCAGCAAGCTGTCCAAACCTTTTCCCAGACCACCTGTTTTACTCATGTTTTCATCCTCAAAGAATGTGTTTATTAAAGAACTCGGAAGCCAAAGCCATATAAGCGATCGAGCCTGAGGCATTCATGTCATATTCTATGGCACTCATGCCGTAGCTGGGTGCTTCAGCAAGGCGGACGTTGCGAGGAATGATGGTACTCATGACCTTGCCAGAAAAATATTTTAATAGCTGATTGGACACGTCTCTCGACAACCGAGAACGTTTGTCGTACATCGTCCGAACAATGGCACTGATTTCTAAATTTGGGTTATGACTGCTATTGACAATGTCAATGGTTTTCATCAAAGCACTCAGTCCCTCTAAGGAATAGTATTCGCATTGAACGGGAATAATCAAGCCTTGGGCAGCCGTTAGCGCGTTGAGTGTCAACAAATTCAGCGTTGGCGGCGTATCAATGAACACCAGATCGTAAGTGCCTTGAGGAATTTGTTCAAGCGCGAGTCGCAAACGTCGTTCTCTTTGATCGGCTGAAACCAGAGCCAACTCCGCTTGGATCAGACTGGCATCCGAAGGCAGAACATCAAACTTGCCCGCTTCCGGCGTCACAATGGCTTGGGTGATTTTGCAACGCCCCATGAGCACTTCATTGACACTCAGGCCCAAATTGTGCTTCTCCAAACCACATCCTGACGACGCATTGCCTTGCGGGTCCATGTCAACCAACAGGATTTTTTTATCCATTGTGGCAACGGCCGCGCTCAAGTTGACCGATGTGGTTGTTTTACCCACACCCCCTTTCTGATTGCTGATTGAAAATATTTTCATCTTAGGTTGGTTCAAAATATTGATTCATTGTGACTAAACAGCGTTGATCAAGTTCTGCAATTTTATTTAGTTGAATCACGGACACCTGTATGTCAAATTGTGTTTTTAACGCCGCTATTTCATCCGAATTGACCGTGCTTTTCATGGCAATAATTTTACCCTTTTCTGCCAGAGCAGGAAGACATAAAGACCAAATTTGTGATAAATCCGTGACAGCACGGGTGATAATTTGATCATATGAACGCCCTTTGATTTGCTCCATGCGACTATTCATAATCGCAACATTTTCCAATTTCAATAATCGTTTTATGTGCCGAATAAAACGACACTTTTTAGAATTTGATTCAACCAATGTCACCTGACAATGGGGCAAAGCAATGGCCAATGGCAAACCTGGGAATCCTGCACCAGTGCCAAAATCCAGTATGGCGTTTGAATCAATCCACGGCAAGACGCTCAAACTGTCCATAATATGATGCGTCAAAGCTTTGTCAAACCGCTGAATGCCCGTTAAATTCATTTGTTGATTCCATTTAAACAGCTCTTCTAATAACAGAATCAATGCATTGCTTTGCTGGACGCTCAGATCAATCGCTTGCGCGTCTAACAGCGATTTCAGTGGCAAATGGGGCAAATTTTGTTGGTCCTCTTGCATGATTGGAGTCTGCTAATACACAATGTCAGCACAACAAAGCGGTGGTATGACGATTTAAGCGTTCAGCTTTGTGGCCGCGTAATGCTGCTTTATTGCCACAATCAGGATGCTTATGGCGGCTGGCGTTACACCAGAAATACGGCTGGCTTGTCCGAGCGTTTCAGGCTGAAATTGTTGTAATTTTTGTTGCACCTCATTGGACAGTCCCTTGACCTTGCTGTAATCCAATGATTCGGGGATTTTTTGTTTAAAAAGGCGTTTGTGTTTTTCAACTTCTAACTTCTGCCGTTCTATATAACCTGAATATTTGATTTGTGATTCCACTTGTTCGATGACAATCGGATCTAAGGGGGGTGCTTGAAAATCTGGCAAGGTGGCCAGGGCTTTATAAGTGTTTGCTGGGCGTTTCAATAACGCTTCCCATGTGGCGTCTTTGGTCAATGACTCTCCCAACATCTTCTTGCCTTGCGCGCTCAATTTATCAGGAAAAATACGCGTTGCGCGCAATCGTGCTGCTTCTTGTTCGATGGCGTGCCATTTTTTTTCTAAAACCGCCATACGATGAGTGCTGACAATGCCCATCTCATAGGCTTTGGCGGTGAGTCTTTGATCGGCATTATCTTCGCGTAGCAGCAATCGATATTCAGCGCGGGATGTGAACATCCTATAAGGCTCTTTTGTGCCTTGAGTGATTAAATCATCAACCAAAACACCAAGATAAGCCTCATCTCTCCCTGGCGTCCATGGCTCTAATTGTTGCGTTTGGCGCGCCGCATTGACACCGGCTAACAGCCCTTGCGCCGCTGCCTCTTCATAACCCGTTGTGCCGTTGATTTGCCCAGCAAAAAATAAGCCCTCTATAGATTTGACCTCCAATGACGCGCGCAAATGTCTGGGGTCAAAAAAATCGTACTCTATGGCATAACCCGGTCGGGTGATGTGGGCTTGTTCAAAACCCTTAATCGATTGAACTATCGCCACCTGAACGTCAAAGGGTAAACTCGTAGAAATGCCATTGGGATACAGCTCTATGGCGTCTAGCCCTTCTGGCTCAATAAAAATCTGATGCGATGCGCGCTCTGAAAAGCGCACCACTTTGTCTTCAATCGATGGGCAATATCTCGGACCAATGCCATCAATAACCCCACCATACAATGGCGAACGACTCAGTGCTTGTTCGATGAGTTCATGGGTTTTTTCGTTGGTATGGGTAATGTGGCAAGCAACTTGCCGAGGGTGCTGTTCGACCGAACCCATAAACGAAAAAACGGGCACAGGGGTGTCTCCCGCTTGGATTTCTAAATTTGAAAAATCAACCGTGCGTTTGTCAATTCTGGGCGGGGTGCCCGTTTTCAATCGCCCGACGGGCAATGCCATTTCCCGTAGCCGCTTGGCCAGGCTGATGGTTGGTGGGTCGCCTGCACGCCCTCCTTGAAAATGCTCTAAACCAATGTGAATTTTGCCGCCCAAAAAAGTCCCCGTTGTCAGAATAACGGATTGAGCCGCAAATCTTACGCCAATCTGAGTAACCACTCCGACGACCTTACCTTGTTTTAAAATCAAATCATCGACGGTTTGTTGGAAAATATGTAAATTTTCAGCATTTTCTAATTGATGCCGTATGGCTTGTCGGTACAAACTTCTATCCGCCTGAGCACGTGTTGCTCTGACGGCTGCCCCTTTTGAGGCATTCAAAGTCCGAAATTGGATGCCAGAGCAGTCTGCTGCGGTTGCCATTGCCCCACCCAATGCATCGATTTCTTTGACCAGATGCCCTTTGCCAATGCCTCCAATCGAGGGATTACAACTCATCTGACCCAATGTTTCAAAATTATGCGTCAACAGTAAGGTTCTGACGCCCATACGTGCACTCGCCAATGCCGCTTCTGTGCCTGCATGACCTGCGCCAATAACAATGACTTCAAATTTATCTTGCCAATGGATCATTTTGTGAATAAAACCTACGATTGATTATGAGGGGCGTATTATACGATTATCTACGGCGATAAGCGTTCTATGCACCACTGATCTTGCTGTTTTTGATAGCAAAATCGATCGTGTAATCGCCCTATTCTGCCTTGCCAAAATTCCCAATAATGCGGTTTGATGAGGTAGCCTTGCCAATGTTGGGGGGTTGGGACGGTCTTTGGATATTGTGCGCTCAAGTGATCCACTGCTTGTTCAAGCGTTTGCCTATTGTCGATGACACTGCTCTGAAATGAAGCACTGGCACTCAGTTGAGATGCTCTTGGCCGCGTTTGAAAATAACGATCCCCAACGGCAAAATCCAGCGCTTCGATTTGACCTTGAATACGCACCTGTTGTTCAAATTCATGCCAATAAAATAAGGCGGCAACCGAGCCATTGGCTTCAATGTCTTGGGCTTTATTGCTGCGATTGTCTGTATAAAAGACCAATCCGTTTGGCTGAATGTCCCTTAAAAGCACCACTCGTGACGACGGTTGTCCTTGCTTGTCAACGGTCGCTACGCTCATGGCGTTGTAATCGAGCTTAACCGCTTTGACTTGGTCTAACCATTGCTGAAAAAAGTCCAAGGGTTCTGGCGCTAAATCTGCCCGATTCAGTTGTCCAGTCGCATAGTCAAAACGATGGTCAGAGAGAGAGTTCATGCAATCGATTGAGTAAGTCGGAAGCACTGACGAATCCGACAGTTTTTAGATTTTCCAATTCTTGTCCGCTTTTGCCAATAAAAATGATCGCTGGCGGACCAATGATGCCATATTTTTTCATGAATGCTTTGTCATCTGCAGTGTTGTCGGTGACATCAATTTTTATGGCACCCAGTTGATTGAGTTTTTGAGCGACTTCAGCCTCGTTAAAGGTCAAGGCGGCCAATTCTTTGCAAGACACACACCACTTCGCCGTAACATACATCACTAAGGGTTGTTGTTGTGCACGTGCACTTGTAATCACGTCTTCGATTGCAGTACCCGATTTAATGGTCACAAAGGCCTCAACTTTTTGTTGCTTAGCGGTCGCAGTATTAGCAGTGGCAACCAAATTTTCCAAAGGCTGAAGCAGACTTCTGCCGCCACTGGCAACCCCGAGTAATAAAATGGCGCCCATGATGAGCAGTACCCACGCCAGACCTTTCCATAGGGCTGACCAGCCTCTTTTTGCCAGGGGTTCAAAGGCGCCCATATAAATGGCACAAACAATGAACAACACGCCCCATAGAATCATTGAGACCCAAACGGGGACGATGCGATCGAGCAGCCAGATCGCCAATCCAATCAGCATCACCCCAAATCCCAATTTAACCACATTCATCCATGGACCGGTTTTGGGCATGAATTTGCCCGCCGTTGTGCCAAAAATGATGAGGGGCAATCCCATGCCCATACTCAAAGCAAAAAGTGAAAATCCACCCAGTACGGCATCGCCTGTTTGGCCAATGTAGATCAATGCACCTGTCAATGGTGGCGTCACGCAAGGGCCAACAACTAAGGCTGAAATGAACCCCATGGTTGCCACGCCGAGCAGTGAGGTGTTTTTTTGCTTATTGCTCAACAATGTTAGGCGGGTTTGAATAAAAGCTGGGACTTGTAAATCATAAAATCCAAACATCGACAAGGCCAACAATAACAATATGCCAGACATGGATGCAATCACCCAAACATTTTGCAAAGCCGCTTGCAGGTTTTCGCCAAATACGCCCGCCAATATACCAGCGATTGTATAAGTAAACGCCATGGCCAGTACATACACCAAGGAGATGATGAATGCATTTTTTGTATTCGTTTTTTGCGCTGGATTTTGGTCAGGATTTTGACCAATAATGATGCTCGATAGGATGGGAATCATGGGCAATACGCAGGGGGTAAATGCCAGCAATAGTCCAGAGACAAAAAACAATAATAAGATGCCCCAAAATTGACCCGATTGCAAGGTTTCTATAATCAAAGTCTGTTCAGATTCAATCTGACCAGAAATCTTGTTGGTCGATTGAACATTGGTGGGCTGAGGTGTTTGAGTGCCGATTGATGAACCCTGCTGGGGTTCTAATTGCGTTTTGAAAGACTGTGGTGGATAACAAATACCAATGTCGGCGCACCCTTGATAGCGAACATTGAGCAGGCCACCGCTTTCAGTGTCTTCCGCTTTTAATAGCAATGACACAGGTTGGGTAAAGACGGACACTTTGCCAAACAAAGGGTCGTCTTTCATGGTGCCTTGAGGCAAGGAAACGGGGATGGCTTGGAGATCCAACTTGGCCCTAAACTGATCTTTGTACAAATAATGACCAGGGACCACATCAAAATGGACAATGGCTGAACCATCAGATTTTCGCATGAAGCTGACCTTAAATGCTTCGTTTGCCGGCAGAATATCTTGGCTCGAGGTTAGTGGTGTCAGTTGTTTTAGTTGCTTTGGTTTAACCTCAAAACTGGCTTTTTGGGGCGGATAACACACGCCTTGATCAGCACAACCTTGAAAACGTGCAATTAACGTCCCGCCTTTTTGTAAACCCAATGCAGACAATTTTAAAATCACCGACTGATCATAAACAGCGACTTGACCAAAGGTCAAATCGTCTTTCATGGTCGCTTTGGGCAAAGGCGATTGCACCATTAATGGCACATCGTCTAAGGTAAATTTGAATTTATCCTGATAAAGGTAGTAGCCCTCTTCAACGGTAAAAAATAGTTCCCCTGTGCCGTCTGCTTGCTGTTGAAATTCAGCACTGAAAGCTTGTTCTGGTGGCAGTAATACGGTTTTTTTATTGCCGAATAAACTGGGCAAATCGAATAGACTGGTCGCATAGACTGAGCTGGTTAAGCACACCCAAAGCAAAGCAAACAACCCTTTTTTAATAAGGTGGGCTTTGCCACTGAGATGAATGCTTGGCGCAATATTTGGCGTTGGTTCGGTGAGAGGATTGACGCGATGATTCATTGATTTATGTTTGGTATCCTTATAGGCATTTTGTCTTTCATTATAACCGCCAGCAAATTTATAACAGCAGGCATGATTTCACGCGATCCAACTTAACAATTATGCCGACTCCTGATCCAATTGATTTTTTATCGCATCCCTTAATTTAGCCTGAAACTGAGCATCTTTTATGGGCTGACCGTGCACATCTGTGATGGTGAAAATATCATCAACGCGCGCACCAGACGTTTGGATACGCGCGCCAACCACCAGGACTTTGTTTAAATTAAACTGCCGAGTAATTAAACTGAGTAAACTGGGTCGATCTCTACAACTGATCATCATGACTGTGGCATTGTTTTTGGCGTCCTGGGTAAATACAATCTTTGTTTCAATGTTTAAATACAACGATCTGCGATCGGCTAAGCGTTTGGCTGGAGGCAAGTCAGGTAAATCCTCACCATTTAACGCTTGTAAATTAGTACGTATCAAACGGCTCAATGCCTTGTAAGTTTTTTCATGAATGATGCGATTTTCTTTTTTGGATTGTATGGTGAATGTTAAGAGAACATGATGGTCCAAGGTACGAATGACCGTCGAATGTAGAACGCTATTTTCAGATACATCAAGCGCCGCAATGATGGTGCTGAATTGATATTTTTGCCTTTTGGTATAAATCATCAATTCCGTAGCCGTTTGGTCCATGTTGGTGCGCAACGCAATACAAATGTCATCCGTGTTGTTGTGCAAAGTCAAAGTATGCCACAGCAGTTGCTCTGGGCGATGACTCAAAAAATACAGCGGTGTTAGAGGTTGCCATAGCTTTTGAATGCTATCGAACGGCATGAATTCTAATAAACTACTGATGGTTTCATCTTTGACGTTTTCCAACAAAATATCTTCATTGATGGGTTGGTCGGTGCTGCTCAGCAGTCGCTGACGCGTGCTTTTCCATAACTGGGTGAATAAGGTGTTTTTAAAGTTGTTCCACAATGACTTAGACGTTGCTTGGACATCGGCCACAGTCAGTAGGAATAAGGAGTCTAAAAATATGGTGTTGGGAATAATCAAACTGAACTCTTCAATGACTCTGGGGTCATTGATGTCTTTCTTTTGGGCTGTATTGGAAAATACCAGATGATTTCGCACCAACCATGAGCATAAATACACATCTTGTTTGCTTAAATAATGGTGTTGAGCAAAAGCTTCAACATCGTCGGCACCCAATATTTCATGCCTGCCGCCTCGACCTTTGGCTATATCGTGAAAGAGACACGCTATGTAGAGCACTTCTGGTTTGGGGATGGTTTGAGACACTTGGTACGCCGTGGGGTTGACGTTTTTATACTTGAGCGAAAACATTCGGCGCACATTGCGCAAAACCAACATGGTATGCGCATCGACTGTATATGTATGAAATAAATCAAATTGCATCAAGCCTTTGATCTGGGCAAAAGCGGGAATATAACTCTCCAACACGCCTAATTTATTCATTTCCATAAAAACCCGAGTGATGGCTTTTGGCTGCCTAAGCAACTCGATGAATAAACTGCGATGACGCGTGTCATTGCGAAAATCATCATCGATTAAATACAACGAATGTCTGATTTCGCGGATAGTCTTCGCGCTGATGCCATCCACACTTGGGTTTTTCTGTAACAGCAAAAATATTTCTAATAAGGCAAAACGGGCATACTGAAAAACCTTGTCGTTTCGCGTCTCTATTTGATTGCGACTGATTTGAAATCGTCGATTCAGTTGCTCAATTGGCGTTTCTTTTTGGGCACTGAGTAAACGCTCTCTGAAGTATTTCACGATTAACTCGTTCAACAGCTGCACTTCTTGCAGGGTCTTGTAGCACCGATGCATAAAATGCTCCACACCAAGATGGGTGTTGGTGTCTTCATAATGTAAAGTTTTGGATAAGGCGCGTTGATGCTCAAACAACAGCCGATTTTCATCCCGACCGCAGTTCAGATGTAATCCGAAGCGCACATTCCACAAAAATTTGGTCGCGCGATTGAGTGATTTATACTCATCTTCAGTCAGATACCCTTGAACCACGAGGTCTTTGCTGTCCAATGGGTAAAAATGAAATTTCGCAATCCACACAATCATCTGAATGTCGCGCAATCCGCCTGGGCATTCTTTGATGTTGGGCTCTACACTGTAACCCGTATCCTCGTATTGTGAATAGCGTTTTTGTTGCTCTTCTAATTTTGATTGAAGATATTTCTCGGTTGTCAGCATCACCCCCGGTTTGACCGCTTCGGTAAACGCCTCGAACAATGGCACACTGCCACAAATTTGATGGATTTCAAGCACTGCAGTGGCAAAATTTATATCGTTTTGGATATCAACTTGACAGTGCTCAATTTCACGAACGCTACTCCCGACTGTCATGCCCAAGTCCCACAGATGACGGATAAATTGCGATAAATGCTCATCTTGCTCCGCCGCCTCAATGTTTGGGCACAAAATGAGCACATCGATGTCTGAAAAAGGAAATTGTTCACGCCGACCATAGCCGCCAATGGCAATCAAGCTGTAAGCGTCATTCTTAATAAGGCGTTCCCACATGAGTGACAACAAAGCATCAAAAAACACAGCTCTTTGATGAATCAATGATTTTACTGGGGCTTGCCTGGGATCGCTGAGATAGACGGCCTTTTGCTCATCACTCATGACTTTGATGGCCTGTCGTATTAAATCAATGGGCATTTTCCCCGAATGCCACGCTTGTTTTATCTGATCAATGCCTGCAAAGAGATGTTCCATAATCAGTCACCATGACTCAAAGCGTCAAAATGTCACAACCTTGACTGGTTACAGCAATCGTGTGCTCCCATTGAGCCGATAATGAGCGATCGCGCGTCACGACGGTCCACCCATCTGGCAATACTTTGGTCTGGCGTTTGCCAATGTTAATCATGGGTTCTACGGTGAACGTCATACCTTCTTGTAACACCACGCCTTCCCCAGGTCGGCCATAGTGCAAAACTTGTAAGGGTTCATGAAACGATTGACCAATACCATGACCACAGTATTCGCGCACCACTGAATAACCCAGGCTTTCAGCCTTATTCTGAATATAGGCACCCAAGTCGCCCAAGGTGACGTTGGGTCGGATTAAAGCAAGGCTTTCATCCAAACACGCTTTGGTGACTTGACATAAGCGCTTGGCTGCAACACTGACCGCTCCGACTTCAAACATCCGACTGGTGTCGCCGTACCAACCGTCTTTAATGACCGTCAGATCGATGTTGACGATGTCACCATTTTTTAGAAGGCGCGCGCTCGGAATGCCATGACACACTTGATGGTTGATTGAAATACAGACCGATTTGGGAAAGCCTTTGTAATTTAGCGGGGCAGGAATGACTTGGTATTCTTTGACCATTCTATCGTGTAAAACCGCATCGAGCCATTCGGTTGAGACGCCTTCAACGACTTTGGGGCTAATCCAATCGAGCAGCTCAGCCGCAATTTTGCCTGCTGTGCGCATTTTCTCTATCTCGGCTTTGGACTTTAAAATAATGCCGTTCTGGTTTTTCATCTCTGCCTTAAGAAGTTTTCATTGCGTTGTTCTATGTCAGACTCAACAGTAACAATGAACTGCCAGCAAAACACAGCCAAGGACCAAAGGCTATGGGTTTCTTCCAATCAAATGTTTTGGATACGAGCTTATTGAGGAGTACAAAAATCAAACCACCACCAGCGGCTATGATCATAAGCCCAGGCAATGACGTCCATCCTAACCAAGCACCCCATGCGGCAAAGCATTTGAAATCGCCATGACCCATCCCTTCAACGCCTCTAACCAGCTTGAATAGGTGATGGATGAACCACAAGCTCAAATAGCCAGCCATCGCCCCGAAAACGGCATTGTGCAAAGAAACAAAAGCCAAATCAGGCAGGGCATTGACCAGCAATCCGCTCCACAATAAAATATAACTCAATTCATCTGGAATGTGCATATATTCACTGTCAATAACCGTGATGAGTACAGCGATGGATAATGGAATGACCAAGATTAAGGTGATCAGCCCTTGCCAGTACCAAGCCAACCATAATCCAATCCCCAAACACACAAGTTCAACGAGTAAATAGCGAAGGGCGATTGAATGTTTGCAATGATGACACCGCCCCCTGAGCCATAAATATCCAAGCAATGGGATGTTGTATTGGATAGGAATGGTTTTGGCACAGTGGGGACAGTGCGAACGCGGAACGAATAAGTTGTATCTGTGGTATTCGGCTGGCGCCTCGGCCCAATTGAGCATGATTGGAATGCGGTGGGCCAACATATTGATGAAGCTGCCAAATACCACGCCAATTATGCCCGCGAATACTAATAATATTGGGTGATCTAACACGTTCTTGTCACCATGTACCAAGCCAAATCTGCCAAGCGTGAATAATCCCATTTAATGCCGTCTAAACGAGCCAAAGCACTGTTGAGATAATAATCCCTTTGTTCATACGATGCTTCTAATCCGAGCAATGATGGGTAGGTTAATTTATTGTTGTTGGTATCGCTGTTGACCGATTTTCCAAGCTGCTGAGTGTCAACCGTTTGCTCTAAAATGTCATCTTGAATTTGAAATGCAATGCCAATCTCTTGGCCAAACAATTTCATGGGCTCAACCCATTGTTCTTTGCCACTGGCATACAAAGGCATGAGCAAGCTCGATTGAATGAGCAATCCGGTTTTTTTGTAGTGCATTGTCTCTAAATCACTTAGTACATAATCGCGATCATTTGAACTAGAAATATCAATCGCCTGACCCTCAGCCATCCCTTGTGGGCCTATGGCTGTGGCCAAGATTTGAATTATGTGCATCAATCTTTCCGGCGCTACAGACAGTCGTGACAAACGCTCAAATGCCCAAGTAAGCAAAGCATCCCCCGCCAATATGGCCATGCCTTCACCAAAATTTATATGACATGTGGGTTTGCCGCGACGCAAACTGTCGTTATCCATAGAAGGCAGGTCATCATGAATCAATGAATAGACGTGGACGCTTTCCACCACCACAGCCAATTCATCCAATATCCTTGGATCGCATAAGGTTTCGCCACAAGCATAAATCAATGCAGGGCGTAACCGTTTGCCACCGTTGAGGGCGGCGTAACGCATCACTTCGTGTAAATTTGAGGGTGCCGTGTCACTCTGAGGCAAGACTTGTTCAAAATAGGTTTGAAAAGACTGACTTTGCTCGATAAGCCATTGATCGAACGGCCCATTTTGGCTATCGTTTGAACGAAGCTGATTGGAGTGGCGCATCGGTTAATAAGGTTCTACAAATGTTGATAAATGGCTCTTACGCTTGATTGATCGCCATTCTAAGTTTTGTTAAAGTGAATTAAATTTTACAAATAAACCATTCGGTGGTATAGTAATTATATCGCTTTTATAAGATTCAAACAGAATCAATCTTTGAAGTGATTTTCGATCGTCAAGACAATTATTAGTTCTCAAAAAGGAGTAGAGTTATGATAGAGAAAAAATCAAACAAAATAAACAGAAGAACGTTCATCCAAGGCACTGGCGCGGTTGCTGCAGTTGTCGCTGGTGGACTAGCCCCAGCCATTGCATCAGCAAAAACGACCAAGCTTAAAATGGTCACTTCATGGCCTAAAAATTTTCCAGGTTTGGGCACAGCTGCCGCACGATTTGCCAAGCGCATAGAAGTTGCTTCTGATGGACGTTATCAAATTAGAGTCTATGGTGGTAATGAGTTGGTTCACCCACTCAAATGCTTAGATGCGGTGCAAGAAGGTACTGCTGACCTATACCACTCAGCTGATTACTATTACAAAGGCAAAACCCCCGCTTTTGCTTTTTATTCAGCGGTCCCTTTTGGATTCACTGGCACAGAAATGGACGCTTGGATTCATCACGGTGGCGGACAGCAATTATGGGATGAGTTGAGCGCCAACTTTGGGGTCAAACCCTTCCCCTGTTCAAACACAGGCGTACAAATGGGTGGTTGGTTTAAAGAGCCCATTAAAAGCGTCAACGACCTCAAAGGATTGAAAATTCGTATGCCTGGTTTGGGTGGCGATGTGATCAATGCTTTGGGTGGCAATGCCATCACCTTAGGTGGTTCAGAAATCATGCCGGCTTTACAAGCTGGAACCATTGATGCAACCGAGTGGGTTGGTCCTTGGAATGACTTGGCTTTTGGATTTTATAAAGTCGTTAAAAACTACATGTATCCAGGCTTCCACGAACCAGGCACAACGCTTTCTGCGGGCATCAATAAAAAATTCTGGGACAAGCTCTCCAAAGCGGATCAAGCGCTGTTCCGTTGCTGTGCTTTGGCAGAAAATAACTATGGTTATGCTGAATTTACGGCAAACAATGGTAGTGCTTTAGAGACTTTGGTCAATAAGCATGGCGTCAATGTTGTGGAAATGCCAGATGATGTGTTTACAGCCATTGGTAAAGCGTCCAAAGATGTTTTGGCCGATGCAGGCAAGAAAGATGCCATTTCGAAAAAAGTCTATGAGAGTTTCATTAAATTTCATAGAGATGTTCGCAATTGGACAAAACTGTCTGACCAATCTTATACAAACAAACGTTCATTGTTTGATATTTAAATGTCGGAATTTAACAGAGGTTGTTGCACCAGCAATAACCTCTGTTTTTTTAAGTGATATAGCCATGCTTTTACAACAACGCCTACTCGATGCATAAAAACTGCTAAACCATGGAAAATTTTTGGATAGCTGTTAACACGCTCCCACTGCCCTTCATGGTGCTTGTTGTATGCCTAACTGTGCTGTTAATTTTTTCACTGGCGCTTTTTCCCTTATATCTCCTTTTTAAGCATGAGGCAGCGACCTTACCACAATGGGTCAAAGATCAATACGCTGAGATTCTCAAAGCCCCCAAACCCAGTCAACCTTTACAAAAGATCGCACTGATTTTTGATACCATCAATCTCACCTTTGGTCGCGTCGTCGCTTGGCTGATTTTAGGCATGGTGCTCATGCAATTTTCGGTGGTTGTGCTACGATATGTCTTTTCTTGGGGATCGGTTCAAATGCAAGAGTCAATTTGGTACATGCACGGTCTGGTGTTTACATTTGCTGTGGGCTATACCTTGTTGCGTGAAGGTCATGTACGCATCGATATTTTTTATAATTCGGTCAGTCAAAAAACCAAGGCTTGGATCAACATCATTGGGGTTATCCTGTTCATCATCCCCACCTGCTGGGTCACGCTTGAAATTGCGTTTCCTTATGTGGCTAATGCTTGGGAAGTCAAAGAAGGTTCCACCGAAGGGACTGGGTTGCACTTTGTTTATTTGATAAAAACCAGCATCTTGTTTTTTGGGATGTTATTGCTGATACAAGGGCTTTCGTTGCTGTTGAAGTCTATGGTCATTTTGCAACAGATTCGTCACAACCTATCCAACCACTAAGCATGGAATTTTTAACCTCCCCAGAATTTTTATCACTGATGATGGTGGTCGGCACAGGTCTGTTCCTGCTGGCTGGCTTCCCTGTTTCACTCAGTTTAGCGGGCAGTTCCTTGTTGTTTGCCTTCATAGGGGTGTTTTTCGACGTTTTTGATTTTTCTTTTATTTCTGCTTTTCCACAACGCATATTTTCCATCATTCGCAACGATGTGCTGATCGCTGTACCCTTGTTTATTTTTATGGGCGTCACCTTAGAACGTTCAAAAATAGCTGAAGATTTACTATCAGACATTGGCCGTTTATTTGGACGATTACCCGGTGGATTAGGCTATGCTGTGTTTTTGGTCGGTGCTTTATTAGCCGCTTCAACGGGCATTGTCGGTGCAACTGTGGTCACCATGGGCTTGTTGTCATTACCTGTTATGTTACGTACCGGTTACAGCCCCGCCCTGGCGTGTGGTAGCATTTGTGCTTCGGGCACCCTTGGCCAAGTCATCCCGCCTTCAATTGTCTTAGTCTTGTTGGGCGATCAACTATCAACCGCCTATCAACAAGCGCAATTCAAAATGGGTAATTTTTCCCCTGGCACCGTCTCAGTCAATGATTTATTTGCTGGCGCGTTGATTCCAGGTCTTTGCTTAGTCGCCTTATACATGCTGTATTTTTTGTACGTAAGCTGGCGCAATCCTGAAAAAATGCCGCCTTTGCCGCGCGATGAAGCTGCTGCCAAATTTGACCTAAAAATACTTTCCTCATTGGCCCCACCTGTTTTGCTGATTGTGGCGGTACTCGGTTCCATATTGGGCGGGTTGGCCTCACCCACAGAATCGGCCTCAGTCGGTGCCATGGGCGCACTGATGTTGGCGGGTTATCGCCTCAACCCTGCGACTAAACGCCCTATTCTTTTCGCATTAATTGCCTTTTGCGTGATGCTGTTCTTAACGTCTGTGGCTGATCTGCGCATGCAAAGAGACGCCATAAGCACCAAAGAATGGTTCATCATTGGTATTGCCATTTTCTGTGCATTTATTGTCATTTGGGGGATTTTGACAGCAATTTGGCAGTGTTTTAAAGAAAAAGTCACTGATGGTCAGCCCTTATTGGTTTACGTTATTCGAGAAGCCACCACCTATGCAACCATGGTCTTTACCATTCTGATTGGCGCCTCCATGTTCTCTCTGGTCTTTAGAGGTTATGGCGGGGACATCATTGTTGAAACCTTTTTGGCTGAATTGCCTGGTGGAACGCTGACGGTGTTATTGGTCGTCATGCTGACTATGTTTTTGCTTGGCTTTATCTTGGATTTTTTAGAGATCATCTTCATTGTGGTACCCATTGTGGCGCCCATATTGCTGACGATGGAAGTGGCCCCAGGCGTGGCCATAAATCCCGTTTGGCTCGGGGTGATGATGGCCATCAATTTGCAGACCTCATTTCTAACCCCACCTTTTGGATTTTCTTTGTTTTATTTACGTGGCGTTGCGCCCGCAGTTGTCAAAACCACACAAATCTACCGCGGTGTCATTCCTTTTGTCTTTATTCAAATTGCGATGTTGGTCATTCTCTGGTATGTCCCCACCATCGCCACATGGCTGCCTGAAGTCATTTATGGTAATTAACTACAAAAGCTGCGCTTTATTCCCACTTAAAAATCAACCCGCCCAAGAGCAACAAAACCACTGAAGACACGGATAAAACCGTCAATTCTAAGGTGAGATCACCCAGCCCTGCCCCATCCAACATGATTTTGCGAGCCCCAGTGGTTAGATGCGTCAAAGG
Organism: Gammaproteobacteria bacterium; assembly: GCA_965277775.1. Lineage (GTDB taxonomy): Bacteria > Pseudomonadota > Gammaproteobacteria > CAKMZV01 > CAKMZV01. The sequence goes on along the minus strand of OZ255843.1, from coordinate 2,038,591 downwards.
AAATGCCAAGGCGGCCTTTTGCATCCACACCCCTGCACCTTCTAAAGAAAACCAAATGCCCGATAAAATCATCATGGGCCAGCTGACCAAATTGAGCAATCCACCAGCGACTTCTTCACTTCTAATGCGCGCAGCAACCAACAAACCCATGCTCAGCAAACTCATACCACCGAGCAGAAAAATGATGAACAAATCAAAATATTGGCCGTGCATCTTGAAGTTAAGAAAATAGTTCAAACCAACAAAAATAAGGCCATTGGTGAAAATGAGTAACCATACTCTTGATATTAGTTGTGCCAATAGAAAATCTAAGGCACCGACGGGTGTGGCTTTCAATCGTTTCAATACGCCATTCTTGCGGTATCGAACAATCACATAACCAATACCCCACAGCGCACTGAACATCATGTTCATAGCCAAAACGCCAGGAATCACCCAATCAATATAGCGCACGCTCTCGCCCGCCACTTCTTGCCCTTGAAAACGCCAATCCGAAATAAGCCCTTCTAACATATAACCCTTAGACGAAAATACGTTCACCCAGTAAATCTGATTGGTCAAATCAATCAACATATCTAAACCATGGCGTTCAACTTTGCTAATCGATTGGGTTTGGTTTTGTGCCTGCTGTGGCACCAACTTTGCATATTTAAGCGCATGAATTGGATGGTCTTTACTGACTTGCTCCAAGCCAATCACGCCAATGGTAAATTCTGCGTTATTTTCATCGAAGGCAAAAGACAATCCGATAATAATAATGATCGGGAATGCGAAGTTCCAACCAAAGCTGGATTTATCTCGATAAAATTCTAAATTTCGGGCCACAAATATGGCGTAGATTCTTTTTAACATGGTCTCAATTTATTGGCTATTGTCGGACGTCTTGCCCCGTCAGTTCAATGAATAAATCCTCTAATCCACGCTCTCGGATGCGCAGACTGGCTAAGGGAATATTAAATTGTAATAATTGTGCAATGGTCTGGTTGACATCCTTACTGATGATTTGCACGTCGTCCCCCATCAATACAGCGTTCAATGCCTCAGCATGATCGCCGACAGCGGATTTTGACAATAAGATGACTGAATCATCAAAATGCGCCGACAATAAAGCGTTCGGCGTGCCCTGCGCGATGATTTTGCCATGATCAATGATAATCACCTGATCGCACAATTGATAAGCCTCTTCCATATAATGCGTTGTCAATATAATCGATGTACCCTGTGCCTTTATCGTTTCAACGACCCGCCATACATTGCGCCGCGCTTGCGGGTCCAACCCTGTGGTCGGTTCGTCCATAAATACAATGCCTGGCTGATTGATCAAAGCCAATGCCAGCAGCACTCTTTGCTTTTGTCCGCCAGACAGTTTTTTGGTGTCTTGTTTAAGAATGTCCTGCAAGTGACATTTCTCAATCAACTCGGCCAGTGGAATGACTTTATCGTACAAGCGATGAAACAATCTAATGGTTTCTTCAACCGTAATGAATTCCTGCAAAGCCGTGCTTTGAAACATGATGCCCGCTTGTTGCTTAAAGTCCGCGCCCAGTGTTTGACCTTTATATAGGATCGTCCCCGATGTGGGGGATTGAATGCCTTCCATCATTTCGACGGTTGTGGTTTTACCTGCCCCATTTGGACCGAGCAAACCCACACAGATGCCTGCCTCGACTTCAAAACTGATACCATCAACCGCACGCATTTGACCAAATTTTTTGACGAGATTTCGAACTTCAATGATTGCAGGCATGAGGTGATGTTAGGATAAATATACGATATAAAACAGGGCTTAAAATCAAGGTGGCGAATTATGCCTCAAATCAACCCGATTGGCTGCACCTTTCACATAAAAAAGCCCCTTGAAAGTCGTTCCAAGGGGCTTGTAATCAATGTTATGATTTTATTTATTGATCTTGGTAACGACCTTTTTCATAAATATAACCATACCATAAGATGGCCACGCAAATGGCACCACCTATGAGTGTATAAACGCCTGGTGCAACACCACCAGCCCCTATGTACATGGCGCCTGTGACAGCGTTCCACGTTGCTTCTGCGAATGGAAATCCCATAATATAACTCCTTTAAATTTGAGGTTTGGGGGAGATAGGCACGCCTTCAGGATAAGCTGAAGCAGGTACCTTAACTGGGTCAAGTCCGGCGATTTGAGCCGCATCAGGTACACGCAACATACCCGCTTTGTTGACAATCCACGAGGTAATGTAACCTGGCACAAAGCCAATCAAGAAAAACATGACCGCGCCGATGACTTGACCAACAAAACTAATCGTTGGAACACCAACATCGCCTTGTAGTGCAGGATAACCTGAGGCAAATACACCCAGCATAACCACACCAAATAAACCGATGGTACCATGGACTGTCACAGCACCAACCGCATCGTCTATGCCCACCCGTTCAAGCATATCAGCACAAGGTTTAAGGATCAATCCCGCAACAACCGAAATGATGAAAACGTGTGAAGGGAAGTAAATGTCCAAACCTGAAGCCACCGAAATGATCCCAGCCAAAGCACCAGACATCATCCAAAATGGATCTTTGGTCAAAACCCAAGCGCCAATGATGCCACCAGAAACCGCCATAACGATGTTAAACGCCAAGGACGATAGGGTGATGGGTGTGCCATATATGGTTGCGCCTTTATCAGCGAACCAGCTCCAAGCTTCACCTGGTACGATGATACACGCCATTAAGAAGCCAAAAAAGCCCACAATGATTAGCATTAATCCAGTCACGGCAAAAGGCATATTATGCCCAGAAATGGCGTTGGCTGAACCGTCTGCATTGAATTTGCCCACCCGTGGTCCTAAATTAATCAGCACACCTAATGCAAAAAAGCCAGCAACGGCGTGCACTAATCCAGCGGCACCAAAATCATGAACCCCGAATTTAGTAACCATCCAGCCATCAGCGTGCCAGCCCCAAGCGGCAGCAAGCACCCAGGCAAATGATCCTAAAACAATGGCACAAATGACAAAACCAACGGTTTGGATGCGCTCAATGACGGCACCAGACATGATGGAAGCTGTCGTCGCGGCGAATAAGGCAAAAGCCCCCCATAATACGCCAGACGCGTTGTCTGCAATGTTTGGACCCATGTATTGCGCTGATTCACCCCAGGCCAAAGCAATGGCATTTGCATATTCCAATCCTGAAATCTCTGCTGGGCCTACGGATAAGTCAAACCCTGTTGGGAAAGCCCAATAAACCCACCAACCAAAAAAGTAAAAGGTCACAATAACAAAAGCAAATGCCAACAGGTTTTTAATGCCCGATGACAAAACGTTTTTGACCCTCGTTGCGCCCATTTCATAGGCTAAAAATCCAGCATGAATGATCATCATCAGCGGGATGGTTAAATAGTAATAGGCTTCGGCGAACATTCGGTTCGTCGTTTGAGCCATCATCATGACTTCTTCCATAATAAATCTCCTCTATTAAACGGTCTGAAAATATTGTATTCAGATTTCACTCTGAATTTGCAGAAGGTATTATCCACAGAAAAACGTAAAAAAGCAATAATTATAAAAAACGCCAAACGATGACCTCAGCTGATTGTCATGCCACGATTGTCATGAGAAATCACTCAGTCCAATCGCTTATTCAATTCCGCTTTCTAGTATAATAAACCATACTGTAAGCCATTTCATCAGTAGAAACATACACTGTAAAACCGCAACCAATACTTCATTAAAAGTTATGCAAAATATACCCATTACCAATCAAGGCATCACCGCTCTGCGAGAAGAGCTGGCTGATCTAAAAAAGAATAAACGTCCCGAAGTCATCGAAGCCATTGCTGAAGCGCGTGCGCACGGCGACCTAAAGGAGAATGCAGAGTACCATGCTGCCCGTGAACAACAAGGATTCATCGAAGGACGCATTAAAGAATTGGAAGGCGTGATTGGTGCTTCATTGGTCATTGATGTTGCCTCATTGGATGCGGGCGATAAAGTGGTATTTGGCGCAACCGTCGAAATAATGCACTTGGACAATGAGGAGCGCGTGACCTATCAAATAGTCGGCGAATACGAAGCAGACATTGATAACCATAAAATTTCAGTGACTTCACCCTTAGCACGTTCTTTAATTGGACACAGTCTGGGCGATGTGATCGTGGTCAACGCCCCTGCAGGAGATCAAGAGTATGAAATTCTGCAGGTGACCTATTCATGATCTCAGCCTCTAATCAACAAAAAGTTCGCACCCGATTCCCCCCCTCACCCACAGGCGACTTACACTTGGGTGGTGCACGCACTGCCTTATTCAACTGGCTATTTGCCCGCCATCACGGTGGGGAATTTGTTATAAGAATTGAAGACACCGATTTAGAACGCTCAACCGCCGCTTCTACCCAAGCCATTTTTGATGCCATGCACTGGCTGGGTTTGAATTATGATAATGAGCCTTGCTATCAAACTCAGAGATTTGAGCGCTATCAAGCGGTCATTGCCGAGTTATTGAATAAAGGTCATGCTTATCACTGCTACACCACACCAGAGGAATTAGCCACTTTGCGAGAACAACAAATGGCAGCCAATTTGAAACCTCGTTATGACCGTCGCTGGCGCGACAGCGATGCCCCACCACCAGAGAATATCGCACCCGTTGTCCGTTTTAAAATGCCACTAACAGGTTCTATGATCTTTAATGATGGCGTTTATGGCCTGATTGAAATTGCCAATAAAGAACTTGATGATTTGATCATAGCCCGATCCGATGGCACGCCCACTTACAATTTATGTGTGGTCGTCGATGACATAGACATGGGCATCAGCCACATCATTCGTGGCGACGATCACCTCAACAACACGCCCAAACAAATCCATATCTATCAGGCATTGGGTGCCTCGGTGCCAGAAATGACACACGTGCCTATGGTTCTGGGGGATGATGGTGCTCGTTTGTCTAAAAGACATGGCGCTGTAGGCGTCATGCAATATCAAAAACAAGGTTATTTGCCTGAAGCCCTGCTCAATTATCTCGTTCGTTTGGGTTGGTCACACGGCGACCAAGAAGTATTCAGTCTTGAGCAAATGGTGCAACACTTCAATTTAGAAAGCTTAAACAAATCACCCGCGCGATTTGATCCACAAAAATTCAATTGGATGAATGCGCAATATTTGAAATCGGCACAGGACAACGCACTCATTGAACCATTAAAAAAACACCTAAAGGTCTTGAATATTGAGCCAGAATCAAATGCTAACTTAGCACCCATTGTCCACTTGCTGAAGGAGCGACACGACACCCTAGCAGACATGGCAGAAAATGCGCGCTACTTCTTCCATGCCCCAGAGAATGCACTACGAGACCTCGAACTTAATCACAAAACGGTGCTTAACGACCTAAGCCAAGCGCTTGAATCTTTAGATGATTGGCAAGCAACAAGCATTTTTGACTTAATCAAATCCACCGCCAAACAGCATCAACTCAAAGTCGGGCAAGTTGCTATGCCCTTAAGAATTTTACTCTGTGGCCAAAGCAACACTCCGTCCATTGGCCACATTGCCGAAATCCTTGGCAAACAAGTGGTATTGGATAGATTGGCAAAACGCCATTGCGAGTAATCATTATTGAATACTGCCCCATTATTGACAGGCCATCCAGGCGCTCAAACACCTGATAAAATCAAATGAAATACCTTCAATGATTGCTTGACGAGCCTAAAAAGTCGTCATAACTAGGGCGTAAATCAGCAGCAATTAAGAGATTGGTTTTATAAATGATTAAGTCTCAACAAACGACCGTTTAATATCAATTTTGACGATAATCCAGCGCGACTTTAAAGATTTCAGCTTGTGTTTTTAAGGGCAATGAGCAACGATTAGGATTGCAAATATAGGCCGTTGCATAGTCTTTTTTAGGGTATCGCCCTGGTTTTTCATAATGAACGATTTTACGCGGATGATATACCTGCTTGGCGGCTTTAAACAAAGCTTGCGCATTTGGGTCATCCTGATCTCCCACAATGGAAAATTCAACGTATTCCGCGCTGAGTTTTTCTAAGGCCAAGCCAAGATAGCCTGTAATCTTCCCTTCACGGCGCAAGATAGCGGGATCGGAAATAGCGGGCACAGCACGGCGTGCTGCAAGTTCAAATTTTTCGTTCTTTGTATAAACCGATAAATCGTATAAGAAATAAATGGCACTGCCATTGTCTTCAATCGGTTTGCGCGGGGGCACTAATACCGCTAACTCGGTCGGTGGTGCACTCCAAAAGCCACCCGATTGTTTATCTTCTAATTGCTCGAGCAAGGCGTCACCAATACCAGCGACGGCTGTCAACCACTGCGAGTCGCCGTCAACACGGTAAACATCCAACAACGCTTGACCAAATCTAGCCTGCGTACTGAGATAGGGGCGATGGTCTGTATCATAAGGGCGCATCCGCTTGTCTTTAACAACCTGACTGTTCAGATCCGCATTAATGATCCAGCCATCTTGATGAAGGCGTGTTTTCAGTAACTGATTTGCGGCACGTTTGGCCATCTGTTTATACAAGGGCTGGTCAAATGCTTCATAAGCTAATGTAAGCGCAGAAATCATCTCGCCATTTTGATCGGTGTAAATGGCGTGATCAACGGGCGGAACACCCAGTGCACGCCGCTTGGCATCTGTATCGTTGACCCAATAATCTTGCATCTCCAAGTGATCGGGAAAATCAATAGGTTCAGACTTCTGGTTAGAGTAAAACAACCCTTTTGATGAGGTGAACCAATTATTCAAAAACGGCAACATTGATTGCATGGCCATTCGGTATTTTTCATCCTTGGTTAATTGATATGCCAATGCAAATCCAGTAATAGCATTGGCTTGCGAAGTAATACGTTTCTCTGGAATGGCACCTAAGCGAGCAAAACGCTGCGGTACTTGGACATCTTTATGGAAAATGATTTCGTAAGCACCACCCCAGACAGGGTCAATAGAATGAATGTAGCGATTAACGGTTTTTAAGCCAATGGATTGCAAATCCGCTCGATTGTAAAGATGGGCACGGAACAATAGATGTCGCAATCGAGAGCCACTGTATTCCATATTAACACTGCTGCGACTCCAACCGCCTTTTTGTTCATTAAGGTTGTTATCTAATTGGTTACGTATTTGATTGCGCACATCATCTAATGCGGTTTTTACTGGTTTGGGTGGCGCGGCATAGGGTGAGTTGGGGTCAGGCTTGAGTGTGCCATTTTTTTGTTTGTCAATCAGGTCGTTGAGGATGGGGATAAAGTTACGCGGGAAACGATTGCCCGCCATAGCAAAAACCTGTACAGCTTGGGGTGTCATAAAGGCGGTTGCAGGCCATGCCCAATCGGAGTAGCGCTCCCCAACATCTGGGCGTGCTTCACTGTCCACTGCAATAGCAATAAAGTGTTTATTGATGATATCCGCCACGCGCTGGTCATCGTAAGTGAACTTATCCATGCGCGCGCAAGCAGCACAGCCTTCCATGCCGACATTGATCAAAATTAGCTTGTTTTCTTTGTTCGCTTTATCAAAGGTGCTTTTATCCCAAGGATGCCAATGCACTTTATTGGCATAGGACAGGGAATGCACCAACAGCAAAAAGAACGGGATATAACGCCATTTAAAAGTCATTTTTAGAACACCTATATCAATGTACCTACCAACTGTGTTTATGTTCGATCAAATATTGTTCAAATCAGCGAACTAAACACCTTCACAACCCCTTTTTCAATCAAAAATCAACATGAGCACAGCGACTATTCTAACACGCCAGAACGTGAGATTATGGGGCGAATTTCTTTCCCTCACAGGAGTGTCAGGACGAGTATGATCACATTTTCTGAAGGAGGATTTTATCCCATTGTACGCATGGACGACCATTAAAAGTGAATAAGGCGAAATGGCATTTTTATTGCGCTGGCATGCCCCAAAAGCAGATGGTGGTATGAAAACTGCCACTGGCGAGGGTTTTGCCAACGGGGCTATAAGGTGAAAAAGAAGGAAACTTAGAGTCAATTCAGTTACGACGCATTGAATAAGCAAAACCCAATGCGCATGAAAATATTTCGAGGCAATAAATCAAAAAAACCTCTTTGATCAAGTTAAATGACGGCATTGTTGATGGTTAGGACGCGTTTTTGTTGTTAATGAATAGCTTCCCTTCTCCTCTGCTTCATTCTCTCTTGACAATCTTTTTATAGATAAGGAGTGTTTCTCCACCTACTCGCAAACAGAAATTGTTGCTTTGTCTGAGACATATGCTCTGAGGGTTTGAGGCGAAGAAATCATTTCCATGCCCCTTGCCTCATTTTAAATCTTCCTCACAAGACCCAAAATAGAAGCTAAAGCACTAAAGTTTATCTTATGTATTTTCAAAGTTACTTAGCATGGAAAAATGGAAATTTTAGATCTTAAATCTAGTATAATTAGTCATCAGTTTGATTTTCAAACATTAACATTAACATTTACAATTCATGACCATGATATATAAATTATTTTTAAGCTTTTTAACACAAATTACTATCCCTTCATCGCTTAAGGCGAATGCTGTCAATCAACCAGCTCTCACTTTCACGAGTACATTCAAGGTTGTGAATCAACGCGCTTTGAGTACCATAGGCACGACCTTGGTGCTATCTGCATTATTGTCTGCTTGTGGCGGTGGCGGTGGCGGTGGCGGCAGTGGTGGCGATGCAGCCACGCCAACACCAAACACAACGACAACCCCCACTCTTTCGGTGTCGAGTAGCAGCTTAAATGTCAATGAAGACTTTACAACGACTCAGTTGGTTGTTTCTGCCGCCAATGCGACAGGCATCACGGTCAATCAATCCACCACAGGTGTGGTCGCTGTCACAACTTCAGCTTCAAGTGTTTCTGTATCGAGCATTGTTGATGCCAATGGACGAACCACCTTAACCATTACCGCCAGAAATGGATCACTGAGGGCAACCACCCAAGTGGTGGTGACGGTGAATGCGATCAATGACCCGCCAACTTTAACCTTCTCAACCAACAGAATTTCAGCTTTAGGTGGCTTTTCGCCGATTACCATTAACGCCACAGCAAGTGATATTGAAGATGGCGTTTTAGCCTTTACCGTGACAGAATCCACCACTGGGGTGGTCAGAGTGTCCACATCAGCAAACACCATTGTTTTGAGGCCCATTTTAAATTCTGCAGGGACAACCACTCTAACCGTTTCGGCGGTCGACCGCTTAGGTTCCTCGGTTACTCAAACCATCGTTGTCAGTGTAAATATTAAACCTAGTGCATTACCGTTACTGACGATTTCTACCAACCGCATCAGCGTGCAAGAAGATTTTGTGTCATCAGTGGTCATCAGAACCACTGCCACAGATGCTGACAGTGATACGATTACTCTAACAGTGACGCCATCAATTCGTCTTTTCGAGACTATGATCTCCACGCCAAACATTGGTATGAGCACGATTACCAACACTATCACCTTATCAGCAGTGAGCAATCTCAATGGCATAACGACCTTGACTGTCATCGCTACAGATAGCGGTGGACAAGCGGGATTTACAGAAATTGTCGTTGTGGTAACGCCTGTTGAAGATGCACCAATCTTAACGATTCCAACTGCTACTTTAACCTTAATTGAAGATTTTGATGAAATCATACCAGTTGCCACTGCAATCGATGGGGATGGGGATGCGCTCACTATAAACGTGGCTCAAACCAACCCTGGCATACTCACAGTGTCAACCTCGGCCTCAGGGGTGTCTGTAACCAGCCTACAAGATGAGGAAGGTACCAATATTTTGACGATTACCGTCTCTGATGGTAAACAAAATACTACGGGGCAAGTGGTGATAAATATAACACCTGTTAATGACACACCGACCCTGGTCATCCCAATGCAAACATTAACGGTATTGGAAGATTTTACGAATGCTATAAGGCTTGCTTCATCATACGATAGTGATGGCGATCAGCTGACCATAAGTGTAACTGAATCCCCCCCTGGGATTGTCAGAGTGAGCACCTCCGAGACACTTGTCGATATAACAAGTCTTGATAATATAAATGGCGTTACAACACTGACCATTAGCCTCAGTGACAGTTTATTGAGTACGACCAGTTTAGTGATGGTCACAGTAACGTCCGTTAATGACACGCCGACCCTAAGCGTCTCAACCAACAACATTTCAACCGATGTTTACTTTTCAACCATCACCATAAACACCACAGCGAGTGACATAGAAGATAGTACTTTATCCTTTTCAGTATTTGCATTCCCTACTGGTGTGGTTAGAATGGTCACATTTGCAAATGCCATCATATTAAATGCCATTCCTGGTATTGCAGGTCAAACCACCTTAACCGTTCGCACAACCGATAGTCTTGGACTGACGGCTATGCAAACCATTGCTGTCAATGTGGCTCCTAGGCCCAGCGTCCCGCCTGTACTGGTAGTTTCCACCAACCGCGTCATTGTGCAAGAAGATTTTAATGGTTCAGTTATCATCAGAACAACAGCCACAGATGCTGACGGTGATACGATTACGCTTTCGGTGCGTTCGACTTCTCGCCTTGTAGATGTTGCCCTATCGACACCGATCTTCGATAAAAGCACCATCACCAACAGTATCGCCTTAACGGCGATTACCGATCTCAATGGCACGACGACCTTGACCGTTCAAGCGACCGATTCTGGTGGTATTTCCACTACAGAGCAGGTTGTGGTGATGGTCAATCCGGTTGATGATCCCATACCATTCAGCTTATCAACCTCTGCAGTCAGCCTATCTGTCCCTGGTAGCCAGCTTGACCGCATCGTAAATGCCATCAGCATCAGCAATCCAGAGAACAAAACTCTAAGGGCTCAGATTCAGGTTACGACGAGTGGCGACAATATTTTTTCAGCCAATCCAACCCCTGTAGTGAGCTTTACCACCAATGCCTTGACGACCGCAACCACGCTGACTTCAACCACGTCTACGGCGCAATTGTATTTTACAATCGCGCCTAACCAAACAGGCACAGCCACTCTGACGGTACATCTCACTAATCCGACAGATACAGGAATTTCGCAACAAACCATGGTGGTGTCTGTCAATTCGCCAAATGTTCCTCCAACGATTGTCCCAGCCAGCTCAAGCATTACCAATCTTGTTGTTCATGGTGGTCGTCTTTACGCCAATAATGTATCATTATTATTAACAGCTCCTTTGATTTTGGAACAAGCAAGGTCTCTGGGCGGACATTTGATGAATATCAATTCGGTTGAAGAATTCAATTTCGTGAACAGTCCAACCCTAAGTAATTTAAGACCTCATAATGCTTGGTTTGGATTGGCATTACCTCGACCAAACTTCCCTGGTGAACTATCTTGGATAACGAATAATAGCACCACCACCTATGGTTTTGTCAGCACCACTACCAGAACCACTGGCACTATCACTGTTTATCCGGGTCATTTCAATTTGAACTGGAATGCTGGGGCTGGACTGATTGCCAATAGAAGAGGCACCAACGTATTCAATTGGACAGTTTATTCCAATACAGCTGGATTTTTCATTTTAGGAGATTCGGGTGATGGAAATCCTGAACGTCGTGGGCTTTATGAATTTCCACAAGGCATCACACCAACTTCTATTAATCCAATTCCCTTAAATTCTGGAACAAGCGCTAGTATAAATTTGACGGGTTATGATTTGAATGGCGATGCGATAAACATAAATGATTGGTCAATCGCAGACCCCAGTGCTGGCACAGCAACATTCAACCATACTACTGGAAACACAGGTGTTCAGACGGTGAATATGAATTATACTGCGCCAACTAATTTCGATGGTCAAACAACGGTTGTGATCACCTTACAAGTGAATGGTTTGAGCACCACCTATGCCATTTCATTCATAGTGGATGGACTACCTACCATTGCCTTGTCAACCAATGCTATTACGCTTGCTGAAGATTTTAGCAATTTTGTCATCGGCACCACTGTGACCGATCAAGGAGTTAGTGGCAGCTTACCTTTTTCAGTTCAAACGTCCTCTACAGGCATTGTGAATTTATCCACCACCAGTAATACCATTCAATTTTCTGGCGTGGCCCATTTCAATGGCCTGGTCACACTAACGGTTCAAACAACAGATTCTGCTCTTCAAATCGTTTCAACCTTGGTCGTGGTCACCGTTCAAGCAGTGAATGACACCCCAACCCTGACCATTTCAACTGACAACATCACAACCACTGGTGGTTTTACGCCCATTACGATTGACACAACAGCGACCGATGTGGAGGATGTCACCGTGCCTTTCTCCGTACTAGCCTCTCCTCAAGGTGTGGTCTCCATAAATACCCCAAACAATAACATTGTTTTGTCCTCGATTCAAGATGGCTCGGGTCGGACCACCTTAACCGTCACAGTGACCGACAGCTCGGGCGCGGTGGTCATCCGAACCATTGCTGTCAATGTCTTAGTAATGACGAGCACTACACCTGTGTTGAGGGTTTCCACGAATCTTATCAGTTTGCAAGAGGATTTCAGCTCTGTGGTTATTGGTACGACTGCGACCGATACTGAGGCAGGCACATTGGTCGTCACAGTGAGTTCAACAACGCATTTGGTTAATACGGTAATTTCTACCCATACTATCACTTTGAGTCCAGTTGCAAATCGCTTTGGCGCTACCACCTTAACCGTGCTTGCAAGTGATCCTGGTGGCTTATTTGACTCGACCGAGATTGTCGTTATCGTACAGCCTGTTAATGACACACCAACCCTAAGCGCCTCATCAAACGCAGTATCATTAGGTGCAGACCCTTTTGTGCTCAACGTTTCAGCCTTCGATGTAGAGGATACCACCTTATCCTTCAGTGTCTCAAGCGGGCAGGGTGTTGTTAACACTGTGATCACGACCACAAGCTTGACCATAAGCCGAATCGGTCTAGCTGTCTCTCAAGTGGTACTGGACCTCAGAACAACCGATTCAAATGGTGTATCAGTTTCAACCCGCGTAACCGTTGTATTGCCACCATTGTTCGTCATAACCACGGGCATTAAGACCCTTGATTTTGTTTGGAGTCGTGCTAATTATTATTCTGCGACCTATTATCGTTTGCGAAGCGGGCCCGTTAACGGTTCTGGTTATGTGGACTTAAGTACGACGGGCATTGTGGTCAGTCCTAACAGCACGAATATTAGGCAAACCACGGCACAAGGTCTGGTGTCCTTACATCGTTATATCCCAAGGGTTACCAATCCACAGTACGGCGTAGATACCTGTGATGCAACATCTTGTGGTACTTCATTCCTTCATAATACGGTTCCTTTAACCAATGTACAGCTCAACACCATGATTGGTCGATTACGGGCCAGTAACCCTGGGACAAGTGATGAATTTGGCCAATCTATAAGTTTGAGCGGTGACGGTAACACCCTTGTCGTGGGCGCTTATTTAGAAGATAGCGTCAGTCAGGGGATCAATCCTGCACCAAATGAAAACTTAGATAACTCGGGCGCAGTCTATGTTTTCCGTCGTAACGGTGGTGTGTGGTCACAACAAGCGTTCATCAAAGCATCCAATCCAAATAGGCGGTCTGCATTTGGTTTTTCAGTGAGTCTAAACTCTGATGGCAACACCTTGGCCGTAGGTGCATATAGAGAGAATAATCTAGCGACTGGAATCAATAGCGGGCAAAGAGGCAGTGCTATTGAGTCTGGAGCCGTGTATGTATTCCGTTTCAATGCCAACGCTTGGCAGCAACAAGCATACATCAAAGCATCAAATAACCTTGCGTATAGTGAATTTGGCTCCGCTGTAGATCTTAGCGCTGATGGCAATACCCTGGCCGTAGGGGCACGTAGGGAAAATACATCAGGAAATGGTTCTGGGGCGGCATATATTTTCCGCTTTACAACCTCGAACACTTGGATTGAACAAGCTTTTCTCAAGGCATCAAATCCTGATTCGGGCGACACCTTTGGTGAGGATTTAGGCATAAGCGCTGATGGCAACACCCTGGCTGTTGGAACACCTGGAGAAGATAGCAATGCTATGGGCATCAATGGGGCGCAAAATAACAATTCTGCTACTGGATCAGGCGCTGTGTATCTATTCCGCTTTAGCACATCCACCAACGTATGGGCCCAGCAAGCGTACATCAAAGCATCGAATGCGGCGACGTCTAGTGGCTTTGGCGACGCTGTGCGTTTAAATGGAGATGGCAATACCTTTGTGGTGGGAGCAACTGTTAGATCTAACCAAGAAGGCGCTGTTTATGTATTCCGCTATAATACGAGCTCAAACACCTGGTCTGAACAAGCTTTCCTTAGAGCATCCAATGCAGAGATAGGCGACCAATTTGGCGGTTCTGTGAGCCTAAGTCTTGATGGCAATACCTTCGTTGTAGGCGCAGAACATGAAGATGGTTCTACTGTTGGGATTGGAAGTGGAAATAATAATGGCAGATCTAATTCAGGTGCAGCCTATGTGTTTGAATTTAGCAATGGCAGTTGGGTTCAACAAGCCTATATTAAAGCGTCAGACCCTGCTGCGAATGCTTTATTTGGTGATTCAGTTAGTATAAGCAATGATGGCGCTACTGTGGCTGTGGGTGCCAATGGCGTAAGCTCAAATTCAGGTGCAGCTTACTTGTATTAAACTCCGACAATCTCTTTAGTTTGGAAAATGGTTCTAAGTCTGTAGGGTGTCAATCTTTACAAGCAATTGAATACGATACGATTGGATGAATAGGTCTGTAACAGTGAACGCATTCTAACGAAGCGTTGGTTTCAAACCCTTAACCAGTCCGACATTTATAATTGGCCGAAACACTTTCTAATAAGAAGGCGTGGGTTTGCTTATATTCCTGACAGATGATTCAATTTTTATGGCCGCAACTGCTTGTCTTTGAATCAATGAGCATTCCAATTTAAGGGTCACCGCATTAATTTGCCACCTTCTTATTTACTGGATTTCTCAAAGCCTAATACGACTTCTAAGCACAACTGTCGCCAATAATCTGGCGGTTTTCATATCCACAAACCTAAATGCCCGAGGCATGGTTCAGTTGCTTTTTAATAGCGCTGTGAATCATTCTTCTCGATTGAAGCCATATTCAATTTGTCTAAGATATGTAATCTTTTTACAATGGCTGAACAACCCATTCAAGAAAAGAATAAAGAAAGATTGTTGGAGGCTGGAACCGGAATCGAACCGATGTAGATGGATTTGCAATCCACTGTATAACCACTCTACCATCCAGCCCAAGCAATTGCTCGTTGGGAATGCCCCCCTTCAATACATTATAATGGGGTCTAAAATTTCATTAAATCCGACAGAACCGTTGATTTTGAAGGGCGTCATTGTAACGCGATTTAATCACTGATTGATTCAATAATGACTAAATCAGCGCGTTATTTCCACCCACTATCGGGGTGAGGCCATTCTTTGGGCGTTGGCTCATCTTGTTCAGGTTCGGTCGCTTCTGGCTCAAGTGTTTCTTCAGGGTCTTCAGACTCTGTGTCACTTGGCTCCTCTTGAACGGGTTCGGAAGCATTCCAACCTGAGGGTGGGGTAATGTCCTCACCTTCCATAATTTGGCGCACTTGCTCAGCTTCAATGGTCTCATATTCCAACAACGCCTGTCCCATCGTATGGAGCTTGTCTTCATTTGCTTTTAGGATTCGGGTCGCTTCTGCATAACACTGATCAATGATTCTACGTATTTCAAGATCAATGGTTCGTAAAGTTTCATCGGACACCTGAGGCGCACCCCCTCTGCCCATGGTTTTACCCAAAAACGGATCCTCATCTTCACTGTCTAAGAGCAAAGGACCCAAATCGGACAGCCCCCATTTGGTGACCATATTACGAGCAATTTGAGTGGCTCGTTGGATGTCATTAGAGGCCCCAGTGGTAACCGACTCTTCGCCAAAAATCATAACTTCTGCAATGCGTCCCCCAAATATAGAGGTCAATTGGCCGTTTAAGCGTTTTTTACTATAACTGTAACGATCTTGTTCAGGCAAGTACATGGTCACGCCTAAGGCGCGCCCTCTGGGAATGATGCTAACTTTGTACACAGGATCGTGCTCAGGCATGAGATATCCAATAATGGCATGTCCAGCTTCGTGATAAGCCGTTAATTTTCGCTCATCTTCACTCATGACCATACTCTTACGCTCAACGCCCATGATGAGCTTATCTTTGGCTAAGTCAAATTCGTGCATGGCCACTTGTTTCTTATTGGTACGCGCTGCAATCAACGCGGCTTCGTTGACCAAGTTGGCAAGATCTGCACCTGAAAAACCCGGAGTACCACGTGCTATAACAGATGCTTTAACCCCTTTGGTCATGGGTGTTTTACGCATATGTACTTGTAGAATTTGTTCACGTCCTTTCAAATCGGGCAGTGGCACAGTCACTTGACGGTCGAAACGGCCGGGTCTAAGTAAGGCAGGATCTAAGACATCAGGGCGGTTAGTGGCGGCAATGACAATGATGCCTTCATGCCCTTCAAAACCATCCATTTCAACCAACATTTGGTTCAAAGTTTGTTCGCGTTCATCGTTGCCTCCGCCCATACCAGCGCCACGATGACGACCCACGGCATCGATCTCATCAATGAAGATGATACAAGGTGCATGAGCCTTAGCTTGGGCGAACATATCTCGCACTCGAGAAGCGCCCACACCCACAAACATTTCGACAAAATCCGAGCCAGAGATGGTAAAAAATGGGACTTCAGCTTCCCCAGCAATTGATTTGGCCAACAATGTTTTCCCCGTGCCTGGTGAACCAACCATCAACACACCTCGGGGAATCTTGCCACCCAGTTTGCGATATTTATCTGGTGTGCGTAAGAAATCAACCAATTCCCCAACCTCTTGTTTTGCTTCATCCACGCCAGCCACGTCTTTAAAGGTGACTTTGACTTCATCGGGCGCTAACATACGCGCTTTGCTTTTTCCAAACGATAAGGGATTACCCTTGCCACCCCCGCCCATCATAGAACGCATAAAAAACAACCAAACCCCAATCAATAACAACATGGGGAACCAGGAAATAAGAATTTGTAACCAGACGCTTTGTTCTTGGGGTGCTGTCGATGTAATGCGGACGCGATTGTTTAACAAATCGCCGATCAATCCTGAATCGCCAGGGTTAATCGTTAAAAACTTCTGGTTATTGGAAAGTTCACCGTAAATTTTTACGCCATCTATGTCAACTTGAGTCACTTGACCGGCTTTAACGGATGAAATGAAGTCAGAATAATCAAGCTGATTCAGTCCTTCATTGCTGGAATCGTTGAAATGACTGAACAGTGTCACTGCAACAAAACCGACAATCAACCACGTTAAAATATTTCGCCACATGTTTTATATCCCTAAATGCTTTTAAAATTGGAGGTGATGGTTTTATTATTAAAATTCATTCGCAAATTATATGTAAAATACGGCCTTTACGTCATTAAGATTTAATAAGCCTAACCGTTTATATGTCTTGAACCGTGTGTTCAGAATTTCAAACCTCAGAATAATTTCGATTGATTTAATTAGTTTATAGGTATTCATGCAGTATTTTTCAATCTTAATGGTGCTTTTTATTTTTTGTGCGACGGGTTGTCGTCCACTCAATACCCCCTATCCGAATGATGATATAGAAAGTAATACTTTGTATTCTTCATTCAACATTCGTCCCAAACACCTTGACCCTGCAAAAGCCTACAGCAGTGATGAATACCTCTTTATCGGGCAAATTTATGAACCACCTCTGCAATATCACTTTAAAGAACGCCCTTATAAGTTGATTCCGCTTACTGCAAGCAAAGTGCCTGAAGCCACCCAACAAATCATTGATGGGGTTGAGCGAACGGTCTATGACATTCACATTCGCCCTAATATTTATTACGAACCACATCCAGCATTCACTGAAAAACGTGAGTTAATTGCCGCTGACTATGTGTATCAGCTTAAACGAATTGCCGCACCGCACATCCAATCGCCCATCCATGCATTGATGGGCAAGCACATTGTGGGATTTGCTGATTTTGCCAAAGGTGTTAAACAAACGAGTGATTTGGCACAAAATAATCTGGCAGGGGTGTCTTTGGTCAGTCGTTATCACTATAAAATCATCTTAAATCAGCCCTACCCTCAATTTGTCTATTGGTTGGCTCTGCCGTTTTTTTCACCCATGCCCGCCGAAGTGATTGCGTGGCATGAGTCGCTCGAACGGGGCGAAGACCATCCTGGCATTGATTGGTATCCAATTGGGACCGGCGCTTATCGGCTGAGCAAAAATGACCCAAACCAAGAAATGATTTTGACCAAGA
This sequence comes from Gammaproteobacteria bacterium, assembly GCA_965277775.1. Taxonomy (GTDB): domain Bacteria; phylum Pseudomonadota; class Gammaproteobacteria; order CAKMZV01; family CAKMZV01. The sequence continues at coordinate 2,020,291 of OZ255843.1, read as the reverse complement.
ATCCCAATTATCGGACCGTTTATGCACCAGATAGCCAAGAAAAATTGCCTTTTGTCGATCGCGTTGTATTCAAATTAGAAAAAGAGGCCATCCCTTACTGGCAAAAATTCTTACAGGGCTATTACGATGCTTCTGGTGTGGGCTCAGATCAATTTGACCAAGCGCTACGGGTCACCGATTCGGGACAGTTTCAACTCAGCCAGTCCATGCAAGACCAAGGCATACAACTGGTCAGCGCCACCCATCCAAGCCTCTATTACATGGGATTTAATATGCTCGATGAGACTTTAGGTGGATATACTCAAAAACAACAAGCCCTAAGGCAGGCCATCGCCATTGCCGTGGATTATGAGGAAATGATTTCAATTTTTGCCAATGGTCGTGGCTTGGTCGCACAAAGCCCTATCCCACCAGGAGTGTTTGGTCATTTGGAAGGCAAAGCGGGTCTAAACCCCATCACCCACCAATGGCAAGATGGCCGTGCTTTACGTCGCCCCATGTCAGATGCCCGAGCCCTACTCAAAAAAGCAGGCTACCCCAATGGCATAGATGCCAAAACGGGTGAAAAATTGACCCTCTATTTTGACACGGCATCGAACAGTGTTGACGGTCGAGCGCGGTTGAACTGGATACGCAAACAATTTGCCAAACTCAATATTGACTTGGTGGTGCGCTCAACCGATTACAACCGCTTTAGAGAAAAGATTAAAACGGGCAATGCCCAAATTTTTGAATGGGGCTGGAACGCTGATTATCCCGATCCAGAAAATTTTCTATTTTTACTCAATGGGGCCAATGGCAAGGTCAAATACCAAGGCGAAAACGCTTCAAATTATGCCAACCCCACCTTTGACTTTTTGTTTGAGCGCATGCGTGATTTGCCCAACGGCGCTGAACGTTTATCAATTATTGAAGAGATGCTCAATATTGCCCGACAGGATGTGCCATGGTTGTGGGGCTGGCACCCGCTCAGCATCGCGCTCTATCATCCATGGGTTTCAAATATAAAACCCAATGCCATGGCACATAATACCCAACAATATCGAAAATTAGATCCTGTTTTGCGCGCTCAAAAGCGTACAGAGCAGAACGAACCCATCCTGTTTCCGCTCATTTTTGTCGTTATTATCGTTTTGCTATTGGTATTTATTTCCATTTATAAATACCGCCAACGTCTGAATCACCGTATCAAACGACCTCAATCATAATGATCAATTATTTCTTACGCCGCATTGCCTACGCCATCCCCATTTTATTCGGTGTGAATTTAATCACTTTTTTGCTGTTTTTTGTCGTCAATACCCCCGATGATATGGCGCGCTTACATTTGGGAGACCGCCATTTAACCGAACAAAGCATTGCCATTTGGAAAACAGAGCATGGCTATAACAAGCCGGTATTATTTAATGCTGAATCACCCGGTTTGGACAAGTTCACTGATACCATTTTCTTTGACAAGAGTTTGCGCTTATTTGCGTTTGATTTCGGTCGATCGGACGCTGGCAGACCCATCTTGGCCGATATCAGTCAGCGCATGTGGCCCTCACTGGCCATTGCCCTACCAACATTCATCATCGGATTATTGACCAACATCAGTGTCGCGCTATTGGTGTTGCTTTTTCGAGCCTCACGTTTGGAGACTTTTGTGATGGTATCGGCGGTCATTCTAATGTCCATCTCTGGTCTGTTCTATATCATTGGTGGTCAATACCTCATCAGTAAAATATGGCAATGGTTGCCCATTTCTGGTTATGTGCCTGGTGAGCATTTATGGCGATTTATCCTACTACCGACATTGATTGGGATTGTTGCCGGTCTGGGCATAGGCATACGCTGGTATCGCTCGTTGTTTTTAGAAGAATTACACAAAGATTATGCCCGTTCGGCACGCGCCCGAGGGATTTCAGAAATTGGCATATTATTCAAACACATTTTGCAAAACGCCATGATTCCAATCCTCACAGGTGTGGTGGTGGTGATTCCCACCCTCTTCATGGGCAGTTTGATCATGGAAGCATTTTTTGCCATTCCAGGTTTGGGCAGTTACACGGTTGACGCCATTCAATCGCAAGATTTTGCCATTGTACGCAGTATGGTTTATTTGGGGGCTTTTTTATACATTTTGGGGCTGATTATGACTGATTTAGCCTATGCTTGGGTCGATCCTCGAGTTCGATTAAACTGATGATCACTCAATGAATATCGCGCCACTGTTATCCGACACACTCTGGTTCATCCTATTGAGTATGCTACTCATTGCTGTTTGGCGCATTCGTAAAAACGATTGGCTTTTTACACGCTGGAAATCGATCATTGACCACCCTATAGGCATCGTTTGTAGCTTAATCATTCTATGCTTTGTTTCAATCACCACCCTCGATTCCATTCGATTCAGCGCTGAGCAAACAGACAGTTATACCCTACTTGACCAGCTTTACCATGCCCCTAAAAACCAAATTGAAAAAAGCTATTCACGGCCTTTTGCACGCCACGCACTGCACAAGCAATCGGTGGTTGTGGATGGCAAAATCACCCGCATTCATCCCCCACTCAAACACGTGGTACAAACCGAAAACCACGCTGCGCATATTGCCCTATTGATCGCTGGTTCTTTGGGTGCTGGCTTATTGTTGGGCTTGGCGGTTTTCTTCGTTACAACGCGCTTAGGATGGCTGACCTTAGACCATAAACATTGGTTTTGGATGACCTTGAGTCTGCTATTGAGCCTACTCATTGCCTCACTTTTATTGTCAGCCGATTATCACATTCTTGGTACGGACAAGGTGGGACATGACACCTTTTATGAAGCGATCAAAGGCGTTAGAACGGCTGTGCTCATCGGCACCCTCACCACCCTCATTATGTTGCCATTTGCCATTGTTATGGGTTTGTTGGCGGGCTATTTTCGAGGTTGGATCGATGATGTCATACAGTATATTTATACCACTTTGAATTCCGTACCTGGCATTTTGCTGATTGCCTCAATGATTTTGATTGCGCAAACCTTCATTCAAAATAACCCCCAACTGTTCAATACAGAAGTGGGCCGAGTCGATTTTCGCTTCATGATGCTTTGTGCCATTTTGGGATTAACCTCTTGGACGGGACTTTGTCGCTTGCTGAGGGCAGAAACTCTTAAAATTCGTGCCTTAGATTATGTGGATGCCGCGCGCGCTTTTGGCGTGAGCAATCGCGCCATATTGGCGCAGCACATCTTGCCCAATATCAGCCATATCATCATCATCACCATTGTTTTAGATTTCAGTGGTTTGGTCTTGGCGGAAGCTGTCCTATCTTATGTGGGTATTGGCGTTGAACCAAGCATGCCCAGTTGGGGTAATATGATCAATCACTCGCGCTTAGAGTTAGCGCGCATTCCCGTTGTCTGGTGGTCATTGGCTGCAGCTTTCGGATTTATGCTCATTTTAGTGCTTGCTGTCAATCTGTTAGCGGATAGAATTCGTGATGCATTTGACCCGCGACAATGAGTAGCAACAAGATGGATGATAAACTATGACCAATTTACTTTCCGTTAAAGGGTTAAATCTGCATTTTAATCCGCAAGAACAAATACTCAAAGAGATTGGCTTCACCTTAAAAAGCGGTGAAATCTATGCTTTGGTTGGCGAATCAGGTAGTGGAAAATCGATGACTGCTCTGTCGATTATGCGGTTACTTCCGGATAATGCCTACCTACAAGGCGACATACATTTTGCTGACACGCCCTTATTCCAATTGACTGAAAAACAGATGCTCAAAATACGCGGCGGACGTATTGGCATGATATTTCAAGAACCCCAAGCGGCATTAAACCCCGTACACACCATTGGCAAACCCATTCTAGAAACGCTCAAGCTTCATCAAGGTTTAACAGGGCAAGCCGCCCGATCACGAGCCATTCAATTATTAGAAGAGGTTGCCATGCCCGATCCAGAAAATCGGATTGATTGGTATCCTCATCAGCTGTCAGGGGGTCAAAAACAACGTGCGCTCATTGCCAGTGTTCTGGCTGGTGAACCCGAATTGCTCATTGCTGATGAACCAACCACAGCTTTGGATGTCACCACTCAGACACAAATCTTAGATTTATTATTGTCCCTACGTCAAAAACACAATCTTACCATCTTATTAATTACGCACGACATGAGTATTGTGGCAAAAATGGCCGACCGCGTGGGCGTTATGCGATACGGTGAAATTATTGAAGAAGAACAGACAACCACATTCTTTAGAAACCCCACACTTGAATACAGTAAAGTCCTCATCGACGCCCTACCCTCAAGGGATAAATTTCGAAATCCTGTCGATCACGAAACCTGTTTGCATGTGGATGATTTAAAAGTCCACTTTCCCGTTCAAAAGGGCTTTTTAAAACGAACGGTCGGTTACGTCAAAGCGGTGGATGGCATAAGCTTTGAGTTGAAAAGAGGCGAAACACTCGCCATAGTTGGCGAATCGGGCAGTGGCAAAAGCACATTGGGTCGGGCCATATTAAATCTACAAAACGCGACCTCTGGTCGAGTGGTTTTTATGGGTCAATCTGTATTAGACAGCAATCAACAACAAATGTTGGACCTGCGCAAGAAGATGCAGATCATTTTTCAGGATCCTTTTTCTTCAATGAACCCTCGAATGCGCATTGGTCAAATCATATCCGAAGGGATGTTGGCGCTCAATGTGGTTAAAACGGCGGCTGAAGCGAAAGAGCGCGCCAAAACCCTATTACAACAAGTCAATTTAGAAACCCAACATTTAGAACGATTCCCGCATGAATTTTCAGGTGGACAAAGGCAACGCATTGCCATAGCGCGCGCGCTATCGGTTAAACCCAAATTGATTATTTGTGATGAACCAACCAGCGCCTTGGATGTTTCCATTCGTTCACAAATTCTGCAATTACTGGCACAGTTGCAACGCGATCAAGACATTGCATACTTGTTCATCACCCATGATTTGGGATTAATTGCTCAGATTGCACACCGTGTTATAGTGATGAAAGAAGGGCAAGTCGTTGAAAGCAAAGACACCAAGACCCTGATGACAGATCCACAAGATTCGTATAGTAAAACCCTGATTAAAACAACCTTGACGATCGATTCAATTCTTGATAATAAGTAACGATCATGCGATTAGCACGCGATGATACTGACAGCAAGCCCACCCAAAGACGTTTCTTTGTATTTGTGGGACATTTCCATGCCTGTTTGGCGCATGGCTTCAATGCAGTTATCCAAAGGCATAAAATGTTCGCCGTCGCCCCGCAATGACAGCGAGGTGGCGGTATAAGCCTTAACCGAGCCAAAAGCATTTCTTTCAATACAAGGCACTTGCACCAGCCCTTTGACTGGGTCGCACGTCATACCCAAATGATGCTCTAAGGCAATTTCCGCAGCGTTCTCGATTTGCTTGGGGGTGCCCCCTTTAACGGCACATAATCCAGCGGACGCCATAGCAGCGGCCGAGCCGACTTCACCTTGACAACCCACTTCTGCCCCAGATATTGAACTTTTTTGCTTGATGATGCCCCCAATGGCGGCAGCGGTCAGCAAGTAGTCTCTGAGCTTTGCACGGTTGCCTTGGTCGTGATGCAGATAATAATAAAGCACAGCAGGAATCACTCCAGCGGCGCCATTGGTCGGTGCGGTCACCACCATATGACCGGCGGCATTTTCTTCGTTCACAGCCATGGCATAAACACTGAGCCAGTCGTTTAGGGTGGTGTTGTTTTTATCGTTTTGAAGTTGCTCATGCAGCTTTCTGGCACGTCGTCTCACGTTTAATCCTCCGGGCAAAATGCCTTCGGTTTTAAGACCCGTTTCTATGCAACAACACATGGCATCGATCAAATCATCTAAGCCCTGGTCTAAGGCCTGACTGCTCATAAATTGCAATTCATTGGCCCGCTTCATTTCAGCAATGGTTAAACCACTTTCTTTGGCCAGTTGTAAGAGTTTATTGGCTGAGTCAAATGGATAGGGTAAGTGATCCGATTCAGTTACATTGACCGGGGCAACCGAGTCTGCAATCTCATCTATGGTCTTTATGAAGCCGCCACCAATTGAAAAATAAGTCTCACTCAATAAAACCGTGTCTTCGCCCGCCATCAGCGTCATGATCATACCATTGGGGTGCTCAGCTAAGGCTTTGCCAAGGTCAAATACAATGTCTTCACTTGGGCTGAATTGAATGCGACCGACTGAAGTTGAAAGGCTATTGCTTTGCCAAATATCTTCAATCAAAGCATTAACATCTTCGTGCGCCAAACCTTTGGGCAAATGACCGTGTAAGCCTAATGCAACTGCTCGGTCAGTGGCGTGTCCTTTGCCAGTAAATGCCAGCGATCCTTTTAAAACGCAACGGATTTTAACCGGCTCTGAGACCTTGTCTTGAGCCAGTAAGTCAACGCTTCTTTGCAAGAAATCCACTGCTGCCAGCATGGGTCCCATGGTGTGTGAGCTGGACGGCCCCACGCCAATTTTAAAGAGTTCTAAAACACTAACAAACATAGATTTACCTTCGTTAACAAATAATTTCTGTATTATAAAATCAAGTTCTGCCTTCAATGTTGATATCTTACCACTAATAGCGTTAGCGATGAATTAGGCGCCAGCTTTAATGTAGGCCGTTTTTATTTTGGTATAAAACTCAATTGCATATTGTCCTTGCTCCCTTGGACCGGATGAGGACAATTTAGTGCCGCCAAAAGGTACATGATAGTCAGTCCCAGCTGTAGGCAAATTAACCATAATACAACCTGATTGAGCGTGTCGTTTGAAATGTGTTGCATATTTCAAAGAGTCGGTCACAATGCCTGCGGTTAAGCCAAAATCGGTATCGTTACAAAGTCCCAAGGCGGTTTCGTAGTCATCAACCTGTTGCAAACAAGTGATTGGACCGAAAATTTCTTCACGGTTCACTTGCATCTCATTGTGCGTGCCAGTAAAAATGATCGGCGCGAAATAATGACCTTCTGTGTCGACGTTGACCGCGCCTTCAAAGGCCATTTGTGCGCCTTCATCTAAAGCCATTTGTCTATAGCGTTGATTTGTTTTGAGTTGAGTTTCGCTAACACACGGACCAATGTTGGTATCTTTTGCCAAGGCATGGCCGACTTTTAAAGTGCGTGATTGTTGGATGAATTTTTCTACAAACTGATCATGAACACCTTTGGTTACGATGATTCTGGAAGATGCTGTACATTTTTGTCCCGTTGATGAAAAAGCGCCATTGACAGCGCAAGCCACGGCATTATCGATGTTGGCATCATCTAATATTATCAAAGCATTTTTACTGCCCATCTCCAATTGATAGCGCTTGAGTTGAGCGGCTGAACACGCAGCGACTGTTCTGCCTGTTGCCAATGAACCGGTAAATGTCACCGCATGAATGCCATTATGGTCCAACAGCGTTTGACCGACCGTCTTGCCCTGACCCAAGATCAACTGAAATACCCCTTTTGGTACACCTGCTTGTTCAATGATTTTCGCCAATGCCACTGCACACCCAGGGGTTAAATTGGCTGGTTTCAAAATAACACTATTGCCAAAGGCTAATGCGGGAGCAATCTTCCAAGCGGGCAATGCCATAGGAAAATTCCATGGGGTGATGGCCAAAACAACGCCAACGGGTTCGCGGATGACTTCAATTTCTACACCAGGACGTACTGAATCGGCAAAATCACCAATTTGGCGCAATGCTTCAGCGGCATAGTAATGAAAAAACTTGCCAGCGCGATCGACTTCACCGACGCCTTCAGCAATGGTTTTACCTTCTTCACGCGCCAACAGCTCACCCAGTAATTGTTTTTGATCAATCAGGGCATTGCCAATTTTTGTTAAGGCTTCTGATCGGGCTTCAATGCCTTTTGCACCCCAGGTTTTTTGCGCCTCATGTGCCGCCTCAACGGCTTCGTTGACCATGGCTTCGTCAGCCAATGAGATCGTGCCAATTTCATCACGAACGTCCGATGGATTGATATTGGCAAGAACATTTGATCCTTGAACCCATTCGCCATTAATTAAATTATGATATTGTTCCATGACAGTTTTCTCGTTTTGTTTGTTATCGATTAAGGTTGGTTATAGGGTTCAACTTGCAAACTTTACAGTCACGCCTAATCCGCTTTCTAAAGAGCAAAGATTATAAATGACACACGGATAGAATAATCATAATAATAACCACATTTATGCACATTTATAAAGATTGACACAATTTAGACCATTCGGCTTCTACTGTGACCTTTGTGCAAATGTTTGATCTTAAAAGCCTAAGATTATTGCTGGTTCAGCTGTCGATTTTTACAAGTTTTTAAAGCCTATGATTTTTTCTATCTTATGCGTCAACATTGCGCCACTGAGCATAGCGCTTAGGGCCAAAACCGACCCTAGAGATAAAACCCCAATACCACTGATGCCCTGGCCAAAAGTACATCCCAAAGCCAAGACACCGCCAATACCCATCGCCATAAATCCAATAATTTGCCGATGCAAAGGTAACCAGAAGAGGTCATTGATGATTCTCCAACCGTATTTGAATTGAACGAACAGGGCACCAAAAAATACGCCCATTAATAGCGCAAGACCCAATGTCAGCTCGTGTGAGGCAAATCCTGCCTTAACCCAATTCATAAGTGAAATTGACGGTCCCACGAACGACAAACTTCTGATATGTAACCCCTTGTGCATGGGGTCAGAAAATACCGCCACCTCACGGGCATTTTCTCCGACAACTGACGCTGTCAAAAGCCACACAGCGGCCGTCGCCAACCCAATGATCAGAGCGCCTCGTGCTTCGATGTTTTTCCAACCTAAGTGGGCATAGAGTACCACAGCACTCGATAAAGCCATAAACAGCAGAACGATCCTGATGATGCGATCATTCTGAACACTGCCATGACTGATTAACACCGCTAAGTCTTGCGAAACGGGCAGCAAAAAACTGGTTTTTTGAATGATATTTTGCAGATTGTCGGTTTGGCTGTAAAAAATGGTGGCGCTTAAGGCAACGACCAAGATTCCGAACATGCCTGATAGCTGCCCTCGCCCCGCTCGCACAATCAGCCGAGTTGGACAGCCTCTGGCCAATGCCATGCCCATACCAAAGATCAAACCACCGACAATCAAACGTCCGACGGGCAAGGTCGTTGACCGTCGAGCAATCCCTGAAAGATCAAAACCACCAATGGCTTCAGCAGCAGCAATGACCACCACCACCGACAATGCCGCAAGAGCCCAAGCTTTTAACCGCAGCTTATTTCCAACCATGACCATATCATAGATGGCACCCGACTGGCAAAAAGCGGTGGTAGCAGAAAGGTAGCCGACCACACTGGCGATCAGTCCGCCACTCAAGAGTAAAATGACAATGTGTGATTCCATTATTTTTGATTCCGCTTTAAAACGCTGGCTGCGCTATTTTAATTGGCATTTGTTTGGCCTGGGGTGCCTTCACAATCTTTAAATTCAGAAAAAATCGAATTTGGACTTAAGGAAAAACGCCTGGCACTCATGTGGCAATCATACTTCATCATCTAAGGTTTGGATATGTCTGTCGCTAACCGTTCTGCTAATTCAAAAGCAATGGTCCAGCCTAGATGCCCACCACCGGCGTGAACATAAATGTTTTTATGCACTTTTTCACACAGAGGCAACATATCTGCACGCATGGGACGCAAACAGGCCCATTCTGAACATTCATTGTTCGATAAATGTGGAAAATTTTGTGCAATCCAATTTTTTAGCACCTGTGTTTTATGCGCTGAAATTGAGCTGTTATTACCCGCCAATTCAGCCCGACCTGCCACCCTAAAACGACTGCCTAAGGTTGCACTGACAATTTTTTGATCGCTGTCAATGAGTGAATAGAGTGGGGTTTGTGTTATTTGGTCTGCCAGAATGGGGACGGTTAAAGAATAGCCCTTAACAGGATAAATGCCCAAACGTTTGTTCAATATGGGTTGCAACAATGAATCTGTGTCCACCCCAGATGCAACGATGAGTTGATCAAATGAAAGTGGGCTTTTATCTTGCTTTGTCGTCAGTTGTACGCCATTTTGAGTCGGTCGAATGGCATCAACTTGGTACTCTGTGATCAATGTCACATCATATTTTTTTTGCATGGTGAGCAACAGTTGTTGACAAAACAAGTGGATGTCTGCCGAAAAATCTGATGGGGTAAAAGTGCCACCACAAATGTTGTCGGTATTTAAATTCGGTTCTAATTGTTCTATGGTGGTGATATCGATCACCTTTCTGTCCCACCCTGAATCTGCAAAAAGTTCACAACTGCGTTGCGCTTCAGCCAAGGTGGCTTGAGTACGGTAAAAATGAATGATGCCATTCTTTGAACGATCGATTTGCAATTGTTCTTCCACAATCACGGTTTCATAGCGCGCTCTCGAGGCCAGCGCTAAGGCAATGAGTTGCTCGGTATTGCGTTGGTATCGTCCTTGGATGACTGTGGCTAAAAACTTAGTAATCCAAGTCATTTTTTCTAAGGTCATGGGGCCTGATAATGAAAAAGGTTGGTTTTTACTCAGTAGAGAACGCAATCCCCTCGCCACCATGCGCCAAGTGTGCCAAGTTTCGCTGTTACAAGCTGAAAGCTGACCACCATTGGCAAAAGAACATTCTGAAGCCGCAGTGGGGTGACGCTCAACAAGCGTGACCTGATGGCCTCTTTTGCTCAGTGCATAAGCTGTGGTTAATCCAGCAATGCCTGAGCCTATGATACCCAGATGCTGTTTTTTAAGCGCCATCAAGCTTTAGGGAGGGTGACGCCTTTCTGGTGCATATATTTTCCAGCGCGATCGGCATACGAAATTTCGCAAACCTCATCGGATTGGAAAAACAAAAATTGAGCCACACCTTCATTGGCATAGATTTTGGCTGGCAAGCTGGTTGTATTTGAAAACTCTAAAGTCACGTGCCCTTCCCATTCGGGTTCTAATGGCGTGACATTGACAATGATGCCACATCGAGCATAAGTGGATTTGCCCAAGCAAATGACCAGCACATCTCTGGGAATTTTAAGATACTCAACCGTACGTGCTAATGCAAATGAGTTGGGTGGAATCACACAAACATCACCCACGTGATCAACAAAACTACCTGTATCAAAATTTTTGGGGTCAACAATGGCAGAATTGATGTTGGTGAATATTTTAAATTCATTGGAGCATCGCACATCGTAACCATAACTGGACGTGCCAAACGAGATGATTCTGTCGCCAGCGCCACTCTGTTTCACTTGTTCGTGCGAAAAAGGCGTGATCATTGCATGATCAGTCGCCATTTGGCGTATCCAACGATCTGATTTTATACTCATACTGTTACTAATTCCTTAGTGGTTGTAAGTTCAAAACAAATGCCCTCATTCGACGACAATTTTCGGGAATTTGGACGAATACTCACGCGCTCGTTGTGAAAGAATATAAGCGGTTCTTCTCGCAATTGAACGGTAACGATCTGCGACAATTGAAGCTGTGGTCACAAAAGGCGCGCCTTGATCGCCGCTTTGACGAATTTGGGTATTGATGGGCAGAGTCCCCAAAAGTTCGGTGTCAAATTTCTTCGCCAATTGTTCACCGCCGCCTGTGGAAAATATCGGCTCTTCGTGGTCACAACAAGGGCATATAAATCCACTCATATTTTCAACAATACCCAATACCGCAATTCGAACTTTTTCAAACATGGCCAATCCTTTGCGGGCATCAGCCAATGCCACTTCTTGAGGCGTTGTCACAATGACTGCGCCACTGACGGGAATCTTCTGTGCCAAAGTCAATTGAGTGTCGCCTGTGCCTGGTGGCAAATCAAGAATTAAATAATCCAGAGCGCCCCAATTGGTTTCATTCAACAATTGTGTCAATGTTTGAGTGAGAATCGGGCCGCGCCATATCATGGCCGAATCTGCGGGAACCAAATAACCAATGGACATGGTTTTGATGCCATGAGCTTCTAAGGGCTCCATCGTCTTGCCATCTAAGGTTTGAGGTTTTTGTTCTATGCCCATCATGGTTGGAATGCTGGGACCATAGATGTCTGCATCTAATAGCCCTACCACAGCGCCTTCTTGAGCCAAAGCGCAAGCCAAATTGACACTGACTGTTGATTTTCCAACGCCGCCTTTGGCCGACGCCACAGCAATGATATTTTTAATATCATTGAAGGCTTGAACGCCTTCTTGCACTTTATGCGCTTGAGTTTTATTGCTTATGGTGATCTCCGCCTTCAAACCCTGCGTGGCTAAGGCCGCGTGCATTTGCGCTTTTATTTTGGCGTGTTGGCTTTGATTGGGGTATGAAAAAATGACCTCAACCTCAGTATCGTCGCCCTGCCCTTGGATGTTTAAAAACGCGCCTGATTCACTCAAAGGCTGCTGACTGTCCGTAAGCACAATCTTATTTAAAGTCTGTTGTATTTGTTCACTCATCAATGCGTCGTGTTGTTGTGGTTTATGTCAGTCTTGTACTTAGGGTTTATTATGATCTCGAACGGCTGGATCGAGTAAATAATAAGGATCAACCCGAATATCAAACCAATTAGCGCGCCAATCTAAATGGGGGCCTGTTACGCGCCCCGTTGCGCCAATTTCAGCAATGCGCTGACCTTGCTCAACGTACTGACCTTTTTTGACCAAAATTTTACTCAAGTGTAAAAAACTGCTGGTCAAACCATTGCCGTGCGCAATGACTAATAATTGACCGCTGAAAAAAGTATCGTCTTCAGCCAAAGTCACCAATCCGCCCGCTGGGGCGATGACTTCTGTGCCCACAGGCGCCGCAATGTCTATGCCATAGTGTGGTTGACGCGGTTTGCCATTTAAAATTCTAGCACTGCCATAGACGCCGCTGATGCGCCCATGTGACGGCCAAATAAAGGGTTTATGAAATTCATCGCTGTTGTGCATGGCCTCTCTGGCTTGACGAATTTTTTTACCCTCAGCTCGGATTCTTTTGAGATCTTTTTCGGACAAATCAACTTGAGATTTTTTTAATCCGTTAATGCGTTGAACCTGATAAACCCTTTGCTTTACAGTGAAATTATGCTGTTCAGACTGCCCCTGTTGAACCACCTCTAAGGTGACTTGTTTGGTAGCTTTACGACCCAATCCAATTAAAAAATAGCCTTTTTCAGTAATGGGTACCGCATATTTTTTGCTGCCCGTTCGATAATACAAACTGGTGCCTGGTGGCACAGAACCTCTGATGGTGCCGCCTTGAATCCATTCGCCTTGCAGATTTAATTCAGCCCCTACAGCAAAGGGTAGAAAACACAGCAATAGAAGACCAAAGACCGCTTTTGATAGGGAATTAGCTCTCATCTCCCCCGCCACTCAATATATCTTCATCATCTGAAAATATGGATTTGATCGTCCGAACGAACTCATCAACATCATCAATATTTTCAGTAATGAACAGATAAATATGATCCCAGTAGTAAAAACCACTTCCAAGAATGGCAAGCAATATGATTATTTTAAACATTTAAACATCCATGGCTCCGACAAATTTTGCACCAATGTTCATAAGATCTTAGTGGTATGGCCGTGTCTATTGACCTGAGCATTATAACGAAGCGCAACGATTCTTGAACACTTTATGCCCTCAATAAACACTTTAAGACGTGCTATATTTGTCAAATCCAGCGTTTTGTTCAATTCAAGGTTGTGGCATTATCGCTAGACACATCCGTGAGCAAATCAATGTCCGAAAATTGTTCTAAAGGATTTTGCCAACCCGAGAGTTTGATCGACTGCACAAGTACGCGTAAAAAAACAGTGAGCATTTCGTTGCTAAATTGAACCAAAACGCCTGCTTCATCCTTATCTAAAAAATGTAATACCACACTTTCTTTCTGACCAAAATCCATAGAGAAACGATGGACCAAAAATTCATTTTTTGCCCCTTCCGTCTGAAGGATCATCGGTGATAAGTTTGTGGTGTGCTCTATCACTCGATTTTTACCCAGTTTCATGTTGTTGTTCAAATTCATATCAAGCAGAACTTGGTTGTCGATGCGGTCGGTGATGACATCAACCAGTTTGGGCCAGATGAGATAAATCAATCGACGAGTGAACCACAATTTAGAAATATTTTCTTGACCTACAGCAAATGATATGCGGTCTGCTTCGGCATCATAAGAAATTTGTAATTGTTGAATTTGTTCCCATTTTTTGTTTGTCATTGTATAAAGTGCCCTATTTAACTGATGATAGAAAAAGCCACCGCATACTCTTTTTCATCGGAAATGCTGAGGTTGACTCGTGTTGCTTCAAGTTGGTTTAACCTTAACAACGCTTGATTCACAAGCCTTACCTCTGGTTTACCAATTGAATCGTTTGAAATAATAATATCATGAAAGCGGATGCCTTGAGCCAGTCCTGTGCCCAAGGCTTTGAGGACCGATTCTTTGGCGGCAAATCTTTTGGCCAACCAGCACACTTTTTTATGATGATTAAAGGCTTGATATTGGTCGGCTTCTGCCTCGTTTAAAACCCTTTGGCTGAAGCGTTCCAGCGTTCTGTCAGTCAGTTTTTCAAAGCGTGCAATTTGCACAATGTCAACGCCAATGCCTTTGATTAAACTCATTCTGTCATCCAATGGCTCTAACAAGGTTCGTGCATGGCTTCGATCATCTCTTTGACCGCCTGTGGCATCCCCACTATCAACGCTCGGGCAACAATTGAGTGTCCAATATTTAATTCACTGATTTGAGTGAGTTCAGCGATGGCTTGAACATTGTCATAATGTAGCCCATGCCCCGCATTAACTTGTAATCCCAAAGCTGTGCCCAGCTCTGCCATTTTTTGAATCAATGTACGCTCCTTTTGCCATTCGTCGCTGTTTGGTTCTAACAGCGCATAACGACCCGTGTGCAGTTCAATGGCATCTGCGCCACATTTTATAGCGGCTTGAATCTGAGATTCATCCGCCTCAATAAACAGTGAAACGCGCATATGATGGTTTTGTAAAGTGGCAATTGCGGGTTTGAGTGACTCAGTGAATGCCTTAACATCCAGTCCGCCTTCCGTGGTCAGTTCTTTGCGTTTTTCAGGCACAAAACAAATGTCTTGCGGTTGGTGCTGGACAGCGAGCGACAACATTTCATCGGTCAAAGCCATCTCTAAATTGATGCGAACCCCATCTAACTGTTGCAATTCAATCAGATCGTATTCTTGTATGTGCCGTCGATCTTCTCGAATGTGAATGGTGATTGAATCAGCCCCAGCCGCTAAGGCCAATTGAGCCGCTTGTGTGGGATTGGGGTAATGACACATTCGAGCTTGCCGAATGGTGGCAACATGATCAACATTCACCCCAAGCTTTATTTTGTTCATTTCAATGCCGTTCCTGTTGTGAAAAATGTTTTGCTCTTAAACGAATGCCGTCCTGTGAGCGTTTGGATCATGCCTCTGTGCATCCACTTCAATTGGGTTCGAAGCGCTTTGTCCCATTCCATGGTCATCCAATCATTGTTTTGGCAAAGGGTCTTAATTTGTGCCCCAGTCAGGCCTTGTGCGTCTTGCGTCCACGACTGTTCTGTACAATAGCGATAACGTTGACTGGACTCAAGATTTTCAGCAACGCTCGCTTGATAGACATCGTAACCCTGTAGTTTGAATAATTGTGCTTCAAATAAACGCAAGGTTCGTTCAACAGCAGATGGGTCTTTTAGTTCAACAATGGCGCCATAGGCCCATTTTACAAGTTGAAAAGTTTGTGGATAATCCGCGCTTTCCAAACCGTTGACGCTGTATTGTACCAATTCATTGATATAACTTGCACAAGCCAATTGAAAAGGCGTTTTCATGGCGTAGGCATGGATGCATTCCACGTCTGACAGCACCCCTTGTGTGTGCTCTGACTTTTGTGTCCAATGCAATGACAATTCATAGAATGGATGTAGAACAGCGCTGCGTCTCAAACTCTTGCCAAAAAGACCAAAGCCAATCAGTTGTACTCGTCCATGATGGGCGCAGAAACACTGTAATCTACCATCGTACTCTCGCCATGCTTGGACTGGTGTTAGGAGCACCCCTGTATCATGAAAATGTATCATAACCCAAGGCTTGAATGGCTTGTTCGTCATCGGACCAGTTGGCACGAACTTTGACCCACAGTTTAAGAAAGACTTTTTTCTCTAATAATTGTTCCATATCAAGTCGCGCATTCGTCCCAACCCATTTGAGCGTTTCGCCTCTGTTGCCAACGACAATGCCTTTGTGGCCTTGGCGCTCGACATAGATCACAGCCCGAATATTGACGATTTGTTCAAGCACCTCAAAAGTTTCTATCATCACTGCTATGCCGTATGGGATTTCCTTATTCAACCTTCGTGTGAGTTTTTCGCGGATGATTTCAGCGCAGATGAAGCGTTCGCTTTTATCGGTCACCATGTCTTCTAAAAATGGGGCTTCGGCCACGGGCAACAGCGAAACGATCTGAGTCTCTAACTCAGACAGCCCCAACTTCTTTTGCGCTGAGATTGGAATGATGGCGTGTGCGGTGGGCAAAACATCGTGTAATTTCGCCATTTCTGGTAATAATCGTTCTCGTTTTGAAACCCGATCAATTTTGTTGATTAACACAATGACGGGTATGTCGCTATTTTTCAGTAGCGAGGCAATGGCTTGATCTTCACCGGTAAATTTCAAGGCTTCAACCAACCATAAAATGCAATCAACGCCACTTAACACCGACTGTGCCGTTTGATTGAGTTGTCGATTGAGACTTTTCTTTATGCCTTGCGAGTGCATGCCAGGCGTATCGACCAAAATCAATTGCATGTGCTCTGTGGTAATGATGCCGTTGATGCGATGGCGCGTGGTTTGAGGCTTGTGTGAAGTGATGCTGATTTTTTGCCCAATCATGGCATTGAGTAGGGTTGATTTGCCAACATTGGGTCGGCCAATGAGGCCCGCAAATCCGCTGTGGAATGCCTCTTTATTTTGATTGGATTGCGTGTTCATTGCCCCAAAGATTCTAATTGTGCCAAAGCTTGTTCGGCACAAGCTTGCTCTGCCTTGCGTCGATTAGAAGCTTTGTGCGTGATTGGCGTTTGCAGACCATCCACAATACAGCTGACGGTGAATATTTGTTGATGGGAGCGCCCTGCAATGTGGCTGATTTCATATTTGGGTAAGGGTAAATCTCGCGCTTGTAACCATTCTTGCAATCGGCTTTTGGGGTCTTTATGGGTGGCCTCAGGTTCTAATTCATCAATGATGGGTTGAAACCACTGCAAAACAACGGTTTGAGTTTTTTCAAATCCAGCATCTAAAAATACGGCCCCGATGATTGCTTCAAAAGCATTTTCAAGCGTGGATTCGCGATGTTCGCCCCCTTCTTTCTTCTCGCCTTTGCCTAATATAAGATGCTCTCCCACAGCATAATGCTGTGCCAAACTGCTCAGCGTTTCACCGCGTACCATGGCAGACCGCATTCGACTTAACTGGCCTTCATTGAGTTGGGGGAATCGTTGATACAAATGTTCGGCCATCACCAGTTCTAACACACTGTCGCCTAAAAACTCCAAACGTTCATTGTGCTCAAACTGTGCACTGCGATGCGTTAAGGCTTGTTGCAAAAGATTGGGCGTTATAAAAAAATAGCCTAACTTTTGTTGCAATGATTTAAGGGAAGCATTGGGCATAATTTAAGCAAGCTGAGCAAACGATGGTTTAACGATTTATTCGCCCTATTGTACTGTGAATACGACTTGTGGTTGATGGCCTTATTGAGCATTCAAACTCAAACGGCATGAAGGGCCATTTTGAACTTGAAGACCTTAAATTAACCCCAGCTCTTGCTTACGTTGGGTCGCCCATTGGGTGATTAAGTGATCGACAGCCAGCCCCATAAAAGCCACACAAAGCCCCAGAACCAAGCCTTTACCCATATTGCTTTCTGACAATGCCTGCATGATTTCTTGACCCAAATCTTGGGTACCAATAAACGCCCCAAGTATGACCATAAACAATGAAAATAAAACGGTTTGATTGATGCCAATCATGATGTGTGGAAAGGCCATGGGCAATTCGATTTTCATCAATCTTTGCACGGCATTGACCCCTGACATGGTTGCCACATCTTGCAACCCTTGTGGCACATTGCGCATGCCTTCAATGGTGTAGCGGGTGGCAGGGATGGTGGCATAAATCACAACTGCGGCAATGACCGACACATCGTTGACTTGAAATAACATGATCACGGGGATCAAATAAACGAAGGATGGGAAGGTTTGAAAAGTGTCACAAATCAACAACATGAATTTTGTTCGACCGTCCTTACGTGATGCCCAAATGCCTACCGTTACCCCTATGATCACCGAGACGAATACAGAAAAACTGACCATGTATAAGGTGATCATAGCCCGTTCCCACCAGCCTGTTACCGCAATAAAAAGAAAAAAAGCGCCCGTAATAAAAGCAGATTTAATGCCCCCAAGAATAAAACCTGCGCCCATGATTAGAGCAAAAACTGCAATCATTGGCGTGCTGACATAAGCATTCCTCATTGGTATTAAGATGTCGATTAAAAAGAAATTTCTAAACGATTGCAGTCCTGTAAACCAATTTGTCACAATCCAATCAACGATCCCGTCCCAGAACACCGCTGTCGATAAGATGGCCGACTCTGGCACCGCATAAAAAATGGGAAACAATTGCGATAAAAGGATTGAGACTACGATAGCCAACACAATCAGCAAGGGGAATTTGTAACGAATGACAAAGGGTAAATTTGCCCTATAATCAGGTTGTTTATTCGCCCAAGCCAGCGACAACTGATCCAATACAATAGCAATCAGTACGATTGAAACCCCCAATTCCAAAGCCTTCCCAATTTTCAAACTGTTGAGCACAACGAGTAAGTTATAACCCAATCCGGAAGCGCCAATAAAAGAGGCTATCACCACCATCGCCAAACACTGCATGATGACTTGGTTCACGCCAATCATGATGTCGTGGCGCGCACTTGGAATTTGGACGCGCGTTAGCAATTGCCATTGATTACAACCACTCATCTTGCCCGATTCTAAAATTTCTTCTGGGACTTTTTTCAGACCCAATGTGGTCAAACGAATCATGGGGGGCGTGGCAAAAATAACGGTGGCAATGGCGCCAGCATGGTCGCCAATGCCATAGAACACGACCACTGGGATCAGATAGGAAAAATGCGGCAAAGATTGAGCGATGTTGAGAAATGGCGCAAGTATCCGTTCAATGGTTTGGTATTTATGCGAGAGTATGCCCAAGGTCAGGCCAAATACCAAAGCAATGGGCGCAGCCACCAAAACCAAAGACAGTGTTTGCATCGATTCGGTCCATTGCCCAAAAAAAGCCAAATAGACGACGGTTAATCCAGCCAGCATCGCTAATTTATAACCTCTTAGGGCATAGCCAAGGATAAAGGCAATGGCTGCAACGGCTGTCCAAGGTAATGCAGGCAAAGCCAAACCTTTTGTTCCGCCCAATAGTATATTGCGGATCACATCAATGCAAAATTGAATGACGTCTGCAATACCGCGCGTGAGAATCATTGTGGCGGTTATTTCTTCTTCAATGTCATCTTCAACGTTGAAGGTTTCGATGAGCAAAAAGTCATCTTGTATGAAATACAAAATGTCGTTGAGCCACATTTGGATGGGGAGGATCCAGTCATCTGGAAACAGTACCAGACCATCAGGCAATGCGCTTTTAAATACGATCAATGCCATAAAAACAAAAAACAATGCGATGCTTTGTTGTTTTTTATTGGTCAATAAATGCGTCATTTCACACGCTCTGCCGTTTTATCGCCAAAAAGCGTGTGCAAAACCGATTTGGGGTTTAAAACCCCAATGATCTGATTGTTTTCATCCACCACTGGGGCAACCTTACTACTCGAAAGCACGCGTTCTGCCACTGTTTCAATGATGGCGTTGGCTGGCACTGAAAAATCGGCCATGTCCTGCCCTTCGACCGGTTCCATAATCGAATCAACACTCAAAACCTGCTCACGTGGCACTTCTTTGGTAAACTTGCGCACGTAATCTGTGGCTGGATTTAACACAATTTTGGCTGGCGTGTCTATTTGTTCGACCTTGCCGTGATACATGATTGCAATGCGATCAGCCAATCTTAAGGCCTCATCAAAATCATGGGTTATGAACACAATTGTTTTGTTCAATAGGGCTTGAAGCCTGAGAAATTCATCTTGCATTTCTTTGCGAATGAGTGGGTCCAGCGCTGAAAAAGGCTCGTCCAAAAACCATATATCCGGCTCAACCGCCAGTGAACGAGCAATGCCAACACGTTGTTGCTGACCGCCCGATAGCTCACGCGGAAAACTGGTCTCTCGTCCATGAAGGCTGACCAATTCAACCATCTGCTTTGCACGCTCAAAACTTTCTGCGGCATTGATTCCTTTTATTTGTAGGGGAAAAGCAATGTTTTCCAAAACGGTTTTATGGGGCAATAGTGAAAAATTCTGAAAAACCATCCCCATTTTATGGCGGCGAAGTTCAATCAGTTCTTTTTCAGTCATTTGTAATAAGTTGTCGCCATCGATTAGAATCTTACCGGCCGTTGCCTCGGTTAGGCGTGAAATGCAACGCATTAAGGTTGATTTGCCTGAGCCAGACAGACCCATCACCACTAATATCTCGCCCTTATCTATTTTTAATGAAACATTATTGACACCAGTGATATAACCTGCATCCGCGAAGATGGTGTCATCAATTTGATTGTTGTTTTGTTTGAGAAAATCTTTTGGATTATCGCCAAATATTTTGTAAACAGACTGACATTCAATTACAGGTGTTGACATTTTGTGACCTCTGATTACGAATTTTGTTTGATTTATCTATAAAAAAGGACGTTGTGAGCTTAACCATCAACGTCCTTCCGACGAACCCCTTTAGAATAGATCCAAAGGCGTTCTATGTTGTTTTTGATAATTTCTGCAGTGGCTTATTTCAACCATGGAGTCCAAACTGCTTCATTATCAGCCAACCATTTTTTAGCAGCTTGATCGTGCGTTAAACCATCAATATCGACCAATTTAGCCATGGTGGCAATTTGCACTTTATCAAAGCTTATTTTGGTTAACATTTTATAAGCGTGTGGCCATCTTTTTGGCATTTGATAATAAGCGGCTTTTTTCAACCAACCTGCAGGTGGGCTACCACATTTGCCATCACCACCTTGAGAGATCTTACAACCATCAGTGTACTCGGGGAATACGATGAAATCACCACCGTACAGAGCGTCGGTAAAGTTTGGTGACCAGTTGAATAGAACGATGGGACGGTTCTGCTTCTTAGCAGATTCCAATTCAGCCCACAATGCAGCGGCAGAGCCTGCGAATACGGCTTTGAAATCCATACCCAATGCTTTGATGCGATCTTTGGTTTCTTGACCATGCCAGTCAGCAGGTCCATCCAAATAACGACCTTTAGGTGCTGTATCAGGCGTTGCAAATTTCTCTGCGCAAGCGTTCAACGCTTCCCATTTCGGCAAACCAGGGCACAAGTCCGCAACATAGGCAGGATACCACCATTCTTCACGGGTTTTGGCCGTATGCGTACCCGCATCGATGATTCCGCCTTTGTCCAAGGCCGCATTAAATGGTTTGCCAAAGGTCGATTCCCAGACTTCAAGTGAGATCGTGATATCACCCCGACGAATGGCTTCATAGACGGCTTGACTGTCTGCTGGTTTATACTCAACATTGTTGCCAATTTTTTGGAATAGATTGCCCACCACATGAGACATGACGATCTGGCTTGACCAGTTATGGGTTGGAATGATAATGGGTTTTTCAGAGTCCTTAGCCAAAGCCGCACCCGAAAATGCCCCCACAGTTAGACACAACAATAAAGTTGTTATTTTTTTAATAGAACTGAACATACGAAATCTCCTTAATGAAGTTGAACAAATTAAAATGTGCAGACACCAGTGTTTAATTTTTTCAAACTCTGGTTGTTTGCATGGTCATTAAATAATACCTGCAAATTCATAAAACTGTCAAGAAAGAATCTTTCTTGTAAAATTTCTTATGATAAACATAATGTTTTTATTATATAAAATAATAATTTCTAGACCCCACTTGACACAACGCCTCGTTGATGTGTTTTTAATCAAGTCTGGTGCCAACTTTGATGAAGCCTGATTTTTTAAATCAATGCTTCAGATGCGCTTTTGGTGAAAAAGTATCCTACATTCTGACCCGATCTTTGTTCGGATCATAAAATGGGAATGAGATAATTTTTGCGGGCAATCGTTTTTGATGACCATCTAATTTACCGACTTCAAGGTGTTGCCCTAATTCGGAATGTGCTGCAGAAACTCGACATAGTGCAATGTTTTTATTCAAAATGGGTGCACGAGTGCCGCTGGTGATCACACCTATCTGCTGTCTGCCTTGGAATACGCCATCGTCGTGTTCAGCGACTTCATTGCCCTCAAGCTCCAAGCCGACTAATTTATGCTGGGGCGAAGCCTTGCGTTGGATCAAAGCGGTTTTACCCATAAAATCGTCCTCTTTTGATTTTAAAGGCACCGTAAAACCAATACCCGCTTCAAAGGGATCGGTTTGGTCTGAAAACTCATAACCGGCAAAGATCAAACCCGCTTCAATACGTAAAATGTCCAAGGCTTCCAGGCCCAATGGGGTTAATTCAAAGGCTTCACCAGCTTCAAATAAGGCTTGGCCAACGGCGGCTGCATCTTTGGGATGACACCAAATTTCATAACCCAATTCACCCGTATAACCCGTACGCGAAACGATCACTGGAATGCCCGTTTCGTGCGCAATGCGCCCAATGGAAAAATGAAACCACTTCAACTCATCCATATTGGGTTGGGTTGGCTTAGTCCAAATAATTTTCTTTAATATGTCTCGGCTTTTTGGCCCTTGTAGCGCCACATTATGGAGTTGATCGGTCGAAGATTTAATACGTACATCCAAATTGAGCTTTTGCGCCAGTTCACGCAACCATACGCCACAGTAGTCAGTGCCGCAGATCCAACGAAAATTATTTTGACACATTCTAAAAAGCGTGCCATCATCAATCATACCGCCGTTTTCATAGCAAATGGCCGAATAGACGACTTGACCAACGGCCAGTTTTCGCACATTTCGAGTTAATGCGTGTTGCATCAATGTTTCGGCATCCTCGCCGTAAATTTCAAACTTTCTCAGCGGTGACAAATCCATGAGGGCTGCCCCTTGACGGCAAGCCCAATATTCTTTGAGCGCACCATAATTTGTGAAATCATTTGCCAGCCAATAACCGTTGTACTCAATGAAGTTACGTGTGTGTTGTGCAAAAATGGCATGAAAGCCCGTTTCTTTAGTCGTCATAGGAATGCTCTCTGCTGTGGGTCTAAAAATACTTTTGGGATGGAAGGTGTTTTGAGCAGAATATACTCGAACGTGGATGTCGGTCGGATTGTAGGCGTTAGCGGGATCAATGTCATCTGGGCAAGCCGAAGATACACAAACCAAATCAGTCAGAGCCTTAAACAACACATAGTCGCCTGCTTTGGACCACGAGACATCTGCAGAAATGGTTTCGCAATCTTCCACGTGGGTGTTGAAAAACAAGTTGACTGTTTCCCAATTAGGTCTGGACGGTATATCATATTCAACCAAGGCCGCATTGAAATTATCGGTGCAATTGGCGTGCCCAGGGTAGCCCGCATCCTCATAGTATTTTGCATTGCACGCCAAGCCGAAGGTGTCGTGCCTACCCACTGTGTCTTGCACAATTTCAACCAAAGGCTTTGAGTTGATATTATAAAATTTTGAATGAACACCTGGCATTGGATAACTGGAACCCATAAAGGTACGCGTGACGGTGGGTGAAATACCCAAGGCTTCATCGCGTTCTAAATCAGATTCAGCAAAAGCCTGAAAATCCGTACATTGCTGTCCTTCAACATCAATGATTTGGATGTATTCACCCGCTTTTACTTTATAGGCTTGGGCGGTGCTTTGCAAAATACGAAAATTTTGTAAAGGTTCAGCCAAGGGCTCAGGGAGCGGAGGCTGAACCGCTTTGGCTCGTTGTATTTGAACTTGAATCGACGTTGAGGGATGATGCTCATCAACGACCATGTCTTGACCTGGCACCACAACAATACAAGTAAAAGTCGTGGTTGCCGTCAAAGTGACAGACGCATTGGCTGGCGCATTTTCTGGGAACAGAGATAAGGCATAGAATGCCTCGGGGGACTCACCCGTTTTGCTTACTTGTTGGGCAAAAGCACTATGATGCAAGCTGTTCGAATCAAACGCGACTTTGCTGACCTTTGCCTGGTTATCCAACGACTGAAACGCGGATATTGCCTGATGATCAGTCGCACAAACCACACAAGGCTGATCGCCTTCAGCATCACGAAGGATTAGCGCATCATTTTCATTTAATATGAATGATCGGGCCGTTCCACCTTTGATTTCGTACCGTTCTTTTGCCGGCAATGCTGATGTTGACAATACAACCATTTTTGCTCCAGAGGTTTTTTTTAATTATCCAAAAACGCTTTCATTGAATCATCTAAGGCTTCAATCCAGGGCGTGTGATGTCTTGGAGACTTGGTACCCGTAACAGGTGATTTAAAATGGTCTTCATCTCTATAAGCCAAAATGCTTTTTTGCTTGTCTTTTTTCCAAACTTTAAACATTTCAATGGTTGCATCCACATCAAAACTGGGGTAATCGACATGAGGCGCGATGTCCTGCATGTACTCAGCTTGAAATTCAATCATTTGATAAGCATCTTCCAATTGATCTTCTTTGGCACGCCATTTCTGAATGTCGGCCGTTCGCTCTGCTTGATCAGGCAATGCAATCTTACCCATGATGACATCGCGCGCATACCACGCTTCCAAATCAAACATGGTGAAGGTGTACCATTGATCTTGCATACTCAAGTACATGACTTGAGGATTGGGGTTCCAAACTACCCCTTTGTATAAGTTTTCAGGGTAAAGAATGTTGGGTGTGTCCAAACATAACTCTCTAGACATAAACGGAAAGCTGTGTAGATAACCTGTACATAAAATAATGGCATCGATATTTTCCTTACGACTGCCATCTTTAAAATGTGCCGTTTGTTCATCCATTTTGGTCAACAATGGGCGTTCTTCATAATTTTCTGGCCAATCAAAACCCATGGCTTCCGTTCTGTAACTGGAGGTTACGGATTTTGCGCCATATTTATAACACTGTAGCCCAATATCTTCTGCAGAATAACTGCCACCAATAATCAGCACATTCTTGCCCGTAAACTCTTCGGCTGAACGGAAATCATGCGCATGTAGAACGCGCCCTGGGAAATAATCAAACCCTTCGAATTCGGGAATTTTTGGCGTTGAAAAATGGCCAGTTGCGACCACCACATAATCGAAAGTTTCAGTTGCATGTTCGCCTTCAATGTAGTTATTTGACTTTACAGAAAATTGTTTGGAAGCTTCGTCAAAGGTTACTTGATTCACCACTGTGTTGAATCGAATTTGATCACGGAAACCACTTTTAATCGCTCGGCCTTTAATATAGTCAAACAACACATCTCGCGGTGGAAATGAAGGAATGGCTTGACCAAAATGCTCATCAAATGAATAATCTGAAAACTCCAAGCATTCTTTGGGACCATTGGACCATAGAAAGCGATACATACTGCCATGTTCAACCAAACCATGACCGTTGGTCCCGACACGCCAGCTGTAGTTCCACAACCCGCCCCAGTCACTTTGTTTTTCAAAACAAACAACTTCAGGAACGGCACTGCCTTTTCTTTGAGCTTCTTTTACTGCATGCAAAAAACTCAACCCGCTGGGTCCTGCGCCAATTAATGCAACACGTTTATTCATTTTTTTCTCCTTTTATGGTTTGACTGAATATCATGACATTTTAACCAATCCATCTCATACGTTCATTTTTTTTACGCAACAAAGACGCTCTTTAAATGTTGCGCCCCAGATATAAATTACTAATGCAGGTTGATCATGATTTGTATAGAAAATGCAACCTTGTCATAGAAATTAATCAAGATGACTAACCCAATTAATTTCTTTAATTCAACCTAATTTTATACCATATAATCAGGTTATTCCTATTGAAAATAGTTTGCAAGTTGATTTATCGACAGAATGTCCGAACAATGAACAAGCATTTTCAAATAACGAACCGAATTTTTACCACAATCCAAACTTCAAGACTAAATCAAAACCATGTTAGATAAACGTTCTTTTTACATCAATGGTCAATGGACGGCGCCCAGTGCACCTAATGACTTCGACGTGATCAGTCCTTCAACCGAAATCGTTGAAGCTATGATTTCTATAAATTCAACGCCATTTTCCTTTGAATAAGTGAGACGAGGATGTTTAGCGACAAACTTCTCTATGCTTGACTTAGATGATTTGAAAGGATTAAGGTTCATTTTTCTATTCTTTAAGAGGCCTCTATAGACAGCTTCCAAATAAAATCGTTAGATATTGTTACTGCAAAATTCTACTTCTTATTGTTCGCGTAAAACTTTCTCCATCTTACGACCTTTGGCTAATTCATCAATCAATTTTTCCATTTGTCGACATTGCTTGTATATCAGAAATTCAGCCTCAATTTCTTCAATTTTATAACCGCAAACAACGCCTTTAATCAAGTGTTCGTTTGGATTGATTTTTGCTTTTTGAAAAAATGTTCTAAAAGTTACCTTTTCATTGATAAGTTCTTGTAAAGTATCTTGATCATAGCCAGTAAACCATTTAATTACTTGGTTGAGTTCTTCTTTCGTTCTACCCTTTTTCTCCAATTTATTCAGATAGAGTGGATAAATGGATGCAAATATCATATTAGCAATTTGTTCGTTTTTTTCGGCAGTCACTTTCATTTTAAATTGATTTAGATGTGGAAGAGGAGAAGTGGCATAACAAAACTGAGTTTTAATTTTTTACAAGACGGCGGCTGCCGTTGCTAATGCCTCCAAAATTAACGTTGCACTTGAATCATGATTTGCCTCAGGGAATGTATCCTCATACAGATAAAACATTCTGGTTTAAAATCTTTAGCTTCAACAGTAAATTTATACCATATAATCAAACTATCCATATTGGAAACATCTCCCAAGTTGATTGATGGCAGAATGTCCGCACAATCAGCAGAGTTTTAACAACAACTCGAACCTCAAAACGGAATCAGATTATGTTAGATAAACGATCTTTTTACATCAATGGTCAATGGACGGCACCCAGTGCATCTAATGACTTCGACGTGATCAATCCTTCAACCGAAATCGTTGAAGCTGTGATTAGTATGGGTTCACAAACAGACACCAATCGCGCAGTCGCTTCGGCACGCGCAGCTTTTCAAGATTGGAGTCGGAGTACTGTGACTGAACGCATTGCGTTGATCGAAAGTATTCTTTCCATCTACAAATCCCGTTCGGATGATATGGCACAAGCCATTTCAATGGAAATGGGGGCGCCCATTGATATGGCAAAACAGCAACAATATGGCGCGGGTGTTTGGCACATAAATAACTTCATTAAGGCCTTAAAGCAATTCTCTTTTGAGCACCCTTCGCACCCCAACAGTTCCGAGTTGATTCGCTATGAGCCCACAGGGGTTTGTGCGCTCATCACGCCGTGGAACTGGCCAATGAACCAAGTGACCTTAAAAGTTATTCCAGCCTTAGCGGCGGGATGCACAATGGTTCTCAAGCCCTCTGAAATTGCGCCCCTATCCTCCATGTTATTTGCTGAGATTCTGCACGAAGCGGGTTGCCCAGCGGGCGTTTTTAATTTGATCAATGGTGATGGTGTGGGTGCAGGCACGCACTTATCTACTCATCCAGAAGTTGATTTAATCTCATTCACGGGTTCAACGCGTGCAGGCACCGCCATCTCAAAGGAAGCAGCTGATTCAATCAAAAGGGTTCGGTTAGAGTTAGGGGGCAAAGGCGCCAATATAATATTTGCAGACGCTGATGACAAAGCGGTGACCCGTGGCGCACGCCATTGTTTCAATAATTCAGGTCAATCTTGTAATGCCCCGACCCGAATGCTCGTTGAAAAAAGTCGCTACCAAGAAGCTGTTAAACAAGCAAAAGTGGCGGCTGAAACGACCCACGTGGATCTGGCGTCCATATCTGGACGACACATCGGACCGGTTGTTTCTAAGACTCAGTTTGACCGCATACAACAACTGATTGAAAAAGGCATTGAAGAAGGCGCCCAGTTGATTGCAGGCGGGGTTGGCAAACCCGCACACTTGGAGAAAGGCTATTTTGTTCAACCCACAGTCTTCGCCAATGTCCACAATAAAATGACCATTGCCCAAGAAGAAATATTTGGACCCGTTCTTTCAATCATTCCTTTTGAAACTGAAGAAGAAGCCATCCAAATCGCCAATGACACGCCGTATGGACTGGCGAACTTCATCCAAACTCAAAACCCAGAGCGGGCCATGAAGGTTGCCCAACAATTGCGTTCGGGGATGGTCAGAGTCAATGGTATGGATATTAGCGAAGTGGCGCCATTTGGTGGTTTTAAGCAGTCTGGCAATGGGCGTGAAGGCGCGCGGTGGGGGATTGAAGAGTTCTTAGAAACCAAAGTCATTACCGAATTAAATCTGTGAATTCAGCCTTTTTGCTCATTCATGCATTCAGATCTATAATTTTCTCGTGGTGATAGCTATCACAGAACTTTTAGCGGTTTTAATCATAAACGGTCTAAATTCAAAAAGCCGATTTTTTTATCCCGCCTTGATACACCTGCTATAATCCTTGCTATGGAACATACTCAAAAAAAGCAATATTCGTACGATGAATTAATTGATTGTGGCAATGGCAAATTATTTGGTCCGGGCAATGCTTGCCTACCCTTGCCTCCTATGCTCATGTTTGATTGCATCTCACTCATTGAAGACACCGGTGGTCGCTACAGCAAAGGACACATACACGCTGATTTAGACATTAAACCTGATATGTGGTTTTTTGACTGTCACTTCAGAGGTGATCCCGTGATGCCTGGATGCTTGGGGCTTGATGCCATGTGGCAATTGATTGGGTTTTATTTGGGCTGGGTTGGCGGTCTGGGTAAGGGACGTGCTTTGGGTGCGGGCGAATTGAAATTTTTTGGTCAGGTTACACCAGAATCAAAGAAAATAAGATACCAAATTGACCTCAAAAGAGTCATTCGTAGAAAATTATGCATGGGCATTGCTGACGCAATTTTAATCGTGGATGACGTCGTCATCTATTCGGCCAATGACTTGCGAGTGGGATTGTTTACAGAAACAAATACTTTTTAACACTTAATGTAATAACAGGATAGGAACATTGTGCGTAGAGTTGTCGTAACTGGGATTGGCATCGTCTCATGCTTGGGTAATACAAAAGCCTCAGTCTTAGAGCATTTGGGCGAAGGTAAATCAGGCCTCTGTTTTGCCGAGGATTATGCTGAAAAAGGCTTCCGCTCCTTAGTTAAGGGTCATTTATCAGTTGATGTAGAGAGAATTCCTCGTAAGACTTTAAGATTTATGAGCGATACAGCGATCTTTTCTTACCTTGCTATGCTCGACGCCATTGAGGATGCTCAATTGACGCCAGAACAGTATGAATGCAATCAGCGTGCTGGCCTCATCATTGGCTCAGGCGGCGCTTCAACGTCTAATGTGGTTGAATCAGCCGACATATTGCGCGATAAAGGCATTAGAAAAGTTGGTCCATATCGGGTCACTCGTACCATGGGTAGCACCGCTTCAGCCTGTTTGGCAACGCCGTTTAAAATTCATGGCGTTAATTATTCCATTTCCAGCGCTTGTTCTACCGGTGCTCATTGTGTTGGAAATGCCATGGAAATCATTCAATTAGGCAAGCAGGACATCATTTTTGCCGGCGCGGGTGAAGAATTAGACTGGACACTTTCCATGATGTTTGATGCCATGGGCGCATTATCATCAGAATATAACGATCAACCTACCAAAGCTTCCAGAGCCTATGACAAAGACCGGGATGGTTTTGTTATCTCAGGGGGCAGTGGCATCGTTGTCTTAGAAGAGATGGAACACGCGATAAAAAGAGGCGCACCAATCTATGCTGAACTGGTTGGCTATGGCGCAACTTCTGACGGTTATGACATGGTCCAACCATCGGGTGATGGCGCAGTTCGTTGCATGCAACAAGCGCTATCAACCTACAAAGGATCAATTGATTATATCAATGCCCATGGGACCAGTACCGTTGTTGGTGATGTTAAAGAACTCCAGGCTGTGAAATCAGTTTTTGGGGCCAATATCCCACCGCTTAGCTCGACTAAATCCATGACGGGACATTCACTCGGCGCTTCTGGCGTGCAAGAGTTTGTTTATAGTCTATTGATGATGGACGCTGGGTTTGGCTGTGAATCGATCAATATTGATACGCTTGATCCCGAAGCAAAAGGTTTCCCCATATTAAGGGAAAAAACACCCATAGACATGAATGCGTTTATGTCAAACAGTTTTGGCTTTGGTGGCACCAACGCCACATTGATTGCAGAAAAATTCAAATCCGATTAGGCTGGGATCAACACCCAATCTTGTATGGCGGTGACTAAAAAAGATGTGATCATAGGCATCGGCAGTAATATTAAACCCAAACAATCCATTAGCAAAGCCCTTAGCGCATTATCTGACCTCATTGTCGATCGGCAACTGAGCCGTTTTTATCGAAGCAAAGCCATTGGTTTTGACGGACACGATTTCATAAATGTGGGCTTGAAGGGCAAAACAGATTTATCGCCCACCCTGCTACTGCAAGCATTGAAATCAATTGAACACGTTTTGACCCATAGTCAGAATCAGACTGCTTCCCAGAATCGAATCATCGACTTGGATCTATATACATATGCTGATTTAAAAAGTCATAATCTACCGCGCAAGGATCTCCTCATTTATCCTTTTGCCGCTCAAATCATGGTAGATTTATGCCCTCATCAAAATCATCCAATCCAAGATCGCAGTTATGAGCAAATAGCTGATGACCTCAAAGCTTCATCGATTTTAAAACCCATTGTGTTTGACGACTGACGACCTGTGTTAGAGATTACCCCACAACAACAGCAAACTTGCACTCAATTAACAGACCATATTTTGGCGTTGATTGAAACCCATGGTGCCATCAATTTTTGTGAGTTTATGCAGCTTGCCTTGTATCATCCTCAATGGGGATACTATTACAGCGATATTGAAAAAATTGGACCAGCAGGAGATTTCACAACAGCCCCTGAAATCAGTCCCATATTCGCCCACTGTGTTGCTCAATATCTTAAGCAACACTATCCAGATTTAAAAGACTACCGCCTGTTAGAAATCGGTGCTGGCAGAGGAGGCTTAGCCAAAAACTTGCTCGACATCATTCACCCAGCCGCCTATGAAATATTAGAACTCAATAATGATTTTCGCCAACAGTCACATGCTGACCCAGCTTGTATTTGGTTAGAGGACTTTCCAGCTAAGGCCAAACGTATAATCATTGCCAATGAAGTCCTCGATGCATTCGCAGTGGAGCGATGGATTAAAAAATCCAATGTTTGGCATTGCGCTTATGTCACCAATGATCAAGAGGGTTTAAGTTTGCAATGGCAAGCGCGTCCATTGCATCAATCTTTGTGCGATCACTTAGTGGACTGGTCAGAGGATAAGGAATATTTTTACAGTCCGCACTTGCCTGCTTGGCTGACGGCGCTCACAACTTGTTCAGATGCCATCATCTTTATGGACTACGGTTCTCATGTCTCAGAACTCGCTCGTATGAGCACAGGTGGGTTGCGTTGCTATTATCAACATCATCAACACAACCAGCCCTTGTTATACCCTGGGGTGTTTGATATCACCGCTGATGTAGATTTTAGTTGGATCCAGGCGCAAACGTCTTGGCAGACTGAAGCCTATTACACCCAAGCACATTTTTTATTGAACCATGGGGTAGGCACGATTGATCTAATGAACCTAAGTCCGCAACAACAATTGAAAACAAGCCAAGCGATTAAACACTTGGTTATGCCTGATGCCATGGGTGAAATTTTCAAATTTTTACACCTCAAACAGCCGTCTGAGTCATAGGATTTTGCTCAATCAGCGATGACGGTCGGTGTCGTCGTAATCTGAATGGATGATTTGCACAGAACCATGCGCATTTTGTTTAGAGCGTCGATCCATCCGAGCGATGAGCCATTGCCGAATCCAGGGCAATAACAATAAAACGCCCAAAAAATCGCTCATAAAACCCGGGATAATAAGCAAAACGGCTCCTATACTGCGTAGCATAAGGTGACGCTCATTGATGGCGTTGTGTGAGATGTTCCAACGTTGCCGAAATTGCGAGAGCAACTCAATACTCTGCATTCTTAAGAAAAACATGCCAAACATGCCGCTGGCAATGAATTCAAATACTGTGCCCAAAAAGCCAATAGCATGCCCCACTTCAATCAGCAACCAAAGCTCAGCGAAGAAGAAAATTAAAATCCGAAACATACTATTCAATGGTTTTGCCGAAGCGGCTGAAGTCAAAACCGTCTAAACGGCCATCATAATTCATCCAGACAAAAATGGCCTGACCTTTCAAGTATTTGTCAGGAACTAATCCCCAAATCCTGCTGTCACTGCTGTTGTCCCTGTTATCCCCCATCATAAAGTAATGTCCCTCGGGAACACGTACCTTTAACCGCCATTGTCCAAACGCATTGCGTGTCTCTTCAAAATATTGGCGCTTGGGGAAAGGGTTCTGTATGCGCATATTTTTTGCCCCTTGGGTTTCATGTAACACCTGGTGTGGGTGCGTCCCTAAATGTTCTGTCACAAGAAAAACCTCATCACCAATATCGTAAGTCTGATTGCCCGTATATATTTCTTCACGTTTAAATTTAATGACTTGACCATTGATGGTTAAGCGATGCCCCTCAATCAGTATTTCATCACCAGGTAAGCCGATGGTTCTTTTAATATAATCGGTGCCTGGTTCGTGTGGAAAACGAAATACCACCACATCACCCCGTTCAGGCGTGCCACTGCCAATAATACGAGTCCCGACAATCGGTAGCCGCAACCCGTATTCAAATTTTTTGACCAATACAAAATCACCAATGTGTAAGGTTGATTGCATGGATCCTGATGGAATTCTAAAAGGCTCGAACAGGAAGAAACGAATCACAAAAACAAACAATAATACTGGGAATAAAGAAGCCAGGAATGATAATACTTTTATCGTGCTATTTTGATTGCTGTGGTGGTTATCGAGAAATAGCATAAAGGCAAACCAAAGTACGCCCAGAAACGCCGTGACTAAGGTTAACCAAGCCTCAAATGTACCAAACATCCAGACACCGTAGGTAGATAACGCCCCGAGACTGATGCACACAAAAAAACCCAACCAATAGAGTACTTTCACGTTTTCTTCCTATCTAATACGGCCATAAAAGCTTCTTGCGGCACCTCAACACTGCCAATTGATTTCATGCGTTTCTTGCCTTTTTTCTGTTTCTCTAATAGTTTTTTCTTACGACTAATATCGCCACCGTAGCATTTGGCAGTCACATTTTTTCGAAGGGCTCTGATATTTGAACGCGCAATGATTTTAGCACCAATGGCCGCTTGCAAAGCGATTTCAAACATTTGCCGAGGGATTAAATCTTTGAGACTTTCAATTAAAGCGCGACTCCTATGGACAGAACGTTCGCGATGCATTAAACACGCCAAAGCATCGACATTTTCACCATTGATTAAAACATCGACCTTAACCAAATCAGAATGCATATAGCCATCTATCTCATAATCCATCGAGGCATAACCTCTGGAACACGATTTAAGCTGTTCAAAAAAATCAACCACGACTTCATTCAAAGGCAATCGCCAAATCATTTGAGCTTGTTTGCCCATATAGTTTAAATTTTGTTGAACCCCTCGTTTTTCGATACATAAGGTTATGATGTTGCCAATGTACTCTTCTGGGGTGTAGATATTGGCTTTGATCATGGGTTCTTGAATCTCAGCATATTGACCAATATCAGGCATATTTGAGGGATTTTCAACCTCAATGGTTGTGCCATTTTTCAATAGGACCTTATACAATACTGTGGGTGATGTGGTTATCAAACTCAAATCATATTCCCGTTCTAAACGCTCTCGTACAATCTCCATATGTAACATACCGAGAAAACCAATTCTAAAACCAAAACCCAAGGCATCTGAGGTTTCAGGTTCAAATTGCAATGCAGAATCGTTCAAACAAAGCTTTTCCAAAGCTTCCCTAAAATCCACATAATCTTCGGTGCTAACAGGATATAAGCCGGCAAATACCCGAGGTTGAATTTGTTTAAAACCCCTCAGCGGTTCAACACAAGCATTTTTTAAATAGGTTAGGGTATCTCCTACTGGGACACCATGAATGTCTTTAACACCTGCGACTAAGTAACCGACGGCGCCAGCAGACAGTTTTTTTAAAGGTTGGCGTTTGGGGTTGAATAAGCCTAACTGTTGAATTTCATAGTCCATACCCGATGACAAGACTTTCATCCTTTGACCCACTTCAAAACAGCCATCGACGACTCGAATGAGTGAAACCACGCCAAGGTAAGGATCAAACCATGAATCGATGATGAGGGCTTTGGGTGCTGAATCGAGATTCCCTTTTGGCGGCTCAACAAAATCCACAATTTTTTGTAATAATTCTGGCACGCCCTCACCCGTTTTTGCGCTCACAGCAGTGATCTCACTGGTATCAATGCCAATCATATTTTCAATGTCATCCTTAACCTGCTCAGGATTGGAAGCGGGCAAGTCGATTTTATTAAGCACGGGTAATACTTCAAGACCCTCGTCCATCGCTGCGTAGCAATTGGCGATGGTTTGTGCTTCAACACCCTGTGAGGCGTCAACGATCAACAGCGCTGCTTCACAAGCAGCCAAAGATCGAGAGACCTCATAAGAAAAATCAACATGACCGGGCGTGTCAATAAAATTGAGCTGATAGGCTTGGCCATCCTTGGTTGATTGAAATATAAGCGAGACCGACTGAGCCTTGATGGTGATGCCCCGTTCTCGCTCAATGTCCAAAGAATCAAG
The DNA here is from genome assembly GCA_965277775.1 of Gammaproteobacteria bacterium. Taxonomy (GTDB): domain Bacteria; phylum Pseudomonadota; class Gammaproteobacteria; order CAKMZV01; family CAKMZV01. The sequence goes on along the minus strand of OZ255843.1, from coordinate 1,985,202 downwards.
AACCTGCGCCTTCATTTCACGGTCTGCTAAAGCCCCACAATATTGAATGATTCGATCAGACAAGGTTGATTTACCATGATCAATGTGCGCAATGATGGAGAAATTTCGTATGAATTTTTGTTCTAACACAGACTAATGTCCTGATAGCTTTTTGAGTCTTTAATGAGTACGTTCAAGCGTATTTATATAGGCGCGCTATTGTACTTCAATGGCATAAATATTTTATTGCTTAAAAATTGATGCTTGTAAGCAATAAAAACCGAGTTACTACCCTTTCTGGCTCACATTTAATTATCAAAAAATCAATGAGTCGCCTCAGTATGTAAAGAGGCCTTGAGCCATAACTCAATTTCAATCTTTGTTCTGGCTGTTTAAAAACATGGGCCATAAGTTGATTTAAAACAGGATACTCATTGACATGACTCAGCTATATAAAACAAATCCGATAAAAGATCAATATGATTTGAATTTAACTGAAATTCCAACCTGTACCCTTAGCTCTTCTGAGTCAATTGACAAATTCTTTACTTAATAAAGCCTCTTAGCAATTTATTTTAGAGTTTTGAGTTATCAGAATGTACAACAAATTCCAAGCGTTGAATTGATGCGTCACTGAATTGTTATAAAAACTAACAATAAAAACTATTGGTAAATATTAGTTTGATATAATCCTACGCCCTTTGCTGCATTGCCATAAGCTCTACCTACGAATAAATCTTATCATTTATGTAATTTTCATAAGATGTTTAATAAAATTAAATTTACAGACTTATCAGTTTGTTTGCCTGTAATCTGTATTGTAATTTGCTACATATATTTGTATGGCAACTACTGTGATTCTTGTTACGATGCTGCATGGATAGCCTCCCGTGCCCATGAATTTGCTCACCACAATATTGTGGTTGATTGGATTTTCACTATGGGAGCAGACCTGCGTTTTTTTGGGCTCACTTATGCTGCCATATATGGCTGGTTATCATTGATATTTGGTTCAAGTTACTCTTATTACCTATCCCTAACAACTTTCTTTTCCCTGATATCGATCTTGTTCTGGTATATTGGCTTAAAACGATTATTCAACGCTCAAGTTGCCTTCTATACGGTTTTATGTCTAGCCGTATCTATCGCATTTCTTAAATCCAGTCAATATCCTCGAACAGAATCACTCACTTTTTTTCTTTGCTCATTAAGTTTTTTTAGTGCCAGCTATAGACAATATCTCATTGCTGGTATTATTGGAAGTATTGCTTTTGAAACGCATCCGATTGGCTTAGTCAGTTTTGTCTATTTGACTGGCGTGTTGCTTAATTCTGATGATCGAATGTATCTTAAATATTGGCTTCATATAGGGATTGGCGGTTTGATTGGTCTGGGATACTTCATTCTCCTTCATTACCCTTTTCTAGGAGACTATCTAGCAATGTTTGATCAGTATAAAGCTGGCGGTAACGCCTTTTTCACAGGAAGTAGTAATTTATTCCATATCTATTTCATAGATAGTCGTTATTACTACAAAACGTTTGAGCTTGTTATTTTAATTATGACGACTATTATGGCGATCATGAATAAAGAGGCTTTTAAGCAGACGCCTGCTCGTCTTGCCCTTATATGGTGGATACTGCTAATCGTGTTTATAATGATAATAAAAGGTGCAAATCCGTATTACGCCATATTTTTAATGCCCCCTCTTTTCTTACTCCTTGTTTCGCAGATTCTTTCTTTCAAAAAATTCAAACTAATATTGAGTTTACTTATCTTTTACTGCCTACTTCAGTACATCGCTTTAATTTATTTACTTGATGGTTTTAATCGGAACGAATATAAAGAAAAATTTGACCAAACAGTACAACAAATATCGAATGAAAATATGTTTATTGGTGCAGGGAAATATTGGTTTTTTCTAAAAAGCAGACCCGATACAAAGTTCTATGTGCATTTCAATATTAATGCACCCATTGAAAATAATAAATTTGTCGTGATCCGTAGTAATATTTGGGATTCAAATATTCGTGATACCCATGCGTTAAATACTAAACTGCAGCATTTAGCTTGTCCGATGAAACAACTGGCAAAATTTAATTACAATAAACATATCGTTCAATTTGAGCAATATGATTGTCGTGGAAAATCACTTGAAAAGATTCGCGATTAACACCGATAAATTTACGACAGATTACGAATAATATTTTGATTCGTTGTCTGTCATGTCATTATAACGATTGGTCATTTGAGTTTAGCTTTATGATATGAGCCATAATCTAAGCAACCCCACTTCTCAACGACTGATAAATTAATTGACTAATTAAGCGATTTAAGCAGGCTAAGAACGATCAATAAACGACAAAGAAGCTATGCTCATCATCTTGCAAAACTCAAAACTTTGGTATTTTTCAGAATCGATGACCCTAGAACAGGTTCTGTATAACAATCAAAAGCAACAAAGTTTATAATACCGCGCTTATAAATCAAAGATTTAATCCCGATATTCCAATTTAACACCACTTTAATATTATTATTCTAAACCGATGAAAGGCATTATTCTTGCAGGAGGCACTGGATCTCGACTGTTTCCATTGACGATGGGTGTCTCCAAACACCTTTTTCCCATTTACGACAAACCCATGATTTATTACCCCTTGTCCGTACTTATGCTGGCTGACATAAGGGAGATTTTAATCATTACCACAGCAGACGATCAGGCCAATTATAAACGCCTCCTCGGCAATGGTGAACAATGGGGGATTAGCATTGAATATTGTATTCAAACAGAACCCAAAGGATTGGCAGAAGCTTTTATTTTGGGTAAATCTTTTATTGGTCAGGATTCAGTGTGTCTGGTATTGGGCGATAATGTTTTCTGGGGTCATACCTTTTCTGCAAAATTACAAAAAGCCAGAGAAATTAAGGACGGTGCTGTTATTTTTGGCTATCAAGTCATTGACCCAGAAAGATTTGGGGTGGTAGAATTAGATCGAGATGGATATGCAATCTCATTGGCAGAAAAGCCCGAAAAGCCAAAATCAAATTTAGCCGTAACGGGTCTGTATTTTTATGATAATGATGTTATTCATATCGCTCAAGACATTCAACCCTCTGATCGTGGTGAGCTTGAGATTACGTCGATTAATGAACACTATTTGAATCTCAAGAAATTACACGTTGAGATTTTAAGTAGAGGGTTTGCTTGGTTAGATACTGGGACGCATTCCAGTTTATTAGATGCTTCAAAGTTTGTTGAAACCATAGAGAAACAGCAAGGTTATAAAATCGCTTGCCTTGAGGAAATTGCTTGGTTAAAGAACTGGATAAATACCAATCAATTACAACAAGAGGCCTTAAAATATACCAATAATAACTATGGCCAATATCTGCTTCGACTCATCAATTAAATTAAGGCTGCTAAGTCTAAAATACTGTATGGCCAAAACGATTTTAAGCACAAGGACTGCAGACAATATTACTAAAGCGAACACCTATTCCACTAGTATGTGATGGATACATCATTCATGCTGTTGACCGTTATTTAAATTATGACAATAATCAAACCCTCGATTTAGAAAATGAACAAAGCCATAAAATTTAATCAGCCCTATATAACTGGCAAAGAACTTGAATTAATAAACGATGTTTTTGCTCGAAACCAGTTCAGTGGTAATGGTTACTACACTCAATCGTGCCAACAAAAAATCAAAGAAATTTTGGAGGTTGAAAATGTGCTGTTAACTGACAGTTGCACGTCTGCTTTAGAAATATCAGCTCTGTTGCTAAGAAAATGGCAGGTAAAACAACAAATAATTTTGCCATCCTATACTTTTTCATCAACGGCTGCTGCGTTTGCACGTTGTGGTTTTGAAATAGTTTTTGCCGAGATTGAACCGCATACCATGATGATTGACATTGAGGATGTTAAACACAAGATCACCCCACATACTGCTGCCATTGTCATTGTGCACTACGCTGGGTTTTGTGCTGATTCATCCAAATATAGAAAATTGTGCGATGATAACGGACTCTATTTGATTGAAGATGCTGCCCAAGCATTTGGAAGCCGTAAAAATGACGAACCCATAGGCCGTGATGGTGATCTAAGTTGTTATTCATTTCACGAAACCAAAAATCTACACGCAGGATTGGCTGGTGCATTGGTTGTCAATAACCATTCTTTTTTTGATAGAGCGTGTCATATGTGGGAAAGAGGTACAAACCGACAAGAAGTTTTAAAAGGGTTAATCGATAAATATTCTTGGGTCGAAATTGGCGGCAGTTTTTATCCGACTGAACTTCAAGCGGCTTTTTTATTGGCTCAACTGGATCATTTTCTTGAAAATTTAATGCAACGAAAAAAACTATTTATGGGTTACTACAACTATTTTTGCAGCAAAAATTATTCAGATGTAAATTTTCCTCAGTTACAAGATGACTTTCAAACAAACTACCATGCTTTTTGGCTGACTTTTAGGTCTGAGGCAGAATGCGATTATGTTCGGAAGACCCTGTCTAAACAAAGCATATCTGCCTATATCGGTTATGTGCCACTCCATTCATCCCGAGTGGGGTTACAAATGAATTATCAACCTGACGATCTTCCTTTAACGGAAGCATTTGCCAAAAAAATTCTAAGGCTTCCTATGCATAACAATATGAGTCAGGAAGATGTTGACAGCATTTGTATGAATATCAATCAAGCTTTAACACAATACCGAAAATAAAGAGATAACATGACCTCTTTTAACACAGCAAAATACGAAGTACAACAACTGCTCAACAAGATATCTAAGACGGTTGAAGATGATCTACGACTTGAAGCCATTGTTGAAAGTATTAAAGACTGGTCTGAAATTGAATCCATCGCTTCAATAGAGCAGTGGTTTATTGAACAGCAAGAACAGTGTTCAATGGTTTTAGAAGACATTCCAATAACGGAATGTAGAGGCTGGTCGCTGAACCCAAAAACTGGATTCGTTGAGCACGACAGTGGTGAATTTTTCTATGTCCAAGGCATACGAATAAAACACTCCAAAAGTCGTGAAGTGACCGAGGGATGGGATCAGCCTATGTTAACTCAAGTGGGTTATAACGGTGGCATTGTCGGCGTAATCAGAACTAAAATAAACGAAATCCCTTATTACCTTGTGCAAGCCAAAGCCGAACCGGGCAATCCAGATAAAGTTCAAATCAGCCCTGCCCTGCAAGCAACATTCAGTAATATAAAAAAATCTCATGGGGGCAGTAATCCGCTTTTTCATGAATATTTTGAATTCCCTGATCAAAATAATGCCACAATATTATTTAACCAATGGATGTCTGAAGATGGTGGACGATTACATCTAAAATGTAACAGAGGGATGATAGTCGAAATACTTTCTGACACAATAACAAATTTAGAAATTCCGCCTTCTTTTAAATGGCTTTCATTGTTCCAGATAAAACATCTCATAAAAAATAGCAGCTGGGTGAATCCTCACGTTAGAGGCATCATTTCTCACCTATAAAGATACTCCATCATGAATTTGGCAGTTTGGTCTATAGGCAGTCACGCGAGAAAAAATATTCTCCCTGCTGTCATAAAATCTAAAAAAGTCAATCTCAAAGGTTTATTGACTCGACACACAAAACTCGGTGAAGCCCTCTGTGCGCATTATCAGTGTGTTCAATACCCTTCAGCCGAAGCTTTACTACAATCACCAGACATTGATATCATTCATATTTGTAGCCCCAACGGGATTCATTTTGAACAAGCAAAAGCCTGTATTGAGCATGGTAAACATATCATTGTCGAAAAAAGAGCCTTTTCTACATTGGAACAGTCCTATGAAATTGCAAATCTTGCTAAAGCGCAAAAAGTTTTAGTATTTGAAGCATTTATGTATCAATATCATGCCCAATTTAAGCAATTAAAAAGATTGCTGGCAGAAAATAAATATGGTGCACTACGATCTATTTACGCATCTTTTGGTTTTCCATACCTACCAAAAAATAGTGTTCGACATTCAAAGAAACTCGATGGTGGGGCCTTAGGTGATGCAGGTGTTTATCCCATTTCAGCAATCTTGGCTTTAATGGGAAATGATGCGGATTTGGTTTATTCGACGATGAATTTTGAAAATGATTTTGAAGTTGATACCTCCGGCTTGGCTGTGTTTAAATACAAAGGTCAAAAAGGCGTTTGCCAATGGATTTTTGGAGGCAGTTATAAAAACACCATTGAAATTTGGTGTGAAAATGGCCATATTTATGTCGATCGAGCTTTTTCCAAAACCGAACAATTCCCTACAAGCATCTCAATTCAGCACAATGGTGAAATCGTTGAAACCATAAATTCTGGAAAAGACAATCATTTTACAAACATGTACGATCATTGCTACGATTTAATTAATAAAGAACAATATGAATCTATTGAATCGCTGATTTTACAATCTGAAATCGTAGAAAAAATTCGCTTAAAACAATGATCAGTTTCGTTATTCCCGTTTACTTCACGTCTCCTTCAGAATCTGGGTTGACAAAGTTGATCGACAGAATCACTGCTATTTGTGAACAAATAGATTCGTCTTTTGAAATCATATTGGTGGATGATGCTTGCCCATCTAATTCTTGGGATCATATTCAAAATCTGTGCATCAAATGGCCTGCCATAGTCAAAGGCATCAAACACAGTCGGAATTTTGGTCAACAAAACGCCATTACTACTGGACTTTCCATGAGTAGTGGTGAGTGGATGGTCGTTATGGATTGTGATTTTCAAGATGACCCTGAAGCCATCTTCGATCTCTGGGCAAAAAAAAATGAAGGCTTTGATTATGTTGTTATCTCACGTTTTAATCGTCAAGATTCATTTTTAAAAAAATCAACCTCTTATCTCTTTTGGCGATTATTCTCATTTTTAACCAATACAACGCTAGATGGTTCTGTTGCAAACTACGGCATCTATAACCGTAAAGTCATCAATGCTTATTTATCTATCAATGATCAAATAAAATCTTTTCCAGCCCACGTTAATTGGTTAGGATTCAATAGAGCAACCATAGAATATCAGCACCAACCGAGATTGAGCGGCAAATCATCTTATAGCATTGCCAAAATGTTCATATTAGCAACCAATACCATACTGAATTTTTCTGACAGACCCTTGTGGCTGATTGCACAATCAGGGCTTTGGATCTCTGCACTCAGTATGTTGACCGCTTTGTGTTTTTTTATAGGCGCTTTATTGGACATATTTGTGGTTCAAGGCTGGGCTGGTATTATTGTGTCCATTTGGTTATTCTCAGGCTTAATCATTTTTTTACTTGGGATAATCGGACTCTACGTTTCCAAAACATTTGAGCAAACTAAAAACCGTCCTACAGCCATTATTTCAGAAAAAATTGGCTTTGAACGAGAATAGCTAAAATGAATTATTTATATATTTTGGGCTGTATAGGCTTTACTGTTTATGGGCAGTTAATCATTAAACATAGACTGACTTATCATCCGCCCTTACCTGTTGAGTTCTCTGAAAAAATGATTGCAGTCATCAAAATGCTTTTTGACCCCTTTATTGCCTCAGGTCTATTTGCTGCATTCATAGCTGCGCTTCTGTGGATCGTTGCACTCTCAAAATTTGAATTGAGCTTTGCTTATCCCATGATGAGTTTCTCTTTCGTGTTAGTCAGCATATTCTCGTTCTTGCTGTTTAATGAGGTAATGAGTGTGTATAAAATTTTAGGATTAATACTAATCATGTCAGGTATTTTTATTCTGAATTTGCATGCTAAATGAGCATAACTTTTCCTTCTTTAACCGCCATTGATTGGGTACTATCTGCCCTCGTATTAGCCATTATTTGTTGTGCCATTTATCTTTTTGGCAACTACTGCACCCACTGTATTGATCAGGCTTGGACTGCCTCTTTTGGTCTCAATTTTATACAAAACGAAACCTATGTTGAAGACTTAACCTTTGCAAATTCTGCAGGCGATTTTCGTTTTTTTGGGATGACACTTGCTTATGTCAATGGCAAATTAGCAGCAACATTTAGTACCCATCCCTACTTTTTTGCTTTAATTTCAACTTGTTTTACACTTCTTTCCAACGTTTTTTGGTATTTGGGTTTTAAACGATTATTTAATCGAAACATCGCTTTATTTACAACCTTATGCCTGTTTATTGCCACCACAAGTTTTGGTGTCAGCCAAATTAATCGTCCCGAAGCGCTCTTGTTTCTTCTGTGCTCAGTCAGCTTCTGTTGTGCCAGTTATCGATATTATTTCATCGCGGCGATATTAGCAGGTATTTGCATTGAAATTCATCCCATGGGGTTCATCTGCTTCATTTATTTGACTGGCGTATTACTCATTACTGATGATCGTAAGCTTATTAAACATTGGTTGGCTATAGGGATTGCTGGTTTGATTGGACTGGGGTATTTTCTTCTACTTCATCATCCCTATTTAGAACTTTATCAAACTATTTTAAGTCAAGCAAGAAGTACTAATTTTATTCAAAATAATTTTATTTTCGATTATTTTTTTGATGTCAGGTTTTTTAAAAATGTCCCCGAAGCCTTTCTTTTATTTGCGATGATTGTTGTCACACTAATCAAAAAAAATGCTTTCTCCAATACAGCCGTACGTCTTAGCCTATTATGGTTAATAGCCATTTTGTTGTTTTCCTTATTGATTGGCAGAAGCAATACGCAGTATGGTATTTATTTATTACCGCCTCTATTCCTACTCTCTATATCACAACTTTATCAATTGAAGATTTTCAAACCGATCATTGTGCTAATCGCTGTTTTTTACTTACTGCAATATATGGCTTTAATTTATATTAATGGCCATTTTAGAATGCATCAATACCATAATCAAATCAGTCAACACCTCCCAATAAAATCAGAGGGGACAATTTATTTAGGGCATTCTAATCATTGGTTTACATTCATTAACGATCCCGACCGCCAGTTTTACACCGTCCAAGGACATGATTTTAATTTTCTCAAAAATCAAAGATTTATCTGGATTCGCGACAGCATTTGGGAATCAATTAACGCCCAACCGACAACTGAATTTCAAAAGTTGGCTAAAAAATGTCCAATGAAATTGCTAAGCCATTTCGATTATGGTCGGCATTCAGTACGATTTGAGCAATATGATTGCCGTAAAATTGCACCTTAATTTATCCCGCTGTCTTGATAATCAAATAAAAAATAACCCACAACTGTGGGATATTCTATATAAAACGTAAATCTTATTGTAAACAAACCGCCTAAATCAATCATCTATAAATAATCTATTGAGAAAACATATGAATACCACTGACGCCGCTTTAACATCAACTACCCCGCCTTTACTGAACAAGATTTCATCAGTGATTGGGCTGATCGTGCCAATCGCAAGCTTTTTTCTATTGTCAAAAACCTTAAATCCCCCTGAGTTATGGGTGATGCTGGGTGTATTGCTCGGCTTGCCTAGTGGTTTGAGCCTATTCATGCCCCGTTTTTATAAATGGGCGCAACTTTCAAGTACCATTGCCCTCATTGCTATTGTTGTCATTGCATCTGCAGACTTATGGCATGCATTATTGAATCAAGTACAGGCCGATCTATCGTTTCAACTATTGAGCCTTATCTTGGCTTTGCTCATCGCTGCTGTACTGCAATTAACGCAGTTGCTGTACAGTGTGACCGAAGACGAAATGAAGGTTCACGATTTAACCGATAAGGCATTAAGTGGTCCGTCATTGGTTATAAGTTTTAGCATTGGTCTGATTCTGACTTCTTTGATGCTATCTTGGATGCAGACGACGGAAATCGCACTCATGTCCAGTATTTCTCCAAAATTTTTAACCCGCGGCGTTATCCCACCACTAACACTCACCTTGTTTTTCTGGGGCGCCTTATTGTTATTCGGTAAATGGCTCAAAATGCTAATTCAAGTCAAGCACAGTGATAGCGCCCGTTCTCACTTCAACACAGCGCATCAAAAAACTGACTCTTCTGTTAAAAAACAAGATGAATTCTTTCAACTCATCTGGCAACAATTTGAGGCTTCATACACCCTTCCTCGATACATCAATTGGGCCATTCCCATTCTTGGGTTTATTGGCACAGTTTTGGGCATTTCTCTTGCAACTGAGGGTTTGAGTGCCATCTTGGCCAATAATGATTCAGAATTTAATCAGTTACTCGGTTCTGCCCTTTCCCCGCTCGGCATCGCCTTTGATACCACTTTAATTGCACTCTCTTTATCGATTGCCTTGGCGTTTTCTCAAACCATACTTTATCGCTGGGAAGAAAAACAATTGCTCATTTTGGAAGAAAAACTTAAATAATTCATGCCCAAAAAGATCCATCGTAAAGGGAAAAGCCTTTTCAATAGAGGCGATATCGATGCGCCTATGGTTGAGGTGTTCGGTGGTGCCTTGGCATTGTTGATCATCATTTTTATTTTAATCAATTTGATTGTGACGCAAGACATCCGCGCCATGTTGGACCGTTCAACCGAAGACGCCAAATTTAAAGTGTCTTGGCAAAATGGCACCGAAGGTTTGGTGGTTATTTCCTACCCTGACAAGCTGCGCATCATTGAAACCAATGAGAGTATCCCCCGCTCTGAAATATGCACACCCAATAACCCTTTCCTGCGCTACGTCGAAAACATCTACAACAATTCGCAAAATCAACAACTGATTTTTGCCATTTTAGACAATGGGGTGGAAACCATGGCCATTGCTCGCAATTGTATGCGCGCCCGATGGGCTCAGCGGGTCATCAATATTGGTTGGATTATTGCCAATCAAGACTTGCTTTCCACCGTTCGATTGCAGGACTTGCCTGCGCGTATAAAGAAATCGTTAAACTTTAATAAACCACCAACAACGCAATGAGTGAGCGTGTTCAGCAACAAAATCAATCTAAGTCATTTGGGTTGTTGGGTCAAAGTGGTGTGGCATTGGCTGATATTTTGGCAAACAGCGTTGCGGTGATTCTGATCTTAATTGCCGTAACGCTCACCGTTCAACAAAAAAAAGCGCAAGATGAATTAGAACAAAATGCGGACATCACCACTATATTAGCGAGACAGTTAGCAACCAGCGTTGTGTTCAACGATTTGCCAACCAGCCCGCCCGCCCGACTACACGACTATCACTCATGCGAGATTCCGCATGACTGCAATCCCTATTTATACCCGATCATTGAAATGCACAATGGCTATATCCGTATTTTTAATAACAATACTAAAATTTATCGTAACGAATTGCTGCGAAAAGAGAACGCCTTTGACTTATACATCAAAAATTTGCGTCCTGAAGAAATATTAAATTTGCGTTTAGACGTCTATTCTGTGAGCGAATACTACCTGACATTGGGCATTATGAAAGAACATAATGCCAGCCCCAGACATTGGCACTACCTCGGTGAAAGTGTTCCACCATTGAAAAATCAAATACTTAATGAAGAACGCATTGCCGGACAACAACAAGACCAAAGTTCAGAAGGTTTGGATGAGGGTCAAAGCAAAGGTGACAGTCAGGGTAACAATGATTCAGAAAGCTCTAACCGCTCAAACCAACAAAGTCAGGGTCAAAATCCTTCACAAATGCCCGAAGGAACCGAATTGGCCGATTCTGAATCTCGGCAGTCTCTGCAGTATGATAGCCTTCTGCCGCCAGCCGATGGCGGGGCATCCAATGAAGTCTCTGAAAATGCCCAAGAACAACCTGGCGGACCAACTGAGTCCGAATCGCCTCAAAGCAACAAAACCCCCACAACTTTATTTGAAGCCTTAACGGGTATGATGGCAGAATCTCAAGGCCTCACCCCTCCTGAGCAAAGTGGTCAAGGTTCGTCGGGCAAACGATCGATGCGCGTTCACGTCCCCAACGCTGGAAAATCAACTGGAAACGAAGGCAAATATTCCGACAGTGTTAATTTACCTGCCGATGAATATCACCGTGTTGTGATTGCCTACATTTTAAAAATGCTTGAACAAGCACACATTCAAAAAACTTTGGCGCTCCCCCAAGCGAGAGAATGGCTGGCGCAGCTCGCTCAAAACCCAGAGAGCATCCAACAACTGCCCCTGTATCCGCTGATTGATTCGTTAGCGATGATCTTTGATCATGGGCATGAAGCCCACTCTTCAACATTGCAAAAAACCGTTATTGACACAAGCTTGAGAGATAATCAACTGCAAATTCCCTATAACGTTGCCTACCCTGCACCTTTTATAAAAACATATAACACCCCTGTTTGGTTAGACAAACTGATTCAAACCCAAAACGTTCAACCAGCGTTATTAATGCGACTTTATCCCAGTCTATTTAAAGGAGAAGTTTTAGAATTTCCCGAAGGTTATACGATTATTGTCCATCCTGATGAAGCTTCTAGAATCATTGCTCAATGGCGACCCATTGCTGTACTCGATGCCCAATTAAATGACATCAGTTTGGGGTTTGTTTATGCCTCAATAGCCAATGAGCAATTGGTGATTCACGCAGGCGAAAACCAATTGTTATTGAATAAATTTCCCATTTCAGATCCACAAATCAGTGAAAAAGACAACACCGAAATATTCACGCCCATTCTATGGCTATTTGGATTATTTACCCTCTTGGTATTACTGTCAAGAATGCGCATTCAAAATAGACAAGAATCCCTCAAATCCATTTAGCCATGAGCCAAAATCGCGTCATTGCCCTCATTCTGTTTATTGTCATTACTTTGGCATTAGTCTGGTGGCGTTGGGTTTATTTGTCCCCGCAGCAACTCGATTTAATCACCGTTGTTGAAACCGACCAACCGGCTGTCGTCAGCCCCATTGATGAGGTTCTCAAAAAGCATATCAACTTGCTGACCCATACCCAAACTTTATTGCAACAATTTAAACGCCCCAGCGAGTCCATAACTTTAAAACCGCTGTGGATTGACCGTTGTGAGGTCACGCAAAGAGATTTTCGCCAATTTGCCACTTGGCGAGCGGCTCAGGTCATTCCGCCAAATGCCCATCCAGCAACCCCCCAGCGATGGGCGTATAAAAGTCAATCAGAAAATCATCGCATACTCGGGCAACTGAGCATGCCTGCAGGTGGATTAAGTTATTTGGATGGTTGGGCGTATTGCCATGCTGCGGGCGGTCGCTTACCAACCAGTCAGGAGTTTGAAGCAATCAGTTCGGGCAAGGAACAACGTTTATATCCTTGGGGCAATACCTTGGTTGACGATGCTTGGCCGTATAAGGACCCTTCTTTAAATGTTGCCCAAGTTTGTGGTTCGCATCCTGCAACTGATACGCCCGAAGGCATCCATGATTTAGGCAACAATGTTTTAGAATGGACCACCAACAACGACCAAGCTGTGTTGATGGGTGGTAATGCCTACCATCGCCCTTTGGCTTTAAATGCTATCAACCTCATCAGACGTTCAGCACCAGTGGATTTTCGTTCGCAATACACAGGTTTTCGTTGCGTCTATGACCGAACCCAACAAGCCAATTTAGATTCGCTGCCTTTGCCGTGGGGGAGTCAGCCAAAAATTGCCAGTATAGAAGCTTCAACATTAACAATCGGTCCACCCAAATCTGCCAAAATTCCCGCATTATTGTTGCATTTAAAAGATGATCAACTAAAATCTATCCAAAACTTTTCCATCATCCCAACGCGCTTAAATTTAAAAGTGATGCGTTATGAAGTCACCGTGGCATCGTACACCAAATTCCTGCGCGACCCATTGGTGCGATTCGGTTTTTATAATCACCCACAACAACCCATCAACATGGCCCACGAACCCGTCCAATGGGGCATACAGCAACAAAATCCAAGCCATCCTGTGACCAACATCACGTGGTGGAATGCTTGGTCATTTGCCAAATGGGTGGGCGGGCGACTGCCAACAGCCAGTGAATGGACGGCGCTTGCGGGCGCGCATTCCACGCGTTTCCCTTATGGAAACCAATACCAACCCCTTGCCTCTGTGGACAGAAATCGCATAGACAGCCAATGGCAATCCTTAGAAGTCATCGCCTCAAATGATGACAGCAAACACTCAATCAAAGGTTTTGCTGGTAATGTTGCCGAATGGACCAGCACATCGCTATTGCGCGGCAATGCTTTTACTTTGGTCATCAAAGGTGGCAGTTTCTTCATGCCTGAAGAAGGCGGAGAAATCGGCCAAAGCGGTGAAGCACCGCCAAATTATAAAAATGCAGACCTGGGTTTTCGGGTGGTTTTTCCGAATTAGAATGACCGATCAATTCGCACCATAAATCCGAATAATATCCAAAAAAATCTAACGCTTGTTTGAGAATTCCAGTCCCTTATAAAGTAGAATGGCCCTTTATAATTAAATTTCCGCTACCGCATAAAAAACCATGACAACTTTTGAAAAAGCACTGACATTCGACGATGTCTTGCTTGTCCCCGCTTACTCCAACATACTGCCCAAATCAGTCAACATAGAGTCTCATATTACGTCATCAATGCGCTTAAAGATCCCCTTATTATCTGCAGCCATGGACACAGTCACAGAGCACAAATTGGCCATTGCTTTGGCGCAGGAAGGCGGTATTGGCATCATCCACAAAAACCTTTCGATCAAAGATCAAGCGCTTGAAGTGTCCAAAGTCAAAAAACATGAAAGTGGTATCATTCGCAATCCAATTACCATCACCACTGAGCAAACCATAGGCGATGCGCTACGCCTTAGCAAGCTTAATGGTATCTCTGCCATGCCAGTGGTGGACGGTAAAAAATTAATTGGGATCGTTACAGGCCGAGACATGCGCTTTGCCACCCAATTGTCCGACTCAATCGAGACGGTTATGACCAGTCAACCGAACCTCATCACCATTCAAGAGAAAGCGGTTCAACGCGACACAGTAGTCGGGTTACTCCATAAACACCGTATTGAGCGCCTTCTTGTGGTCAACGAAGCGCACGAGCTTCAAGGGATGATCACCGTTCGGGACATTGAAAAGTCATCGACTTATCCCCAAGCCAGTAAGGATGAACACCAACGATTATTGGTTGGTGCGGCTGTTGGTACAGGGCAAGACATCAATAAACGCGTTGAAGCTCTCATTGAAGCCCATGTCGATGTTCTGGTCGTTGACACAGCGCACGGCCATTCTCAAGGCGTGATTAACAAAGTTCGCTGGATCAAAACCCATTATCCCCATACCCAAGTTATTGCCGGTAACATCGCGACCCAAGAGGCCGCACTGGCATTGCAAGAAGCAGGCGCAGATGCGGTCAAAGTTGGCATCGGTCCTGGCTCAATTTGCACCACTCGCATCATTGCAGGCATTGGCGTCCCACAAGTGACCGCCATTTTGGATGTGGTTCAAGCCCTAAAAGACTCGCCTGTAAAAGTCATTGCAGATGGCGGCATGCGCTTTTCAGGGGACATTGCCAAAGCATTGGCTTGTGGTGCCGATGCGGTCATGATGGGCAGTATATTTGCTGGTACCGATGAAGCGCCAGGCGAAATTGAATATTATCAAGGCCGTGCCTACAAATCATATCGTGGCATGGGCTCTCTGGGCGCAATGCGGGAGCAACATGGCTCAAGCGATCGCTATTTTCAAGCCGAAATCGAAGCCGATAAATACGTTCCCGAAGGCATTGAAGGTCGAGTGCCTTATAAAGGCGCCATCAGCCCCATCATTCATCAGCTGGCAGGTGGACTGCGCTCTAGTATGGGTTACTGCGGTGCTAAAGATTTAAGGACATTTAAAAAGAACACTAAGTTTATGACCGTCACCCATGCGGGCATGACCGAAAGTCACATCCATGATGTTTCAATTACCAAGCAAGCCCCTAATTACCGCATTTAGGGACTTATTGTGTTGAATTTGTTGTGCACATCACTCGTTCATCATTGTATTTATGAGTGAGCCACACAAAATACTCATTTTAGATTTTGGGTCGCAATTTACCCAACTCATCGCTCGACGCATTCGAGAAATTGGCACCTATTGCGAAATTTATGCCTGCGATACCGACATCAAAGCCATCAAAGCATTTCGCCCAAAAGGTGTCATTCTCTCAGGTGGGCCCAATTCAACCTATGCCGAGAACGCCCCTCAGGCAACAGCGGCTATATTTGAGCTAAACGTCCCCATCCTTGGCATCTGCTATGGTATGCAATGGATCGCGCAGCATTTTGGCGGCACTGTTCAAAGCAGTTCCAAGCACGAATATGGATATGCCCAAGTAAGAGCCCATGGTCACACCCCTCTGTTGAATGACATACAAGACAGTATTAATGAACACGGGCACGGATTATTAGATGTTTGGATGAGCCACGGCGATCAAGTGAGCACCTTACCAGAATCCTTTATCCGCATGAATTCTACGCCTAACTGCCCTATTGCAGGTATGGCAAATGTCGCTGCCCAAATTTATGCCATTCAATTCCACCCTGAAGTCACCCATACCACACAGGGACATGCCATCTTAAGCCGATTTGTATCAGGCATATGTCAATGCGACAATCAATGGGTCGCCAATAATATCATTGATGAAGCCGTGGCTTCAATTCAACAACAAGTGGGCCAAGCAGGCAATGTTTTGTTGGCCTTATCTGGTGGTGTTGATTCTTCTGTCTGCGCATTACTACTCCATCACGCCATTGGCAATCGTTTACACTGTGTTTTTGTCGATAATGGCTTATTACGACTGAATGAAGGCGATGAAGTCATGGCACTTTTTGCGGATAAATTAGGACTAAACGTCCTAAGAATCAATGCCCAAGACCAATTTTTTAGCGCGTTGAAGGACGTTGACGAACCCGAGGAAAAACGTAAAATCATCGGCAATCAATTCATCAAAGTATTTGAACAACAATCTTCAATACTACCCAATATTGACTGGCTAGCGCAAGGCACGATTTATCCTGATGTCATTGAGTCCGCCGCCGCTAACCATGGCAAAGCCAAGGTCATTAAATCACACCACAATGTGGGCGGATTACCCAGCACCATGAAATTTAAACTGATTGAACCTTTGCGAGCCTTATTCAAAGACGAGGTTCGCAAAATTGGCTTAATGCTTGGTTTGAACACCCAGCTGCTCCATCGTCACCCCTTCCCAGGCCCAGGTTTGGGTGTCCGTATTTTGGGACAAGTGACCGAGGAATACGCCCGCATTCTGCGCCAAGGGGATGCCATTTTCATTGAGGAATTGCGCCGTGCAGATTGGTATGATAAAGTTTCACAAGCCTTCGTGGTATTCCTTCCAGTCAAAACCGTAGGCGTGGTTGGTGACGCGCGTCGTTACGGTTATGTATTAGCATTGCGCGCCGTTCAAACCCTCGATTTCATGACGGCCAAGTGGGCGGAATTACCAACCTCAATGCTCAGCACCGTATCTAACCGCATCATTAACGAAGTGCCCGAGATTTCACGGGTGGTTTACGACATATCTGGCAAACCGCCCGCCACCATTGAATGGGAATAGTCAAATTATTGTAAGTATCTGATATATAAAGAATTGAGTGATTTATATCAGTTAAAAATCCTCATTTTAATTGTGGTTTTAACTTGCTTTTTGTCTATAATATTAGATTGTAGGAAACATTAACATTTCAGTGGCTATAACTTACTTTTTATCTATAGTTATTCAGAGTTTAATAAGAAATCACAGCAACTATTTCCGAAAATGGAAGCAAGCATGCAAGCCAATTTGCCCAGATCTTTTCAATTAAATCTTATGCAGTGTTGAAAACTGAAATGAAATTTAATTGAGCGAAAATGGTTGAATAATGAACGAATGATCCATTACACTCAAATAAAATAAGCGTCTATGTAATGCCTTTGCATGAAGGCTGGGATGCGCAAAGGTGCGAAGACAAAAATTAGGAAAAAACAGTGAATATTGAACAAGCTAAAAAGATAATTATCCAAGCGATATCAGAGACACTCCAAGGTAAGGCTGAAGTGACTGAAGAAATGCAGCTGATTGGTGGCGAATCCTTACTTGACTCTATGAAGTTAGTCGAAGTTTGCCTTTTATTGGAAGACTTGGCTGACGATCATGGGTTTGAGTTCGATTGGACTTCGGAAGCTGCCATGTCAAAATCTCGCAGTATGTTCCGCAGCGTTGCCACGCTTGCTGAAGAATTTGCTCATCAGTCCGTGTCATCATGATCATTGTGACTGGGGCCAGTCGTGGACTGGGTAAGGCAATTTCTGAACGCCTAATCGATAATGGTGAGAAAGTTATTGGAATAGCGAGATCGATTGAAGGTGTTGAATTCGAAGCCGTACAATGTGATGTCAGTTGCTACGTATCAGTAAAGAATGCTGTGCGTGAGGTGAAGCAAATGAATACGCCAGTAAAGGCATTCATAAATGCGGCTGGTGTTGCCTCAATGAACTTGGCTCTTACCACTGATGAATCAACCGTTCAAAAACTCATTCAAACAAATCTTGTTGGAACAATCTATTGCTGTCAATTATTTGCCCCATTAATGCTGCGACAAAAACAGGGATGTTTTATTAATTTTTCCACGATTGCTGTTGCGCTTGCCCTAAAAGGTGAATCTGTTTATGCAGCATCTAAAGCAGGGGTTGAAGTCTTTTCGCGTACCTTTGCACGGGAAGTGGCAGATTTTAATGTTCGTGTGAATTGTATCGCGCCAGGGCCGATTAGAACTGACTTACTGAGAGGTATTACAGACGCACAGATTGATAAAATCACATCTCAACAAGTTATGCCCAAACAATTCCAAAAGTCAGATGTTTGCGACCTTGTGGAACTATTACTTGATGAGAAAGCATCTTCATTGAGTGGACAGGTGCTCCATGTTGGTGGCGTTTAATGAACATATTAGAACAGTTAAAAGAACGCTGGGAAGGCATTGATTACCCTTTTTTGATGCACGCCACAGGTGAGTTACGTTTTAGTGAAATAACGGCGCTAGACTCTGTCGATCTCTCTGAGGTGAAAAGTGGAGATGTCGTGGCACTTATTGGTGATTTCGATCCCCAATCCATACTAACGCTTTTACAACTCATTGACAAAAACGTCATCCTCGTTCCATTAACGACTGATACTAAATCTCAACACCCATACTTTTTTGATGCGGCATTGATAGACGTTGTGATTGAAGGTGACTCTGTACAGCGATTAAAACATCATCGGAAACATCCATTCATTGAGCAACTCAGAGCGCAACAACATGGGGGATTGGTTCTATTTTCAACTGGAACAACGGGTCGTCCTAAAGCGATTTTACATGACCTAACTTTATTCATGCAAAGATTCGAAACTGCTCGTCCAACGCTGAAAACAATCAATTTTTTGCTCTTTGATCACATCGGTGGTTTAAATACTTTGCTTCATACACTGTTTAACAAAGGCACTGTGGTCGCACCCAAGTCCCGTCGTGTTGAAGATATTTTAACAACGTGTGCAGAGCACAACATAGAAGTGCTACCAACAACGCCAACATTTCTTCGAATGATGCTAATGAGTGGGCTCATACCAAATAATTTTCCCAAATCTCTACGCATCATTACCTATGGAACTGAACGAATGGATCAACCCACATTAAATGCCCTTTGTGAATTATTACCTAATGTCGATTTTAGACAAACCTTTGGTATGTCTGAGTTGGGTATTGTTCGTGTAAAAAGTGAATCTCGCAACAGCTTGTTTATGCAAATTGGGGGTGAGGGCGTGGAGACGAAGGTCGTTGATCAGGTATTAGAAATACGTTCTCAGACTCGAATGTTGGGTTATCTAAATGCCGATAGTCCTTTTGATGAAGCAGGTTGGTATAACACAAAAGACATTGTTGAAGAGCGTGATGGATTCTATAAAGTGACCGGTCGAACAACTGAAGTGATCAATGTTGGTGGGCTTAAATTTATGGCCTCTGAGGTTGAAAGAATCGCACTGCAATTTAAAGGGGTAGAATTGGCCAAAGCGGAAGGCAAACCAAATCCAATAACAGGGCAGCATGTTGAACTCATAGTGCAATCGGCGCCAAATGCTGAGGTGGATAAGAGCGAATTAAAGGATTACTTAAGTGAGCATTTACCGATGCACATGTTACCAAAACGCCTTAGAGTGTCCCAAGTGGCGGTTGGCCATCGGTTTAAAAGGCAATAAATATGAAAATAAAAGATCATTTTTTAATACTCCCATCGACCAGTCTCGATGTAAGCCAAATACTTATTGAATCAGGGACCAGCAACGAAGATGCATTGAAAACAATAGGCATCACGGGCATCTCTAGTATTCGTTACGCCCATCCAAAGTTGTTGACAGAGTTTATTTTTGATGGTTTGACAATGATTGACAAAAACCACGATCAAATCTTCGCCAATGTTGATGCAATAATTGTTGTGTCGCAGTCATACGATCAAAGAATTCCTTCTATAAGCACTCGGATTCAAAGCAAGTTTCATATTCGCTCAGATGCGTTCTGTATCGATGTTATGGATGGCTGCTCTGGTTACATCAAAGCACTCAGTTTGGCGTCAATGTTAGAACAAAGAGGCTTTGAAAAAGTTCTTATCATCGCTGGAGATTTAAATTCCATGATGACTTCTAAAGCGGACACTGGGACTAAAATTCTATTTGGCGATGGCATTTCAATTTCCATCCTTGAAGCCGATGAATCGGAATTGGATACACGAATTTATAATAACGGGGACGTAAATAGTGTCATTTCATGTTCGACCAACGAAAATTTGATGACCATGAATGGTTTTGAAGTGTTTAGATTTACGCGGAATGTGGTGCCTTCAATGATCAACTCATACCTCAATGATTACAGGCAATCGCTAGAAAATTATGAGCTTGTTGCCCTTCATCAAGCTAGTAAGCTCGTTGTATCATCTATATGTGCTTCACTTAAATATAAAAACACTTTATGTGACGATTTTTCTTGTGGAACCATCGGAAATCTCGGGGCCGGCAGTATAGGCGCTTGGTTATCAGAAATCAAGGATCTTGATAAAAAAGGACCTTTGAAAATGTTAGCGGTTGGGTTTGGTTCAGGTCTTTCGTGGGGGTTAGCGTCTGCTATAATTGATATTCAAAGAAATGAGGTGATCTATGTCTAAAGTAGGCTTTAAGGATTTTTCAAGTAGTTTTGCAGAGGAACTTAACATTGATCGTGCGCTTGATCCTACAACCCAATTAAAGGACTTATCTGAATTCGACAGTGCTGGTAAAATTTATATAAGCCTCATCATTGAAGAGCAGTTTGGCTTCCAGATAGAGCATAGAATACTCAATGAGTGCGAGTCGCTTAAAGATCTTTATGACTACTGCTGCAAGCAATAATATGGTGCGTATATGATTCAGGCATCTCTGAGAACTATTGCGTTTGATGATATACAACTTTTGCGCTTTTGGAGAAATCTTGATCATGTAAGGCGTCATATGATTTTGACGAGATACATTGACAGAAATGAGCAACGTCATTGGTTTGAGACATCCAATGAAAATTTGGTGCGCTATTTCATTTACTCACTCGATACGCATGATGTGGGATGTGCCAATCTTCTCAATATAAATCAAACCGAGAAATCATTTGAAGGTGGCATTTTTTGTGGCGATACCACTTACCTAAATCACTGGGTCAATATTTGGGCTTGTATTAAGATTTACGACTACGGCTTTTTTGAGCTTGGTTTGGAGACTTCATTCGCTAAGGTATTGAAGGATAATTTACAGGCATTAAAATTAAATAAGTCTTTGGGCTACCAATTTATCAAAGATATTGATCAAAACATCGGGTGGTATGTATTGACCCGGGATGATTACATTCAATCAACTGTGAAAATAAAACGATACTTACGCGAATTCGTAAAACAAACTTTGTGATCAGCTTATATGCATGATGTGCCTTTAATTGCCCTATGACGGACTCAATGCTCGATTAACAGCTTAAGAGAAATGACCCGTTTTTGACAATGGGTCTGCACCAAAGCATTCATTTCAAGGCGTCTTGGCCGATAATGGGTCATTCAAAATAATGCATGCGATAAAGACGTATCATACAGTAAAAATCGCTTTTTAAATCTTTTTCTTTATGGGTCGATTTTAAATCCCCGCTTATATTAATAAATTTGGGAAAAGCAATGAATTCATGAACAAGATTGCATTGTTATTTTCCCGTCATTCAAGGATAATGAGCCCGTGCTATAGGGACACAAATTTACCATTACAACTATTTAAGTTATGCAACACCACCAATCGCTTGTTTTAAATCAACAACTGCCCAAAGGCAGCCGAGTTGGCATTGTTTGGTCGCGTTTTAATGAAGCTTTAACATCGTCTTTAAAAGACCACGCACTCAAAACCCTTATTGAAGCAGGTGCTGAGGCAGATTCAGTCATCATTCAAGCGGTTCCAGGTTCAGCAGAATTACCCCTGTCTTGTCAAAAATTGCTTAAAAACCATGATTTAGATGGGGTTATTGCCATAGGCGTGGTGATAAAAGGAGAAACGCTGCATTTTGAATATGTTTGTAACATGACCGCCTATGGCATTATGCAAGTGCAATTAGCATGTGAAAAACCCATAGCTTTTTGTGTCCTCACCACCCAATCTTACGAGCAAGCCTTAGCAAGAGCTGGGGCGCATAACAATAAGGGAGAAGAAGCGGCCATAACGTTGGTTGAATTACTACAACCCACTGCCTCATAATTTATTATGTCTGAAAGTACCTCTCGGTTTTTATCACGACAAAGAATCGTTCAAGCGCTGTACCAATGGGAGATCAGCCAAGACAGCATTCAATCAATTTCTGCGCAATTCACCACCGATTTTGATCGAATGAACGGTGCTGACAAGGTTTTTTTTACCCAGAGACTGCATGCCATTCATCGATTGATTGAAAATATTGATGAAAAAATTAACGGCAAATTAGCGCGAACCAAGTACCACCTCAGTGAGATAGATTACGCCACCTTACGCTTAGCAACCTATGAGCTTCTTTATACAACAGATGTGCCCAAGAACGTTGCCATCGATCAAGCCATAGAAGTCACCAGAGTATTTGGCAGTTTAGAAAATACAGGATTTATCAACGCCATGCTTGAGAGTATTATTCAAACTCATGATTGCCCTTAAAATTTTATTCAGTTCAATTCTAATTGTCGTCGCCATCCTGCTCATCAGTCGTGACGAGGGCGTATCGGTCGCTGAACAAGCGCCTCGTGCCCAAAAACAATTCAGAGTATCCTCGATGACCACCTTTTACCTGTCTGACACAAGTCGAATGGTGCTTCAAAGCCCATTCAGTGAATATGACGCCCCGAGCCAATCATTTGTCTTAGAACAGCCAGTGATCGTTCATCAAAATGCGGATAAATCCACACTCACCTTAACATCACAAAAAGGCATTCTCTCAGACAAAAACAATCAAATTGCGTTTAAAGAAAAAGTATGGATAGAAACGTTTGGCAAGTACGCCAATACTGTGAAAACGGCTTTTTTGATGCTTGATTTATCGACCAATCAAGCCAGAAATAATGTCCATAACACTATTTCAGGAGCTTGGGGTCAGACCACAGGTGAAAACCTATTACTCAGTTTGGATGACAATACTTTGAAATTACAGAATGTTGTATCAACAATAAATGCCTCAACACAGAAATGATTGGAAACTCTTCTAGAATGAATACTTATTTCAAACTCTTTATACTCAGTCTTATATTTGGCTGGGTTCCAGCATACGCGGCGAATACAGCTCAATCAACCCAAACCATTCAAATAGAGGCCAATAATCTCAAGATTTCAAAAGACGGCAATGAAATCATTTATAGGGGTAATGTGATTGCCATCCGAGATAATGTCACCATTCATGCAGATCAAATCAAAGTAGTCAGCGATAATGATGAAATCCAGACCATTCATGCGACGGGCGCACCAGCGACCCTGTATAAAAATGATCCCATTGAGCCCTTTAATTCAAGTGCCTCACTCATTATATGGCATGCTAAAACCGATAAATTGACCATGAAAGGCAAGGCCAAAGCACAACAGAAAGACAACCACTTGCAAAGTGAAACGATTATTTATGACCTAAATGACAATGTACTCGAAGCAGGTGGCGGAAAATCGCGCGTCATAACAACCATCAATCCTGAACAAGAATAATGATCAGCACTTTAACAGCCGAACATCTTGCCAAATCCTATCAGAATAAAAAAGCCGTAAGCGATGTGTCCCTCAAAGTCAATAGTGGTCAAATCGTCAGTTTGCTGGGCCCGAATGGTGCTGGTAAAACAACGACATTTTATATCATCTCGGGGCTGATTCAGCCCGATCAAGGAACAATCTTCTTAGACCAAACAGATATCTCAAATTTTCCTATACATAAGCGGGCTCAACTGGGTATTGGCTATTTGCCACAAGAAGTTTCAATCTTTAGAGGACTAAGTGTTTATGATAACCTCATCGCTGTCTTAGAGTTCACGGCATTGTCAAAGCAACAACAGCAGAAAAAGGCCAATTTGTTATTATCAGAATTTAATTTAGAACACGTTAAAGATACGCTCGGACTCCAACTTTCAGGTGGCGAAAGACGACGGGTAGAAATTGCTCGAGCTTTGGCGACTGAGCCCAAATTCATCCTATTGGATGAACCCTTTGCGGGCGTTGACCCCATCTCTGTGGGTGAGACCAAAGCGCTTATTCAAGCCGTCGCCAAAAAAAACATTGGGATCATTATTACCGATCATAACGTCCGGGAAACTTTGAGTATTTGTGATTTGGCTTATATACTCAACCAGGGTGAACTGATCGCCACGGGGACGCCCAAAACCATCATTGAACATCCTCAGGTCAAGCAAGCTTATTTGGGCAATGACTTCAATCTTTAAATACAAAATCCTATTCAAATGTCAAAATCTCAACGAACGAATACGATGGCCTCAGGCCAAATAATTGAGTAATGTCCGTGCAGTCTTTTTTTCAACGTTTTTTATCAAACCATGTCTTAGCCAATTTCTTTTTTGTATTGGTTATCTTTATGGGGGCCGTCACCTATCAAACATTACCAAGACAACAAGATCCAACCATCAACTTTAACTGGGTCAGCATCACCACCGTTTTACCGGGCGCATCAGCTCAGATTATTGAAGAAAAAGTCACACAACCTTTAGAAGAGGGTTTAGAGAACGTTGGTGACATTAAATTTGTGACCAGCTACAATCGGCAAAATGTTTCCGCCATAGTCATTCGTTTTAACGACATCAGTGAAGATGATTTTGATACCCGCATTCAGGACGTTCGGCGAGTCATGCAGAGTAAGCGAGCCGAACTGCCGAGCGAAGCCTCTGACCCTGAAGTGATTGAAATAACCAGTTCTAATGGTTTTCCAAGCGCCTTTGTCGTCATTACCAGTCCAAACAATGACGAAAAATTACGCTTAGCTGCCAAACAGTTGCGACGAGAGCTGAATCGTCTAAAACGCGTTGACAGTGTCAATGAAGCCGCACTGACTGATCCACAAATCACCATTGCATTTAAGCCAGAGAAATTGGTTCAATATCAACTCTCAATAAATGATTTGATAACGTCCATACGTCAAGCTGTGCAAGATGTTGCCGCAGGCGACGTTGACATCAAAAATCAATCGTGGTTGGTAATCCTGCAAGGTGAAACACAGAACATTCAGAATCTTGCCAATATGCCCATACAAACGCCACGAGGTGAGATACCTCTGTCGGTTATAGCGGACGTTTCGCGCAATCAGGCTGAACCAAGCACCTTGGTTGAATACGAAGGCAAGCCAGCTGTCATGCTTTCAGTCTTAAAGAAGGAAAATGAGAATACCTTGCAATTGGTTGAGCAGATTGGGGCAATCGTTGACGAAAAAAATAGCATTGCAAAAGATGGCATTCAATATTATCTTGCCGATGATCAAACCGACGTTACGCGCAAAGCGCTCAATGTCATGCAAAGTAATTTTGCCATTGGTTTGGTGTTCGTGCTTATAGTCACCTGGTTGTTTCTTGGTTTTAGAATAGCGCTCATGACCACCATTGGCATCCCATTCACCGTCGCTGGTACGATTTGGATTATCGGCCAATTAGGGTTCACCTTAAATACCATGGTCTTTTTAGGGATGGTCATTGCCCTTGGTATGATGGTCGATGATGCAGTAGTGGTGGTTGAATCCATCTACTATAAAATGCAACAAAAAGTGAAAACGACCACTGCTGTGCTCGATGGTATCAAAGAGGTCATAGCCCCAGTTTCTACGTCAGTATTAACCACAATTTCAGCCTTTTTGCCTCTCATGTTACTGCCAGGTTTATTAGGGAAATTTATGTTGGTGGTACCACTGGTTGTGACCATTGCCTTACTCGTTTCACTCATCGAAGCCTATTGGCTTTTGCCCTCTCACGTGATGATGATGAACATGGATCAAACCAAAGAAGGCCGCATAGCGCGCTACCGTAAAACTTTCCTGCATGGTTTAAGAAACAAATACGCCAAAATATTGCTCAAAATCATGCGCTACCCCAAAGTCACAATAATGCTATTTTTACTGCTGACTATTGGGGTATTTGGCGGCGGAGCGGCTGGTGTCGCAACAGGCTACCTCAAGGTGGATTTTTTTGCCAATGATCCACTGCGTTTGTTTTATGTCAATGTCAAAATGCCTAGTGGCACACCCTTAGAAAAAACCATGCAAAAAGTCGCCGAAGTTGAAACCATTGTGCGCCGCACGATCAACAAAGCAGAAAGACGATCCATTGTGGCTTATGCTGGGCAGGCCTTTACCGAAACGGCACCCGTTTACGGCAAACATTATGGGCAAATCTTAGTCAGTTTAAAACCCAAACAAGCCGATTTTCTCTCAATCGATGAATTGGTCAAACAGCTAACCAAAGAAGTCGCGGTGGTTGAAGAAGGCACGCAAGAACTGAATTTTCTAACGCTGGCGGGCGGTCCACCTGCTGGCAAAGCCATCAATATGAAAATACTCGGTGATGATTACGACCGCATACGCAGTGCAGCAGACCAACTGAAGCGTATTATGCGCAATGATCAAGACTATCTCAACGTTGACGATGATGATACGCCAGGCACATGGGGATTGAATATCCAAATCGACTATGCGAAAGCGCGTTTGTATAACATCCAGCCACAACAAATTTCACAATTCATTGTTGCTTTGGTTGATGGTGTCATCATTGCCCAAACACTGATTGATAATGAATTCATAGACATTCGATTACAAGCACAAAACGATCCAAATAGTGAAGACATCACAGATTACATTCTTTCAAAAAACATTGTCTCTCCAAGTGGTGCCATCGTCCCCATCCGCTCGCTGGTCAAAACTAAAACTGAAATCGTCAGGGGCAATATATTGCACTATAATTTTCAGAAGTCAATCACCCTCTCTGCAGATATAGTGACCAGTCGTACTGATACCCTTGCGGCCAATAACAAGCTGACGAACCATTGGAAAAAAATCAATACCCAATTCCCAGATTTGAGCATTGATTCATCGGGGCAGTTTGATGACATTAATGAAAGCTTGGCCACATTGCCCATTTTATTTCTTTATGGTGTGGCACTTATGTATCTGATTTTAGGGACTCAATTTAGAAGCTATATCCAACCACTCGTGGTCTTTACAGCCATTCCATTGGCGTTTATTGGCGTTGTCATTGGTCTATTGATCACCAGAAACATCATTAGCGTTTATACCCTTATTGGCTCTGTTGCACTGTCGGGCATTGCCGTCAATGCCGCCATTGTCATGGTTGCAACCGCCAACGCCAATCAAGCTGCGGGTATGATTCGCAGCCATGCCATTTTTTATGCCGCCAAAAGACGCATTGTTCCTATCCTCATTACTTCGTCCACCACAGTGGCTGGATTGATGGCATTGGCCATAGGGGTGGGTGGAAAATCATTATTATGGGGCCCCATCGCCTCTGTTATTGTCTCTGGGGTATTTTTCTCGGGTACATTGTCTTTGTTGGTCATTCCAATCATCTACATTTGCTATGAAAAAATGCGATTTTTTCGCTGGCCCAGACTAAAAAAAACCAGTGGCTAACGACAAAATCTCCCAAGTTTGTTCAATAATTCTACACATTGCTAAAGTTTAACCAATCAGCCGTTTTCGTTGATTTATCCACAGAGTTATCCACAGAACCTTTTCGTCAAAATGCTTATATTTTCCATTGAATTATTTTTATAACCCATTGATTTTCATAAATATAATAAAATTATTGAGGTTTTTAAGTGATTATTAGCATTTTGATACGCTATAAGTTATCAACAAATCGCATAACTCGTTGATTAATGGCACTATTACGCATTTTTTAACGACTGACAGCGGTCTGACAACATCCATAGATGAATGATAATAGTGCGACCTACGCACCAGACCTTTCGCTATTGTTTTTAGATGAACATCATTGGAAGTCTTAACCGAAAGACTCAACAAAACGAATGAGCGATTTTTTTGAAATCATCGTTCTGGTACAGCCATACCATATCATTATGAGGACTGGTCTCAATGTTGCTGGCCAAATACCAATCACTTAATAATCATGAAACATTCGGGCATGAAAACGCTTAGATAATATTTTTACAATCAAGCACCGAATTGAGTGAACATATATAATTAAACGTCATATGATTGATCGGATGATCATTGAAGCGAAACGTCATTTGACCACTGCTGTGCAATAAGTCCAAGATCTTTTCCATAAGACGAAAAAAATATCGAACATATACCTTCAAACTATGATGAACACCGTTAGCCAAACACTGTACGACAAACTTTGGGATCGACATGTTGTTGAATCTATGGATAATGATAATGCCTTGATTTACATTGATCGACACCTTATCCACGAGGTCACCTCTCCCCAAGCATTTGAGGGTTTACAGTTGGCAAATCGAAGCCCTTGGCGTACGAACGCCATCTTAGCGGTACCAGACCATAATGTGCCCACACGCGATCATCAAGCGGGGGCTCAAGGAATCCTTGAAAAAGTCTCCCGACTACAGGTTGAAACCTTAGATAAAAATACCCAAAAATATAAAATCAGACAAATCCCCTTAACCGATCTTAGGCAGGGTATTGTTCACATCATTGGACCCGAACAGGGTTTTACACTGCCAGGCATGACTTTAGTTTGTGGCGATTCGCATACATCAACACACGGTGCCTTGGGCTGTTTGGCCATGGGCATTGGCACTTCTGAAGTTGAGCATGTCTTGGCCACCCAATGCTTGATTCAGAAAAAATTGAAGAACATGCTCATTGAGATTACCGGGCAACTGGTGCCTGGTGTCTATGCCAAAGACGTGATCCTCGCCATCATCGGTGAAATTGGCACAGCAGGGGGCACGGGATATGCCATTGAATTTGCTGGTTCTGTGATCCGTGATATGAGCATTGAAGGCCGAATGACCATCTGTAATATGGCCATTGAAGCGGGCTCACGAGCAGGGATGGTCGCCGTTGATGATCAAACCATCGAATACGTGAAATCAAAACCAGCAGCACCTAAAGGTGACCTATGGCTTCAGGCAGAAAAAGATTGGAGAACGCTTCACTCTGACCTCGAAGCGACATTTGATAAGGTTGTCACCATCGATGGCAGCAAGATAAAACCTCAAGTGAGCTGGGGGACTTCCCCTGAAATGGTCGTTTCAGTTGATGGGCGCATACCCTCCCCTCAACAAGCGCAGTCCACAGGCAAAACTCAGTCTATTGAGCAAGCTCTGGCATACATGGATTTATCGGGTAATATGCCCGTTGTTGACATTCCCATCGATTATGTCTTCATTGGTTCTTGCACCAATGCGCGCATTGAGGATTTGCGCGCCGCCGCAAAATATGTGACCAACAAGAAAATTGCCCCCTCCATTGAGCGCGCCATTGTTGTGCCTGGATCTGGGCTGGTACGCCAACAAGCCGAGCAAGAAGGATTGGATAAGCTATTCATTAACGCTGGTTTTGAATGGCGCGAGGCTGGATGTTCAATGTGTTTGGGCATGAACGAAGACCAATTGCCTGAGGGCAAACATTGTGCCTCAACTTCAAATAGAAATTTTGAAGGGCGTCAGGGCAGAGGGGGTCGCACTCATTTGGTCAGCCCAGCCATGGCAGCCGCTGCGGCCGTTAATGGTCACTTTACTGACACGCGTCACTTATAATCGTTTGAATATTTGACAATACTCCTCTTAGAATTTAAGCCATTGTTGAACGATCAATCGTCAATCACTGAATAATATTTATTTAGTCTGGACTAATAATGCCTATCATTGAATTAGATAATGTCGTTTTTAAACGATCGACCAAAACCATTTTCAATCATCTGAATCTGAGCATTGATGATAATGGTATCACTGCGCTTATGGGCCCCAGTGGTGTGGGCAAAACCACCCTGCTACAATTGATTACTGCTCAAATAAAGCCACATTCAGGCTCGGTCAGAGTATTGGGAGACGACATCCATAAATTGAATCGCAAAGCATTGTTCGAATTACGCAAGAAGATTGGCGTACTTTTTCAAAACGGTGGCTTGTTGGGCGACTTAACCGTCTTTGAAAACGTTGCCCTACCTTTGCAAGAAAACACCCACTTGAATCAGTCTATGATTCGCAATCTGGTCTTAATGAAATTAGAAGTTGTTGGTTTACGAGGCGTTTGCGACCAATATCCAAATGCTCTCTCTGGCGGTATGGCACGACGGGTTTCCTTTGCACGGGCACTCGCTTTAGACCCACCCATTCTTCTGTTTGACGAACCCTTTGTTGGGCAAGACCCCATCAGTATGGGCATCTTGATGCGCCTCATTAAATCTTGCTCCAAAGCCATGGACACGACCTCTGTCGTCGTCTCACACGACGTCGAAGAAGTCCTCAGCATCTCAGACTATGTCTTTTTAATTTCTCAAGGCAATGTGGTTGATCAGGGTAAACCCGAAGTGCTTCGTACAAATCAAACCGCCTACTCTGAACAATTTGTATTGGGCAAACCAGACGGTCCTGTCCCCTTTCATCAACCGACTCAGATTGAGTATATAAGCGATCTTATGCAATGAATTGGATTCAAAGTATAGGCAAACTTGTGCTCGATGTCACCCAAACAACGGGTAAGATCTCGTTATTCGTTTGGCTTCTTTTGGCTTCGGGATTTAAAACAAAGGGTTTCTTAAAGCTGTTGCTCAAACAAATATTCAATACGGGGGTGCTTTCTTTACCAATCATCCTTGTTGCGGGTTTATTCGTTGGCATGGTCCTTGGCCTACAACTCTATACCACGCTCGCAAGATTCGGGTCTGAAGAAGTGCTTGGGGTTGTCACCGCATTGTCATTTTATCGAGAGTTGGGACCTGTTTTAACCGCCATTCTATTTGCTGCAAGGGCAGGTTCTGCTTTGGCAACAGAAATTGGTGTGATGAAAACCACTCAACAATTAGCCGCCTTAGAAATGATGGCCATTGACCCCATGTATAGAATTTTTCATCCACGTTTATTGGCAAGTATTATTGTCATGCCTGCTCTGAATTTTATTTTTGTCGCCGTTGGGCTTATTGGATCTTGGTATATTGGCTCCTATGTATTAGGCATAGATGGCGCCTCCTTTTGGACACAAATACAAGACCAGGTGGATTGGGTTTCAGACGTATTAAATGGCACGGTCAAGTCGTTTATTTTTGGATGTATTTGTGCCATTTTGGCACTTTTTTATGGTTATGATTGCCGACCCACAGTTGATGGCACCAGCTTGGCCACAACAAAAACCGTGGTCTATAGTTGCTTGCTGGTACTGGGGTCAAACGTCATTCTCACTGCAATCATGTTTTAATCTTAATCGATTGACCAATTAACTGAGACTAAAACAGGCTCTTGAGCCGAGAAAGATTATAATATCACCCCTTATGAGACATTTATTATGAGTGAAAGAAAATTACAGGTTTGGGTCGGCTTATTTACGGTGCTTGTTTTGGCATCATTGTTTTTCATTGCCATTAAGGGAAGCAATTTAAATGTATTTCAGTCATCAGACGGCTACAAACTCAATGTTTATTTTGGCGAAATCGGTGGCTTAAAAAAATCAGCTCCAGTCACTATGGCCGGCGTTGAAATAGGCCGAGTGGCTTCCATTGCATTAGACCCGTCAACTTTCCAAGCCAAAGTTGTACTGAACATTTATGAGCGCTATGACCAGTTGCCACTGGACAGTTCCGCCAGCATCCTAACCGCAGGCATATTGGGTGAAAAATATATTGGCATCACGCCTGGGGGAGATACAGAGTCTTTACTGAATGGCGACACCATAGAGATCAGCCAGTCAGCTTTGGTATTAGAAAATCTCATCAGCACTTTTCTTAATAAATAGATTTCAATGATCGTCCGCAATCTCATCATTGTCCTCATGCTCACCATCTTTACGACGATGGCCCAAGCAGAGCAAATCGTCTTAAGGGATCTCATGGCCAAACACACTCAAAATTTCTACAAAGACTTAGAGTTGGATAGAAATTTTTATGACGATCAACCACGTGAACTCAGACAACTGGTTGAGCAACACTTTGATCATTTTTTTGATTGGCAGCGCATGTCACGTTTTGTGCTTGGAAAATATAGCCGAACGACGAATAAGGATGAAATGACCACCTTCACGCAAGCATTCAGAGAATTACTGCTGAACTCTTATGCGACTGTAATGCTTCGATACAGTTTTGATCAATTTGTGTTCCTACCAGAACGTACTGGGCGGCGTGAAGGCACTTATATATTAAAAACCATCACTCAAACGGGTACAAAAGACATTCCTATAGAGTATTATATGATCACTTCGGCAACCGACAAAAAGATCATTGATGTTCGGGTAGAAGGTTTGAGTTTGCTCATTAACTACCGAAAAGCATTCGCCGAAGAAATACAAAACCAATCAGTACAAGCCTTAATTGAAAATATTAAGACACGCAATAAAAAAGTCCAATAAGATTGCGCTTCTGTTACTTAACAAATTCTGCTTAACCCTCTAAGACTGCCACCTTCATATGGACATTATCGTCAATAACCAAACCATCTTGTTAAAGGGCAATGCGACTTTTGAGTCACTGCAAGATCTCGCGTTTCCGCAACTCGTTGCAGGGCGCTACGATGTGGATTGGTCCCAAATACAAGAGATCGACAGTTTATTGTTTGGTTGGTTGATTGAATGGAAAAAACAGTGTTTGCAAAATGGCATCGTTTTACACTTTAAGGGCGAAAATGCTCGCATTCAAACATTGACTCATTTGTACAACCTTTCCCCACTATTTGATAGTCATGAACAATAGTATTGCGATTCAATTTTCACAAGTCGTCAAAAACTATCCCGATGTTCAGGCCTTAAAAAACATTAACTTTAATATTGAAGAAGGCAGTTTTTTTGGTCTTTTAGGTCCCAATGGTGCTGGTAAATCTACGCTGATTAACATTCTGGCTGGATTGGTCAGAGCCAGCGAGGGCTCGGTGAGCGTATTCGGCAATGACGTGGTTCACGATTACCGCCAAACACGCCGTGATTTAGGCTTAGTACCGCAAGAACTCATCAGCGATGGGTTCTTTTCTGTGATTGATTTATTGCGCTTGCAAGCCGGTTATTTTGGTTTTGGCCGCCGGCAATACGATTGGATCGATGAACTTTTGGATATATTGGCGCTGACTGGCAAAGCGGACACGCTGACCGCCAATCTTTCTGGTGGCATGAAACGTCGTGTGCTCATTGCCCAAGCCTTGGTTCACAAACCTAAAATCATTATTTTAGACGAGCCCACAGCCGGTGTTGACATTGATTTGCGCAAAACCATATGGACTTTCATCCGCAAGTTACACAAAATGGGGCATACCATTATCTTAACCACCCACTATTTAGAAGAAGCTGAGCAATTATGTGAACGCATCGGCATCATCAGTGATGGCAGAATGATTGCATTGGACGCCAAAGATGAACTGCTAAACAATGGCAATAATCGCCTTGAAAAAGTTTATTTGGATTTGGTTTCAGAAGATAGAGGAAAAGAATGAAAATGCAGTGGAACTGGTACGGGACTTGGGTATTATTTAGAAAGGAAAATCTACGATTCTTAGAAGTTTCGTTGCAAACCATCTTTGCGCCGGTTATTACAGCCATTTTGTATCTGATCATATTTTTACCCATCGGCGACGACATGGCTAAATATTCAACAGGCTCCTATGATTACGGGCTGTTTCTGATCCCCGGGTTGGCCATGATGACGATTTTACAAAACGCATTTGCCAATACTTCATCCAGTATGATACAGTCAAAATTTTATGGCAACATCCTATTTTTGCTGGTCGCTCCCCTGTCACCGATGGAAATCTATTTGGCCTTTGTTGGCGCTGCTGTCATTCGGGGCATTATTGTCGGCGTTGCGGTTTTTGCTTGTGGTTTTTTATTTTACGATGTGACTTTTGTTCATCCCTTTTATGCGCTATTTTTTTGCATTTTGTGCTCTGCTGTGATGGGCGCAATGGGATTAATTGTGGGTATATGGGCAGAAAAATTTGACCATCTTGCCGGCTTTCAAAATTTTGTTTTACTGCCCATGACTTTTTTAAGTGGGGTTTTCTATTCGATCAGCAAACTACCCCCTTTATGGCAAACCATATCTCTGCTCAATCCATTTTTATACATGATCGATGGCCTTCGTTATACTGCATTAGGGGTGTCCGACCAGCCTTTTGTTTTTGCCATTTTTATGGTTTTGATATTCTTAGCCATCCTCACATTGTGGTGTTATTACATTTTGAAAAGCGGGTACAAACTCAGACAATAAACTACAATGTCTTTATAATATTTTAAACCGCTATAAATTCCAAAAAAACTGTGCAATCTGAACAAATTATCCAAAAAATAAAAGCACACATCGGCCAATGTGAAATCATCGTCAATGGCTCCGATTGCAATTTCAGTATTGAAGTCACCAGTCCAAATTTTCAAGGTAAAAATACCTTGATGAGACATAGGATGGTGAACGCCGCTGTGGCCGATGACATTCAAAGTGGTGCCTTGCACGCACTTTCCATCAAAACCTATACACCCGAAGAAAAATAATGGATACTTTACTTATCAAGGGTGGCACACCTTTAAGTGGTGAAATTAAAATTTCTGGCGCAAAAAATGCTGTTTTGCCGATCATGATTGCCAGTTTACTCACCGATGAAACCTTAACAATCTATGGTTCGCCTTACTTAATGGATGTGACCAATGTCATGCAATTATTGGCGGGCATGGGCGTCAACCTCAGTTTCAATTATATTGATGAATCTGCCATCAGCATTACAAATTCTTCTAAGATAAAAAACCCACCCACAGAGATGGTCCGTCTAATGCGCGCTTCAATTCTGGCACTTGGTCCCATGCTCGCGCGTTATGGTCAAGCAAAATTAACCATGCCTGGGGGCTGTGTGATTGGTGATCGTCCCATTGATGTGCACCTTATGGGTTTAGAAGCGATGGGCGTTGATTTTAGCGAAAGTCATGGCGAATGGATCATTGGTAAAACTAAAAATAAACGCCTAAAGGCTGCAGACATTCACCTACGAACTGCATCCGTGACAGGCACAGAAAATCTGATTATGGCCGCAACCTTAGCAGAAGGACAATCCATCCTCAGAAATACAGCCAAGGAACCCGAAATTGTTGACTTGGCCAATTGTCTAAATAAAATGGGTGCCAAAATTACTGGACATGGAACTTCAACCATTAAAATTGAAGGTGTTGAGAAATTAAACGGTACCAAATACACCCTCATGCCCGATCGAATCGAAGCCGCAACCTATTTGGTGGCAGCGGCCATAACACGAGGCAAAATAAAAATTCACAATGTGGTCACCGAACACCTTAAACAAACAACAGATATGTTGAAAAAAGCGGGGGTGGACATTGTTTTTGGTGAGGATTTTATAGAAGTCGATGCGCGTGGCAAACAGCTCAAAGCCATTGATCTTAAAACCGAACCATACCCAGGATTTCCAACCGATATGCAAGCACAATTTATTGCATTAAATGCCCTATCACAAGGCGAGGGGCGAATCACTGAAGAGGTGTTTGAAGGGCGCTTCCGTCATGTATCAGAACTTAAAAAAATGGGCGCAGATTTAACCATTGAAGACAATGTGGTTATTTCTAGAGGCGTTTCCGAGCTGAAGGGTACATTTATCACAGCCAGTGATTTACGGGCTTCAGCATCTTTGGTATTAGCAGGCTTGGTCGCTAATGGGGAAACGGTGATCCATCAAGTCCATCATATCGATCGTGGCTACGAGTTGATAGAAGAAAAATTTCGCAAATTAGGCGCCAATATTTATCGTCTGCACTCTGCTGAACAACCGCCCGAGATAACCTAAAAATGGCTGATCAACAACCCATCGTCCTGGCGTTGTCCAAAGGACGGATTTTAGAACAAACCCTACCACTCCTGTCCAAGCTAAATATTCATGTTGATGAAAACGTAGATCAGACACGCAAACTGCTGTTGAATACTTCGCAACCCAATATCAAATTGCTCATCTTACGCGCGACCGATACGCCGGTTTACGTCAAAGAAGGGGTGGCCGATATTGGCATCGTTGGCAAAGACATTTTGCTCGAATCTGGCGGCGATGGATTGGCCGAATATTTGGATCTAAAGATTGCCCCTTGCCGCCTGTGTGTGGCGTCTCTTTGTGGCAAAAAACCCGATTCAACAAAAAAAATAAGGGTGGCAACAAAATATGCTTTTTTTGCCCAAAAATGGTTTGCCGAGCAAGGTCAACCCGCTGAAATCATCAAACTGTATGGCTCAATGGAACTGGCCCCTTTGGTTGATCTTGCAGATTACATTGTTGATATTGTCGAAACGGGCAATACGCTGAAAGCACACGGCCTGACGATCGTTGAGGACATCTGCCCGATCAGCAGTCGCTTGGTGTTTAATCCAAATTCACAGAAAACCAAATCTAAAGCATTAAACGCATTGCTGGCACAATTTTCCGAACACAGTTGTTAAAACACGCGCATTCTCTATGAAAGTGAAGCATTTAAACACAGAATCTTCAAATTTTGAAACACAGTTTGCCCAATTGCTGACGCGAGAAACACCCATTGTTCAAGGCATAGAAGCAGCCGTTAAAGACATCATAGCTGATGTGATCAAGACTGGCGATCAAGCGCTATTCAAATACACTCAACGCTTTGATGATTTTAAACCCGTAGCGTTTCGGGTTGATAAACAAACCCTAGTAGGCGCTGAAAAACAAGTCTCCAATGACTTGCGCCACAGCATGGCACAAGCCATTGAACGAGTTACAGCCTTCCACCAAGCACAGAAGCTTGAAGATTGGCATTTTGTTGATGAAATTGGCGTGCATGTGGGGCAAAAAATCACCCCCATTGACCGCGTCGGCGTCTATGTCCCTGGCGGCAAAGCCGCTTATCCTTCCTCGGTCATCATGAACGCCATCCCAGCAACAGTGGCGGGCGTCAAACATATTTGCATGATGACACCCACCCCGAAGGGGGAACTCAATGAAGCTGTACTGACCGCTGCAAGCCTTTGTGGCGTAGATGAAATTTATACCATCGGGGGCGCTCAAGCCATTGCTGCTCTGGCTTATGGTACGGAGTCCATTGCAAAAGTGGATAAGATTGTCGGACCAGGTAATGCCTATGTGGCTGAAGCCAAACGTCAAGTGTTTGGTCAGGTGGGCATTGATATGATTGCAGGCCCATCAGAAATAACGATTATTACCGATGGCCAACTACCTGTTGAATGGGCAGCCATGGATTTATTCTCTCAAGCCGAACACGACGAACTCTCGCAAGCCATATTGCTTTGCCATGATGGGGATTATTTATTAGAATTAGAACAAACCATGCATCGTTTAATAGAAACCATGCCCCGCAAGTCAATCATTGAAACCGCCATCACCCATCGTTCGGCTTTGATTCAAACCAAAGATCTGGCTGAAAGTATTGCATTGGCAAACCGCATTGCACCTGAGCACTTAGAACTTGCCATAGAACAACCTGAAGCACAGCTTGAATACATTCAAAATGCAGGCGCCATATTCTTAGGCATATTCACACCAGAAGTATTTGGCGATTATTGTGCGGGCCCTAACCATATCTTACCCACATCAGCCACGGCTCGATTTTCTTCTCCGCTTGGTGTGCCCGACTTTCAAAAACGCAGCAGCGTTGTACAGTGCAATCAAGCTTCGGCGCAAAAACTCGCGCGCACATCAATCACCCTCGCAGAACATGAGTCTCTTACCGCTCATGCGACTGCAGCACGTTACAGACTAAAATGAATGCCCGTGTTAAAGCTGTCATTCGCAAAGACATTCAATCAATAAGGGCGTACAAATCAAAGAATGCCGAGGGGTTGATTAAGTTAGATGCGATGGAAAACCCCCACGCCACACCCCCTGAAATACTGAATGATTGGAAACAAAATATTGATCTACTTCAGGTAAATCGTTATCCTGACAGTGAAGCTACCGCTCTAAGAATAGCCATAGCGAAAAATCATCAATGCACCATTGATAACATACTGTTAGGCAATGGCTCTGATGAACTGATCCAGTTACTGATACTGGCTTGTTGTGGCCCTAAGGACAAAGTGATGTCCTTTGAACCCAGTTTTGTTATGTACAAAATGGCCGCACTCTTTGCCTCTGTGGAATATTACGCGATCCCTCTGACCAAAGATTACGCCATTCCGCTTGAACAAACGCTTGAACAAATCAAACGTCATCAGCCCAAGCTCATATTTATCGCCCACCCTAACAACCCAACTGGCAATTTATTTGATTTACCAGCCATTGAGGCCATTCTCCAGACAGCGCAAGGGTTGGTTGTCATTGATGAAGCCTATGCGCCCTTCTCTAACCACAGCTACTTAGATCAATACTCAGATTATTCCAACATTGTCATTTTGAGAACCTTATCAAAAATAGGCTTTGCTGGATTACGATTAGGCTATGTCATTGCCCAAACACCTTGGATCGTAGAGTTGAATAAAGTTCGCATGCCTTATAACATCAACAGTGCCACCCAACATTTAATACAATCGTATCTGGTGAAGTCACAATCTTATGAAGATCAAATCGACGACATCATTAAAGCGCGCAACGCCCTGAGTCAATCGCTTAATGAACTCGCCTTCGTTGCAACCGTATATCCCAGTGAGACCAATTTTTTATTGGTAAAAATAAACCCCACGCATTGTGCTGAAAAAGTTTACCAACAACTCATAAACCAAGGTATATTGGTCAAATGTCTGCACCATGTTCATCCCTTGCTCAAACAATGTTTACGCATCAGCGTGGGTCAATCTCATGAAAATAAAACACTCATCGACGCGTTGAAATGCCTGTCTTAACAAAATCCTTAGTTGATTACACCCACCAGCTGCTCAATTGTCATCAGATTGATGATTACTGCCCAAATGGGCTACAAATTGAAGGCGCCGCTGAAATCAAAACCATCATCGGCGGTGTTACCGCTTCTCAAGCATTGATTCAGCAAGCCATTGCTGCAAAAGCCGATGCCTTACTCGTCCATCACGGTTATTTTTGGAAGGGCGAATCGGCGACCCTCACTGGGATAAAAGGACAACGCATACGACAATTGATTGAACACAACATCAATTTAATTGCCTATCATTTGCCCTTAGACATCCACCCAAAACTGGGAAATAACGCCGGACTTGCAGAACTTTTAGGCATTCATGATGAATCAGAAAATCCAACCAGTTTATTAAGACTCGGATCCATTGAACCCTGTTCCATTGAGCGAATGATCCAACACATTCAACAAAAATTAAATCGCCCGCCTACCCATTTGCCTGGCGGCAAACAAACGGTCAAAACGATTGCGTGGTGCACAGGTGCCGCTCAAGATATGATTGAAGAAGCGGCCAGCCTCAATGCCGATGTTTTTATGAGTGGCGAAGTGAGCGAGCGCACGACCCATTTAGCACAAGAGCTGGGCATCCATTATCTGGCTTGTGGTCATCACGCCACAGAAATATTTGGGGTTCAAGCCTTGGGTCAACATTGGGCTGAAAAATTTGATGTGTCATTCAAATTCATCAATATCGATAATCCCATATAGGGCAGAAATCGCCAATCATTCAGCAAAATGGATTCCAAACCCGTTCTAGATTATCTAAGCAATTTACAGCAGCGATTCTGTCAAAGATTGGCCGCTTTTGAACAAGATTCGTCTTTCAAATCAGACCATTGGCACAAAGCAGAGACTGAAACCTTGCAAGGGCATGGTCAGTCAAATGTATTGGAGTTTGGTCAAGTCATTGATAAAGGCGGGGTGAATTTTTCACACGTTTGGGGCAATCAATTTCCAGCTTCAGCCACTCAAACTCGCACTGATTTGGTCGGATTGCCTTTTGAAGCACTGGGTTTATCCATTGTCATTCATCCCAAAAACCCAATGATTCCCTGTTCTCATGCCAATTTACGCTTATTGATCAGTACCGACAAAGCCCATAAACCTGTGTGGTGGTTCGGTGGCGGCTTTGATTTGACGCCCTACTACCCATTTCAAGAAGATGTCATCCTTTGGCACCAAGCAGCTAAAAATGCCTGCCAACCTTTTGGTCAATCTATTTACCCTTCGTTCAAAAAATGGTGCGATGAATATTTTTATCTGCCCCATCGTAATGAATGCCGTGGCGTTGGCGGGCTGTTTTTTGATGATCTGAATCAAGCAAATCATGGTTGGTCTTTTGAAAAATGCTTTTCGTTCATTCAAAGCGTCGGCGAGACCTACCTTGAAAGTTATATGACCATTGTTGAAAAACGTCATAGGCTTGAATACACCGACGCCCAGAAAAAATTTCAACAATACCGCCGTGGTCGTTACGTCGAATTTAATCTGCTTTACGATCGAGGTACTTTGTTTGGCTTACAATCAAATGGGCGTACAGAAAGCATTTTGATGTCACTGCCCAATGAAGTCCATTGGCAATACAATTGGCAGCCTGAACCCATGAGTGAAGAAGCGAAACTCAATGATTTTCTCAAACCGCAAGACTGGGTGTAAAATATCTTCGAGAATGAGCATACCACTATGAGCAAACTTAGCCACCTTAATGAAGCCGGTCACGTAACCATGGTTGACGTCACGGATAAGCACATCACTGATCGAAAAGCCACAGCGCACGCAAGCATTAAAATGCAGCCGGAAACGCTTGAGCTTATTCAATCAGGTCAACACAAAAAGGGCGATGTCCTCGCTTGTGCCCGCATTGCTGGCATCATGGCAGCCAAACAAACATCAGCCCTCATCCCCATGTGCCATCCTTTGATGTTAACATCCATGCACATTGATTTAACGGCAGAACACAGCGCTGATTTTTGTGGCATTCGAATTGTGGCCGCCTGCACCGTCTCGGGTCAAACTGGGGTTGAAATGGAGGCATTGACGGCGGCTTCAATCAGCGCCCTGACCCTTTATGACATGTGTAAAGCGGTCGATAGAGGCATGGTCATCGGGCCGATTCAATTGATAGAAAAACAAGGTGGAAAATCTGGACATTGGCAAATAGATAATGATTGAAGTCCTTATTTGGTCGTTCTCGGCTTATCTGGTTGGTTCCATAGCCATTGCCGTTTTGGTTTCCAAAAGTTTTGGCTTACCCGATCCACGTGAGATGGGTTCGGGCAATCCTGGCGCGACCAATGTTTTTCGCACAGGCCATAAAAAAGCCGCGATATTGACTTTGATTGGCGATGCCCTAAAAGGCTTTCTAATCATTTTGTTTGCTCAAGTTTTTGGCTATTTTGACCAATTTTATCTACTCGCGTTATTTCTTGCCGTCATTGTGGGTCATATGTTCCCCATCTTCTTTGACTTTAGAGGCGGCAAAGGTGTGGCCACTTTTTTTGGGGCACTGTTTGCTTGGGATATTTGGTCATTGACCGTGGCTTTCAGCGCACTGATTACTTGGCTTGTGAGTGTTAAAGTGCTTAAGTATTCTTCATTGGCGGCCATAATTTCAGTGTTTTTGACACCCCTTTATGCCTGGTTGTGGGGTTATCAAGATATTCACATCATTGCAGGACTGGTGGTCATTGGTGCACTCATTACTTGGCGCCATAAAAATAACATCAAAGCGCTCATACAAAAAACTGAAACCAAGGCCTAAGTCATTCAACTAAGAAACGTGGCATAATATCATCATTCAGCTTTAATCATTCATTACAGGAGTCAAGCCGTGGAAAAATTACAGTCAATCATTGATCAAGCTTGGGAGAATAGAGCTCAGCTTGACCCAGCCGCGCCACCGCAAGCAGTCAATGAAGCTGTGGAGCAGGTCATCCAATATTTAGACAATGGCACCCTAAGAGTGGCCGATCAACAAGACGTTGGCC
The DNA here is from genome assembly GCA_965277775.1 of Gammaproteobacteria bacterium. Taxonomy (GTDB): domain Bacteria; phylum Pseudomonadota; class Gammaproteobacteria; order CAKMZV01; family CAKMZV01. Next base: position 1,942,815 of record OZ255843.1, on the reverse strand, counting down.
AGTGGCACGTCAACCAATGGGTCAAACGAGCCGTTTTGCTGTCGTTTCGCTTGCGTAACAATCGGGTCATGGCCACAGGTGATGGTCTGAAATTTTTTGATAAAGTAGAGAATAAATTCAATGAATGGGATGAAGCCCAATTCAAACAATCGGGTATTCGGGTGGTGCCCTCAGCGGTTGCCAGAAAAGGCTGTTATATTGCAAGCAATACGGTTTTAATGCCATCTTATGTCAATATTGGTGCTTACATAGACAGTGGTACCATGGTTGATACTTGGGCAACTGTGGGTTCTTGCGCCCAGATTGGTAAAAACGTGCACTTATCAGGTGGTGTTGGCATCGGTGGGGTATTAGAACCCATCCAAGCAGGCCCTACCATCATCGAAGATGGTTGTTTTGTCGGGGCGCGTTCAGAAGTGGTTGAAGGCGTGGTTGTTGAAAAAAATGCCGTCATCTCCATGGGCGTTTATATTGGTCAAAGCACCCGCATTTACGACAGGGAAACGGGTGAAATCAGTTATGGCCGCATTCCAGCAGGATCAGTGGTTGTATCAGGAAGTTTGCCATCAAAGGATGGCTCTTACAGTTTATACTGCGCCGTCATCGTTAAAAAAGTGGACGATAAAACCCGTTCCAAAGTGGGGGTCAACGAACTCCTGCGCTTAGCCGAATCTCAAACTTAATCAGACTCATACTATGTTAGCCTTAGATATTACCAAAGAACTTGTTAAACGTCCTTCAGTCACACCGAATGATGAAGGCTGTCAAGACTACCTTATTAGCCTATTAGAGCCCTTGGGTTTTAACTGTCAAACGCTTGTGTATGGCGAGGTCACCAACCTGTGGGCCACCCGAGGGTCGGGTGCGCCATTGCTCGTCTATTTGGGTCATACAGATGTTGTGCCCACGGGTGAGATTGACCAATGGCAAACCCCACCATTTGAACCCACTTTGGTCGATCAAAAGCTATATGGTCGTGGTACTGCTGATATGAAGGGGTCTGTGGCGTGTTTCCATGCCAGTTTGCATGCGTTTTTAAAAAACCACAGTGACCACAAAGGCACCATCGGTGTTTTAATCACCAGTGATGAAGAAGCCATTGCCATAGATGGCGTTAAGAGAGTGGTTGAAGAGCATTTCATACCGAATAATATTCACATTGATTATTGCTTGGTCGGCGAACCAACCAGTGAGAAAATCTTGGGTGATACCATAAAAAATGGTCGGCGCGGATCTATGGACGGTCATCTAACCGTATATGGCAAACAAGGCCATATTGCCTACCCGCATTTCTCCCTAAATCCCGTTGACCTGGTTGCACCCCTGATCACCGAACTGACCCAAATTGAATGGGATCAAGGCAATGATGATTTCGAACCCACTGGCTTTCAAATTTCTAATTTACAAGCTGGCACTGGCGCCACAAACGTCATCCCTGGTTCAGTGAAAATGGCTTTTAATTTTCGTTATAACACCGAACATACTGACGCTTCATTGAAGGCTCAAATTGAGACGATTATTAACAAATACGGCTTAACTTACGATCTTCAATGGAAGCTGTCTGGCCCGCCCTATAGTGTGGCAAAGGATGGTGCCCTTGTCCACGCTTGCCAAAATGCGGGCGCTAAAATTTTTGGCATAACCCCAATGTTATCAACTTCAGGTGGCATTTCAGATGGTCGTTTTATTGCGCCAATGGGTGCTGAAACGATTGAATTTGGGGGCTTGAGCACAACCATTCATCAGGCCAACGAACACATTGGTCTAGAAGAGTTGGAAAAACTTTCCCTCGTTTATGAAAATATTCTTGAACAGCTGCTTTGCCCAAGCTAAGCATTGCTCAATGGCGGACCCAAGCCCTCAAAAAATGTGGCCACATAATTGGTGATACGGCATTAGAGATAGACCTCATCATTAAGCACGTCTGTCAATTTAACGATGTCGAGTGCATTACCAAGCAACAGGATTTACTGACAAATCCTCAACACCAGTCGCTCGAGGCTCTGCTTCACAGACGACTTCAGAATGAACCCATAGCTTATATCTTAGGTTTTGCTGAATTTTATGGTTTCAACCTATTTGTCGATGCCCGCACGCTCATCCCACGTTCAGACACCGAACCAATGATAGATTGGTTGTTGGCTAATATACGCCTAAAATCCCCTCGAATTTTAGATTTGGGCACAGGCAGCGGTGCCATTGCCATAGCCTTAAAGACACATTTGCCCAATGCAGATGTACACGCCATCGATTCAGACGTTCAAGCCTTAGAAGTGGCCAAAAAAAATGCCAATCACTACCAATTAAACATCGAATTTCATCATCAAAATTGGCTCAGCGCTTGTCGTAATAAATTTGATGTCATCATTGCTAACCCACCCTACATTGATGAAAATGATGTGCACCTAAAAGCCTTGACTTTTGAACCGCAACACGCTCTGATTGCCAAAGATCATGGGCTCAAAGATTTAAAAACCATCATTGCCCAAGCCATGCCATGCCTGAATAATGATGGCTTGTTGCTTCTGGAACATGGCGAAAACCAAGCGTTTGAGGTCATGCGCGCGTTACAAATACAAGGATTTCATGCCATAGAAAATCATGTTGATTGGCAAAGTAAACCGCGGTTTTGTTCTGCCATCAAATGAGTGAACCGTTAAAATAGCCCCATGAAATTTGACCACCCCGATCGATTCCGTCAGCACCCATTCAAAAACATTACCTTATTGGGCATGTCAGGCGTTGGCAAAACCCATTTATCCAATCAATTGGCTAAGGAAAACTGGTATCACTACTCTTGTGATTACCAAATCGGCACTGGGTCATTAAAGCCGCATATCGAAGCGAGCATACAACAAAAAATTTGCCAAGAGGAAACATTGCAACCGATTTTTGCCGATGGATCTATCCGCGTTCATGCTCATATCACCATTGACAATCTTTCTGCTTTATCAAACTACGTCGGGCGTCTGGGTAATCCCCATCTGGGTGGCATCAATTATCATGAATTTTTGTACCGACAACGTCTGCATTACCAGGCTGAAATTGAAGCCGTGGAGCAATCCATTCTTGCCAGTGAACAAGCTCAAAAAGACCAGTATTTCGGTTTTCTCAACGATGCCACTGGAAGCTTGTGTGAGATTGTTGACAGCGGCATTTTTGATCGATTGGCGCCCCATTCCCTCATTCTGCACATTCGTTCTACTGAACAAGATCGTGAACAATTGATTGAGCGTGCCTACCGTTACCCTAAACCCATATACTTTAACGAGGCTTTTCTAAAAAAACAGCTGGCTCTGTATTTAGAAGAAAACGATTTGGAATACGTTGCGCTCATTAACCCTGATCAATTCTCACAATGGATTTTCCCGCGTTTAGTCATTCATCGATCCAATATTTATGAATACTTAGGCCATACTTACGGCTACACCGTTAATGCGCAAGACATCCGTGATATTCGGGACAGCCACGACTTTTTAGATTTAATCACCCGCATCATTGCTCAATAATGCCTTTAATTGCCATTTCAGAACTGCCTTCATTTGCACGCCTTCGTCAACAAGGTGAAACCATTCTACCCATCAATAGAGCGCAAACTCAGGAAATTAGAGCGCTTCACATTGGTTTATTAAATATGATGCCTGATTCGGCATTGGAAATTACCGAACGCCAATTTCTACGGCTGATTGGTCAAAGCAATGACATTGTCCAATTTCACCCCCATCTGTTGACCATTCCAGGCATTAAACGCAGCGAAAACAGTCAAAAACACATCGATCAATTCTATCAATCGTTTGAAAATATAAAACAACAAGGATTGGATGTGCTGATCGTCAGTGGTGCCAATGTCACCAATGAGAATTTGGCCGAAGAACTTTTTTGGCACCCTTTAACAGAAATCATAGACTGGGCCTATGAAAACGTCACATCAACCCTCTGTTCTTGCTTAGCCACCCATGTGGTCATGCAATATCATTACAACCAACCTCGACAACATCTTGGTCATAAATGTTGGGGCGTATTCAATCATCATGTGGTCCAAAGAGATCACCCCATTACGCGTGACATCAACACCAAATTTGACGTCCCTCATTCCCGTTTTAACCAAATTTCTAAAGAACAATTCACCCAAGCTGGTTTAGAAGTATTGGTTGAAAGCGCGCGCGCAGGGGTTCACGTTGCTGTCAGTAAAGATGGTATCCGTCAAGTGCTTTTTCAAGGTCATCCAGAATATGATGCCGTTTCGTTATTGAAGGAATACAAAAGAGAAGTTAAACGCTATTTTCAGCATCAAACAGCAGATTATCCGCCCTTTCCTGAACGCTATCTTAATCCATTGGCGCAAGCCATCTTGGAAGAATATTGTGATCAGCTAAAACAATGCCAAAAAAATAATCAAGCGATGCCCATTTTCCCAGAATCTTTGGTCGCCCCATTACTCAATAATACTTGGCAAGATACCACCAAATCCATTTTCAGCAATTGGATCGGCCTTGCCTACCAGTTGACCCACGTCGAACGCAACAAACCATTCATGGACGACATTGATCCACTGAATCCCTTAGGACGATGATGGTCAATCAAATGGCAGCAATAGGCCCTTGCCTTGGCAAGGCGATGAGACATGAGATCTTGGGGATATTCAATATTTTCCAGTCCCATCATTTTACTGGTTTGCGAAAGATGATGGTCCCTATACAAAATAACCCTTATTTCACATCCAATGCTTCTAAAAATCGGGCGATTATTGACATGCCCTGTGATGATGCTAATCCATCAGAATCTCAAAATACGTCGTCGGATTCGTAAATGCCAACCCTTGACTGGACCACTGAAGATCTTGGTCGAACCGAATATGTGCCATGCTGGCAAGCCATGAAACGCTTTACGATGCAACGAACTGAACAGACTGCCGATACTCTGTGGGCAACACATCACCCACCCGTATATACCTTGGGACGGGTGGCAGACAAAAAGCATTTATTATTAGAAAAAGACATCCCAGTCATTCAGGTTGATCGTGGTGGTGAAGTCACCTATCACGGTCCAGGTCAATTGGTCATCTATGTTCTATTAGACATATTTAGAGCCAAGATTGGCATTAAAACGTTGGTGTATCATTTGGAGCAAAGCATCATCGATGTACTGCAAACTCACCAAATCCGTGCTTATAGGCAAACAGGCTTTCCAGGCATTTATACCAAGGAAGGGAAAATTGCTGCCTTGGGCTTAACGTGTAAGCGGCGAGGCACTTATCACGGATTAAGCCTAAACATAGACATGGATTTACAACCCTTTTTGTGGATTAACCCCTGTGGACGAAAACAGACCGTTATTGACGTTAAAACCTTGCAACCTGATGTTTCATTTAGTCAATTGCAAGCTCAATTGATTGAAAGACTCAAGCAAACCTTATTTACTAACCCTTTTTGAATATTAAGATATAACTATGATAAAACATCTATTTGGCCTCATTATTCTGTCATTTATAACCAGTGCCTGTTCTTTTTCGGCCAGTTCTGAACCAGAATCGCCGGAAACCCCCACACCGTTGATTCAATTATCTCAACACAAAATCATCAGTGATTTTAAATTTGTCGATCATAACAGCCAACCTTTTGGTCTTGCAGATCTTAGGGGGCAATGGAGTTTGGTGTTTTTTGGATTTACCCATTGTCCTGACATTTGCCCACCCACGCTCATAGAAATGGCCAATCTTTACAAAAAAATGAAACAGGCAAACCTACCCAATGAGCAACTGCCTCAATTTATTTTTGCGTCGGTTGACCCCAAAAGAGACACGGTTGAAAAGATTAAAACTTACGTAAAAGGATTTCATCCCGACTTTAAAGGCATCGTTGGTGATAAATTTAATCTCATTGCATTGTCAAAACAGTTAGGCGTCTATTATTTAAAAGCAGACATTGAAACGGATTCAGATGATGAACACAATGCGCATCAACCCTCAGATGATGAACACAGTGCGCATCAACCCTCAAATGATGAACACAGTGCGCATCAACCCTCAGATGATGAACACAGTGCGCATCAACCCTCAGATGATGAACACAGTGCGCATCAACCCTCAAATGATGAACACAGTGCGCATCAACCCTCAAATGATGACTACCTCATCAACCATACGGGTAACATCATCATATTCAATCCTGAGGGACTATACATTGGATTTTTTCGCTCACCGCATCACAGTGAAAAAATGGTTGAATTGTGGACCACACTCACCCAAAAAAAATGAAGTTCACTTAGTATAGTTATCCACAATTTTAATTTGAAGCATAAATCCCAATAGTACAAGGCATTTTTATAAAAAAGAAAATCGATTGAAAAACTTATTAACAATTTATTTATTTTTCAATCAAAAAATTCCTATTTTTTTTTACAAAAACCTCGATATTTTATTTAAAAATAATGCAAAATATCAGTCGTAAGAACAAAGCAAGCATTTAGCAGAACCAACCTATTTGCTGCCGTAACAATTAAATTTTAAACAGGTATATCAAAGGTTTACTGTGAGTTTTGCTTGGCGACGTTGTGTGACAACTTTAGAAAAAGAATTAGATGCGCTCGAATTTGAGCGTTGGATTGCACCCCTCACAGCGAAACAAACAGATTCCTCAATTTCGATCTTTGCGCCCGACGAATCTTTTGCTGATCGTTTAATGGGTCAGCCTTATTGGGAGACGATCACACAGTTGCTACAATTGAACAGTCAGGAATCATTGCGCATTGAATTAGAAGCGCGCCCATCAGACTCAAACGACATGACGCACATCCAAGCCAAAGCCAGCGGCGCTCGAGTTGAACAACAACTCGAAAAATCCGGCCTTAGACCACAATTTTCTTTTAGTAATTTTGTCACAGGTCAAACCAATGCCATGGTTTGTGCTGCAGCAAAGGAAATCGCTCAACACGCCAAAGCAAGCATCTATAATCCATTTTTTATATATGGTCGATCTGGTCAAGGTAAAACCCACTTGCTATTTGCCATTGGTAATCACTTGGTACGACACACCAATGTCAAAGTTTTTTATCAACATGCACCTCGGTTTGTTACCAGTTTTGTTGCGGCGCTTAACCAAAAGAAAATGCCAGAATTCAAACGCTTCTATAGCAGTTTTGACGTACTCTTAATCGATGATGTGCATCTGTTTGCTGACAAAACAGGCACCCAAGAAGAGTTATTCCAAATCATCAACTTAATGCTGGAAGGTCACAAGCAAGTCGTGTTCACTTGCGATCGCTATCCTAAAGATTTGAGTGGTTTTACCGACCGCCTTCGTTCGAGATTTGGCGCTGGGTTGGCATTGGAAGTCAAACCGCCTGAATTAGAACTTAGAGTGGCCATTCTCAAATCTAAGGCTGAAGAAATTGGCTTGTCCTTGCCTGAAGATGTGGCCTTCTTAGTCGCCAAGAAAATTCGTTCAAATGTGCGCGAATTACAAAGTGCTCTGGCCACTTTAAAAGCCTATCACAAATTCAAAAGTAATCAACCTGTCAGTCTAATCAGCGCTGGCCATGCATTAGAAAATGCATTTGCTTCGCATTCTAGAACCGTAACCATTGATCAAATCATCAAAGCGGTTGCTGGGTACTATTACCTCAGAAACAGTGATTTAACATCCTGCATTCGTCGCCAACCCATTGTTCGAGCAAGACACCTTGCCATGATGCTGGCCAAAGATTTGACCAACTTAAGTTTGGCTGAAATTGGCGAAGCTTTTAAACGGGATCATTCTACGGTGCTCCACGCTTATCGCAATATGAGTAAACTGCGTTCAAAACATCCGAACATTGAGAGTGATTATCATAATCTATACACAACGCTTTCTAGTTAAATTCTAGTTTTAGGCTTATAATGAACCATCCTTAAATTAAGGGATGGATTTTGGAACACGCTTAGGATCAGCACCTTATTATTATTTAGCTATTGGAGAATGCCGTGAAGCTACTTTTTGAAAGAGAACCATTACATCGCGCACTCAGTGATATTGTTAATGTCGTTGATCGCATCAAACTTTTACCCATTCTTGATAATGTCAAACTTCAGATTGACTCTGAAGGCATCACCCTGACAACCACTGATACTGAATTGCAGATGGTCGCTCAATTAGCGCTAGCCGAAGGCGAAACCATCAAAGAGCCTTTTGAAATCACCTTAGGCGCCCAGAAATTTTTAGACATCATCGCGAGTGTGAAAGATGAGTTCATCACCGTTGAATTTGATGAAGGCAAAGCAACAATTCGCACCGATCAATCCCGTTTTACCTTGGCAACCCTTCCAGTTGAAGGATTTCCTCAACTGGATTTATCCCAGTTTGACTTATCAGTGACCATATCTAAGAAAAATCTTAAAGCTCTGATCACCAAAACCAGCTTTGCCATTTCTGCCAAAGACATTCGGGCACCCCTTAGAGGGTTGTTGTTTGAAGCAAAAGGCGCAACCATTAAAACAGTTGCCACAGACGGTCATCGCCTGGCACTGGCACACGCTGCCTTAGACGCTGAGGTTTCAGAAGATTGTCGTGTGATTGTGCCGCGCAAAGCCGTTCTTGAAATCGTCCGCCTGATTGATGATTCGGATGAAAATATCACCCTTTCCATTAATTCAAACTTTATCTCATTTACCTTAGAACGGTATAAAAATCTTATTTTTGCGAGTAAACTGATTGTCGGACAATTCCCAGCCTACACCAGCGTAATCCCTCAGAGTAATCCACATACTTATTCAACCAATGCTGGAGAGCTGTCGCATGCTTTAAAACAAGCCATTTTGATCAATCGTGAGCCAACTCGCCAAATTCGGATGAAGATATCCACAGACAGCACGACAATTTCTTCACGAAATAAAGATCAAGAAGAATCAGAAGTCAGTTTAATCTCAACCTATGATGGTACTGAGCTTGAAGTCGCATTTAATGAAAGCTACTTACAAGAGGCTTTAAGCACGCTGAAAAATGACCTGCTCAACATGAAAATTGCCACGGCATCGGGTAGCATCTTAATTGAAGAAATGGATGAACAAGTCGAAGTCAAGCATGTTATTATGCCGATGACTATTTAGTCTTTCAAAAATTTAAATGAGTAAGCTTTACATTGTTTCTGCACCCTCTGGCGCAGGCAAAACTTCGTTATTGACAGAAGCCGTTTCGAGTTTAGATTTTCTCTGCCTGAGCGTCTCTCACACAACACGACCCAAGAGAGACAACGAAATTGATGGTAAAAACTATCACTTTGTTGATGATCAAGTCTTTCAAAAACTCAAATCTGATGCAGTGTTTCTTGAAACAGCTCAAGTATTTGGATACCAGTACGCCACCTCCAAAATTTGGGTTGAGCAACAATTGGCGAAAGGCTTAGATGTCGTTTTAGAAATCGATTGGCAAGGTGCTGAACAAATTCGCAATATCTTTGCTGATGTGATCGGCATATTCATACTGCCCCCCGACTACACAACTTTGAAAACCCGATTGTTCAATCGAAAAACCGACGATGTGGCTGTGATACAAAAAAGACTGAATGAGGCCATCACCGATATTCAGCAATACCGCCATTTTGACTATGTGATTATCAACTCAAATTTTGATCAAGCATTGACCGCCATCAAAAGCATTTTTTTAAGTCAGCGCCATACAATCCAATCACAGCAACAAACCATCGAATCTTTGTTCAAAAATTTTAAATCCTAACATTGCCGTCATAGGATTCAATGTTTTCGATTTAACCTCAGTGTTTTTTATATAAAACCATTCTGTGTGGTAGAATACCGCGCCTCATGTGCAACCTTTGGCTCAATGACGTCAATGTGTCATCAAAGCCGAGGTTGAAGCATGTTTCCTTACGCTACAGACTTGATCTGAGCGTTTTATTATCCACAAGGAGTTTTATATATGAGACATTATGAATTGTTTTTTATGGTGCATCCTGATCACAGCGATCAAGTGCCCTCAATGATCGAAAAGTATAGCCAGACTATTGCAAATTCGAAGGGGAAAATTCACCGTTTAGAAGACTTAGGTCGTCGTCAGTTGGCCTATCCCATTCAAAAGTTACACAAAGCACACTATGTTTTGATGAACATCGAAACAACCAAGGAAACGGTTGATGAACTGGTTCTTGCATTCCGTTTTAATGATGGCATATTACGCCATCTGTTCATTCAAAAAGATTCAGCTATTACAGAGGCCTCAAAACTTCTAAAGCCTGAGTCAGAAGAATCCTCTGAAATTAAAAACCAAGCAGGTAACGCATAATGGCCAAAACAAACAACCGTCAAAATAGCCGTCAACGTCAGATCACTGGAGAAATTGATTATAAAGATGTGGCATTACTCAAACAATTTTTGACCGAAACGGGCAAAATCATCCCATCTCGGGTCACAGGCATTAGTGCCAAAAACCAAAGACAATTGAGTAAGGCCGTCAAACATGCTCGCACAATGGCTTTGTTGCCTTATACTGACAGACACGCAATCTATTAAATCATGTTTCTTTCTATAGCACGGTGGCTGATGGCCTCTCGTGGCAAAGCGTACATTACATTGATTGCATTAGCACTCATCAGTACCATTATAAAACCTGTAGGCATTCTGGTGAGCGCAGGTGTTGCGCTGGTCACTTTAACCATTGGTTTGCAATCTTCTATTGTTTTAGCCATTCTTTCTTCATTTTTTGTTGGCATGCTCAATATGATATTTGGTCAAAGCCTGTTGTTTAATGTTGGGATTTATGTCGGTATTTTTGTCGTCCCTGTTATAGGTTCAGCATTAATTCTCAAATATAAATCCATAGAATTGGCCAGTCTTGGTTTGGCAGTATGGGCAGCAACAATTCTTGTGCTTGCAAAACTATGGATGCCCGATTTAAACCTATTCTGGTATCCATTAATTCAAAATTACTCAACCTTACTGCAGTTAAATCTGGCACCTGAGGAAATTGAAATTTTGAGCAAGACAATGAATGCTGGCATCAGTTTAATGGTCTTTATAATGCCATTACTTGGACTTTTGCTTGGAAAATATTGGCAGACACGGCTCTATCAACCAGGTGAATTTGCTGAAATTTTTCAACAATGGTTTTTTGGTAATAAAGTCGCCAGTGCCCTAATCATCATTATTGCTTTAGCGATCTTTGACAATCAACTGGCAAATGATTTGATTGGTATTATTTTGGCATTGTTTGTTTTACAGGGTATTGCCTTAATTCATTATATTTGGCGTATTAAAGCATTCTCTAAATTTTGGCTATATGCCTTCTATCCCGTTATTTTTATTTTTTCTGAAGCCATGCTGTTGCTCGCCTTTACGGGATTGATTGACAACTGGGCAAACATCAGAAAAAGATTACAACACTGAGGTTTAACATGAAAATTATTTTATTAGAAAGAATCCAAAATCTGGGCGAAATTGGTGGCGTCATTGAAGTCAAACCTGGCTATGCTAGGAATTATTTATTGCCACAAGGTAAAGCCAAAATAGCAACCGAAGAAAACATCAAAATTGTTGAAGCACAAAAAGCAGAATTGGCCAAACGTTCAGCCGATGCTGTGGCATACGCTCAAGCCCTTGCTGATAAAGTTGCTGGGGTTGAGGTTGTACTCTTAAGAAAAGAGTCAGCAGATGGCAATTTATACGGTTCTGTCAATAACCATGACATCTCGGTTGCCCTCAATGAGATGGGATTTGAAATTGAGAAAAAGCACATCCAATTGGATGGCGGCGCATTCCGGACATTGGGCGAATTTCCTGTGAATATCATTATTCAAAATGATATTACAGCCGAAATAAAACTTATTATTCAGCCCGAATCCAGCGAATAACCACAAAATCGACATGCGACGCCATCGCCCCGAATCTGGTGATGGCTGGTTTTGTGACCATTCAATGATTGTTGATGGTTCTTTCTGCGGTTTTGTTAGAATCATTTTGCGCCATCGATTCTAACTCTTTGAATATTGAAGCATAGGCTGGTATCTCACAGGCGTGGACATTCAATAAGACCCGTTGAAAGAACCGAGCAAAGCTGAGTTGCATGGCACAAAAACAATCAAGCTAGACATCATTAGGCAGGCTTTTCAATCGGTGCGCACTATCGCAGAAAATCATTTCATTGGTCATAGTTGAAGCTGTGTTTTTTAGCTTAAGTTGGTACAATCTTGATACCTGTACTAAAAAAGCAAGCCTAAAGAGACCTTTCCAAATTCATCAACAAGACCTTTACAAAAAACACGACATAATATGGCAAAGAAAAATGCTGCAGCCTTCATCCCACCACATTCGATTGAAGCCGAACAATCGGTTTTGGGTGGTATGCTCATTGATAACGAAGCCGCCGAAGATGTCTTGGGATTATTACACGCAGAAGATTTTTACCGTGCGGATCATAAAATACTCTTTTCAACCATTCAAACGCTCTTTAGTGAGCGCAGACCCGTTGACATCATAACAGTCAGCGAACACCTTGAGCGGCTAAATAGCCTAAAAGAAGCGGGTGGTACGGTTTACATTGGTGAATTGGCCCAGAATACGCCAACGGCTGCAAACATAAAAACCTACGCCATCATCGTTCGTGAACGGGCTTTAATGCGGGCATTAATTCAAATCGGTGCCGATATATCTCGCATGGGATTTGACCCGCAAGGCTTAGGCCCTATGGAATTGACTGAAAAAGCTGAACAAATGGTCTTTAAGCTGGCAGAACAGCAAATTAAAACAGATTCTTTCAAACCCATTGAAAAAGTGTTTGGGGAGGTGATTCAGAGGGTCAGTGATCTTTCAGAGTTGGATTCTGATATCACAGGCGTCCCTTCTGGATTTGTTGATTTAGATAAAATGACCGCTGGTTTTCAGTCTGGCGACCTTATTATTTTAGCTGGACGACCTTCTATGGGTAAAACAACCCTTGCCATGAATTTGGTTGAACATGCCGCACGCCACTATATGAAACCCGCTTTCATTGAAGGGGGCGATTCTATGCCCTCATGCGTTGGTGTGTTTAGTATGGAAATGGGGGCAGAACAAGTGGTCATGCGTTTGGCCTCTTCTATAGGCAAAATTCCGCTCAGCAATCTGCGCAATGGTCAATTGGATCACGACCAGTGGCAACAATTTTTTAGTGCAGGAGAGACGATTAAACCCCTGCAGATTCACATTGATGATTCTTCGGGTCTTACCGCATTTGAGCTGCGTGCTCGCGCCCGTCGTTTAAAAAGAAATTACAACAACTTATCGTTGATCATTGTTGATTATTTACAACTTTTACACGGTGATTCAAAAGAGGATAACCGCGTAGCCGAAATGACTCAAATATCGCGTCTGTTAAAAGAAATGGCGCGTGAACTGAACATCCCCGTTGTTGCATTATCTCAATTAAATCGCGGCTTAGAGAAGCGTAATGATCGACGACCAATCATGTCAGATTTGCGCGAATCAGGCTCCATCGAACAAGATGCAGACATCATCATGTTCATTCATCGTGAAGAAGTCTATGAGAAAAACAAACCCGAACTAAAAGGGCAAGCCAAACTGATCATAGCCAAACAACGGAATGGCGATATTGGCGATATCAATCTTCGTTTTGAAGGGCAATACTCTCGCTTTACAACCCCTGTACATAGAGATGCTGAAGAGCATCTTGCTTATGACGGGTTTCATGTTGATGATCTACAACAATGACGATCGTTATTCTTTTTTCTAGTCAAAATTATCTCCCTTAGTCGAATGAGCGGTGCACGTCTCACCATTTCTGCTTCGGCCATCGATGCGAACTACCAAACGGCTTTATCACTCCATAACAATCATCGCGTATTCGCTGTCGTCAAATCCAATGCTTATGGGCATGGATTAGAATTTGCTGCCAAAGCCATTAAAAACGCCTATGGTTATGCCGTTTGTCGCTTAGAAGAAGGGTTGTGCTTACGCAAAACTGGCATCAAAAAACCTATTTTATTGCTCCAAGGCGCCGCCTTAAAAGACGAATGGGCAGCATGTATTGAGCATGCAATTATGCCGGTTTTGCACAATCAGAAACAACTGAGCTATTTACGACAAACCGCTGACTATCCGTCTAATCTCCCCATTTGGATCAAAGTCAATACAGGCATGAACCGCTTGGGATTTTCAATTTCAGAAGCGGCAAAAGTCTATGATGAACTCAATGCATTTAATCCCATACTTATGAGTCATTATGCCTGTGCTGATGTGCCCGCTCATAGCCTCAATGTTCAACAACAACAGCGATTTAATGATTTAAATAAAGTCTGCAAGGCAACCACTTCCTTAGCAAATTCAGCCGCATTATTGGCGCAACAATATGAACGAGGCGACATTGCTCGTGCTGGCATTATGCTCTATGGACATGCACCCTATGAAAACCCAAACATCCAACTGGCGACGACCATGCGCTTTGAAGCACCAGTTATTGCCTTGCAAAGGCTCGAAAAAGGACAAACTGTTGGCTATGGCAGCAATTGGACGGCACCAGAAAACGGTCAGATTGCCATTCTGCGCGTCGGATATGCCGATGGTTATCCTCGAATTCTAAGCAACCAAATGGATGTGGCATTTAAAGGACAAAGATACCCCTTGGCGGGATGCATTTCTATGGACATGTGTGCGGTCTATTTGGGTGAAAATAAAGCGGCCATTCAACACGGTGATTGGATTGAGCTCTGGGGCGACACCATTTCTGTCAATGAAGTTGCCCAACGCGCCCAAACCATTCCCTATGAATTATTCACTGGCATCAATGAGCGCGTTTCACGCTGCCACCTTGATTAGTCTGAGCATGCAATGACAACGCACAGAATTCATTCAATAAAAACCTTGTATCAAGGATTTTTTAAGACCCTATGCTATACCTTCCAGTATAAACGTTATGACCAGAAATGGAGCAAAATCGTTCATCATGAAGTGTTTAACCGACCCGATGCTGTTGCAATATTGCCTTTTGATCCCATCAAAAAACAAGTGATCTTGGTTGAACAATTCCGCACTGGTGCAATTTTGCATGATAATCCGCATTTAATTGAAACCATTGCGGGCATGATCAACGATGATGAAACCCCATTACAAGCCGCGCATCGTGAATTATTCGAAGAAAGCGGCTTAACGAGCCAACAATGGTCAAAAATAGGCCTTTTTTATACGTCTCCTGGTGCTTGTACCGAACGGCTCCACATCTATTGTGCTTATGTTGACGCCGAACAGGCATTAGAGTACGCTGGTTTGCAAACTGAAAATGAAAGCATAAAAGTGCTCAAATATGACTTCAATAGTATTGCACAAGGATTAGAACAAAACATCTTCACCGTTGCACCGACCGTGGTTGCTTTACAATGGTTGCTGATGAACCACCCGCCAGCTGCACAAACGGCCAAGTCATCATGATCTCCCTCGCTGAACGAGCGCGCCCACAAAACATCCATGAATTGGTCGGGCAAAGTCATCTGCTCTCTGAAGGCAAGCCCTTGCACATCATGCTGAGCAAACAACAAGCCCACTCAATGATTCTGTGGGGACCGCCAGGTTGTGGCAAAACCACTTTTGCCCGTCTATTGGCACAACATGCACAATGGGGATTCATCGCCCTTTCAGCCGTTTTAGATGGCGTTACTCAAGTTCGGCAAGCCATTGAACAAGCCCAAAAGAATCAAAATGATTTGCTCATCAAAGAAACCATTCTATTTGTCGATGAGGTTCATCGTTTTAACAAAGCCCAACAGGATGCATTTTTGCCACACATTGAAGACGGCACAATCATCTTTGTTGGTGCAACCACAGAAAATCCCGCATTTGAACTGAATCGCGCATTGCTTTCACGGTGCCGCGTTTACCAGCTAAACACCATCAGCGATGAGGACTTGATCCAATTACTCGAGCGCAGCAAAACTTGGTTAAAAGAGCAATTTCAAGGTGCCATTGATTTTAGCCATGTCGAAAAACCCTTGATCCAGAATGCAGCGGGCGATGCTAGAAGATTATTACTCAGCGTTGAATTGCTCATGGCGCAACAACAAGACGCTGTAACCATCACGCCAACATTGGAGCAGTTAAACCAACTGTTTGAATCACGCTATCATGCTTTTGACAAACGTGGGGACGATTGGTACGACATGATTTCTGCGTTGCACAAATCCATTCGAGGTTCTGACCCCAATGCAGGTCTTTACTGGTACGTGCGCATGGTTGAAGCCGGTTGTGATCCTCTGTACATTGCTCGACGATTACTGAGCATTGCTTCTGAAGATGTTGGCAATGCTGACCCGAGGGGATTATCCATTGCCCTTGCTGCTTGGCAAACCTATGAACGATTAGGCAAGGCCGAAGGGGAAAGAGCCATTGCTCATGCCATCATTTATCTCGCTTGTGCCCCGAAAAGCAATGCCATCAATGAAGCATTAAACAAAGTTCGGTCAGTCGTGCAAAACAACCCAGATTATCCTGTTCCTTTACACTTGCGCAATGCGCCCACCCAATTGGCAAAAAATTTGAATCATGGTAAGGGCTACCGCTACTCACACAACGAAGAACATGCATTCTCAGCTGGACAAGATTACCTCCCTGAAGCACTCAAGGAGGTAACGTTTTATCATCCCACTGATCGCGGATTAGAAAAGAAAATCAGCGAAAAGCTGGCTTGGTTAAAAAATCTCAACTCGACTCGTTCGCCTTAATCAAACGAACAAAAGAAGGATACCTGGGTTTACCGCCTTTGCTGAGGCCGTAATAGCGGTATTCAATGGTGCTACCCACTGGTGGTGGATTGGTGCGAGTGGACTTATCGAATCCCACGGATAATTTAAACGCCCCGTTCAATTCACTGCTCACACTCATGGACCCAAGAATGCCTTCATATCGACCCTTGCCTGCATTGTGCTGCACAACTGTGGCTTGATCAAATTGGGCCACTTTTTCTGCAGACGCTTTCTCCATGGTCTCTTCAGCAAAGCTTAAAGACGCCAGAGTTAGCAACCCAATAAAGGTGAGGGATTTTAATAAACAATTGAATGATTTCAACATAAATATACTCCATATGTTAATGATTAACTAAAACAAGCATCATTGTATGGAGCACAAATTGGACATGACGACACTAAAAAAAAGAACAAGACGGCTATGCCAATCTTTGTCGCTTATAAACGAATGAGCTTAGAAACCGTGTCTTTAACGATTATGGTGATAGCAGTGGCAATCGACCAAGTGGTCATTGACCATGCCCGTTGCTTGCATAAAAGCGTACATGATGGTGGAGCCGACAAAGCTCATCCCTCTGCGTTTTAAATCTTTGGATAATAGATCACTTTGTTCGGTTTTAACAGGAACTTGGTCGAACTCATGCCAATGATTGATGATGGGTTTATCATCGACAAATTGCCATAAGTAAAGATCAAAACTGTTGAAGCTTTGTTGAAGCTGCAAAACGACTTGAGCATTTTTTCTGGTACTGGCTATTTTCAATCGATTTCTTATGATATTTGGATTGACCTGCAAGTCAGCCAATTCGGCATCGCTCATACGCGCCACTTTTTCAATATTGAATTGATGAAAAGCTTGCCTGTAACCAACCCGTTTTTTCAATACAGTCTCCCATGAGAGCCCAGCTTGAGCCCCTTCTAAGATCAGCATTTCAAATAATCTTTGATCATCATGTTGCGGAATGCCCCATTCATTGTCATGATAATCTGCATAAAATTTTTGTCCAACTTTATTGCCAAAACAGCGTTTTTTACCATCTGGTCCTGCCGTCAACATTATTTCTCCTGATATATGATCAATTTATTGTAAAAAACACCATAAATTAAGGTTTTTTTTTACATTTCCTTATAAAATCAGCGCCATTCCAATTGCGCGATCAGACTGACTTTTTGCGCGCCTTTTTAAGTCCCCGTTAAAAGTTTATTCTAATCCAAATACAAAGGTGTAAACCAATAAAAATGAATACATTCCGAAACATAGCGATTATTGCGCATGTTGACCATGGTAAAACCACTTTGGTTGATGCTCTGCTCAAACAAAGTGGTACTTTTGATGCACACCAAGTGATAGAAACACGCGTCATGGATTCCTTTGACCAAGAGAAGGAACGCGGTATCACCATCTATGCCAAAAATACCGCTCTGCAGTTTGAAGATTGCAAAATTAATATTGTTGACACCCCTGGGCACGCCGATTTCGGTTCTGAAGTTGAACGGGTTTTGCGGATGGTCGATTCTGTTCTTTTGGTCGTGGATGCCTATGAAGGCCCCATGCCACAAACCAAATTTGTGCTGGGTAAATCTTTGGCCATGGGTCATAATCCCATTGTGATCATCAATAAAATTGACAAACCTTCTGCTCGCCCCGATTGGGTCATCGATCAATTATTTGATTTATTTGTCACATTGGAAGCCACCGATGCTCAGTTGGATTTTCCCATTTGCTACACCGTTGCCAAACAAGGCATTGCCGGTTTAGAAACCAATGAAATGGCAGACAACATCACCCCCCTCTTTAGAGTCATTATGGATAAAGTCCCACCGGCTCAGTCTAATATCAGCAAACCGTTCAAGATGCAAGTCACCAACTTGGCTTATGATAACTTTTTAGGTCGGATGGCCGTTGGTCGGGTGTATGAAGGATTGGTCAAGCGCAATCAAGAAGTGACCGTTCTCACCCAAGATGGCAAAATCAAGACCGCCAAAATCAGCGAGGTGTTGACCACGGTTGGCTTACAACGCATCAAGGTTGAACAAGCCGTCAGTGGCGATATCGTCACCTTAGCAGGAATCAGTGATATTTATGTGGGAGACACCATCAGCGCTGATAAAAAAACGGATCCCATGCCCGTCATCGCCATCGATGAACCCACCTTAAAAATGACTTTTATGGTCAATTCATCCCCCTTTGCTGGACAAGACGGCAAGCTATTGACCTCAAGACAAATCCGTGAACGCCTCGAACGAGAATTGGAAGTGAATGTCGGTATGAGTATGGACTTATCCAATCCCGATGCATACGTGGTTTGTGGCCGAGGAGAATTGCATTTATCGGTTTTGATTGAAAGCATGCGCAGAGAAGGTTTCGAGCTGCAAGTCGGTGCACCCGAGGTGATATTCAAAGTGGTTGACGGCACGAAAATGGAACCATGCGAGCGCGTAAATATCTTTGTTCCTTCCGAATTCTCTGGCTCAATCATTGCAGAACTCAGTAAACGCAAAGGCGAATTATTAAACCTGCAAGACAATGATGACACCACGCACATTGAATACTTGATTCCCAGCAGAGGGTTATTGGGTTTTAAATCACAATTTACTTCCATGACCAAAGGCGAAGGTATTTTATCCTCGGTTTTTGACAGCTATGCCCCCCATAAGGGTGAAATTGAAAGACGCGATGTTGGTAGCATGATTTCTGGAGAATCAGGCACTGCCATGGCTTATAGTTTGTGGAATTTGCAAGAACGAGGCCCCTTATTCATTCGGGCAGCCACCCCCATTTACGAAGGCATGATCATTGGCGAACACCTCAAAGGCGGTGACCTCAATGTCAATGCCACCAAGAATAAAAAATTAACCAATGTGCGCGCTTCTGGTAAGGATGATGCGCTTAATTTGGTCCCCATCCGCGCAATATCATTGGAACAGGCCATCGATTATATTGGCGAAGATGAATTGGTCGAAGTGACACCTAAAAATATACGGCTCAGGAAAAAATACTTACGCGAATCTGATCGGCGCAGAGCCAAGCGTGGCCTGGTCAAATAGGTTTGGTCTACACTCACTCAAATGAAGCCTCTTTAATCTTTAACAAGCGCATTTTGAATGATGACATCAAAGCGGAGGTCTTTAAATCTCGATAAAGATTTATATAAAACTCAGTAATATAAACGCTTAGCTTTAACCAACAGCTACGACATTGATGGAATCACTAAATGTCATAAAATGACCAATCTACTTATCAATTATCTTCCCAAAATTTTTGCGCACGTGCACGATCAAAAGGCGGGAGGATCATTTTAGTGATTTCTCTAGATTTTAAAGCGGGGAATTGCGCTATAAAACGTTGAATATCCTGCTCGTATCGATCGCTAACCTCTATATCAAAGCTACCACCTGACATGCCAGATACACTCTGATCAAATAATGGGAAAAGACTGCCTGCACGGAATTCTTCGCCTTGACGCTCCCTTATGGTCGCTTGAATGTGACCGAGATATATTATCTCGCCGGTACTTTCAACCTTTAAATCTTCTATGTATGGTGCGAAAAAACCATAAGCTACTGGATACGAGACCCTACCTCCTCGAAAGCCATTTATTTCATACACTCCTTCTGACAATGGTATGCGTACCAAATAGCCAGAGTGCTCTATTCCGATATAGTCGTTAGGTTCAATGGCATAGGTTCCTGAGCTGTCAATGCCAAATTCTACAATTTCACCATCAGAAGGCTTGATCCTTATGACTTCCAAATTAATCGGATAATCTTCATCAAAAGTATTCGCCAAGGTTATCCCCAGTAAATATATCATCACCCGCAATTTTTGTGGGGTCGGAATCCACACTGAAAGGCATTGGGCTGGGTGTAGAACAGCCTGCCATTAGAATAAAAACT
Source organism: Gammaproteobacteria bacterium (assembly GCA_965277775.1). Taxonomy (GTDB): domain Bacteria; phylum Pseudomonadota; class Gammaproteobacteria; order CAKMZV01; family CAKMZV01. The sequence goes on along the minus strand of OZ255843.1, from coordinate 1,922,208 downwards.
AAGATGAGACTTAGGCGTTTCAGTAAATAATTAAATTGTATTTTCATCATTATATCCTCTAATTTAGTCATTATTGAACAAGGTACTGTCGTAAGAAAGTTACTTACTAAGAGCGATTATTCCCTCTACCACCAAGGATTCCCTGTGGTTGATGGCCCATTAGGCGGTCTGTCGTTTGAGTGAATGATCATGATTAATCTCCTTTATATGAATTTATAAAAATAAGTTTATCACATTGAAGCGCTTAAGGCATAAAAAGGCCATTTTTTTCTATAAAATCTCAAAGTTGAGGATTGTTAATCCCTTCATCAATGACTCATGAAGCGCTCTGTATAAAACAAGACTGAGATTTGCAACCGCAGTTTTGGTCTATATCCCTGTACATATTTAGCCGACTTGATTAGAGAACTAATTTCCGTTCTAAAAAGATGAGGATTTCCAAACAAACCGCTTTCCTGTCTTAGTCTTTTTGAACTGAGGGCAATAATAAAAAAAAGCCACAACTGAATTCAGCTGTGGCTTTTGAATTTAAAAGCCTGGCAATGACCTACTCTCACATGGGAACTCCCACACTACCATCGGCGCTAAGACGTTTCACTTCTGAGTTCGGTATGGAGTCAGGTGTTTCAATCTTGCTATGGTCACCAGGCAAACTGGTAGAGACATTTAGTCTCATTATTTGGAACCAAGAACACGCTTGTCAATTCTTTGAATTTGATTGTAACCCTAATAATTCAGGTCATATTACCTAAAGTCATTTGGGTGTTACATAGTCAAGTCTATCGGGCAATTAGTACTGGTTAGCTTCACACATTACTGTGCTTTCACATCCAGCCTATCAACGTTGTAGTCTTCAACAACCCTCAAGGGATATCTAATCTTGAGGTAGGCTTCCTGCTTAGATGCTTTCAGCAGTTATCCCTTCCGAACATAGCTACCCGGCAATGCCACTGGCGTGACAACCGGAACACCAGAGGTTCGTCCACTCCGGTCCTCTCGTACTAAGAGCAGATCCTCTCAAATATCCAACGCCCACAACAGATAGGGACCGAACTGTCTCACGACGTTCTGAACCCAGCTCGCGTACCACTTTAAATGGCGAACAGCCATACCCTTGGGACCTTCTACAGCCCCAGGATGTGATGAGCCGACATCGAGGTGCCAAACACCGCCGTCGATATGAACTCTTGGGCGGTATCAGCCTGTTATCCCCGGCGTACCTTTTATCCGTTGAGCGATGGCCCTTCCACGAAGTGCCACCGGATCACTAAGACCTGGTTTCCCACCTGCTCGACTTGTCAGTCTCGCAGTTAAGCATCCTTATACCTTTGCGCTCAATACACGATGTCCGACCGTGTTGAGGATACCTTTGCGCTCCTCCGTTACTCTTTGGGAGGAGACCGCCCCAGTCAAACTACCCACCATACAGTGTCCTCAACCCGGATAACGGGTCTAAGTTAGAACTCCAGAAAATCAAGGGTGGTATCTCAAAGATGGCTCCACAGCGGCTAACGCTACTGCTTCAAAGCCTCCCACCTATTCTGCACATAATTGCCCAAAATTCACTGTAAAGCTATAGTAAAGGTGCACGGGGTCTTTCCGTCTAGTTGCGGGAACACGGCATCTTCACCGCGATTTCAATTTCACTAAGTCTCGGGTGGAGACAGTGTGGCCATCGTTACGCCATTCGTGCAGGTCGGAACTTACCCGACAAGGAATTTCGCTACCTTAGGACCGTTATAGTTACGGCCGCCGTTTACTGGGGCTTCGATCAAGAGCTTCGTCCGAGGACTAACCCCATCAATTAACCTTCCAGCACCGGGCAGGCGTCACACCCTATACGTCCACTTTCGTGTTTGCAGAGTGCTATGTTTTTGCTAAACAGTCGCAGCCACCTGGTCTCTGCGGCCCTTCCCAGCTTAGAGCGCGAAGCTCATCACCAAAAAGGGCGCACCTTATCCCGAAGTTACGGTGCTATTTTGCCTAGTTCCTTCACCCGAGTTCTCTTACGCGCCTTAGAATTCTCATCCTGTCTACCTGTGTTGGTTTTAGTACGGTCACTTGTAATCTGAAGTTTAGAGACTTTTCCTGGAAGCAGGGCATTACTCACTTCTCTACCGTAGTAGATCGTCATCACACCTCAGCATTAACTCTCCGGATTTTCCAAAAGAGTCTGCCTACATGCTTAAACCACAATCCAATAAGTGGCTGAGCTAGCCTTCTCCGTCATCCCAATCACAATTACAAACGGTACAGGAATATTAACCTGTTTCCCATCGGTTACGCGTTTCCGCCTCACCTTAGGGGCCGACTTACCCTACGACGACGAGCGTTGCGTAGGAAACCTTAGACTTTCGGCGTGGGAGATTCTCACTCCCATTATCGTTACTCATGTCAGCATTCTCACTTCTGATACCTCCAGCATACTTCCCAGTACACCTTCAACGGCTTACAGAACGCTCCTCTACCATGCGTTTAAAAAACGCATCCGCAGTTTCGGTGTATTACTTAGCCCCGGTACATCTTCGGCGCAAGCCGACTTGACTAGTGAGCTATTACGCTTTCTTTAAAGGGTGGCTGCTTCTAAGCCAACCTCCTAGCTGTCTGTGCCTTCTCACATCCTTTCCCACTTAGTAATACTTTGGGACCTTAACTGGCGGTCTGGGCTGTTTCCCTTTCCACGACGAACCTTAGCACCCGCCGTGTGTCTCCCGTGCTGAACTTACTGGTATTCGGAGTTTGCCATGGGCTGGTAAGTCTTGACGACCCCCTAAACCATAACAGTGCTCTACCCCCAGCAGTTATACACGAGGCTCTACCTAAATAGATTTCGAGGAGAACCAGCTATCTCCGGACTTGATTAGCCTTTCACTCCTATCCACAGGTCATCCCCTAATTTTTCAACATTAGTGGGTTCGGTCCTCCAGTTGATGTTACTCAACCTTCAACCTGCCCATGGATAGATCGTCCGGTTTCGGGTCTACTCCCAGCGACTAAGACGCCCTATTAAGACTCGGTTTCCCTACGGCTCCCCTTTTCGGTTAACCTTGCCACTGAGAAGTAACTCGCTGACCCATTATACAAAAGGTACGCAGTCACATGCCGAAGCATGCTTCCACTGCTTGTACGCAAACGGTTTCAGGTTCTATTTCACTCCCCTCAACGGGGGACTTTTCACCTTTCCCTCACGGTACTTGTTCACTATCGGTCGGTAAGGAGTATTTAGCCTTGGAGGGTGGTCCCCCCATGTTCAGACAGGATTTCACGTGTCCCGCCCTACTTGTATAACAATATTAGCATTTTCATGTACGGGGCTATCACCCTGTATCGCTTAGCTTTCCAGAAAATTCCATTAACACTAATATTGCTTTAAGGCTGTTTCCCTTTCGTTCGCCACTACTCAGGAAATATCGGTTGATCTCTTTTCCTCCAGGTACTTAGATGTTTCAGTTCCCCAGGTTTGCCTCTATATCCTATGTATTCAGATATAGATACCATAAATGGTGGGTTTCCCCATTCGGAAATCTTCGGGTCAAACATATGTTTATCAACTAACCGAAGCTTATCGCAGATTACCACGTCCTTCATCGCCTCTTACCGCCTAGGCATCCGCCGTTTGCGCTTAAATTCTTGACTATATAACCCCAAATAACCTTTAACAGTCATCTAAAAGTCATAACGTCTCAAACTCGTTTTGAATTTACATTCAATTTTGATTTATTAAAATCGCTTGATGCGTGTTCTTGGTTCCAAATTTTTAAAGATCAGTCTTACAGCTACTTACGAGTCGTGGATAACACAACTGAATTCGTTTTCCTGTAAGAGAGCGCGCATTGTATCTACTGGCCCCCTATGTTGCAAGCACTTTTTACGATTTTTTATCGGTTTTTTGATCAATAAAAAAATAGGTTTTTTTTTACCCCAACAATCCCTGTTACAAGGGGCGGTTAAAAGTGCCAATCAGGGCAGATTATGATACTGAATATCTAGCCATTTAAGGCGAAAAAACGGCGCAGTAAGCCTGTTTATTCAGTGGTATTACTGAACATTGCTTACAGCAATTTTTTTATTGGGGTCATAAAAGGGTTTGGGCACCACTTCAATGGGGTAGCTATTGCCCTCAGCCTCGACCACGGCAGTGGTCCCCAATTCGCTGTGCGCCAAATCCATCATGGCCAAAGCAATGGTTTGTTTTAATCTGGGGGAATAAATGGCAGAAGTCACATAGCCAATTTGTTTATCGGCCTTAATGATTTTCCAGAAGGTGTTATTACTTGGAACACTGCTGGGGCAATCGATTCTGATTCCGACCTGGCTGCGCGTGATGCCTTTTTGCTTGATTGCTCTGAGCGCGGCTTTACCGACAAAATCTGCGGGCATCTCTAAATCAACCAAACGACCCAAGCCCAATTCATAGGGATTGGTGTGAATGTTCATGTCGGCGTGGTAAGACAGCATGCCCCCTTCAATTCGCCGAATCGACGAAGTATGACCTGGATGCAATCCCATTGGCCCACCAACGGCCATCAGGTGTTCCCAAAGCCGATCGCCATGCGCAGAGTCATTAATAAAGATCTCATAGCCAAACTCACTGGACCAACCAGTACGCGATATGATGAGCGGCATGCCCTCTAAGGTTGCAGCTGTCCAATGGAAATAGCGCAAATCGGCAATGCTTTCGCCAAATACAGCCAGCATAATATCCTGCGATTTTGGTCCTTGTACTTGCACTGGCGAAACATCTGGCTCACAGATATTGACCTCCATGCCTGAATGAACCGCAACGCCCTGAGCCCATAGCAAAATATCACTGTCTGCGAGTGAGATCCAGTAGCGATCCTCTGACATCCGCAATAGCACGGGATCATTTAATATACCACCTTGTTCATTGGTTATTAAGATGTACTTACACTGTCCAACGGCCAATTTGCTCAAATTGCGAGGGGTCAAATACTGCATAAATCGAGTGGCATCCTTGCCAGAGATTTCAACTTGGCGTTCTACGCCCACATCACAGAGTATGGCTTCGTTGATCAGGTTGTTAAAATTTTGCTCAGGGTCACCAAAATCCCTTGGAATATACATATGGTTATAGACGGAAAAACCCTTTGCGCCCCAACGCAAAGTTGCTTCATAGAATGGTGACCGTCTGATTTGAGTCCCGTAACCTGCTTGTCCAAATGTATTTTCTGTCATGCGTCTGATTCCTTGAGTGTTGGTGAAAAGTTATGATAAATACGATTAAAATCAATCATAATGCTTAGTATAACTATTATCATCTAATGGATTGTATTTTTTGTTGCTAATTTAATCGCTCGAATGTTCATGAATAATCACTAATGACATTTAAGACCTCACAGTGCCACGCCCAAAAAGACCACTATTATTATGAAAAATCGCTTTCAACCGAGCCTAAGTCAATCGATGGATGCCCTGTCCATGCGCGTTTATACTTCAAGATTGCTGGGGCAAGATGCTGACTTGGTTTTGCATGGTGGTGGCAACACCTCGGTAAAAATTGAAGACACCATTTATGTCAAAGCCAGTGGCTGGGACTTGGCGACCATTGAACCGCAAGGGTTTGCACCGGTTGAAACAACCAAGCTCCAAGCGCTTTTGCAACACACCACACTCAGCGATGCCCAAATGGTCGCGCTTCAGCGCCAATCCATGACCGACCAAAGCTTTCCCAATCCATCAGTAGAAGCCATTCTGCACGCCACCATTCCTTTTGATTTTGTCGATCACACCCACGCCGATGCCATCGTCACCATTTCTAATTCAGTCCATGGTGAACAAATATTGCGCCAGTTATACCCACCCTCTGTACTCATATTACCGTACATCATGCCTGGCTTTCAATTGGCAAAACAAGTCTCTGACGCCACCCAGAATATTGATTGGAATGCGATTGAAGGCATCATTTTGTTGAATCACGGTATCTTTACTTTTAGTGATGATGCCAAATGGGCTTATGACAAAATGATCGAGTGGGTGAATGTGGCTGAAAGGTATTTAATTGCTCATGCGGATAAGCACATTCACATAGAACAACATCCAACAACGCCCAACTCATACAACATTGACGCCATTGTTTCGGCCCTGTCTGCGGCTAAAAAGTGTCCACTATCTCATAAAATCAACCACACACCTTTGGCGCGTACCTTTGCTCAGCCCCACCATTTTGCCCTTGCCCAAAAAGGGGTTTTAACACCAGAACACATCATTCGAACCAAGCGCACTCCGGTCATTTTTACCGGCGACTCAAGCGCCGAAATCCAAGCCACGTTAGAAGCGTATGCTGAGAATTACAGCCGCTATTTTCAAACATTTGCCTCAACTGAAACCATGTTAGACCCTTACCCAAATTGGGGAATATTGCCAAGTGCGGGCACCATTTGTTTTGGCAAATCTCAAAAAGACGTCGATGTGATTGAAGACATCAACAACCACACCATGTTGGCCATGCTTCGCGCTGAGCAATTAGGTGGCTATCAAAGCCTCTCTGAACAAGACAGTTTTGCCATGGAGTATTGGGAATTAGAACAAATGAAGTTGAAAAAATAACCATCGCTCTGAGGCAACGATTGTGAGATCAAGATGTATTTAATGACCATTGATGCTGGCACTGGCAGTGTCCGTGCGGTGCTTTTTAATCTCCAAGGTGAACAGATTGCCATGGCGCAACAAGAATGGATTCATCTAGCAGAACCTAATGTCCCGCACTCAATGAATTTTGATTTCAACACCAATTGGTCTTTGTGCTGTCAGTGCATAAAAAAAGCCATCCAGCAGGCCAACATTCAGCCCAAGGACATTCTTGCGGTAACGGCTTCCAGCATGCGTGAAGGCATTGTGCTTTATGGCAAAGACGGTCAACCGATCTGGGCCGTTGCCAATGTTGATGCGCGTGCTTCACAAGAAGTCAAACAACTCAAGACTGAATTTCCTGATTTAGAAGCGGATCTTTATCAACGCACAGGGCAAACTTTTGCCTTAGGCGCCCTACCCCGGCTGTTGTGGCTGAAAAACAACCGCCCCAAGCTGTATGAGAAATGTCACACCTTTTCCATGATCAGCGACTGGGTGATCCACAAACTTTCAGGCATTATTGGTGTGGATCCATCTAATGGTGGCACCAGTGGTCTATTAGACTTACACAGTCGCCAGTGGTTAAGCACAGGGACTGATCTCATAAGCACCTTGTCATTGCCAAGGGTTTATGAATCAGGCACAGTCATTGGCAATGTGATTAAATCCGCTGCCGAAGAAACCGCGCTTTCAACCACCACCTTGGTCGTTATGGGTGGGGGTGATGTTCAACTTGGCGCGGCTGGGCTTGATCTGGTTCGTCCCGGTGAAGCGGCTATTTTAGGGGGCAGTTTTTGGCAACAGATTGTCAATGTTGATGCAGCGCTAAAACCACCCAAAAACAGGCAACTTCGTGTTAATCCCCATGTCATTACCCACCTCTCACAAGTAGAAGCCATTACTTTTTTTAGCGGATTGGTCATGCGTTGGTTCCGCGATGCTTTCTGCCAAACGGAAAAATTGCAAGCCCAACAAGCGGGCAAAGATGTCTATGATCTGCTCCAAGCCAAAGCCGCATCGGTTCCAGTAGGGTCGTATGGGGTTATGCCCATATTTTCAGACACGATGAAATATGACAAATGGTACCACGCCAGCCCTTCGTTCATTAATTTGAATATACAGCCTGAGAAATGCAATAACATCACCTTATTTCGCAGTTTATTAGAGAATGCGGCCATCGTAAGCGCCTTAAACTTACAGAAAATTGATGCAATGAGCCCCATTAAAACCGAAGCCATTGTGTTCGCCGCAGGCGCCAGCAAGGGACAATTATGGTCTCAAATCGTCGCCGATGTCCTGAACAGACCGCTTAAAATTCCAAAAGTAAAAGAAGCCACAGCGCTGGGTGGGGCATTTGCTGCTGGCGTTGGTGCTGGTGTTTACACGACAATGGCTGAAGCTGCCGACCATGGGGTTCAATGGGAACGCACCGTCGAACCCATTGCAAGCAACCATCAACAGTACCTACAATTGATGGACCGATGGCAAGCCATTTATAATAAGCAGTTAGCCTTGGTTGATCAAGGTCTCACAGAAGCCATGTGGCAAGCCCCTGGTTTTTAATCACAGACGTTTATAAGGATTATTATGTACCGTACCAATGAACAACAACACAAATATCGTTTTAACACCCACGGTCCTAAATATTTAACAGTCGGTCCCAATGTGGATACGGGCATTGTGGTTATTACACCAAACGAACACCATCCTTGCCATAAACACATGCATCAAGAAGAGGCTTTTTTGGTTTTAGAAGGACAATGCGATGTTTGGGTCAATGGTGAATTGGTGGTATTGAGTCAAGGCGATTATTTGCGCTGTGAACCAGGCGAAGCACATTTTTTTGAAAACACCAGCGATAAAGACTTTAAAGCCGTGTTCACCAAAGCACCGCACTTAGAGCAAAAAGACAGCGTTTACATAGACTGGAAGCCTGGGCAACCTTTTCCCAAATAAGCCGTCTAATACTCAAGCCCAACAAAACAATTTATTGCGCGTTCTCTTTATTGAGACTCGCATAAACTTGCTCAAAGGTGGCTGGTGCTGAAAGTTGTACCGCTTGTTTATCTGTGGCATTATGGATGGCATTTTTAATCGCCAACCAGACAGAAATGGCCAACATAAATGGCGGCTCACCCACGGCTTTGGATTTAAAAATCGTTGCCTCATGGTTGGAGGTATCGGGTTTGATTTTGACGTTAAAGCGTTTGGGCAAATCGCCGATTGATGGAATTTTATAGGTGGAGGGCCCTCGTGTCAGCAATGCCCCCGCATCGTTCCACTTCAACTCTTCCATGCACAACCAACCCATGCCTTGAATGAATCCACCAACAATCTGGCCCAAATCAATGGCTGGATTGATCGATGCGCCAACATCGTGCAAAATATCTGCGGCAATCACTTTGTACTCACCCGTCAGAGTATCCAACACAACTTCACTGACACAGGCACCATAGGCGTAATAATAAAAAGGACGCCCTTTAGCGGTTTTGGGGTCATAATGAATTTTGGGTGTTTTATAAAAACCATTGCTGAACAACTCAACCCGATTTAAATAAGCCAAGTCAATGAAGTCGCTAAATGGCATGGTTTGATCACCAATGGTCACCACATCATCTGCAAAATCAATCGCCGATTCTGGCACAGTAAAATGTTGACTGGCAAACGTCGTTAAACTGGCTTTGATTCTAAAGCTGGCCACTTGGGCCGCCATGCCATTAATGTCAGAACCTGAAGAGGCCGCTGTTGCCGAGGTATTAGGCACTTTTTGGGTACTCGTCGCTGAAGACTTCACCCGTTCTACGTCCACGCCTAAACTTTCAGCCACCACTTGTGCCACCTTAATGAATAAGCCCTGTCCCATTTCAGTGCCACCATGATTTAGATAAATGCTCCCATCTTTATAGACGTGAACCAAAGCACCCGCTTGGTTTAAAAAGGTGGTGGTAAAAGAGATCCCAAATTTTACTGGTGAGAAAGCCAAGCCCTTTTGTACAAAAGTATTTTGCTTGTTGAATACCTCAACCTGTTCACGACGCTGACGATATTCACTGCTGTCGATCAAGTCGTCGCAAATGGCTTGCAAGATGTTATCTTCTATTTCCTGCCCATAATGGGTTACATTGGCGGGGGCTTGCGCATAAAAGTTCAATTGACGAACATCCAAAGCATCTTTGTGTAAATATTGCGCAATGTCTTCGATGATGCTTTCTATAGCCAACATCCCTTGTGGTCCGCCAAAACCTCTGAATGCGGTATTTGACACTGTATTGGTTTTGCATAAATGTCCGGTAAAACTGGCATTGGGCAGGTAGTAGCCATTATCTGAATGAAACAATGTGCGCGAAACAATGGCATAGGATAAATCCAGCGAATAACCGCAACGCGCGCTCGCTTCAATCTTAACCCCTTGTAATTTTCCAGCATCATCAAATCCAACTTGATATTGCATCAAAAAGTCATGCCTTTTGCCCGTCATTTGGAAATCTTCGCTTCTTGGCAAGCGCACTTTTACTGCACGCCCTGTTTGCTTGGCCAGTAAAGCCGCTAAGCAAGCCATTTGAGCCCCATCGGTTTCCTTTCCGCCAAAACCACCCCCCATTCGACGGGTGATGACTTCTACCGAGTGCTGAGGGACAGCCAATACGTGCGCAACAAGGTGTTGCACTTCCGATGGATTTTGCGTTGAACAATGCAACACGACTTCATTTTTTTCACTCGGTATGGCGAGGGTTGCTTGGGATTCCAAATAAAAATGTTCTTGTCCACCCACATAAAATTGGCCAGATAATTGATGGATTGCGCCTTTGATTGCTTGCTCAGCATCGCCGACCTTCATGGTGATCGGATCCATTAAAAAACTCTGCTTCTCTAGGGCCTGTTCAACCGTAATGATTGGCTCCTGCGCACTAATATCAGCTTGTACGAGCGCAGCTGCACGCCTTGCATGGATTAAACTGTCGGCTAATACGGCACAAATCGCCTGCCCTTGAAAAAGGACTTCATCTTGAGCCAACAAGGGTTCATCATGCTCTACAGGACCGATGAGAAGATGCTCAATGTCCTTGGCCAAAAGAATTTTGACCACACCCGGCGCGGACAATGCCGCCGTAATATCAATGGTGTTTATCTTACCGCAAGCCTGTGGGCTGAGCGCAAAAGCCAAGTGCAAGCAGCCTTCGGGTGGCTGTATGTCATCTATATAATTTGCTGAACCACAAACGTGCCCGACGGCACTATCGTGCGCTAAAGATTGACCTACAGTTTTGGTGGGTGGGCGTAATGCGTTCATCATAACCTCTTAAAAATCACTAATGGTTGGAACAACCGTACCTTGCATTTCTAAGCGGTACTTTTGCAGCGCTTTGCAAACCATGGCTAATCGATATTGTGCTGAGGCACGCACATCGCTAAGCGGTTGAAAAGTCTCGCTCAAACTACGCGCTATGGCTGTTTCAAAATCAGAGTGTTGCCAAGTATCTATCAGTGCTTGTTCAACGGCTTCAGCGCGTTTAGGAATGCCTGCCATACCGCCTAAAGCCACAACAGCTTGCTTCAAGTCTCCGTCCTGCATTGTTAATTTGGCGGCAACAAATACCGTTGAAATATCATCTTCAATCCGTTTGGAAATTTTGGTCAACTTGAACTGCTCGTTGTCTTTGAGTTTTGGCAATACAACGCTTTGAATGAATTCGCCTTGTTGTAGGGCTGTCTGCCTATAATCAAGAAAATACTGTTCTAAGGGTAAGCTTCTGGTCTCATCCCCTTTGCGTAACACCAAACTGGCGCCCAAGGCAATGAATATGGGGGGAAGATCGCCTATGGGAGAAGCATTGGCAATATTGCCACACACCGTTGCCCAATTCCTAATCTGGGTGGAGGCAAATCGGTACAGTATGGGTTCAATATTGGGATAGTGACGAACCAAAATTGACCACGCATCCCTGAGACGTACGCCTGCATTTATTTCAATGCTGTGATCGTGATCAACAATTTCTTGCAATTCAGTCACCGCGCTCAAAGAAATGATCGGACTGAATGTTTTTAAGGCTTGGGTTATTTCAAGATTTAAATCTGTGCCACCTGCCACCAATTTCCCTTGTGGATGCATTTGAACGACTTTTGCCAAACTTTGTAAATCATTCGGCGCCATAAAATCGGCCATCTGGTCTGAATTTTGCCCACTCGTGTTCGATGTTTGCAGTAATTCAATGGTTTGCTGAATGTGCGTTTGGTAATAATCGGACGTTTTTTGTTCAAAGGCAGAGACTACGGCATTAATGATGGGCTGATAACCAGTACAACGACAGAGATTACCTGCCAAACAAACCTCAATGTCGTGCGCTTCAACTTCAGATTGATTCTGATATAAGGCAAACATGGACATAACAAATCCAGGTGTACAAAACCCACACTGCGAACCATGGTGTTCAACCATCGCCTTTTGCACAGGATGTAATTGCGCCCCATCTGCCAAACCTTCAACGGTGACAAGGTGTTTGCCTGCCAATGACCCCATCAAAGCAATACAAGTATTGATACTCTTATAAACAAGGTTGGTCTCACCATTGGCTTGCATTTCCAGCTCACCGACCACGGCGGTGCAAGCGCCACAATCACCTGAAGCACAAGCTTCTTTGGTGCCTGTTAAACCGCGACCTCTTAAGTATTCCAGTACGGTTGTGCCCGCAAAATCATTGGTGATTTGGGTCGTTGATTGCTCTCTGTTTAATAAATAATACATAAGCTTTTATGCGCGTCCTTTCTGCTATTATACCCCTGATTGCAAAACAGACAAATCGATGCGTTCACACGGCTTCCATGGTCGCTAATTCACCCATGATATAGACCGATTGGATGGCACGATCATCTCCTAATACCATCAGTGAAAACAATATTTCATTGATGGTTTGAGTTGTTGCCATTTTTTCACGCACCAATTCGGTGGCTGCTAAATCAAACACAATAAAATCGGCTTCCTTATCAGGTTCAAAATTGCCAATCTTATCCTCTAATCCAATGACCTTGGCGCCAGCTAAGGTTGATAAATAATAGGCTTTGACTGGTGGCAAGTCAACATTGTTCAATTTGCTGATTTTATAAGCTTCGTGCATGGTTTGCAGCATTGAAAAATCAGTGCCGCCACCCACATCACTCGCCAAAGCGCAATCTATATGGTATGACTCTAAGGTGTCCAAATTAAACAACCCACTGCCTAAAAATAAATTGGAGGTTGGGCACAAGGCGATCTTTGACCCACTGTCGCCCATACGTTGAAGTTCAGCAGGCGTGTTATGAATACAGTGGCCGAATACGCTTTGCGCACCGCTCAACCCGTAATGGTCATAAACGTCAAAGTAACTGCTTCGCTCAGGATAAAGTTCTTTCACCCAGGCAATCTCATCAATATTTTCATTCATGTGCGTTTGACAACGCACGCCTGCCGCTTTATATTCGTTCAAGAGTTGTGCAGATTTTTGCAACTGTTGTGCCGTTGAAGTCGGCGCAAAACGAGGCGTGACGGCATAACTTAAGCGATCTTTACCGTGCCATTTCTCTAACAGTTTTTTAGAGTCTTCATAACCCAACTCAGGGTTGTCACAAAGGGGTTCAGGGGCATTTCTATCCATCATAACCTTGCCCCCAATCATGCGTAAATTTCGGCGTTGTGCCTCTTCGAAATAGGCGTCCACCGAGTTAGGATGCGAGGTGCAAAACGACATGGCGGTCGTGGTGCCATTGCGTACCAATTCATTAAAAAACAATTTGGCAATACGCTCTGCATAAGCTTTGTCAGCAAATTTTTGTTCTTCAACAAAGGTGTAGATGTTGAGCCAATCTAATAATTTTTTGCCGTAAGAACCAATGATTTTATACTGTGGATAGTGCAAATGAACATCGACAAAACCAGGTGCGATGAGACTATTTTCAAAATGTTTGACGGGCAAATCCTTAGGCAGTTGATCCTTCAATTGATCAAAGCGACCCGCCTTGACGACCTTTCCTTGTGATACAAGCAATAGCCCATCATCGTAATATTCGGGATAAACGGCACCGGCTTTTTCTATACAGTGAAATATTGCTGATCGAAATGCTTGCATTGAGAAATTGAACCTTTTATGTATAAATCTTACATTTGATTTTATTATAAAAGACGGGTGATGGGTTACACTTTTGAAATCACTACTGAGTCCCTTCATTAGAGAAGCAATTATTTAGGTTTTTTTAGAGACTAAATTTGTTAATCAAAACAGGTATTTGCGTAATCACCATTATTGGATTGTATTTATTTGCAACCCATCTACTGTTATGTTGGAAAAGTCTATAACATACTGCGCCTATGCCACTATTCATTGGCCTTCTTGTTGATCTGTAGGCAAGCCATGCCAAAGGCAATTCTGGGAATTTGTAATAGCAATTGACGCTGTGGATATAATCCAGAACATCCTGATATTTAGGGTTTTTAAACCAATCGCCTAACACATAAACACACTCAACTCTCAGCCCGAGAGGAGACACTAGCCTAAGGTATTGCTTATGATTAAAATCGCAAATTTTCAGCTTTTCAATCCACAGAATCTGTCAATCATTTTTCTCAATTCATGTCCATTGCGGTCTTTAATCGCAACACATCTGTATAGATGTGGTTAGAACAACATTCACTCTCTTCGTAATGTGTTTTTTCCATATCCTCAAGATAATCTAACAGTCTTGCTAAACTTTCCATTTCTGTTTTGTTTAATGGCCTATCCATACCTTTCTACCTTAGATAATAAACATTTTTGAATTTCATCGACCTGCTCCTGCTGTGAAAAATGAGCCATTTTGTGATGATGTGCACACAAAACGGATAGATTCCAAACCCCATCCTCCCCGCCCATGTGCAAGGGGATTATGTGATGAACTTCAATATAGGGTTTTTGATGAACCGTTTTAAAAGTATTTCGACACGCATCTATCATACAAAATGAGCCATAGGTTTCTTTGGCCAACTGAACCCATTTGCTGTTTCTCGCATATACTTCAACTAAATACTCTTGCTTGTCGGGTGTTTCCCGTGTAATGTCTAAGTTCTCAATGTCTCTCCTCTCGGTATCTAATAAGATCCCTCTTAAAGTGTAATGACCTGATTGATCAAGAAAAGAGATTAACTTTTGATCTCTAAGCTCTTGTAATAACCTTCGAACCGTCGCTTGAGGCGTATCTCCCCCAATGTTAATGACGTCATAATTTTGGTATTGATCATTTAACTCTTTCAATGAAAATGTTCTATTGCCTCTATCATTGCAAAACTCAATGAGTACATTAAGCAGCTCTTCTCGTTGTTTCACACTTCACCCTCTCTCGCTCAAAACTGGAAAATGTGTAATCTTTAATAACATAATGATCTTATATCTGACATTCTGAGACTATATGGAACCAAATATGATGACCCTTTGTTACTGTCATTTAAAATCAGTCATGTTTTTTTGCATTACAACACAAGCCACCGTTCCATCAATGCAGACTCTTTGACTCCATAACAGGCTGTTGATTTTCAAAGCTATAGACCACATTCATCCGAACATACTCTAATAGCTCCATAAAATCACGCTCGTTCATTTCAGCTTCTTGTTCCAAAGCATTGGGGTCGATGTTTTGACTGATGACGTTGACTTGCCCCAAGACTTCTAAAAAGGCTTCGGTTTCTGGATCTTGAACCTGAACGGTTGCCACGCCTGAAGCACTGAATGCCATTAGAAAACCTTCTGCCCAATCGCTGAAATTTTGCACGCGTTCTGCCAAAGCCTCCTCATCATCTTGTTGCGGCAATTGAAAGTGAACCTCGCCAATTTCACTTTTGATTTCTTGTAACCAGTCCGCCAAACCGTCGATCTCCTTCTTAGAACAACGACAATCTCTGCCAACCAATTCATTGACCCAATCACCGATCTGGCTTTCATCATTAAAAATAATTTTTCCACACAATGCGCCGTGAAGCCAGCACAAATTGGTGATCATGTCGATGCGTTGTATGAGTTGATGTACCATGGTATATGAATGATTTAATTATTGTTAATACGGGAAAATAGCGACCTTTTTAAGCCTCTTTATCGGCTTAAATCGCACATTAGCATGGCTATTTTATATTGTTTATTGCGCGATGATGGGTCTTTTATTTTCAACGCGCCGATCGCATATATTGTTGGTCAGACGTGTCGTCATTACTGAATTTATACCGCCAAAAGGTTATAATACTCGTTCACTTTGACCACCACACAACCGAACAATCATGACAATTACCCCTGAAGAATTAAGCACTGTTGCCGCATTAGCAAAATTGGACATTTCCGCCGAAGAATTGCCCAATTATATGGATCAAATTAATGGCGTACTATCGCTGATCCAAAACATGCAAGCAGTCAATACCGATGATATTGAACCCCTATCGCACCCTTTAGAGTTACAACAACGATTGCGTGAAGATGTGGTGAGCGAGACCAATCAGAGAGATGCTTTGCAAGCGATTGCGCCTGAAACTGCCGCTGGACTCTATTTGGTCCCTAAGGTGATAGAGTAATTCGCTGAATCGATTCAAACAATTCTTACTAAACCCAGAAACGTAATCAAACGCGACATTTATGCTCCAAAATCATTCTTTATCTGAGCTTTCTCAGGCGCTTAAAACCAAAACAATCAGCAGCACAGAGTTGACTCAGTTTTTCCTTGATCGTTGCACAAGCCACCAATCGCTCAATGCATTTATTCGGCTCACGCCCGAGCACGCACTGGCTCAAGCCGCTGAGGCAGATAAAGCCATTGCGGCTGGCAATGCCTCTGATTTGTGCGGCATCCCCATTGCCCACAAAGACATATTTTGTACCAAGGACATCACAACGACCTGTGGATCTAACATCCTGAACAATTTTAAACCGCCCTATGATGCCACCGTTGTTGCGCAAACTAACGCCCATCATATGCCCTTACTTGGCAAGGCCAACTGCGATGAATTTGCCATGGGCTCTTCCAATGAAAACTCCTATTACGGTTGTGCGCACAACCCTTGGCACACCGACTACGTACCGGGTGGCTCTTCAGGTGGCTCTGCCGTTGCCGTGGCCGCGCGCATAGCGCCCATTGCAACAGGTACCGACACGGGCGGATCCATACGTCAGCCCGCTGCCTTTTGTGGCATCACAGGACTGAAACCGACCTACGGCTCGGTTTCACGCTACGGTATGGTCGCCTATGCGTCGAGTTTTGACCAAGGTGGACCCATGGGTCGAAGCGCCGAAGACTGCGCCATGCTTTATGACGCCATTCAAGGATTTGATGCCAAAGATTCGACTTCGGTTGACCGGGACTACAAACCGACACTAACGCAACTGAATGCCGCTATTAAAGGCAAGAAAATCGGCATTCCACGGGCATTAATGTCTGAAGGATTGCAACCTTGCATTGCTGCAGCCATTGAAAAAAATCTCGCCGATCTCACTGACATGGGACTGGAATTGGTCGATATTGACCTGCCCAATATCAAATTGTCTCTGCCCGCATACTACGTCTTAGCACCAGCAGAAGCCTCGTCCAATTTGTCTCGTTACGATGGCGTGCGCTACGGTCAGCGTTGTCAGGACCCCAAGGATCTGGATGATTTATATAAGCGCTCACGCTCAGAAGGTTTTGGAGACGAAGTGAAGCGCCGAATCATTGTCGGCACCTATGCTTTATCAGCTGGTTATTACGATGCCTATTACATCAAAGCACAAAAATTGCGACGCATGATTGCCGATGATTTCCGTCAAGCTTTTGAATCCGTTGATGTGATTTACTTGCCGACAACGCCTAATACAGCGTTTAAAATCGGCAGCATCAATAACGACCCTGTGACCATGTATTTACAAGATATATTCACCATCCCCGTCAATCTTTGCGGCCTGCCTGCACTCAATTTCCCCATAGGATTTGATCAAGGTTTACCCATAGGGGCTCAGTTGATTGGCAATTATTTTTCTGAAGCCAATCTGCTCAATATTGCCCACCAATATCAGCAAACCAGCGATTGGCATCAACAAGCACCAGAAGAGATTCAATCATGAATTGGGAAATCGTTATTGGATTAGAAGTCCATGCACAGCTGCGCACCAAAACCAAAATATTTTCGGGTGCATCAATTGCATTTGGCGCATTGCCAAACACCCAAGCCTGTGCCATTGATTTGGGCATGCCCGGCATGTTGCCTGTGTTGAATAAAGAAGCGCTGAGCATGGCGGTGAAATTTGGTTTGGCCGTTGGCGCCGACATTTCACCCATTTCGGTTTTTGCTCGAAAAAATTATTTCTACCCCGATTTACCCAAAGGTTATCAAATATCGCAATTTGAACTGCCCATCGTTGGCAAAGGGTCGATCGATGTTGAAGTTGCCGATGGGGTTACCAAGACCATCGGTATTACGCGGGCGCATCTCGAAGAGGACGCGGGCAAATCATTGCATGAAGACTTTCACAATCAATCGGGCATCGATTTAAATCGAGCCGGCACGCCTTTGTTAGAGATTGTGTCTGAGCCTGACATGCGTTCCCCTGAAGAAGCCATCGCTTATGCCAAAAAAATACATACCGTTGTGCAATATCTGGGCATTTGTGATGGCAATATGCAGGAAGGTTCTTTTCGCATTGATGCAAACATATCTCTGCATCAGCCTAATACGCCCCTCGGTACGCGCGCTGAGTTAAAAAACATTAATTCATTCCGCTTTTTAGAAAAGGCCCTCTGGTATGAAATTGATCGGCAACGCGATTTATTAGAAAACAACCAAGTGGTTGTTCAAGAAACCCGCCTATACGATGCAGAGAAAGATGAAACTCGATCGATGCGGACCAAAGAGGAAGCCAATGACTATCGTTACTTCCCCGATCCAGATTTATTGCCCGTGCAAATGACGTCCGAGCAAATCAAATCCATTCAAGCGACCATGCCTGAACTGCCTGATGCCCGAAAGGCGCGTTTTCAAGAAGAATATGGCTTGTCCTTCTATGATGCCGATGTGTTAACAGCGAATAAAGACATGGCAGATTTCTATGAAGCCACCCTCAAACAATCTGGTGTGAAAGCCAAATTGTGCGCCAACTGGATTATGGGGGATTTTTCAGGCAATCTCAATAAAGCGCATTTAACATTGGCCGAAAGCCCCATCTCTGCCACACAGATGGCCTTGCTACTCAAGCGTATTGAGGACGCAACCATTTCTGGCAAACTTGCCAAAGAGGTGTTTGAGGCCATGTGGGCGGGTGAAGGCAGTGCCGATGAGATCATCAACAGCAAAGGACTCAAACAAATCACCGACGATTCTGCCATAGAGCAAGTCATCTTAGAGATTATGGCCAACAATCCAAATCAACTGGCTGAATATCGATCTGGAAAGGATAAATTATTTGGTTTCTTTGTGGGTCAGGTGATGAAAGCCACCCAAGGTAAAGCCAACCCTGCGCAAGTTAATCAGCTACTGAAATCTAAATTGTCAGCAGATCAGTAAAAAAGGGTTTGAATCGAAAGGCAATCACTTTTGCCTATTGATCTCTTTTACGCCATCATGAAAACGAATGGAAAACGGTTTTGATGGTTGCAAATCTGCCGACCTGACGATGAACGTCCCTTGTTGTGAAACCAAGGCAAATCCGCGTTTTAATATGTTTTGTGGATCAGCTTGACGCACCAATGCTCGATGGTGATTAAGACGAACTTTTTCCTCTTTCAATCTTTTTTTGGCTTGGGTGTTAATGGTCTCAGAAATGCTTAAAAGCAGCCGCTGCTTTTGATTGACCAGATTCTTAGTCTGCAACAGTAATCGCCTTTGCAACTCAGACAACTGTCTATTTTGTTGCTTCATTAGCGGCGCGACGCTTTGTATCACAGGTAAGTGGCCTTGTATTTGAGACCGTTTAGTAAACACCGCTTGCTTTGCTTGAATCTGAATCTGATGTTGTTTTTTCAATAAGGTTGTATGCTGTTGTTGTAAGGTGTTTCGTGCAAGGCTCAGCTGGTGTAATTGACTGTTCAGTTTTTGTCTTTGATGATATAAGATTTGCTGCACCCATAAAGGTACTTTGTTAAAGCTGAGCAATTGCTGTTGTGTGGTTTGAACGCTTGTTTTGGCATATGTTTGGATATATTGCCAATTGTTAAGCGCGTTTAACCCTGAATCCATGATGTGTCGGTGGATGAACCCCGCCACCTTTGTCGGTGTTGAAAAATTTAACTTGGCCACTTCGTCTAAAATGGTTGAATCGGCATCATGGCCAATGCCCACCAATACGGGTATGGGAAAGCGGCAAACGCTTTGTGCCAATTCATACTCATTCAAATAATGTAAATCGCCTTTGGCGCCACCCCCGCGAATGATGACCAATGCATCAAACGGCGCTTGCTCATGCCTAGATAAAATTTGTTGCAGACCTTGGACGATCGTTTGACTGGCTTCTCGACCTTGAAACTGTGCTGTGAAGTACTCAAATGCGCAAAGCGCCTGTAAGGGATCGGCAATGCGACGAAAATCACCCAAGGCATGCGCTTGCTGCGGGCTGATGACGGCAATTCGGAAAAAATCCATTGGCAGCCTGTGCGCCGATTGCAATTTATACAATTGGGATTCAATCAGCCTTGACCTAATTTCTTTGAGTTTAATGGCCATTGCACCCAATGTATAAGTCGGGTCCACATCTTCAACCACTGCTGAAAAACCATAAACACTGTGCATGCTGGCCTTGAGTTTAAAGAGTACTTGTAGACTTTCTGCTAAGGGTTGATTGGCCTGCTGTTGAAATTTGCTGTGTATGGTTTTGGCGTTGGATGCCCATATAACCGTTCGAACCGAAGCAATTTTCTGTTTACGCTCGCTTTGCTCATATTCACTCAGAACAAGGTAGTAATGCCCCGATGCGCTTTTGGTAATGCTTTCAATCTCTGCTTTGACCCACTGACCATGGCTGTACAATTTTTTCACCATGGTGTTTAAGGGTTCGAGAAAATCTGTGAGTTTGATGCCTTCATCCATCTGCCCTAAGGGCAAGGCGATATTTTCAGATACAACCGTCTTATTAATTGGCTGAAAACCCCTGTAATCATCATTTGGCAACCACTGCTTGAACATTGCTAAGTCTGCGCTATGGTTGATATACCAAAGCTGTTTGGCAGCATCCCAACGTGCGCCCAGACTCTTAGCCTTGTCTTTGTCTATGTAAGGCACTTTTAAATATTGTTTTTCCATTAAACCACCTCTGCATGGGTGTTTTGCAAAGCGTCAGCGGTCTGCCAAATTGTGTCTATATCGTGCTTATGCCGTGATTGCGCCATCAATTGACGCCAATGTTTCGCTCCTCTCATGCCAGCGAAAAATCCATTCAAGGGTCGAATGAACGGTATAACATTGCGATCAGTTGCTGTGCTTGTTACGTACTTTAAATACTGCTTCAGCACTTCTAAACGCAAACTGAGCGACGGTTGTTTTTGGTTTTCTATGACATAAAGCAACCATGGATTGACCCATGCTGCTCGACCAATCATCACCCCATCAACGGGTGGCAATCCATCCCAGCCAGTCAAATATTTTTGGGTTTTTTCTAATGAATCGATTTCGCCGTTGGTGCACACATTAAGATGGCTAAAGTCTCGCTTGAGTTGATGGGCATAAAAAGGTTTTAAAGGCGGCACCTTGCGATTCATTCTGGGGCTGATCCCGTTTAAATACGCGCATCTGTTATGGACGATGATGCCATCGCATCCAGCATCCACAAGCTGTCGCACAAATTGCACCAATTGCGCATAATCATCGTCACCATTTAAACCAATGCGATGTTTGACCGTAATCGGGAGGGTGGTTTTTTGCTTCAGTGCTTCTACCAAAGCAGCCACTGTCTGTGGTTCCTGCATCAGGCACGCCCCAAAACGCCCTTTGCGCACACGATTGCTTGGACAGCCCACATTGAGGTTGATTTCGCTAAAACCCGCCATTTCTGCTGAACGGGCCACTTTGCGAATGGCGTCTGCTTCACAGCCACCTAACTGCAGGGCTGTAGGACCCTCCCCTTCGGCCATTGTGAAATAGTGCGGTTGTGGGTTATACAAGATGGCATTAACAGTAATCATCTCGGTGTAATTCAAAGCATTGGGACAGATCAAACGCATTAGCTTACGCATTTGCGGCGTAGTGTAGCCCATCATTGGTGCCAAACGGATCCGACCATATTGTTGAAAATACGACTGATGCTCTGTCATTGATTGACTTGCTCCTTACTTTATGACTTTGTATTGGTGGGCTTTCTTTGCCGTTCATTGCGTTTCGTATGAATAATCTCGTTTTCAAGTATATTTCAATCCGCTTAGCCTTTGATAAAGGGCGACTTAGATCACATGCCTTTAGCGACTGCGTAACTGTGCGTTCATGCTCATTCAAAACCACATCTATATTCTAATCCATTGGCATAATTTACACAATTGAACTCATAACATCAAGACACAACATCAAGGGATAGAAATGCTTTGGATAAAATGATACAATGCGCGCACTGATCGGTCATTTTATATTTTAAGCCGATGATGCATTCAATGATTTTCTGGGGCAGTCTTTCTCTTTAAATTCTAATTTTGGAGTGACGAACTTTTAAAGGTTGCAGAATTGCGTGAATGCCCAAAAACACTCTTTACTATAAGGAAATAATCCGATGAGCATGCCTAATAATGCCCTTTTGACTTTATATTCAAATCCAACGTGCCCCGATAGCCATCGTGTTAGATTCTTAGCGTCTGAAAAAGAAAATTTAGTTGAAATCATCAACATATTCCCGCACGACTTACCCGAAGAACTCATCAATGCAAACCCTTATGGAACGCTTCCAACGCTGATTGACAAAGACGTCGTGTTACGAGACGCTCAGGTCATGATGGAATATCTTGATGAACGTTTTCCCAGCCCAACATTCATGCCTGTTGACCCCATTACCAGAGCAAAAGTGCGTATGATGTTGGTCGATATTCGAGAATCTTGGTTGCCGCACTTTATGGTTTTAAATGACATGAAATCCAGCGAAAAGAAACAGCAAACCGCCATTAAAGAAATCGGTAAAAATTTATTGGAACTGAAACCAACTTTTGGGCATTATAAATTCTGTATGACTAACAGCTTTACCTTGGTTGATATTTCCCTTTCAGTCATTCTCTGGCGCCTTGACCATTACGGCATTGATTACAGTCATATGGGCATACATTTTAATAAATACATGCGCGAAATATTTTCCAGAAAAGCTTTTGCTGCCAGCCTATCTTTGTTTGAAGAAAATATGAGATTAATTCCAGAAACCGTCACCACCGATTCATAAATTAGCACCAATCTACTGGGTTACAGCCCATGAATAAAAAAAATCCAGTCAGCCTCATCGTTGGCTGTGGCCGAATAGGCAACCTCATTGCCATACAGCTAAAAAATAAGCGCCATCAAGTCATTGGATTACGTAGAAACATTCAAAATCTCATTACAGGCGTTGAAGGTTTCGGTGCTGACATCACAGAACCCTTGCCTGATTTACCCGAAGTCGATCATTTCATCTATTGTCCTGCACCACAACAAAAATCCGAAGCCGATTACCAACGCCTCTACTACGAAGGTCTGCAAAACTGCATCAATGCCTTCACCATAAAACCTAAAAAATCTTGGATCATATCCTCAACTCGGGTTTACAGTGAAAACCAAGGTGCCTGGGTCAATGAGCAAACGCCATTAAACCCCAGCGATCAAAAACAGCGCGTCTTAATTGAGATGGAGCAGCTCGCTCAAACAGAATTATCCGCGTGTATTCTAAGATTAAGTGGCATCTACGATCAAAGCTCCAAACGCTTAATAAAATGGGCTCAACA
Organism: Gammaproteobacteria bacterium; assembly: GCA_965277775.1. Lineage (GTDB taxonomy): Bacteria > Pseudomonadota > Gammaproteobacteria > CAKMZV01 > CAKMZV01. The sequence continues at coordinate 1,898,730 of OZ255843.1, read as the reverse complement.
ATCAGCCTACCCTTTTGCTGAACAGCATTGGAGCAACAGCATTCATGCGCAGGATGCAGCAAATGCTGTGGTACATCTGATGCGCGTCGCTGACTCAAAGCTTTATTTGATTTCAGATAAACAGCCCATAACGATGCAAGAAAAAATAGCAGCCATTTGCCAACAACTTGATTTACCCGCCGCACAAGCCATGCAACCCGCTCAGACGACGGGCAAAAGAATCGCCACAAAAAAATTAGAAGCCAGTGGCTTTCAGTGGCTCTACCCCAATGCCACCCTTGGCTATCAATCAATCACCGAACAGCACCTTCAATTAGCCAAACTGACACCTTTTCAAAGAAAGGTCCTACAAATGACGCAACGTATCCCCTATGGCAAAGTCGTCAGTTATAAAATGCTTGCCGAATTAGCTGGCTCGCCACGTTCTGCGCGGGCGGTGGGACAGACTTTGGCTATAAACCCATGTGCGCCAGGCATTCCCTGCCATAGAGTCATCAGTAGCAATCGAACATTGCACGGGTTTTCTCAAGGCACTTCAGATGATAAACTTTTGGACAAGGTTAATCGCTTAAAAGCGGAGGGCATCCAATTGAAAAAAAGCCATGCGCTGATGAAGTATAAAGTGCCGAGAGACTATTTTTGGCAAATATAATCGAGCTAAAACGACTAATCCCAAAGATTTTTTCTTCCTAACATTTCCTGCAAACGATGATAATTTTCATAGCGGAATTGGTGGATTTGACCTTGTTCCATCGCTGTCCGAATGGCGCATTGAGGTTCATGTAAATGGCGACAATTGCGAAATTGACAGGTGCCTAAAAACGGTGCGAACTCTGGCCATGCCGGCGAAATGTCCTCGGGTATTTCAATGTCTAAGCTTTTAATGCCCGGAGAATCAATGATACCCCCTTGCAGTGTGTCGTCAAAATAATGTAGTAAAGTGTTGGTGGTGGTGTGCTTGCCTAAGCCCGAAAAATTCGACAAGGTTTGGGTTTTAAGCGTTAAGTCTGGGATGAGGGCATTGGTTATAGACGATTTACCAACCCCCGATAAACCAACCAGTAAATTGACTTTGTTATTTAAAAGCACTTTGAGTTGATCAACCTGCACCGAGGTTTGCACACTGCCAATCCAATAGCTAATATTCGTCATCTCATACCTTTGCCTAAATCTTTTGACCCAAGCATCAAAGCTGGGTAGATCCGATTTATTCAACAATAAAATGGGCTCAATTTTATGAATCCACGCGGCCAGCAACCACGTATCAATGTAATACCAATCCGCAAAAGGTTCGGAACTGAGCACTATGCCAAGTTGTTCAATATTGGCCGCGATAGACGACGATTTATGTTTGTCACGCAGTCGCTTGAGCTCGTTATGACGTGGCTTAATACGGCTCACCACATCTTGTACAATTTCAACCCAATCGCCAACAATGGGGCGTTGTTTCGATTTTAGATATTTATGCGTGGTCATCGCTCCAGTTTTCGGGCATTTGCACAGCACATCAAAACCAAAATTGGCAATAACCCGCTTAAAATCGCTCATATAAATGATCCGTTTTTGCCGCACAAATAAAATCATTTTTAGTCAAACCATCACAAACCGCAGTAAACCAAATGACACTGATTTGGCGGTATTTAAGCTCAATAATTGGGTGATGATTCTGTTCAATGGCCATTTCGCCAACTTGAAACCCAAAGGACAAGAGTTTTGGATAACTTAAGTGGCCATAATGTTTGACAATGCGATTGCCTGAAGGTGGCAAAGACCATCCCGTTAAGACAGTCAACAAAGCTTCAATGGCAGCTGAATCTAAGGCACAATCATCCTTACGCACGGGATGGCAATGGCTTTCTCGTAATTCTTTTATATTCATATTGTTGTACTCTAAGGTATGAAGGCTTAACAGACATGAGCATTATAAGGATATTTCTACTTCAAATAGCGAGTTTGAAACGTCTCATTAGAGCAAAAACGGGTAGAATACGCCTTCACTTTCTTAATATGGACACAATGAATTATTCTACTGATTTTAAGGTTTTCTCTGTCACTGGTGAGGATGCTGAATCCTTTTTGCAAGGACAGCTCAGCAATGATGTGAACATTGATGGCCCAACCGCTTTCTGTAATCCAAAAGGGGCGGTATTGGCTCTGTTCATTCTAAAGAAAACCGAACAGGGTTTTCTATTAGCCAGTCAAGATGAGTGCATTGACACCGTCATACAAAGATTGCGCATGTTCGTCCTGCGTTCAAAAGTGGTCATTGAAAAAACAGATTCGGTGTTGATTGTCAATGCAGACGCCAATGACCATACATTCTATGAAGCCCATTTATCCCTACAGCTGAGGGCGCAACCACTGACAGACGCCGTCTCTGCCACCCCCCAATTAATGCAGGCGGGCTTATTCAAACTGACTACTGAAACAAGTGGCCAATTCACAGCGCAATTTCTTAATTTGGATTTAATCAACGCCCTATCTTGGCACAAAGGCTGCTATGTTGGACAAGAAGTCATTGCCCGTTTACACTACAGAGGCAAGGTGACTAAACGTTGTTATCTACTCCAATCAGACAGTGTTTTTTCGGAAAAACCAGGTGACAATGTCACCTTGATGAACCAGCAAGATCAGCCGGTTCGCGGTGTGATTTTACAAACTTTTGAAAATCAAGCCTTGGGCATTTTCAGTTGCAGAAGTATCAGTGAAAAGCTTACTTTAGACGCGAGAAAATTTTCAATCAACCCTTTTAGCTACGAATAAAGTCAGGCGCTATTTGTCTTGTTTATAATCGTTTTGAATTTGGTTGCTATTGCCAATGTTGATAGAATGATCGCCTCTACCAAAGCCTTTGTCCATAGCGCATCATTTAAATAAAAAAAAACAGTTTATTGCGCATTTTCTCTTAATAATGACACCTATTTTGTACCCACATGATTGTGTGCTACTGGTATAATCCTCCTCCTTTAAATCAACAGCACTAGAGAATAAATATTATGCCAAGCATTAAACTTCGTGACAATGATGCTTTCGAATCCGCATTACACTTTTTTAAACGATCTTGTGATAAGGCTGGCATCGTTTCTGAAGCGCGTGCCCGTGAATTTTACGAGAAACCAACCTGGGCAAAAAAGCGCTCTAAAATGATGGCTCGTAAACGCCTACACATCCGCCTTAGTAGAGAAAGAGCCATTCTAAGAGCTCGTTAATCCGCGCTTACTCATCCCGTTCTATTTATGTCCCTCAAGGATGTCTTAAAAGAGTCTTTGCTAAAAAGCATGCGCTCAGGCGATAAGCTAGCGGTTGGTACCATTCGGCTTGTTAATTCTGAAATCAAAAAACAAGAAATTGATAAGCAGGTTGTTTTAGACGATCACGGTATTCTGGCCATACTCAGTAAGATGAGCAATCAACACTTGGAATCCATTGCGCAGTTTGATAAGGCGGGTCGTCATGATTTGGTCGAAAAAGAACAAGCCGAGCTTGAAATCATCAAATTGTTTCTACCCAAACCTTTGACTCAAGAAGAAACCGAAACCATTATTTTAGAAGTCATGGCTGAGCTCAAACCAACAAGCATAAAAGATTTGGGTACGGTCATTAGCCATCTAAAACCCAAGCTTGCTGGAAGAGCGAATATGAAATTTGTCAGTGAATTTGTCAAATCAAAATTGATGCATTCATAACAAAGATTCACTAACCGACCATTAGACTAAAATAGTCTAAAAACCGTTTTAAAATCCAGACGCATTTAAAAGCTGAAAACACCCCAGTGCTCTCTAAGCGAGAGATGGTTATTGAAGTGTCATCAAATACGGCTGAACGTTCACTAAAATCACGCCTTATGAGCAATTACTTGTAACAAACCGTGCAGCGTTGGTTCAGTTTAAATCCCACTTAAAATCACTAAGGAACGCAGTTTCTTTTTTTGAGCGGATATAAACTTCAGTCTGAAGCCCACCACTCATAATTTATAAAATAACCAATTGACACCTAATATACACACTTTAGCGACGGCGATTCATGGCTCAAAAACATAAAACGGATTGGTATCGATTTACAGTCGTTTTTGCTACCAGTACTTTTGTCGCTTTTTTGATCGGAAAGATGGCGCCTGCTTTGCCCACTCTAACAAGATCACTCGACATCAGTTTGTTTCAAGCAGGCATGTTGGTTGCAACAGTGAGTCTCATATCGGCAACCTTAGCCATTCCCATTGGGATTTTTATGCAACGTGTTGGCATCCTACGGTGTTGTGTCTTTGCACTCATCTTAAGCGGCTTGGCTGGCATACTTGGCGCATTGGCTGATGGCTTCATGCTGTTGTTGCTTAGTCGCATCATTGAAGGGTGTAGCTTGGTCGTTTGTTTCATTGGTATGCCATTATTGGCCATCTTCACCTCATTAGAAAACGATCAACCCTTGACCATGGGCATCTGGTCTGGATTCCTACCTTTAGGGATGGCGATTATCATTTTGATTTCACCACAAGTGATTGACTGGGTGAACTGGCAGGGCCTTTGGTTGTTCATCGCTCTATCCCATGTCCTATTTGCCGGTATTCTATGGCTCAGTTTCTATTCTGATTCTCCTGCAAAAGCTATTATTAAGTTTAGCTTTTCTGTGCTGAACAGACCGCTTTGGAAGCGCGGTCTCATTTTTATGCTCTATTCGATTCCATTCATTACATTTATGACATTTTTTGTGACTTACTTGGTCAATGATTTGAATATGAGCATACTCGAAGCCTCGAAATACAATGCCATGGTGGTTGTGATGAATTGGTTTGGCTCTATCTTGGCTGGCATCTTATATAAAAGAAAAATACTGTCTGAACGGATGTTGTACATCATCGGATTCAGTACCATTATGCTCACCATGCCTCTATTCTTTTGGCCAGAATCGACCTTTATGCTTAAAATTAGCGTGGCCACGCTCCTTGGTTTGATATCGGGGTTCGTCCCAGGCGGGATTTACATTGTCCTATCTCAGCTGACGCCTAACAAATCAAATCAACCCATTGCTTCAGCCTTTATTGTTCAAGGTGCTGGATTGGGGCAGTTATTGGGTCCATTAATTTTCACAGCCGCTGCCCAAGCTGTTGGTGGTTGGTATAATGCGTCGTACTTTGCACTACTGTTCATAGTACCTGGTATGATTATTGCCTGGACTGTGACCAGACCTCAATCCCAGCTAAACACTCAATAAGGGAAACGCCTTGGAATACTCAGCACTTTTTTTATTCAGCATCGCATTCTTCTTTACGCCAGGCATGAACAACACCATGATCATGGTCTCGGGCGTTAATTATGGTTATAGAAGAAGCATTCCTCATCTCCTTGGCATTGTTTTGGGTTATCCAATATTGATTATTGCTGTTGGATTTGGTCTGGGCGCCGTTTTTATAAAGTTCCCACAACTTCACCTGATTCTAAAAATATTGGGCGTGATTTACTTGAGCTATCTCGCCTATAAAATTGCCACAACGCCCCTTAATCAAACGGACAGTACCATTGGCGAACCATTCAGTTTCGTAAAAATTGCAATGCTACAATGGGTCAATCCCAAAGGTTGGGTTGGAGCGACGGTTATGACCACGACCTATGCAGTTGCCGGCACAGATTACTTTATCCACGTATTAATCATTGCCCTGACTGCTATAACAGTCGGGATTTTCAGTGCCAATACCTGGCTCATTATGGGGAATGTCATACGTATTTGGCTCACCAATCCCTTTTGGTTAAGGCTGTTTAACTACTTGATGTCAAGCATTTTGGTGATTTCAATCTTGCCAGCGATACTTGAGCTTTATAAGCAATTAACCTCAGAAGCCCCTATTTTCTAACGCAATTGTTTGATTTTTTGGTACAAGGCCTGACTGACTTGTAATCCTTGCTGTTGTGCTCGTTGGTGTTGTGATGCTTTACGACTGCCAGGTATGTAACTGCCGTGCGTCTTTAAATATTTTTTGAGTTGCTGAATCCTTTGGTCATAGCCCCCTTGACTCATGGCATTGACGTCTATGGCAATGATAGTTTGACCCAGATTCGGCGGTGGACCCTCATCATTGAGCAATGACGAAGCTTGACTACTCAGATTTGAATCGGTCAGTCCACCGCTTAATATTTCAACCATCAATGCCAATAAGGCCCCTTTTTGACCGCCCAAAGGCTGAAGCATCCCTTTTATTGCTTCTGCAGGGTCTTGGGTGGGTTGCCCCTTAGCGTCGAATGCCCAGGTGTCGGGTATGGTCGTGCCTTCAAAATGTGCCGCAGCAATTTTCCCCCTCGCAACGGTTGATAAAGCCATGTCAATGACAATGGGGGCTTGGTCTTTGACGGGCGCGGCAAATGCAATGGGGTTGGTCCCCAACATGGGTATTTTGGCGGGTGGGATTGGCATGGCTGTGGGTGAATTGCCAAAAATCAAAGCGAGAAATCCGCTTTTAGCCAGCTTTTCACAAGGGGCAGACGCTTGTCCAAAGTGGTGCGATTTATGTATAGAAATGGTAGCAATCCCCAACTTTTCAACCTTTTCGGTAAGTAACTCAACAGCCAAGTCAAGCGCAGGGAAAGCAAATCCATACTGTGCGTCGATGCGGTCTATGGCAGGTAGGATATTTTGAGCAAGGGGTTGGGCATGGCCATTGATTTTGCCATTGCGCACCTGAGGCACATAGGTCATCAGGCGACTCAAACCGTGACCGTATTGGCCTTCAATTTCTGCTTTGAGCAAAGCATTCGCAACGCTTATTGCATTGGAATCGGATGTTTTGTTCGCAATCAACGTTGAATGAATCAGGGAATAAACGTCGTCTATCTTTAAACTAATGTGGGAGGAGTGTGATTTTTGCTGCATCGATTTGCCCTGAATGAATGTCTTTGAACCCTTGCTGACCTTCAGCCAAGGGTCGTTCTTGTATCCATTGATAGTCGCTTATAGCATGATGGGTCAGTAAATCAAGCGCTTCTCTCATTTCCAACATGGTATAGGTGTAAACGCCAGCAAAAGTAATTTCTGCTAAGGTTAGCCGACGAGCATCAAACGTCCCCTCACCTTGTTGCAAACCAATATGGATTACACTCCCCCCAGCATGAACACATTGCATGGCACTGGTTCGTGTAGCATGGCTTCCGACAGCATCGAAGACTTGATGGTAGGTATTGGCTTCTAATGTATCCTTCAGAGGGTTTAACGCTGTGCAATTGACTGAAGCTTGAGCCATCTTTAACCGTTGTTCACTGGTTTCGGAAATGGTGATGTCCTTGACCCCGTAATGTTGTAGGATTAAAGCGGTGATTAACCCAATAGCGCCCGCTCCAATGACCAAACATTTTTGATCTTCCAAAGCGCACAAATTCGGTAATTTTTTGGCCAATTTAACCGCGTGTAAACAGACGGCTGTTGGCTCACACAAAGAAGCGATGGTATAAGAGACGGCTTCTGCGAAAGGAATCACACACTTAGCTGGAATGGTTAAATATTGAGCAAAGCTCCCAGGTCGAGTCATGCCAATCATGGTTCGATTGCAACAAAGGTTATCACGCCCACTCGTACAAAAAACACAATGCCCACAAGTAATGAGCGGATTAACCGTCACTTTCTTCCCTTTATGGGCACCTTCAATCACCCGACCTGCCATCTCGTGACCCAAAATTAATGGCGGATGACGGCGTGAGTCATGACCGTGCCAAGCGTGCATGTCTGAACCACAAATGCCCACTGCTTTGACTTCAATCAAAGATTCCCCTGCTTGCAAAGTGGGGGTTGGAACGTCTTGAAAAGTGGTTTGGTGCGGGGCTGTATAGACCAACGCTTTCATAATGCTGAGAACCCACCATCGATAAAAATGGTTTGTCCAGTAATATAATCACTGGCATGCGAGGCTAAGAACAGACTAATGCCTTCTAAGTCTGCCATCTCACCATTGCGTTTCATTGCGGTTTTATCTGAATTTTGGGACGCCCATTTTGGGTCATTAAAAACTGGCGCAGTCAACTCTGTTGGAAAAAAACCTGGCGCTATGGCATTTGCACAAATGCCTGAAGCTGACCAAGCTTGAGCCATGGCCCGAGTCAGTTGAACCACGCCACCTTTAGACGTGCCATAAGGAATGCTGTTGGCAAATGCCCGCTGAGATTGCAAAGATGCAATGTTGATGATTTTCCCCCAGCCTTTTTTTTGCATGGCGGGCACGATCGATTGCGCTAAGAAGAAAGGGATTTTCAAATTTATATTTAGGGTTTGATCCCACGATTCTGGACTGATTTCAGCTGAGGATTCACGCAAATTAATACCAGCCACATTGGCCAGTATATCGACTTGTGTTAATTGATGTGTTTGAACAAAATCAGCCCATGACTGAACTTGGCACAAGTCAGCAACTATTTTACGCGGTGCGGGTGCCGATTCAAATTGGGCAATATCGTCAATGGTTTGCTGTAAGGATTCGTCCCGACGTCCTAATAAAACCACGTGGGAACCCGCTTTTGCCAATGTCATCGACATTTGTCGCCCTATGCCTGAACCCGCACCTGTCACTAAACTGGTGGTGCCCTTTAGAGAGAATAAAGCACTGATCCCACTATCCATAGGCTTAATATTGTAATCTATAGGTTTGGTCCGGAAAATATTTGGCTAAACGAACATCAGCCGTCCGAGCATGGGCTTCCATACCTTCTAAGCGTGAAATTCTGGCACAGCTCGCCGCAACTTCTGGCACGGCTTTTTTGTCCAATTTCTGATAGGTTAAAACTTTGACAAATTTTGCCACCGATAATCCACCAGTATAACGCGCGGCCCCTTTGGTTGGCAGTACGTGATTGGGTCCAGAACATTTATCACCAAAAGCCACCGTCGTTTCTTCGCCTAAAAACAAAGAACCATAATTATTCAGATTTTCTAACCACCAATCAAGGTTGTCAGTTTGTACTTGCAAGTGTTCTGCGGCATACTGATCACTGACTTGAACCATTTCATTAGCCGTTGAACATAGAACCACTTCACCGTAATTTTCCCAAGACGCAGAAGCTGTTTTGGCCGTATTTTCGGGCAATTTTTGGATGATTTTTGGAACCAACTCAATGACTTTTTTAGCCAAGGCTTCATCATCTGTAATGAGCCATGCAGGAGAATCTAAACCATGCTCTGCTTGGCCAACCAAATCTGTTGCAATGATGTTTGCATCGGCTGATTTGTCTGCAATGATGGCAATTTCAGTCGGTCCAGCAAAAATATCAATCCCAGTTTTACCAAATAACAAGCGTTTGGCTTCAGCCACAAATCGATTGCCAGGGCCAACAAGAATGTCAACCGGCTTAACATCAAACAAACCATAGGCCATAGCCGCAATGCCTTGAACCCCGCCGAGTGCCAGAATTTTATCAGCGCCACAATAGCTCATGGTATATAGAATATAAGGATTGATGCCTTGCTCGGGTCTGGGCGGTGAGACGGCCACAACCTGCTCAACGCCAGCGACCTTAGCCGTCGCAATGCTCATAATGGCCGAAGCAATATGCGCATAACGCCCGCCTGGCACATAACAACCTGCACTCTGCATAGGACGTACAATTTGTCCAGCAATCACGCCAGGTTTGATGACTTCCTCAAAGGTGTGGATGCTGTTCAATTGCGCCTGGGCAAAAGTTGTGACATTATCAAATGCGTAAGCAATGTCGTCCTTGATCGCCTGCGGAATATTCTTGTTGTTCTCAGCAATTTCTTCCTCTGTCACAACAATATTGCCCGTCCAGTGATCCAAATCTTTTGCATATTGAATGGCCGCTGGTTCGCGATTCGTCTCAATATCGCTGAGCATTTGTTTGACGATGTCCTGGACTTCATTTTCACCTGAAGTCGGTTGTTTAATCGATTTTTTCAAATAACTTACAGACACTACGCGCTCCTATAGAGTTTGGTCATAACGAATTCTTTATGTCCTAAGGCTTCTGCCGCAGTATATCGACCATTGGCCGTTTGAACCATATTCTCAATCAAGGCATCACCCGCTTCTGAAATGGTCATTTCCCGACGCAACACACCCGAAACATCGACGTCAACGTGCTCTGACATGGTGCGAACGGTTCGTGGATTTCCAGTGATTTTAATCACTGGTACAATGGGATTGCCAATAACATTGCCTTGACCCGTTGGAAAAGTATGGATGACGTAACCCGCGGCAGCCATCAATGTCACACACTCAGCAGCCGCTGAGGAGGTGTCCATAAAGTACAAACCTTGACCTTTGCTTGGGGCTTCGGCGGGTTCTAATACATCGATGTATTTAACATTTCGTCCTATTTTTTCTAAATTGCCCAGCGCTTTTTCCTCAATGGTGGTCAATCCCCCTTCAATATTGCCTTTGGTGGGTTGAGAATCGGAAAGATCAGAGGTTTTAAAAGGTTCAATCACATCATCTTGGTACGCCTGCCAAGTCTTCATGAACTTTTCACCCGTTGCTGTGTCATGTGCCCGTTTCACACACAAATGTTCAGCGCCAGTCAATTCTGAAGTCTCACCAAAGACGCCGTAAAGCCCCTGAGGAATGAGTTTGTCATACATGTTGCCAACGGCTGGACAAGAAGCCAGACCCGTTGTGGTATCAGATTCTCCACACTTAGTCGATACCCACAATTCAGATATATCACACGGCTCACGCAACAAAGCTGTTGCATGATGAACGTACTCTTTTGCCACTTTAGAAGCCGCTGCAACTGTCGCTATGTCGCCGTTCTGTTCAATGTGAAAACCCGTAACAGGTTTACCCGTTTTAGCGATGCCATCCACAATGATTTTAGTCCAATGTGGTTCAATGCCAATCACCACCACCGCAGCAATATTGGGATTGGATCCAGTCCCAATGAGGGTGCGAAAATGCAATTCTAAATCCTCACCAAACTGCAAACGCCCATAAGCATGTGGTAATGCAACGGTGCCCTTAATATTATTTGCAACCGCTTCACAGGCGGCGTTTGAAATATCATCCACGGGCAATATAGCGACGTAATTACGTACACCAACCCGATTATTCTCTCTACGATAACCCCAAATACTTTGTGTCATGACTGTCTCCTACCAACGCTTGGTTTTTAAATTGTGTGTATGAACGTGATCGCCTTTATTGATCTTTGCAATCACCTTACCGATGTCTTCACCGTATTTTATAACTGTATCGCCCACTTCAAAATCAGTCAAAGCAATTTTGTGACCGATTGGAACATCGTGATTAGATAACATATTCAAGTCTGAGTTGTCCTCGGTAATCACACATAAGAGCTGGGATTGGGCTTTTAGTCCCTCCACAACCACAACGCCTACGTTGTCTCTTTTATCATGGATTAATAATTGTGGAATTTTCATGATTAATATCCTTATCGTTAAGTTAATCAATGATGCATTTTGTGCATCACCCTGTAAAACAGTTGTTGAATTATCATCAACCACCGTTGTGCAAAATCGCTCACGCTTTATCTTCATCAAGCATAAGCGCAAAACAGCAATCCTAAGAGGACTGCCGCCTCAACCTTTGACGGTTAAGAGTTTAAATAATTTGGTAGCCAGAGGGCAATTTGAGGGAAGGTAATGATCAGTGCCAATCCAATCACTTGGATAACCATGAACTGCATCATGCCTTTGTAAATATCTTTTAGATCCCACTCGGGTACAACGCCCTTCAAAAAGTAGGCGGACAGCGCCACCGGCGGTGACAGCCAGGCTGTTTGCAAATTAACGGCGACCAATATGCCAAACCACGTTAAATTAAATCCAAGTTGTTCAACCAAAGGCAACAATATTGGTACGATGATAAGTACGATTGGCACCCATTCTAAGGGCCAACCCAGTAAGAATATGACTGCCATAATCATCACTAAGACCAGTATGGGTGGCATGTCAAGATGCAACAACATCTCTGTCAACATGGTGGGCGTGCCTAGACGTGAAAATACGGCACCAAAAAAGTTTGAAGCCGCAACAAGCACCAAAATCAGAGCTGAAATCTCTAAGGTTTTAACCAAGGCATCGTGAAAATTGGACCAAGAAAATTTTCTGTAGGCAAAGGTCAATAAAACCGCACCGAATGCGCCCATCGCCGCACCTTCTGTGGGTGTGGCCAAACCAAATAAAATACTGCCTAAGGCAAAGCCGACCAGCGCACTTGGTGGAACCAATCCGAGAATAAAATCTTTAAAGACTTCCATATTCGATTGCGCTCTAAACTCTTCGCTCAACTTAGGTCCTAATGCGGGATTTAAATAACAACGAATCAAGGCGTATGCCGTATATAGAAAAGCCAGCATGGCGCCAGGAATGATCGCCGCGGCAAATAAATCTGTTACAGGCACTTCTAAAATGGGGCCCATAACGACTAACATAATGCTGGGTGGAATGAGAATGCCTAAGGTGCCTCCTGCGGTAATCGTCCCAGCAGATAACTGAACATCATAATTTGATTTATTCATTGTGCGGGCGGCCATAATACCCAAAATGGTGACCGATGCGCCAACAATACCCGTTGCTGCCGCAAATATTGTAGAAACGAATAGCACAGCAACAAACAAGGCGCCATTGACTCGAGATAACATGCGCTGGATGGAGTCAAACAATTGTTCCATCAGCCCAGCTTTTTCCATCAGAATGCCCATGAAAATGAACAAGGGCACCGCAGACAAGGTCTGCTCTAACATGACATTATTAAATTGGAATGTCATCAAATAGAATACAAGATCACCAAAACCTAAATAGCCAAATACCAGTCCCAAAAAGATCAGTGTAAAAGATATGGGAAAGCCAATAAAGATGGCGAACAACATGATGCCAATGAGAATAACACCGAGTATTTCAGGAGACATTTTTTAAATTCCTAATAGGTTGGGTTCATAAAGTGGATTCATACGATGCCGTTGACTTAAGGCCAACGATTGTGCTTGATCGTGTAAACACATTGAAGCAATTCGGACACGCCTTGTATCAATAAAAATGCCGTACCAATGGGTATGGCTGATTTAATGGGTCCCATGTGCGGCATCCAAGCGGTGTCCATGCCTAATTCACCTCTGTCCCAAGCGTCGTAGGAAAAATCATATCCCACTAATAAAAAGATAAACAACCCAGGGAAATAAAAGAGCAGATACAACAATGTATCAATGCTGGCTTGGACTTTGGGTTGCCAATTACGGTAAATAAAATCGGCCCTAATGTGCACCCCTCGCATCAGTGCATAACCGGCACCAAGCATAAACAGCGCCCCATAAAACATTCGACTGATGTCATAGGCCCAAGCAGTGGGTGCCAAGAAAAACTTACGGGCAATAATTTCGTAAGTCATGGCGAGCATAATCGGGATGGTTAACCAACAGACGATGTTGCCAACCCAATAACTAAACCGGTTAATGCCAACGATGGTTTTACTCATCCACGGCAGCATATCTTCCGGCATTTCAAAAGCAGATTTCCGTTCGGCAATCAGCTCGTCGGTTATATCTAACTTTTCAATATCTACTTGATCTGGCATTTGATTATCTAAAAATTGGTTAACTAAAAAACAAAGCCCTGCTTGAAAGTCAAGCAGGGCTTTATAAGGTTACTTATTGCGCGCTTTAATTTCGTCAGCGTACGCTTGTCCGAGTTTCGCATTTGACGTTTGTGAGCCTGCCCAATAAGGTACAGCGATGTCAGCAAACGCTTTTTGAGAATCCCATACTTTCTTAAAGAAAGCATTTTCTTTAGCATTTTTGGCTAAAGAAGCTTTGGCGGCTGCCATGTACTCAGGGAAGTAATCGGATGGTGTATCATGTAGTTGAACGCCATGATTGTCAACCAAATCTTTTAGAGCTTTACCATTTTCAAAAATGCGATAAGCCAATGCACGCATTAAAGAAGCATCCGCAGCAACTTCCATTGCGCGTTGTTGATGCTTGGTTAGGCTACGCCATACTTTACCATTGATGTACATATCAGCATTGACGACCACTTGGTGTAAACCTTGAAGATAGTAGTGTTTCAAAATTTTTTGGAAACCAAACACACTGTCAGGTTTTGGACAACACCATTCAGCAGCGTCGATCGTACCTTTTTGTAGTGCGGGAAGAATGTCACCACCACCCATAGCGACAGAAGCAATGCCAATGTCTTTATAGGTTTGACCTGGAATGCCTGGTGGTGTGCGGAAACGATATTTACGGAAATCTTCCATGCTGTTAATGGGCTCTTTAAACCAACCAAGCGCTTCAGGACCAACAGGTTGAAGCATCAGACCTTTGATGTCCATCTTCATTTCTTTCCAAAGATCAACATAAAGCTCTTTACCGCCACCAAACATGTACCAAGAGATGAATGCAATGTTATCAATGCCAACACCTGCACCAGCCACTGGTGAACCAAATAATGCTGCAGCAGGATGGTAACCTGACCAGTAATGCGTCCACGCAAAGCCGCCATCTACCAAACCTTTATTAACAGCTTCCAGCGTTTCTTTCACGCCAACGACAGCGCCAGCAGGCAAGATTTCAATCTTTACACTGCCATTAGTAAGTGCTGAGACATTATCCGCAAAATCTTTTAACATGACGACTTCGTCAGCTTTTGTGGGCAATACCGATTGCACTTTAATAGTGACGTTCTTTGCTTGTGCGGTAATGGCAATAGCAGAGAAACAAATAAGTATCATTCGAACAATAATTTTCATAATATATCCTTTTCGATCAGTTTAAGAAAACATAGTAAATACCTAATTGTATTGACCCCAAAGAACCATCAATTATGTAGTCACTGTTAAATCTGAAATACTGGCGCGACAAAATATCACTCAGCAAACATATTTCCACTCTATCACAGCAATAATTCATGTGTCAATTAAAAACCAGCACAATTTATAAAAAATGAGACTTAACGTCTCATTTTTTGCATTTTTTTATAAAATAATTGATAATAACAGTTTTGAACGTTCGATAAAGAGAACAACATGAATGATAAAACCCCCGTTATCCTGCGCGGATTGGTCGTGCTTGAAACCATGGCGCAATTTAAAAGACCAGCGGCGGCCGCTGAAATCATCGAAAAAACGCAACTTTCCAAACCAACGATCCATCGAATTTTGATTCAATTAGAATCAGCTGGCTATATTTATCGGCACGCATTAACGCGTACATACACCATCAGTCACAAACTCGTGCATTTTGCTTTCGATATATCTAACCATGAAGTCTATAAAGGCGCGGGGCATAACATATTAAAACAATTGTCCATACAAACCAACGAGACTTGTAACTGTACAATATTTAATGGCAGGAGCATTACTTACTACGACCGTGTTGAAGCAAATTGGCCTTTACGATTGCAGCTACCCATTGGCTCCGAACTGCCCATCCATTGCACAGCAAGTGGCAAATTATTTCTGGCATACCTCCCCAAAAAAGCACGCCTTCATTTGCTCAATTCTTTGGATTTAAAACCACGAACGGCTGCCTCTTACACAGATGCCACAAGGTTGTACAATCACTTGCGAACCGTTCGTTCACAAGGATACAGCCTTGACAATGAAGAATTTTATGAAGGCACAGTTGCCATTGCAGTGCCCGTATTTCGCACGCATAACAACGTCAGAACCATGCTTTTTACGGTCGCCATTCAAGCGCCAAATTCGCGTAAAACCATTCAAGAACTGATGGATTATTTGGAGCCGCTCAAAGCGGCTGCCAAGAAAATTGAGTACATCTATAAAGACCTAGACAATGACAATTAAGGTAAATTTTAAATAGTTTTAATGATGCATTCTCAACTCTGCGCTGAGTGGCAAAAAAGAAACAGCTAAAACCCCTTAATCCGAAATTCTATTAACTTTTGGTCGTTCGATCAAACAGTGGTATTAAAGCATAGAGGAATAAGGTCAGCAACACGATTAAGCCACCGACGATAACCATCACACTGGGTTGTTCACGAATAACAACCCACGAAATCAAAACCCCTAAAACCGTTTCTAACGGCATGACCATGCCCACCTCTGCGGCTGATATGAAACGCGGTGCTATGCTCAGGAGTAGTAAAGATATGGACACAATACCACTCATCAGTATGACATAAATTGTATCTTGAGCGGATATCAAGAAAGTTGGCGCAATAATAGCAGCGATAATCGCCGTTATAAATGCACTCAACGACATGGCAGGCACCATATTGAACGATTTACATTTGCGCATGATGGTAAAACTAATACCCAACGCCAGTGCTGTATTCAGGGCTAAAAGATCCCCAATTAAATGAACATCGCCAATATTATCAGACACGATCGTCACAACGCCAACCACCACCGACAACATGGCAATCCAGGTAATGGGTTTGGTTTTTTCCCTCAAGGCAAAATGGGCAATCACAGCCGTCATTAAAGGAGAGGTGCTTAGGATAATTAAAGTATTGGTAATGGTTGTGTGCTCAATGGCAAATATAAAAGAAAACGTACCGACACTGAAAAAAAATGCCAAATAAATGCCTAAACGGCCAATTTTTTTATATTCACTTATGGTTTTTCGACCATACATCATGGTGAGTAATAATGAAATGCCTACACCAACGGCCACCCCTCGCCAAAAGAGTATGGTTAAACTGTCGGACGCCATTAATTTGATCAGCACCGCATCAGGGCTGAGAATAACAACGCTTAATACGGCTAACAAGTAGCCTTTTAAATTTGTCGACACGCTGGGGTAGATATTGTCATTTAGGGGTTGAATGTTTGTAAACGGCTCAGCATTCTAACAGTGAAAGCTTTAATTTATCTATGTCTTTATCACGACTGTTTAATTGGCTTTTCATTATTCAAAAGAATGTAGAATGGATGCGTCTTTTGCGACAACCACGCTACCATTTCTTTCACCTCTATAATGCAAATATTACGAGCAAAATTTAATGCCGACCTCTCATAATCGCAACACCTTATTCATTACCCTCTCTGTTTGTTTTGGTTTTCTGACCACACCCGTCACCATCTCTGGAATTAACGTTGTCATTCCATCGATCAGCGCCGAATTTGGCTTGAATGCCATTTTGACAAATTGGGTTTTAGCACTATTTATATTGAGCAATTGTGCATTCATCTTGCCTGCGGGTCGTTTGGCCGATAACTATGGGCGCAAAAGAATTTATATGCTGGGCGGCTGGCTCCTCGTCGTAGGGGCGCTTGTCAGTATCATTGCTACTTCAGAGTTCATTTTCTTTGTCGGTCGCTTTGTTCAAGGGATGGCGGTTGCCATGATATTTTCCTCTGGCTTAGCTTTGATCGTCAGCGCCGTCTCCAAGAAAGATCGAGGACTCTATCTGGGGCTTACCTCAGCTTGTGTTTATGTAGGATTGTCGATTGGTCCACTGATTGGTGGTTGGTTAGAAAGTGCCTATGGTTGGCGCAGTTGTTTTATGGCCATTATCGTTGCCATTATTGGCGTGAATGGTATTTTGCTCGCCACTTATGGTCAGGACTGGAAAGCCGCAGAAAAAAAAGCCATTGACATATCAGGCAGTTTATTCTTAGCATTGGCCATCAGTGGTTTAGTCATTGGAACGACTTTGATCAATCAATCCTACGCCATCTGGTTCTTTTGTTCCAGTGTCATCTTTATCTTGATTTTTATACGCCTACAAAAACGCCGAACCCATCCTTTGATACGCTTGGATTTACTCCGTAAAAACACGGCGTTATTACATGGGTCATTGGCGAGTTTTCTGATGTACACGGGGAATTATACCGTGCCCTTTTTAATGGCACTTTGCATGCAGTATGTTTATATGATGAGCGCTTTCGAGGCAGGCACCATCATTATTTGGCAGGCAATTGCCATGACGATTGCTGCGCTATTGGTGAGCAAGCTATCACAAATTTATGAACCCCGAACCTTAGCTTTTTCAGGGGTGACGCTCTATAGTATCGGGCTGTTAACCTTGGCTTACAAATTACAACAAAACGACATTGTAGGGATGCAGTACGCGCTTTTTGTTATAGGATTCGGCTTTGGCTTTTTCAGCGCACCCAACAACACCATGGGATTAAGCAAGGTCAGCGATGATCGAATGGGCATAGGGGCAGGATTAATAAATTTTGCCCGTGTTTTTGGCAATATAGCTGGCAGTCTTATTGTGCTGTTATTAACCGCCATTTTTGTCGGTCAAGTCGCTTTTTCGGTGCAAACCACCGTAGAGCTACTACTCATTGCCAAAATCAGCTTTGTCACTGGTGCATTTTTAGCGGTTGTGGCGATTGTGATTATTCTAAAACAAGCCGACATCAATCCAAAACGCATTGATGCTTTGAAAGATAAATCTTCTGATCTGGGGCATTAAACCCATTTGAAAAGCGCTACACAATGAGCAATAGAACGCCGAATAAAATCGGTTGATGAATCAAATAAATCCACAGCGAATGTTTTGACATAAAAGCAATGATGCGCTGGCTGTATTGTTCATTTTGAGTAAAGACATACAGCCGATAATGGCCCACATAAATACCAATTAAAATAGCGCTTATCCAAGGAATAAAGGGCACCGAATCTTCTGCCCTATACGGCAACCCCAACCTAGGTTGCACCCATTCAAACAACCCATGAACCCCAATCCAATCGGCATTGTAAAGCAAGAGAATGATGAGGGCCACACTCAGGGCTACATTGGGATTATTTCTAAACAACAATGCCACCACAGAGCCGATCAAAATAAAATGCAAAATACCAAAATATATCCAAGAATTTGGAAATTGTGTATAGCTGCCAATGCTCACCAAAATGCTCGCCAGCCCGAGAATGATTAGACGTTTGATCAGTTTTTTAACACGGATCTGCGGCGTTTGCGACAGCACTATACTGATTCCCACACAAACTAAGAACAGCGTCATAATTAAATAGCGAAATGCACGCCATTCAACGTGATTATTGGGGTTGATGTCGTGCACCCCAAAAACAAACAAATCAAAATTAAAGTGATAAACCACCATCAGTAAAATGGCCAAAGCCCGAATAAAATCAAGGCTGAATGACCGACCAGATTCGTGCTTTAATTGATTTGTCACTGACATAAATGAATTAGCTGACTAAGCAAGTTTTCTAATCTGTGACACTGAGTCAGCGCAGACTTGGCATTGTCATGCTTTGCCGTGACATTTTTTGTATTTTTTACCCGAACCACACGGGCAAGGTTCGTTTCGCCCAATCTTCCGCCCTTCACGCTGATAAGGGCTTTGGACGGGCGCTGGGGCTTGATTTGAAGCCACAGGTGATTGAAAACTGCTACTCGGCGCAGGTTTTGGCCGACTCATTTCTTCTGGTGCGGTGAAATTCTTAATCTTAGAATGGCCCAAGTTCACATCGTCTGCTTGACGACGTTTCTCGTCTATGGCCTCAACATCGGCCTCATCTTGTAGCTGCACAAAACATAATACTTTGGTCACATCATGGCGAACATTGTCAAGCAGTTCTTCAAACATTTCAAAGGCTTCTTTTTTATATTCTTGCAGTGGGTTTCTTTGGGCATAGCCGCGTAAATGAATGCCTTGACGTAAGTAATCTAAGCCCGCCAAGTGTTCTTTCCAAAGACTGTCCAATACCTGCAATAGCACGGCTTTCTCAAAATGACGAATGACGTTTTCGCCTACCTTTTCAGATTTTTGTTTATAGACTTGTTCTATGGCAGATAAAATATTTTCCTTAAGACCTGCTTCAGCCAGAAGATCATCTTCGTCTAACCAAGTTTGTAGGGGTAAGCGAATGTTGTATTCTTCTTTGAGCGCTTCTTCCAATGATGATATGTCCCAAAGTTCATAAATACTGCCAGGCGGAATGTAGGTGGCAATGGTGGCGTGTACATCCTCTTCGCGCAATCGCGCAACATAATCCCTCCAATCATCAAATTCCATGATGTCATTGCGCTGCTGGTAAATCACTTTTCTTTGATCATTCACCACATTGTCATACTCTAACAGCTGTTTTCTAATCTCAAAGTTTCGGCCTTCTACTTTCTTTTGAGCGTTGGCAATGGCTTTGGTTACCCAATTATGTTCAATGGCTTCCCCTTGATCCAATCCCAATTTTTGCATCATCCCACGCATTTTGTCCGAGGCAAATATGCGCATCAGATCGTCTTCCAATGAAAGATAAAAAATACTACTACCTGGATCACCTTGACGACCGGCACGACCCCTTAATTGGTTGTCCACCCGTCTGGATTCATGGCGTTCGGTGCCGATGACGTGTAGGCCGCCTAAAGCAATGACCTTATCGTGATTTACCTGCCATTCTTGCCGCATCCGCACCATTTCTTGCTCAGATATGCCCTCAATCTGGCTGATTTCAAATTCAACATTGCCACCCAATACAATGTCTGTTCCGCGACCAGCCATATTCGTTGCAATGGTCACCGCCCCCAATTGACCCGCTTGGGCAATGATGGTGGCTTCACGTTCGTTTTGTTTGGCATTCAACACAGCGTGTTTTAGCTTGGCTTTGGTCAGTGCCTCAGACAAGCGTTCAGAGCTGTCAATGGAGGCCGTGCCAACCAAAATGGGCTGTTCGGTTTCGTGGATTTTTTTAATGTCATTGACCAAGGCATCAAATTTTTCTGCCTCACTCAGATAAACCACATCAATGAAATCTTTTCTCTTAACTGGTACATTCGGTGGGATAACCACAACATTGAGGCTGTAGATTTGCTGAAGCTCAATGGCTTCGGTATCAGCCGTACCCGTCATACCTGATAATTTACCATAGAGCCTAAAATAATTTTGAAATGTAATAGATGCCAAGGTTTGGTTTTCATTCTGAATGGGCACCTTCTCCTTTGCTTCAATCGCCTGATGCAGACCATCTGACCAACGTCTGCCCTGCATCTTACGACCAGTAAATTCATCAATAATCACAATTTCAGAGTTTTCAATAATGTAATCGGTGTTCTTTTCGTACAAGGTATGCGCCCTGATCGAGGCGGTGATGTTTTGCATCAAATTGATGTTGCGCGCATCATACAAATTGGCATCTTTGGCTAATATGCCTTTGTTATAGAGGTATTTTTCAACCCGCTCATGACCTGCATCGGTCAATGTAACAGAACGATTTTTCTCATCTAAAATATAATCCCCTGGTTTATAGTCTTCACTCGGAATGCCCTCTTTATTGATTTCACCAATTTGTTTGACCAAATTTTTGGGTATGCCGTTCAATTTACCATAAATTTCCACATCGTCTTCAGATTGCCCTGAAATGATTAATGGCGTTCTCGCTTCATCGATCAAAATGGAATCCACTTCATCGACTATGGCAAATGCGTGTCCTCTTTGCATCCGATCATCCGCAGAAAATGCCATGTTATCGCGCAAATAATCAAAACCGAATTCATTGTTGGTGCCATAGGTGATATCCGCATTGTATTGACGGTACTTGTTTTTCCACAATTGTCCGCTCAGAATGACTCCGACGGTTAATCCCAAAAACAAATAGACTTGACCCATCCATTCCGAGTCTCTTTTGGCCAAATAATCATTGACTGTAACCACATGAACGCCATCACCCGTTAAGGCATTCAGATACGCCGCTAAGGTAGCAACCAATGTTTTACCTTCACCTGTCCCCATTTCAGCAATCCTGCCATCGTGCAAGACCATGCCCCCAATCAATTGCACATCAAAATGACGCATGCCAAGCACCCTTCGGCTCGCTTCACGGCAAACGGCAAAGGCTTCTGGTAGC
This sequence comes from Gammaproteobacteria bacterium, assembly GCA_965277775.1. GTDB lineage: Bacteria > Pseudomonadota > Gammaproteobacteria > CAKMZV01 > CAKMZV01. Next base: position 1,877,014 of record OZ255843.1, on the reverse strand, counting down.
AAACTTTCTAAGGATTCGCCTGATTCTAATCGTTCTTTAAACTGCGGCGTTTTGTCTTGCAATTGTGTATCACTCAATTCCTTCAGCGCGTCCTCTAACGAGTTGATTGCTTGGATACGTTTTTGATATTTTTTTATGGTGCGGCTGTTGCTTGTTCCAAAGATGGATTGAAGGGCGCTGGTTATCATGTAAATTTAAAATTTAGGGGAAAGATTTATAAAAATGAATTCAAATTTTGAATTGTGGTAGTAAAATGGTACACGGACGTCTATTTTAACATTTTACAAAGTGAGAGTACCATCATGCGTTTTATAAATATTTTAATTTGCTTATTTGCATTAGCATTATCAATCAACATTAGCTCAGTTGCTGCTAAGCCCAAGCCAGGCAGTTACATTTTGGCAACAGCCAGTGCTGGCGGAACCTACTACCCCGTGGGTGTTGCTTTGGCGACCTTAACCAAAGTAAAAATACAACCCAAGTTTAAGGTGAGCATTTCGGCCATCAATTCAGCTGGGTCAGGCGAAAACGTTAAATTATTACGCGAAGATGAAGCCCAATTTGCCATTTTACAGGGATTATACGGATCCTATGCATGGTCTGGAACAGGTCCCATCAAGCAAAAGCAATCACAATTGCGCTCGGTTTCCATGTTGTGGCAGAATGTAGAGCAGATCATCATCAGCTCTGAATACGCCAAATCGGGTACGGTTTCTGACCTCAATAGTATTCCTAAAAGTGCCCACTTGGCATTGGGGAAAAAGAATTCAGGCACCATCGGTTCCAATCGTGAAATTTTTGCCAATCTGGGCATCAACATTGACCAATACAAATTGGTTCATGCAGGTTATGGGCCTTCGGCGACAGCACTACAAGATGGTCGTGTGGTGGGCATCAACACCCCTGCGGGTGTTCCCACAGGTGCGATTACTAAACTGCTAGCATCGGTTTCGGACAAAGTCACTTTACTCGACATGTCCGATGCTCAGGCTAAGAAAGCAGACGGTGGTCGCAACCTTTGGACACGCTATGTCATTCCTGCAAACACCTATCCCAATCAGCCAAAGGCATGGAATACCATCGCTCAACCGAACTTTCTTGCCACAAACCAAGACGTTGATGAAGAATTTGTTTATCTTTTGACTAAAACCATGTATGAGAATCTGCCCTTCCTCAATGCTATCCACAAAGCTACAAAAGCCATGCATTTGGAAAAAGCCATTGCGGGTTTACCTGTGCCTTTGCATAAAGGGGCTGCGCGATTCTATAAAGAAAAGGGTATAAAAATACCAGCGCATTTATTGGCTGATTAAGAATTTCAGTCAGTTTTTAACAGATACTATAATTATTACTCTATGATTCAGAAAACCGATCATGACTCAATCATCTCAGTGGGATCGCATGCCCAACAGCATCGCTGAAGAGATCGATAAAAATCGTCAAGATCGGTTTTTCTTTTTCTATCTTAACAGCGTTATCCTCATACCTTTGTTGATCAATATAACCTTATTCTGTCCTGCAGAATATCGATCATGACCCAGCCGTCTCCTTGGGATCGCATGCCCAACAGCATTGCTGAAGAGATCGATAAAAATCGTCAAGATCGGTTTTTCTTTTTCTATCTAACCAGCGTTTTCCTCATACCTTCGTTGATCGATGGTCTGATCAATATAACCTTGTGCTGTCCTGCAGAAAACCGATCATGACCCAGTCGTCTCCTTGGGATCGCATGCCCAACAGCATCGCTGAAGAGATCGATAAAAATCGTCAAGATCGGTTTTTCTATTTCTATGCCGCCAGCGTTGCCTTCATACATTTGTTGATCAATGGCCTGATTAACATTGATGCCTCACAGCTGAGCATACTCCATCTAGCCAGTTTTATGATCGTCTGCGTCTGGCTGAACCCAATTAGCACACATAAAAGTTGGCAAACCATTGACCGACTTGTATTCTTTGTGGTTGCCTTGGCTTGCCTCTATATCTCTTACGCTGAAGATCAAATCTATGAACGGGGGGTACACTTAGACATTTATGATTGGATCGCTGGTGCCGTGACCATACTCGGCGTCATAGAATTAACGCGCCGAACAACTGGTTGGATTATTCCGATTTTGATCTTAACTGGATTAAGTTATGTGGTTTGGTGGGGCGATTTATTGTCAGGTGTATTCCGGTTCTCGTCTCTGAGTCCTGAGACTTTAATGTTTCGTAGCCTTTATGGGGATGATGCACTTTTTGGCACCATTTCACGTATCTCGGCCACTTTTGTTTTCATCTTCATCATTTTCGGTGCTTTTTTGTTACGCTCAGGCGCGGGGGATTTTGTCATCCATTTGTCCAACGCCATCGCCCAGAAAATCACCGGTGGTCCTGGGATCATTGCTGTCATTTCGTCTGGATTGACGGGCACCATTTCTGGATCAGCCATAGCCAACACGGCATCGACGGGTGTGATCACCATACCCATGATGATAAAAGCTGGCTTCCCGCCACGCTTCGCCGCTGCTGTCGAAGCTGCCGCTTCCACAGGGGGGCAACTGATGCCACCCATTATGGGTGCAGGGGCTTTTGTCATGGCAAGTTATACTCAAATCCCCTATGCCACCATTGTTTTAGTGAGCATTCTCCCTGCCATTTTATATTTCATGTCATTGATATTCTATATTCAAATCGAAGCCAAAAAATATGGCATAAAAGGCGTTCAAATTGAGTCCATGAGCATCTGGACATTATTATTCAAAGAAGGCTTATCATTCATTCTGCCAATCATTACGCTGATCACCTTATTTATTATTGGTTATACGCCTGTATATGCTGGTGTGGCTGCCATTACCGTCATTATTATTTCCTCTTGGTTCACGCCAACCAAATTAGGATTCAAGGGCATCATTGACGCACTGGCATTAGCTACTAAAAATATGGCAACCACCGCCATTCTACTGTGCACTGTAGGGCTTATCATTAACGTTATTGTCACAGCAGGCATTGGTAATACTTTTTCCTTGATGATTGCTGATTGGTCTGGCGGGTCGTTGTTGCTCGCAATTACTTTGGTCGCGCTCGCTTCTTTGATACTCGGCATGGGATTACCCGTGACGGCATCTTATATCGTGCTTGCCACCCTATCAGCACCCGCCCTATTTAACTTGATCGCCCAGTCCAATATTGTAGAAGCACTCGTTGCGACACCAGAAATGCCTGAATTGAGTGCCATCATAGCCATCATTTCACCAGAGCTCTTGCCACTGCCGCAATCGTTTACTGTGGCAGAAGCGCAAGCTTTTGTGCAACAACTGCCGACCGAAGCACAATTGTTGCTCCACCCTATCCTCATTGATGAACAGAGCCTCACAATGATTCTTTTGGCGGCCCATTTAATCATTTTCTGGCTGTCTCAAGACTCCAATATCACACCGCCCGTTTGCCTGTGCACTTTCACCGCCGCCGCCATTGCAAAAACGCACCCCATGCTTACCGGTCTAACCTCATGGAAGGTGGCCAAAGCTTTGTACATCATTCCTTGTTTATTCGCCTTTACGCCCTTTATTACTGGCGACTTCTCAGACGTTATTCAGGTATTCGTCGTTGCTTCATTTGGTCTATTTGCCTTTACTTTGGCCATGCAAGGATTTTATACACGACCGCTCAATATCGCCCTACGGGTCATCATTCTTAGCACCGCTATCATCTTGATTTATCCGTTTAACCTAATCATTCATATTGGCACCATAACATTTTTATTGCTGCTGTTGATCTGGCTAAAAAGACAAACCGTACAACCGCACAATCCATAATAATGGTCAAAGTCGCATTGGGTGTTATCTCAATTGATCAGGGCTATTTATTGTCTCTAAGACAATCCAATACCCATTTGGCTGACCATTGGGCATTTCCGGGTGGAAAGATAGAATCATCTGAAACGCCTATAGAAGCGCTTAAGCGCGAGCTCCACGAAGAGATTGGCATCCAGGTCATTGAGGCGCAGTGTTATTTAGTATTTAGCTGGCAGTACGCCGACCTAAACATCGAGTTCCATTGCTTTCTAATAAATCAGTTCCGCGGAACACCCACCTCAAAAGAAGGGCAAAGATTGGAGGGTTATTCTTTTTTGGCAATGAAGAAACTGCGCATTCCAGCAGCCAATCAATATTTAATCAACACCTTGATGTTGCCCCAAACCTTAGCCATCAGTCCCCAATTGTCTGGATCAGCCGCGCATTTTCAACAATGTTTGAAACAGTTTGACAATCCACAACACATGGTGCGAATCCGTGTTGGTGATCCGGCCATTTTTACAACAGACCAGTGGCAATTTTTGGTCAATGAAGCACAAAAAACCCAAACTTTTATATTGTTTGAGCCTGCTGTATATGAGCACATTCGCGCCAATGATTTTTGTGGCATCCATCTGAAGCAAGATGCACTAATGACTCATAAAACCAAACCACAGGCGGCGATTGTTGGCGCTTCTTGTCACGATGCCACCAGCCTCAATCGCGCCTTAGAATTAGGCATGGATTATGTTTTACTTTCGCCGATATTGAGCACCACTTCACACCCAGATATTGCTGGAATGGGCTGGCAAATGATGCAGAGCTTGATTCAATCAAAACCCATCGTGGTTTATGCTTTGGGAGGAATGCAACAATCTCATCTTAAAATCGCTCGAAAACATCAAGCACACGGGATTGCTGGCATCAGTGATTTTTGGCTGAAAAAATAAACCAATGTGGGTGTCGCTGACTCGAACGCCTTCGCGCTTTTCAGTCAGATTTATACGATAAAGGTCAATTCAGTTCTTCAATGTTGTTGACTTCGTCCATTTTCAAATTATTTGAATGGGCAAATTTCAACACGTGATCATACAATATTTTGTTTGAATCTTTCATGTCTTCACAAAGAACCAAACAACGTTTGCCGTTTATTATTTTGGGATAGAGGTGCGGTGAGCAGTTCAAACGTTGCGAAAAATAGCTGGCGCCCAAAGAACAGACTCGGTCAATCCAATCACTGGGTCTAAAGGCTTTCCCCTCATTTGTGACGCTTTCGATAATGTATGTCTTTGTGCTTGCCATAATCAATTTACTAAAGCATGCTCAATCATTTTTATTTAATCGATTATGCAAGGCTTTACCAACCTTGAAGTGTGGAATGCTCCGCACATTGAGGCTGACCTTCTCTCGGGTTTTGGGATTGGTCGCATAGCAACGAGCGTATTGGCGTAAATTGAATGTTCCAAAGCCTCTAATTTCGATGCGATCTCCATCAACCAAAGCCTCGGCCAGCGCATTGATAACCTCTTTAACCGATTTCTCAATGTCTTTTTCAAATAACTGTGGTCTCTTATCCGCTATTTTTTTAACTAAGTCGGCTCTGATCATAATCTATTTTAAGATTTTTTGGGTTGTTCACCGTCCAATTCACCAAATAATGAACCAATGGTGCTGTCCACTTTCTCGTCTTTGCGGGCACTGGATTGATAATCTTTAACAGCTTGCTTTTCTTCGATTTCAGAAATGTTTTTCATAGAAACGTACAGTTTTCTATTTTTACGATCCACACTGGTGATTGCGACGCGCACCGTATCGCCATCGTTTATTTCACCAATGACTTCTGGTTTGCGTAAAAACACAACAACGCTGGGGGCCAATTCGACTTCATAACCTTTTTCATCAGAAGTAATAACGCGTCCTTCAACAATAGATCCTTTGTTATTGGTGTCAGCATAAGCCGTGAACACATCCTCAGACAATTGTTTGATGCCGAGTGAAATGCGTTCTCTGTCAATGTCAATGCTCAACACAAGGGCTTCAATTTCTTGCCCTTTATGATATTCTCTGAGCAATTTTTCCGAATCTTTGCCCCAAGACAGGTCGGTTAAGTGTACCAAACCGTCAATGCCACCATTTAATCCCACGAATAAACCAAAATCTGTGATTGAACGGATTGAGCCAACAACTTTATCGCCGCGATCATGGGTGTGTGCAAATACTTCCCATGGGTTTTCTTGACATTGTTTGATAGACAGGGAGATTCTTCTTCTTTCAATGTCCACTTCTAACACTTTGACCGGCACTTCTTGCCCAACGTGTAAGACTTTATTCGGATGGATGTTTCTGTTGGTCCAATCTAATTCTGAGGTGTGAACCAATCCATCAATAGCATTTTCTAATGCCACAAATGCACCATAATCAGTGATGTTAGCCACTTTGGCCGTTTGAATCACAGTACCAGGTGGATATTTTTCTTGAATGCTCTGCCATGGGTCTTCAGTCAATTGCTTCATGCCTAATGAAACACGGAAGCGTTCTCTGTCAAATTTGAGCACTTTAACTTCAATGGTATCACCAATTTGTAACATTTCCGAAGGATGGCTGACACGTTTCCATGCCATGTCGGTAATGTGCAATAGACCATCAGTACCACCCATATCAATAAATGCGCCATAATCGGTAAGATTTTTGACGATACCCTCTACCACATCGCCTTCGTTCAAATTGCTTAATAATGCTTCGCGTTCAGCTTGCGTTTCTTCTTCAATAACCGCACGACGTGAAACGACCAAATTATTGCGATTGATGTCTAACTTAACAATCTTAACTTGAACTTTCTCGCCTTCAAAAACACTCATGTCAGGGACTTGTCGAACATCAACCAGCGACCGAGGTAAGAATGCTCTCACCTTGCCAATTTCCAAACTCAATCCGCCTTTGACTTTATTGGTCACAAAGCCCGTTAGAATTTCACCGTTGTTCATAGCTTGTTCTAAGCGATTCCAAGTTTCAATACGTTGGGCTTTTTCTCTCGATAATCGAGTTTCACCAGCGATATCAACGGTGGTTTCAACATAGACTTCAACGCTGTCGCCTATGGAAACTGATACTTCACCATTTAAATCTTGGAATTGAGACAGTTCGATGATTGCTTCCGATTTCATTGCCGCATCTACGACAACTTCATCACCTTGAATATCTATGACTGTGGCTGAAATGATTGCGCCTGGCTTAAACTTCTCTTTATCGTAGGAAGCTTCGAATAGTTCTGAAAAACTTGGGTTTGACATGGGTTTAAATTCTAGTACTTTGTATCTGATCGGTCACAAGGTAAATTTTGATCAGAGCCAATAAATTATGGGTGACCTTGCGCACCCATTTACATGGTGGTAATTATACCTAACAAGAACGGGGTCTGTTCAATAAATGAATGACTTTTCTAATAACATTATGCGGTTAATTTTGCATAATGTCTAAGCCTGAAAATAGCTTAAGGAATAGTGATGGTGGTGAACATGGTTTGCGCATTGCGCCAGATTAGCACAGGCACACGCGTTTTTTTGGGAATGTCTTCAATGATTTTTTTCAACGTCTCCACAGAGGTGATTTTTTTACCCTGAACCCGCATGAGAACATCGCCAGGCCGAATACCTGCATTGGCAGAACTGCCGTTGAGTTTAACGTTTTTGACATAAATGCCATACTCTAAATTCTCAGCAAATCGGGTCGGTAAAGGAATGACCTGAATGCCAATTGAATCAATCACACCCGCAATGTCTCGCAATTTTTCAGCAGAAGCGACATTCGTTTTGCCACGATCTAAAGCCACAATTTTTGGCGTCAAGGTTATTTTTTTTCCTTGTCGTAATATTTCTATTTTCACAGTTTCATCTATGGGCGTCACGCCAACCATTGGTGGTAACTCATACGATTGTTCAACCTTTGTGCCTCTATATTTTAGAATAATATCGCCAATTTTTATGCCAACTTTACTGGCAGGGCTGTCTGGAATAATTGCCGAAACCAGCGCACCTTGTGGCTTTGACAAATTAAAACTTTCAGACAGCTCAGAAGTCACCGCTTGAATCTGAACGCCCAGGAAGCCACGTTGGACAACGCCTTTTTGCTTGAGTTGTTCAACAACATTCATGACCAAATCAATGGGTATGGCAAATGACACCCCCATAAATCCGCCATTGCGACTGTAAATCTGTGAATTAATGCCAACCACCTCACCATCTAAATTAAATAGAGGTCCACCTGAATTGCCAGGATTTATGGCCACATCTGTCTGAATAAAAGGCACGTACAAATCACGCGGTAAGCTCCGCCGTTTCGCGCTGACAATGCCTGCGGTCACTGAGTAATCAAAGCCAAAAGGCGAGCCGATGGCCACCACCCATTCGCCAACTTTCAACTCAGATGAATTGCCCAACTTAACAACGGGCAAATCATTTGCGTCCACCTTTAGCAATGCAACATCTGTCCGTTCGTCACTGCCAATTAATGTCGCAGTCAGCTCGCGCAAATCATTAAACCGAACGATGATCTTTTCAGCACCTTTAACGACGTGATGGTTGGTTATAAGATAGCCGTCTTCAGAAACGATAAATCCTGAACCTAAGGAATTGAGTTCAGGCTTCCCTTTCTCATGATTATCATCCTGCCAAGGCGATGTGCCGCCCTCTTCTGGTGGCTGCTGATAAAAGAATTTCAACCAATCTTCGGGAATCCCTTTTAATTGAGGGGGCAATGAACGATAGTTATTTTTGCTGAATTTAAGTGTGCTGATGTTCACCACTGCAGGGCTGTTTTTATCAACCAGCTCGGTAAAATCAGGAATGTGTGCAAGGGTTGGTGTGACAATCGAAATTGTAATAAATGCAAATGTAATGCTTTTAATGAAGTGCTTTAAGGCTTTCATATTTGCGCTATTCCTTTAGTTGGTGGTTCTAATTTTAAAATGATGTTGTCTCAGCATCAACTTTATTAAACGAGATGAGACGAGCATTCCCGCAAAGAACAAGGCCATTCCCACCACAAATACAAATAATTCTGAGGCAAATAAAAGCTGTCCCAATAGCAGTCCCATGATCAGAAATGCCAAGGGTGTGCCGTACAGGATGAACAGACATTGTAAAAAATGTGTGCTTTTAAAAGCCACTTCGACCACATCATCAATGTCATGGTGCTGATCGGTTGAAAACCATACCGGTTTTCTGGGTGTTATTTTTTTCCAAATCATTGCACCACAGCGACCATTACAATTTGAACAGGGTTCAACCGCATTTTGCGCAAATAAAATCTGACCTGGTTTCACCGCAACCACACGACCAATAACATTCATTTCGTCAGTTGTATTGCGCATGACGGCCATCACACACCTTGCTTGAGGCTGGCCTCTATAAATTGGTTTAAATCACCATCCAAAACGGCTTGAGTATTGCCGACCTCAACCCCTGTTCGTAAATCTTTTATACGTCCAGAATCCAATACATAGGAACGAATTTGACTGCCCCAACCAATGTCGGCTTTGTTATTTTCTAATTGCTGTTTTTCGGTATTGCGTTTGCGCATTTCAATTTCATACAATTTCGCCCTTAATTGCTTCATTGCTTCAGCCTTATTGGCATGTTGCGAACGCGAGCTTTGGCATTGAGTCACGGTATTTGTTGGTAAATGCGTCAACCTGACAGCAGATTCGGTTTTATTGACGTGCTGTCCACCCGCACCCGAAGCTCGATAAACGTCCACACGCACATCAGCGGGATTAATGTCCACCTCAAAGCTGTCATCGATTTCAGGCGACACAAATATTGAAGCAAATGATGTATGTCGTCGGTTGCCTGAGTCAAACGGCGATTTGCGCACCAATCGATGCACCCCAGTTTCTGTTCTCAACCAACCGTAGGCGTAAGCCCCTTTTATGTGTAAAGAAGCCCCTTTAATGCCAGCAACCTCACCCTCTGAGATTTCATTTATTTCAGCGGCAAAATTTTGGCGCTCAGCCCAACGCAAATACTGCCGTAACAGCATTGAGGCCCAGTCCTGAGCTTCGGTACCGCCAGAGCCAGATTGAATTTCAAGATAACAATTATTGCCATCCAATTCACCTGAAAACATTCGTCTAAACTCTGCCGCATCCACTTGGTGGGCAAGTGTTTCAACTTCAGCGATCAAACTCTCGGCGCTTTCGGCATCTTCTTCCTCTTTTAAGAATTGCCAGATTTCTTTGGCATCATCAATGTCTTGCACCAGTTTTTTAAAACCAAGCACCTCTTCTTCTAACATCGATTTTTTGCGCCCCAATTCAGCGCTTTTATCCCGATCTTGCCAAACCTCTGGCGACTCTAAATCGATGGATATTTCGGCCAAGTCTTGCTCTTTCTTAGGCAGTTCAATCAAACCAGCCAGTTGCCGCATTCGATTAGCAAGATCACTCAATCGTTCGATGTGTATGTTATATTCCATGGTTGCTCAAGCAACTAACAGCCATTTAATATGGCCGCCTCGACCGAGGATTTATTCGATTCAACGGTAAGAATGGATTGTTCTACATCGCATTGTTTGATGGCGATGTCTGGATCTTTCATACCATTGCCCGTTAAGGTACAAACCACCGTAGAACCTTTGGCTATTTTTTGATTTTTGATGTCGTGCAGCAAACCGGCCACAGAAGCCGCAGAAGCGGGTTCACAAAAAATGCCCTCGTGATCGGCCAATAATTTTTGAGTTTTAAGAATGGTGGCATCATCTAATTCATCGAACCAGCCATTGGACGATTCTTGGGCGTCCCAAGCCAAATCCCAACTTTGGGGGTGGCCGATACGAATGGCCGTTGCAAGCGTTTCTGGGGCATCAATAAAAGCCCCTCTTAAAAATGGCGCCGAACCACTGGCTTGAAAACCCACCATCATCGGCGTATGCTTGGCATTGCCTGCCGCATGATATTCTTTATAGCCCATCCAGTAGGCGCTGATGTTCCCTGCATTGCCAACGGGTAAATAATGATAATCAGGTGCCTCTCCCAATGCATCTATGATCTCAAAAGCCGCTGTTTTTTGCCCTTGTAATCTATAGGGATTGATGGAGTTAACGATCGTAACCTTTGCTGATTCAGCCACCAATTTTACCAACTGCATACCCACATCAAAATTGCCTTTAATCTGAATGATTTTTGCGCCATACATCAATGCTTGTGCCATTTTGCCCATGGCAATTTTTCCTTCAGGGATAAGCACATAGGCTGTTATGCCAGCCCGAGCTGCATAAGCGGCGGCAGAGGCAGAGGTATTGCCCGTTGATGCACAAATAATGCCTTTAGCCCCTGAGTTGACGGCATTGGTTACAGCCATGGTCATGCCACGGTCTTTAAAAGAACCCGTTGGATTCAAGCCTTCATATTTGACATAAATGTCAACGTCTGAGCCAGCCAACTTAGCCAGTCGGTCTAACTTAATTAAGGGTGTATTACCCTCGTGAAGACTGATGATTTTGTCGCCATCATTGATTGGCAAAGTCGCTCTGTATCGATTGATTAACCCAGTATAATGAGATTGTGTTGGCTTCTGATTTGACATGGTTTTATGACGTAGATTGGTGGTATAAAGGTTGATAAAATATTGTCAGAACGCACAAATTAGGCGCTTGGACCCATTGATTAAAACAGGCTTCATTATACGACTTCAACGTAAATTCTGCTGATTAGCCTATTGCTTAAAATAGGCGTTTTTATGATGCACTTTCGTCTAACATTGGAGCAAATCTTATATTAGAATAGCACTCATTAATTTAGAGATTTTGAGAATGATTGCTCAAATTTTGGCGTAAATAATAATACTCTGAATTTAAAAACATTAAATACGATGAAGACATTAATTCAATACGGTGTTTCTATACTCATAATTTCTGGGTGTGTTGCGCTAACGCCCTTAGCTTTTGCAGACGCCAATCTCATCAAAGAAGGTGAGCGTTTGGCATTTGACCGTGCAAAGGGCGGAAACTGTATTGCCTGTCACGCCATGCCGAATGCCGACCCTAAAAAGAACACCTTACCTGGCACCATCGGCCCACCGCTTGTGGCAATGAAAATACGGTACCCCGACCGTAAAAAGCTGTTCTCTCAAATTTGGGACGCCACATTGCTTAATCCAAATTCTATCATGCCACCTTTTGGCAAAAATCATATCCTAACCAAAGAAGAAGTTGAAGCAATTACTGCATATATTCACACTTTGTAATCATTAAATGGGAGTCATTAAATGAACCGAAGACACTTTATGAAAGGCGCAATGGCAACAGTTGCCGTCGCCCAAACTGGACTGCTCACGGCAACCCCGTCACTGGCCAAATGGGAGCAACAAGCGTATGAATCTAAAACAGCGGAAGATGCCATTCAAAATTTGTTCGGCAAACAAGCTGTCAAAATAACTTCGGGCGTCAAATTCAAAGCCCCAGGTATAGCCGAAAATGGCTTGGTCGTTCCCATAGAAGTTGATGCTTCCGCTCGACCAGACATCAAACGTATTGCCGTCATTATCGAGGAGAACCCTCGGCCCTTGGCTTTCAGTTATTCATTTGACCAACTCGCTTTTATTAAAACACGGGTCAAAATGAGCAAAACATCCAATGTGATTGCTGTTTTAGAAACAAAAAGCGGAGAACTTGAAAAAATGGAAAGAGAAATAAAAGTCACCATTGGTGGCTGTGGCGGTTAATTCGATCAAATCTAATTATTGGAGTTACGAACAATGAGTATCAAAATGCGAACCAAATTGTCTGATGGCGTGATCACGCTTAAAGCGCTCATCAAACACCCCATGGAAACGGGTACACGCAAAGATAAAAAAACAGGCAACCTTATTCCAGCAAATCACATAACCGACTTAACCATTATGAACAATGATACTGTTATTTCACGGGGCGAGATGAGCACCGCGGTTTCAAAAAATCCCTTCATTGGGTTAAAGCTCAAAGGTGAAAAAGGCGATGTGATTACTTTGAGTTATGAAGATAACATGGGTAAGAAAGAATCTGCAAAAACCACTGTTAAATAATTGCTTACATGCGCCCACACCTGAGAAACCAATGAAATATTCATTCATGAAAATCTTATTTTTTCTGCTCTGTTTGAGTTTGATTCCAACGATCAGCAAGGCTGAAGTTGATCCAGAAAAAGATAAGGAGGTGCTCTGGAATTACTTTAGCGAGCGTTTTAAAGACATCGCTGTTACTGATTATGTCAATGGGAATTATGTGTTCAGCAAAGACCTATACGAGCAATGGCAAGAAGCAGAAGCCGATTTTCCGCCCTATGAAGACGCGATAGAAGCCGGTAGAAAAGAATGGAACACACCCTTAAGAAATGGCAAATCTTACGCAGGTTGCTTTGCTGGAATGGACGTTTCCCAAATCCGTTCGAGCTACCCATTTTTTGATCAAGTCCGCAATCAAGTCATCACCATCGAATTGGCGCTCAATGAGTGTCGCCTGGCAAATAGCACCAAACCTTTTAAATGGCAAAAAGGCCCATTGGCAAAATTATCGGCTTATCTGGCCTACGAAGCTCGTGGTAACGAAATTAATCCTGTTGCCCAAAGTCCTGAAGCCAAAGCGGCTTATGAAAGAGGCAAGCATTTATTCTATGGCAAAAGAGGTCAGCTGAATATGGCTTGTGCGGATTGTCACGTTTATTATGCAGGCCACAAAGCGCGAGCCCAAGTGTTATCCAGCGTCATTGGACAAATTTCTCATTTTCCTGTTCATCGGAAAAAATGGGGCAATTTGGGTACACTACATCGCCGTTATGTGGGTTGCCAAAAAAACATTCGCGCCAAACCCTTTAAGCCACAAAGCGTTGAGTACAGAAACATAGAGTTTTTCCAAACCTTTATGTCCAAAGGTTTAAAGTGGAATGGTCCACAATCGCGCGGATAACCGATCATTCAACAATCAAGACCTTCTCTGCTTAGAGGTCTTTACTATATGCCCTTTTAAAGATCCTTGGAATCGTCTAATTTTTTATCGTCGCTTTGATCATCCTCGGGTTGAACGATGGTCGGCTCATTATTTTGAAAAGACACAGGCAATATCTGCCAGGGCACCAGTTTGGCAACGATGGGCAGCAAAATCATACCACCCGGTAATAGGAAAATGCCAAATGCTGGTATGGATTTGGCCAAATTTTTAGCCTGCTCTAAGGCTTTTTGACGTGCCTCAGTGGTCACTGATTGACCCGTAGAAAGACGCCAGAACACATCCAACATATCTTTAGATTCCAGCACTTCAAGCCAGGCTTTCTGGCTGACATTTTGAAATAATTTCTGCAATTTTTCGGGTCGTTTTACCCAATCCATTGCTTCGCGCATTTCTTTAAATAGGGATATCATAGCCTTTGAATCCATTTGATTTTGAATGATTTTGTCGTCATTGTCTCGCCTACGATGAAATGCATGATTGTTATACCCTATTGAAACGTGTAAAATGCCATCAAAATTTCGACACTTAAGTGTAACCCAAACGCCCCTTAATCACAAAAATATTTTGCACCTAAATAACACCTTCAACCTACCCCACAAAGCCTCGGCCTTGACCGTCATCACTGATGCAGCACAATTGCGAGGTACCAATGAGCACGCAGGCAGTATGATATTGGGTGCAGGCAGTAATATCTTATTCACCAAAAACATCGAAACACCCGTTTTACAAAATGCGATCAAAGGCATCAACCTCATTGACGAAACACCAAATTCTGTCACGCTGCAAATAGGCAGCGGTGAAAATTGGCATGAATTTGTGGTGCATTGTGCCAATAATCAATGGTCTGGTGTTGAAAATTTAGCCCTTATTCCTGGTACGGTTGGCGCAGCAATCATTCAAAACATCGGAGCCTATGGCGAGGAGATAAAAAACACCATCCTCAAGGTTGAGTACGTTGATTTAACAACGGGCACAAGCCATTCCTTGGATCAAACTGACTGCCAATTCGGCTACAGAGACTCCATATTCAAGCAAAAATATTTAGACCGTTACTTCATCACTTCTGTGACGTTATTGTTGAAAAAAGCCCATCAATTTAAGTTAGACTATTTTGATTTAGCAAAACAATTTGCTGAAAATCCACCAAGCGAACCCATGCAAGTTGTTCGAGCCGTCTGTGATTTAAGGCGAAAAAAATTACCTGACCCAAACACGATTGGCAATGCGGGTAGTTTTTTTAAAAATCCAGAAATAACACCCACGCACTATCAGCAGTTGCAAGGTCAACATGCGTTTAAAAAGTTTAGAGCAAGCAGTGCCGAAAAAGTAAAAATATCTGCTGGACAACTCATTGAATATGCTGGCTGGAAAGGTTATACCGATGACAGTGGTGCAGGTGTCTCAGGCCAGCATGCACTGGTCTTAGTCAATGCACACGCACAATCAGGTCAAGCCATTGCTGATTTGGCAAAACGCATTCAAACGGACATACAAATGAAGTTTAATGTGCCATTAGAAGCCGAAGTTCGTATCGTCTGTTAAAGCATAAATACAGTCCAATTTTAGTGATATTTCAATTCAATTCGTATATTTCTATAAGGGACCCGTTTTTTACCTTTTAGTTAGTACAATCGAGTCCATAGACCAACGTAACCAGAGACTTACAATGAAAAAATTATTCACGCTTTTATTACTTCTAAGTTTTCCCAGCCACTCTGCTTTTGCGACAAATTCTTGGAACTTTTCCAGCGGTTATGAAAAAGCTCAAATGGTTGAGCTCTTTACTTCGCATGGCTGTAGCAGCTGTCCGGTGGCCGAATCATGGATGAATAAATTGAGCAACCACCCTGATTTATGGCAAAGCATTGTCCCAGTCGCCTTTCATGTGTCGTATTGGAATCATCTGGGCTGGAAAGACATTTATTCAAAAGAAGCGTACAGCGAAAGACAAAGGGCGCACAGTCATTTTGGCAACACCCGTTCAGTCTATACGCCTGGATTCCTGGTCGATGGCAAAGAATGGAAAGGATTCTTCTACAGAAAACCCTTGCCACAATTGAGAGAATCCGCACCCAAATTGAGTGTTGACATCATTAACAACTCCTTATTGATTAAACTTAAAGGAGACGTAGATAACCAGCAATCACTCATTGCCAATGTCGCTGTTTTGGGTTCTGGCTTGATTGACAATATCCAACGCGGTGAAAACAGCGGTCGCACACTCAAAGGCGATTTCGTTGTGTTAGAACACAAGCAAAGCATTTCAAGTTCTGGACTTTGGAATATCGTCTTGCCAGAAAACATCGAAACCCATACCAGCAAAAAAATCAGCCTGGCTGTTTGGGTCACCACGCAAAGACAAGTCCCAATTCAAGCCACAGGGGCTTGGGCACCATCAAACTGGTTAGAATAGCCTTCGCTTGAGAGAGTTATCTTAGGGATTTAAAGACTTTTTTGGCGTGCTCTACGGTGCGGTCTATGTCATCTGATTCATGCGCCGTGCTCATAAAGCCTGCTTCGTAGGCGGATGGGGCAAAATAGAAACCTGCTTCCAACATTTTATGGAAAAACTTTGCATAAAGCGCTGTGCCGTTGTGCACTTGAGAAAATCGATTAACCGGCTCTTCTGTCCCAAGAAACATGCCAAACATACCGCCGACGTGATTTTCGCTCAATGAAAAGCCCACTTCTTTGGCACTATTGAGCAATCCTGAACAAAGTTGGTCGGTTTTGGCACTCAATCGATCGTAAAAATCTGGCTCGCTCAGCAACTCTAAGGTTTTTAAACCAGCAGCCATGCAAATGGGATTGCCCGATAGTGTGCCTGCTTGATAAACGGCGCCTAATGGTGCCAAGTCTTGCATGACTTTGAGTTTGCCGCCAAACGCGCCCACAGGCATTCCGCCACCAATGATTTTACCCAAGCATGTTAAGTCTGGTTCAATGCCGTACAGTTCTTGTGCACCGCCTCGCGCTACACGAAAACCACACATGACTTCATCAAAAATAAGCAGGCTTTGATGGCTATCACACAAATCTCTGAGCGCTTTGATGAAGGCGGGGGTTGCTGGAATACAATTCATATTGCCCGCGACGGGTTCGACGATTACCGCGGCAATCTGATCGCCTATGTCGTTAAACACTTCGCTCAGTTGTTCAAGATTGTTAAACTCTAAAGTCACCGTTAAATCGGCCAAAACTTTGGGCACACCAGGTGAACTGGGCTCACCCAATGTCAATAAACCAGAACCGGCTTTGATCAGCAAGCTATCGCAATGTCCGTGATAACAGCCTTCAAATTTGAGGATTATGTCGCGTTTGGTGTGCGCCCGAGCCAGGCGCAAGGCGCTCATGGTCGCTTCGGTGCCAGAATTGACAAAACGGATGAGGTCAATCGACGGATAAATGTCTTTGATGGTTTGAGCAACTTCGGTTTCTATACACGTTGGGGCGCCAAAACTCAGACCTTTATCAACCGCTTGGTGGACTGCTTGCAGCACTTGTGGATGGGCATGTCCAACGACCATCGGCCCCCAAGAACCGACGTAATCGACGTAGGCTTTTCCTTCAATGTCGTGAATGTATGCCCCTTGGGCTGATGCCATGAAAATCGGCTTACCGCCGACCCCTTTAAAAGCGCGAACAGGTGAGTTGACCCCTCCAGGAATGGCGTTTTGGGCGAGGGCAAATGCTTGCTCGTTGGACGGATTTAATGCGTTTGTTGACATAGTATTTATAACCTTGATTTTCTAAGATTTATTCGATTGAATGAGGCGATCAGCGACTGACATTCCAGCTTGAATTCTATCAGAGACCGACACCCCATCGTGTCCATTTGAGCAAATTTCAAGCTCTGAATATTGCTTTGTCAGATCAGCCATGACAGTTGCCATTTTGGCATTATGGCCCAATTCGTATTGGGGAATGCCTGTGTGCCAGCGCATGATTTTTTGAAACATTGGCGCTTCTTTGATTTGTAATATTGGATCCAGCTCTTGACGAACCAGTGCCAACAAGTCTTCATCGGAAAACTCAACCAGTTCGGGGTGGTGACTGCCCCCCAAAAAGACGGTCAGTAGTACACGGTCGGGTGGGCAACAGGTGGGAAACATGGTGCTGGAAAATAACACGCCAAGGGTCTTGAGGCCTTCACTTCGAGGAAACAATACCCCAAAACCGTCAAGCAGATGACCGATGTCTGAACGTTTGTAGCCCAATGCCAATGACACCACTGGACTGCTGGCCACCTCAGCCAATCGCTGACCATAGGCCCAATGTGGCAAACAATTGGCAATCTGATGCGCGGGTAGGGCCAACACAAGGTGTTGGGCTGTCCAACTTTGTTGTGCCGTTTCAACGGTCCATACACCAGCCTTTTGGGTGATTTGAACCACGTCGGTGTTTAGATGAATGCGATCCTTTAATTGGTCACTGAGCGAGTCTGGCAAAAACTGCATGCCTTGTTTAAAGCTGACACTGCCTTTTTTTGATGATGGCTTTGATGTTTGATTCTTAGATTGACGGCTTTTGTTCATGAGAACCTTTAGCAACGAACCAGATGTCTGTAGGTCTTGCATGAGTTTGGGAAAGCACGCTTGCATGGACAATTTATGGATGTCACCTGCCCAGATACCTGATACAAAAGGGTCGATGAAGGTATTGGTAAAGGTCTGACCCAGTCGGGTGACACAAAAATCATGAATGCTTTGTTCTTGCTGTTTAAGGGGAATAACAGGTTCTAACAACAATCGCAGTTTTGCAGGCGTTGACAACATGGGCGAGCGCAATAAGGCTTTGGGCGTTAATGGCACAGGCCATAATTTTTGCCTTAAGCAAATGAATCGATTTTCAGCGCGCGGATCAACCGCAATCATTTGATCTTCAATGCCCAATGCTTTAACCATTTGAGCGAGTGATGCGTTTAGCACGGTTGAGTTGGCACCAGAGTCCACCCTAAAACCCAACTCAGTGCTGGTTTTTAACATCCCCCCTGTGGTGCTTTGCGCTTCGAGCACAGCCACATTAATCTGTGCTTTGCGCAGTCGCCATGCACACGTTAAGCCACCAATTCCAGCGCCTACAACGAGGACTTGAACGGATTGAGTCACCTTAGGAAAACAAACTCATCAGGGCATCCAAGATTCAATCGTTTCTGCTGGAATGATTTCAATGCCCAATGCCAGTGCTTTATCGTATTTTGAGCCAGCGTTTTCGCCACAAGCCAAAAAATCGGTAGATTTTGAAACTGCGCTTGTCACTTTGGCGCCAAGTTTTTGCAATTGACTTTTGATGTCGTCTCGATGAGCGAAAGCAAATGTCCCAGTAATGACCACGGTCTTACCACTGACCTTATGATCGGAAGCAGGGGCTTGAATCGTTGGATAGACAATGGTTATGCCGCTGTTTTCAATCGTTTCTGCGATTTCAGGCTGCTGTATAAAATACGATACGATGTGCTGGGCAACGATGTCGCCAACATCATCAATCTCAACCAAGGCCTCGGCTGTGGCTTGCACCAGATGCGCCATAGACTCAAAACGATTCGCCAAGTTTTGCGCTGTCACTTCACCGACTTCAGGAATACCCAAAGCATAAATCAGTTTGTTAAAGTCAACGGTTTTGGCTTGTTCAAGCGCTTGAAGTAAGTTGGCAATTCTTTTTTCGGCCATTAAAGGCAATTGTTCAAATTCGGCGGCGCTCAGCCCAAATATATCGAATGGTTGGGCGATTAATTGCTTGGCATAAAGCCCTTCAATGGTTTTTTCCGACAAGCCTTCCACATCAAACGCCTTCTTGGAGACAAAGTGGATCAATGCATTGACAAATTGAGCAGGGCAAAGCGATTGATTGGGGCATCGAATCACCGATTTTTCTTCATCTTTGACCACTTCTGTGCCACATGCTGGACAAACGGTTGGAAAAACATAGGGCACCGATTGCTTGGAACGTTTGGCTAAAACCACTTCGACCACTTCAGGGATCACATCCCCTGCCCGTCTCACGACCACCGTATCGCCGATGCGCACGTCCTTTCTTTGAATTTCATCCATGTTGTGTAATGTGGCATTGGACACCATCACGCCACCAACAAATACTGGTTCTAATCGAGCCACTGGTGTCAATGCGCCCGTGCGACCAACTTGAATTTCTATGTCCTCGAGCACCGTCCATACTTTTTCTGCAGGAAATTTGTAGGCAATTGCCCACCTTGGCGCACGTGCTGTGGTGCCCAAGGATTGACGCAAAGATAAATCGTCCACCTTAAATACCACGCCATCGATTTCATAGCTCAGATTAGGGCGTTTTTGTTGAATGTTTTGATAGTACTGCAACATTTGCTGAACATCATCAGTGGCTTCTAAATCGGGGGAAATGGGCAAGCCCCAAGATTGAACCGCTGCCAACATGGCACTGTGGCTGGCATAACGCCCTTCAACATTGCTTGAAACGCCGTAGATCGCAATCTGCAAATCTCTTTGATTGACGATGCTGGGATCAAGTTGTCTGAGCGTTCCCGCCGCGGCATTTCTTGGGTTGACAAAGGTTTTGGCGCCTTTGGCGAGTTGTTGTTCATTCAGTTTCTTAAATGAGGCTTTGGGCATGAAAACCTCGCCTCTAACTTCAATGGTTGGCCAGAAATCGCCTCTTAACATCAAAGGGACAGCTCGAATGGCCTTGACGTTTTGGGTTATGTTCTCCCCTCTTTGACCATCACCACGGGTCAGCGCTTTGATGAGTTGCCCTGCTTCATAATGCAAACTGATCGCCAATCCATCTAATTTGGGTTCAATGCTGAATACCGTTTTTTCTGGGCGTTGTTGTTGAATTTTCAAAATGAAATTTTCAAACTCGGTTTCGTCAAAAACATTATCCAAAGACAGCATGGGGTATTGGTGCGCTTCAGATTGAAAGCCACTGTCCAATTTTCCCCCCACGCGTTGCGAGGGTGAAAACGCAACGACCCAATCGGGATGCTCAGCTTCAACTTCAATTAATTTTTGATAGAGTGAATCATATTGCGCATCGCTGATTGTGGGCGCATCTTCAACATGGTATTGGTGCCCCAAGGCATTGAGACGATCAACCAGTTGGCGGTAATCTGATTTATCCATATTTCTGTTTTAAAACACTGCGTAATCGGTCAAAATCAGATTTTTCCAAAAGCGCTCGGTCATTATTGAAAATGTCGAGCGTCAAGTTTTGACTTAATTGTTCCGTTACTTGTCTCATCTCTTCAAATGCTTTTATGATGTCAAAAGTTGATTGCACTTGCATACAAAGCATCAACCCAGGAAATTGAGCACTCGTTAATGATTCGTAGGTGAATAGAGCGGGGGCTACGGCATTACAAAGGCGATACCACTCTACACTGCCTTCCTTTCGCACAAAACATTGCGAGTCATTATCGTAGTTTAAGGCTGTGGTGCCCAAGGCTTCTATGAGCGCTGTGCCTTGAATATGACGGTTCTGTGGCCAAAGATAGAACACAATAAAATCATCCTTGATGAGCGATTCGGCTTTTCTCCCTTGCCATGACCTGGGTGGTCTGTATGATTCAGTGACTCGGTTAGGCTTTAATTGTTCTGATTTTCGCAATGATTTCTTCGGTTCTGTCGTGGGAGGGGTTAAGGTTAATACATCTTGGTCTGCACGATCTGATTGATTGGACGACGGCAGCGAATCATCAGAGGTATGATCATCGACGGCCTCTTGTTCATCGTCGATTTTGGCAGCCGCTGTTATCTGATCTGTTTCGTCTGGATCGTCTGTTTCATCAATATTGACATTTGGCTCAACGACAACGTCGAGCGACGGTTGTATGGCAGGCGCGTTATTTTTAGGAATTTTAAAAGAAAATTTTTGGGCACGTTCCCATCGCCCGAATATATAAAAAGCAAGAAATACGATAAAGAGGGCGATCAATAAAAGCGTAAGCCACATAGTATAAGTCTGACGTTCCTTTGTTCCTGCTCAAATGGGCGTTTATAAAACCCTCTGTTGTTGTTATTTTAGCGCGTTATGGTCATTCACCTGATGATGAATGATTGTATAATATTCATCATGCCTTGCGCCAGTTGTTTTAAGGTGGCTCAGACATAAATTTCAAACAACAATAATACCCATTTATCACGACGCTGACCAGTCAAAACGATTAACACCTACAACCAAATCACCAACATGCAAGCCACCGAAAGAATATTCCATCTCAGCCATACAGACTTAGACGGTTACGGTTCTCAGTTTATGGTTTCTCAAGCTTTCTATAACTGCGCTTTTTTTAATTGTGATTATAAAGCGATCAACCCCGTAATAAATCAAATTATCAAGCAGATTAAATTAGAATTGTTGACCCAATCCAAAGTGTCGTTATTGCTCATTACTGATTTGAACTTAACCATGGATCAAGCCGACTGGTTACAGCGTACCCTTGACAAAATTCCGGGCAGACCTGAACTACTGCTCCTCGACCATCACGCAACAGGGGTTGAAGTGGCTAAAAAACACGCTTGGTATCAATTAGACACCTCGCAGTGCGCCACTCGACTGAGTTGTGACTGGGTCAAACAATTTTTGCCCGATGAAGCCACTAAGCAAAAACTTCAAAATTTGTCTGAATTGGTGAATGTGACTGACATGTGGATCAAACAACATCCTTCATTCAATAAAGCCAACTTCCTAGCTGATATTATGTTTGAAAAACCTTGGTATCCACCAGAAATGACTGAATTAGGCAGATATTACCGCTTCCACTTGATTCAAAAAATATTTGAAGCGTTTCAAGACAATAAGAATATTGCCGAAGTTGAACACCTGATGTATCAAATAAAAGAAGATTTTCTCAGTGAAAATCATTTAGACCAAAACATTGTTGAGGATACAAACATCGCTTTAGATGGCAAATTTTATCACTTGGTTTTACAACGGCTGTTTGTTCAAGGTTTGAATTTCATCAAAATTGATGGCATGAATACTTTGGTGTTTTACGCGTGGACAGGTCCACTGTTTCAGCACATCAGCTCTATGCTGTTTGAATTAAAACCTGAAATCGATGTCGCCATTCGCATCTCTTCAAATGGCAAGCTATCGTTTCGATCCCATAGCGAAAATAATAATGTCAGTCTTTTGGCACAAAAATATTTTAATGGCGGTGGACATCCCTGCGCAGCTGGGGGCAGTGTCAATGTCCCGCATATTGATTCGTATGACAGTGCCGTTAAAATTTTGACTCAATATATTTCCAAATCTAAATAACGACGGCATGGGCATTCGCAATATTGGCACATTTTATTGTATCATTAATTGAAAAAAAACCATTTATTTCAACCTATTTATGACCTAAATAGGCAATTATTGCCTAAAGTAGTTGACATAAATACCACAAATGGTTAAAAATACCACCCGATGAAATAAGAAACAATCATCAATTAATCATTAATTTAACCATTAATCTTTTTAAACCTATTTAAAAACTCCTGGAGGAGCAATATGAACAAGTCAGATTTAGTCAATGCAATCAGTAGCGAAAGCGGATTAACTCGTGCAGACGCAGCCAGAGCTTTAGATGCAACCGTCGGTGCCATCACTTCTGCTTTGTCCAATGGTGATCAAGTAAACATCGTTGGATTTGGGTCGTTTAAAACATCAAAAAGATCAGCTAGAGCAGGACGCAACCCCCAAACAGGTGAAAGCATCCAAATTGCAGCTGCAACTCTTCCCCGGTTTTCTCCAGGTAAAGCACTAAAAACTGCTGTTAATAAATAAACCTGAAGTTTACAAATAAAAAAAGCGACTGGAAAGTCGCTTTTTTTTGTCCTAAAATTGATTAACTGCTAACTGACAAATACACTTTAATCAGAGGGCATTATCATCAAGCTCACCCGTCCGTATCCGAATGACTTTTTCTACGTCATAGACAAAGATTTTTCCATCGCCTATTTGTCCAGTACTGGTTGCATTAATGATCGAGTCCAATGCCGATTCAATCACGTCATTGGAAACGACAATCTCAATTTTCAATTTCGGCAGAAAATCAATGACATATTCTGCACCTCGGTACATTTCTGTATGACCTTTTTGACGGCCAAAACCTTTGACTTCGGTCACAGTCATCCCGTGTATCCCTAATTCACCCAATGCATCTCTTACATCATCTAACTTGAAGGGCTTAATGATGGCAACAATCATTTTCATGTTTCAGTCTCCTAATTATTAACAGTTTTCCGCCTATATTCGCTTAATTATAACCCTTCTAAAGTAAAATAGGCTCTATGAATAATAAACTTAAAAAAATTAAAATCGGCATTGTCGGAGGCACAGGTTATACGGGCGTTGAATTGTTGCGGCTTCTGTTGTTGCACCCACACGCTGACATCCGTTGTGTCACTTCGAGAACACTGGCAGGCACGCCCGTTGGCGAATACTTCCCTTCATTGAGACAACAAACCGATTTGGCATTCACAGAACCAAATGATGCCCAGCTATGCGATTGTGATGTGGTATTCTTTGCCACACCGCACGGCGTTGCCATGGAAAAAACCCCAACCTTGATTGATCATGACACCAAAGTCATTGACCTTTCGGCCGATTTTCGCTTGCAGGACACAGCGCTATTTGAGCAGTGGTACGGCATGCCCCATGCTTGCCCTGAATCTTTAAAAGAGGCGGTTTATGGTTTGCCTGAGTTGTACAGACAAGCGGTTAAAACCGCACGAATTGTCGCCAACCCAGGTTGCTATCCAACAGCAACTCAGCTGGCATTGTGTCCTTTGTTGGCTGAAAACGTGATTCAAACCGATGGTATCGTCGTCGATGCCAAATCGGGGGTCAGTGGCGCGGGCAGAGAAGCAAAAGTTGCGACCTTGTTTGCCGAAGTCTCCGAAAGCTTTAAAGCTTATGGTATGGATGGCCATCGTCATTGGCCAGAAATTCAACAAATTCTTGAACAAACGGCGCAAAAGTCGGTAGATTTGGTCTTTATTCCACATTTAGTACCCATGAGCAGAGGCATAGAAATAACCGCCTACGCTCAGTTAAAACAAGATGTTTCAGAACAAGATTTGTTGGCAATCGTCAAACAGGCGCATGCCCAAAATCCTTTTGTTCAGGTCGATCGTGCCATCCCCGAAACGCGTAATGTCAAGGGGTCGAATTTCTGTCAGATCAGCCTACGGCGCCCCCAAGGGGGGGCAACTGTGGTCCTGACCTCAGTCATTGATAATTTGGTCAAAGGTGCTTCAGGTCAGGCCGTACAGAACTTTAATTTGATGTTTGATCTGCCAGAAGACTGTGCCCTAAGCCAACTACCTCTATCTCCATAACCGTTTTGTGCCTGAAACTGCACCAACGCACATCGCAGAAGTTGCTGTTTTCTTACTACCGCCACTCGGTGGTGTTTACGATTACCTTATTCCTGAATCTTTAACCCCGATCATAGGTCAGCGGGTTGTCGTCCCATTTGGCAAGCGCACCCTAAAAGGGGTTGTCATCAACCTTAAAAGCACCTCGGATTTTGAAGGCGAACTTCGCCCCTTAGAAGCCTTAGAACAACAAGACCCATCGCTGCCTAAAGCGCTATGCCAACTGGTCAAATGGATGACGCAATATTATCATTGCAAAGCGCATCAAAGTTGGCGTCTTATATATCCCACTAGGGTATTAAATGCGCCCGAATTGCGCTGGGTAGAAGTCCGTGAAAAAATAACAGCCTTAGGCTTAGAGCACATCAATGCCTTACAGAAGAAAGCACCACTGCAGCATCAATTATTAAGCGTATTGAAAAATGGCAACCAAACACGGTTGGAGTTGCTAGCGCAAAAGTTCACTACTACGACCTTAACGACTTTAATTAAAAAGGCCTATGTTCAAAGTGAAACCTTCGCCCTACCTGAACGTCCAACCCCAAAGTTAGCCCTCCCCGAAATAAATGCCGAGCAACAACGGGTGGTCAACACCATGCAAGCGCCAGATTGCCAACTGATCACCTTATTAGAAGGGGTCACCGGCAGTGGTAAAACCCGAGTATATCAACACCTTGCCGCACGCAGCATACAATCAGGCAAACAATGCTTATTGCTGATTCCTGAAATCGGACTCAGCCAACAAAATGTCGATACATTCAGACAAGTTTTTGGACATCAGGTTTGGTTATACCACTCTGGGCTGTCGGACGATGAACGTTTAAAAACTTGGAAAGCAGCCATCAATGGTCAAAAAGGCATTTTTATCGGCACCCGTTCGGCGTTATTCTTGCCCTTGGTCAATGTCGATTTGTACATCATGGATGAAGAACATGACCACGCCTACGAACAATTGACCCAGCCCTATTACAATGCACGAAACTTGTTGCTTATGCTGGCGCAATTCAGCCAAACCAAAGTGCTCCTCGGCACGGCAACGCCCTCCTTAGACTGCTTAAAATACGCCACTGAAAAATCGTATCAACACCTAAGCCTCAGCCAAAGAGCGTCCTTTGCCTCGCCACCTAAAATCTCATTGATTGACCTCAGAGGCGCGCAATTAAAAGGCGGAATTTCGCCCGCTCTGAGCGCAGAAATGACGGTCCATTTGCAAGCAGGCCAACAAGTGATGTTATTTCTGAATCGGCGTGGTTATGCCCCCATACGAATTTGTCGTGAATGTGGTCACATCGAACTTTGCCCACAGTGCGAACGAGCACCGACGTATCATAAAAAAACCAATCAATTGCGCTGTCATCCTTGTCAATGGCAAAAACCCGCGCCTTTGCAGTGCTCAAAATGTGACCACACTGAATTAAAAGCGATTGGACATGGGACTGAGCGCGTGGCTCAGGTGTTAAGACAGCAATTCCCCGAATATCAAGTCGCTCAAATTGACCGAGACAGCATCAAATCGAGCAAAAAATTGAACACCGAATTGGAAAAAATTCAAAACAACGAATACCAAATCCTCATTGGCACCACCATGCTCGGCAAAGGACACAATTTACCGCATTTATCATTGGTTGGCATTTTGGATGCCGATCAGGGCTTGATGAGCAATGAATATAGAGCGCACGAACAAATCCTGCAACAGTTAGAGCAAGTCTCAGGCCGTTCTGGGCGCAATCAACAGGGTACTGTGCTCATACAAACACACCAACCGAATCATGAACTGATCCAAACTTGGCTTAAACAAGGCTACAAAGGTGCCAGTCGTATCCTATTAAAACAGCGTCAACACACCCAACTTCCACCCTATTTACATTTGGCTGCCATTCGATGCGAAGCAAAAGAATCTGAAAAAGCCCAACAATTTTTACAATCGCTAAAGCAGGCTTTGCCTAATCTTGAACAATTGTTTATTTCTGACGCCATGCCCGCCGCCATTGAGCGAATGGCGGGTCGAAGTCGCTGGCTGGTGCTGATTGAAAGTGCGCAACGCAGCCGTATTCAATACGTACTGGCCTGTGCAGACCAACTGCTACAACAACGCCAACCCTTCCCCAAAAATCTGCGATGTACCATTCATCTTGATCCCATCAGCCTCAACTAAACGCCCTTTTGCCGAGTTGACACTTGTATTGTTAGCAATATAGTCAGTCACTTAGTATTCTATAAAATGACGTCTCCATAAAGGTGTAGAATGCGAAAGGACTGACATTGAATATCGCACGAGTCATCAAAGATTTTCAATAGTCCAGTACAACTTTAGCAATGAACCTTCGAGCGAAATTATTATGAGAACACATTCAAATGACTATCAAATGCTTCAAAATCCCATAGAACTCCCCTGTGGTGCAGTCCTGAAAAACCGACTGGCAAAGTCCGCCATGTCAGATTCCCTCGCGGATGGAAAAGGCAATCCTACTGAAGCCCAAATTCGACTGTATGAAAGATGGGCGCAAGGCGGTACGGCCCTGTCTTTCATCGGTGAGGTTCAAGGCATGCCCCATTTCCCTGAGAAGCCAGGAAATTTAGTATTAGGGGCACATTCTAATCAGGCATTACTGACATCACTCACCCGCCGATCTATGATCAAGGGTGCACATATTTGGACACAATTGGGTCATGCTGGTGCCCTTGCCCACTTGCCGATCAGTCAGCCCAAAGGGCCGTCTCCACTTGATATTAACGGGCTGAAATGTGCTGGTTTGTCTATAGACGAGATTGAGGCATTGCCCAAAATGTATGCGAATGCGGCATTACACGCAAAACAAGTGGGCTTTAGCGGTGTACACATTCATGCAGGTCACGGGTTTTTACTGAGCCAATTTTTATCCCCCTTGTTTAACCATCGAACCGATGGATACGGCGGTTCGGTTGAAGGGCGTAGTCGCCTAATACTTGAAGTGGTTAATGCAGTCCGACGCGCTGTTGGACGCGCCTTTCCAATCGGCATCAGAATGAACTCAACTGATCAACTGGATGGCGGTTTGACCAATGCTGACGCTTTAGAAGTTGTGCGCCTGCTCGACCAAACTTCGATTGACCTGATTGATATTAGTGGCGGAACATACTTCCCTGGGGCAAAGGCAAGCTCAGATGGTACCAGCAAGGGCACTTACTTTCTTGACTTCGCCAGACAGGCGCGAGAAGTGACCAAAATCCCCTTGATGTTGACGGGTGGCATTAAAAAACGTGAACAAGCCATTGAGGCCATAAACAGTAGTGCTGTCGATGTGGTAGGTTTGGCACGTGCCATGGTGCTGAATCCTCAACTGGCTGATACTTGGTTAAAAGCTGACGGTGATGATCCAAAGTTTCCAAGATTTGAATCTAATCCCCCAGGCGGTATAACGGCTTGGTACACCATGCGTTTAACCGCATTGGGTGAAGATCGTGAGCATGCATTCGACTTGGATCTACACACTGCAATTGAACAGTACGAAAAACGTGATGCCCAGCGTTGCATCACATGGCAAAAACAATTTTCACAGACATGAGCAAGGCATGCCTACTGAATAGGGCGTGATTATGAATAAAGACATTCAAAAACGATTTTCAATTCGAGAAGATCAACCGTCTGCTTGGTTTGAACCACTCTACGCCAATGCCAATAAAGCAGGCGAAGGGATTCCTTGGGCCAATATGAAAACCCAGCCCAATTTTTCTAAGTGGTTATCAAACAATAAGCTTGACGGTGCGAGACAGTCAGCTCTGGTCGTTGGCTGTGGCATGGGCGATGATGCCATTGAATTAGAATCCCTCGGTTTTAAGGTAACGGCATTTGATGTTTCTGATGCCGCAATAAAACTTTGTAAAGAACGCTTCCCTCAATCAAAAGTCGATTTCCTACAGGCTGATTTATTAGAAACACAATCTCAGTGGCATCAGGCCTTTGACTTCGTCGTTGAGATCTGTACGCTCCAAGCCCTTCCGCCAAAATACGAGACACCACTGATACAAAACATTTCAGATTTTGTTGCCCTTAAAGGACGATTGTTGGTGATTGCTGATGTTAGTACAGTGGCAAGATCGTTTGAAAATGGCCCGCCTTGGTTACTCAATGCTAACCATGTTGACGCATTTCTATCGTCGGGGCTTGAGCTTCAAGGCCAGTATGTCGATGAGGATTCTTTTATAGAGGGATACATCGGTGTGTTTGTTAGCACTTTTACAAGGTCGCCCTCTTAATCTAAGTGATACAAGCAACTGGTTCCTAAATTAGCCAATATTCAACGCCGCTTTGTCAAACACCTCATCTGCGCGCCAATCTCGCGCCAAATGACCGTCTTATTTGTGCCAATGAAATGGTGGATATTTTTCACAAAATTCGCCGCATAGACTGTTTTGTATTGAAGGTTATTTACACTTATAATTCGAACTCTATCTTTGGTTAAATCCATGAGGACTTTTAAATGAACAATCCTGCTACGCCTTCTGCAAATGACTATTCAAGCGGTCATTCATTCCCGCGTGAAGTGTTGTTTGACCAAAACAGAATGAAGCGATTATTCAAGAATAAATGGTTTTTTGTCGGCACCCGCGGTGATGTTCCGCAAAAAAAAGATTATTTTGCCTTTAGTCTGCTTGGAAATGCCTATTTTTTGATTCATGGTACGGATGGCGTGATTCGCTGTATGGTCAACCGCTGTGCGCATCAGAGTGCGCGCTTGACGACAAAAGATTTGGGCAAATTTTCATCCAGAATTGTTTGTCCAAATCATCAGTGGTCCTATGGTCTAAACGATGGCGCATTGCAAAATGCACCACGAATGCCCAAAGACTTTGCTGGCACAGAGGCGGGTCTTGCCTGTGGATTGGATGCCATTCACTTACAAGAAGTTCATGGCATGTTGTTTGCTTCCCTTGGTGCGGGCGCACAACACCAACAAGACATGGCGAAGACCAATCAATTACTCAGCCCCTATTTACAAGATTACGGTGTGGATAAAGGCGGCTATAAATTGGCCTACCATCAGCGCGTTGAAATCGACGCCAATTGGTTGGTTGTCATGTTGAATAATCGCGAGTGCTGTCACTGCCAAGTTAATCACAAAGGGCTGTTGAAATTGTTTAGTGATAGCAGTTTCAATGGCAGCCAAGACCCCGAATATTTGCAGATGTTCAACCAAGCCGCCGAACGATGGGAAGCCAATGGCTTGGCCTGGAAGGAACAAGCCTTTGATGCTCATGATTGCTGTCGTATTGCCAGATACCCCATGAAAAAAGGGTATAAATCAACCAGTTTCAACGGCGCCCCCTGTTGCAAAAAACTGATTGGACCACACAAAGAATACGACGAAGGCACCCTCTCATTTTGGTTCAACCCAAACGCTTGGATTCACTTCGTCAGTGACCACATAGCGACAAACTGGATACTGCCCTTAGATGATCACAAATGCGTTCTATACACCAGTTGGATCGTCCACGAAGACGCCGTGGAAGGCAAAGACTATGAATATGAACAAATGACGGATGTTTGGAAAGTCACCAATGCTGAAGATGAAGGTCTTTGTCAATCGATGACCCAGGGCGCCCAATCTGACTACTATAGACCAGGCATTTTTTCTGATGACGAACGCCATTGCAAACAATTTTGCGACTGGTACATGAAACACTCAAACTGAGTTAGTCCGAATGCGGGGTTGAGCGAATATTTTAGATGGTGCCCAGAGGTGGAATTGAACCACCGACACGAGGATTTTCAGTCCACTGCTCTACCGACTGAGCTATCTGGGCATTGTGCGCGGTATTATAACGATATTTAACCATCCACATGGGAATTTTTAAGACATAAAGTTGAATACTTGTCTTGCTTGGTGCTTTCGCTCAAGCAGCGGGTTTTAAATAGGCAATCGTTGCCATTCTGCCACAGCGAGGGTCTTGCCGATAAGAATAAAATCGTTCATCCGCATAAGTACATAGTCCTGAACAGTATATTTTTTTAATGCCAAGTCCACTCAATTTCCATTTGGCCAAGAGGGGCAAGTCAGCCCGCCAGTGATTGGCTTTGTCTGAGGGTATGAAGGCAGTTTCATCCCAACCTGCGAATGACACCTTGAATGTGCGGTCAATTTCATAATGCGCTTGACTGATGCAAGGGCCAATCCAAACTTGGAGGTCTTTGATGGCGATTGATTTCTGTTGTAATGCTCCAACCATGTTGTCTAACAAGGCCGATTTTAAGCCGCGCCAGCCTGCGTGTACGATGCCCACTGCTTTAGCTTGTGGGTCTGCAAATACAATGGGCAAACAATCGGCCGTCATCACGGCACAAGCTTGATGGGGTTGGCTGGTGAGTGCGCCGTCTGCTTGCTGTGATTGTACTGGCAGGTCCAAATCAATGATGTGTTCTCCATGAACTTGATTCATCCAGCAGGTCGGCACGTTTATTTGTTCGTTGAGCCTTTGGCGATTGAGCCGAACAACTTCTGCATCATCACCAACATGATCCGCGATGTTAAAGCTTTTGAAGCTGCCCTGACTGAAGCCATTCATTCGAGTGGTTGTAAAAACTTCAACGCCTTCAATGGGTGGCCAATTGGGTCGTATCAAATGATCAAGCGCACAATCCATTTAGCGTCCATCCTCGATGTCCGTATCTGCATCAGTAAGATCGTCTTGATTGTCATCAAAAAAATTAATAAGCGCCCCCTCTTCATTGTCCATAGGCTGTGCTTGTCCGTAATTGCCTGAATCGCCTGTCATGTTATCGATTAGAACTTGCATATCTTTTGGGACGGGTGCTTGCCACAGCATTTGCGATTGTTTTACCGGATGAATCAATGCCAATTTGCTGGCGTGTAATGCTTGACGCTGAAATGCGATAACGGTCTCTTTGGTGATTTGATCCAATTTTGCAGGCAAGGCTTTTCGACCCCCATAAGTTGCATCTCCAACCACAGGAAAGCCGAGATGTGCCAAGTGCACCCTGATCTGATGCGTGCGCCCTGTTTCCAGCGTTGCTTCGACCAAGGTGTAGCCAACAAAGCGTTCAATGACGCGATAATGAGTGATGCTGGGTTTACCGCCTCTAACGAGTACTGCTTGTTTTTTGCGCAGTTTGGGGTGGCGTCCCATTAAGGTTTCAATTTTGCCACCACTGATCATTTTCCCTCGTACAAGGGCTTTATAGACTCGACGAACCAGATGTTGCTTGAGTTGATCCACAAGGTATTGCCGTGTTGATTCGGTTTTGGCAATAACCATCAAACCCGTGGTCATCTTATCCAATCGATGCACAATACCCGCTCGGGGCATTTGAGCCAGTTCGGCGTTGTAGTGAAGCAAACCGTTTAGTAGCGTTCCTTGCGCTTGGCCCGCCCCAGGATGCACAACCAATCCAGCTGGTTTATTGATGACCAGAAGTTCAGCGTCCTCGTAAATGATGTTTAAAGGCATGTCTTCGGGCAAGTCTTCGGTCACTGTTTGATTTTGAATGCTGTCCAGCTCGTAGCTGATGATTTGACCCAACTGCAATTTGGTTTTGGCTGTACAAGGCGCATCGTCAATCCAAGCTTTGCTTTGATCAATCAGGGTTTTTATTTGAGCGCGCGAATGGATGGCGACAATTTGGGTCAATGCCACGTCAAAGCGTAGGTTCACAAATGATTCGGTTACGGTGAAATAGGATTTCATATAATCAGTAATAGCATAGGATTCATTCGTTCTTTGTAAATGCCTGTGTTGGTAAATCTAAGGACTTGAGAAGGGTTCAAGTCTTTAGATTCACTTGCCTCATCAAAGGCGATTGGCAATCTCTGCAATGGCTAGAAATGTTGGGGCACTTAAGGAAGCATTGCCGATCAGTCCCCCGTTAATATCTGGTTGTAACAGCAATTGTTCGGCGTTTGATGCGTTCATACTGCCCCCATAGAGCAAGGTTATATGGCTTAATGATTTATTATAATTGCGACATATTTGACGTATCATGCAGTGCACTTGTTGCGCTTGCTCTGGGGTTGCGGTTTTCCCTGTACCGATGGCCCAAACAGGTTCATAAGCAATCACCATCGATTGTAAAGTTTGTTGCGTGGCGGCGTTTAAGATAACCCTCAGTTGTGCTTCAATGACTTGTTCAAAGGCGTTGCTTTCCCTTTGCTGCAGCGTTTCTCCAATACAGATAATGGGGGTGATGTTTTGCGCACTTAATTGATTGGCTTTTTGCGCAATGATTTCGTCGCTTTCGTGATGGCATGTGCGCCGTTCAGAATGACCGACAATACACCAGTCTGCACAAAATTCAGCCAGCATGGTTGCGGCTGTTTCGCCCGTATAAGCACCTGCTTGGTGCGCACTGCAATCTTGACCGCCCCAAGTCACTGCGCTTTCAGCAAGCTCAGTGGCCAGTTGCTGTGCATAAATATTTGGTACGCAAACGCCCAACTTGGAATGTCCTTGATAAGACTTTAAACCATCAAGCAATGCTTTATTAGCAGCCATAGAGCCATTCATTTTCCAGTTGCCAATGATTACATAAGTCATACTGAATGGCCTTGAATGGTTTAGCTGAGGCTTTGGAGGTATTTTTGAACGCCAGCTTTGACCGACAAAAATGCATCGGAATACCCAGCTTGTTTTAATGCAGTCATATCAGCTTGGGTGTAGTTTTGATAGGCGCCTTTAAGATGATCAGGAAAATCAATGTATTCGATTGAGCCTTTGCCATGAAAGTCTATCACCGCTTGGGCAACGGCATTGAATGGTTCTGCTCGTCCAGTGCCGCAATTAAAGATGCCTTGTACTTGGGGGTGTCTAAACAACCAGAGATTCACTTTGACCACATCTTCAACAGAAATGAAATCGCGTTGTTGCTCTCCAGCCGCATAACCATCCCAAGCATCAAATAATTTGGGGTTTTCTGAGCACAACATTTGTTGATGCAGATGCCAAGCAACCGATGCCATTGAACCTTTGTGTTGCTCGTTTTGGCCATAAACATTAAAGTAGCGCAATCCAACTGTTTGCGTCTTTGTTTGCGGTTGCAATCGTAAATATTGATCAAAAAGCCATTTTGAATAACCGTACACATTTTTGGGTTGTTCACAATCAACACGCTCACTAAATCCATTGTCGCCATTGCCATAAACTGCGGCTGACGAGGCATAGATGAAACGCACTTCATTGTTCATACACCAGTGATACAAGCGTTTGCTGTATTGGTAATTATTCTCCATCATATATTTGCCGTCCCACTCAGTCGTGGTAGAACAAGCGCCTTGATGAAATATGCATTCAATGTTCTGAAATGCACCCGCTTCTAATTGCTCTATAAAATCGGATTTGTGGAAATAATCGCTGATGCTTAAATCGACTAAGTTTAAAAATTTGTGACCATTGCTTAAGTCATCAACAACGCCTATGTCAGTCAACCCTTCAGCATTAAGACCAGCAACAGTGTTGCTGCCAATCATCCCTGCGCCACCTGTTACAATAATTTTCATAAAATCACTCTACTTTTGGGTCATTTTAGCAATAATATTTGAGGTTGATAGACCTTCTACCAAGTCAATTGTCACCACTTCACCGCCATTGTCAATGACCGCTTGTGCACCTTCAATGTCTTCAACCTGATAGTCACCGCCTTTGACCAGAACATCAGGCAAAAGTTGCTCATATAAATGTTTTGGTGAGTCTTGTTCTAAGAGGTCATCGCCAAATACAATGATCCAATCTACACATCTGAGCGCTTGTAAAACGTTCAGCCTTTGGGTGATGTTATGAATGGGTCTATTTTCGCCTTTCAAACGTTTGATTGAGGCATCGCTATTGACGGCAACAATCAATTTATCGCCCAATGCTCGGGCTTTCTCTAAAGAATCAATGTGTCCAGCGTGTATGATGTCAAAACAGCCATTTGTCATAACAATGCGATCGCCTCGACTCTTGGCAATCAATATACTTTGTTGAAGTTCTGTGACCATCATTTGATCTGAATGCATGAACGACGTTGGGAATAATTCGGTGGGATCCACAACGGCTGTGCCTTGTTTTGCCACAACAATGCCCGCTGCTTTATTCGCCAGATTGACCGCTTGAGAGGGTGGGGTGTCAATGGCCAATGCAGCAGCCAATGTGGCAATGACCGT
This sequence comes from Gammaproteobacteria bacterium, assembly GCA_965277775.1. Classification (GTDB taxonomy): domain Bacteria; phylum Pseudomonadota; class Gammaproteobacteria; order CAKMZV01; family CAKMZV01. The sequence continues at coordinate 1,841,771 of OZ255843.1, read as the reverse complement.
ATCCCCTGCGCCTGATACATCAAAGACTTCGTGCGCTTCAGTTGGGATGTGCAGCACTTCCCCTTCTAAGGGGACCCAACTCATACCTTGTTCGCTTCGGGTGATTAAAATAGCGCCCAGTTCATTCACTTCCGCCAGTTCTTTTGCTTTGTTCACTAAGGCGCTATCGTCACTCCAATCACCCACCGTTAGTCTAAACTCGCTGGCGTTGGGTGTGACCACATCTGCTTCGGCATAGCGTCCAAAATCTGCACCTTTGGGATCGACCAATACTTTTTTTTTGTGTTGTTTGGCTCGAGCAATCAATGGCTCAATAAAACGCAAACAGCCTTTGGCGTAATCAGAAAAAACCACCAAATTGACCTTATCCCACAAGGGTTCAAGGTGTGCGTCAAACAAATCTTCTGGAATGAGGGGGAAACCATCTTCAAAATCGGCTCTGATCAGTTGTTGTTGACGGCTCACAATGCGCAGTTTGGAGATGGTTGGTGATTGATCCATGCGCACCAGATGACAATGCACGCCTGAACTTTTCAAGGATTCTTCTAATCGGTCGGCATTTCGATCGTCTCCAACTAATCCAACCAGATAAACCTCAGCTTCTAAACTGGCCAAATTTAAAGCCACATTGGCTGCACCGCCAGGTCGATATTCTTCTTTTTCAACAGCGATAATTGGCACTGGCGCTTCTGGTGACAAACGATCAACCTGACCATACCAATAGCGGTCTAACATAACATCGCCAATAACCAGTACTTTTGCTTTGTCAAATTGAAGCATAATCTTTCCTACGCAAATGCTTGTTCGATGTGGTCGCACCAATAATGACAGATGAGCGTATGCGCTTCTTGAATGCGTGCGGTTATTGAAGAAGGGACTTGAATGGTGTAATCACACAAATCCAACAGTTTTGAGTCTTTAGAACCCGTTAATGCGATGGTTGTGATGTTCAATGCTTGTGCAGACTGAGCCGCCAATACACAATTTGGACTATTGCCTGAAGTGCTCAACAAGATTAAGCAGTCACCTGCGGCACCCAATCCTTCGACTTGCCTCGAGAAGATTTTGTCATAGCCCAGATCATTGCCGCCAGCGGTCAATACTGAAGTATCTGTGGTCAATGCGACGGAATTTAACGCGGGTCGATTGATTCTATAACGCACCATCAATTCTGCCGCCATGTGTTGCGCGTCGGCAGCACTGCCGCCATTGCCCGCCCACAACACTTTGTGTTTATTTTTCAGGCACGTGGTTAGAGTTGCTGCCAGTTTTTCGACAGTATCATAACAGCCGCCCAAATCGTTTATAACGCTTTGATGCTCTTGAACCGTTTGCGAAAAAGACATGCTATATTTCTTTTTAATATTCATTTTGCTTTCCGCTCTAATGCATCAATTCTTTCAAAGGCTGAAGAAAAATGTTTATTTGCTTCTGTAGCATTTAGAATTTGACGCGCATCTGTTTCTTCCGATCTGAGGTTTATTAATTGTTCTAAATATGTGTCCCGAAATCCTGTTGGGAGTAATAAGGATAAAACCACTCCAAAAAGCATAAATTCTGTCAAATATTGAGATTGAAAGAAATACCCACCAATAATTAAAGCAGCTATAGTAATTTTCAAAAACATAACTGTTTTAACAAATTTTATACTTGAATCAACATTTTCTGCAGCTTCCTTTATTGTACTCTGCGTTATCTGATTGCTGTATTCATCGTTTTTTAGAAAAGTCAAAACCACCTCCTATTATTTGAAACATAACTATTCATAGAAACTCTAAAAAGACATGCTATTCCTTTATGAGTTGATATTGAGTGCCACAATAGGGACACAAGGCTTTGCCGTCCTCTGAATCTTCAATGGGGATAAACACCCGCGGATGGGCATTCCATAATGTATGTTGGGGCAAGGGACAATGTAAGGGCAAATCTTTTTGCGTTATACTGATTTCCTTTGATTTGTTATCCATTTTTTCCACCATAAGCAATCCCTGTTTGATATTAAGAACGAACGACCGTCAACCAGCGTTCAGAGAAACTGTGTTTGCCACTGACCAGATCAAAGTATGCTTGTTGTAATTGTTCTGTCATGGGACCGCGTCCGCCCTGCCCAATGGTGCGACCATCCAATTCACGTATGGGCGTGACCTCAGCGGCAGTGCCAGTAAAAAAAGCTTCATCTGCGGTATAGACTGCATCACGCGTAATGCGTTTTTCAACGATTTTATAACCTGAATGTTCTGCCAAGTTGACGATGGTTCGGCGCGTTAATCCGTCCAATGCTGAGGATAATTCCGGCGTGTAAATCACATGATCTTTGATCATAAAAAAGTTTTCACCCGAGCCTTCGGCAACGAATCCGTCAACATCTAAGAGCAAGGCTTCATCATAACCATCACGGATGGCATCAGACAGCGCCAGCATTGAGTTGATGTAGTTGCCATTGGCTTTGGCTCGACACATGGTCACATTAACATGATGTCGCGTGTAAGAGGAAGTGCGAACACGAATGCCTTTTTGCAAACTTTCTGTGCCAAGATAGGTACCCCAAGACCAAGCCGCAACCATAATATGAACTTTCAAATTATCGGCGCGCAGTCCCATGCCTTCTGAACCGTAAAAAACCAATGGTCGAATATAGGCCGAAGACAAGTTGTTTTTTGCAACGGCATCGCATTGAACTTGATTGATCTCTTCCATCTCATAGGGGATCTTCATGCCCATGATTTTGGCAGATTCAAATAGGCGTTTGGTGTGGTCTTGTAAGCGAAATATGGCCGGACCTTCAGCTGTTTCATAAGCGCGCACACCTTCAAATACACCCATGCCGTAGTGTAATGTATGGGTTAAAACATGAACTTTGGCATCAGCCCAGTTCAGCCATGCGCCGTCCATCCAAATGGTTCCTTCTCTTTCTGCAAACGTCATCTCATCTTCTCATATATAGTTTGTGTTGATTATTGCGTACTCATCAATGCAATTATTTAGCGGGGGATATAACCATAATCATTTGTCTGCCTTCCATTTTGGCATTGGATTGAACCACCACTTTATCATTTAAATCTGCGTGCACACGATCCAACAATTTTTCGCCCAATTCTTGGTGCGCCAATTCTCGTCCTCTAAACCACACAACCACCTTAACGTGATTGCCTTTTTCAAGAAAACCTTGGATTTTTTTAAGCTTAACCGTGTAATCACCCACGTCCGTATTGGGACGAAATTTAATGGCTTTATGGATGATCTGCTTTTGATTTTTCTTTGACTCCAATTTTTTCTTTTTGAGTTCAAACAGGTGTTTGCTAAAATTCATAATCTTGCAAACGGGCGGTGAGGCTTTGGGTGAAATCTCAACCAAATCTAATTCCATGTCCTCTGCACGCTGTTGGGCATCTTCTAAGCCAACCACCCCAATCAATTCACCCACAGGGTCTAATAATCTGACCTCTTTTGCTTTGATAAATTGGTTGACGTTGATATCGGGTAATTTTATCGCTTCTTGCGGTTGTCTTCTGCCTCTTCGTTTCATCTATGCTGATTCCTTAAGATATGTGATGTTTTGCTCTCGATTTTGAACGGAAGTTTGAACCAATTGAATAAAGTTTGTCAGTTCAAATTCGCCCATGTCACGCCCGTCCACGTGGCGCAGGGTAATGGTTTTATTGGCCAGTTCTTGTTTTCCTATGATGATTTGATAGGGTATTTTTTGCAAAGTATTCTCTCTGATTTTATAGCCAATTTTTTCATTTCTCAAGTCCATTTGAACGCGTAATCCGCTCGCGCTCAGGGCATCTTTTACTTCAAGGGCATAGTCTGTATAAGCCTCTGTGATGGTCATCACCACCGCTTGAACGGGGGCTAACCACAGCGGAAAGCGTCCTTCGTATTGTTCAATGAGGATGCCAATAAAGCGCTCTAACGATCCTAAGATGGCTCGGTGTATCATGACTGGCACTTGACGTTGTCCTGCTTCATCTATGTACCGCGCATTTAAGCGGTCAGGCATAGAAAAGTCCACTTGGATGGTGCCACATTGCCAAACTCGGTTGATGCAATCTCTTAATGAAAATTCGATTTTAGGACCGTAAAATGCCCCTTCTCCAGGCTGTAATGTCCACTCGACACCACTGTCATTTAACACCGCCTGCAAAGCTTGTTCCGCTTCATCCCAAACGGCGTCACTGCCCACTCTTTTTTCTGGGCGGGTTGACAATTTGAGCTCAACCTGATCAAAGCCAAAATCATGATACACATCAAAAATCATTTTCATGCACGCTTTGACTTCGCTGGCCAATTGTTGATGGGTACAAAACACGTGCCCATCATCCTGAATAAAACTACGGGCCCGCATTAAACCATGCAATGTGCCCGAGGCTTCATTACGGTGGCAATGGCCAAATTCTGCAATTCTTATCGGCAGTTCACGGTAGCTGTGCAGTTGTTGATTGAAAATTTGCACATGACCTGGGCAGTTCATCGGTTTGACAGCGTAATCTCTGTTTTCAGTCGATGTGGTGAACATGTCATCTGAAAATTTTTCCCAATGGCCAGAACGTTCCCACAAAGAGCGATCCAAGATGAGCGGCGTACGCACTTCTCTGTAATCGTGCGTTTGTACTTGTTCACGCATGTACTGTTCCACCTGTTGCAATAATGCCAAGCCTTTGGCGTGCCAAAAGGCGATACCGGGCGCTTCTTCTTGCATGTGAAACAGTTTTAACGCCTTGCCAATTTTGCGATGGTCGCGTTTTTCAGCTTCTGCCAACATTTCCAAATGCGCATTCAGTTGTTTTTTATCGGTAAAAGCAATGCCATAGATGCGTTGCAGCATCTTATTTTTAGAATCACCACGCCAGTACGCGCCTGCCAAGTGCGTTAGTTTGAAAGCTTTGCACAGGCCCATCCGAGGCAAATGCGGACCAATGCACATATCAATATATTCTTGATGATGATAGAGGGCAAATTCTGTTTCATTTTTTAAGTCCTCAATCAATGCCAATTTATAGGGTTCGTTCCTTTGAGTAAAGCATTCAATGGCATCGTTTCTGGGAGTCACAATTTTTTCAACCGCATAATCAGTCCGAGCCAACTCAACCATGCGTTGCTCAATGATTTTTAAATCTTCAGGATTTAAAGGGCTGTCCAACTCAATATCGTAATAAAAACCATTGTCAATCACTGGGCCAATCGCCATTTTTGCATTGGGGTGTAATTGTTTTAGCGCATGGCCAAAGAGATGCGCACAAGTGTGGCGCATGATTTCCACGCCTTCTTGGTCTTTGAGGGTCAACAACTTAATCTGAGCATCATTGTTGATTTGATCACTGAGGTCGTGCAGTTTTCCGTCTATACTGCCTGCCACAACGACTCTGGCTAAACCAGCGCCTATGTCTTCGGCAACATCATATAAACTGACAGACTGAGAGAATTTCCGATGCGAACCATCGGGAAGGGTAATACGAACCATTAATATTTAAAAAATGTCATTTAAAGGGAATGCAATCAAATTGAATTAGCCGTATTGTATCATTGATTGCTTAACTATTTGAGTGAACAAAACAAGGCAGATAAACATGAATTGTTTGTTAAATAGGCTTGCAAAGGGGCCATCTAAAGCAACCACTCAAGTAATGCTTTTTGCGAGTGAAGCCTGTTATTGGCTTGTTGCCAAACTAATGAAGTGGGTCCATCAATCACAGCACTTTCTACTTCCTCGCCTCTGTGGGCAGGCAAACAATGGAGGAAAACCGCTTGTGCATGCGCTTGCTTCATCAATGATGCGGTCACGGCATAAGGGGCAAACATTTGCAAACGTTCTTCTTGCTCATCTTCTTGTCCCATACTCGCCCAAACGTCAGTCATCACAACATTGGTGGCTTGAACGGCTTCGACGGGATCAGAAAAACAGCTAATATTGGGGTGTGATTGAATTTGGGCATGAAAACATTCAGGCACACAAATGCGCAATTTGAAATCGAATAGATGGGTTGCTTGAATGTACGTCATGCACATATTGTTGAAATCGCCCAACCAAGTTATGGTCAACCCTTCGATTTGGCCAAAATGTTCCTTCAATGTCTGTAGATCTGCCAAAATCTGACACGGATGGTAGGCTTCAGTCAAGCCATTGATCACGGGAACGGATGAATCTTTTGCCAAATCTTTCATATCGCTTTGCGAGGCGCAGCGCATGAGGATGCCATCGGTCATCCCACTCACCACTCTGGCTGTATCAGAAAAAGGTTCGCCTCTGCCCAATTGCGAGTCTTTAGTGGATAAATACACTGACTCACCACCCAACTGTAACATGCCGACTTCAAATGACAATCTGGTACGCGTCGATGATTTTTCAAAAATCATCGTCAGAATTTTATTTTTTAAGGGGTGGTGAATCTCATTGTTCGCCTGCATTGCCTTAAGTTCAATTGCACGATTGAGCAGAAACAAACCTTCGGCACAACTGATGTCCGATAAGCTTAAAAAATGACGTACAGCGGATGGTCTCATGAATTTTGTGCAAATTGCTTTATCACTTTGACCACAATATCAATCATCTGTTGTGCTTCTTTATCACTCATTGTCAGCGGGGGCAGTAGGCGAACAGTGGTTGCCGATGTGACATTGACAATCAACCCTTGCGCCAGCGCCATTGATACGATCTCAGTGCAGGGTTTATTTAAATGAACACCGAACATCATGCCTTTATGCGCCAATTTGGAGAATATGGCTAAGTCTTGCAATTGTTCTTTCAACTGGCGACTGATCTGATCGCCTAATGTTTGTGCACGCACGGCGAGTTCGTCGCGTTCTATGATTTCTAACACTTTGCTCGAGACCGCTGTGACAAAAGGGTTGCCGCCAAAAGTGGAGCCATGTTGACCAGGTTGAAATCCATCAATCATCTGATTTGCGACCAAACAAGCGCCAATGGGGATGCCATTACCCAGTCCTTTGGCCAAGGTCAGGATATCGGGTATAAGGTCTTCATGCTGGAAAGCACAAAATTGTCCGGTTCGTGCAATACCCGTTTGAATTTCATCCAACATCAACAGCCAATCATTTTGATTGGTTATGGCTCTCAGTTGTTGCAGATAACCCTCATCTGGCACATTGACGCCCCCTTCTCCTTGAATCGGTTCTACCCAAACGGCAACCACATTTTTATTATTCTTTGCCACCGTCTTAATCGATTCGATGTCGTTATAAGGCACTCTTATAAAGCCGCCAACTAAGGGTTCAAAGCCTGCTTGCACATTGCGATTTCCAGTGGCGGATAAGGTTGCCAATGTTCTGCCGTGGAAACTGTTTTCTGCCACGATGATGGCTGGGGCTTTAATGTGCTTGCGCCGAGCAAATAGACGCACCAATTTAATCGCTGCTTCATTGGCCTCTGCGCCAGAGTTGGAGAAAAAAACTTGATCCATTCCCGTTAATCGGCACAGGTTGGACGCTAATTTTATTTGATTAGGTATGGTGAATATATTGGACGTATGGAGCAGTTTCTCTGCTTGAGCGGAGATGGTCGCTGTCACCTCGGGATGGGCATGCCCTATGCCACAAACGGCTATGCCAGATAATGCATCCAAATAGCGATTGCCCTGCTCATCCCACAACCAAGCACCCGCGCCGCGCTCAAATGCAATGGGTTGAGAAGCGTAGGTTGGTAGTAAATGTGTGAGTGTGGGTCTTTTTGTAACTGTCATGTCTTTTAGCAAAAAAGCAGGGCATTATACAGAAACAATGCCCTTAATAATAGCAAAAGTGATTTCTTAGATTTAAACCACTTCAAAAAATAATTAAAAAGAGTCTCAAACGCAGGAGGCCATACACACGCACTCATAGGCGGCTAATGCCAAGGGGTTATTGAGCGTCCCAATAATGGGTTCATTTTGAAATTCAATGTTCGTTATAACAGTAAGACAATAACGTTTTACAGACGAGAAGCCTCCGCCCTCTTAATTGAAGGCGGAGGCTTGAATTTGACAAAGCTGGTTAAATAAAAAACGAAAATCTAATAGAGATAAACCGAGGGTGCATCTCTAGCTTCACTAACTGTAACGTTTAACCTACTTGCACCCACAATAAGTGAACTGCCGTCTTTGTTTAAACTGACTGATGCTCCAAAAATATTTCGGATTAGATTATTGCTTGGTTTTACATAGGCCCGTTGTGACCAGTTACCATTATTTAATTCAAAGAAGTAAACGGCACCTGCACGGAATGTGCCGTTGCTTGATTCAAGACTATTTATGCCAACTGAACTGCCTCTCTCATGACGGGCACCTACGGCAAGAAACATACCATTACCGCTCAGACTGATCGACCAACCAAATTCATCACCGCCATCTGTATTGGATGCCTTGATGTACGCTTGTTGAGACCAAGTGCCAGCGGTACTAACTTGAAATACATAGGCTGCGCCTGCAGAACTTAAACCGTTGTCTCCCCCATTGCTTCCAACCCCTGTCGATGAGCTTCCTTCACCATGAGCGCCCACTGCAAGGGTATTACCATCATCACTGATGCTTAATGAAGATCCGAATCGGTCACTTAAATCGGAATTATCCGCCTTAATATACGCTTGTTGTGACCAAATGGTTGACGACGTATCAAAACCAAACACATAAACTGCGCCATTCTCATCTTCTTCTTCACCCATAGTTGGCGGTTGATTAATCCCCCTCCCAGTAGTGGGTTCAGTTTCAGCTGAAGCAGCCAGCGTATTGCCATCATCACTTAAACGTACCGCTGAACCAAATTGTGCACCAAAAACTGGAAAGAATGTTTTGATATACGCTTGCTGTGTCCATGTGTTTGAACCCGTCGTAAAACGAAATACATATGCTGCACCCGCACTTCGAGTAAAAGGATCATTATTGTCTGGGCGATTTACACCCGCTAATGAACTATTTTCCCCACTTGCCCCCACAGCAAGGGTGTTGCCATCGCCACTTAGACTCACAGAAAAGCCAAAATTATCTAAAACGTTCGTATTTAATGGTTTGATGTAGGCTTGTTGTAACCAAGCACCCCCGCTGAAGCGGAATAAATACACCGCGCCTGATTGAGGAGCACCATTCAGTTGTGCGCCATCAATTGCAGTGGATGCGCTGCCTTCAAAACGGGCCCCAACAGCTAAGGTATTACCATCATTGCTTAAACTCACTGACTGGCCAAATTCATCGTTTGTTTCTGCATTTGATGCTTTGATGTACGCTTGCTGCGACCAAACACGCCCATTGCGACGAAATACATAAACCGCCCCTGAATTTGCGGCATTAGTATTTATTGGTTGATTGACCCCAGTAGATGAACCAGCTTCCCTAGGCGCCCCCACAGCAAGGGTATTGCCATCATCGCTCAAACTTATAGAGTGCCCAAATTGATCTGTGGTGGTGGTGTTACTGCCTCGCAATTGTCCAATCATGCTGTTCAAATCTGAATTGCTAAACATCGACACGCTATGTCTATGTGAGGCCTCGCACGATGTTGCATCACAGGTTTTTACTGCATAGATCGGGTTATTCACCCTTGGGATGTAACGGTGTAAGGACACTTGACCTTGCGCAGTAGTCTGGCTGATGGTCGTGTTCGGAATGACCACAATGCCTGTGGTATTCAACACTGTAAAACCTGAACCATTGCTGGGTTCACTTTCTAATTGATAGTGGGTTGCAGTAGAGATCGCACTCCAAGCAAAATTAAGGGTCTTGACGCTGGTTGTCACAAATAATGCAGGGGGCAAGGCGACGGTTACTACGGTAGAAACCGATACGTTTCCTGTATCAGTTGTGGTCAGAGTCAACGTTATTTGAGACACGTTCAAGCCTAATCGAGTTAGGGTCAACCTATCGCCACTAATCGCTGTGTTAACCAAACCCTGTCCTGTTGATACGCTGAATGTTAAGGTCGAATCCTTCACGTCATAAGCTGTGACAATCAAATCGAGAGCCGCTGCACCCAAAGAGACTGAGTTTGGGGAAACAGCGATCGTTGGTGTGTCATTAACGCCCGCCAAGACCATGACTACTATGGTCGAATTAGATTGTCCAGCGGCATCCATAGCTTGAACGGTTAAGGTTGCTGTACCAAATTCATTGGCGACCGAAGATAAGGTAATAGTACTCATGCCGTTTGTTAGAGTGGACACCACAGCATCCACTAGGTGCGTGGTAGAGCTCACCGAAATCGTTATGGTATCACCTTCATTATCCATGGCTGTGACACTAAAAGATACTGAGGTCATAAAGTCCTCTTGTAAGCTGATACGAGTGGTGGAAACCATCAATGCTGGCGGGCTATTGATGACATTAACTGTAATTGTTTGAGTAACCGTTATGCCAGAACTGTCAACCGTTCTGACTGTTAAAATGGTTTGACCTGTTACGCCAGATATTGCATCCAATGTTATGGCATTCGCTGAAGTCGTTACGGTAACCACATTTGTGTTGGATTCAGTTACGGTGAAGGACAAATCCCCTTCATCGGCATCATTGGCTGTGGTATTAATGGTGATCGCCGAGAATCCTCCAACGGTCGTAATACTGTTAGATGAGACCATAAGAGTCGGCGTGTCACTAACCGCTACCACGGTTACCACAACAATAGCAGCAGTGGTTTCCCCACCTGTATCTCTTGCTCGAATGGCTAAGTTTGCTACACCATTGGCATCGGCAACCGCAGATAAGGTAATGGTGTTATTGAGGGTGCTGTTACCGCTGACAGGTGTGTTTATAACAGCATTCACAAGCGTAGATTGACTCACTGAAAGCGTTATGGTATCACCATCAGCATCTGTGGCAGTGGTTCTGATTATTATAGTAGACATAAAATCTTCTTGAACACTGATACGGTTGGTGGAAACCGTCAATACAGGGGCAATACTGGGAATAGAAAACACATTTATAGAGATAGTCTGAATAACCGTTGCACCCGAACTGTCAACCACTCTGACTGTTAATGTGGTTGAACCCGTCGTGTTAGAAATGGGACTTAAGGAGATGGCGCTTGAACGTGTAGAAACACTGACCACCCCTGTAGGCGATTCCGACACAGCGTAAGACAAGCCTGTATCTTCAACATCCATGACTGTGACACCAACGGAGATGTCCGAAAAACCCCTTATGATTGAAATACTGTCGGTTGTGAGGCTTATAGTCGGTGTGTCATTGACTTCTGTCACGCGAACGACAACTTCGGTTGAAGTGCTGGTTAATTCATCTCTAACCGTAATGGTTAAGGTGGTTTGACCATTGGCATTATTTATAGGCGCAACTTGGACACCTGAAGCAGAAGTCGTTACAGTGACCACACTTGTGTTGGAATGAACCACGGTTAAAGTCAATGGGTCACCATCAACATTGGTGATTGTTGTGTTGATCAAAATAGGCGATCCAAAGTCCTCAGTCAAAGTCAATGCAGTCGTTGAAACGGTTAATATTGTTGGATCATCGACGGCCGTTACCTCTATTACCACAGTTTGAGGCGATGAGCTTAGTGAGCCATTTCTTGCGGTAATGGTTAGGGTTGTTCGCCCATTGGCACTAAGTATGCTTGATAACGTCACTGAGCTTGTCGTAGCTTCAACTTTGACCACACCCGTCGTTGATTCAAAGACTGTTATTGATGTCGCACTGGTGGCGCTGGCAATTGTTGGAGTCGTTGTAAAATCTTCGCTGAAAGTAAAACTGCTGCTCGAAACCGTTAGCTTAAGCGTTGTCTCTACAGTTGATAGAGGCGAGGTGTCGCTGCTACCGCCACCGCCACCGCCACATGCGGTCATAAATACAGACAGTACAACAGTCGTACTTATCATACTCAAGGCACGGCGTTTGACCGCCTTGAATGCATCCATACTTGTGCTAATAAGCCCTTTCAGGAAAGCGAAAATAAACTGACTGAACGCAATTCCTTGGAAAAATGAATGGATCAATAGTTGAGTTAAAAACTTTGAGAATAATTTAAACATAAAGGTATTCTTGAACTTATTAAAGTGGGTGGGGGAGGCTATGACTTAAAACAACCTATCAATTGTACTAAGTTATTTATGAAATAAACGCGATTAATATACAATCATCCAATGCCATCGATGCAAAACTGGGGGATTCAATGAAATATTTTTGTTGATTTCGTGTTCTATTTGACAGACTTTGGCTTGTTCTAGCGTTCCCCACGACGACTATAGGCAAAACTTAATACAAGTAAAATACATAAATTAGTTGAAGCACAAATGCCCCTTTCAACACAAATCATCCATCTAAGCTTTGATCCAATCGCAACAAAGTGCTCATTTTTAAGGGCGGTACATTTGTCCTCTTTTTTTTGGCATTGTTCGTTATAATGATGAATGTATAGTTACTTTGCCATCCATTCATTGGATGGTATTAGAAGCAATTCACAATTTTTCTGGGGAGAAAAATGAACAAAAATAATTCATTAAATATATATTTTCGTCAAGAGTTCTCGGATCGTTTCCGATCCATTCTTGTCGATAAAGGCATCATTCCATGCACAAATACGCATTTGGCTGAACTGTTTGAAGTTTCGCCCAAAGCGGCTCGAAGGTGGTTAGAAGGCAGTGCCATGCCTAACCAGCATAGGATGGTTAAGATTTGCGAATTCCTCGGGGTACGCATTGAGTGGTTGTTATTCGGCACGGGACCCATTTTTCTGTACCGAAGTGTGCAAGAAGATGATGCTGAATCGCTCACCTTGTCTCTGGCTGAAATCAAGCTCATTCGTCAATACCGAAGAATGCTGCCGAAGCAAAGAGGCTGTTTGGTTGAGTTGCTCGAATCACTCAATCAATAACTCTATTTGTGGACGCATTTTTATATATACTGGGGCTAGCCTGACATTTTAAGGCATAACGCCTTCTTCAACCATTGACATGGAGCCACAGGGTCCAACAATGATGTGATCAATGACGCGTATGTCAACAATCTTTAACGCTTGTTTTAGGTCAATGGTGATCAGTTTGTCAGATTGACTCGGCGTTAATACACCTGAAGGATGATTGTGCGCCAGTATCACGGCGGCTGCATTGACTTCCAAAGCTCTGCGAACAATCCTTCTTGGAAATACGGGCGCACTGTTAATGGTGCCATAAAACAATTTTTCAAACACCAGTAGTTGATGTTGATTGTCGAGGAAAATGGCCGCAAAAACCTCTTCGCTTTGCTGACCCAATTCGTGTTGAACGTACTCCCTGACAACGGCGGTTTGAGTGAAACGGATGCGTTTTGAGATCATATCACCTCGCAAGCACCGTTTGGCCATTTCAAGGCTGGCTTGCAATTGCACATATTTTGCATTACCTATGCCCTTAACGGTATTTAAATCAGCATTTGATGCGTGAATGATCTGGGACAAGCCACCAAAAACTTTTAGAAGTTCTTCTGATAATTCGATGGCATTCTTACCTGGAATGCCCGTGCGCAAAAATATTGCCAACAGTTCAGGATCGGTTAAGTTCTCTGCACCAAGCGCCAGCAGTTTTTCTCGGGGTCTTTGGTTTTTTTTAAGTTTTGCTAAAACTGTCATAGCGCGTATTATGCAGTGTGCAAGCGAAACATCACTGCCCAAAGTTTCTGGACATTGATGACTGTGATTATTGACGACGCCTATCTTTGTGCAATGAGGATCACCGTGAGTTTTAGAGGGCCATGGGCGCCAACAACCAGGGTTTGCTCTATGTCAGCGGTACGTGAAGGGCCTGAAATGAAAACCGTTTGGGCGCATAATTCGGGTTGATTTTGTAAAATTTGAAATGCATCACTCAATCGTTCAACCAGTTGATCATGATGAACAACCGCAATGTGATGTTGAGGCAAGGCGGCTAAACTCTGTGGGGTGTGTTGGCTTGAGCAAAGCATCAACGTGCCCGTTGCCGCAATGGCGCAATCCACCCCTGTCAATGCATAAACATCGCTTTTTTGTGCCGCCCCTGGTTGAGCTTGAATGTTATGTGCCTCCCAATCGAGGTCGAGGTATTCGGAGGAAACGCGAATTGCATGATGGGATTGCATTTGCGCAATGATTGTTGTCAACAGACTTGAATCATCGGGCAATGGCACGACCTCGGTTAAGGTTGAAGTACACGCGCGATTAAATGCTTCGACCAGATTAGATAAGGGTTTTCTTTGGAGGATGGGTTCATCACTTTTAATCGCTTGGCTGGGTGCGACTGCCGCCAATTTTTCAAGGATGATCTTTTTGTTGTTTGAGGTGTCCATGGTTAATCTCTGGGTTTGGGCAAGTGCCGCTTATGAAACCATCCAATGGCTGTAAACGGTATTTTTTTAATGCCGTTTTGACCACTTAACAGTTTCAAAAATAGACGCATTTTAAACAACCCAATGCGATACATCCAAGGGTGCAACGACAACCATGTCCACAGCCGAATAAACCACTGTTCACTCCAAGGGCGCAAATGATGCTTCACTTGATCTTCGCGCAATTGCCTTAGCAGCTTTGGCAAGGGTATTTTCACTGGGCAAACCACTTCGCATTGCCCACAAAGTGTGGCTGCATGCGGTAGGTCAATGGCCTTTTCCAAACCCGTATAAAGGGGCGTTAAAATCGACCCCATAGGGCCTGGATAAACCCAACCGTAAGCATGGCCGCCTATGCGTTGATAAACAGGGCAATGATTCATGCAGGCCCCACATCGAATGCAACGAAGCATTTCTTCATAGGGCGTACCCAATAAATCCGATCGGCCGGCGTCAACCAATACAAAATGGAGTTGTTCTGTTGCCCCACCTTGATTTTTTAAAGGCTTAGAGGTGAGGGTCAGGTAATTGGAAATGGCTTGTCCCGTTGCAGAGCGAGGCAACAATTCAACGATGTCGGCAGCATCTTGCAGTCTGGGTAATATTTTTTCTATCCCAGCAATCACCACCCTGACTTTTGTTAAGGTTGAAGTCAACAAGCCATTGCCTTCGTTGGTGACAATGCCGCAACTGCCTGTCTCAGCCACCAAAAAATTGGCGCCTGTTATGCCCATTTGAGCCTCAAAAAATTTATCACGAAGCACCGCACGTGCTTGCTGTGTCAAAGCTGGTATGTCTTCTGTGATCGGATAATCAGGATGGTGTTTGGCAAACAGTTCTGTGACTTCTTCTCTGCTTTTATGAACCGCTGGGGCAATGATGTGGGACGGGGTTTCTTGAGCAAGTTGTAGAATATATTCGCCTAAATCGGTTTCGGTGACGACATAGCCATTGGCTTCAAGCGCTTTGTTTAACTGAGCCTCCTCTGTGAGCATTGACTTTGATTTAACAATGTGCTGAACTTGATTGGCTTTGGCAATCTTAACCACAATATCACCCACTTCCTCTACATTCAAAGCCCAATGAACCTGAGCGCCGTTGGCTTCGGCTTGATCGCTAAATTGTTGTAAATAGCCACCCCAGTTGGCAATGGTTTGATTGCGTGTCCATGCACCTTTTTCGCGTAAAGCTTCAAAATCACCAAGGTGTTCGTTAAACTGAGTAATACTTAATTTTCTGTGATCAATGAATTTGTGTTTGGCTTTGTCCATCGCTTGACCCAGAAATTCATTGTTCAAGCTCGCACTGGCATTGCGATGAAAATGTATGCTACTGTATTGGCTCATGAAATGGTCTCAGCTAAGATTTCGGCAATGTGCACCACTTTGGTCGATGACTGATTGAACTGAAATTTACCTTCGATGTTAAGCATACAACCCACATCACCCATGACCACCGTATCACACTGAGTGGCCACAATGTGTTGACACTTATCAGCCACAAGCGCGCTGGATATATCACCAAATTTCACTGAGAATGTCCCGCCAAATCCACAACATTCTTCAGCGGTTGGCATTTCGATGATGGTATGCCCGCATTGTGTTAGCAGTTTTCTGGGCTGTTGTTTAATCGATAGTTCTCTTAATCCAGCACAGCCATCATGGTAGGTGAGCGTTTGAGGATTTTGGCTTCTCGGCAATTGGATTTTGGCAACATTCCCTAAAAAATCGGTTAATTCATAGCACTTATTTGCAAATTTTGAGAATGATTTTTCAGCCGCATCAAAATGAGGATAATGTTTTCTCATCATACCGCCACATGAGCCCGATGGGATGATCACATAATCACAATCGGCAAAATCCCCAATGCATTTTTCGGCAATGCATTTGGTCTGATCTGAATAGCCCGAGTTCCATGCGGGTTGTCCGCAACATGTTTGAGTCTTAGGTTGAATGACTTCACACTGGGCGAAGCTTAATAATTTTTCTGCTGCAAGCCCCACCGAGGGGCGCATGCCATCGACCAAGCAGGTTCTAAACAGACCAACTTTCATAAGGCGACGGTTTGCTTCTTAGAAAGAAAGGATCGGGGACCATTGCTTCATTGATCACTGATCTGCACTGCATCGTCCACAGAAATACACCCGCCGTGCAGCACGATGCAACACACACCGCCTCTATAATCGGGTTTTAATGCGTCTTTCAAACCCTCACACTGCTCATCCATTCTAAAACATGGGTCAGTCTCACGGGTAATCTGTAGTTCGACGTCTCCGATTTGAATTTTTTTACCAACATCCTCAGCGCTGAAAGATTTCCCTTGTACCAGCAAATTAGCGCGTCGAGTCGTCCAAGGTAGGGATTTTCCCACGGTGGATTCAGCCATTTGCCAAGACTCTTGGCTTAAGATGGTGATTTGGCGATTATTCACCACACCTCGACAATCCGTGGTAATCCCCTTTACCACAGTTATTTCTGCGTCATTGAGCGTTTCCATGGGTGCTCTGGTTTTTTTTCGTACGGCAATGCCTTTGAGTTTAATCATTTGTTACCTTCCTTTATTCAATGGATACTTAATGGATACATTGTCCAATGATTGCAGTGTAAATTGCAACACATTGTTGTAGTTGCTCAATGTCTATGGACTCATCCACCGTATGCGCGTCCTCTTCGCTGCCTGGACCCAAGCCAATGGTTGGAATGCCCGCCATGCCTGCCGACATGCTGCCATTGGTACAGAATTTCCAGAACCCTGGTTGCGCATCCATCTCAATAGATTCCAGCGCATCGATGGCTTTTTGCACCAAAGGGTGGTCGGTGTTCGTTTCCCAAGCTGGAAAAGATTTACTTTGATGAATGGTCACACCTGTATAGGTTTTGACCGGCGATGATGGAATTGCAATCTCAAAATGGGCTATGCCCAGCTCGGATAATTTATCCGCAATCTGTTGTTTTACCAATGACTCGTTTTCACCAGCCACTGTTCTGCGGTCAAACCGAATACAGACACTTGATGGCAACATGGATTGGCAAGGATAGGGATCAGAAATAATGTCTGTGGCAACCAAAATGCCTTTACCCATTGTCGGATGCTCATGCATATCGATTGTTTGCAGTGCAGGCAGAACTTGTGCGGCTAATAGCAGTGCACTGACGCCTTCTTCGGGTGTTGCGGCGTGAGCAGTCTGCCCATACAGTGTTAGTTCCACTTCAATGCGTCCACGTTGTGCGGTTTTTAATAAATTCTTCGACGGCTCACAAATAAAAACGTGTTCGGGCTGCACCGTTTTTATAATATTTTGCAAAGCCACCCCTTCAACCACTTCTTCAAGAACGCTGAATGATACACAAATTTGCTGTTTTAAGGTGCCGCCTCGGTGGGCTCTCATGGCCGCAATCATCGCCGCTGCAATGCCCCCTTTCATATCGGCTGAACCGCGCCCATAGATTCTGCCGTTTTTGATTTCACCCCCAAAAGGCTCAACGGACCACGCACCCAATGCTGGTACCACATCCGCATGACCATCAAACAATAAGGCAATAGGGGTATTTTCAGGGCCGATTAAGCCATAGATTGAACCAAATGAGTCTTTGTGCATGCGAAATCCCAAGCCTTCCATTTGTGCCCAAGCCGCTTGTATCACATCGCCTTCTTCACCAGATAATGAAGGTTGCCTGACCAATGCTTGAGTGAGGCGCACCACATCAGTGGTCTCAGTAATGCCCGCTGAAGGCCGGCCGACAATGCTTTGATAGATGGTTTCGTCTGTGGCGCCCTCTGTACCAATCACGAGTACGCGACTGTGTTCGTCTAAGCCCAAGGATGCCCCCATTTCGGCTGACTGAGCAATAGCCATGAGCAATGCAATGGCAGGTGCAGCAGTTTCTCCTGCGACAATGGGCGGGTCAATGGTCAAAGGGTCCGCCAAATAACGCATCACTGGTGCAATGAAATCATCTGGGATGGTCATAAAATCATGGACACAGTCCCCCAAAATATCCCATGCTAATATAGAGGGACTGCCACAAGATAAACCGGCCATCATGCTTTCTTGTTGCACATCAACGCAAACCACCTTATTGGCTCTGCCACTTTGGTACAAACAATCGGCAAATTCTGGTTCAACCACAATAAAACGGGGACTGTTCTTATAAGCCAAGCGTAAGCGCCCAAAGACGGCCGCTGGCAGTCCACCAACGCCCCCTTGAACAATGACGTGTGTCGGTGGCTGAGCCAACTGGTTGATGCATTCATCGACCAAAACCGTATAACCTTCCATAACGTTTCGAGGCACTTTTGTATAGCCTTCGTACGAGGTATCTGAAATGATGAACCAGTGATTTTTTGTCGCTTGTTCGTCACAAGCATTGACACTGTCATCGTAATTTCCGCTCACTCGAATGACTTGAGCGCCTAAGGCTTCTAAGGCTTTTTCTCGACCAACTGAGACTTCTTTATGGATAAAGATCACGCATTGGCATCCGAACTGTTGCGCGCCCCAAGCAACCGAACGCCCATGATTGCCATCAGTGGCCGATGTGACCGTTATGTTTTTAAGGATGCTTTGAAAGCGCTCTTTTTGTAAATCGTTCAGTTCAATGTGATCATCGCCACAACTTTGACGCACTTCGCTGAGTAGCAGTTGCGCAACGGCATATGCACCGCCCAGCGCTTTAAAACTGCCTAAGTTAAATCGACTGGATTCATCCTTATAGTGAATGGCACCCAACTCCAACTGCTTAGCAAGGCCAGAAAGGTGATGTAAGGGTGTGACTGCATAACCCGCCCATTGCGTTATTTGTTGGTAGGCGTGCTGACATTTATCATGAGCAATAACCGCTTGGTGTTTTTCCGTGTAAGGAGATTCATTGCCTAAGGCTTTGGCGTTAAATATTTTTATTTTTTGAGGGTCAAGGACAGGAATTTTTTTATACATGGGTCAATCGCGTGATGTCAACAAAATAACAACGACTCAAGCGATCAAAGATCATGCTTAATCAGCCTTAAACTTGTAAATAATCCAGAATGCCTTCGGCGGCATCTCTGCCATCAGCCACCGCGTGTACAACCAAGGATGAACCACGTACAGCATCCCCGCCAGCAAAGATTTTAGGATTGCTTGTTTGTAGGGGAAATAGACCCGAATCGAGGGTGCGAATACGTTGATTTTCAGCGACATCCACATGGCTGCTGGCAAACCATTCGGGCGGGTCAGGCAAAAATCCAAAAGCAACAATCACACTGTCGCAAGCGATGACTTCTTCCGAACCTGGCACATTTTCTGGGTAGCGCCTGCCTCTTTCATCTGGCTGACCTAACTGAGTTTTTATGACTTTAATCGCTTTTACTTGGTGGTTGTCATCACCCATCACTTCAATGGGCGAACGATTGAATAAAAATTCAATGCCCTCTTCTTTGGCGTTGAGGACTTCTTTGGGAGAGCCAGGCATATTTTCTTCGTCGCGACGATAAACACAATAGACTTTCTTGGCGCCTTGACGGATGGCTGTTCGGGTACAGTCCATCGTGGTATCACCGCCACCCAAAACCACGACGGTTTGATCTTTTAAATTGATCCAATCTGTCGCATTTTGTTCAAACTGAAGATTACGTTTAACGTTACCAACCAAATAAGGTAAAGCTGGATGTACGCCTACCAAATCTTCTCCAGCAAAACCGCCTTCAATGAATTTATAAGTGCCCGTGCCTATGAACACCGCATCATGGTCTTGCACAATGTCGGAAAAAGTCACATCCTTGCCAACTTCTGTGTTCAGTTGAAACTGCACGCCCATTTCCTGCAAAATCTCACGACGACGCGTGACCACAGATTTTTCTAATTTGAATTCTGGAATGCCAAAGGTCAGCAGTCCACCAGCTTCTGGATATCGGTCATAAACAGTTGCATGAACACCGTTTCGAGCCAAGACATCGGCACAACCCAAGCCAGCGGGCCCAGCACCGATAATGGCGACGCGTTTACCCGTATCTTGAACTTTTGAAATATCGGGCTTCCAACCCATGGATTGCGCTTGCTCGGTTATAAAGCGTTCAATGGCGCCAATGGTCACTGCGCCAAAATTTGCGTCTTGCAGGGTGCACGCTTGCTCACATAGCCGATCTTGCGGGCATACCCGACCACACATTTCTGGTAAAGAATTGGTTTGGTGCGACATATCAGCCGCGGCCAAAACATTGCCTTCTGAAACCAGTTTCAACCAATTGGGGATGTAGTTGTGAACGGGACAAGCCCACTCACAATAGGGATTGCCACATTGTATGCAGCGGTCTGCCTGAGCTATGGCATCTTCCATGTCGAAATTGGCATAGATTTCTACATACTGCTTGGAGCGTTCATCGGCAGAAATTTTTGGCGGTTCATGCCGATCAACATGCAAAAATTGAGTGTGACTCATGTTTGTTAATTTCCTAATGTCATTTATGCGACTTTCGCTTGTATCATTTTCCAAAGTTGGACCAACTCAATGTTTTTGGGTTTGACCAACCAGAAATGTTTTAATTCTTCTTCAAAATGATCAAGAATGGCTTTGGCTTTTAATGATTGTGTTTCATCATGGTATGCGCTAATGTGCTGCCTGAGACGCTCCGAGTAGTTGCGGTCATCCAAATTCATCAGACTGATCATTTCAGGATTGATCCGATTTTCAAATAATTGCGATTTGTCATAAACGTAGGCAATCCCACCCGACATGCCCGCGCCAAAATTGAGACCCGTTGCACCCAAGACCACAATTTCACCCCCAGTCATGTATTCACAACCGTGGTCGCCCAAGCCTTCCACCACCGCAATGGCGCCAGAGTTGCGCACGCCAAAACGTTCGCCTGCTGTACCTAAGGCATACAAAGTCCCACCCGTGGCACCATATAAGCAGGTGTTTCCGACAATGGGCGATAAATAGGGATCAAATTTGCCTTCAAGGTGCGGGGTGATCACAATGCGTCCGCCCGCCATGCCCTTGCCAACATAATCATTGGCATCGCCCTTTAGATATAAATGCAGTCCACCAGCATTCCATACACCAAAAGACTGACCTGCCACGCCTGTTAAATTAAATCTGATGGGAGAATCCTCCATGCCTTTGTCACCCCATTGACGAGCGATTTCGCCCGAAACTAGTGCACCAATGCTGCGATCAGTATTGAGGATTTCAAGCGCAAAAGTGCCCCCTTTCTTGTGGGCGATCGCTTCTGAAACCATGGCCAACATCGATTGCGCTTTTTCCCCTTTATCCCAAGGGTCATTGGCAGGCGACTGACAATAATTTGGTTTGCTCTTTATTTGCTCGTTCTGATGCAATAAATCAGATAGGTCAATGTTGCTCTGTTTTTCTGTGGTGCCAGTGCGTTGCTTTAGATATTGGGTTTGACCAATGAGTTCATTCAAAGAACGAACGCCAATAGAAGCCATGATTTCTCGGACTTCCTGCGCGACAAACTTAAAGTAGTGCATGACCATTTCAGGCAGGCCAATAAAATGTTCTTTACGTAATCGTTCGTTTTGAGTTGCGACCCCAACTGCACAGGTATTTAGATGGCAAATCCTGAGATATTTGCAACCCAATGCAATCATGGGGGCTGTTCCAAAACCAAAGGACTCTGCGCCGAGCATGGCCGCCTTAACCACGTCTAAACCGGTTTTTAATCCGCCATCTGTCTGCACCCGTACCTTGCCTCGTAGATCATTGGCTTGTAAGACTTTGTGCGTTTCTGCCAAGCCCAATTCAAATGGAACGCCAGCGTATTTGACCGATGTTAAAGGACTGGCGCCGGTCCCACCATCATAGCCGGCAATGGTGATTAAATCAGCGTAGGCTTTGACAACACCTGCGGCAATGGTGCCCACACCTGGGGCAGCAACCAATTTTACTGAAACCAATGCCTTTGGATTAACCTGCTTTAAGTCATAAATGAGTTGGGCCAAGTCCTCAATTGAATAGATGTCATGATGCGGTGGCGGTGAAATCAGCGTGACCCCTTCATTGGCATGACGTAAT
Organism: Gammaproteobacteria bacterium; assembly: GCA_965277775.1. Lineage (GTDB taxonomy): Bacteria > Pseudomonadota > Gammaproteobacteria > CAKMZV01 > CAKMZV01. The sequence continues at coordinate 1,819,486 of OZ255843.1, read as the reverse complement.
TTGGCAATGTAGGCATCCACTTTATGGCCTGGCAATTGTCCGCCTTCACCCGGCTTTGCCCCCTGAGCCACCTTGATTTGGATGACTTCGGCGTTGACCAAGTAGTGCGGTGTTACCCCAAATCGCCCAGAAGCCACTTGCTTTATTTTGGACATTTTTTCAGTACCATAGCGCAGAGGGTCTTCGCCACCTTCGCCAGAATTTGAGCGCGCACCCAATCGGTTCATGGCAATGGCCAATGATTCGTGCGCTTCAGGTGACAACGCCCCCAGCGAGATGCCGGCTGAATCAAAGCGCTGGATGATGTTTTCAATGCTTTCTACTTCCTCAATGGGAATGGGTTCTTTGGGGACGATTTCTAATAAATCTCTGAGGACCAACGGATTCCGTTCATTGACAAAGGATGCAAATTGATGGTAGGCATTGACATCATTATGTTGCACCGCCTTGCGTAAATTTTCAACCACATCGGGATTAAAAGCGTGGGCTTCACCACCGTGAATATATTTAAACAACCCACCTTGAGCGATGGTTTTACGCGGATTAAACGCCAAGTCATGGAGATATTGCTGATCGTTATGAAAATGTTTGAATTTGCTCCCTTTGATGCGGCTCGGCGTACCGTTGAAGCACATTCTTATGATCTCTTTGGACAAGCCGACGGCTTCAAACAATTGCGCCCCGCGATAGGAGGCAATCGTTGAAATGCCCATCTTGGATAAAATTTTGAACAAGCCCTTGTTAATCCCACGAATGTAATTCTCAATGTAGGTGCCGAGGGCAATGGCTGAATCTAAGCCGCGGTTTTCATGCATGTCTTTAATGACCCTATAAGCCAACCAAGGATAAATGGCTGTTGCGCCGTAGCCCAATAACACAGCATAGTGATGAGAGTCTCGAACTGTGGCTGTACTGATGACCAAGTTTGCATCGGTACGAAGCCCTCGAGATATGAGGCGGTGATGAACAGCGCCTGAGGCTAAGCAGGCGTGAATGGTCAAATAATCGGGTTGAATGGACTCATCGCTTAAAATCAGAATGGTGTGCCCTTTCTCCACCATGGCCTCAGCCATATCACACAAATTACCAATCGCATGACTCAATCCCACATCTGGGTTGTAGTGCAAAGACAACTCAACACTGCTCAAGGAGTCCTGCGTATTAGAGATTTTGAGCATGTCGTGATAGCTGTTCGGCGATAACACGGGAGTATCGACCACAATTCTGCGAGCATGATTACGAGTCTCGTGGAAAATGCTCAACTCACACCCTAAGATGGTTGATAACGACATCACTATGGACTCTCTCAAGGGATCAATGGCCGGATTGGTCACTTGGGCAAACACTTGCCGAAAATAATCGAATATGGACCTGGGTTGCCTGGACATGACCGCCAATGGTGCATCATCGCCCATTGAGGCTGTGGGTTCTTGAGCGTCCTCCGCTAAAATCCGAATGACTTGATCGCGTTCTTCAAAAGTCACCTGGAATAATTTTTGTGCCTTATGACACTCATCATCGGACAGTTGTAGAAACTGGGCATCATTGTGGTGATCAGCCGTAATCTTGATGACGTGGTCATTGAGCCATTTTTGGTAAGGATTGCCTTTAGATGAAAGGACATTAACTTCGTTCGGCTTTAGGAAAACGCCGCGTTTTAAATCTACTGCAACAATTTGACCCGCTTTGATTCGCCCTTTGAAGACGACATCAGCTGGATCATAATCGAACACGCCGATTTCAGAGGCAAAGGTGATGTTTCTGTCTTTGGTAATGACGTAGCGGGTGGGGCGCAAACCATTGCGATCCAATGCGCAAATGGCATAATCGCCATTGTTGATGACGAGCGCTGCTGGTCCATCCCAAGGCTCCATGTGCATCGATTGAAATTCAAATAAAGCCCGCATTTCTGGCCCCAAAGCCTCAATATTTTGCCAAGCGGGTGGAATCAGCAAGCGGATGGAGCGTAATACATCGCTGCCACCCATCATGAGCACTTCAAGCATATTATCTAAACTGGCAGAATCTGAACCGCGCATTGAAACCAGCGGATTGATGTGTTCAATTTCTGGCAATATATCCGAGTTCATTTTTTTACGCCGAGCGTTTGCCCAATTGCGGTTGCCCTGTATGGTATTGAGTTCACCATTGTGCGCCAAAAATCGGAAAGGCTGTGCCAAACGCCACTGTGGCAGAGTATTGGTCGAAAATCTTTGGTGATAGGAACACACAGAAATCGTAAAATCTGGCTGATTGAGGTCGTCAAAAAATCGTGCCAAATCGGCAGGCACCATCAGTCCTTTATAGCCGATGATCTTTGAATGCAGGGACACCACATAAAAATCAGGGTCATCTTCAAGCAACATCTCACTGAATCGCCTGGCCACAAATAAATGTCGATTAAAAGTATCATCATCCATATCTTCGGCGGCATTAATAAAGACATATTCAATGCGAGGTAAGCTGTTCAGTGCCTGTTCACCTAAGACCTCAGGGTGAGTTGGTACTTCGTGCCAGCCCAAAACACTCAAGCCCCTTAATGCCAATTTTTTGTTGAGCGTCAATCGCGCAACGCGTGCTAAAGGTTCTTGCTGGTTTAAAAACACCATACCAACAGCGTACTTGTCACCCAATGACATATTGAGCGAAGCGGCTTTTTTACGAAAAAACTGATCAGGTTTGGTTAAAAGTAAACCACAGCCATCACCTGAGCGACCGTCAGCTGCCAGACCACCTCGATGCGTCATCCGACACAGTGATACGATGGCCGTTTGCAGGATTTCATGCGAAGCCTTGTTATCCAAATTAGCAATCATCCCAAACCCGCAATTTTCTTTTTCAAAATCGGGCGAGTAGAGACCGGATAGGGTCTCTAGTGGATGTTGTTTTATGTCTTTTTTCATTGGCTTTTGCATATCATTTGACGCTTTTACATTCATGCGCTCTAACAGGCTCATTGATGGAATTCATGTCGTTTGCACAGAGCAAAATTCTGTGCGATCATACGTCTGTTGCACAGAATTTTTAAATCCTACGGATTGCCTCAGAGACGGTCTATCATTGTACCATATAAACAAACCTCTCCAATCACGACAACCGTTCCATAAATACCACTTTTTTTAATTTAGGACGTGGGTATTTTTTTAAAATAATGCTTTTAATGTTTGATTAAATGAACGTTTTGCACTATTATTTCACGTCTATTAGAAGGCATATGAATTAATGACGTGTGCCTAAGCTGTTATTTTTCATATACTTAAAGGAGTTACTGATGAAAAAAATCTCACAACAACTGTTTATTGCTCTAACACTTACGGGGCTACTATTTGCAAAAAATGCCTCAGCACTTGATGAGCTAAACATTGCATATTTCTTAGAATGGCCTTCAGCGAACCAAGTCGCTCAAATAGAAAAAACTTTTGATCAGCGCATGGGCCTTAAAGTCAACTGGAAAGCTTTTGACAATGGTAACGCCATGACTGCTGCGATGGTTGCTGGTGACATTGACATTGCTTATTCACAAGGTTTTATTCCATTTGTTGTTGCCGTCAGCAAAGGCGTCGATCTTAAACTCGTCGGTGTGGCCATGACTTATGCTGAAAATGACAACTGTGTTGTTCGTAAAGGAACAGGTATTACCAAAGCAAATGCCAAGCAGTTAGAAGGCAAAAAAGTGGGTAGCCCTCAAGGCAATGTCACACACTACAAATTACTTAAAACATTGAAACATCTTGGTGTTGATGCAAAGAAAGTTAAAATTCTAAGCATGCAAAACAGTGATGTTGCGGCCGCTTTAGCCCGTGGTGATGTCGATATGGCTTGTGGATTTGGTGGCTCCTTGATTCGCATGAAAGAGCACGGATCGGTACTGATGACCGGTGCAGAACAAGAAGCCATTGGCCTTAAAGTTTTTGACATCGTTTCAGTCACAGGTGATTTCGCCAGAAAAAATCCTGAAATTCTTACCCAGTTTATGCAAATCACTGAAGATGCTAATCTTGCCTACAATCGCTATCCTTCAAGATTTTATAAAACCCTATCTAAAGCCTCAGGTATGGATATGAATGGCACAATCAGCACACTGAACAAATTCAAGTTTTTAACACGCTCAGAACAGTTGTCCAAACAGTGGATGCTTGGCGGTATTCAGGACTTTACCAAAGAAGTCGCTGATTTTTTTGTGACTGAAAAACAATTGCCTAAAGCCCTTTCAAAAGCAGACTACAGCAAAACAATTGATGCGAGTTTCCTAGAGAAAGTTAAGTAAATTATTGATGAAATTTAGAGGGCTACAATACTTTATTGTGGCCCTTTTTTGGAGGATAATATGTCGGGTCTAAATGTTAAAAATGTATCGATGGTTTACGATCTGCCGCGAGGCGGTTCTGTCGATGCGCTCAAAGATGTTTCTTTTGATTTAGAACCAGGTGAACTGCTCACCATTCTGGGTCCATCTGGGTGTGGTAAAACCACTCTGCTCAACATCTTGGCTGGGTTTCTTGCACCGACCGATGGAGACATTGTTTTTGAAGGCAATGAAGTCTTAGGTCCCGATCCTCAAAGAGGTATGGTATTTCAGCAAGGCGCGCTTTTTGAATGGCTGACGGTAGCTGAAAATGTCGGTTTTGGTCCAAAAATGTCCAACAAGCCGAGCAATGAAATTAAAGAATTAACCCAACGCTGGTTAGACATCGTTGGATTGTCTGACTTTGGTGAAAAATCCACTTACGAATTATCTGGCGGTATGCAACAAAGGGTTGCTTTGGCACGGTGTTTGGCCAATGAACCTGATTTAATACTGATGGATGAACCATTGGGTGCATTGGACGCCTTGACCAGAGAAAAAATGCAAGGCCTAATTTTGAAACTTTGGAAAGATACAGGCAAAACCATTGTACTCATCACACACAGTGTTGAGGAAGCAATGATTTTAGGCAATCGCCTATTTATTATGGCACCAAGGCCTGGTCGTTTAGAAAAAGAATATAAACTCCCGTTCGCTGAAATGGGACTTTCTGGTAATACCAGAGACATCAAAAAACAACTAGATTTTGTTGAAACACGTGAAGAAATTTTGACTATGATCTGGGACATGGAAGAAGAAATCATGGGCAGACAAGGAGAAGAGTAATGAAAGAACTATTGATTAAATTGGGATTAGCTGACCCAAATGTTGCAAGAAAAACGGTTACTTTTGGCGATGCATCCGTGGTGGCTGCCAAGGGCGCACGTGGCTGGACTTTCTTATCCATCGGTGTCCTACTCCTCGTTTGGTTCTTAGCAGGCGTATTTGGTTGGGTCAGTCCAATCTTTTGGCCTTCAATGGGATCAGTTTGGGATCAATTTACCTTGATTTCAACCGAAGGTTATCGTAACTTCACACTCTACGAACATATTGGTTTCAGCCTCTATAGGGTACTGTTAGGCTTTTTCATCGGCTGTCTTGTCGGCATCCCCTTGGGTTTTGCTTTGGCATTATCACGCATCATGAATCGCTTATTTGACCCCATTGTTGAGTTCTTCCGTCCCATGCCCCCATTGGCGCTTATTCCATTGGTTATTCTATGGTTGGGGATTGGCGAAGAAGCAAAGGTGTTTTTGCTGTTCCTTGCCGCTGTTTGGATTATGGCTCTGGCCACCCGTTCAGGCGCATTGGCGACAAAAATTGCTAAAATCCACGCCGCTTACACCCTCAATGCCACAAAAACTCAGATCTTACTTCGCGTTATTTTACCAAATGCGCTACCGGAAATATTTACCGGCATGCGCGTTTGTATGGGCGTGTGTTGGGGTACAGTGGTTGCTGCCGAGCTTGTGGCTGCGGAAGCAGGCATTGGAATGATGATCATGGTCGCCAGTAAATTCTTAGCAACTGATATTGTTGTGTTGGGCATTATACTCATCGGTATCATTGCTTACGCCATCGATCTTTTTATGCGCTTTCTCGAAGATAAACTTATCCCTTGGCGTGGAAAATAAGGGGCTATTTTCACGATTGCATATTGAAGTCAGTTCTATTGATCGGCGCCTAAGCTTTCACTCTGAACGCAGGTTCCAATAATGTCTGTGGTTGGGGACATAGTTGCTCAAGCAAAACAGGGGCAAAACGATCGCCTGGCTTTTTCTGAAGGTCAAGATCCTCGGATCATCCAAGCGGCGGTTCGATTGCACCAAGAAAAAATTGCCCAGCCCATCTTGCTTGGCGATCCTGACACGATCAGAAGCGTGGCATCCGAATGCGCCGTTTCAATCGATGGCATTCAACTCATAGCGCCCAAATCATCCAAAGACCTCCCTGAATTTACTGATAAACTGTACCAGTTGAGACAACACAAAGGGGTTAGACGATCACAAGCAGAACAAATGGTTTTACAACCCTTGGTATTCAGTTATATGTTGTTGGTCACGGGTCAAGTTGATGGTTGTGTCAATGGTGCCGTTCATTCAACGGCCAATGTGGTCAAAAACGCCTTACAAATTATTGGCGTTCATCCGAACCACGACATCGTTTCAAGCTTTTTCATCATGGTTCTGAATGATGATCATGCGTTGGCGCAGAAAAAATATCTATTCTCAGATTGCGCTCTGATCGTGGATCCATCGGCCAAAGAATTGGCAACCATTGCTCAAATGTCGGCCTTAAATGCCACGCTGTTTTTGCAAGAACAACCCAGGGTGGCCATGCTGTCTTTCTCTACCCAAGGCAGCGCTCAACATCCTTTTGCGACAAAGGTTCAAGAGGCGGTTGCCATTTTGAAAGCGCGCGTTCCAACGCTTTGTGTTGACGGTGAAATCCAATTTGATGCGGCCATAGTGCCCAAAATTGCCCGCGATAAAATGCAAAATACGCAAACCGCTGGACGTGCAAATGTTCTGGTCTTCCCCAATTTAGAGGCTGGTAATATTGGCTATAAAATTGCGCAACGAATGGGACGTGCCACAGCCATTGGCCCTATACTTCAGGGGCTGAAAAAACCGGCTAATGATTTGTCTAGAGGTTGTTCTATAGAAGATGTGTTCTTAGTCAGCGCTGCCACAGTCATCCAAGCTTCCAATCTTGCCCTATGATGAATGACCATATTGCCAACAAAATGATCTCTATAAAAGACCTATTTGGTTTTGAATCCGACCTCAAGGTTAGGGGTTTCGAGTCGCCAAACGAATACGTCCCAGAAATTAACCCCAATTATCATTTTGATAAAACGACAACCTTGTCAATCTTAGCCGGATTCAGCCACAATCAAAGGGTATTGGTTCAGGGATTACACGGCACCGGAAAATCATCACACATTGAACAGGTTGCAGCGCGATTAAATTGGCCCTGTATTCGAGTCAACCTTGACGGCAATATCAGCCGTCTTGATTTGATTGGCAAGGATACTTTAAAAATTCAAGCCGGTAAACAAGTGACCCAATTTGAATTAGGCATCGTTCCTTGGGCATTGCAGCGACCAATCGCTTTGGTATTTGACGAATACGACGCAGGCCGACCCGAAGTGATGTTTATCATCCAAAGGCTGTTGGAGCAAGAAGGCAAATTCACTTTGCTTGACCAAAATAAAACCATTAAACAACATCCGAACTTTCGACTTTTCGCCACAGCCAATACGCTTGGATTGGGCAATATCCACAACCTCTATCACGGCACGCACCTTCTAAATCATGCTCAATTGGATCGTTGGAACATCGTCGCCTCTTTGAATTTTTTATCGCCAACTGATGAGGCTAAAATCATCACGGCTCACGTCCCTGAACTGTCGGCCAAAAACCACTCTGAAACCCTTAACGGCATGATTGCATTGGCAAATCTCACAAGAGACAGCCTAAAGATGGGCGATTTATCCAATTTAATGTCTCCGAGAACGCTCATATCTTGGGCGCAAAATTTTTTAATCTTCAAAGATTTACAATTTGCTTTTCGCTTATCTTTTCTCAACAAATGTGATGAATCCGAGCGAGCGCTCATCGCTGAGCTATACCAGAGAGTATTTGGTCAAGAATTAGAAGAATCGCTCATACATTTGAACTCTGATGAATGAAGGTTTGGTCAATTTGCTTCACGGTGCCACAATCCGTGCGCTCAGCAATCAATCTGCGCTGTCCGTTTACGGCTCTGATGTGTACTTCCACCATCAAAAACAAATGGCACCCTGCCATTTACGCTTTGATGCATCCTTTGAGAATAATAATAGACTGAAAAGAGGCAAGTTTGATGCTATGGCACAAAGGAAGCGTTATTCAGACCCAATGCTTCATTATCAATTACAACCCAAAGAACCCATTGCGCGCCTGCTTTTCGATGCCTTAGAACAACTGAGAACCGAATCCTTGTCTTCGAAAACGCACAAAGGTTTAAAAGCCAACCTAAGGCATAATTTCCATCATTGGTCTGTGCACCCATCCACCGCTAAACTGTTTGATGACCAAGTTGGCGTGTTGCTGTTTACAGTCATACAAATCGTTTGGTCTCGCTTAAACAGACACTCGGTTTTCACCGATGTAGAAGAGATTGTTGAGGTCACGCGTTCGGGCATTGCCCCTTTGATTGGTCATGCACTGAAATGCCTGAATAAACAGAGCAAAGATCAAATAAAATTTGCCAAGCATGCGCTTGAAATCGCCCACATCATCAATGCTTTAGTCCAGCAAGAGCAGGTCAATAAAAATGAAAACAAAAAAGTGCCGACTGCGCTCAATTTCTGGTTTGACGATGAACAAGCTTCTGAATTCTTAGATGCCCTAACGACTCAGTCGTCGAAAACCCAAGCTTCGAATGCCAACCATTATCAGATTTTCACCACCGACTTCGACATTGAAACAGAAATTACCGCACTGGTACGCCCTGAGGCTTTGATAAAATTCAGAAAACAACTCAGTGATTTTCAACAATTGAACCCCGTAAATATCATGTGGTTAAGCAAACAATTACGAGACATATTTCAAGTACACCCTGAACCCTATTTGCAGTCAGGTCATACTGCGGGATATGTGGACGGTGCAAAATTGAATCAAGTCGTGTTCTCACCCCTGAAACAAGATGTTTTCAAGTACCCAGAAAATCACCTCATAACCCAAGCACATTTTTGCCTGCTCGTTGATTGTTCAGGGTCAATCAAAGCGCATCGCACCTGGATTGCCAGTTGGATTGATTACTTCATTCAAGCAGCAGAAGCTGCGGGTATAAAAACCGAAGTTTTAGGCTTTACAACCACGACATGGCAAGGCGGCAGAGCACGAGAAGCGTGGCAAAAGTCTGGATCACCGCCCAATCCTGGCAGATTAAACGAACTTTGTCACATTTGTTTTAAGTCAGAGCACACCCCTTGGCGCAAGGCGAAGAAAGCGCTGGCAGGTTTGCTCAAAGCCGACTTGTATAAAGAAAGCATCGATGGAGAGAGCATTGAATGGGCTTGTAAACGCGCACGCACAAAAGCAACCAAACCCCATTTGCTGATCATTTCCGATCAATGTCCTATGGATTCCTTTACACTGTCGCATAATCCAGCCAATCTCTTAACCAACCATATTATTGAAGTTTTGAACCGTTATCAAAATCAGCTAAGCATTTGTGGCATTGGTGTCGGTGAAGCGCTCCCTGAATACTATAATCGGCAGTTGACTTACGAAGATACAACCAAATTGAACAATCGCCACTATAAACAACTCCTTAACCAATTTATAAGCAGATAAATGGACTGGATCCCTCAAGAATTTTTTGATGTAACGCTCATAAAAGCCCTAATCACCGGCATTATTATTGCTTTCTTAATCAATTTGACTGGGGTTGGTGGGGGTATTATCATCATTCCAGTACTCACATCTGTTTTCGGATTGCCTGTCTCAATTGCCATTGGAACGGCCAGCATTTATTCAACCATTACCAAGGTTTTAACATGTGGTAATCACATTAATCGAGGCAATGTTCATTTCAAACACTGTTTTTCTGTTCTGAAAATCACACTCCCCACTGTTGTGATCAGTGCCATTGCTGTCAATTATGCTTTGAAAATCTCGCCTCAAATCAATCAAATCGTACAGGAAATCTTAACCTATCTGGTATTTAGCATCATGATTCTGTCATGCTGGTTGATTTACAGAAAAATCAAACCTGTGGAAAGAACGTATTTGACTAAAATCAAAAGGTGGTTTGCTTGTGTCATCGTCGGTATTATTATGGGCGCGACTGGCATTGGCGGCGGTGTTTTACTTATCCCATTATTGTTATCCATCAATGAAGATTCAATGAAACAGGTCGTGGGCAATTCCATTCTTATCGCATTGGTATTATCCGCTGCAACGGCATTCATCTATTCTGGCGGTGGACAAACTGATTTTAATATTTTGGCCGCCATGCTCATCGGATCGATCATTGCCGTCATTCCTTCGGGAAGATTGGGTCAAAAACTATCCAATCAAACACTGAGCTACCTCTCAATTACTCTGATTTTGTGCTCGGGGATATTAATGCTCTCTATGTAACAAATTTCATACAACTTTAACAACTGAAAAAGACTCGTCGCATGAGCATGCGTCATTTGAGGTCTTGTTAAAGTTTGCCGTTGTTTGAACCGATTGATGGTTTTTCATTTCAAACTGTATTATCGAATTTCAACACAATTCAATCCGCATAATATTAAAGGGCACTAAATCATGGCTTTCGTGGTCCGAAACGCTTTTTAGAATGGTTATAATGTGCCACATTTTTATTTTGTTGAACAAGGTATAATAAGCGTGTTTTGAAGTCGGTTTTATTGCCATTGCCAAACGATAAAACCCTCTTAATGATTAAATACTGCATGATGAATACAGCTCAATCATCTCTAAACCCTACTCAATGATTCTAAAATTCAATCAGACCATTGCCTTTTTTGTCACCAGTCTGTTGCTGGCGGTGCTCGCGCATCAGACCAGCAAGACACTATGGGCTTTGTACTATCCTGTCACTCCGTCCATTCTGACCGATCAAACCCAGAAACAATCGACTTCAGAAGATTCGATTGACTATAGCCAACTTAGAAATTTCGCCTTATTTGGCACCCCTCCAGTAAAACCCGTTGCGCCACCACCCAAGAAAATAGAGAAAGTGGTGAAAAAGAAGCCCGTTATTACCTTGTCTGTCATAGGCATTATCTCCTACGGAGATGTTTTTTTCGCGATCATACGGCATTCTGGTCTAGAAGAAACCTATGGGATTGGAGAGTACGTTGGACGATTGCTGCTTGAAAATATTGAAAAAGATACCATCTACATTGTTGACACCGATGGTGAAAGATACACACTTTTCTTGAATCAAAATAACGTTGAGATTGGTGGCGAACCGCCAGCCCCACTGCCAACAGATGCTAAGCCCGAAGAATCCTCGGCAACACCTGAAACTCAGGACAATACGCCCAAAGCAGAAAATACCGATAATGTGGTCAAAAAGACGCCTGAAGGATCTGCAAACACCCCAGCAGTCAAAACGGTTAAAGTCAACAAAGCACAAAAAGAAAAATTACTCAGTTTCAAGAAGATTATGGCCACAAATCCCCTGCAAATGTTGGGTAAAATTACTTTTGTACCCTATAAAGAAGACGGAAAATTGATTGGTTTTCAAGTCTCACCCGGCACTGAAAAAGATTTGTTTTTTGCACTTCAACTCCGACCTGGAGACATCGTCACTAATATTAATGGACAAGAACTATCTGCCATCAGTAGCTTCAAAGTAGGCGTGCAATTTATGAACAAACTCAGTTCTCATAATGTACTAAACATGATATTAAAACGACAAGGAAACCAGGAAAACATTGTCATAAATCTAAATTCTTAGCCTTCTGTGAATGGCTCTATAACAACTTTAATATAATATATTACACCTATGAATCCACTTAAAAAACAAAGTATCAGTGCTATACTCACTGTATTAATCAGCCTACAGCATGTCGGTGTTCTTTTATTCAGTCCGACGGTTGCCGCTGCAACTCTAAATTTGAATAATGTTGACATTCGAAGCTTGATCAACACCGTTTCAAAAATAACCAATACCAATTTTATTATTGATCCCCGAGTCAACGGTCGTGTCACCGTTCTCATTGCTCAAGACTTACCCCCTGAAGCGCTGTATCAAGTGTTTTTGTCTATCTTGAACGTCCATGGATATGTTGTGATTGAAGGCGAACACGTGACCAAAATTCTACCCGCTTCACAAAGTAAAAGCGCCAGTTCATTCACCACATCAGAATTTCCAGATAATCTGTCAACAACCGTCATTCCCATCAAACATATCAATGCCCAACAAATCATCCCAGTGCTCAGACCATTTGTTGCGCCAACCGCCTTTTTAAGCGTCTATGCACCCACGAATGTTCTCATCATTCACGATACCAGTGCCAACATAGAACGTTTGCGAGGTATCATAGCCAAGATTGACAGACCCCTTAGCAGTAGTTATGAAGTCGTCGAATTACAACACGCCAGCGCCTCAGAAATGGCCAAAATCATTACGACTTTCATTGCCAAGAATAAAAATGATCCCGCTTCAAGCGAAGTTAAAATTGCCTCTGACATAAGAACCAATCGACTCATAATCAGTGCCAGTGAGAATCAACGCTTAAAAATTCGAGCGCTCGTTGCCGATCTTGATATTGGCGAGGAACAAGGCAACACCAACGTTATTTATTTGCGCTACTCAGATGCCACCGAATTATTGCCAATATTGCAAGGTGTGATTGGGGCAGGTGCCAAAGGCAAAGGCGCACAACCCGCCGCTGCTGCAGGGAGTAACTCAATTTCCATTCAAGCGGATAAACCGACCAATGCCATTGTGATCACAGCCTCGCAAGATCAGGCGAATCAAGTAAATTCAATAAAAAGCGTTATACGACGATTAGACATCCGTCGCGCTCAAGTACTCATTGAAGCGATCATTGCTGAAGTCAATACAGACGTCACTGATCAGCTTGGCGTTCAGTATCTTTCCAATACCAATAATGCCGTTGGTATTGTTAATTTTAACAATCAAATTCCTTCTCTTGCGGGATCTGTCTCTGCAGGCACACCCCCGTCAGTACCCTTAGGATCCTCTGTGCTATTCGGACAAGTGGATGATCGACAGTCACTGCGAGGCTTTGGTGCCGTCCTCAATGCCTTAGAAAGCAACGGCAATGTCAATATTCTTTCCACACCGGCTCTGGTCACTCTGGACAATCAGGAAGCCAGCATACTCGTTGGTCGTGAAGTGCCATTTATTAGCAATACACAACTTTCAGCCAGTAACACCAACCCGTTTCAAAATTTCGAAAGAAGAGATGTGGGGCTAACGCTCAAGGTTAAACCACAAATCAATGAGGGGGACACCGTTCATTTGGACATAGAACAGGAAATTTCCAGCGTTTTACCCACCGCTCAAGCCGTTGACACGGTCACTTCAAAACGAACTTTAAAGACCACCGTATTAGTGGAAGATGGCAAAATTTTGGTTTTAGGCGGTCTGATTGATGAACAAGAAAGCGAAAATAAACAAAGCATCCCATTATTCGGTGACTTGCCGCTCATTGGATTTCTATTCCGTTTTGACACAGATAGAAGCACCAAACGTAACTTAATGATCTTTATTAAACCGACCATCCTCAGAGATGAATTAGATCGTGAACATGTCACATCAGGCAAATATAATTTTATTCGCTCCCAACAAATAAGAATGCGCGAAGAAGGCAATTTAGAAAGCAGTCGAAATACCATTCTCGGACCGCTTGATGCGCTCAACCAACCAACACAAAAGGTGGAACCGGCCCCAGAAAAACCGAAACAAGACCTTTCCAAAAAATCTTCTGTACTCAACGCAAAATAATTGACGTCTGTGTTAACTTTTTCTTTTGCCAATCGCCATAAAGTCATTGTTCTCAATGATGAGGGTCATTACGAATTACAGTATTCGGGTGATTTGTCTTTGCCTGTTTTTATGGAAATTCAGCGCACTTTAAGCGACAAAGACTTCAAGATTACCAAAGTCGATGGCGCTGAATTTGAAAGAACCATGCAACACCATTTTTCTCAAGGCTCGCAAGAACTGGGTTCATTAGGTAATTCTTTGGACGGCTCAGAAGATTTTAGTACTTTGATTGAACAAATGGATGAGCCAGAAGATTTATTAGAAAGTGACGATGATGCCCCTATCATAAAATTACTGAACGCCCTATTCACTGAGGCGATTAAAAAGAATGCCTCAGACATTCACGTTGAATCTTACGAACAGCGTACGCGCATTCGATTTCGCATTGATGGCGTCATGAGCGAGGTGATGGAACCCAATCGAAAATTAGCCCCCCAGCTGATTTCAAGAATTAAAGTCATGGCGAAATTAGATATTGCTGAAAAACGCATGCCCCAAGATGGTCGAATTTCGCTGAAATTGGGTGGCCGTTCGGTTGACTTGAGAATTTCAACCCTACCTTCTGCAACCGGTGAGCGTGTTGTTATGCGGCTGCTCGATAAAAAAGCGGGGAGTTTAGAGCTTGAACACTTGGGCATGCCTGCACATTACTTAGAGCAAATTGACGAATTAATTCGCAATCCCTATGGCATCATCTTAGTAACCGGTCCAACGGGTTCAGGTAAAACCACCTCATTATATGCCTCCTTGATTCGCCTCAATAATCATCAACGTAACATCATGACCGTTGAAGATCCGATTGAATACCATATTGATGGGATCAACCAAACACAAACCAATACCAAAATAGACATGACGTTTGCCCGCGGTTTACGGGCCATTCTGAGACAAGACCCTGATATTGTGATGATTGGAGAAATCCGAGACACTGAAACCGCTCAAATTGCGGTTCAAGCTTCTCTAACAGGGCATTTGGTATTATCCACATTGCATACCAATACTGCCGTTGGTGCAATCACACGTTTGAGAGATATGTCGGTCGAATCGTTCCTACTCTCTTCCAGTCTGCTCGTTGTCATTTCGCAAAGACTGACCCGCCGACTTTGTCACAAGTGTCGTGAGGGCTATAAGCCGACCTCAAGAGAACTCGACGCCCTTCAGTGCCCACCGCTCGCAGAAGGCGAAATATTTTACCGACCACACGCGAAAGGGTGCAGCTCATGTAACTTCACTGGCTATCAAGGTCGAACTGGCATTTACGAATTATTACCCATAGATGATGTGGTTCGCAAAATGATCCATGAAGAGGCCTCAGAGGAAGTCATCTTAGAGCATGTGCGGAAAAAATACCCCAGCTTGCGTGAGGAAGGTATTCGCTTAATCAAAGAAGGCGCAACTTCTGTTGAAGAAGTCTTACGCGTCATTCAAAACTTAGGTGAGCGCTGATGCCCGTTTTTGAATACCAAGCCATTGACCTTAAAGGTGGCGGCAAAAAAGGCATCATTGAAGCGGATTCTGAACGCCATGCGCGACAGCTACTCCGAGATAAAAAACTCCTCCCAAACGTTTTAAAACAGATTAAAAAAAAAGAAGGCAAGGGTTCTTTCTCGCCCTTTGCCGCCAAACTGAGCACTCGTGAAAAGGTCGCCATCACCCGCCAACTAGCCAACCTCATTCGAGCTGCACTGCCTGTTGAAGAAGCCTTGAGAACCATTGCTGAGCATAATAACAGCAACATACGACGATTTTTATCAACCACACGGTCCAGAGTTGTAGAAGGCATGTCCCTCAGTCAAGCACTGCAAGAACAAGGGGTTTTTGAAAAAGAATACACCGCCACTATTGCAGCCGGTGAAACCAGTGGTGAGTTGACAACCGTTTTGGAAAAATTGGCCAATGATGTTGAGCGCAGAGAAAAGTTCAATCGAAGCATCACCAGTGCTATGATCTATCCTGCAGTCCTACTCATAGTTGCCCTCAGCGTCATCATTGCTCTATTGACTTTTGTGGTACCAGAGGTGGTTGATGCTTTTGTCAGCACCCAAAGAGAACTGCCTCAGCTAACCAAAGGCATGATTATTGTCAGCACTTTTTTACAAGACCATGGATTCACCATGGCATTGGTTCTGTTGGGGATGCTCTTAGTCTTTAATCTCGCCCTAAGAAAAATTTCTTTTAAACGATCTTGGCATCGTTTTCTGATGAAAACGCCTTTGGTTGGCAAGGTTTTTATCGCCAATAATAATGCCCAATTCGCCCGCAATTTCAGTTTGATGCAATCATCTGGGGTGACTGTATTAGACGCCCTCCGCTCAACCGCACAAATCATTTCGTGTTTGCCCATGCAAGAAGCCATCCTCAAATCGACTGAGGAAATTCGTGAAGGTTCAAGTATTTTTCGGGCCTTGGAAAAACATAAAGCCCTCCCGCCTATGACACTTTATATGTTAGCCAGTGGTGAAGCCAGTGGCAATTTAGCAGACATGTTAGAACGTGCCGCCGTCGCTCAAGAGCATGAATTAGAAGATTTCACCTCTAGCTTGTTAAGTATCATTGCGCCCATCATCGTTTTGATAATGGGGGGCTTTGTCCTACTCATTGTGTTATCCATTTTGCTTCCAATATTTGAATTAAACTCTATTACTTAATTCGATTACGTAATTCACTGAAGCTGATTGTCTATTGTCAATCTGCCCATCTTTGTCATCCATAAAAACTGAGTATTGGCACGGGTCGATTTGACCGTAAAACACGGTAATTTCTTGCTTATTTACCCTAAATGCTCAGAGTGATTAGTGCTTGTTAGTTCATCTAGTTTCAACCATTTAGACTATAATAAGGCGCATTGAAATCCCAATAAACCGATTAGAATCATCGCTCAATCGGCTTATAATCGCACGATCACACATCTACATAGATGACAGCCAAAGACACGTATCATAAGCATTTTATAATTTAGAAAAGGCCAGTATGTATCAAAAAATTCAAGTACCACCTCAGGGTAAAAAAATCACCCTTAATGCTGACCACAGCATCAATGTCCCTAACAACCCCATCATTCCATACATCGAAGGTGATGGCATAGGGGTTGATATTACACCAGTCATGATTGATGTGATCGACGCTGCCGTAAACAAAGCTTATGGTGGGCAACGCAAAATCCATTGGATGGAAATATTTGCTGGCGAAAAATCAACCAAAACCTATGATCCAGATACTTGGTTGCCCGATGAGACCTTAGACGCCATAAAAGAATTTGTCGTCACCATAAAAGGCCCCTTAACCACACCGGTGGGTGGCGGATTTCGATCTTTGAATGTCACATTGAGACAGAAATTAGATTTGTTTATTTGCATCAGACCCGTTCGATATTTTGAAGGCATCCCTTCACCGCTGCGCCATCCTGAGCAAACCAACATGACCATTTTTCGTGAAAATTCCGAAGATATTTATGCAGGCATTGAATGGGCCGCAAACTCCGAAGAAGCACGAAAAATCATTGCATTTATGAGAGAAGAACTGAATGTCAAAAAATTAAGATTCCCCGAAACTTCAGGCATTGGCATTAAACCCGTTTCCGAACAAGGCACAAAACGTTTTGCCTCTAAAGCCATTCAATACGCCATTGATCAAGACCAACCTTCGGTCACCATTGTGCATAAAGGCAACATCATGAAATATACCGAAGGGGCATTTAGAGAATGGTCGTACCAAGTAGCTGAGCAAGAATTTGGGGCCACCTTACTCGATGGTGGGCCTTGGATGACGTTCAAAAACCCAAATACTGGCAACGACATCATCATCAAAGACGTTATTGCCGATGCATTTTTGCAACAAATCTTATTAAGGCCAACAGAATATGCCGTTATTGCCACCTTAAACTTGAATGGCGACTACATTTCTGACGCACTCGCGGCGCAGGTTGGTGGCATTGGCATCGCGCCTGGGGCAAACCTCTCGAGTAAAATCGCTGTATTTGAAGCCACACATGGTACGGCACCCAAATATGCAGGTCAAGACAAGGTCAATCCAGGGTCACTGATTCTCTCTGCCGAAATGATGCTACGTCATCTGAATTGGGCAGAAGCGGCCGATTTAATCATTGACGCAATGTCCAAAACCATATTAGAGCAAAAAGTAACTTATGATTTGGCGCGTTTAATGCCCGATTCAACCGAAGTCAGTACATCGTCATTTGGTCAAGCCATGATCAATAATTTATGAGTCCTGCATGACCCCTATTGTTCTGACCGTTGATGCTTCAGGGTTGATGTGTCCCATGCCGACACTGAGAGCGAAACAAGCTATGCTAAAACTCAACAAGGGAGAGCGCTTAAAACTGATCAGCACAGATCGCTCATCTGTCCATGACATTCCTGTTTTTTGTGCTCAAAATGCTTTCGAACTGATTGAAGTAATTGAGCAATCTGATGCTTGGCTGTTTATTATTGAAAAATAAACCCCAGAGACGAGGAAGATTTATATATAATTAAATCAATACTTTGTACGCTTTTATAAAAATTCACTTGAGTTATTCAAGGATGCATCTATAATAGCAACAAAAAACAATCCTTCTCGCTATAGTGAACAAATGACACAGCCATCCATTGAAAATTTAGAATTTATTTTCTTAGGGCAATCTTATAAAATACGATGCCCACGTGAAAATCAAATGCTGCTTGAGATGGCCTCCGAGAAGTTGCAAGATCAGCTCGACAAACTTTCCAGTAAAAACACCCCTTATGAGAAACAAGCCATCATGGCTGGACTATTGTTGGCTTTTGATTCTTTGAAAATACAGAATGAAATCCGCGCCACGCTGCAGGAACTTCAAGCATTAAAAAAAGAATTATTAAGTCTTAATTTGAATCACACAGAAACCAGTGATCAGAATCCTGACGATTCTAACAACGCCTCAGTGGCTGAATCTATGCCACTGTCAGAAACCGAGCCAACCGATTTGCCTGAATACCAAATTAATGCGGATAAATAAGCACAATCAGCACCTGAAATTTTGAGTTGTTTGCCCACGCCCTCATTACCAAAAACAATAATTTACGTTACAATTTACAAATTCTTTAAGTCGCTTAAAGATGTATATATTTGATCATTGGCGTTTCAATGCAAGCGCTTCCAATGCAGTTTAACCCTTTTTAACCCGCCTCATACTATGAATGCTTCAATAAAAAAAATTGTTCTCGCCTACTCTGGTGGACTCGATACTTCAGTGATTGCCAAATGGCTTCAACAAACCTACGACGCCGAAGTGGTCACTTTCACCGCCGATATAGGTCAAGGCGAGGAAATTGAACCAGCACGATTAAAGGCTCAAGCCTTGGGTATAGAGCAAATTTACATTGAAAACTTATGTGAGGAGTTTGCCAAAGACTATATATTCCCTATGTTTCGATGCAATGCCCTGTACGAAGGTGAATATTTATTAGGCACTTCCATTGCTCGTCCATTGATAGCCAAAAGATTGATTGAAATTGCGCAAGAGGTGGGCGCAGATGCCATTGCACATGGGGCAACTGGCAAGGGCAATGATCAAGTTCGATTTGAATTGAGTGCCTATGCCTTGATGCCCAACATCCACATCATTGCGCCGTGGAGAGAATGGGACCTCAACTCTCGTGAAAAATTATTGGAATATGCGGCCAAGTGGGACATCAAGATTGAAACCAAGCCGCAACAAAAATCACCCTACTCAATGGATGCCAATCTCCTGCACATATCTTATGAAGGAGGCGTCTTAGAAGACCCATGGACAGAACCTGAAGAGGCTATGTGGTTGTGGACGACCGCACCCACCGATGCACCACAAACTGGAGAAACATTAACCATTTCTTTTGAACAGGGCGACCCTTGTGCCTTAAACGGGCAAGCTTTATCCCCCGCAACTTTGATGCTTGAATTAAATAAAATTGCTGGCAGAAATGGCATTGGACGAACAGACATTGTTGAAAATCGATTTGTTGGCATGAAATCACGTGGTTGCTACGAAACGCCCGCGGGCACCGTTTTATTACGAGCGCATCGCGCGATGGAATCGATTACGCTCGACCGTGAAGCTGGACACATCAAAGACAGCATCATGCCAAAGTATGCAGAGCTTATTTATAACGGATTTTGGTTCAGCCCAGAACGTCAAGCGCTCCAAGCCTTAATCGATGATACCCAACAAAAAGTAGCTGGAGACGTCAAGCTGTTTCTTTACAAAGGCAATGTGACCGTATTGGGCAGACGCTCAAAGCACTCTCTCTTTGATGAGAATATCGCCACTTTTGAAGACGACGGTGGCGCCTATAATCAACAGGATGCTGAAGGTTTTATAAAACTGAATGCCCTGCGTTTGAAAAATATTAAAAATCAATCCTAACATGCAATGCCGACCCAGCCGCTGGTATCACTGGATAGCCTGTGGATTTGGTAGTGGACTTTCGCCGATTGCACCAGGAACGGTTGGCAGCATCGCCGCTTTGCTTATATGGTGGTTGGTGCTACGCGACCTCTCAGTTTGGGTTATGGGCAGCATTTGTATCGTGGGTTTATTTTTGGGCGTCTATCTTTGCAAAGCCACCGCCAGAGATTGGCAAACGTCCGACCCATCAGCCATAGTCTGGGATGAATTTATTGGTTTATGGGTGGCATTACTGCCCTTTCAAATGAGCACGGGTATCCTCGGTCCAGCCATGGCTTTTATATTATTCAGAGTATTCGACATTAGCAAGCCTTCAATCATCAAGAAATCTGAAACTCAGCTCCCGCCAGGTTGGGACATCATGATGGATGACGTACTATCTGGTGTCATTTCTGCCATAATTTTAGCGTTGGCGATTTTGGTTTTAGCCAATGACACCTTATAATCATCCATAACATAATTGCAAGGAAACCTATGAAAATTAACTATCAAGAAGCAAAAAAACTCATCGATGAGGAGCAAGCCCAATTTGTTGATGTCCGAACTCCTGAAGAATTTAAAGAATTGGGCATTGCAGGCTCAATCAACATGCCTTTGCAAGTTCTACCCGATGATCATGATCAGCATCTGGATCAAGACAAAACCAGACCTGTCATTCTTTTTTGTCGCTCGGGTGTGCGTTCAAATGACGCGCTGAACATTTTAAAAGCATTGGGATATACGCGTTTATACGACATGGGCAGTTATTTAGAATGGCAAGGATAGGAGCCCGTTGGCGTCTTTGGATCTTATTGACACTCCTATTAATAAGCCATCCGCCTGTGATGACCGCTCAAATCCAGTCTTATGGCATTGAGCACGAGCACTTTGAAGCAAACCAAAGTACAAGCCCCCCTGCGCTCAATTCAAACACCCTACCAAATCTTGGAAATCCCGAACGTGTCTCGTTCAGCCGACGCGATGAAAAGATTGCCGGATTTACATTTTTACGACAAATATTTTCCGTTTTACACATCCTTGATGATCCCATTATTAATCAATACATCAGTGATCTGGGTTCACAAATTACCAATGTTAGTCAACACAATGAGCGTCAATTTAGGTTTTTTCTAATCTACAATAATGCCATCAATGCATTTGCAGGCCCCGATGGCCACATTGGCATTCATACTGGGCTGATCCTCAAAACAAAGTCAGAAGAAGAATTGATTTCGGTTATCGCCCATGAGGTGGCGCACGTCACTCAGAACCACTTAGCTCGGACCATAAAGAATGCCAATGAAAGTCAGACATCTTCAATGTTAGCCGGTCTGGCCATCGTGCTAGCTGGCATTTATTCTGACAATACACAAGTGGCTGGTGCCGGTCTATATACCAGCATTGCTCGCCAGCATCAATCATTTCTGGCCAACTCTCGAACATTTGAAAACGAAGCCGACGCCGTTGGTCAAAAATATTTACAGCGCGCACAATATTCCACTTTGGCTATGCCCATTTTTTTTTCAAGGCTCAGCGAATTAGAGGGGCAATCGGGCATTCCTGAGTATCTTAAAACCCATCCACTGAGTCTCACAAGACTCAGCAATGCGCTATCCAGAGCCAACTTAGTAGAGCAACCTGAGCCTAAAGAATCCTTAACTTTTCAATTGGTTCAAGCACGAGTGGCGTACCTAACAGGCATTCCTTTGGATCAAAGCCACCGAAAAATAGCGCATGAATATTACCAAGCGCTTCAATGGCAATCTAAAAACAATCCCAAACTGGATAAATGGTTAGAGCGCAACAAAGATAAGCATTTGTATTTTAAATTACTTTATATTAATCGAAACCTTTCTGCTAACAGAGAATTGGCGCGTCAGGCATTTAATGAAGTGAAGGTTGACAACCCTCGTCACTTAGCTGTTCAGAAACTGATGTTGGAGTTTGAGAACGATGATACAGAAAAACTGGTCATAGAACTCAAACAGCTTGCGACCGTTTCAGCACAACCGCATTTGACTTATGAATGGATAGCAAAGCTTTATGCACAGAAAGATAACAGAACGGCTAATTTACTTTATAAAGCCTTGTCAATTGAAAACAAAGGCTTAATCAGAAATGCCCTAACCTTGCTTGAATTAGCCAAAAAATCGACTGAGAAACAGTCAGAGCAAGACAACATTCAACATGAAATTGATCGCCTGACTCAGATAGCCGTTGATTTATAATTGGTCAGTCTCAGACAATTTGAAGACTTCAAACATCTTCTGAGGATTCTTTTTCAGTCTTAAGTTTTTGCAAATTGGGCAATTCACCAAGATCTATGAGTGGCAAATTGTTATCTTTTAATATTTGATTGAATTCAACCAGTTTTCCATCAATCAATTTTAAATGATCAACCATCGCAGAAAAAGCTTCTGCTTGAGGATCTGGTGTGTCCATACTGATCCCGTAAGCTTCAAAACCAGATTGTTTAACCAAATCTTTCTTGGCGCTCACCAGCCGTCCAGGCACCCCAATAACCGTGACATTTTCTGGTACGGGTTTAACGACCACGGCGTTTGATCCAACGCGCGCGTTTTCACCAATTTCAATGGGTCCCAATATTTTTGCACCAGCACCCACAATAACACCATTGTGTAAGGTGGGATGGCGTTTACCCTCGTTCCAACTGGTGCCACCCAAAGTCACGCCTTGATAGATGGTACACTCATCACCCACTTCTGTGGTCTCTCCTATGACAATGCCCATGCCATGATCGATAAAGAAATGTTTGCCGATCTTTGCCCCAGGGTGAATTTCAATGCCGGTCCACCAACGCGCAAATCCAGAAAGCCAGCGCGCTATATATTTAACGCCCATGTTCCAAAGCCGATGATTGAGTCGATAAAAAATCATGGCATGAACGCCTGGATAGGTCGTTATGACCTCGAACACATTGCGAGCGGCAGGATCGCGCTCAAAAACACATAAAACGTCCGCTTTCCATTCTTGAAAAATATTCATGAGTTTTGGGCGTTATACCGATTGATGCCAGACTCAATTTCAGCATGAGCCGCCTTAACATCGGCCCAACCATCAATGTTAACCCACTTGCCCGGTTCTAATTCTTTGTAATGTTTGAAAAAATGCTCAATTTGTTCTTTGATAAGCGGTATGTCTTCAACTTTCTCAACATGATTGTAGAGTGGCGTCAATTTTTTAACGGGCACCGCAACCACTTTGGCATCATTGCCACCATCGTCGCTCATCATCAAAACTCCAATTGGACGGGCTTTAATGATAGAACCAATCATCAGGGGATAAGGCGCTATAACCAAAACATCCACAGGATCGCCATCTTCGGCCAAAGTGTTGTTCAAATAGCCATAATTTGCTGGATAAAACATGGGCGACGACATGAATCGATCCACCCAAACGCTGTTGGTCTCTTTATCCACTTCATATTTTATGGGTGACGCATTGGCTGGGATTTCAATAATCACGTTGACATTGGTTGGAATATCACTGCCCACACTGATTGCATTTAAGCTCATAGATGACTCGTTTTTAAAAATTAAAGGTAAACAGCAAATTGCTTTTTTAAGATATTCCCGTATATAACATTTAAAAAATATTTAAACAATAAACAATTCGTGCATTCAGGTTTGGATTATACCAAACTGGCACGCGCTTGATTCATGAGCTTAAAGCCAAAATTCTCTGCATCATATCAACCACATCATCCATCAAATCATGCGTTTTAGCGTATATCCGCATTGCTGTTGATGCGGTGTTGACAGTTTCAAATTGGTTGCAGGCTATGCATTTATTTAATAAATTTTCATCAATAATCACATTAAATAATCCTCAACTAAAAAAGTTTATTGCTATCAAAATTCATTTTTTACAGATTATTTTTGATTTTTTAGCTAAAATAGCCCACAGATTGAACTTTAAGGTTACACTTTTGCCTTAGATGTTTTATAAATTTTAATATTCTAAAGGAGTTACGTATCATGAAAAAATGGTCTACATTACTTTATTCTCTGGTCGCCCTCGCAGTGGTCGCAGGATGTTCTCAACAAGCCCCTGAACAAATGGCGGCACCAGAAGCCCCAATGATGGCGGCACCAGAAGCCCCAATGGTTGAAGAAACAAAATCAACATTAGCGAGCGTTCAGGAAAAAGGCTTTGTTCAATGTGGTATTAATACTGGATTGACAGGCTTTGCAACTGCAGGTGACAACGGTCAGTGGAATGGCTTAGACGTTCAATATTGTCAAGCTGTTGCAGCAGCCATCTTTGGTGATGCCAGCAAAGTTAAATTTACACAATTGACTGCCAAAGAGCGTTTTACAGCGCTTTCATCTGGCGAAATTGATCTGCTCAATCGCAATACGACCTGGACAATGCTTCGTGATACACAATTGGGTATTACATTTGCTGGTGTGAGTTATTATGATGGACAAGGCTTCCTCGTTAAAAAAGCACTGAATGTGACCAATGCCAATCAACTTAATGGCGCGACATTCTGTATTCAAGCAGGTACAACAACCGAGTTGAACTTGTCTGACTACTTCCGTTCTAATAACATGAAGTACACAGCTGTCACTTATGATACCTCTCAACAAACCAAAGATGGTTTTGATCAAGGTCGTTGTAATGTTTTGACTTCGGATCAATCTCAGTTAGCAGCGCTACGTTCTCAATTGAGCGATCCTAACTCTGCTGTTGTATTATCTCAAGTCATTTCTAAAGAACCCTTAGGACCTGTTGTTCGTCAAGGCGACGATCAGTGGTTAAAAATTGTTCGTTGGGTACACTTCGCGCTTCTTAATGCTGAAGAATTGGGTGTGACTCAAGGCAATGTTGAACAAATGAAAGGTTCTTCTAATCCAAATATTCGTCGTCTGCTTGGTCAAGAAGGTGACTTTGGTGTTAAATTGGGGCTTGATAATAATTGGGCCGCTAACGCTATCGCAGCTGTAGGCAACTACGGTGAAGTCTTCGATAGAAATGTTGGCAAAGATTCTCTTTTGAATCTTCCTCGTGGCATCAACAATCTTTGGACAAACGGTGGCGTTCAGTACGCAGCTCCCGTACGTTAAAATATTTTGATTCAGTGCTGGGTCGATGAATTGGCCCAGCACACTTTCAGATGTTTCATTCCATAAAATCATTTTTGAATAACGAGCGTGTCCGCGCGATACTGTCTCAAGTATTCTTAGTTGTTTTTGTTGCGCTTTCAGCTCTGTGGTTGTTTAACAACACCCTCAGTAATATGGAAGCAAGAGGTATTTCCGCTGGATTTGGCTTCTTAAGTTCTACGGCGGGCTTTGGCATCTTGTTCAGCCCCTTTACCGATTTCAATCCATCGGTTAGCACTTATTTAGATACTTTTTGGATCGGCATTGGCAATACTTTGCTGGTCACCGTCATGGGGGTCATTTCTTCAACCCTTGTCGGACTTTTAGTTGGCATTTCAAGACTTTCTACCAACTGGCTGATTAGCCGACTTGCGTTGACTTACATTGAAGTCTTTAGAAACATCCCGCTTTTATTACAAATCATGTTTTGGTACTTTGCTATATTGGTACCAACCTTACCGAATTTTGAAAATTCCATGCTGTTTTTGAACGAATCAATCGTCCTTAATAGCTCTGGCATGTATTTCCCAGAACCCGTTAATCAAGGCGCTGGTCTATTTTGGATCATCGTTTTAGTCTTGATTGTTGCATCAGCCTTATTCCATCGCCACACAGTTAAAAAACAAAAAGAAACAGGTGATCAAATTCCTTTCTGGAGAATCACAATCATTGCTTGGATTGTTGCCCTCGTGCTACTCAGCATGGTGCTACAACCTTATCAATTTGTTGATGCAGTTAAAAGTCGATTTGGCTATGAAGGGGGGGGGGGGGTGATCATCCCTGAATTGGCCGCCTTATGGTTTGCTTTAACCATTTACACCAGTGCCTTTATTGCGGAAATTGTTCGTGCGGGCATTGAATCTGTCCCCAAAGGCCAAACGGAAGCGGCCAAATCATTAGGATTGAAGAACAGCTTAACGCTGAGAATGATTATTATTCCCCAAGCGCTTCGGTTGATCATACCGCCTCAAACCAGCCAATATTTAAATTTGGCTAAAAATTCATCATTGGCAACAGCCATTGGCTACCCTGACTTAGTCGCCCTGTTTGCTGGCACTGTATTAAACCAGGTAGGCAGAGCCGTTGAAATCATTTCAATGACCATGTTGGTCTATTTAACCATCAGCCTTTCAATTTCTATGCTGATGAATTGGTATAACAAAAAAATGGCTTTGATTGAAAGATGATGAATTTATATCAATGGCAATCCTACATCATTCGCCAAACAGGCTGGTATGGCTGGGTATTGAATAATTTATTTTCTTCACCGCTCAACGCACTCTTTTCAGTCCTGATCATAGGCTCAATACTCTATTATGTTCCCAGCCTACTAAATTGGTCCATTTTTAGTGCCAGCTGGACTGGTGACCACCCTTCAGATTGTAATCGTGATGCAGCTTGTTGGGTCTTCGTTAAAGAACGAATTAATCTGATCATATTTGGTTTTTACCCACAAGAATCATTGTGGCGACCAATCTTGGTCTTTGTCTCAACAGCTGTTCTCCTATTCGCATATAAATTACCCATACCGAGAAAAGGGAAAATTGCACTGACCTTTTATCTTTTGATTCTACACCCCTTTGTCGGCGCGACTTTTTTGTACGGATCAATGTTCGGCATCCAATTTTTTGAAATCGTTGGGACGGATCAATGGGGCGGACTAATGTTGACATTAGTGCTTTCATCCGTTGGCATTGTGGCTTCTATACCCTTAGGTATTTTATTGGCCTTAGGTCGTCGCTCTGAGAATATGCCCTTGGTTCGAACATTCTGTGTCATATTCATTGAATTCTGGCGCGGCGTTCCACTAATCACCGTATTGTTTATGGCCTCTGTTATGTTGCCACTGTTCTTACCACCTGGTTCAGATTTCACAAAATTATCAAGAGCGCTGATTGGCATAACCTTGTTTGAAGCCGCATACATGGCTGAGGTTATTCGAGGCGGTCTTCAATCCATCCCCAAAGGTCAATATGAAGCTTGTGATGCCTTAGGTCTGGGATATTGGAAAAAGATGGGTCTGGTTATTTTGCCTCAGGCATTGAAACTTGTTATACCTGGCATGGTCAACACCTGCATCGCACTCTTTAAAGACACCTCCTTAGTTTCAATCATTGGCTTATGGGACTTACTCAACGCCGCTTATAACGCAACACGAGATCCTCTGTGGTTGCAATACACCATAGAAGGCTTTGTCTTTACCGCCTTAATTTACTTCTTATTCTGCTTTGGCATGTCACAGTACAGTCAGGCCTTAGAACGCAGACTTAAAACTTAACGACACCACTCAGGTTTAATTATGGAAACAAAACAGTCAATCATCACTCTGAGAAATATGAACAAATGGTACGGAGAGTTCCATGTGCTAAAAGACGTCAATTTAGAGGTCTTTAAAGGCGAAAAAATCGTCATTTGTGGACCTTCAGGCTCAGGAAAATCAACGCTCATACGCTGTATTAACCGCTTGGAAACCCATCAAGATGGCAATATTATTGTGTACGATAGAGAATTAACCGAAGACGTTAAGTCGATTGAACATGTCCGTCGCCATGTTGGCATGGTATTCCAATCGTTCAACCTGTTCCCGCATTTAACGGTCTTGCAGAACCTGACACTCGCACCACAATGGGTTCTAAAAATACCCGAAGAAGAAGCGAGAGAAACCGCAATAAAGTACCTTGAAAGGGTTCAAATTTCCGAACAATCAGAAAAATATCCAAATCAATTATCTGGCGGACAGCAACAACGTGTTGCCATTGCTCGATCGCTTTGTATGGATCCAGACATTATGCTTTTTGATGAACCAACGTCTGCTTTAGACCCAGAAATCATTAACGAAGTGCTCGACGTCATGGTCGAATTGGCTGAAGGTGGCATGACCATGCTCGTTGTGACCCATGAAATGGGCTTTGCGCGCAAAGTCGCAGACTGTGTCATATTTATGGATGCAGGAGAAATCGTTGAGCGTGCCTCGCCTGAACAATTCTTCACTGCACCTGAAAGTCCAAGAACTCAGAAGTTTTTACAACAAATCATTACCCATTAGGACACCACACGCGTTCTAATACGGCTGGTTTTTTTGCAACAGCCGCGGTAAGCCTCAGGTATTTTTCAACCGGTGACGGATTAACCAATCAACCAAGTATTCGGCCGCTTTGTCTTTCGCCATTGGCTCTAAAGGCGTCTGAGTGCTTTTTGTTATGATGGTTAGAGCGTTCTGTTCTGTACCCATATATTTCACATCGTTTGCAACTATCACATCGACTTGTTTCTTGAGTCGCTTCTGTTCTGCATACCAGAGCAATTGTTCTGATTCGGCCGCAAATCCAACTGTAAACACATGCGGATAACGCTGCGCAACATCCGCTAGGATGTCTGGTGCCAGGTCAAACTGTAACTGAAGGCCCAAATGTTTTTTAAGCTTCTGCGTCGATTCAACGGGAATGAAATCTGATACGGCGGCGCAAGCCACAAAGCAATTGGGTTGAACCGCATCAATGGATTGCAAAACATTGCGGTGCATGTCTCGACTGCTTTTGGCAAAAGTGCCGTGACAGCCCTTGGGCAATCCCACCTCAGAATAGGCTTGTACCACCCAAACTTCACACTGCTTGTCGATGAAGGCCTGCGCCAACGCCATGCCCATCCGACCACTGCTTTGGTTTGAAATATAGCGGACAGGGTCAATGATCTCGCGTGTTGCACCAACCGTTAACAGGACTTTCACAATGGCAGAGCCAAGATGTTGTCAAACAATGTTTGCGCCTCTAACATGCGACCTGAGCCGTGCTCGCCACACGCTTGATCGCCCGTGGCTGGTCCCCAAATCACAACGCCATCTTGCTCAAGTTGTTGCAGGTTTCTTTGGGTTGCTGGGTGTTGGTACATGGCAACATTCATCGCCGGTGATACAGCAATGGGCACACGGGCAGCCAATAAGCAATTACTTAACAAATCATCGGCCAGACCATGGGTCATTTTGCCAATAATATTGGCTGTTGCTGGTGCAACCAATATAAAATTTGCCCAACGGCTGAGTTCAATGTGCGCCATGCCTTCATCGGCTTGCCAAAGATTCTCATAGACGCCTTCAGCGCCTAATGATCTAAAGCTCAGTGGAGTCACAAATTTTTGCGCCCCTTGACTCATGACCACTTTCACCGAATATTGCGCTTTGCTCAACAATCGAACCAAGGCCAAACTTTTATAAACGGCAACACTGCCCGTTACGCCCAAAAGAATATTCACTTCACTACCTCGCGCATGGTTGGTACCAATACATCATACTGATCCGCTTGTACAAGCGCCCTCGATCGCCGATCTAAGGCACTTCTACCGCAACAAACATGATCCCAATCGCTCTCAAAAGCCTCCAATAAAGGTTGTTGAAAGTCCTGCCATAAAAAATTTTGTTCACAGATTTTTGACTGAATTTTAAGCACTTCTTGGGCGACGGCTGCAAACAAATCGTGTTGTTGATAAAGGTCGCGCACTGTAGCTTGGTCTTTTAACGCCAAACCCGCCACATTGGTTGTCACTATGTATAAATTTTTTAATACCAACTGCTGTAACAATGCTGCCTCAGAGTCCAATTGTCTGCACGGCAAATCAACTGCATTGAGCAATTGTTGAACCAAGGGGGCGTGATTTCCAAAAACAATGCTCAGCATCAGCGGTTTGGCTAATCGTCCTTTTTTCTTCTCAAACCAAATTGAAGCCACCGTTGGCGATAATCCCAAAGTGGTCCAATCGTGAAATAATAATTCATTTTGAATCAATATGATTCGGTCTTTCCACGGTGTGGGAAAATCGACCAACACCCTGTTTAAATCCTTTTCACCCACAGCCACAATGACCGCTGTTGGTTGAATTTGAGCGATAAAAAGGTTTTCACCTCGCCTTATCGGATAAACCGCATAACCCAGCTTCAATGCACCCACAGAAAATATCTGGCCTAATTGCCCCATGCCAATCGTCACAATTTGTTGCATTTCTGTCAAAATCTGTCCACCTTCGTTATCTAACTTGCGTCATTCATCATCAATGAATGTTTAGATTAGGCATTTTATCACCTGACCTGACCCCTAAACACAACTTCCATGATTAAAGCGCCTGATGGCTGTGACGCTCTGGATTTGAAATCTTCTGTCAATTGTTGTTTAATCAACTTGTCAACCCTTTTATTCTCCTTCACAGCGCCCCATATTGGGGAATAAACAACGGTTTAGAGGTAAAATACGCCTATGCTCTATGGTCTGGGAATTAATCATGAAACGGCTCCGATTGATATTCGTGAGAACGTCGCTTTTTCTAATGAAAAGTTGACCAGTGCTTTACACGGGCTCATCAATCAACGAGGCATAGAGGAAGCCGTTGTCCTATCGACCTGTAATCGCACAGAAGTCTATTGCCATCTCAGCGCCCCCAAAGACCAAGACATCAGGCATTGGTTACACCAAGTCAATCAATTGACCTTGGATAAACTCAATCCCTATATTTATCAATTGCACGATATTGAATTGGTTAAACACATCATGAGAGTCGCTTCGGGTCTCAATTCAATGATTTTGGGCGAACCACAAATATTGGGTCAATTAAAACAAGCACACCAGCACGCGCTCAAAGCGGGTACCGTCCATGGTCAATTGGACCGTTTATTTCAAAACACCTATCAAGCCGCCAAATACATTCGCAGCAAAACAACCATCGGCACAAAATCTGTTTCAGTCGCTTTTGCGGCCACCCGTCTGGCAAAACAAATTTTTGATGATTTAGAGTCCCATACCGCTCTGGTCATTGGTGGTGGTGAAACGGCTGAATTAGTGTCAAAGCACTTAAAAGAACAGAACATTGGCAATATCATCATTGCCAATCGTACCCTTGAAACTGCTCAACAATTGGCAACAAAATTTTCTGGATACGCCATCACCTTGAAAGAGCTGCATCAACATCTGAGTGAAGCAGACATCATTATTTCTTCAACCGCATCACCGACCCCCATTTTAGGCAAAGGGGCGATTGAAACCACGCTTAAAAAACGACAAAACAAACCCATTTTTCTGGTCGATCTGGCGGTTCCAAGAGACATAGAACAGGAAGCTGGTTCACTGCCCAATGTTTATCTATACACTGTGGATGATTTGAATAGCATCATTCAAACCAACTACAAAAAACGAAAACAAGCTGCGCAAGAGGCCGAGATCATCATTCAATCCTATGGTGATCAATTTATGCAGTGGATACAAAGTCGTGAGATCACCCCCCTGCTATGCAACATTAGAAACTATGGTGATACCATTCGACAGCACAGTGTGAAACAAGCCACACGACAATTAAAAAATGGCCAAGACCCTGAAGCCATCATTGAACAAATGGCTCAACAGCTAACCAATAAATTCTTGCATCTGCCCACCACATCCATCAAGCGTGCGGCAGAAAACAATGACTTTGACCAAGCCAGTCTTATTGAATCCATCTACACAAATGAAAACCTCAATAAGGAATAAATTATCCACGCTGGATGAACGCTTTGAGCAATTGAACGGCCTGCTTGCAACGCCTGAGGTCATCCATGATCAAAATAAATTCCGTGAAATCTCTAAAGAGCACGCTTCGCTAAACGATTTAATCAACGCTTGGCGCCGCCATTTGGATGTTGAAAACGCCCTGTCTGACGTGCAAACACTTTGCCAGGAAGGGGAAAGTGATATGAAAGAAATGGCTGAAGAAGAGGTTTTAACACTCAAACAACAATTGGCTTCAATTCAAGCTGAAATTGATGTCTTATTATTGCCCCAAGACCCCCATGATCAAAGCAATATATTCATTGAAATTCGTGCAGGCACTGGCGGCAATGAAGCTTCTTTATTCGCTGGCGATCTACTCAGAATGTACACAAAATACGCCGAAATCCAAGGCTGGAAAATGGAAATATTAAGCATCAGTGGCGGTGAAGTGGGCGGATATAAAGAAGTGATTACGCGCATTGTTGGCAAAAACGCTTATGCCCAATTGAAATTTGAATCTGGTGCCCATCGGGTTCAACGCGTTCCAACAACAGAGTCGCAAGGTCGTGTTCATACATCGGCCTGCACGGTTGCAGTAATCCCAGAGCCTAACGAAGCAGAAGCCATTGAAATTGAAACCAAAGATTTGCGCATAGACACTTTTAGGGCCTCTGGCGCGGGCGGGCAACACGTCAACAAAACGGATTCTGCCATCCGCATCACCCATTTACCAACGGGGCTGGCTGTAGAATGCCAACAAGGCCGTTCACAGCATCAAAATAAAGCCAAAGCCTTGGCCATTTTACAAGCGCGATTGATCGATGACCAACAAAGAAAAGCCTTGGCTGAGCAAACTGCACAGCGCAAAAGTTTGGTGGGTTCTGGCGACCGTTCAGAACGCATCCGAACTTATAATTTTCCCCAAGGTCGGGTCACCGATCATCGGATAAATTTAACCGAATATAAACTACAACAAATGTTAGAAGGCGAGATGGATTGTATATTAGAGTCTTTGATTCGGGAACATCAAGCCGAATTGATGGCACAAATGGATGATTAAACGACTTTTATAAATCCACCACAGAATTCATTGATCTTTTGTTAGAACGCTTTAATTGGATTACAAAGACTAGCAAAGCCATTCTGCTCATAGGGTGCCTGGTTCAAATCAGCGCGTGCACAGAGCGGGTGTACAAATTTGATCAATACATTTTTGGCAGTAAAATTCAAATTGAATTTACCAGCCAGTCTGACGAGGCTGAACAAATAAAAAATACGATCAGACACGCTTTTGAACGGTTTCATCATCAATGGCACGCCTGGGAGCAAGGCGGTTTGTTAAGCACCATCAATCAAAACATCGCCACTGCCCAGCCTACGCTTGTCTCGACTGAGGTTAAATCATTGATAGTCGACATTCAAAAACTTTCAAAATCAGCCGATGGCTATTTTAATCCTGCCATGGGTAAGCTCATTGATGGCTGGGGATTTCACAAGCACATTCTCGAGTCAAATCCCCCACCAGAAGCGGTCATTCAGAACCATTTGACCCATAAGCCTTCTATGGCGGATATTGTTTGGCAAGGTCATCTTCTGAACAGTAAAAACTCCTATGTGCAGCTTGATTTTGGCGGTGTCACCAAAGGCTATGCCGCTGATTTAATCACCCATATTTT
Source organism: Gammaproteobacteria bacterium (assembly GCA_965277775.1). GTDB lineage: Bacteria > Pseudomonadota > Gammaproteobacteria > CAKMZV01 > CAKMZV01. The sequence continues at coordinate 1,785,905 of OZ255843.1, read as the reverse complement.
GAAGCAATATCAAGTGACTTCCGCCATCATCAACTTGGGTGGTGACATTAAGGTGTTGGGACAGAATGGCGAGGACAATTGGCAAATTGGCATCAGAAACCCCAAGCAAGAAGGCCAATCCCTTTTGAATTTTGCCTTATGTTCTGATGAAAGCGCTTTCACTTCTGGCACCTATGAACGTTTTTACCAATTCAAAGGGCAAAATTATCATCACATCATCAATCCCAAAACTGGCTACCCCAGCAATCATTTGATTTCTGCAACTGTGGTTGACACCAGTGCGCTGCGTGCTGATGTAGCGGCCACAGCGCTTATCGCTGCAGGGGCTCAGTGGCACAAAGTCATAGAAAAAATGCACATTCAATCCTACGTGGTGATCGATCGAAACCTTCAGATCATAAAATCTGATCATTGGGATAGTAAATCATGTGGAAGCTGATACGACATTTCAATCTTGTTGATTCTTGATACTCAAATGAATGAAAATACTGCTCTTGCAATGGGCTTATCTAGTATCTTGCATTCAATATAGAAACAACGATTTTATAAACAATATACAATCCAAAGGCATTGTGTTTAAACCCATAAAAATCCTTCTCATAGGCTGTCGCTTATCTCTTGTGGTTCCAACGTCAAACCGACTAAAAACAGTGGCAATGATTTACAAACTCAAGGATCAGCTGCGCATGTCCCTGTTAGATTCATAAGATTATCACCCAGATAGATCCAATCACAAGCGCTTAAGCAGTCAGCATGGCTGTTAAGAAATGGGTTCAAGAGCGTCCATTTTCTTTTATACTACGCTTTTTTATGCTCACACGAGGTGATTATGCAAGCCGTCTATATTGTGGCTGCCAAACGTACAGCCATTGGAACATTCAATGGCGCCCTGTCCAAACAAGAAGCGCCCAAACTCGGTGCCGCGACGATTAAAGCCGTATTGGCCGATGCGCAGTTAGAGGGACAGCGCATCGATGAAGTCATCATGGGACAAGTTCTTACTGCTGGCAGTGGTCAAAATCCAGCCAGACAAGCAGCGCACTTGTCGGGCATCCCCGTATCAGTCCCCAGCTTTACCCTCAACAAGGTTTGTGGCTCAGGCATGAAAGCCATTGCCTTAGCCGCTCAGAACATTCGATTAGGGGATTCTGAGCTAATGATTGCAGGCGGTCAAGAAAATATGTCATTGGCACCCCATCTGCTCATGAACGGGCGGAGTGGGCAAAAATTAGGACAATGGCCATTGCAAGACAGTGTCTTAACAGATGGACTGAGCTGCGCCTTATCCAATGGCATCCACATGGGCATTACCGCTGAAAACTTGGCCAAAAAATATCAAGTCTCGCGTGAAGATCAGGATGCATTTGCCCTATATTCTCAACAAAAAGCACAAGCTGCAATTCAGTCAGGCGCCTTTGAAGCAGAAATTGTTGGTCTTAAATTGCACGATCGCAAAAACCAAGTTTCAATATTTGACACTGACGAACACCCCCGCCTAACGTCTTTACAAAAGTTAAGCCAATTAAAGCCCGTGTTTGACCCGACGGGTACTGTGACTGCAGGCAATGCCTCAGGCATCAATGATGGCGCAGCGGCTGTCCTCTTGGCTTCTAAATTTGCTGTAGAGAAATATGATTTGCCAGTGCTTGCCAAGATCATTGGATTTTCGGCGGCCGCCATTGATCCGACCATAATGGGCATTGGACCTGTCGCCGCCACCCAAAAATTGTTCGATAAAATTGGCTGGCAACTGAGCGACGTCGATTTGATTGAGTCAAATGAAGCATTTGCCGCACAAAGTCTCAGTGTCATTAAACTATTGGGGTTGGATCCAGCAAAAGTGAACATCCACGGTGGTGCCATTGCTTTGGGTCATCCCATAGGGGCTTCGGGCGCTCGTATAGTCGTCACCCTACTACACGCCTTATTGCAGCGCAATTTAAAACGAGGGCTTGCCACCATGTGTATTGGTGGCGGGCAAGGCGTTGCCCTAGCGATTGAGACATGCTCAACATCTTGATTACCACAACATCGTTGATGCATGCTCTGAGCCAATTATAGAAACCCCTGAATCAATATAGCCGTTAAATGAGCCTTTGAAAGGCAAATTTAAGCGCATTAATGCAATAAATGGTTGCAATACAATGGGGCGTCTTGGATAATACCAGCCTCTCAAAACAGCAGAATTGTTATACACCTTTTATCATTGTAGAAAGTATGTCAAAAATTTGTCAAATTACTGGAAAGCGTCCCATGACTGGCAATAATGTCTCGCACTCCAAACGTCGGACCAAACGTCGCTTTATGCCAAATTTACAGTCCCATCGCTTTTGGGTTGAAAGTGAAAATCGTTGGATTAAGCTTAAAATATCAACCAAAGGGATGCGCATCATTGATAAAAATGGCATCGACTCCGTACTCGCTGATTTGCGTAAAAAAGGCGTAAAAATTTAAAGGTTTATTATGCGTGAAAAAATCAAATTAGAATCAACAGAAGGCACAGGCCATTTCTATACAACCGTTAAAAACAAACGAAACTCGCCTGATAAGATGCAAATTAAGAAGTACGATCCCGTCGTTCGCAAGCATGTGATCTACAAGGAAACTAAGATAAAATCTTAATTTTCTCTTTTTCTTGGGCGCTTAATGCCTGAACTGCCAGAAGTTGAAACCACTTTAAGGGGCATAGCACCTTTCATTAAAGGCAAACGACTAAAAGATTGCGTGATTCGCAATCCAAACCTGCGTTGGCCTGTTCCCGAAAATCTACCCAAAACACTCATTGGCCAGAAGCTAACTGACATTCAACGCCGAGGGAAATTTCTCATCTGTCGTTTTGAAAGCGACGTTTGTCTCATTCATTTAGGCATGTCTGGTCACCTAAGCCTCAGCCAAAAGCCAGATTGTTGGCAAAAACACGATCATTGGCAGTGGGATTTTGGTACATACCGCCTTAAGTACAATGACCCTAGGCGGTTTGGCTGTCTTGTATGGTCACAGAGTCATCAAACTTTTATAGATCAATTGGGGCCTGAACCCTTATCCGATCAATTCAATTCAGACTATCTCTATAAGCGATTGCGCACCATGCAACAATCGATCAAAATTGGCATTATGCGTCAAGACATTGTCGTCGGCGTGGGCAATATTTATGCCAATGAGAGCTTATTCAAATCTGGCATCCATCCCCAAACCCGCAGCAATTTATTGACCCAAAAAAAATGCACACTGTTGGCTGAAGCCATCAAACAAACGTTAAATGATGCCATTCAACAAGGTGGGACGAGCTTACGGGATTTTGTTGACCCTCAAGGTCACAGGGGCTATTTTGGCCACACTTTATTCGTCTATAACCGCGCGGACCAACCTTGTACAATCTGTCAATTTCCGATCAAGAAAATCATCATGGCGCAAAGGGCCACTTATTATTGTTCTAAGTGCCAAAAGCTCAAGCGGCCAACCACCGTTTAATCGCCATTTCTGTGGGATATTCTGGTACTAATAATCAATTCAGGGTAGAATTTTGACATCATGACCGACAAACAAACCTTGCATAAAATTGATGAGACTGATAAGCAAATATTGAAATTATTGCAACACGATGCCTCACAATCGATAGAAGCCATTGCCAAAACACTCAATCTTTCCACGACACCAGTCTGGCGACGCATCAACACCCTAAAGCAACAAGGATTGATTAAGCAAGTGGTCAGTTTGCTTGAGTTTGATATGTTAAATCTTGACGTTGAGGTATTTATTCAAATAGAAATAACCGATCACCACGTTCAACTGGCTCAACAATTTATCGATGGCACAACAAAACAAGCGAATGTCATTGGTTTCTATCGCACCATGGGTGCCACAGATTATTTGGTGCATGCCGTCTTTCAAAACATGAACGAATACGACAGTTTTTATCAACTACTGGCCACTTCTCCCATAGTGCAAAAAGTGACAGCCACACTGGTATTAGACCGTATCAAAAACCAAACCGCCTTACCCATCCATCATCTATAGCCATTGGTAAACATAGGTAGCAAAAGCCTATAATCCGCGTTTGGCCAAATAATGTTGATGATAATCTTCGGCCACCCAAAAATCAGACATTGCCGTCATTTCAGTCACAATGGGGTTTCGCCACTGACCTGAACGATTCCATTTTTCAATTGAAGCCATTGCCAGGTCTTTTTGATCTTCGCTGTAATAGTAAATGGCTGAACGATATTGTGAGCCATAGTCTGGTCCCTGGCGATTGGGTGTCGTTGGATCGTGCATTTGCCAAAATGCCTCCAATAAATCTTCAAAACTGACCTTCATTTCATCGTATTGCACTTCACAGACCTCTGCGTGATTGGTGGTGCCTGTGCAGACTTCTTTATAGGTTGGATGCGATTTGTGCCCGCCACTGTAGCCCACTCTGGTATCAACCACACCTGGTATGCGATGAAATTTTTGTTGAATGCCCCAGAAGCACCCTGCTCCGAAACACGCTGTTTTAATTTGATCTGTCATCAATAATCTCTCTTTAATTTGCATTTGAATCATCACTCTGCTTGCATATGATAGGATGACCAGACTTTTTTGTCTATCATTTTTTTAAATTATAAAACTTAGATAAGTCCTTATGGTTTTAAAATCATAGGGTAGAATGACAAAATCAATAAAAAACCGAAAAAAACATGATGAAAAAAGATTTATTAGACAAACAAGCCCTTGAATATCATCGCTCCAACCCGCCAGGAAAATTAGCGATTCAAGCAACCAAGCCGTTAAATACCCAGCATGATTTATCATTGGCCTATTCCCCTGGTGTGGCTGCTCCGTGTGAATTAATCAAACAAGATAATACCTATGCTCGTGAATTTACTGGGCGTAACAATCTGGTCGGGGTTGTCACCAACGGGTCTTCTGTGCTCGGCTTAGGCAATATCGGCCCACTCGCCTCCAAGCCCGTTATGGAAGGCAAAGCCGTGTTATTTAAGCGATTTAGTAACATAAATGTTTTTGACATCGAGATTGATGAAACCGATGTGGACAAATTTTGTGACATTGTGGCGGCACTTGAGCCAACCTTTGGCGGCATTAATTTAGAAGACATTAAAGCGCCAGAGTGTTTTGAAATTGAACGTATTTTGAACGAACGGATGAACATTCCTGTGTTTCATGATGACCAACATGGAACCGCCATTACCGCTTCAGCGGCGCTGATCAATGCCTTGTATTTGACAGAGAAAAAAATCGAAGACATAAATATTGTTTGTAATGGCGCCGGTTCCGCTGGACTCGCCTGTTTAGACATGTTTGTATGCTTGGGCGCACAGAAAAAAAACATCACGCTGTGCGACTCTAAAGGGGTCATTTACAAAGGCCGCACTGAGGGTATGAACCCTTACAAAGAAGCCTATGCACAAGCACATAAAATCAGAACCTTAGAAGAAGCATTTGTTGATGCCGATGTGTTTCTTGGGGTTTCTCGACCCAATTTGGTTACCAAAAAAATGATGTTGTCAATGGCCAAACAACCCATCATATTCGCCATGGCCAATCCTGAACCCGAAATCTTGCCCGAAGAAGCAAAAGCCATTCGTCCCGACGCCATATGCGCAACGGGTCGTTCAGATTATCCCAATCAAGTGAATAACGTGCTCTGCTTTCCTTTCTTGTTTAGGGGCGCACTAGACGTGGGTGCCGTTGCCATCAATCAAGAAATGAAAATCGCCTGTGTGCATGCCATTGCCAATTTGGCCAAAAGAGAAACCGACGATTCAGTACAAAAAGCCTATGCTGGCGAAGATTTACGCTTTGGGGCAGAAATGCTCATTCCCAAACCGTTTGACCCCCGATTGATGACTTCGATTCCACCGGCCATTGCAGAAAGTGCTATGAAGAGTGGCGTTGCAACACGCCCCATAACAGACATGAACGCGTACCGACACCAATTAGAAAGTATGGTGCACCGTTCGACTGGCGTCATGCAACCCATATTCGCAGCGGCATACAACGAACCCAAACGCGTTGCCTTTGCCGATGCTGAAGATTACCGTGTGCTATCCGCCGTTCAAATGGCCGTGGATGAAGGCTTTGTCAAACCCATTTTAGTTGGACGACGTCGTGTTTTAGAAATCTTCAGCAAACGCGCAAATTTACGGTTGGATTTGCAAAACGACGTTGAAGTTGTCGATCCTGAAGACGATCCACGATTTCGCGAATACCATGGTCTATACCATCATTTGATGGCTCGTAAAGGCATCAGCATCAATCAAAGTAAACTCATTGTGCGCACTGATACCACGGTCATCTCAGCATTGATGCTAAAACGCTTAGAATGCGATGCCGTTATTTGTGGATTAAGTGGCACAGTACGCGACAATCTGAGACACATTAAAAACCTCATTGGCACCCAAGACGACATTAAGAATGTCGTTGGGGTTCACGGTGTGCTTATTAATGGTCGTTCAGTATTTTTGGCCGATACGGTTTATTACGACAACCCTACGGCTGAAGAGCTCGTAGAAATCATAAAAATGTCTGCCCAAGTCGTGAAATGTTTTGGACTTGAACCGAGAATAGCGCTACTTTCTCATTCAAATTTTGGCAGTTCCTACTTGCCCTGTGCACGCAAGATGAACAAAGCGCTTAAACTCGCCATGGCACAAATGCCTGATTATAAAATTGATGGTGAAATGCAAGCCGATGCCGCCTTAGATGAATACGCTCGCAGAAATTTCATTACTGATGTGAAGTTTGAAGGTGCAGCCAATTTGTTGATTATGCCCAACATTGATGCTTCAAGTATTGCTTACCGTTTACTCAAAAGCGCATCCGAAGGTTTTACCATTGGACCGATACTTACTGGCACAGCCCAACCCATCCATTTGATGAATAGCACCACCAGTGTTCGCAGTATTTATAATATGATTGCTTATGCGGTTGCAGAAGCACAAAAAACCACACACTTACCGTTTTAAGTCTAAGATTAAACCCCTAAGCAACGTATTTGACAGACGTTGGGTATTTAAGTCAGATTGTCTTAACGACTTTCTTGTTCGCTTTCTTCTGAGGTGGCTTCTTCAGCAACAACTTCTTCTGTGGCAGCTTCTTCAGCAACGGCTTCTTCAGCAACAGCGGCTTCTACAGCAACAGCTTCTTCAACCTTTTTAGATTTTGATTCAGGTTTGACCGTTTCCGTTGGTTTTTTCGATATTTTTTCTAAACGTGCAGGTAAGTCTAGGTGATCATTACGAGCGGATAATTTAAACAACGACGCAACTCTGTCCGATGGCTGTGCGCCCTGCGCTACCCAATGTTGATAACGGCTGGCATTTAAGCTAAGCGATATTTCCTGCCCTCTTGCAATGACGTTATAAAAACCCAATTTTTCAATGAATTTACCATCTCTGCTTCGACGTTTATCTGCAACGACAATTGTATAAAAAGGACGCTTTTTAGCACCGCCCCTTGCCAAACGAATAACTACCATTCAAACTCCAAATTATTTAGTGATCTCTTAGGGTGCAAATAACACCCCAGATTAGAGGGTTGGCATTATACCCAAAAGCGAGACCATGAAACGTTATTCTGTACTAAGAAAGCGCAATTATTCGTATAAATTATTGTCAAACACGACAATTGCCTCATAAATCCCCTTTTCTGATATAGTATAACGATAAACAACTGTAATTAACCTATGGAGGTTTCTATGACAATCTTATGGATTATTGTTGCCATTATTGGGGTCGGTTTAATTTATTTAGCGAGCAAACCCGGCAAATTTAATGTTTCTGAAAGCATCACTGTTAAAGCACCTGTTGGCGATGTGTTTAACAAAATATTGGATTTAAAAACCTGGGCGGATTGGAGTCCATGGGTGATACACGAACCCGATGTGAAGTTGAATTTCAGCGATGACATCGATCAAGAAGGTGGCCACTATAGCTGGGATGGCGCACACATTGGCAGCGGCAAGCTCATGCACGTTAAAATTGAAACCAATGCCCGCATCCTCCAAAAAATCACCTTTTTAAAACCTTTTAAAAATACCGCCGATATTGAGTGGTCATTTGCTGAAGAAACAGAGGGGACTAAACTGACTTGGCAAATGCACGGTTCAATGCCCTTTTTCTTTCGCTGGATGGTGCCTATGATGATTCGGATGATCAGCAGTGACTACAAGGTTGGTTTGCGCTTATTAAATCAATTACTAGACCCATCGGCGCCCAAATTTCAAGTGCAATTTGACGGGGCGGTTGATCGAGAAGCATTATCAGGCATCAGTCAGCATTTCCAAGGGTCGTTTGAGCAGTTACCGCAAGCGATGGAAAAATCCTTCACCCATTTATTGGGCAAGGTTGAATCAGAAAATTTGAAAATATCATCTCATTTTTTTGCTGCTTATTCCAAAACCGATATCAAAAAGATGACTACCCAGTGTGATATGGTCGTCCCCATTGAATCCTTGGATGAGATCGATGCCGAGAAATACACGGCGCCGGCAGGAAAATACTTTAAGATTACCTACAACGGACGCTATGATTATTTGGAACAAGTTTGGTTCAGCGCTGCTTCACACTTAAGAATGCACAAAATTAAATGGGATACCAACAGACCTTCTTTGGAAATTTATATAATCGATCCCAGGAATGCAGAGCCCGATCAGATGGTTACAGAATTATATTTGCCCATACGTTAGAGGTGCGCATCGATGCAAAGCGCAATAGTCACGAGGCGCTTTAGTTGATCACTTCTTCTAATAGCGACTCTGTGACAGGTCCTGCCCGCTGATAAACTAATTGACCTTTTGGGTCTAATACGTAGGTGCTGGGCAATCCAACCAATTGGCCAAAGGGCGTTTTTCCTTCAAGGTTATTGGCAAAAGCCAGAGGAAAGTTGATGAAATAATTATCAGCAAAGGCTTCAATCTTTGTCACATTGGGCTCTTCATAATTTATACCAAGCACCACCGCTTTTACTTTGCTCTGAGCATCATCTTGGTGTTTATCATGAAAGGTCTGTAGCTCTGGCATCTCAGCAACACAGGGCGGACACCATGTTGCCCAGTAATTTATCACCACCCACTGACCTCTATATGCCTCTAAATCAATGGTTTGACCATCAATGCCTTGCCATTGAGCGTTCACAGGATTTGACTGAGAACAGGCGTTGCTAACGACGGCCAGCAACACAACGCAGAATAGCTTTGCTGATGTCAGCCCACGCTTTGCCATGAGTTTGTACATGTATGGTTCTCCTTTATGATTTCATCAATCCAACATTTAAATATCCAACAGCATCCAGAAACAACAAGATTAATGGGCTATCACCGTCACCTTATTATCGCTTACAATAAGTCATTATATTAAAGGTTTGCTTAGGGTCTTAAGCGAGTCTTTATACAACGAACCTTTATAGAGTCCCTTAAAGCCCTCATTCAAATATGAACACTTCCTGGCTGATAATTTGGAGAGTAATGAGTGGCCTTGCCATCGCTTGGGTTTTGTTGTGGTTTTTAGTGTGGCAACCCTCTACGCTCTTTAATCCTTTGGCTATTTTAAGTTGGGTCATATTCCCTTGGCTGTACATTTTTTATGCAACGCGCAAAGGCCATTATAAACCGCTTTTTTTGGCGCTCATTGTCACATTATTATTCAGTATAATAAGCATGAGCTACCTGAGCAGCCAGGACTGGTATTATGCACTCCCTTCCTTCATTTTATGGTTCTCGGCCTTTTATTGTGGATACAAGCATTTGAAAACCATCAAACAAACCCTTATTAACACAACGAATAAAAATGACTGAGCACGCCCCTTTAACGGCACTTTCTCCGCTTGATGGCCGTTACCTAAACCAAAGTTTGGACTTACAAAAATATTTTAGCGAATACGCTTTGATCCATAATCGAGTGCGCGTTGAAATTGAATGGCTGATTGCATTAGCCAAGCACTCTGACATTGCAGAAGTGCCTGAATTTAATGATGATGAGCTGAGGTATTTAAAAAATATTGCCCTCAAGTTCAATGTTGATGAAGCACTCAAAGTCAAAGCGCACGAAGCCACAACCAATCACGATGTTAAAGCCGTTGAATACTACCTAAAAGATCGATTATTGGCGCATGAAACCTTGGCCAAAACTGTGGAATTTATACACTTTGGCTGCACCTCAGAAGACATTAACAACCTTGCTTATGCTTTGAGCCTTGCTGAAGTTCGCCCACTGCTTGTTGAGCATCTTTCGTCGTTGCAAACCTTGTTAAAGCAATTTGCCAACGAATTTTCAGCCATTCCCATGTTATCCAAAACCCATGGACAATCTGCATCTCCAACCACAGTGGGCAAAGAGTTTGCCAATGTTCATGAACGATTAAAGCGCCAGATAATTGGTTTAGAACAAGTGATTGTGCTTGGCAAAATGAATGGCGCCGTGGGTAATTTTAATGCCCATTTATGCGCTTACCCAGAAGTTGATTGGGATCAAATGTCCGCCTCCTTTATAGCTGGCTTAGGATTGACTGTTAACCCCTACACCACCCAAATAGAACCGCATGATTATTGCGCTGAATATTTTCACGCATTGTGTCGCATCAATACAGTGCTCATCGATTTGAGTCGCGATATTTGGGGCTATATCTCTTTTGCTTATTTCCGCCAGAAAACCAAAGCTGGCGAAGTTGGTTCTTCAACCATGCCGCACAAAGTTAATCCGATTGATTTTGAAAATGCGGAGGGCAACTTGGGCATGGCCAATGCATTGCTCAGCCATTTTGCAGAAAAATTACCCATTTCGAGATTTCAGAGAGATTTGTCGGATTCAACCGTACAAAGAAATATTGGCGTGGCAATAGGATACAGTCTGGTGGCGTGGACAGCGCTCAAAAAGGGTTTGAATAAACTGCAAATCAATCATTCGGCCTTACAAGCAGATCTTGATAATAATCCTGAAGTCTTGGCTGAAGCCGTGCAAACGGTTATGAGACGGTACGGCATTGAAAAACCTTATGAAAAACTCAAATCACTAACGCGCGGACAACGAATTACACTGAACGACCTTCATCAATTCATCCAAACCTTAGACATTCCAAACGATGCAAAGCAACGTTTATTGCAATTAAAACCTGAAAACTATCTGGGCAATGCCAAAAACAAATCAGATATAATTTGATCCTATTCCTACTATTGAAAAAATCATACTATGCTAAAACATGCGCTTCTTTTTACAGTTATTATTTTTATCCAAGCTTGTTCGACGACGCCAAAATACATTGTCGATACCAAATATCTCGATAAAGCGGAATTTGACCAAGATGTGTTGGAATGCGAAGCCATTGCCGAACAAGTTGATGTGAGCGGTGAAGCAGGCGAATCTGCTTTGGAAGGTGCCGCAGTCGGAGGTGTTATAGGTGCGATTTCAGGCGGAGACACTGAAACTGCTGGCCGCGGTGCGGCGATTGGCGGTGCTTTAGGTCTATTAGGCGGCGTCGGTGAAGCCGAACAACAGAAATATGACATCGCCAGAAAATGCCTACAAAATAGAGGCTACGAACTCCTTAATTAAAAAACAGGCTCATGACGGGTCTGACTTGCTAAAAGTCAGTGTTATTCCACCTTAATGGTGGCAAATTTTCTTTTGCCAACTTGAAAAATGCCTGATTTTCCTGAATCAATCGTTTCTAATGAAGTGATTTTTTCCCCTTCAAACTTAACAGCGCCTTGACCAATAAGCCTTCTTGCTTCAGAGGTTGTTGCACATAATTGCGCGGCCACCAATAAGTTGGGCAAAGGTTGGCTTGCTAAGGTAAAAACGGGCATATCTTCAGGAGGCTTGTTGTGTCGAAATTGCCCAGTAAATGCCTGCTCTGATGCCACTGCGATGGCTTCATCATAAAACCGCGCCACAATTTCTCGACCTAATAACGCCTTTATATCCCGAGGATTGTCACCCTTGTCTATCTGGTCTTTATACGATTGAATCACCTCAGAAGATTGAAAACTGAGCAGGTCATAATAACGCCACATCAGTTCATCGGAAACCGACATGATTTTGGCAAATATATCATTTGGTGCATCATCAATGCCTATGTAATTGTGCAAGGATTTTGACATCTTCTGCACCCCGTCCAACCCTTCTAACAATGGCAAGGTCATTATCACTTGGGGGTCTTGACCCACCTGTTTTTGTAAGTCTCGACCCATCAATAAATTAAATTTTTGATCTGTACCGCCCAACTCGACATCGGCTTGCATTTCGACAGAGTCCCAGCCCTGAACCAAAGGGTATAAAAATTCATGGATGGCAATGGGTTGATTGTTTTGATAGCGTTTGGAAAAATCATCCCGCTCCAACATGCGTGCTACTGTTTCTCTAGCGGCTAAGCGGACCAAATCTGCCGCGCTTTTTTTGCCGTGCCAAGTGGCATTAAAAAGTATTTGTGTTTTTTCGGGGTCTAAGATTTTAAAAACTTGATCGGCGTAGGACTTGGCATTTTGTTCTATGTCCTCATCACTCAAGGGCGGGCGCGTTTTATTTTTGCCGCTTGGGTCTCCAATTCGACCGGTAAAATCACCAATGAGAAACAGCACCTCGTGCCCCAAATCTTGAAATTGACGAAGTTTGTTGATGAGGACTGTGTGCCCCAAGTGTAAATCAGGGGCTGTGGGGTCAAATCCTGCTTTTATTCTTAACGGTCGGTCCAGTTTTAATTTTTCAATAAAGGCTTCGCGTGGAATGATTTCATCCGTGCCACGAAATAATAATTCAAAATCTTTCTCTATTTCACTCATGGTTTTTACGCCCTGCTTTTTCTACCAACCCAGAAACCCCTTCTCGTCTGGCTAATTCATGCAACAGATCATCAAGAGTTTTGTCATGTGCATTCAATAAAACCAAACTGTGAAACCACAAATCTGCCACTTCATAGACCAAGTGATTCGCATCGCCAGATTGGCTTGCTTCGACACATTCACGGGCTTCCTCAATCATTTTATCATTGATTTTTGTCGGTCCCGCTTGTAACAACGAAGCCACATAAGATTTTTCTGTAGCCCCTGCCTTACGGTTTTGAATGGTTTGTTGTAACGATTGAAGTATCTGATTATCCATCGCTGATTGTCCTCACTATGTTTGACTCAATGCTATCCGTCATGGGTTCAAAATCGGGTGCTCTACAGGTCTAACAGCAATGCCTTGTTCAGACATATACTGTTTGGCTTCGCTGAGCGTGTACTCGGAAAAATGAAATATACTGGCCGCCAACACGGCGTCAGCTTTACCGATCAAAATGCCTTCGGCCAAATGTTGTAAATTGCCAACGCCGCCAGAAGCTATGACCGGAATGGTTACGGCTTCGCTCACGCTTTGGCACAGCTTCAAATCGAAGCCATTTTTGGTGCCATCTTGATCCATGCTCGTTAATAGTATTTCACCAGCGCCATATTGTGCCATTTTTTCGGCCCATGCAACTGCATCAATGCCTGTGGCTTGCCGACCGCCATGGGTATAAACTTCCCATTGGTTATCACCCACTTGTCTGGCATCAATGGCCACAACAATGCATTGAGCACCGTAGTGGTCTGCCACTTGCTTAATCATGTCCGGATTGCTAATGGCTGCGGTATTTATGCCGACCTTATCTGCCCCTGCTTGCAACATCCGCGCCACATCGCCAATGCTTTTAATGCCACCGCCCACTGTTAGAGGAATGAATACTTGCTCTGCAACTTTGGTCACCATGGCATAGGTGCTGTCTCGGCCGTCGCTCGAAGCGGTGATGTCCAAAAATACCAATTCATCGGCACCCATTCTGGCATAGCGCGCTGCAACCGAGACGGGGTCGCCAGCATCCCTTAAATTCAGGAAATTGACGCCTTTAACAACTCGGCCACCGTCCACATCCAGACAGGGTATTAAACGTTTGGTAAACATCGCTTCAATGTTGTTTCATGCGCGCATCAGCATATTGTTGAGCCGCTTGTAAATCCAAATCACCGGTATAAATGGCACGACCAGTGATGGCGCCCTTAATACCACTGTTGGCCACGGCGCACAATGCCTCAATGTCTTCCAGATTTTTGACACCACCAGAGGCGATCACCGGGCATTCTGATACTTGTGCGATTTTCTGAGTGGCCGCGACGTTGACTCCGCTTAACATGCCATCGCGTGAAATGTCTGTGTAAACGATGCTGTCCAAAGCCAGTCCATGGCATTTTTGCGCCAAGTCTAAGGCGCTGATGCTGGCCACTTCTGCCCATCCGTCAACCGCAACCATGCCATGCTTGGCATCAATGCCAAGCATAATTTTGCCTGGGTACTGCGCACAAGCTTCAACCAGAAATTCAAAAGATTCTATGGCTTTGGTCCCCATGATACACCATCGTATGCCCAAATCAAAATAATGCGCCAAAGTTGCCATAGAGCGAATCCCACCTCCTACTTGAATGGGCAGATTCGGCAAGGCTTGACATATGTCAGCAATCACTTCATGATTACGCGGCTGAGCGGCAAAAGCACCGTCCAAATCGACAATGTGTAAGCGCCGAGCGCCGAGTTCATTCCAATGCTTGGCGACAGAAACCGCATCTTCACCATAGACATCGGCCTTATTCATATCCCCTTGCTGTAAGCGCACACACTGTCCGGCTTTTAAATCAATGGCTGGAATAATAATCATGGCTTATACAGATTGGCAAAAATTGGTCAGTAAACGTAGCCCCGCCTCGCCACTTTTTTCAGGATGTGCTTGAATGGCAAACAATTGATTTTTAGCAACAGCACTGCAAAACGATTCGCCGTATTCACTGAGGGCAACCACTTCATCGGCTCGACTGGGTTGAACATAGTAACTGTGCACAAAGTAAAAAAATGCCGCTTTTAAACCATGCAACAAAGGATGGTCCCATTGGGCATGAAGGCGATTCCAACCAATTTGAGGAATTTTTAAATCTTTGGATTCAAAGCGTTTGACCCGACCTTCAATGATGCCCAAACCTTCAACCCCGCCATCTTCCTCACTAAATTCCATTAAGACTTGCAAACCCATACAAATGCCCAAAAATGGTTTCTCATTGATGGCTTTTTGAATCAAGTTGTCTAACTCATATTTCTGCAAAGCAAGCATACATTGTTTGGCAGCACCCTGCCCAGGAAATACAATGGCGTCGGCTTGTTCAATCACATCAGCGTCACGACTCACAATAACCCTATGCGGACAAACATGACGAACCGCCCGTTCTACTGAATATAAGTTGCCCGAGTCATAATCTATAATGACTACAGATTTCACAAACAACCTTTGGTTGACGGTATTTTTCCTTTGTTTTGAGAGTCGTGTGCGACGGCCATGCGGATGGCACGACCCAAGGCTTTAAACAAGGTTTCAGCAATATGATGCGCGTTCGAACCAGAAAGCGTTGTTGCATGTAGTGTTACTTTTGCATGGCTGGCAAACGCCTGAAAAAATTCTTCGACCAATTGAGCATCGAATTGGCCAATTTTTCCCACAGTAAAAGTACTGTTAAAAACCAACAAAGGCCGACCAGAAAAATCAATGACCACACGCGACAATGCTTCGTCCAAAGGCACATAAGCATGGCCATAGCGGTTAATGCCCGCTTTGTCGCCTAAGGTTTGCTGAAAGGCCATCCCTAAAGCAATACCAACATCTTCAACCGTGTGGTGATCATCGATGTGCCGATCGCCTTGGCATTCAATGTCTAAGTCTAACATGCCGTGCCGGCAAACTTGATCTAACATGTGATCAAAGAAACCAACGCCTGTTGAAATTTTGGATTGTCCAGTGCCATCTAATTGAACAATCAAGTGTATGTTTGTTTCAGCGGTTTGACGCTCTATAGTGGTTTTACGCATAATTTTTACTGAGTGTGATGTGACGTTTATCAAATGACGAAGAGACAGAGCTCCCACGAAAATCGTAAACCTCAATGATCAAAATATAAAGTGCCTATTTTACCGAATTCAGCTCAAAACTATCACAAGGATATCGTCATCCTTTCTATGAACTGATTAAAATGTCTTCATCATCTATTTGATCTGCTGATTCACCAGCATTTGTTCTGGAAATGTGACTTTCTTTGACCAAGATTTGGTGACCGATTCTTTTAAGCGTTTTCCAAGCAGAGGTTTCAATGCTAAGCCCATGGCTTAGGCTATGAACGAAGGTTTGTTGATGCTGCTGATGATTCTGTTGTTGTTCAATATTTTCAACGCCAAGACTGTCATCCTTGGTGGCGATTTTAATGAAACTTGTTGCAGAGGGTTGAGGCGGCACAGTATATGACCATTCTGGGTGGGCATATTGGGGGTTCAATTGGGCAACCATCACCCGTCCAGTACGTCCATCGATGGTTTCAAAATGCAATGGCTTTACGGCTTTTTTAAGCAATTCTGGCAACAACAAAATCCCGTCATCAACCCGATCAAGCACCACAGTGCCCTCAGGTTGATCTTCTAATTGTTCAATGATCATACCGCTACAAACCGCCAAATGATGGAGACAAGTTGAATGATTAAAATCCAATACCAACTGATTAGAATTTGATTGCGACAATGTCAACGAATTCTGCCAATTTTGACTAGGGTGACAGTTGTCAATAAAATGATGCAATGCTTGAAAACCGATGGATTCCAACATTGTAATCGACTGAGCAATGGATTCACATACCCCCATGGGCAAATCGAGCCCTTCAGAAGCCTTGTACAGCTTCATCTCCAACTCATTTAAGGAAATTGTTGTCCTCATTGACAATGCCAAATGAAATATTTAATCATTGTATAAGAACCAATCATCTGGCGGGGCTAAGTGACCTTGATCATTCAGCAGGGGGGCGCCCTGAAACAAGGTAATACGCAACCATTTATCTGATTTTGGGTCAAACTTGCCCGCACCAAAAAAAGAAAGTTTTAAGCGCAAAATGTCAATGGGATAGAAATTTTTGTCTAAGACGTTGCTGCGGATTTCGCCGTAGGGGTTTTGTGCATATTGCCACACCCTTCTAACAATACCGCTGTATTGGGGTTGATCAAATAAAAATCGACTGACACGCATGTTGAGATCGGATGATTGTGCTTTTACTAAGGCTTCATAGAGCCGATTAACGGCTCTGCCTATGTCTATTTTCATCTCTTGATTCGGCTGTGGTTTTTCAACAAACCGATCGCCTAAACGGGGTTCCTCTTTATCTTCGGCGACGTACCAATATTTAAAAATGGTATTTTCATCGGTCAGGTCCAAGCGAATGGCCCAGTGATAATTCTGTTCAATTTCACTGATCAGATCGCTGATGGTTGCGTGGCTGTGTCCATTGAGTTTAAGCTTTACCGGCTGGAAATTGGCATATTTGTCAGCAATGTCTGGTGTGACCTCTAACAAGATATTCAGGAGCAATTCTTTGACTTCTTGACAGAACGCTTGGGTATTGATCTCCTGCCATAGAGGCATCCAACTCTGCGCTTGGAGCACCGATGTTAAAGGCATTTGTTTGATTTTGTCCAAATCGAGCAGCAATTGTTTATTTTTAGCCGTCTGCATGGGGTCTGGTACGCTTATAGCCCCAAAATACTGCTGCGCTCTGTCAAAGTAGTGCTGCACGGCATTTATGGTGTCTTTGTTGGGCTTTGATTGATGAATCACTTCAAACAATGCTTGCTCGCGTTGACTTACCCACGAATGAATGATTTGCGGGTGTTTGATGAGATATGGTCCCATACCCAAACCTGTAGAATTGCCAACGCCAATGGAACGTTTGATCGAGTCGGAGAGTGGCACGGCATTTTGACCGCCTCGCTTACTGGCCATGTGATCCACCCATTCAAATGAAAACCAACGAACCATATAAACCATCAACATTTGCACACGAAATTGATCGGACAAAGCCGTCCCTTGCAAACGTTGATAATCTGCCATACCGAACTTTCCATTGCCATAGACCGCCGTTGTTCGGACAAAATAACTGCATTTGCGAATTTCATCCATTTCTGGCTGATCGCCTCGACTCAAGCAATCAATCACATAAGAAAAGAGACGCATGCTTTTATTGGCGCGCGACAGGCAAATCACATTCGGGTTATAGCGCCCTTTTTCCTGCTTTGGGACATTTTTGGACAGCATTTCGATGTTTTGTTGATCAATTTCACCCAACCAAATACAGCATGTCACATCCCACTTTTCCGCAATCACACGATCATTGCGTTCTTCATCTTCAATGAATTGTGCGAAAAATACCGCATGGCAAACCAAGCCTGCCAACTCAATGCGATAGACAGCCGTACCATAGCCGTCATCATCAAGATCAAATGTGGCACGTTTAATTAACCAAGACTGATTCAGCATGGTTCGGACTAAGCTGCGCGAAAAACTGAGGTAGGAACTATGAAATGCACCCAACTTTGGCGCGCTCATAATCTCTTCTGGACAACGCAGATGATTCATGATTGCAACCTCATAATTAGGACTGTCATTTAAACGTCAGCCATTAAGGCCATTTTGAGGAGTCAATGATTGTGCAAAATATCGCATCCAGTTTCCACCCATGATTTTGGCGGAGTCTTCTGCCCCAATTCCGTGATCAACCATGGCCGATTGCAAATGCGCAAAATCAGCCACTCTGGTAAACCAGCTAGGCGGCGCTGGCCAGCCACTCTGATCTTTTGAACCTTCACCGTAGTCCATCTCTTTGGTCCAGTGGCCATTTCGCATATACTCAACAACCGCAACTTCTCTGCCTTGACAAATGTCTGTGCCAATGGCGATGGTGTCAACACCGATTAAATCGATCAATCTTTTGATCTCATCCATGAGGTCACTGAGTTGACAATCTGAGGTGTTTTTTAGATGGAATGGATAAAAACTGAGACCGAAGATGCCGCCAGATTCTGCTAACAACTTCAACACATCATCACCTTTATTTCTTAGAGCTGGTTGGAAATGCAAACTTTGTGCGTGGCTAATGGTAATAGGTCTTTGTGAGGCTTCAATCGCCTCAATGGTCGCTTGTCTTGAGCTGTGAGACATATCGATGATCATACCCACACGATTCATTTCTTTGACCGCTGCGCGCCCGAACCGACTGAGACCTATGTCGGCTTGTTCATAGCAACCGCCGCACAAATGCGACTGGTTATTGTATGACAATTGCATCACGCCAACGTTCAAGCGGCGGTATAACTCAATCATGTCGATGTTATTTTCAATCGATGAACAGTTTTGAAAACCAAATACAACCCCTATTCGAGCATCATCCAACTTTGGCTCAAAACCATCTACAGACGTTGCAGGATATAACAAATCTGCATGGGCATCAAATAAGCGAAACCAATCACCCAACAGCGTCATGGTTTCATGAATATTTTCCCAAAATACCACAGTGACGTGGATGATGTCTAAACCCGCATCGCGCGCTTCTTCAAAATAAGCTCGAGTAGGTAATGCATACTGCAACCCATCAACATAGACCGACTGTTTCTTTACCATAGTATTCTCAATATAATAATTTTGTAACGATCATGAAATCACAGATAGATGGAGTGCCCTTCAATGACAGCCCAATAAAACCGCTAAATTTTAATCCCATTTGCTCTTCATTATCCATGATATTTTTTTAACAGATTTGAGTTTATGTCCTGAACCTATCAATTCCCCCAAAATGGATGCCGCTTGGTTTGCTCATGCTCAGCGAGGAACAATGGCCAGGGCTTTCACTGCTGCTTTACAGAGGGCCTTTTAAGGCCGAAGCCACATCTTGCCAGCTGTTTACTCGGTAATCCATATCATCTTTGTGCGGATCATATTCTCTCGCACGATCCATGGCGGACTTCATACTGGTCACATCATTAGGTTGATAATAAAAAGTATTATTTCTATGGGTCTTTAGAAATTCCGGCGTGATAATTGGAATCCGACAATAACAAAATTGCATCACCTTAAGCGTGTCCGTGAAGGTCTCAGCGCCCTGAGACCATGCTCGACAATTGAGTCCTGCGTCTGCATGTTGAACATAAGGAATGGTGGTTTCAAAAGGCACCTCACCATACATGGTCACATTTTCTTTGTTGATCATATCTATGGGGCCGAGGTAATGGAAATGCCAATCAGGACATTGATCTGGGGCTTGACGCAGAAAATCATAATCAATGTCACCCACACCCACAAAAACGGCATTCTTTTGTTTTGACTTGGGATAAGGGGATGGATTTTTTTGATCAAACAAAGCCTTCTCAATACCATGATAATCGAGTGAAACCGAAGCTTCAGTGTTTAGAGCCTGTAATTTCTTTTGTAGCGCCGCATTGGTGCAACTGACAAAATCAAAATCTTGCATGTGATCCTGTTGAAATGCTTTAGTATCGGAATGAACCCTAAGCACATCCAAATCATCTGAAACGCGATAAACATAGCGTGCGCTTTGATTCACTTGTTTAAACTGAGGCATGAGTTCCAAAGACGGCGTGCTTTCAAAAATAATCAAATCGGCTGATTTTACAAAGTCCGTGCTTTCACCCAATATCAATTGCTGAGTACGCATCACTGGGGCAAATATCAATCGCGTTAGTTGCCCCAACCATTTTTGCTTGAACGCTTTGGTTAGATCAACCTTGTGCCATTGTGTATAGTGCACATACGAAAAAAAATTGGGTTTTTTTTCGATCAATTGATGTTTTTCATCTAACAACCCATACTGTAGTCGGTTGTCTTTGTTAAGACGAGAAATTAGGCTGACGGGTGATGTGAAAAATAATACTTGCCAACCCATTTGATGAAAAGCATTGGCCACCCAAAAAAAACCAGTACGTCTTTTTTGATCAAAATAATGGGGCGTGATTAGTACAACCTTTTTCATGACGAACCCTTCATCTTCTAACTGCTTTTGCTAAGGCGCGCAAAAAATTTGAAGCCTGAGGGTATTTATGAACATCGGTGACCATGCCTTCGGGGTTAAAGGCGAATTCTTTGGCCGTCTCAGGTGAATAGAAGTATTTTTCTTGGCAAGCTTTTATATAAAATTTTTCAAAACTGTCGGCCATTTTAGCCACCGTTAGGGTCGATTGGTAAGCGTGTTTTGACATCTCTATGCGTTCTTCTTCGCTTTTTGAAAAATGCTGTTTTAACTTACTTAAAGCCTCAGAATAGTTTGAAGCCACATAACCATTTTCACCATCTGTGATGAATTCAGCCATAAAACCATTGGGTGAAACAATAGCGGGCGTGCCACTCGCCATGGATTCGTGTATCGCATTGGCACAAGGCTCTATCCAATTCACAATGTAAAAAAGGAGCGCTGATTCTCTGAGCAAGTTTGCTTTAATCTCGCCGTCAATCATTCCGCAAGGATGTACGAATTTATTAAACTTTTGTGGGCTTAATAAAATATCAGGCGTCCAAGCTTTTGGCGATTTGAGCAGGTCACCCCCTGCAAGTTTAAGCGTGATTTGCCCATCAATAGCCAGACTGATGGCCGATGAAGCGTTTTTAGCCCACCAGTTAAGAAGCGCCAAATAAAGCATTTGTGGTTTCTTATCTTCTGAATACTGATAAGCGGTTCGATCCACCCCTCCATAAACATACATGCTTTGTTGCGCACCATGGGCTTTTGCATGGAGACTGCTAACAAACAGTGTGTTTGGACAATATTCTACACCTGCTTTACCATTACAGCCTTCGGTGAATAAATAAGGCTTAGACGGTAAGTTTGCCGTTGCTGAGAGGTGGGTGGGGTGACGAAAAAAATGAACCACATCAATGAAATCTGGAATGACGTCATCAATACTTTCATGGGATTCTGGCGGGCGAATCCATTTGATTTTTGGATTTTCTTTAAAAATGAGACTATCACGATGAACCATCAAAAAAACATCATGTTCACGAGCTGATAATTCATTGGCCAACCAATACATTTTTCTTTGCGTGCCGCCATAGCCATTAGGTGGCACAAACGTATCCTTATAAATCAAAAGTATTTTCATGCGACTTGTTTGATTTTTGATGGATCAATTTTCGATAAATCTACCCATGATCCCATTTGTTGATCCCATTTAAAAGGCGTAATAATATCGAAGCCGCCTCCTTGATAAAAGGTTAGCTCACCAAAATAAATGCGATTCTCAATCGAGTACAGATCAACCCGTACATAAACGAAAGGCGCTGAGAGTTTCCTCGCAATCTCTAACATGGCATCTAAATTTTGGGGTTTTTCCTTTTGCTGAGTTGAATTGATTGAATCACCATATTGTGTTCTTTTGGCCTTTGAGGCCCACACAACAGGAAGGTGGTTCCAGTCACAATCATATATATCACGTTTACTGTCACCTTCTCTATCAGAAGTGACATAAATTATTTTTGGTTCACCGTGAAAACAATGGAACTTGTAATCATTAGGTAATGTCCCATTTTTATTCAATAGCAATTTTTCAATCACTATGCCTGGCTTAAGGTTTTTATAAGGCCATTCCTTGGTTTTAGTATAATAATTACGATTAAGCCACTTTTGCATTTCTTTATATTTTTCCAACCAATTGATGGTCAATTTATCCCTGACAATAAAATAAGAGCCACTGTCATGACTGGCTTTTATGATGACGGGCTCCTCTGGCAAACACGCCTGATTGATGGAATGAGGGTTGTCTGTGTAATGCAATAATTCAATTAAATAAGAATCCCCGATCGTTTTACTAACATAAGATCTGGCTTGATACTTATCAGCACAAATGGCATACAAAGGATCACGCACATGGATCTTCATCCATTGAATTTTTTCATTTAACGTCCCAACTTTTTTAAAGTTTAAAGGATAACCGTGTGCTCTTTTAAATTGAAGGTTTATCAGCACCTTTGTAGGCAGGCAATGGAATAGGAAAAAAAAATAGAGGGCTTTAAAGGGCGAGCCAATCGTTTGGAGTATGGGATGAGCATAATATATTTTTTTCAAAATAAAATGAACTTGCATATCTACCACCAGATCGGTTGATGCTTGTCTATCCAAGCGGGCAATGATTTGTGACTTTTTTTGTTCAAAACAACAAACGTCTGATCGGCTAAATTGAACAGAGGAAGGTCACTGACACTGTCTGAGTAAACGACTATTTGAGATCGATCATAGGATTCAATGTCTATTGTTTTTTGTAAGAAGGCGATTTTTTCCTCACCTAGACAATCTACTGTTTCAAATGCACCCTGACATATATCATTTTTATAGGCTAATTTTGTACAGACCAATTCAATACTAAATTGATTAGTGAAAAATTGCAAATAATCATAATACCCTGCTGAAACTATGATGACCCGATCGGCTTTTGTTAAATGTTCTTTAAGATAAACCATCGTATCTGAAATTAAATTGGGACAGATTTGCTCATCATAAAATTGCTGCGAAACCTGTCTGATTTCCTCTCTTGTGAAACCTGACAATGTTTTCAATTTAATGCTTTTCCCATAACTTTTTTTAGTCCCTTGAATTTTGAACATTAAAAAATCAACGACCCTTGCATAGAAATTAAAGAAAAACCAACGAGTGTGGCATTTTTTTTTGCCAAAGTACTTAACAAATGCATCAGCCGATTGAAATGATACGAGCGTTTCACAAAAATCAAACAACACCAAATTTTTCATCATTATTTGGGGAAATAATAGCAACTCAAAATTGCTTCTAATTGTTCCATTTTTTTCATCGTACCTAAGGTAATGCGGACGAATTCCGAAAAGCCTTCAATGTGCTTAAAATCCCTAATAAAAACGTTTTGGGCTTTTAAAAGCGTGATCAATTGATCTTTATTTCCTTGAATAATTTTAATGAATACAAAATTGCCATATCCAGCATAAATTTGCAGTTTGTCTTTGTATTTATCTTGTATGCACTTGATTAAAAAACTTTTTGATTGATCGATTTTTTCAACGTATTCATTCATGTAATCGATGTCTTTCAACGCTGCTAATGCCGCTACTTGAGCCGGCATACTGACACTCTTCGCGTTTCGCACTAAATTGATTTTTTCAATGTTTTCACTGTCTGATAAAACATATCCCATACGAAGTGATGCAAGACCGAATGCTTTTGAAAATGTCCTCGTAATGATTAGATTTTTATATTTTTTAATAAGCTCTGCCGCACTATTCTTGCCAAATTCATAATATGCCTCATCAACAAGATAATGACAGTGGGGAGTTGCTTTTAATAGCATTTCGATGTCCTTTATAGACACCATCATACCAGTGGGATTGTTCGGATTACAAAGATACACTAACGACGCTTTAACCGAATGTACTCGGTCAATTAAAGATTGTACATTTAGGTTTTCCCACGGTTCACTAACGTTAAAAAAATTTATTTTTAAATCATTGCTCTCGACCACAATACGAAAATTGTCATACGTTGGTCCGACCATAATAACCGCATCACCACTTCGGCACATGACCTTAACTATATACTCATGGGCGCCATCTGATCCGTTAAAATATTGTACACATTGAACATTAATCGAAGCATAGTTTGATAACTGTTTTAACAGTTCATCATTATTCGCATCAGGGTACCAATTCAGCGGATAATGACTAATAAAATCAATCAAACTTTCTTTGACTCGGGGTGAAGGGCTGATGTCCGATTCATTCCAATCAAGTTTTGCAACACTCGACTTATCTTGAATTTCCCATGCCTTGTGCGAAGTAAGAGAGTAGGGTTTAAATGGATTCATAACACAATCTACTTATTATTTGAATTTCTGGTTGATTAAACAGTCATTGATGATCAAATAATTTCATCTACAACTAACGAGGACATCACAAGCGTCCAATCTGCCCGTTTTTCGGTTGTAACAAAGGCGTGCATTATAAATGGAGAAATACTGTCAGATAAACTTTCTATTCGGGTGTTTTTAAATAACGGCCAATGTATATAAAATCAGGTGTCATGGTATCCATTCAATGCTCTAAATTTATACCATAATAGCGACAATACCAATGAACAAACTGCTCGATGCCGTAGTCTATGGACGTTGATGGTCTGTAGCCAACAGCACTTTCTAAGGCCGAACAATCAGCGCTGGTTGCACGCACATCACCTTTTTGCATGGGCAAAAGGTTGCGGATGGCAATTTTACCGACTTTCTCCTCTATTGTTTTAATATAAACATCTAACTTAACTGGGTTGTTATTCCCAATATTATAAATTCTAAAAGGCGCGTTGCTACTAGAGGGGTCCGGTTTGTTGCTGTCCCAATCAGCATTGGGTTGGGCAGGTTGATTGCTGGCTCTTATAACGCCCTCTGTGATGTCATCGATATAGGTGAAATCTCTTAAGTGGTCACCATTATTGAATACATCAATCGGCTTTTCTTCTATGATGTTTTTGGCGAACTTAAATAAGGCCATATCTGGTCGACCCCAAGGTCCGTAAACTGTGAAAAATCTCAATCCTGTTGTCGGCAACGCATAAAGATGGCTGTAACTGTGCGCCATCACTTCATTAGATATTTTGGATGCCGCATAGAGTTGCAGGGGGTGGTTAACACTATGGTGTTCACTAAACGGCATGGTCGTGTTTGCGCCATACACACTGCTTGAACTCGCATAAGTTAAATGGGCAATGCCATTTTGACGACAAGCCTCTAAGACATTCAAAAAACCAACAATGTTACTTTCAATGTACGAACGGGGATTTATTAGAGAGTATCGCACGCCTGCTTGAGCAGCCAAGTGGATAACTTTTTTAATTTTATGTTCAGCAAAACATCGATCAACCGCTGCATGATCGGCAAGATTTGATTGGTCAAAGAAAAACGCTTTTTGGTGTTTTTGCGCAAATTCGGATAAATCTTTGATGCGATCTTGTTTGAGTTTCACATCGTAGTAATCATTCAAAACATCCAAACCGACAACTGTTTCACCTCTCTCTAATAATTGTTTGGCAACATGATAGCCAATAAAGCCTGCAGCGCCTGTCACTAAGATGGTCATGTTTTTATTTTGTTTTCGATTAGGGGTTTAACTTTAAGATGATTAAGCCATTAATAACCAGATTTTAATAGCGACTCTATGATGATTTTTTGGTAATTAGACAATCATTGATGATCAAATACTCTAATCCGCTGTTAACGAGGACATCACAAGCGTCCATAGCTGAGCGAACAATGGGATAGCCATGTAGGTTAAAGGAAGTATTTAGAACGGCGCCTCGTCCTGTGATTTTTTCAAATTCATTGATGACCTCATAAAAGCCTTTATTACTTTTTTCCGTAACGATTTCCGCACGGGCTGTTTGATCATAAGCATGTGTGCCTGCATATAAATCTGCCCGTTTGTCAGTCGTATCAAATGCGTGCATCATAAATGGTGAAATTGTTTCAGGCAAACTCTCTGGAATGATTAGGTAATCTTGCGCTCTTTCTTTTTTTATGGCGGGTGCAAAGGGCATCCAAAAGTCGCGGTTTTTTATCATTTTATTGATGATTGGAATAACACTTGCATTCGTTGGATCGGCAAGAATTGAACGATTGCCTAAAGCGCGAGCGCCAAATTCCATTTGATCAGAACAACGAGCAATAATTTTTCCTTCGGCCAACAACTCGGCTGTTTTTTGATTAGGTTTTTCTACTGTTTCAAAAATAAGTTGATCTCTATAATGCGCCTTGGCCCTTGTCAACTCATCGGCACCATCGCTGCCCAAACAATAACTTGGAAACGCAATGTCTATTCCTTTGGTGGGCGAATGATGTGCATAATGATACCAAGCAGCACCAAACGCATTGGACTCATCACCACAAGAAGGCATCACATCAAAATGTTCAAGTCCCAATTCTTCAGCAATACGTTTGTTTGTTTTTATATTCATAAAAACACCACCACCAGCAACGACTTTTTTTATACCTGTTTTTTTAACAATACCCGAGACCCAATCTAAGAGCAACTCTTCTGTAAACAATTGTAAACCCCCGGCCATATTATCAAATCTTACGCATTTAAAATCATTGAAAAGACGTGAACCTATCCGAGACAAAGATTCAGGTATTTTTCTTTGAAATTTAAAAGGGTTATCTGGGTGTACTGCAACATATTGCTTAAATTGGTTAATTATTTCTTGAGTATGTTCTTTTTTTGCATACGCTGAAATGCCCATCAATTTATATTCATGTTCGTGGGGCTTCATGCCCATAAAATGCGTTGTACAGGAGTAAATATTTCCAGGTGAATGTCCATAGGGTGTGCTATCAAGCAGTTTCATGTTTTCTTTTTCTGCCAGATAGACGTGCGAACAATCGCCATCCCCGCCACCATCGAGTGAGATCACAATGTGTGGCTCCTCACTATTGGCTCGAACGCCATAATAGGCCGCTGCTGCATGACATAAATGATGATGATAGCGATGAATTTTTTGCACATCAAAACCCATTTCACTGAGTTTTTCTTCAGGTATTTGAACAGCCTTACGTTTTTGAATTTCTTCGATCACACTTTGAGGAAGCATTGACTTAATGGATTTTTTAAAAGTTTCTTTCAGTCTCAACTTGGTGCTTGATTCAAATTGATCTTTATAGGTTCGATAAAAATCCTCATTGGTGAAAGTCATCAGTTGGAGATTTGATAGACAGACGGCATCAACATCCGATACCGACCAACCCAAGTGTTTCAAACCATATTCAATGGCTCGACAAGGGATGCCCATATTGGCCCCACCTTTCTTTCGACTAAAACGCTCTTCTTCAATAGCGAATTGCACTTCACCGTTTTCCAAAAAAACAGCTGAACAACTGCCACCTTCACTGATACCAATAATTTTCATATTTTATCTGATTGTTTATGTGTTTTAAATAATCTCTTATGTGTTAAATCAAATGTCAAAAACCATTCATTGCTTTAAATTTATGCCGTAATAATACCATATGAACTAACTGCTCAATGCCATAGTCAATGGGCTTTAATAGTCTGTCGCCAACGATATTTTCTAAGGCCAATCAATCAGCGCAGTGCATGTACATCGCCTTATTGCTTAGTTTGGGGTAAGAGTTTACTTTGCTTGGGTTAAGAGGTTGCGGGCGGCAATTCTACCGACTTTCTTAGCTATTGTCAATTTTACCGACCTTCTTCTTTATCGTTTTAATATAAGCCTCTAATTATAGGATTGTTGTTCCCAATATTATGAATTTTAAAAGAGACCTGACTACCCGACGGATCTGATATCACTGTCCCAATGAGCATTGAGTTTTAGCATTGGGTTCTGCAATTTTATTGCTGACTCTAATAGCGCATTCTGTCATATCATCTATAAAGGTGAAATCTCTGGTCGAGACCCGTAAACTATGCAAATCTCAATTGTCGCTAAAGCATAACAATGGCTATAACTGCACCATCATTTCATTAGATATTTTAGAGGTTACATAGCGTTAAAGCGGATGATTAAACAGCGTGGTGGTACTTGCACCATACACACAGCTTGAGCTGGCATCGTTTCATTGCTCTATACGACTATGGCGATATATTAACCTACAAAGCCTGCCGCGCCAGTCACTAAGAGGGTCTAATGTTATGTTTAGGAGGATCAAGCAATGTGATAAATGGATCAACTTTCACCAAATAAATCTCGAGTATAAACTTTACCCATAACATCTTTGATTTCATCAGAAAGGCGATTACAAATAATCACATCTGATTGTTTTTTAAAATCATCCAAAGATGTCATCACTTTGGAATTGAAAAATTCTGTTTCTTGCAAAGTGGGTTCATACACGATCACCTCGATGCCTTTGGCTTTTATGCGTTTCATAATGCCTTGAATGGCAGATGCGCGGAAATTATCAGAATTTTGTTTCATCACCAAACGGTAAATGCCAACCTTTTGGGGGTTTCTCTTCAGAATTTGATCCGCAATGAATTGCTTACGTGTTTGGTTCGCTGCAACAATGGCATCGATGAGATTATTGGGGACATCGCTGTAATTTGCCATCAGTTGTTTGGTATCTTTTGGCAAACAATAGCCACCGTATCCAAAAGATGGATTATTGTAGCCTGCACCTATGCGAGAATCTAAGCAAACCCCCTTAATGATTTCGCGCGTTTTCAAATCATGGACTTCACAAAAACTATCTAACTCATTGAAATATGCGACGCGCATGGCAAGATAGGTATTAGAAAACAGCTTAATCGCTTCTGCTTCTGTTGAATCGGTATATAAAATGTCAATGTCTTTTTTTATGGCACCTTGCACCAGTAATTGTGCAAATTGCTCAGCGCGTTCAGATTTTTCTCCAATGATGATTCTCGAAGGGTATAAATTATCTTGCAACGCGTGCCCTTCTCGCAAAAATTCGGGTGAGAAAATAATATTGTCGCTGTTAAACTGCGCCCTGACTTTTCGTACATAGCCCACAGGAACCGTTGATTTTATGACAATCACCGCTTTGGGGTTGATGGCCTGAGTGGCTTGAATGGTGGTTTCAATGGATTGGGTATTAAAATAATTCTCGACCAGATCATAATCTGTTGGCGTTGCAATGACCACAAAAGCAGCACCAGTCAGTGCCTCTTCAGAGTCTAAGGTGGCTTTGAAGGTCAAAGACTTTTCCTTTAAGAATCGTTCAACTTCTGCATCAACGATTGGACTTTCGCCTCGATTCAGCTGGTCTATTTTCTCAGCGTCAATATCAAGCGCCACAACCTCATTATGCTGAGCCAATACCATCGACATGGACAATCCGACATAGCCCGTCCCAACCACTGCTATTTTCATCAGTTTACATCCATTAAAAGAATAGAATAAATCAACGATTTACCCACTGTTTATAAGCCTTGCCAAGTTCTTTATGTTGACAAGCGAAATGGTGACTTGCTTTTAAAAAACCAAGGCGATTACCACAATCGTGAACGTCATTTAACGCGCCCCAACCGTTTAGACCCTCTTCTCGGCAAAGGCCTTTTAAAGCATCTGTCAATTGAAACTCACCATGTTTATCTTGGCGCACAGCCTGCAAATAATCAAATATGCTCGCTGGCAGAACATAACGCCCGCTTAATGCCCAATTTGATGGCGCTGCTTTTTGAGTGGGTTTTTCAACCACAGTCTTGATTTTATCGCTCATACCTGGTTTAAATTCCGCCCCTCCGAGATCGGCAATGCCATAATTTTGAACTTCATTATCGGGCACATGTTGAAGCATCACCTGTCCTGTTTGGTTTTTTTCAAACTCGGCAATCATCTTTCGCAAATCTTCACCCGTTTGGTCCGCCATAATCACGTCAGGCAAAATAACAGCGACATTCGATTGGTGAACGATCGGAGCCGCTTGTAATACAGCATGCCCTAAGCCCAAAGGTTCATTTTGTAGAACTGTTACAAATTGAACATCTCGGGGGGTGGTTTGTTCTAAACGATTTAACAGTTCTTTTTTACCTTCTCTGAGCAACTCATTTGACAACTCAGTCATGGGTGAAAAATGCCGTTCAATTCGACCTTGTTTTACTGGATTATCAACAAAAATTATTTGTTTTATGCCCGCACAGATGATTTCTTCAACCACATATTGAACCAAGGGTTTATCCACCAGCACCAGCAATTCTTTGGGGACGACCTTCGTTGCAGGCAAGAGCCTTGACCCCAGTCCAGCAACAGGGATGATGGCGATATTAACAGACTGTTGATCCATGTGATTGTTATCGTGTCTAACTATTCGTAATAAAGAGAATAAGGCATTTCAGTGGGCTGTGTAAATGCCCAATGTCCCCCTCGGCGTGGGTCAATATTGTATCACTTTCATGGTTAAAAACCCTTCTGAAAAACGATCATGCCCCTGTGGCCTGAATTAATTTTTTCCACCGTAAGAACGATGCAATGCGCCATTTCATGTCCGTTGAAAGCTTATTTTTGGTTTTGTGGAAGGCGGTTTCGTCGATAAATGGAATCTCTTTGATATCTTCAAACATTTTTTCATACCAAATATTCAGCTCGGTATTCCACTGCGGTGGTGTGTGAAAACCATTTTTATCTTTTCTATCCATCACGATTTGTGGAATGACCCCTTGACCCAAAGCCTTTAACATATGCTTGGGCTCAGCCTTGTCAACCAAGTATGCCTCTGGTAGAGACAAAGCATATTCAACCAGTGGTGTCGTTAGGAATGGCACCCGACTCTCAATGGATGAACGCATAGAAGCACGGTCAGAATGCCTCAGTAATGAAATCAATTTTTGCTCGCTTAACTCGGTTGCCATTCTGTTTTTAAGCGCATTTTTTCCTTGAAACTGCTGGGGATAAAGCCATTCAATTTTTATATCCAATGTTTTGAGCGCATCATGATTTATAAATACAGGTGTGACAGATTTATTCATCCAATGCCGACCCATTCTCCAGATGCTTGTAGGTGTTTTACTCAGAAAATATTGCATCAAACGTAGCACAACGTCTTTGCTTGATCTACCCACATATTGTCCAGATGCTTGTAAAAATTTATAAGCAGTGATTAACTTGCCTTGTTTGAGCAAGCTGAGTAATCGATACTCAGGATAGCCCCAGTATCCAGCCCAACTTTCATCGGCGCCTTGGCCTTCTAAAAGCACAGTAATGCCTTGTTTTTTGGCTTCTTTAAATATTCTATATTGCGCATAAACACTGGATCCCCCACACGGTTCCCCTTGAGATAGGATGAAGTCATCCATATCAGCAATGATTTCATTGGGTTCAATGATAATCTTATGGCTGATCACTTTGGTTTGATCGACAACGGCATCGATCCACTGTATTTCGTTAAAAGCACTGTCTTTTGCAATAAAACTGAAGGCATGTAATTTTTGATCTGGATATAGTCTTCGCACCATACAAGTGATCAAGGACGAGTCAAGCCCCCCAGATAGTGCGACACCCACTGGCACATCACTCCTCAAATGTAATTTGATGGATTGTTCAAATAATTGAGCCAACTGCGCCACAGCTTCTTCCTTACTGATGGATTTATCGATACTTGGATTGGGTTGCCAGAATTTGTGAATCACCAATGAATCTGGACGATTCATCGGCACAACTAAGCAATGTGCAGGTTTTAAATAGCGGATATCTTCCAGCATGCTTTGGTCACCATGTTCATAAGCGCCTTGCAAAATGTAATCAGCGGCTTTTTGCCAGTTGATTTTACGTGGGATTTTTTTGAATTTGAGCAATGACGGCAGTTCGGAGGCAAAGTAGAAACAACCGTCAATATTTGCGTAGTAGAGCGGTTTGATACCGAATGGATCTCGAGCCAATGTTAAAGTCCGAGTTTCTTTGTCTATGATGGCAAAAGTAAACATGCCAACCAAACGATTCAACATGTCTTGACCCCACGCTTCCCAAGCCACTAAAAGGACTTCTGAATCTGTATGCGTCGTGAACTCGTGACCCATCACCATGAGTTCCGTTCTGAGCTCAATGTAATTATAGATTTCGCCGTTATAAACCATTTGATAGCGCCCATTTTGGCTTTGCATGGGTTGATGACCATCCGAGGAAAGGTCAATAATAGCAAGACGAATATGGCCTAATACTGCTTCACAACCTTGATTCAAATCCGTCGTATCAAGGTCAGACAGCCAGTTTGAATCTTTTAAGGCAACCCACCCATCATCATCGGGTCCCCGATGACGCATGGTTGCAATCACCTCATTTGCACAACTGAGAGGCGTTTGCTCATCAATCCAACCGAATATTCCGCACATCCATCATCCCTGTATTAAAAAATTTTCATCAGCATTGTATAACATTGACTGCCTCAATCGCAGGTAATGATTAAAGCCTCGCTCATAGAAAGATATTTAAAAGCCTCAACGCAGGCACTTTTTGTAAAATTCAATGCAACATCGCTCTATACGTTAGAATATCGAAATATTTGGTGTATAAAATGAATGCCATATACATCGCAAAGTTGCATCGCCCAATTGAGTCAAATCTCAATTGAGTAATCAGTAAAACAACACAATTAGAGGAATCCGTATGTTGACAGATATCGATATTGCCAGAAAAGCCAAAATGTTACCCATTGATGAACTTGCCAAAGATCGTCTAAGCATAGATAAACAGCATTTGGAACCCTATGGGCATACCAAGGCCAAAATCAATTTGGAATACCTAGAGTCATTGCCTAAGAATCCAAATGCAAAATTGATTCTTGTCACAGCAATCAGCCCAACTTCATTGGGTGAAGGCAAAACCACGACGACCATCGGACTCACTGATGGGCTGAATCGTATAGGTAAAAATGCCATGACTTGCCTGCGCGAGCCCTCTTTGGGGCCATGCTTCGGTATGAAAGGCGGTGCTGCTGGCGGTGGCTTATCTCAGGTGGTTCCGATGGAAGACATCAACCTACATTTTACTGGTGATTTCCACGCCATTACTGCAGCGCACAATTTACTATCGGCCGCAATTGACAACCACATCCATTGGGGGAATAGCTTAGATATTGACATTCGTAAAGTGCAATGGCGACGTGTTTTGGACATGAACGATCGATCATTGCGCGACATTGTGATTGCGCTCGGAGGTAAGGCCAATGGCTTCCCAAGAGAAGCAGGCTTTGATATTACGGTGGCTTCTGAAGTGATGGCCATCCTATGTTTGGCTAAAAATCGTGATGATTTGGAAAGACGCTTGAGCAACATTGTCATCGGCTACAACAAAAAGAATCTCCCCGTTAAAGCCGGCCAACTCAACGTGACTGGTGCCATGAGTGTGTTACTCAAAAACGCCATTGAACCCAATTTGGTGCAAACACTGGAAAACAATCCCGCATTTGTTCACGGTGGACCCTTTGCCAATATCGCCCACGGCTGTAATTCATTGATTGCGACCAAGTCGGCTTTGAAATTAACCGATTATGTTGTGACCGAAGCTGGTTTTGGTGCAGACTTGGGGGCAGAAAAATTCATCGACATTAAGTGTAGAGAAGGAGACTTAAAACCCAATGTAGTGGTCATTGTTGCGACGGTTCGAGCGCTCAAAGCGCATGGCGGTGTCACCAAAGGCGATTATTCAACACCGAATGTGGCTGCGGTACAAAGCGGTTTGGTCAACTTGGGGCGTCATTTAGAAAATATGACCAAATTTGGATTACCTGCGGTGGTTGCACTTAATGCTTTTAC
Organism: Gammaproteobacteria bacterium; assembly: GCA_965277775.1. GTDB lineage: Bacteria > Pseudomonadota > Gammaproteobacteria > CAKMZV01 > CAKMZV01. The sequence continues at coordinate 1,751,807 of OZ255843.1, read as the reverse complement.
CGGTGATACTGAAGAAGAAATTGAGTGCATCAAACAATTCACGCAAAACAATTACGGCGTTGAAACTGTTCTTGCTGAACATTGGGCAAACGGGTCTGCAGGGGTTACCGAATTGGCCGAAGCGACCGTGAAATTATGTGACCAAAAGAATAACTTCAAATTCTTATACGAAAATAACGGTCAGTTGAATCTCTTCAGCAAAATTGATCTTATCGCTAAATCCATATACGGTGCGGCGGGTGCCAGTGCCAGTCAAGCCGTTCATAATCAGTTAAAAGTCTGGCAAGACCAAGGCTATGCCGATTACCCGATCTGTGTCGCCAAAACACCTTATAGCTTTTCGACCAATGAACAATTAATTGGTGCGCCTTCCGGCCATCAACTTGAAGTGCGTGAAGTGCGTTTATCGGGTGGTGCTGGATTCGTTGTCGCCATTTGTGGCAGTGTCATGACCATGCCTGGGCTACCGCGCACGCCAGCTGCAGAGAAAATGGGCTTCAACAAAGCAAATGAAGTGATCGGTTTATTCTAAAAGCGAAAACATTGAGCATTTTGTTCGGAGGATGACTCTGAAAAAAATGTTTCTCAGGTCGTTTGGCTTTTATCACCCACAGTCCTATTCAAAGCCACTGAGTTAAAATCCCCAAAGCGTGGATCTAAGGGGATGATCTGTCCTATTTTAAAAACAATCTAAAATGGGATGTTGTCATCAAAGTTGCTGTCTAACTCTGGCGTTTGTTGAGCCGTAGGCGATGGTTGTGCTCTTTGAGTGGCCTGTTGTGGCGCTGATTGCTGGCCATAAGCGGATTGGTCGGTTCCCCGATGTTTCGCAGGGTCTAACAATTGCATGGAACCGGCGATATCTACCACGACTTCAGTGGTGTATCGATCTGAGCCGTCTTGAGCTTGCCATTTACGCGTGGCTAATCGGCCCTCAACATAAATTTTTGAACCTTTGTGCGCATACTCACAAACCACATCGGCCACTCGACCAAAGAACACAACTCTGTGCCATTCGGTTCGTTCTCGGATTTCACCTGTACTTTTATCTTTCCAGGAATCACTGGTCGCAATGCTGATGATTGCAATAGAATTTCCATTGTTTGCCGTTTTTTTCTCAGGGTCTTGCCCCAAGTTCCCAATTAATATGACTTTATTTACTCCACGCATTGAATTTATACTCTCCTCTTTCAGAAATGAATTGTTCTAAAAATAATAATTGACTCATTAGAACGCGCTTGTTGAGACGACATTCTAACAGTTAGGTGTATGTTTTACCGCTTAAGTTAAGGACAAGATGACCTGAATGAATCAAACAATGGTCCCACAAAATATGCCCTAATTTTAACCAATCCTTCACGTCAGGTACAGCAATCGCTTAACGTTTTTTTGAATCATCGATAATATCCATTGACGATACGATGTTTTGACCCAATTCAACCGAAGCAAAGGGACCACCAATACAACTGTGTTCTGGGTCGCCAGTCGCTTGAGTTGGTGTTTCAGTCAAAATTTGTTGGGCATATTGCTCAGCATTACTTTTAGGTCTATATCCAAGGTGATTCGCTTCGCTATTATCGAATGGACTGCGGTCGTTTTTTGAAACCCCATAAACCACAGAAAATCCTGTGGTTGGCGTATCGATCGCCCGCTCCACCAGATGAATTAAATCTTCGTATGAGAGCCAAGTCCCAAGCGCACGAGCATTGCTTACTTGGGTACAAGAACAGATACGCAAACAAACGGCTTCTAATTGTCGTTTGTCCCAATACATACGGGCAAGGTCTTCGGCAAAACACTTTGCCAATCCATAGAAAGTATCTGGGCGATGGCTGAGATTGACATCAATGGATTTCATTTTAGAATGCATGCCCACCACATGAATCGAGCTGGCATACACCACTCGTCTTAAGGCATTTCGATACGCGGCTTCCCAAACATTATAGGCCCCAATAAAATTCGGCCCTAAGAGGGTTTCAAATGGCGCTTCATCGACGATGGCGCCGAAATGAACGACCATATCCGCCCCTTCTAACAAGGCAAGCATTTCATCTAATTGAGTCAAATCTGCCTTGACATAGGTTTCTTTGGGATAGCATTGACCAATGTCGTCAACCAGATCGGAAGACACCAATTGGTCAGCCATCAAACTCAAGGGTTCGCGCAGATAAGACCCTAAATTTCCTGCAGCGCCCGTTAATACGATTTTCTGCATTTGCTTTCCTCTTATAATATTACTGTTGAACGATGTTTCATTGCTGTCAAACTGAATCTGTCTTGAGATTGAACAACCATTCAGGTGATTTTGACGGAATACATTATATGCCATCATCATTGTTAGCAACACTCAGCACCAACAGCTACAGCTCAATACGCTTATTCGGCAAGTATTCAAAGCGTCCATTCATTCACGTTGATTCGCCCTGCGACTAAGCATATAATCCAATGATTATTTAAATCCAAGCAAATATGGCAGAATTTATTTCTAAAGTACAGTGGTGCAGAGCGCCCTCCGACGATTTTCTCAATAACCGCTACAGCAGAGGGCATCAATGGGTTTTTGATGGGGGCATCACCGTCCAAGCTTCTGCTTCACCGCACATTGTTCCCATACCTTATGCCATAGAAGCCAATGTTGACCCTGAAGAAGCCTTTGTTGCCGCCGTGTCCAGTTGCCACATGCTATTTTTTCTGGCCATTGCCGCAAAAAATCGTTATCTGATTGATGGTTACTTGGATGAAGCAACAGGCACTATGGCAAAAGATGTTGATGGCCGTCTTTTTATTGATACCATAAAGCTCAAACCCAAAATTACCTTTGCCGACGATCAGCAGAAACCGAGCATCGAACAGTTAGAAAAGATGCACCACCAAGCGCACCAACAATGCTTCATTGCTAATTCGATCATAACCAAAGTCGTTACTGAAATCAGTCCCCTATAAACAGTATGGCTTGCCTTCAAGGTCACCGCAATAAGTATGACGGGATGTTCATCCCATCAACAAACTTACCCGATTCAGACGCCTATTTTAAACAACAATTGGCTGAATCGTTAAAACATTGGCAAAACGAAAAGGTCAAAGTGGTCTGGCTGCCGTTTCAGTCTCATCAAGCCCATCTCATCCCAACAGCTATAGCCCAAGGGTTTAGCTTTCATCATTGCTATAGCCACGAAGTTCTTCTGATAAAGGCATTGCGCAATAACGCCACCATCCCTTCTTTCGCATCCCATACGGTTGGCGTGGGCGGTATTGTCATAAATGCCGATCGCGCCGTCTTAACAGTGGTTGAGCAACAAGATGCACAAAAGCGCCCTAATTACTTCAAATTCCCTGGCGGTATGCTCGAGAAACACGAAGACATCGCAACGGGCATTGTTCGAGAAATATTGGAAGAAACAGGCATTCAAACCACTTTTTCTGGCATTGTGAATATTCGTCATCATCATTTTGGACAGTTTGGCACCTCTAATCTCTACGTGGTTTGCATGCTTGAACCCAATAGCTTTGAAATAGAAAGAGAGGTTGAAGAAATTGCCCGTGCTCAATGGATGCCGATCGATGCTTTTTTAGCGAATCGGCACATCAGTACTTTTAACAAACATTTGCTCGCTTGTGCTCTGAACAACCAACCTTTAACTTCACAAAAAATTGAAGGTTATCATATATCACCCTCAGATTATGAAATTTTCACCCCATTAAAATAACAAAATCACAGCTTTAACGGCATTTCTTACAACAGTTTAGTAGAAAAATCCACATCTGACCGTATAATAACAGCCTCAACTGTGAGAATTAGTAATGGCTGGATTTAAAAAAACACAATTGTTACCCCTAAAAATATGAGCGCAACCAAAACATCAATGAGCTGCTCTTTCTGTGGTAAATCTCAGAAAGAAGTCGGCAATCTAATCGCCGGACCATCGGTGTATATCTGCAATGAATGTGTTGAATTTTGTAATGACATCATTCATGACGGCACAAATCCGCAGAAAAAGATTAATTTACTGAAAAATCTACCAACCCCCAGAGAAATACACGAGGTTCTTGATAAATATGTCATCGATCAAGATGATGCAAAGAAAATACTCGCGGTCACCGTCTATAACCACTATCAACGCTTCATTTCTATGGAGTCAGACATCGATGATACCGAGCTAACAAAAAGCAATGTGTTGTTAGTTGGACCAACCGGTTGTGGCAAAACCCTATTAGCCCAGACTATGGCGCGATTCCTCAAAGTACCCTTCACCATTGCTGATGCAACCACACTTACAGAATCAGGTTATGTTGGTGACGATGTAGAAAGCATTCTGCAACGATTATTACAAACATGCGATTTTGACGTCTCTCAAGCCGAAAAAGGCATCATCTTCATCGATGAAATTGACAAAATTGGCCGAAAATCTGAAAATCCTTCAATCACCCGCGATGTTTCAGGCGAAGGCGTTCAGCAAGCCTTGCTCAAACTCATTGAAGGCACCACAGCGAGTGTGCCACCCCGAGGCGGCAGAAAACATCCACAGCAAGAAAACATTACCATCAATACCCATAACATTTTGTTTATTTGCGGCGGCGCCTTTGATGGTATTGAAAAAATCGTTGCTAATCGAGTGATTAATCACCAACAAATTGGTTTTAAAGCCCGCATCGATCAACAAGAGACGGAAAATTCTTTTGAAGTACACGCCAAAGACATTTTAGACGACGACTTGATGAGATATGGACTCATTCCCGAATTTGTGGGCCGTTTGCCCATTCTTGCGGTTTTAAGACCGCTGAGTGAATCTGCCCTGATCGATGTATTAACAAAGCCAAAAAATGCTTTGGTCAAACAATATCAAAAGTTGTTTGCGCTCAATAAGATCGAACTTGATTTCACCAGCACGGCCATTAAAAATATTGCCCAGATAACACTTAAGCGAAAAACAGGGGCGCGTGGTTTGCGTACGGTATTAGAAAATATATTGTTAGACACGATGTTTGAGGTGCCCTCACAACCCGATCTTGTCAAAGTTATCATTGATAAGGATTGCGTCAATGGGAAGAAACCTCCTAAGATGATTTATAAAAAAACCCATAAACAAGTCCCTGTCAATAAGCAAGCATCATAATTTAAAACCACGTAATCTATATGGATACCAACGAAGTACAAGCTTTTATTGAAAAACACAATGGCATGATTCCACTATTGCCATTACGCGATATTGTTGTTTTTCCAAAAACCGTCATTCCTTTATTCGTTGGTCGTTCAATCTCAGTCAAAGCCTTGCAAAAATCTGAGCGATTACCCAATAAGCTGATTGCCATGGTCAGCCAAAAAAAGTCGGAATTGAGATACCCCGAAGCCAAAGATTTATATGACATTGGAACGATTGGGCGAATCATCCAACGTTTTAAAATGCCTGATGGCACCTTAAAAGTGTTAGTTGAAGGGCTCTATAGAATCAGAATAACCCCCAATGTCGGCAAAACACATATTCAAGCCACGGTTCAGCTTCTGACTGACACCAACAATGACTCAGATGAACTGTCCAATTTGTTTGATTTGCTCAAGCAAAATGTCAAAACACTGGCAAAGGATAACAGCAAAGTAAAGACTGATAATTTCAAAAGTTTTGTCAAGTCAACCAGCCAAAATATTGATGCCATCTGCGCTAACCTGCCGCTTTTAATTGAAGAAAAACAACAGATCTTGATCGAGACTGACGTAGTCTCTCGCTGCAAGGCCGCCATTCAACTGACCGCTTCTTTACAGCAGCGAAACAGTCTTGAGAAGAAGATAAATTCTAAGGTTAGAACAAAATTGGAGAAAAGCCAAAAAGAATATTTTCTCAATGAAAAGATTAAAGCCATTCGCGAAGAAATGGGCAATGATTCGGATGAAGACGATGAGTTTGAAGCCTATCAAAAGATGATTCAAAAAGCAAATTTGCCAGCGCATGCCTTAGAAAAAGCAAAGCGTGAATTAAAGAAATTTAAAAACACCTCCCCTCAATCACCCGAATCCTCTGTGATCCGCAATTATTTGGATGTCATCTTACAATTGCCTTGGACCAAACAGAGCAAGATCAACACCAATCTTAACAAAGCTCGAACCGTGCTTGATAAAGCCCACTATGGTTTAGAAGACATCAAACAACGGATCATTGAACACATTGCTGTACAACAACGCACTCAGATTAATAGTGGCTCAATTATTTGTTTGGTCGGTCCACCAGGCGTTGGTAAAACTTCTTTGGCCGAATCCATTGCTCGCGCCACAGGTCGTCAATTTGCCCGTATGGCATTGGGTGGCATTCGGGATGAGGCCGAGATAAGAGGCCATCGAAGAACGTACATTGGCTCAATGCCTGGTCGCATCTTACAAAAAATGGCACAAGTGGGCACCACCAATCCATTGTTTTTGTTGGATGAAATTGATAAGATGAGCATGGATTTTCGAGGGGATCCCGCCTCAGCGCTATTAGAAGTATTGGATCCCGAACAAAATTGTCATTTCAGTGATCACTACTTAGAAATTGAGTACGATTTATCAAACGTGATGTTTCTGGCCACGTCCAATACCATGAACTTACCAGCACCACTGATCGACCGCATGGAGATTATTGATTTATCGGGTTACACAGACCCAGAGAAAATTAAAATTGCGAAAAAATATTTAATCCCCAAACAATTTAAGCAAAATGGATTGAAGCGTAGCGAACTGCAATTTACGCCATCATCTTTGATGTCAATCATCCACAACCATACCCGTGAAGCCGGTGTTCGTAATTTGGAAAGAGAGATCGCCAAAATTTGTCGCAAATCAGTGACGGCTCTGACCTTAGAAGAGGCCACAGCGCCAATAAAAATCAACGCAAACAATCTGGTTGAGTTACTCGGTGTTCCCAAATTTAAATATGATTTGGCGCCGACCAATAATCGCGTTGGACAAGTGACAGGTTTGGCTTGGACCCCCTCAGGCGGTGATATACTGACCATTGAAGTCGCCAACTACAACGGCAAAGGGAAACTGAATTACACAGGCAAACTGGGCGATGTCATGAAAGAGTCCATTGAAGCCGCCATGAGTGTGGTCAAACACATGCACATTGCATTAGGCTTGGAGTTTGACGTCTTTACCAAAACAGATTTTCACGTCCACGTCCCCGAAGGCGCGACGCCCAAAGATGGCCCCAGTGCTGGTGTGGCAATGGTATTAAGCATCGCCTCCTCCTTAACCAATACACCCATTCATGCCAATGTTGCAATGACAGGAGAAATCACCTTGCGTGGTGAAGTTTTAGCGGTCGGTGGTCTCAAACACAAACTGTTAGCCGCCAGTCGTTCTGGCGTCAAAAAAGTCTTGATACCCATTGAAAATAAACGCCACCTTGTGGATATTCCTGATAACATCAAAGAGTCCTTAGAGATCGTACCCATACGTTGGATTGAAGAAGCCATTTCCCACGCTTTTGTTACCATGCCCGCCGCCATTCAAATACCCAAAACGGAATATTCTTCAACCAATGTTCATCATTAATCACGCCCGCCTCATCATTCTATTGTGCTTGATGTTGGTTATTCAGTACCCGCTGATGGGGTGCGCCTATAGAGCAGATCGCCAGCAAGGACAGCTCTTAGAGAAAGAACAAATTGCATTGGTTAAAAAAGGGATGGACCAAAATACCATCGTCAATATTTTAGGCGAACCCTTGCTGGTACACCCTTTTCGAGAATCCGAATGGATTTATCCTTACTATATCTGGCGTGAGGATGACAGCGAAGAACGACAACATTACATCATTCGATTTGACGACAATAATCAAGTGAGCCAAATCATCTCAACCTACTGATCATTTGAGATCTCTGGTTAAGCAGCTTCCATCCATGATTCTTTTAAAAGCAGCATGACTGTTATTTTAGCGATTGGCGCCATCCTCATCGGACTGGTTGTGCTCATGTGGAGTGCCGATCGTTTTATTGATGGTGCCGTAGCACTCGCGCTTCACTATGCACTCCCCCCCTTACTCGTCGGAGTCATATTGCTTGGCTTTGGCACATCTGCGCCAGAAATGGTGGTGTCATATTTTGCAGCCATCGATGGCTTCCCGCAATTGGCCATCGGCAATGTTATCGGTTCAAATATCGCCAACATTGGTTTGGTTCTGGGTTTCACCGCATTGATGAAGCCATTGATTTTAACGACCAAAACGGTCAAACGCGAACTACTATTGACCGTTGGACTAACCCTACTGAGTGTGGCATTGCTATACGATGGCCAACTCACATTGAGCGACTCTATTATCTTACTGGTGGGTTTTATTTCGGTGATTGGCTTACTGCTGTATCAAGAAAAGAAAATCTTGGCCCCCGAAGAACGCTCAGAAAAAATGCCCTTACAAAAGGCGTTATTCTTGTTTTTAAGTGGTATGGTGGCTTTGCTAATCAGCGCCAAAGTGCTGGTTTGGGGCGCAGTTGAATTAGCGTTGATTCTGGGTTTGTCCGAAGAAATCATCGGTTTGACAATCGTCGCCATAGGAACCAGTTTGCCTGAATTAGCGGCTTCTATCAGCGCAGCAAGAAAAAAACAATACGACTTAACCATTGGTAATATCTTGGGGTCTAACTTGTTTAATTTACTCATCGTATTACCCATTCCTGGATTTATAGCAACCGTCGCCATCAACCCAACGTTCTTTCAGCGCGATGTTTTGTACATGCTTTTTATGACCTTATTGTTATTTACCTTTATAATCATGAATCGACCCAATTGGCAGATTAACCGTTGGCAGGGTTTCACACTCTCAGGATTTTATATCGGTTATCTAAGCTTTTTAGTATATCTAAGCCTCTCATAGAGTGGGCAATAAGACCAAGCCACTATGCAAGCACTGACTTCAGAACAACTTAATCAGAAAATTAAAAAGATCAAAGCCGTCATTTTTGATGTGGATGGTGTGCTCACCAACGGCCAATTATTCTATTCAGATCAGGGTGAGTCCATGAAAGCATTTAATGTTAAGGATGGTTTTGGAATGAAATTACTCATGGATTCTGGGATTGAGGTTGCCATCATCACCGCAAAACGCTCTAAAATGGTTGAACAACGCATGCAAACCCTCAACATTAAACACCTCTATCAAGGTGTGCAGGACAAGACTCAAGCCTTTGATGCCTTATGCGATCAATTGAAGTTAAAAGCAGATGCCTTCGCTTACGTGGGTGATGATCTTTTGGATTTACCCGTCATGAATCGTGTCGGTGTGCCAATGGCCGTCGCCAATGCTCATTCTTTAGTCAAATCCCAAGCACTCACAACACTCCAAGCCAATGGCGGTGAAGGCGCCGCTCGTGAATGTTGTGAGCTGATTCTTGAAGCTCAAAATTTACTAACGGGCATTTACCAAAAATATAACGCTTAATCTTTACGACTAAGCTAAAACTTGATGCATCTGCAGCGCATATTTAGTCATTGCGACATTGTGTACGCGCACCACATCTGCGCCTTTTTGCGCAGCAAGTAGCGCCGCACAAGCACTGCCCATATCTCTTTGTTCCAAGCCCTGTTGCTGAATGATTTCAGCAATCATCCGCTTTCTCGAAACGCCGACCACTATGGGTAAGCCCAGTGTTTTAAATTCGCCAATCTGCTGAAACAACTGGACATTGTGCGTGAGGTTTTTGCCAAAACCAAAACCCAAATCAATGCTGATGTCCTGAATGCCCGATGCTTTGGCAATTTCCACCCTTTGACTGAGCATGGTTTTTACTTCGCTGACCACATCGGCGTAAGTGGGCGCCTGTTGCATGGTCTGGGGCGTCCCCTGCATGTGCATCAGACAGACAGGCACTTGTAAATCTGCCGCCATTTTCAAAGCATTGGGCGCTTGCAAGGCTTTAACATCGTTGATGATGGTTGCGCCCGCTGCAATAGCAGCCTGCATCACTTGGGGCTTGGAAGTATCAATGGAGATGGCGATGGTCGGGTTTTCCAAACGCAACGCTTTGATGATGGGGACGACTCGGTTAATCTCTTCTGAAACATCAACGGCTACTGCTTGGGGGCGCGTGGACTCCCCACCCACATCAATGATGTCTGCCCCTTCATCGATCAATGACAGAGCATGTTCTAAGGCTTTTTTGGGGTTTATATATTGCCCACCATCTGAAAATGAATCAGGCGTTGTATTCAACACCCCCATAATGAGCGGTCTGTCTGCAACAAAAATGGACATGCTGAGAACTATGAGGATTCTTTAAAGAAATCTCACTTAAGCCTTTTCAAACAACCAAGGGGTCTTAAGTCTTTGTGCTGCTTCGTAAGTCTTTATGGCGTCTGCTTTTTTCAATGTCAAAGCAATGTCATCCAAACCTTCCAACAAGCATTTTTTGAAGAATTCGTCAATGACAAATTCAACCTGACCCAATTCTGGCATATGGACGCTCTGTTTTGCTAACTCAATACTGAGGGCATATCCTTCTGTTTTGGCAACAAGGGCAAAAAGCGCATTGACTGTGTCTATGTCCAAGCGAATCGGCAACAAGGCGTTCTTAAAACAATTGTTGTAAAAAATGTCGCCAAAGCTGGGGGCAATAATGGCATCTATGCCATAATCTTTGAGTGCCCATTGCGCGTGTTCACGCGATGAACCACAGCCGAAGTTTTCACCCGCCAACAAGATATTTGCACCTTGATAGCGTTTTTGATTTAACACAAAATCAGCGTTCAACGGTCTGAGGCTGTTATCCGAATCGGGTTCACCTTGATCTAAATATCGCCATTCATCAAACAAATTTATACCAAATCCACTACGCTTAATGGATTTTAAAAATTGCTTGGGTATAATGGCATCGGTATCGACATTGGATCGATTGATCGGCACAACCATGCCCGATATTTTGTTTACTTTGTCCATGATTTCCTTAACAAGGTGCTTCACAATTGAAGCGTTTCAAACTCAACAGGTTTTATTACCATGTCTCCAGTCAAGTCGCCCATTATAGCCTCAAAAGGCTGTGTTTTAATCACTGGATGCTCTTCAGGTATTGGTTATTATTGCGCGGTCGAATTACAAAAAAGCGGCTACACCGTTTTGGCAACCACACGCACACAAAGCGATGCCGATAAACTCATTGGTCAAAATATTTTGGCGCATCCATTAGATTTAGACGATAAAGCCAGCATTGAACAGGGTTTTAAATGGGCCTCGCAACAAACGGCGCAGCCGATCATCGCGCTGTTCAACAATGCGGGGTTTGGTTTGGTCAGCGCCATTGAGGACATGCCTTACGAGGCTTTAAATGCCCAATTTTCGACCAATGTCATTGGAACCCAACACCTCACCAATCTGTATATCCAGTATCTCCGTACGCATAAACAAGGTGGCCGAATCATTTATAATTCCTCTATCTTGGGCTTTGTCAGCATTCCTTTTCGCGGTGCATACAATGCCAGCAAATATGCATTAGAAGGATTTGCAGACAGTTTGAGGCTTGAACTCAGTCGTTCACCCGAGATAAAAATCATTTTGATTGAACCAGGTCCTATTGAAAGTCGATTCCGTGAAAATGCCATTATGGCATTTAAAAAATGGATCGATCCAACCATCAGCTTTTTCACCAACTACTATGCCAAGCAAATGGCGATTTACGATCAGGCCGAATTACCAAAAACGGCTTTTACCTTAGGGCCTGAAGCAGTTTATCATGCACTGATCCATGCCTTGGAATCAAAGCACCCCAAATTGCGTTACCGTGTCACAGTGCCCACCCAATTATTTTGGTGGCTCAAACGCCTACTGCCAACCCGCTGGCTTGATCGACTGCTCACTAAAATTTAGGCGCACATGACCCGCATAGATCGCAGTAATTGAGGCGCTTGCAAGCACCAAAAGCGTTTAATGCCTGTAGTAATCAGCCCACAGGTGGCATATCTTCTGGGTCTATGCCTGGTACAAAAGTAATGCCGGCTTGCTGTTTCCAATCGTGTGGGTAAGCTGCATAGAAAATCACACATTTTTCATCGCATTCGTATGCAATGTGATTGTCTTTGGGGATGTAAAGCACATCGCCTGGGTTACAAACGTATGACTCACCATCGCATGTGAGCCTAAAAGACCCCTCCATACAATAAATAATCTCATCGCACGTTAGGTCCCAAGGGACGGATACTTGATTGAGAAAATTCAACCCCCCACACATGGTTTGACTCACGGCACTGGTTACAAAAGGCTTGATGTAGGATTGACCTGGCTCAAGTGTATGTAATCGGTGCTCAATGTCTTGAAATTTATACAGTTTTGGTTTGTTATCCTGCTTAGAATTATTATTCATAATGGTCCTCGTTTGAAAGTTTAAGTTTGATGTTTCAGAATTGATTCGTTCAGTTCAACCAAGTAGCCATCAGGGTCTTCGCAAAAAGCAAGAATGCGCGTTCCTGCATTCATTGGGCCGGCTGGTCGAACGATTTTGACGCCATGTTCCGCAAGAAAATCACAGGCTTCATATACATTGGGCGTCTCAATGCACAAATGCCCCCAGCCATTCCCTTGGTCGTAACGTTCCTTGTCATCCCAATTCCAAGTCAGCTCAAGTGCGGGGAATTCTTCTTCAGGACCATAGCCTATAAAAGTATTGGTAAAACGCCCGTCGGGATAATCGGTTTTACGCAAAATATGCATTCCAAGCAGAGAGCAGTAAAAGTGGAGTGATTTGTCCAAATCCAACACCCGTATCATGGTGTGCGCAAGCCGAAATTGATTGTTTTGATCCATATTAGTTTCCTTATTTTGTCATCGAGTCAACGATGAGCTCTTGAAAAGCGCGGACGCTGTCTTCCCAGTGGGGCGAGAGAAACCCACCATGTTGCGAAGCAGAAGATGCTCTGCCCTGTTGCATGCGTTCGCATATTTCGTGATCTTCGCGGTGGACATCCCACCATAATTTTTTCAACTGCTCTACCTGCGCTTCACTCAACGATTGATTCTCGGTGGTGTAGAGCACTCGGCGTTGAGCCATGGTTGTCGCATCAATGGGCACATTATGATAAACGCCTAATTGATCAGGGAAATATCGACCCACAATGAAGTTTGGAAACAGTGTCAGATAGCGCGAACTCACCGCCAGGCTGTTTGCTGTCCCATCTTCTTCATCCAGGTCAACCGCGCTACCCAAGCAAAGTCCATCAACAATCGTATAGTGATCACTCAATGGCTGAGCTGTTGTGGTTTTATGGACAAATTGGACATGGTAAGGTTCTATGAAATTTTCCATGATGAACTTCCAATTGGTTTTTATTTCACCAAAATCCAAGGTTGCAATCGGTTTAACTTGTTCAAAGTCCACGCCCGAAAGCTGATCAATCAGTGGTTTGGCATATTCCGCAAAAGCTGGGGCATCGCCACTTAAATTAACAAAAATCCAGTCATGCCAGCAATGGATTCGTATGGGTTTGAGACCGTTTATTTTCGGATCAAATCCTTCTGGCGTATGCTGGTCTGTGCCACCAAAATGCGGCGTTGCTTTTAATACACCATTGAGGTTATACGACCAAGCGTGGTAGGGGCAACGAATGAGTTTTCCGACATTCTTTTTTCGATCGATCAGTTGCAAACAACGATGGCTGCAGACATTGTGAAATGCTTGAATGTCCCCATGTTCGTTTTTAACAAAAATAATCGGCTGACCCGCAACTTTGACAGGGATTGTATCCCCTGTGTTGACCAGTTCGTGGACAAAACCAGCAAATACCCAATGGTTGTACAAAACGCTTTGGCACTCGCGCTGAAAAAATGCCGCCTCGGTATAAGCACTGGCTGGCAAGCCATTTTTCACCTTTCCATTTGTTTGGAAGGCACTCAAATCAATCCGATAGACATTTTTATTTATCATATCAAACATCCTTTTCCGCTCATGTATTCTCTAAAACCATTTATTTCAAATGGTGTCCAAGCTCGGCACTTTATCAATACTTTAAAATCTTGTCAAGAACAATCTTTAATGAGCGACATTGACCGAAAATCCAATAATCAATCATTCGCCATGTAAGATTTTACGCATGATTATTCTGAGGCAAGCTGTATTATCCGTCCCCCAAAATATTACAAAACGGCTTTTATCGCTTCTTTTAGATGCCCCACAGGAATGATGTTCAAACCTTTGGGTGGGGAAAGCACTTGGTTAGATTTAGGCAATATAATGGTTGTGAATCCTTGTTTTGCCGCTTCTCTCACACGTAATTCCCCATTGAGTACTGGGCGTACTTCACCCGACAAGCCCACCTCCCCAATGGCTGCCCACATGGCTGGAATGATTTTTTGCTTGGCGCTGGAGGCTAATGCCAGAAGAATGGCAAGATCAACGCTGGTTTCTTGCAACTTTATGCCACCTGGCACGTTAATGAAAATATCTTTATCCCCGCAAGCCACACCGCCATGGCGGTTAAGGATTGCTAACAACATGGCTAAACGCTGGGTGTCAACCCCAACAGATATTCGACGAGGCATGCCCGTTAAACAAGTATCGACCAAAGTTTGAACTTCCAACAACAATGGGCGACTGCCTTCGCAAGCCACGGTCACAATATTGCCCGAAACATCCACAGCCCGATCAGATAAAAATAAGGCAGAAGGGTTTTTGACTTGTTTTAATCCTTGTTCAGTCATGGCAAAAACACCGAGCTCATTTACGGCACCAAAGCGATTCTTAATCGCTCTTACTGCGCGAAAACGCCCACCCTGATCGCCTTCAAAATACAACACCACATCGACCATATGCTCTAACATTCTGGGTCCGGCTATCATGCCCTCTTTGGTGACGTGACCCACAATGAAAATGATGGTGTTGGTGGTTTTCGCCAAATTAACCAAGCGCGAACAACATTCTCTCACTTGGGCAACAGACCCCTGGGTTGACTCGACGTAATTAGAAGCGATGGTTTGAATAGAATCCACCACCAAGGTATTGACTTGCCTGTCGTAGGCCAATTGTTCAATTTCTTCTAAATCGTTACTTGAATATAACCACAAACGCTCCAAGGGCAACTCTAATCGGGTTGCGCGTTGACTGATTTGAGACAGAGATTCCTCACCACTCACGTATAGTATGGCTTGACTCTGCCCCAAATGGGTGGCGACTTGAGTCAACAAGGTGGATTTGCCAATGCCGGGATCACCGCCAATCAATACCACAGACCCTTGAACCAAACCACCGCCCAGCACACGATCTAATTCTTCCGATCCAGAGCGAATGCGATGAGTTTGTTCTTCTGTCACATCACTGGCGCGCACAACCGCCCTTTCTACCTGAGCGTGTACGGGTGTGGTCCGTTTAGATTTTTTCTTTTGTCCTGTGACTTTGGTACTTTCTATTAAGCTATTCCAAATCCCACAACCAGGACATTGACCCGTCCAACGCGTTTGCTCATTGCCACAGTCTCGACAGAAAAAAATACCACTCGATTTTGCCATGGATGAATATTCTACTGATGCAAGCGGCGGTTAGAAACAGATCTGGGTGTCGTCACTCCCCACAAGCAATTTTAATGCTTTCTTCTAAGCTGACATCTGAGGCATAAAGCACCCCAGTGTTTGAATTGCTGAAATAACTCAGGGTATTTGGGGATTTTATGTCATCAATATGAATTTCGGCTTTCTCGCCATTATCACAACGGACCTTATACTTATAGATGCCATCTTGTTCGCACGGATTACACGTGAAATTTGATTGATACGCCAGTGCAGAAGCACTGACAAAGCAAGCCATAATGCCTGCAAAAAGACGGTAAAACATGATATTTTTCATAAGCGGTTTCTCAACGACAAGCCTCTCAACATTCATTTATTGTATGCTTTATCCCGAGATAGGTCAAACGACCTGTTCCAAACATCGTCAGGATCTTATTGGACATTATTTGGTGCCCGTGCTGCCAAATCCGCCCTCACCCCTTTGACTATGCGCGGAAAATGCCTCGACGATTTCAAACTGCATCTGGACAACAGGGATCATCATCATCTGAGCAATGCGCATGCCAGGTGTGATTTCAATGGACTTGTCGCTCCTATTCCACAGTGGCACACCGAGTTCGCCTTGGTAGTCAGAATCGATCAAACCCACCAAATTACCCAAGACGATGCCTTGTTTGGCGCCCAAGCCAGATCTTGGCAAAATCAGCGTCGCATAGTTTTTATCAGCTATGTGGATGGCCATGCCTGTGGGGATCAGCTGACATTCTGAGGGCGCTAAGGTCAGAGTCGATTCTATGCACGCCAATAAATCCACTGCTGCAGAACCATCAGTTGCGTGGTGAGGCAAAGCAAATGCTTTTCCAATGCGAGGATCGAGGATTTTCAGTTGAATTTTTTTCATATCAATTAACAGCTGCTTAATAATATTTTTTAGAACATACCGCTGTGGGTTGTATTTTACTTGTTCTTGAACATTAAAAATGTTATCCTTCATTGACTAATAAGGTCTAACATTCTAAAATGAACCTTCTAAATTCGTTTTAAAACGCATTCTTTTTTTATGATATAGTGATAGCGTCGCTATAAAAATTTAATTTCTAAACAGAGGACTCATTATGACTGTGAAAATTATAACTTTGAAATTCTTTAACAAACTCTTGCACAGTATGGGTAAATTACTACTCGGAACCGCATTATTTTTTGGTCTGACGATGACAGCCATGGCGGAAGATAAAGTCGTTAATGTCTATAACTGGTCAGATTATATTGATGATTCATTGCTCGCTGATTTCGAAAAACAAACGGGCATTAAAGTTGTCTATGATGTCTTTGACTCAAATGACATATTAGAGACTAAGCTCTTGGCTGGCAATTCTGGCTATGATGTGGTTGTACCCTCAGCCTCTTTCCTCCAAAGACAGATTAAAGCAGGTGTATTCCAACCTTTGGACAGAAAAGCATTAACCAATTCAAACAATTTGTGGCAGCTTATTTTGGATCGCACAAATCGTTTTGATCCGGGCAACAAGTATTCGGTCAACTACATGTGGGGTACTACCGGCATTGGTTTCAATGAAGCCAAAATCAAAGAGCGCATTAAAAACCCACCCCTTGATTCATGGGCGTTGGTTTTCGATGAGAAGCACCTTGCTAAATTGAAAGATTGTGGCGTCTATGTTCTGGATGCACCCGATGAAATCATCCCAGCGACTTTGAACTATATTGGCGAAAACCCTTCTTCTCATGATCCCGAAGTCATTAAAAAAGCCGAAGCAGTTTTAAAGAAAATTCGCCCTTATATCACCAAATTCCACTCTTCTGAATACATCAATGCCTTAGCAAACGGTGACATTTGCCTTGCTGTGGGTTGGTCTGGTGATATATTACAAGCGCGTGACCGTGCTGCTGAGGCGGAAAATGGTGTTGAAGTTGCCTACGTCATTCCCAAAGAAGGGGCTTTGATGTGGTTTGATCAAATGGCTGTGCCTAAAGATGCAAAACATCCAAATAACGCCATGAAATTCATCAATTTTATGATGGATGCCGAAAATATGGCCAAAGCTTCTAACTATGTGTACTATGCGAACGGCAATGAAGCCTCACAAAAACATTTGGTTGAAGATGTGATTGATGATCCAGCTATTTACCCAAGTGAAGAAGCGCTTAAAAACCTATACGTTGTTGAAGCTTATCCACCTAAATCCCAACGGGTATTGAACCGTATTTGGACGAAAGTTAAAAGCAACCTTTAATTTAGAATCAGCAAAATCAGTCATTCCATATTTGGTCATGTACGCCCGTGTCTAAGGATTTTCTGACACCATGGATACAGGAAAACCAATTAGATTGGATTGAATTCATTGCTGTTGATTATGCTGGGCTGTTTCGCGGTAAACGCGTTTCAGCCCAGACTTTGTTGTCGGGTAAAGGGCCTCAAAAGCTGCCTTTTGATCTCGTCACCCAAACCATCACTGGCCATTATGCCAAAGTACACGCCCCCAACGGCGACAAGCTCAATACCCAGGACGAAGACTGTACCCTAATCCCTGATTATTTGACCGCTTGCCTTATTCCTTGGGCCAAAGAGCCCACGGGTTCAATCATATGCGATCCCCATTATGCCGATGGCTCTCCGCTTGAAATGGCACCGCGCCAAATTTTAAAATCAGTATTGTCACAATACCAAAGCAAACAGTGGCAGCCCATTGTGGCCACAGAATTAGAGTTTTATTTGCTAAAACCGCCCGAACAACCCTACGCAAAGTTGGAAGTCGCCACCTTTCCTGAGTCGGGAAAATCAAGCATGGCTCAACCTTATTCAATTGAGTGCATCAGTGGTATGGATGCTTTCTTTGCCGACGTCAACCGTTATGCGATAACCCAAAATTTGTGCACCCAAACCATCATTAAAGAAGTCGGTGTCAGTCAGTTTGAGTTGAATTTAAACCACAATGATGCATTAAGGGTGGCAGACGAGACGGCCAAATTCAAACGCATCATCCGCGAAGTGGCCAGAAAACACGGCGCCATCGCTTCATTTATGGCCAAACCCATGGCGAATGATGCAGGCTCTTCCATGCACGTACACCAAAGCATTGTTGACACACAGACTAAACAAAACATTTTCAGCGACAAAGATGGCAATGCCACCAACACATTCCTGCATTTCATAGGTGGACTACAACACAATTTGGCAGAAGCCAGTTCTATTTTTCTGCCTTTCACCAATTCTTACCGCAGGATTGCCCCCTTTAACTGTGCACCGCTGAATTTTGAATGGGGCTATGACAACCGCACTGTCGGCCTGCGCATTCCCGTAGCCGATACCAAAGCCACATACAATCCTGCGCAACGCATCGAGAATCGCCTGGCCGGTTCTGATTGCAATCCCTATCTTATGCTTGCTGCCTCTTTGGGCTTGGGCTTGAATGGCATAGAGAAACAATTAGAACCCAGACCCGCCTTTACTGGCAGCGCCTACGAGTTGCCCATGCAAATGCCACCTAATTTATCGGATGCCTTACAAGCATTGAAAAAATCCGCCGTGATCAGTGAAATGCTTGGCGCACCATTTATTGAGTTTTATGCTGCCATCAAACAAAACGAATTAGATCATGCCAATAGAGTGATCACCCCTTGGGAAATCGAATATTTAGCCGAACTGATTTAATGATGACGGCGCCAGTATTTGATTTTACCGTTTTATTTTTAACCTTCAACGACAAATAGGACTTTATGAAAACTGAAACCAGAAACCTCCAACAAACCGATGCAGCGCATCACATCCATCCCTTCAGCGATGCCAAAGTTCTGAACAAAGTTGGTTCAAAAATCATTAAAAAAGCGCAAGGTGTTTGGATCTGGGATACAGAAGGCAATAAAATACTGGATGGTATGGCGGGTTTATGGTGTGTCAATATTGGCTACGGTCGAGATGAGTTGGCTGAGGTTGCCAGCAATCAAATCAAAGAATTGCCTTATTACAACCTGTTTTTCCAAACCTCACACCCCAAAGCCACAGAGCTGGCTGCATTGATTGGTGAAATCACACCCGACCACATGCACCATGTGTTCTTTACTTGTTCAGGATCGGAGGCCAACGACACCAATCTCCGTTATGTCCGTCACTACTGGGCATCACTCGGACAACCCGATAAAAACATCATCATCAGCCGCAACAATTCTTACCATGGCTCCACCGTTGCTGCGGCCAGTCTCGGCGGCATGAAACCCATGCATGCCCAAGGCGGACTCCCCATTCCTAACATTGCGCACATCCAAGAACCTTATTGGTATCAAGAAGGGGGCGATCTTTCGCCTGATGAATTTGGCATAAAAGCCGCTCGCGCTTTAGAAGAAAAAATATTAGAGTTGGGCGAAGACCGAGTGGCGGCATTCATTGCTGAACCAGTACAAGGCGCTGGTGGCGTCATTGTTCCACCAGATTCTTACTGGCCTGAAGTACAAAAAATATTGAATAAATACAATATTTTGTTTATTTGTGATGAAGTCATTTGTGGATTTGGTCGGACTGGAAACTGGTTTGGTTGCGAGACTTACAACCTCAAACCTGATTTGATGACCATTGCCAAAGGATTGTCCTCTGGCTATGCGCCCATAGGTGCGGTTGTGCTTTCCGAAAAAGTCGCCGATGTTTTAATCAACAAAGGTGGTGAGCTCACCCACGGTTATACCTATTCAGGGCACCCATTGTCAGCCGCCATTTCGATTAAAAATATTCAGATTTTACAGCAAGAAAAATTGGTCGAAAAGGTCAAAAATGGAACAGCGCCCTACCTTCAAAAACGTTGGTTAGAACTGAACCAATACGAGTTGGTTGGGGAAACGCGCGGTGTTGGCATGCTGGCTGCCATTGAGCTGGTTAAAGATAAAAATACGCGCACACGCTTCCCAGAAAATTTAAAAGTTGGGAAAATGTGCGTTAAAATCTGCGGTGAGAACAACCTTGTGATGCGTTCAGTGGCCAATAGCATGGTCGTTTCTCCACCATTGTGTATCAGCATTGAAGAAATTGATATGCTGATGGATAAGGTGCACGCGGTAGTTCAACAACTGACAACGGTTCTAAAAGAAGAAGGACATTTAAATTAATATTTGCTTAATGGTTCAAAAAATATGACCAATTCATCCAATAATCCCAATGCTTCATCCCATTTTGCCCCTTGGGATAACCCGCACGAAAAACCTTTCGTCGAAATAAAAAACGTCAGTAAAATATTTGGCGATGCCACTGCGGTGGATGACATTTCTCTAACCATTTATCAGCGTGAATTTTTTGCACTATTGGGCCCTTCAGGCTGTGGCAAATCGACCTTGTTAAGGATGTTGGCTGGTTTTGAAACGCCCACCATGGGGACATTAAGCGTTGATGGTCAAAACATGGACCAGGTGCCCGTCTATGAGCGCCCCATCAACATGATGTTTCAATCTTACGCTTTGTTTCCCCACATGAGCGTTGAACAAAACATCGCCTTCGGATTAAAGCAAGAAAAATTACCGCCGACCGACATCAAAACGCGTACCGATGAAGCCTTAGAATTGGTTCAACTGACCGCCTTGGCCAATCGTAAACCCCACCAACTATCAGGCGGACAACAGCAACGTACCGCTCTGGCGCGCAGCCTGGTTAAGCGCCCCAAGTTGTTGCTCTTAGATGAACCGCTTGGCGCCTTAGATAAGAAATTACGCGAAGAAACTCAATTCGAGCTGGTTGATTTACAAGAAAAATTGAAGATGACCTTTGTCATAGTCACCCATGACCAGCAAGAAGCCATGACGGTTGCCAGCCGTATTGCCGTACTTGACACAGGCAAGGTCAAACAACTGGGTCCACCCATTGAAGTTTATGAGTATCCCAACTCTCGATTTGTTGCCGAATTTATTGGCGATGTTAACATTATTGAAGCGGAAGTAACGAATAAACAAGATCAATTGATCGAATCCAGAAGTACGACGATTGAAGACATCAAATTATCAACGCTCGACACTCAAAATTATTATCTGCACATCAAAAAGGGCCACCGTGTCGGGTACGGCATCCGCCCAGAAAAAGTTAAAATTCAAAAGAAAACCGATGCCACACCGCCACCAAACGCGGAAAATCAGGTGTTGGGTACAGTCACCGATATTGGTTATTTGGGCAATCAATCCATTTTCCATGTGCGCCTGAGCTCTGGTGAAATGTTTACCGCTTCAACCAGCAATAACAGCCGTCAACAATTTATGGACATCACTTGGGAAGATACAGTGATACTGAGTTGGGACAGCACCTCCAGTTTGGTTTTTCTGGGATAGTACCTTGTTCAATATAAGCAGAAAAACCTTTCTCATAGCCGTACCCTATCTATGGTTACTGGTCTTTTTCTTAATTCCTTTTTTCATCGTTTTAAAGCTCAGCTTTGCCGACATTGCCATTGCCATCCCGCCTTACACCTCACTGATTGAGTACCTTGAGGATGGTTATATACAGCTGACGCTGAGTCTCAACAATTACATCCTGCTTTATGAGGACAGTCTCTACACCTTTGCTTATTTGAACAGTGTTAAGATCGCTTTTATTTCAACCGTCCTAACCTTGATGGTTGGATTTCCCATTGCTTACGCCATGGCACGAAGTTCTAAAAGAATGGGCACCATCTACCTAATGCTGATCATTCTGCCGTTCTGGACATCGTTTCTCATACGAATATATGCGTGGATTGGCATTCTTAAAAATGAAGGTTTATTGAACGCCTTGTTATTGAAAATTGGCATCATCAGCCAACCATTGAACATCATCAACACCGATATTGCCGTTTACATAGGCATCGTCTATTCCTACTTACCCTTCATGGTGCTGCCCTTATACGCCACCTTAGAAAAAATGGATCCTGCCCTATTAGAAGCGGCTTCAGATTTAGGCTGCCGTCCCTTAAAACGTTTCTATACCATCATATTACCGCTGGCAATGCCGGGCATTCTGGCTGGTTGTTTCTTGGTATTCATTCCCGCAATTGGAGAATTTGTCATACCCGACTTGCTCGGCGGTTCCGACACCATCATGATCGGCAAGGTATTGTGGTCCGAATTCTTTGGCAATAGAGACTGGCCACTCGCATCAGCTGCAACCGTCATATTGCTGATTTTACTGATCGTACCCATTGTGATTTTTCAAAATTATCAACGTAGAAAAGCTTTGCTGTAAATCATGAATCAGAAACTCAGCCTATTCAACATACTGTCATTAATCATTGGCTTTTCGTTTTTGTATATCCCTATACTGTTGTTAATCCTATTCAGCTTCAATGAATCTAAGCTGGTTACGGTCTGGGCTGGTTTTTCCACCAAATGGTACGCCGAGTTATTCAACAACAAACAAATCATTGGCGCCGCTTGGATCACTTTAAAAATTGCCCTCATCTCTTCCACTGTGGCAACCGTTTTAGGCACCATTGCCGGCTATGTGCTGGTGCGATTCACCCACTTTCGCGGCAATAATTTATTTTATGGCATGATTTATGCCCCCTTAGTGATGCCCGAAATCATCACTGGATTGTCGTTGCTGTTGATGTTCATTGCCATTTCATTGGATAGAGGCTTTGTGACCATCACCCTAGCCCACATTACCTTCTCAATGTGTTATGTGACCATCGTGGTGCAATCGCGCTTGTCCAGTTTTGACCGTTCCATTGAAGAGGCCTCTTTAGACTTAGGCTGCACGCCCATCAATACATTTTTTATCATCACACTACCGATCATCTTGCCTGCTGTATTAGCCGGATGGTTGCTTTCATTCACGCTTTCCTTAGACGATTTAGTCATCGCCAGTTTCACCACAGGTCCCAGTGCAACGACCCTACCTATGCAGATTTATAGTCAAGTCCGCCTTGGGATTACACCCGAAATCAATGCAGTCTCAACCATATTGGTGGGCTTAGTCACTGTGGGTGTTTTGGTCGCCTCATTGGTACAGAAACGGAAAAACACTAATGCCCATTGATTACAATTTCGTTCTACGAAGCAATCCATCCACACACCAAGCCACCTACCCCAATTCTTATTACGCAGCAACAGCCAATAAGCATGCTGACCATCCTGAATTGACCGAAACCATTCAGACAGACGTTTGCATCATTGGCGGCGGCTTTAGTGGCATCAATACCGCCATTGAATTACGCGAAGCTGGGCTGAATGTGGTTTTGATTGAAGCTCGGAAAATGGGCTGGGGTGCCTCGGGTCGCAATGGCGGTCAAGTGCTTCGAGGCATTGGCCAAAACAACGATAAATTCATCAATATTATTGGACAAGAAGGCATTGATACACTTGAAAAAATGGGCGATGAAGCCATTGACATTGTGGTTAATCGCATCAATAAACACGGCATTGAATGCGACTTGAAATTTGGCTCAACCTCTGTCGCTCTCAAACCCCGCCACATGCGCGAAATAGTCGAATACCAACAACATTTAGAGCATATTAAATACCCGCACAGCATTGAAATCACCGAGCAACAAAATTTGGCAGAAGTGATTGGGTCTGACCACTACATCGGCGCACTAACCTTGGGTGGGGACGCGCACGTCCATCCTCTGAATCTTTGCTTGGGTGAAGCGCAAGTGGCTGCAGACCTCGGGGTGCAATTGTTTGAAAACACCCCTGCCATAGACATCAAAGAAGGCGCAAAAATTCAAGTAACGACTGAAAAAGGGTCTGTTCATGCAGATTTTGCGGTGATGTGTGGCAATGCTTACACCAAAAACATGCATAAAACAATTACCTCTAAAATTCTGCCCGCTGGCAGTTACATCATCGCCACTGAGCCTTTAGGCAAGCAGGCGGATACACTTTTGCCCAAAGACAGTGCTGTTTGCGATTTGAATTATGCTTTAGATTATTTTAGACTGAGTAAAGACAAGCGGTTATTGTTTGGTGGATTGTGTAATTATTCGGGACGCGATCCTATCAATATATCTGAAATGTTGCAGAAGAAAATGTTGAAGGTTTTCCCGCAATTAAAAGATACGCCCATAGACTATTACTGGGGCGGAATGATTGGCGTAGGCATCAATCGACTGCCTCAAATTGGGCGAATTGGTCATAATTTGTACTACGCTCAAGGCTATGCGGGTCATGGTGTCAATGCAACACACCTCGCCGCTCGTGTTATTGCCGAATCCATCACCGCCCAAAGTCATCGCATCGATTTGTTTGAAAAAGTTAAACACCACACATTCCCAGGCGGCCCTCAACTTCAATCAGTGTTATTCTCCTTGGGCATGCTTTATTTCCGCTTGAAAGATGCTTTATGATCGGACGTGGTCAAAATTATTGAGTATGCCCACACCAACTTTTAAAAAGAATCGTTCAGACGCTTAAGTATTCTTGCTGATGCAGCTTATCACAAGGAATGAACAGAGTCATTGCAAAATTCATCACCTATCACCTACTGATGTTATTCATTGGCGGTTGTACAACGTTTGAGCCACTTGATATGCACCAAACGCGAGCAAATATTGTCTCAGCCATCAAGATTAATGACAAAATAACGGTCCGAACAAAATCAAATACAACGCTTGAATTGATTGTTAAGGAAATAACCCCCATAGAAATTATTGGTCACGAGCAAAAAATCGCTTTTAGCGAAATAAAATCCTTACAAATAGAACACTTATCTACTTCCCAATCATTTTCTGCCATTGTCTTAGGATTCTTGGGCGTACACCTGCTGGTCGTATCCATTTTTCTTTTGACATCTTAATCATCGAATGCATCACCTATGTTAAAACAGATCTTAGCACCCACGTTTAAACAACTTAGTCAATGGCTAAACGGTCGAACGCTTAAATACAGTTTATATAGTGCAATGATTTTCTTTATTGGAGGCTGCACCACCCTCCAGCCTATAGATTGGTATCAGTCTCAAACCGACCTCAGCGCCATCATTAGCTTAAATGAAACAATTGTGGTACAAACCAAGTCGCATGAAAAATTTGAAATGGTTGTTAAGAAAATTACTGCGACCGAAATGATTGGCATTAACCGTATAATTGCCATTTCTGATATCAGTCGCATTGAGCAAAATCAAACCCATGCGGGTAGAACGATTGGTGTTGTTGCAGGCGGTATTTTTGTAACAACGTACATAGTTTTGGCAACAGCGGTATTTTTGTAACAACGTACATAGTTTTGGCAACAACGGTATTTTCAAGATAAAGCGGGCAAGTTCAGTAACTCAAACATGCAAAAGGAGGCATAGAATGAACAAAGGTGACCAAGCGTTCCGTTCAGACAATCCAAAAGATGTCTGGGAAGAAATGACTTATGCAGGCGCATTAAGTTTTATGCGTCGTCCCTATTCAAGAGCCTTAGATAATGTTGACTTGGTCATCAGTGGCATTCCATACGATTGTGCAACCACCTACCGACCGGGTTGTCGATTTGGACCCAAAGCCGTCCGCGAAAATTCTGTTCAGTTGACCGAATTGGAGGCTTTCCCTTATGGATTTAACCCATTTGAAACGCTTTCCGTCATCGACTATGGTGATTGCTATATCAATCCACATCAGCCCCAAACAATCGCTTCTACCATTGAACAACATGCAGATAACATCCTAAAACATTCGAGCAAAATGTTGACCTTAGGCGGTGATCATTTCATAACCTATCCTTTGCTCAAAGCGCATGCCAAGAAATACGGCCCGATTGCGTTGATCCAATTTGATGCGCATTGTGATACTTGGGAAGATGAACCTAATCGATTAGACCATGGCACCATGTTTGCCCGAGCGGTGGATGAGGGGGTCATCGATGTCGCACGATCCATCCAAGTCGGCTTACGTACCTATAACAGAACCGACTATGGTTTTGAAATACTCACCGCCCCTTGGGTTCATAAAAACGGCATAGATGCAACCATTCAAAAAGTCATCCAAAGGGCGGGCAATGCGCCTGTTTATCTCACCTTTGATGTTGATGGTTTAGACCCTGCTTTTGCACCAGGCACTGGTACACCCGTTGTCGGTGGTCTGGCGACTTGGCAGGCACTGGCGTTCGTTCAAGGTTTAAAAGATTTAAATTTAATTGGCATGGACGTTGTTGAAGTTTCACCGCCTTATGATCACAGTCAAATTACCGCCATTGCCGCGGCCACTGTGGCGTACCAATGGCTTTGTCTGCTCGCTCTGAAAAACGGGGCCAAACCCAATCCTGTGGGACATCTGTAAAAATTTCTGTTTTTGCTACGACAGTCACTGTAAAATAATTTCAAGAGGATCACACCATGAATATACGACGCTACACAAAATTTCATCTGATCGCTTTCGCTTTTCTGCTAAGCTTTATGGTTTCACAAGCCATGGCGGCCAAGGTTATTAAAAACGCATTGGGTATGTCATTTGTTGAAATCCCAGCCGGTGACTTTATGATGGGCACACCTGATTTGGTTGAAGCTCAGATGGAGTTTCCCGACCCAGACGACGATACAGCCACCGATGAACTGCCCGCGCATAAGGTGGTTTTTAAGCAATCGTTTTTTATGGGTCAGACTGAAGTGACGCAAGAACAGTGGTTCAAGGTCATGGAAAATCGCCCAGGCAAAACTTGGCAAGAACCACAATGGCAAAAGCTACCCGTTGGTGGCATCAGTTGGCATATGGCGCAACGTTTCACCGAAGAGTTGACATTGTTAGATAAGAAGTATCGTTATCGATTACCCACTGAGGCAGAATGGGAATACGCAGCCCGTGGTGGTCGTCAGTCTGAGATGCGCCCTCACGAATTAGATAAAATGACCGAGTATGCTTGGTTCATTGACAGCTCAGGAGACCACGCCCACCCAGTTGCCACGACCAAACCCAATGCCTACGGTTTGTACGATATGTTTGGCAATGTCTGGGAATGGACCAACGACTGGTATCACGAAGCAACCTATGCCAATAGACCAACAAACATCAATCCTCAGGGCCCTGCCAAAGGGTTTGCAAAAGTCAAAAGAGGGGGATCTTACCACTGTCCAGGCCATCTGATTCGATCGGCTCATCGTGGTGGAAATCGACCCAACCAAGGATTCGTGGTTGATGGCTTCAGAGTGGTTGCAGAATTAAAGTAATCTCGGTTATTGTGTGACGGCTGCCTTTCGCTTGCCGATCAGACATAAGCCACTGACAATAATGATGATGATACCCACCCACGTCAATACAGATGGCAGATCTTCAAAAAACAGATAGCCAATAATGACCGCCCCGATCATTTCAACATAAAGAAAGGGCGAAAGCAATGACGCCTCTGTCAGTTGAAAGGCAATGATTGTCAATATGTGACAAGACAATGACAAGGTGCCCATGGCAAAAATAATAAGCAAAAGATTGATTGAAGGCCACTGCCATTCAAACAAGGCCAAGGGTAATAACACCACCGCCCCCAACATATATTGAAAATTAAGCGTGACGGTGGGACTGCTGCTACTGCCCAATGCCCGAGAAGCGATCATATAAAGCCCAAATAATATCCCTGCGGTTAAGGCAAACAGAATGCCTGCATCGGGAATATTGCTGGGTCTAACCACAAAAAGTACACCAACAAAACCCACAACCACTGACAAAATTTTGGGTTTGGTTAAAACCTCCCCGAGTAACAATGCTGAAAATAATGTGGCCACAAAAGGCGCGACAAAGTATGCCGCTGTGGCTTCGGCCAGAGGAACCGTCGCAATGCCCACAAAAAAGCAAGTCATTGCTGTAATGAGCAATAATGTTCTAAGACTTTGTAAACCTAATTTTTCTGTGGGCAAAATTTTGCCCTTATAACGCCATAGGGTGATGGGCAAGATAAACACCAATCCTGAGGCATATCGTGCCCAGCTGATGAACAGGGGTGATAAGTCAGAACTCAAATATTTTGCAATGCCGTCAACGAATGGAATAAAGAAAACACCAACGCTCATCAACACGATCCCCAAGAGGGTCGAGTTCATCTTTGTGATATTATTCAATCCGCTGAGTTTGCCCATAGTCCCTTGATTATGACCGCATTACGATGACGGCGTATTGTTCTCTGCTGAAGGTTCAGCTTCTGTATTTTGACCGCCAGCATTTGCCTCTTGGGTGTATTCCTCAAATAATTGTTCAATGGCCTGATACGTTTCTGGATCGGCTCTATGGGTCAATCCCTCAAACACCAGTCGATTGATGCCCGATTTTTTCAATGCAATGAGGTTGCCCAAGGCCCGAGTAAAATTGATCGCCTGATTTGGGTATAAGATCAGCATGGCGCGAATAATAGGCTTCGTTAAGCGTGGCTTCAACAACACCAATGTTTCCACAATCTCTTCGGATCGATAGCCATTAAATAATGCCATGTGCTTTTCTATGTGCTGATGCGTTTTCGAGGGTGAAAAGGCGATAAGTGAACCCAATGCATCAATGCTAACACTGCGGATTTTATTCAATTTTGATTCACTGAAAGGGTCTTGGGTAATCCCTGGCTGCAAAATTGGATAGGGAATGGTGTAGGGTATGCTTTCTTCATCATTGGCAAAATTTCTACTCACTATCACTCGATAAATCATGAACGGAATGCTCAAGCCCATTAATCCAATAAAATAAATAAGCAGTCCACTGGGGTTAAACCATTCCATAAAAGTAGAGGCGATAATTGGTCCCACAATTAAACCGAAACTGTTCAGCAAGAGCAAGCTACTCATAGCCGCCACGGCTTTTTCATTGTCAATCTGGTTGAAAATGAATTTAACGCTCACTGGATAAATACAACTGAGGCTACCACCCATGATAAACATAACCATCAAATAGTAGGTCCAAGGCGATTCGCTCAGCGTAAATGAATATGCAATAATCGCCGTCACAAAAGCAATGATAACCAAACCAAGGATGACTCTGCGCTCGTCAAATTTATCTGCCAGACGACCAACAGGCACTTGAAAAAAGATCGAGCCGCCTGTTGCCGTCGCCAAAAGAATGATAAATTGAATATCTTCGACACCCAACCACAGGACAAACAATGACATCAAAGTATATAAAGCGGAAAGGGATAAACCTGAAACAATCGACATAATCGCGCCACTTGGGGTATCTCTGAGCATTTCTATGATGGGCAAATGGGCTTGATTCTTCTCCACTTCTGGTGATAAATAGCGACTCATGAGCAATGGAATGATCGAAACATTCAACAGCAATGCAATCATACTAAAAGCTCGAGTATCCCACGGATCATAAAATAGTGCAAACATTGGCGCACATAGAATGCCCATGGCAAAAAACAACTGATACATGGCAAAAATGGTGCCTCTGCTGCTGCGATCACCAATGACATTGATCCAGCTTTCTAAAGTAATATAAACAATGGCCATAGAAACACCCACCAAAAACCGCATTAAACCGTTAAACCAAATGGCATTAAAGAATATGTGTAATATGGCAACCAAAGCAATGACGGTCGCAACGGTGGTATAACTTCTGATATGCCCCACTCGAGATATGATTTTATAACCGTACAAACTGCCCACTAAGAAGCCCGCTGAATAGGAAGCCATCACCCAACCGATGGTACCAATTGAGACGCCATTCAACTTCATGATTAACGGTAAAATGATCACCAAAGTATTGTGTGCCAAAGAAGCAAACAAAATGGCAATAAGGATGCTTTGGATGCGAGAAAAATTCTGCATCAATGGGGATGACAAAAACTTAAACATGATGAACTCTATTGGCGTTAAAGGGTGACAAAACAAAGCCATTTAAAGGGCCGAAATGGCCTCAAAAACAGTGCGAGCATTCTAACGCATAAATCTTTATAAATAATGAAAATAATTAGGGAATTTATGGCTTTTTGTACAACAAAATATTCGATGAAAAAAGCCCCCGTTTTTGCGTTCTTAGTTGCGCCATATTTGCCCAAGGAAATGCCTTGACGCGTCGCTAAAGGTAAACTCGATTTAACGCATCTAATAATTTCATTCAACATGGCTTTTGATTGAACGGATTTATTAGTTTTTCCCCTTGACAAGCCCTTGTCAAAAGCTGACAATACGCCTGAAAATTTAAAAACCGTTTGAATGGTTTTTTTAAATAATTCGGTTCGAGAATCGTTCACTTCAATGGTTGCTTTTGTGGACACAAGCAAAGCAGGATTCGCTAACTAGCCCTAATATGACCGAAGATACTTATGGATGTTTTATCCTTTTTAAGAAATCACCGTTCAAATCGTCGTAGAGAAATTGTAGATTCCCTCGCACGGTATCTGATCACCTTTGGCGGTGTCTGTGTCATCATTGCCATCACTTTGATTTTCGCCTACCTCATTTCCGTCGTTTATCCCTTATTTGATTCTGCTGAGATCGAGTCTAAATGGACTCAATCTCATGCGAATAATCAACAAGCAATCCCGCTGTATAGTCGCATAGACGAATACCAAGAGACTTATACCGAAGTGTTTGCCGATGGTCTCGTTCAACATTTTCGCGTGCCAACTCAAAACCAAGCAGGGAAAATCATTGCACAACCGCCATTGGAGGATATTTCTGCCATTCAGGCCGTAACGCTGGTTGGTCGCGCGCCTTTGCGATACGCCTGGGCAGAAGAAGCCGGCTTCATAAGGTTTGTTAAGCATACTGATCAGCTGAGTTATCCCAATGATACACGATTAGTCACTCCCCTTATTGAACCACTCTATGGTGAGGACAATCAAAGAATAGAAGTGAGTGAATTCGACATCACCGCCCTGGCTGCTCGTGAAATAGACGAAGAAGTTTTGGTGGTAATTCAAACCAGCAACCAACTTGAACTGATTCGCTACGCCAAAGAATCTTCATTGGATGGCGAAGGCAGTACCTTAGAAGAAGATTCACGCACCATCCTACCCACCATCAGCGAAGGTCAAAATTTTGTTGCCGATCAATTGCACCTGAGCAACGACGGGCGTTGGCTGATTGCCCTCTCCAAAGAAGGGCTATTTGTCGCTTATGGCCTGTTTGAAGAAGCCCTCATAGAAAACCCGCAAATCATTGATACCAACAGAACCATCCTGACTTCTGCGTGGTTGCTCGGTGAAGTATCACTGTTGCTTGGAGACAACAAGGGTTTTGTTAGCAAATGGTTTTTGAACCAAGACGCGTGGCAGGAAATCACCTCAACCCAGTTATCGCAAAAACCCATCAGCCACATTGTCAGCGAACACCAACGCAAGGTTTTTGCCGCCAGCGATACCGACGGTAAAATCGGCTTGTTTTACGCCCCTTCTGCTTCTTTAATACTAACCCAGCAAGTTTCCGAACAACCTTTGTTGATCAACTTCACCCCCCGTGGAGATGGATTGCAAATCTATTCACAACAACAGCAACAATGGTTCGCCATCGACAATGAACACCCCGAAATCAACTTCCGATCATTGTGGTCAAAAATTCACTACGAAGGCTATCCAGAACCGCAACATGTTTGGCAATCGTCTGCCGCTGATCAAGATTTTGAAGCAAAATTAAGTTTAACCCCCTTGACCTTTGGCACGCTTAAGGCGGCTTTTTACGCCATGCTCATTGCCATGCCATTGGCCATTTTTGGTGCCATTTACACCGCTTTTTTTATGTCGCCTGCCATGCGTCGCATGGTCAAACCCACCATTGAAACTATGGAAGCTTTACCCACGGTCATCTTAGGATTTTTGGCTGGATTGTGGCTGTCCCCCTTCATTGAAAATAATTTGGCAGCGATCTTTTTAACATTGTGGGTCATGCCTGTGGCATTGGTTGCTTTTGGTTGGTTGTGGTTAAGAGCGCCTAATCATTGGATTGCATTGATCAATGACCAATGGCGCGCCGCCCTACTTGTGCCCGTTGTCATCGGTATTACCTTATTTTGTTTTTGGTTGGCTCAACCCATTGAAACCGTATTTTTTGATGGTAATTTACGCCAATATATCAGCCAAGAGTTAGGCATTAGCTATGACCAACGCAATGCCATGGTGGTTGGTTTTGCCATGGGATTCGCCGTGATCCCAACCATTTTTTCCATCTCAGAAGACGCCGTGTTTTCAGTGCCCAAACATTTGGTTAATGGTTCATTAGCCTTGGGGGCTTCATCGTGGCAAACCCTAACAGGCGTTGTATTGCCCACCGCCAGCCCAGGCATATTTTCTGGCGTCATGATTGGTTTCGGACGAGCCGTCGGTGAAACCATGATTGTACTAATGGCGACTGGAAATACCCCCATCATGGACTTTAACATCTTTGAAGGCATGCGTACTCTGGCCGCCAATATTGCCGTTGAAATGCCCGAATCGGAAGTGGGCAGTTCCCATTATCGCGTGTTGTTTTTAGCCGCTTTGGTGCTGTTCTTATTCACTTTCCTATTCAACACCAGTGCAGAAATCATACGCCAACGATTGCGCAAAAAATACGGTTCCTTATAATCCTTTGCCAACACCCATGCACATAAGCCAAAATCGACCCACCTTCAAGCAATGGATTCACCAAGGGGAACATTGGATCTGGCTCAATGCCTCTGCAGTCAGCATCAGTCTTATCATGGTCTTTGGATTGCTGGCCTTCATCATGGTAAAGGGTTTAGGGCATTTTTGGCCCGCCAGCGTTTATGAGTTCGATACCATGGTCAATGCCCAAAAGCAAACGCATGCTGGTGAATTGGTCAAACAACAAAGTGACGAACAAGACAATAAACAACTAAACCAAAGCCTTTACAAAATTGGCAATCGGGAGCATTTCGGTCTGGATTTCAAATGGTTTAATGATGCGCACATCGAAAATCGCCGCCAACCCAGCGGTTATATCGTGCTTGAGCGCGAAGAATGGGGCAATGTTTATGCCCGCTTGATTGGATTCACCTGGCAAGGCAAGACCTACGAAGCCGTTGACAATCTACAACAAGCATTAGACCAAAGCCATGAGCAGCGCGAAGCCATCCACGCCATTGAACGTTATGACATGGGCAAAATCAATCATGCCCTCAGAGCCTTGGCGTTGGACATCAAAAAACTCAAATCTGAACAACGATGGGATGCAACCAAAGAACAGAGCTTTACCCAAAAGGCTCAAGCCTTAGAATCACAATACCAAAGGCTTAACACCCAATTGAATGAACAACGAGCCGCATTCAATCGCTTGGGCAGCTTACAGCTTCAAAGCGCAGACGGTCATGTTTTTGAAGTCGCCTTAGATCAGATTATTCGTGCTTATTATCCCAATCAAATGTCTGTTTTTGAGAAGATGCAGTTTTATTTCGCCAAAATGTGGGAGTTTGTCTCTGACGACCCACGCGAAGCCAATACCGAAGGGGGCATTTTCCCTGCCATATTTGGTACGGTGGTGATGGTTTTGTTAATGACCATCTTGGTCACGCCCATTGGCGTCATAGCGGCCATTTATTTGCGCGAATACGCCAAACAAGGACTCATTGTGCGCATGATTCGTATTTCAGTCAATAATCTTGCCGGCATTCCATCCATCGTTTATGGTGTCTTTGGTTTGGGTTTCTTTGTCTATTTCATCGGTGGCTCCATTGATGAGCTGTTTTACGACTATGCATTACCCTCACCCACATTCGGCTCGCCTGGATTGCTCTGGGCTTCGCTCACATTGGCCTTGTTGACCTTGCCTGTGGTCATCGTCTCCACTGAAGAAGGGTTGGCGCGCATTCCTTCCTCCATCCGCGAAGGCAGTCTGGCATTGGGCGCCACCAAATTTGAAACCCTAACTCGTACCGTGCTGCCCATGGCGAGTCCTGCCATCATGACTGGTTTAATTCTTGCCATTGCCCGCGCCGCTGGAGAAGTTGCCCCCCTAATGTTGGTGGGTGTGGTTAAATTAGCACCTGATTTAGCGATTGATTCAATACCGCCCTTCCTCCATTTGGATCGACAATTTATGCACTTAGGATTTCACATTTTTGATGTGGGATTTCAAAGCCCAAATGTTGAAGCTGCGCGGCCCTTGGTTTATGCAACGGCGCTACTACTGATCATTATTGTGATTGTGCTTAATTTGTTTTCGATCAAAATTCGCAATCATCTAAGAGAAAAATATAAAGCTTTAGAATAGCCACTGAATACTCGTATGAAAGTTAACTTAAACCACGACCTCACCACTGACAAAACGGCAGTGGAAACCATTTTGCAGGTCAAAAATTGGAATCTATACTATGGCAATAAGCAAGCCTTAGAATCCATCAACTTGGACATACCAAAGTCACGGGTCACCGCTTTTATTGGTCCAAGTGGCTGTGGCAAATCCACTTTATTGCGCTGTTTTAATCGCATGAATGATCTGGTCGATTCTGTCCGCACTGAAGGGGAAATCTTTTTAAAAGACCATAATATTTACGACAAGCAATCCAATGTTTCAGAACTGCGTCGTCAAATTGGCATGGTTTTTCAAAAACCCAATCCCTTTCCCAAAAGCATTTTTGAAAATGTTGCCTATGGTCTGAGACTGCAAGGCGAAAATAATAAGACGGTGTTACAAGACACCGTTGAATGGGCCCTCAAATCCTCAGGATTGTGGCCTGAAGTTCAAGATCGCTTGAACGACAATGCCTTGAGCATATCTGGTGGGCAGCAACAACGATTGGTCATTGCTCGATGTATTGCCATCAAACCAAGCGTTTTGCTTTTAGATGAACCCACCTCTGCTTTGGATCCCATCTCTACCCTAAAAATTGAAGAATTAATTTCCGAATTACGGCAAGAATACACCATATTAATCGTTACACACAACATGCAACAAGCGGCGCGCATTTCAGACTACACAGCATTTATGTACATTGGCAAATTGATTGAATACAACGCGACCAGCCAACTATTTACCGAACCCAAGGAGAAGCAAACAGAAGATTACATCACAGGAAGATTTGGATAATTATGAATAGGAAAAAAACCCACATATTAAAAAATTTTGACGAGGACTTAGCCCAATTAAATGTGCGCATGCTCAATATGGCACACAGTGTTGAAGAGCAAATAAATTTTGCCATCGATTCTTTGGAAAAGTCGAGTAATGAGATCGCTGAAAAAACCATACGGCAAGATAAAAAAATCAATCGATATGAGGTTGAAATCAATGAGCTGTGTTTTGGGGTCCTGGCGATTTATCAACCTGTGGCTTCCGATTTACGTATCCCTCTGTCGGTCATCAAAATGAGCAATGATTTGGAGCGCATCGGCGATGAAGCGGAAAAATTAGCCACGGCAACCCTTGTGTCCATTGAAGATCAATACGCGGCAAAACCACCGCTTCTCAAAATGGCAAGGCGCGTTCACGAGGCTTATAAAGAAATGATTGTTGTGTTGGAAACTCAAGACGTTACTTTGGCAGAAAATCTCCTTGCCGCCGATTTATCTCTCCATCAACGCTACGATAAAGCGCTGATAGAAGTGGTCAAAATCATTCAATCCAATCCATTGAGCAGACGCCAGATTTTGGCTTATTTATGGGCCATTAAAGGTTTGGAAAGAATCAGCGACCACATCCGCAACATCTGCCAACAGCTGGTTTATATGAAAACAGGGACTTTTTTAGGCGATAATCTACAATCTGATGCCATTGAA
The DNA here is from genome assembly GCA_965277775.1 of Gammaproteobacteria bacterium. Taxonomy (GTDB): domain Bacteria; phylum Pseudomonadota; class Gammaproteobacteria; order CAKMZV01; family CAKMZV01. Next base: position 1,715,793 of record OZ255843.1, on the reverse strand, counting down.
AAAGCTGACCCTGCAACCAAAGAAACCGATTGATCATAAGACCCACATTGACTTTAACTTGACCGCTTAATTGACTATGAAACACTTAATACTCTCCATCGTCCTTGCATTTTGTGTATCCCAGGCACGCGCAGAAACAAAAGTCGATCCCGCGCTGCCCGATTACCAAAGAATTCAAGGCGTATCAGGAAAAATTTCCAGCGTCGGCTCCGATACCTTGGCCAATCTCATGACCCTCTGGAGTGAAGATTTCAAACGCTTTTATCCCAACGTGTCGATTCAAATCCAAGCTGCAGGCTCTTCAACAGCGCCACCAGCCCTCACAGAAGGCACGTCAAACTTGGGTCCCATGAGTCGAAAAATGAAATCAAAGGAAATTGCCGCATTTGAAAAAACCCATGGCTATAAAGCATTGGCCATCCCCGTTGCTGTGGATGCTCTGGCGGTTTTTGTCAATAAGGATAATCCCATCAAAGGTTTAAGCATTGCCGAAGTGGATGCCATTTTTTCATCAACCCTCAAGTGTGGCCATAAAAAGGCGGCCAATGTTTGGGGCGATTTAGGCTTAAGCGGGGCTTGGCAGAACCGTGACATCCAATTATTTGGCAGAAATTCGGTCTCTGGCACTTATGGCTACTTCAAAAAACGCGGCTTGTGCAAAGGGGATTTTCGTAACAGCGTCAACGAGCAACCTGGCTCTGCTTCAGTGGTGCAATCTGTCAGCGCTTCAATCAATGGTATTGGCTACTCAGGCATTGGTTATAAAACAGCGGGTGTGCGCGCCTTACCCATAGCGAAAAAAATCGGCAAACCTTATGTGCACGTCACGGCAGAAAACGCCTTAAAAGGCAAATACCCCTTAGCACGTTATCTGTATATTTACGTGAATAAGCCCCCTAACAAACCCCTTGATCTCAACACCCGCGAGTTCATCAAATTGATTCTCTCGAAAAAAGGCCAAACCACCGTCATTAAAGATGGCTACATTCCGTTGCCATCCAAAGTCGTCAATAAGGTTTTGAAAAAGATTCAATAGCCTCAATGTCCGCTTCAACGGTCAATGTGGCGCATAAACAGCCGCTTTAAATAACACCACTGTTGACAATTGGATGCGTTTCCCCAATAACGCATAAAATAGCCTGTTCAATGAACTCACTGAGCCACAATGCAATCTAATACACTCAATTGGCGTTTTGACCACAGTTATGCCCAATTGCCTAGTCATTTTTATGAAAAGTGTCGGCCTTTGGCTGTGCCAGACCCTCAAGTGGTCCTTGTTAATCACCCACTGGCACACCAGCTGGGTTTATCCTTGGACGCTGACTCAGATTCAGCCTTAGCGTCTGTTTTCTCGGGTAATCAATTGCCCCCACAAGCTGAGCCTTTGGCCATGGCCTATGCTGGTCATCAGTTTGGTCATCTGAGTTTGCTCGGTGACGGCAGAGCCCATCTGCTGGGTGAGCACCTCACGCCCGAAAATAAACGCTTTGACATTCAACTCAAAGGTTCTGGACCCACACCCTATGCACGACGTGGCGACGGCCGCGCCGCACTCGGTCCCATGTTGCGAGAATACATCATCAGTGAAGCCATGGCAGCGCTGGGCATTCCAAGTACCCGCAGCTTGGCTGTTGTCCGCACGGGTGATTCCATACGTCGTCACGGTGTGTTACCTGGCGCCATTCTTACTCGAGTGGCTGCCAGTCATTTGCGCATTGGCACTTTTCAGTATTGTGCTGCCAAACAAGACAAAAACGATTTAATACAACTGGCGGATTACACCATTCAAAGACATTACCCAGACATCGCTCAAGCTGACAAGCCCTACATTGAATTATTAAAATCTGTGGTGCTCAGTCAAGTTCATTTAGTCGTCGAATGGTTGAGAGTGGGGTTCATCCATGGCGTCATGAACACCGATAATATTGCCCTTTCTGGAGAGACCATCGACTATGGACCCTGCGCCTTCATGGACCACTACGATCCTAAAACCGTGTTCAGTTCTATAGACACCAATGGTCGCTATGCTTATGCCAACCAAGCGCCCATCATGCAATGGAATTTAGCCCGATTTGCTGAAGCCTTATTGCCGTTAATCGACAATGCCCCCAAAAAGTCTGTGACCATCGCTGAGGACATCATCCGATCGTTTCAAGACCACTTTGAAGCACAATGGCTTGATATGATGCGACGGAAGCTGGGTTTATGGGGCGAAGCAGACGATGACGGGCCGCTCATTCAATCGTGGATGCAATGGTTGCACCAAAATCAAATCGATTTTACCAATGGATTTCGCTATTTGAGTCATTGTCTGAGCCACGACCACGCTGACTTAGACCCCCTCTTTGCCCAAATACCCCAGCAAGATACGACATTTAAGCAATGGTTTAAACAATGGCAACAACGCCTACACAGCGGAAAGCAATCACCTGAACAAATTCTCCAAGGCATGAATGCTTGTAATCCTGTGGTGATTCCGCGCAATCACGTCGTTGAGGACGCGCTGAATAGGGCAGAACAATCATTGGATTATGGCGCCGTTCAAACGCTGCTCGATGCGCTTAGCCAACCTTACGAGCAGACCACTGAAAATGAATATCTGAGACCAACCCCAGAGAAAAATAATCGCATCTATCAAACCTTTTGTGGCACCTAAGTTTTCAAGGCATTATGGTTGTTTCCGCTAATCATGTATTAAATATTTTTGTGGTGTAAAATGGGCATGATTGGTGAGTCAGGTTTAATCATTAAATCGTGACTTTTATTTAACTTACTTTATTGAATGAAATTATGGAAAATGTTTTAGATTTCAGTGATTCTGCAGCTTCAAAAGTTGGGCTTTTGATTGATGAGGAAGGCAACCCTTCGCTTAAATTGCGTGTCTATATTATTGGCGGTGGTTGTTCTGGATTCCAATACGGTTTCACCTTTGATGAATTACAACAGGACGATGATACCGTTCTCGAAAATCAAGGCGTGACGCTGTTAATTGATTCGATGAGTGTCCAATACTTACACGGAGCAAAAATTGATTATCTTGAAGACCTTCAAGGGGCGCGTTTTGTGATTGAAAATCCAAATGCCTCAACAACTTGTGGTTGTGGTTCCTCTTTTAGTGTATAACCTATAATCATTTACATGCCTTAGGGCAGATGATGACCAAATTATGAAATATGTACCCGGGCTTGCCGGCATTCCAGCAACAGAATCCGCCATTTCAGATATAGATGGTGAGAATGGTGTACTCTTTTATCGTGGCTATCCCATTGAACAACTGGCAGAACATAGCACATTCAGCGAAACGGCATTGTTATTGTTGCGTGGCAATCTCCCGACACCAGAAGAATTACAGCAATTTGACAGCGACTTAGTCAACCAGCGACGCATCAAATTTAACATTGACGGCATCCTCCAAAGATTGCCCCCTTCCGCACATCCAATGCAGGTGTTGCAAATTGGCATCTCGTGCTTGTCGAGCTTTTTTCCAGCGACCGAAGTGTCAGACGAGGGCATTTATACCCAACAACAACAGTACGAATCAGCTGTCACCATCCTATCGCATGTGGGCACATTGGTGGCCATGTGGGAGCAAATTCGCTCAGGCTATAGACCCATAAGCCCTAAATATGATGGCAATTATGCGGACAATTTTCTTTATACCGTTTTGGGCTATGAACCCAGTCCCATGATGATCAAAATCATGGATACCTGCCTCATACTGCACGCTGAGCATACCATCAACGCCTCAACATTTACCGCCATGGTCACCGCCTCAACCTTGGCCAACCCTTGCTCGGTCATTGCCGCCGCTGTCGCCTCCTTATCGGGTCCGCTACATGGGGGTGCCAATCGCGCCGTCATCAATATGATTGACGAAATTGGCAAACCAGAAAATGTTGAAAATTATGTACTAGACAAAATTAAAAACAAACAAGTCATCTGGGGCATGGGACACAGAGAGTATAAAACCAAAGATCCTCGCGCCAAACTGTTACAAAAACTGGTCGAAGAACTGATGAAACGCAAAGGCAAAATATCCAAACAATTAGAAATTGCCGTAAAAGTTGAAGAAATTTGCCACAAGCATTTGGCTGACAAGGGCGTCTATCCAAACGTTGATTTCTATTCAGGCATTTTATATCGTGAAATTGGTTTACGACCCGAGCTGTTTACCCCCATTTTTGCCGTGGCGCGCACAGCCGGTTGGTTGGCACACTATATGGAACAAGTCGCACACAATCGTATTTTCAGACCCACCCAGATTTACGTAGGCTCTGAGCCCAGAACTTACGTGCCCATAGGGCAACGCGCTTAGACGAGATTCGTGGATGTGTTGTCAATTTTCACCCTTAGATAAGATCTAAGATTCGTGGCATTGTCATTCGGCACAGACGGCATCCGCGGTTATTGGGACACACCTGAGTTTGACCAAAATACCATCCGCGCCATAGCGCGCGCAGTGGGGTCATTTGTCAGCGATCAATCTAACCAACCCAGCGTGGTAATCGGTGGTGACTCGCGCGCCTCAACCAAAGATATTTTCCTCATTGTGCAAGAAGTACTCATGACCTATGGCGTACGGCTTTGCCATCTTGGATTGACCACTTCGCCTGCAGTGGCGTACATGACCGCTCAACAAAACGCCAACTTGGGTATGATGATTACCGCATCGCATAATCCTTGGCACGACAATGGTCTCAAGTTCTTTTCAAATACGGGTGCCAAATTAACAGCAATACAAGAGCAGCACTTTCAACAATACCTCAATAACCCCAAAACGCCAAACCAAGCCACTGGCACAACAACCACACTTTCAGCCAATCCATATTTACAACATTTACAAACGCTGGCGCCTTCTGGCGATTTTAAAGCCCACATTGTATTGGATACAGCAAACGGCTCCGCCTATGCTCTGGCGCCACAACTGCTACAAACATTGGGCTTAGACTACATTGACATTTCTTCTGAACCCAACGGTCACAACATCAATGAAGGCTGTGGCGCAACCCACCCCCAATTTGCCGCCGAAAAAGTGCTTGAACATCAAGCAGACATCGGTATTGTGTTGGACGGCGACGCCGATCGAATTCAGTTAATCGACCATCAGGGGAAGTTGATTGATGGCGATGGCATTCTCTATATTTATGCGAACTTCTATGATTTGGTCGGCATTGCGGGCACCCAAATGAGCAATCAAGCGTTGGCGATTGCCTTAGAAAACAAAGGCATCGAATTCATACGGACGGATGTCGGCGATAAATACGTCTTGCAAGCCCTGTCTGAGAAACAATGGCAATACGGCGCCGAACCTTCGGGACACGTCATAAATATGCAAACCAATCCGACGGGGGATGGTCTATTGTCCGCATTGGAAGTTTTAAACATCATGCACAAAACCCAAAAAGACTTGGCAACCTTGGTCGCTGGCTACCAGCCCTACCCGCAAATTTTGGTCAATATTGAGGTCAAAGAACACGCCAAAGAACTCATACACCACGCCACGGTCATTGACATGGTCGAGCGCATCACCAAGCAGTTAAACAACAAAGGCCGCGTATTACTGCGCGCCTCGGGCACCGAACCCCTGATTAGAATCATGGTTGAAGGCGAACAAAAACAAAGGCTACAATCCTATGCCGATGAAATTGCCGCAAAAATTAAAAGTTTATAAAAGCCGTTCTTTTTAAAGAAAGACTGGAATTATGGAAGATTAAAAGATTTGCCAATTGCACTATGCCGATGAGCCTTTGTGCGCTTTAAGCTTTATTTAAAGATTGAACCAATAAAGTGATGGGATGAATGGCTTGCCGATGACTGAAATCGGCAATTTGCTGGCGACAACTGGTGCCAGCCGCCACAAGGATGGCGTCATCCTCCATGCGTTCAACCGCTTGCATCAGCCCTGATTCGGCAATTTTCTTTGACACCTCGTAATGGCGGTAGCCAAACTGACCCGCCATGCCACAACATCCTACAGAGATTGGCTTTACGGTCAATTCGGGGATCATCGCTAAAAACGCCGTTTGCACCCCAGCCAAAGATTTCTGATGACAATGGTGGTGGATGTAAGCCGTTTTATTGACAGGCTTGAACGGTGCAGTCTTATTTAAAACACCAGGCAACCACTCATCGATCAGCTCAATTTTGGGGTGATCCGCCCCAATGAGACCAACGGCATCATCCCTAAAAACCAAAACCTCTGACGGTTCAATGCCCAACCAATGTTGACACGCCTGTGCTTGCATGGCGGAAGTAGTGGCCGATAAGCATTGTTTTGCCTGCTTTAGTAAGCCTGTGCTGATGAGCAAGCGAGGCGAATGTTCTAACAATAAGGGTTGTACTTGAAACCCCAATTGATTTAAAAGTTTGACAAAATCAATGGCAATGTGGGGCTCATAATGATTGGCAAATAAATCAACCAGCAAGCCCACTTGGGGTCGCTTGTCGTCTAAACTTTTAGATTGATCTTGCCACCATTGTTGAAAGCTCCTTGACGCGATTTGCGGCAATGGTCGCCGTTCATCAATTTCAAACAGGCGTTTGACCCAAGCTGACTGCCCTAACCTTCGCGCCAACCCATTGTTTTGTTGCAACCGAATGAGTTGAGGATAATGTTCAACCAACCAGTTTTGTTTTTTTTCTGACCAACTCAGCGCTTTGCTCTGGGCCCTAAGATACAGCACTTCCGCCTTCAATTTAGCCATATCAACGCTGGCAGGGCATTCAGACAAACAACCTTTACACGCCAAACATAAATCTAATGCCTTTTTTAAAAGCGGTTGGCTCAGGTGTTTTTGCGGATTGGGTCGACTCAAAGCAAAGCGCAATAAATTTGCCCGACCTCGCGTGCTCATTGCTTCCTCTTTGGTCGCCTGATAAGAAGGACACATCAAGCCACTGCTTTTACGGCAAGCACCCGCACCATTGCATTTATCAACAGCGCCCGAAAAGCCCCCTTGTACTTGCCAATCAAATGCCGCTTGCTGATTCATTGCATCAGATAAGGCGGGTCGCAGTTGTGCAGTCATCGGTGGCGTCTGGGTGATTTTTCCAGGGTTCAAAATGTTTTTATCATCAAAGATCTTTTTAACTTGCTCTAACAGCTTATAGAATTCTGTACCATAAATGAATTCAAGCCACTGCCCCCGTAGCCGACCATCGCCATGTTCACCCGATAAAGCACCATTAAATTGCTTGACCTGTTGTGCGGAGAATTGGGCAATGGCTTTGAATTTGTGTTGGGCCTCGGTTTGAGTTAAGTCCAGCTCAGGTCGCAAATGAATCACACCGACTGAAGAATGTCCGTAAGTAATCATGCCTATATGCTGTTGTTTGGCATAGACCAACATCGATTGAATGTACGTGCTTAAATGCGGTAATGGGATGGCGGCATCTTCGATAACAGCAATGGCTTTATTCTCTCCAGGTTTCCCCATCAACAAACCTAATGCCGCAGAGCGAAGTTGCCAGACCTTGTCAAAGTCCTCAGCTTTGATTCTTGGGCAAGCATAGGCCTTGTCCTGCAAACTTTCGCTGATCTGGAATATTTTTTGCTCCAAAATATCAGACGTTGGTCCATAAACCTCTATCACTTGTACGGCTTTGGGCTTGCCTTCAATCCAAAATCGATGACTGCTTTGGAGGCGATTATGTTTACCCGCATCCAATGTCGCTTGATCAAATAATTCGACGGCACTGGGTTCAAAGGAGACGATGAGTTGGGTGGCATCAATGGCCTCAGCCAAATCATTAAAATGCGGGCATAGCATGCCTTTAAACTTGGGAGCTTCGGTTAGTTTAACTTTGATTTGCGTGACAACAGCCAAAGTGCCTTCAGAACCACAAATGAGCGGGATCATACTGAACGGACGATTTTGCGCGTGATTGGCTTCCATCGCCTGTAGCGCATAACCACTGTTATTACGAATCAATAAGGGATCCACATGTGCCTTGGCAATGGTCTGTCGATGAGCTTCCAACAAAGCGGTGGTTTGCCTGTAGATGTCACCTTCTAACCCAGATTGCTGGCATTTGGCTTGTAATGTCTCATCAGAAATTGGCTCAAAGCTAACCGCGCTGCCATCGCTTAAGAATCCTGAACACGCTAATATGTGGTCGCGAGTCGTTCCATAGTATATAGAATGCACCCCGCAGGCATTATTGCCAACCATCCCGCCAATGGTGCAGCGGTTGGAAGTGGAGGTTTCAGGCGCAAACAACAGCCCATAAGGCTCTAATTGGCGATTTAAGTCATCTCTAATCACCCCTGTTTCAACAATGGCATAACGCTCTTTGGTATTGATTTCGATGATTTGGGTTTGATGTTTGGATAAGTCTATGACCCAGCCTTCTCCGACCAATTGCCCAGCCAATGAAGTCCCACCTGAACGCGGGATGAGTGGCATGTTGTGCTCATAGGCAAATCGGATGATGGTTTGAATATCTGAGGTATAAGGGACGATGACGGCTTGGGGCAATTGTTGATAAACCGAAGCGTCTTGGGCATAGAGTGCGCGTGTCTCTTCGTCTAAGTAAACATCGCCTTGAATAAGTTTATTTAAAGCCTTGGCTCGGTCTGCCATAGCAGCACTCATAATCGGCTTGAATCGATTTTTTCCATCAAGTTTTGACAGATGACATCGGCAGAGACGGTTTGATAGCATGGGGGAGATGAATCTGAATAGCGACATTGTTGGCGCAGGCACGGTGCGCAGTGAAAATCTACCGACAACACGGTTGACTGTGGTCCCAATGGTGCAGTCAGCACTGAATTGGTGGCGCCAAATACGCTGACATTGGGCACACCCAAGGCGGCGGCAATGTGCACCAATCCTGTATCAACCGCTATGACGCCCTGCGCTTGTTGCATGATCTGAACCACTTCCGTTAGAGTCATGCGGGGTAAGGCCACCACATTGTCCACGCGCTCCGAAAGTCGCTGAACCCATTGCGCCTCAGTTGAATTTGCCTCAGGCAAGTAAAGCGCTAATCCTTTAACAGCAAGATTTTGTGCGATTTTAATCCAGTGCTCTAAGGGCAGTTTTTTGCTTTCCCAAGTGGTACCGTGTAAACCCATGACAAATGGCTGGTCTATAACATGATCAGTGGATTCTAAGTGTAATCTGTACTCAGGTTGTTGATGCAAGTCTGCCTCGTAACCCAAAGCTTGGGCAAACAGTTGCTGTAATCGCCGTATGGCATGCGTGCCTTGGGCGACTTCAATGCGTTTGTTATAAAAACAACTCGCTATTTTTTCTGTCCGAATGGAATCCCAACTAAAACCAACAGCGGGGGCATGCGCCCATTTTGCAAACAGCGCACTTTTAACCAAACCCTGTGCGTCAATCACACAATCGTACGATGCCTGCTGAGTCTGTTTCTTAAACGCACGTATTTCTTTTTGGGTTTGAGCGCTAAACAATTGCTTCTTCCAGCGTCGCAATGCAATGGGTATAACACTGTTCACAGCAGGGTGCCATGAGGGTATTTGGGCAAAATTTTCTTCAACCAACCAGTCTATGGATAGACCAGGGATGGCGTCCATCGCTTGGCTCAGCGCGGGGAAAACATGAATGATATCCCCCAAAGAAGACTGTTTGATCAGTAGTACTTTCATAAGTTTCTATTTTAGAGGGTTTTACTATTAAATGATTCAATCAGTTGTAAATTACTGGGGCACAATGTAGAATGACCCCCAGTCGTTTGTGGATGTGCTGATTTTTTTATGACTAATGGTCATTAAAAGCCTATATTTTTAAAATCAACATTTATTACTTTTCTCAACAAAGCTGAGGTTTATACTATGTCAACTGTTCCAGAATTTACTATTAAAAGGAATCCAGATGGATTCTATTCGGGATTTAATCAATTCGTCACCTTAGGGTCAAAATTTTTATTGGCAGTGATTGTCTTATGGGCGGTCTTTGATCCAGAAGCGGCCGGTGCCATCTTACAGGATGCTCAGGATTGGTCTTTTCAAAATCTTAACTCTTACTATATTTATACCGTCGCATTCTTTATCATCGTTTGTATCATCCTTGCATTTTACCCGCGTTTTGGTAGAGTGAAGCTTGGAGATGCAGACGGTGTTCCAGAATTTTCAAACTTTTCATGGTTTTCAATGATGTTCGGCGCAGGTATTGGCATCGGCATGTTGGGTTATGCAGCTGCTGAACCCATTTTTCACTTGGGCAATAACCCAGAGATTATCCAAAGCAAAATGGATATTGCCGCAGCACTTGCCGCTAGTAATATCACCATTCCAGAAGGTGCGGATGTTTTTGCCCTATACAACGATCAAGTTGCTGCTGGCGCCGTATCAGCCATTGACAATGTGGTTCAACCCAAAACTGAATCCGCTTTAGATGCCGTTTATCGTTATACCTTTTTACATTGGGGTTTTGGCGCTTGGGCTTGTTATGCATTGGTTGGCATTTCATTAGCATTCTTTACTTATTCTCGTGGCTTGCCTTTAACCATTCGCTCAGCCTTAGTCCCTCTATTTGGTCGCACATTAGAAGGACCCGTTGGACACATTGTTGATATCACCGCTGTTATCGCAACCATCTTGGGTATTTCGCAAACCATCGGATTAGGATTAAGCTCTTTTGCTTCAGGCGTGCATAATATCACTGGTATTGGTTGGTTGATGACCGAAGATGCCATTCCTGAACCAACCACAGCCGCTTTATTGATGTCTTTGGTTATAGTCATGATTTGTTCAACGGCTTCCGCATTATCAGGGGTCGGTAGAGGCATTAAATGGCTCAGTAATCTCAACATGGTTTTATCGTTCTCATTATTGGCTTTCTTCTTAATATTTGGTTCAACGCTCATTGCTTTTGAACTCTTAGGATTCGGCATATTTAGTTATATTATTAACTTGCCTGCGATGACCTTTATCGTTTGGGATCCTTCTTCGGCACTAGGTGGTTGGCAAACGAGTTGGTCTGTTTTTTATTGGGCATGGTGGATTGCATTCGCTCCTTTTGTTGGCATCTTCCTTGCTCGTATTTCTAAAAATCGTACCATCCGTGAATTTGTTGCAGGTGCCATCGTAGCGCCTTCGTTCATGTGCTTTATCTGGTTCGCATTTGTTGGTGGAACAGCGATTGATTTGGAACTCAATGGCGAAGCTGGTGGTCGAATTTTTGGTTCAAACCTCACCTACCAATTGTATGAAGTCATTAACATTATGCTTTCCTCAGGACTGGCCCAGCTAATGTCCTTTATGATCGTTATCTTGTTATTGACTTACTTGGTGACTTCTGCTGACTCGGCTGTTTTGGTTGTTAATACAATCAATGCTGGCGGTAGCAACACAGGTACTGCTGGTGCGAAACACATCATCATATGGGGACTTGCACTAACCTGTGTCATTGGTGCGCTTCTACTTGCTGGAGGTTTGGGGGCGATTCGATCAGCGATGATTGTCGGTGCCATCCCATTCTCATTTATTATGATATTGATGGGTATCAGCTTGTTTAAAGCCCTATGGGAAGAAACAAAAACAGCGTAATTAAATAACGCCGAAAGATTTTAAAAGGGATGTCTCCATCGGCATCCCTTTTTTTTATGTACCTTTCCTTTAGTTTGCGAAAGGCGATAGAAGGTTTATCGCAAGCGTCCTGTTGTCAAACGTCTTGCAACGACCACGATTGGCATAAGGTTATGGTGATTTATGGAATGGGATCGTTGTTTGAACTAAGGGCCAGCTGCCACCATAAGTGGCATCACGTCAAGGCGATTTAATGGGATGAGATCGTTGTTTGACCCAAGGATCAACTGCCACGATAAGTGGCATAACTCCAGGGCGAAACCAGCAACGGAATATGATAATTTTGCTGACCTTCAGTAATGGTGAAAACGATGGGCACCACAGATAAAAATGGCGGTTGGCTTTGCACCGCTTTGTGTTTTTCAAAATATGCGCCGACTTCAAATGCCAACTCGTAGCGTCCTGTGGGCAAAGTCTCATCTAATAAAAGCGGTTCGTCAACCCGCCCATCGGCGTTGGTGACAACGCGCTTAAGACAATGTTTATTGCCATCATCGTCGCATTGATAAAACGTAATGGATACGCCTTCAGCCGGTTTGCCTGTGACGGTATTTAATACGTGGGTGCTTAATTTATACATGTTGACCTCAATTTCCCTCATTAAATAACTGTTCTAACCTGATTTTGGCAATTTGCCCCACTTGATGAAGCGCTTCAATCCGCTCATCGCTCAGATCATTGTTCAACCGACTTTCAAAAGAAGCAAAGAGGCTGGCTTTACTATGATTAAGCACGGCAACAATAAAGGGGAATGCAAATCGTTCGCGGTAGGTTTTATTCCATTGGCCGATTTGAGCCATTTCTTCAGGGCTTAATTGATTCAGTTGAACGCTGGCCTGTTCTTGGGTTGACGCCTCGGTTAGTTCGCCTTGTTGCGCTAATTTACCAGCCAACTCAGGGTGGCCACACAATAGCGCATGCTTTTGATCGTGATCTGCCTGATTGACGATTTCAATCATTTGCTGATACAAGGCATCAACGCCCGTAAAAGGTCTGTAAGCATAAGCCTGTTTGGCCACCCATGGGGCGTTTTCAAAAATATTACCCAAGGCTTGAACAAAGCTTTCTTCATCCATAGCATTGAGCGACTCAATCGTCATCGTTGGGTGCATCGATGACTGTACTGTGGTCCAAACAGGTGCATGATCAGACGGCTTTTCCATCCCCCTAATCGCATAGTCAACGCCAGAATCAGTGGCCAAATCAAGCAGTGGCTGGGTTAAAAGAATGTGATCAATGCGCAACCCTGGTTTATGGGATCGTTCAAATGCCCGTGTTCGAAAATCAAACCATGAGTAGTCTTTACCCTCTGGCTTCAAATGCCTGTAACTGTCATGCAAGCCCCAATCGTACAGACGCTCAATCCATTCACGCTCTTCAGGCAAAAAACTACAATCACCGCGCTTAAGCCACTTGTCAGGATTATCAACGCCTACATCGATGTCTTTGGGGGCGATGTTTAAATCACCAAGAACCACGATCTTTTCCTCTGGCTGATGATGACTGGTTATATGCTGAGTTAAATCGGCATAGAAATTGGTTTTGTCGGCAAACTTACTGGGATGGGTTCGATTCGATCCTTGTGGAAAATAGCCATTGTAAACATGGATTGGTTGACCTTGCCATTCTAATTGGGCATAGACCAATCTTGTTTGCAATTCGCTGGGGCCAATATTTAATCCTTTGGCTGATTGAATGATCGGTAAATTGGTCAACAGCGCAACGCCATAATGCGTTTTCTGTCCAAGAAACACGGCCTCATAACCCAAGGCTTGAATATCTTGCAATGGAAATGCATCATCTGTGACTTTGGTTTCCTGCAGCCCAATAATGCTGGGCTGGTATTGATCTACCAATACCTGTAGCTGATGCAGTCTAATCCGAATAGAATTGACATTAAAAGAAATGATGTTTAAATTTTTTGATACCATAAGTTGGTGATATTATGACCCATATGCATGCCTTTTTTCTCAAATTTAGTCATAGGGCGTTGGTGGTTTATAGGATGATCCAAAGGACAGAATCGATGATCAGCTTCAATCGTCTCGCGCATAATGATGCCGTACGCTTCCCAATCGGTCGCCAATTGAAATATTCCAGACGGGGATAATACTCGGTGGACGAGATTTAAAAATGAGGCTTGCACAATGCGTCTTTTATGGTGTCGTCTTTTGTGCCAAGGATCAGGAAATAATAATAGGAGTTTAGCAACCGACTGTTCTGCCAAACAATCTTGTAATACATCGGTGGCATCATGGCGGATGAATCGAATGTTGTCTAACCCTTTGCTGTGCGTTTTATGGCAGGCTTTCATCACCCCTGGTAAATGGACTTCGATGCCCAAAAAATTATGATGGGGTTGTGATTCGGCCATGGAAATCAGCGAATCACCCATACCAAAACCAACCTCAACAATGAGTGGCTGAGGTTGGGCATAATAACTTTGAATGTCGATGGTTTGAGGCTGATACTCAATGCCCAAAGTTTGCCAATGCTTGATCCAATTTGATTGCTGTGATTGGCTGATTCTGCCTTGTCTTAAAACAAAACTTCGGTTGCTCTTTTTACAACTTAGCATGCTTCACTTAGAAAAATAAACCATCGACGGGTGAAGACGCAGAAGCGTAGCGTTTTCTTGGCATACGACCAGCAAGATAGGACAAGCGGCCGGCTTGCACGCCCAGCTTCATGGCTTGCGCCATTTCTATGGGTTTTTTGGCTGCTGCAATGGCGGTATTCATCAACACCCCATCACAACCCAATTCCATCGCCATTGTCGCATCAGAGGCGCAACCGACTCCAGCATCAACCAAGATAGGCACCTCTGCTTGCTCAACAATGGTGCGTATGTTGTATGGATTACGAATACCCAAACCCGAACCAATGGGTGCCGCCAAAGGCATCACTGCCACACACCCTAGCGCTTCTAAGCGTTTGGCAATGATCGGGTCATCGCTGGTATATACCATGACATCAAACCCTTCCGACACCAATATTTTGGTGGCCTCTAATGTGGCTGGGATGTCGGGATACAAAGTTTTTTCATCGCCCAAAACTTCCAACTTCACCAAACGATAATCACCCAAAAGTTCACGTGCCAGATGACAAGTTCGTATGGCATCTTTAACCGTATAGCATCCAGCCGTGTTGGGCAGATAAATGTATTTCTCAGGGGGCAGAAATTGGCGTAAATCATCATCCGATCCTGATTGGCCAATATTGGTACGCCTGATCGCAACGGTGATCATTTCAGACCCCGTGGCTTCAATCGCTGCAACCGTCTCGGTTAAACTGCTGTACTTTCCAGTGCCCACTAACAACCGCGAAGTCAAAGTATGCTTGCCTATTTTTAATGGATCTTTCATTGATTGTTGTTCCTTTTTATGCGCTTGCGCAAGTCTTTCTGAGCCTCAGCCGCCGCCAACGGCCTGAATGACTTCTACTCTATCGTTGTTTTTTAGGCAGAATTGATCGTATTTTGAACGGCTGACGATACTTTCATTCACCTCAACGGCAATCTTAGAGGGCACCAAATCCAATTGATTGAGCAGCATGCTGATTGAACCGTCGCCATCGATTGAAAATGCCTCACCATTCAATACAATTTCAACCATTACATCAATCCTGTTATTGCCATAGCTGGATTTAGAACGGCAGACTCAAACGTCTTTATGCCAAAAATTATAATCAATGGCGTTAGGTCAACACCTCCAACATCTGGGATAAATCGACGAAAAGGCGCTTCTATCCAGTAAGTTAATGGAATCAACACCTGCTCAACCAAAGCGTTTTGTTGTGGCACAATCCAACTCATAAATGCACGAATAAGTACCGCAAAAAACAGAATATTGAGGAACAATTGCACACATTTTAAGGCGGTGAAAGCAAGCCCTTGAAGCCAGTAAACTTGAATGACCTCAAACCCAGTAAACAATGCAATTTGAATGAACACCACAATGTACATGAGCACCATGGCGGGTAAATCAAACCGACCCATATCTGGCACAAACAATGAAAACAGTCGAACAAAGGGGCGAGTGACGCGAATCACGAATGAAGCCAATGGGGCATTAGGACTGACATAAACAGCACGCATCATCACTCGCAAAGCGAATATCATCGCCAAAAAATTGAGAAGAAAGATTGCGACTGAACTCAATACTATAGTCATATTACACCCTCTAATTTGCCAATGTCTGCGCGCGTGATTGAGCAGCCCGCATGGCTGAATCAACCGTTTCTGCAAGCCCTTTTTCAGCCAACTGAATCAGTGCTTGCTCAGTCGTACCCCCTGGTGACGTGACTTGTTGGCGAAGCACACTTAAGGAATGCTCCGATTCTTTGGCCAATTGTGCGGCACCTAAGGCGGCTTGAATGACTAAATCGGTCGCCTGTTTTTGAGTAAAGCCCATGGACATTGCTGTTTTTATTTGAGCTTCCATGAAGGCAAAATAATAAGCGGGCGCACTGCCCGAAACCGCTGTGATTGCATCCAACATCGTTTCTTGTGGCACCTCGACCACGACCGGCCCCAGACAGTCCAATAGGGCTGGCACCGCTCTACGCATTAAGTCGGATACTTGGGCGCTGTAATACACGCCCGTCGCACCTTGTGCAATCAAAGCAGGCGTATTGGGCATGGTTCGAATCACTGAAGCTACTCCGCAGTTTTTTTGAATACGTTGAACAGGGATACCAGCCATGACCGACAGCACCGTCTTATCCGACCCCAAGTGGCCTAAGCCATCGGATGCTTCGTCAAATTTTTGCGGTTTGACGGCTATGATAATCAACGTTGCTTGCCGGGTTAGTGTGGGTAAATCTGGCGCGATTTGTACGCCTTTCCCTTGCCAAAAAGCTTTTGCTTGTTCACGGACAGGATAAACATAGAGGTTTTGCGGCGGCATGCCATTTTTTAGTAAACCAGCAATCATGGCGGTTGCCATGTTTCCTACCCCAATAAATCCAATATTTAATTGTTTCAACTCATTCATAAGTGTTATTGTAAACCTTTATCATTGATGAAACCTTAAACTTCCCTTTTTTTGATCTCCACGTTTTTCTGATCATATCCACCATTACCGCAACCGACAGTGGGAACAGAATCGCTTCATCGCCTAACAATATCTTCAGGGCTGATGATGAATGGCTGGGCTTCCTTTGCTTGTTTGGGTTGTCCCTTAAAAGCATGACCATAGACGATCTCGTAAGACATGGTGATTTTGCCTGGCTCTTGTGTCTGTTTTGCCAAAGACTCGTACATCTTTTTCCATAACCCAGGCGGAGTCAAACCATGACGTTTGCCGTGTAAATGGTTGCGCGAACCAACGCCTCGTATGTCATTCAGCGCAGCACGACCATCAGCATAACTAACCGACATCATCGTCATATCCATAACGGGGTCAGACAGCCCACAGTGCATCAATAAATCGCCCAAATCGTGCATGTCTATAAAAGGATTTACATGCTCATAATGCGGATCGGCTACCAGCCAAGCCTGCCTTAACTCCTTCAATGTTTGGGGACCAAAAGTGGCAAAATGAAAAATCCCATCGTCCACCAATACCCGCGCCACTTCCTTAAACAGTTTCTCCAAATCATATGACCATTGCAACATCGCATTTGAAGCCACCAGATCCACTTGTTGGTCTTGAATGGGCAGTTCATGCGCATCCGCCATAACACTTCTGATAGGCAGTTTAGCATGCGCATTGAGATGTTGTAGCATCTGTTCGGCAATGTCAATGGCAACCACTGTGGCTTGCGGATATTGTGCCAGTAATTTTTCAGTCAGTTTGCCTGTACCCGCCCCCAAATCGAGAATGTGTTTGGGGTCGTTTTTAAAAAAACGCAATCGTTCATCCAACTCCATCACCATATGATTTTGCACTACAGCAAATCGATCATAAGTTTGGGCAACTTGGTTAAAACTGCGACTTAATGCGTTTGGGAATGCCATGCTTTAATATCCTCGACGAGCTGATCCAATTGTGACATCATTGGCAAATGCCCCCCTGCTCTTTTGATCACAACATACTGCTCAGACATTTGAGCGATTTGATCGGCAATCGCAATAGGCACCAAAGCATCTTGCTTAGCAAACCAGAAGCCTGTCTTAACTGGAGATGGTTTTGTCAAAATAGCGTGCATTTTTAACTGTCTTAAGTGTTCTAAGCGGTTCAGTAATGTTTGTTTGTTTGCCATTTGCCCTTGTTCTGTATCGCTAAAAAGCGCTTGATCTGCCTGTTGCAACAACAGCTTCAATGTTTGCTTGGGTTCACCGTGGGCGCAGGTGCGATAAAACATTTTCAATGCCCTTTCAGCTTGGATTGAACTTTCTAATTTTTCAAAAGCGTCCTGAGACATGCCATTCCAATCGGTTTGCTCAATGAAACTGGGATTCGTCGTCACACAAAAAATCGATTTCAACGTCAAATACTGCCCAAGATACAATGCCCAATTGCCACCCAATGAATGGCCAATCACGTGCGCATGAGCAGGTATAGCCAATTCAGCCATTGCTGATTCAAGCCTGCTATGCTGTTTGGGTAATTCAATCAGCCGCACTTCATCGATGGCTTGCAATGCAACCACCAAAGGATTATAGCAATCTTTAGGGATGCCCCAACCGGGTAATATGACGATCATACTAAGGCTTTGGTATTCAATTAAATTTTATGAATGGCTTATTCTTTATAAATTTTGGGGCTTTCCCAATCGCCTTCAATACGATAGACCTCAGTCAGTAGGTCGTCGCCCTCTGCTAAATTAAATAATTCGTTGGCCAAATAGACGCCAACGCCGACCGGCAGACCGCCAACCAAAGCCGTTATTGGCACCAAAGTATTGGTGTATTTTGGTGTCACCAAAGCGCGTAGATTATGTTTATTATTGATGGCATCACTTTGTCCAGTAATATTGATTTCTGCTGCTGGTGTACGCATTTGAAGCTTTTTAACATTGATTGCACCATGGTTGAGTTCTAATTCCACGAATGAGTCATCAAACAGCATGCCTGCGTCTGTAACATCTTTTAAGTCAAAGTCAAAGCGTCGCTCCAAAACCGACAAATTTAATAAGCCAATCAGCCGCCCAAATCCTGGATCGGCATTTTTAACAGAACCAGCTTTGGAGTTTAAATTAAGAACGCCGACTAAATCCTTAAAATGTGGACAGGATAACTGACCTTGCCAATTGATGGCACCGTTAGAGCGCACTTCCCGTGCCACATAATTGACATTATCAATAGCCAGTAGTTGATTCATCGTTGCAAGTTTATGGCTGTCTAAGGTATAGGTCAATGTGTTTGCCTGCGCCATAAAATCATGTTGCGCTTGACCCGCGATGTTTATGTCAGGACCATGAACATTAAAAGACTCAACCGCTACCGTTTGACTGGTTTGAGTTGCATTGGCTGTAAATTGACCGATATTTTGCTCCCCAAAAGTAAATTCATCGATTTTGACTGTCGCTTTACGCCACAGCGGCGAAGCAAAAGAATGGCACAACTCTGCTAAATTCGGGGCACTTCGAATGATGAAGAACTTGTCAAAACTTGCATTGACACTTTTTTGATCTGGGTCATAGTCAAACGACCCTTTAATGCCTTTGGCCTGAAAATCAACCAGCCACTGATTGGATGACATCTGAGCCATCGCTGAAATCTGGTCATAGACCAAATCATCGTATCTGAATTTGTCCGCCTCAATGTAAATATATTTTGGTTTGGGGAACAGCGAGTCTTGAGTCAGGTTGCCCTCGCCCTCTGGTTCATAATTGATCCAATTATTGATAAAAAGCGTCCATCGGTTCGCGGAAACGACGGGCAATCTGATGGCAACACCCAGAGCATCCTTTTTTGATTGCATTTCAGAGTAGGGTTTACCCAGCCATATTTCTCCGCTCTCAAATGTCTTTTGTCCATTTGGTCTGGTGAAATACGCTGCCCCTAATTTTGTACCTAATGCCACCTCAATAGTCAAGGATTTGGTGGTTTGCTCGGCTTCGATTTCAAGCCGCATTCGATCCTTAATCGCTTTATTCAAAGGCAATGGCATGGTACTGGTGATGCCAACCAAATCAGAATGAACACTAAATCGGCTTGGATGGTCCGAATCCTCTGGTGGTAGGCGAAATTGACCGATAAATGGCGCTTTTCCAGTAATGTTTGGCAACCAAACCGAAGGTTTTAATACACCATTTACGTCAACCACCAGCCACTTCTCCGCATCAATTTGTTTATGCGTCAAGGTGGCTTTAATGGGTTGATCAAACCATAAAGCTTCAAGATTATCACTGAACACCCGCTCTGGTGAAAAATGGATGAAGCCTGAGAACTGAGTGAATTTTTCATTGTATAGCACAAAAAGTGTCTGATCAAAATGCACGCTTCCAAATGCTTGAGTCGGGATTAAGTCGGCATCATCCAAACGAATGTCCAAATTCACATTGGCCGAAACCGTCCCTTGTGATAAGGTTGAATTTTCAATCAATGTTTCAATGCCTACAAACTCAGCCAATTGCGATGTTTTAAAATAATGATCAACCTTTTTAGCATCGGACACCAATGCGGTTTTTATTGCCAGGCGATCGGTTTCTGCCGTGGTATCGATGGTGATTTTTGTTGTAGAAATGTTGATCCCGCCAGTTTCACCACTCTGAGTTTCAACGGACAACAGGTTTTTGAAATACTTGAGTGCGCCTTGATGAACAAGAATGAGCTTCCAATTAGGCTGTGGCGTAAGCGTGACCGAATCCAAGTCCAGTTCAATAAGATTATAGTGGTCTGGATGATCGGCTTCATTGATTGACTGAGGGGTGCCTTTTAAGCCTAGTTTAAATTTTTTAATATACCCACTGATGAAATTATTGTAAATCCAACGATAAGCATCTTTATTCATGGTCCCATCAGGCAACCATGCTTTGCTTTCTCTAACACTCAGTGAGTCCGCTTTGATGACCACATCAAGTATGGGTGAGCTCAGGGGCTGTTCTACACTCAAATCCATTGTGACATGGGTATCTTCAAGTGATTGAGCGGAAGCTTTTTGAAACACCAAGGTTGACGGATCAAATAATGTCCCTTTGGTCACCCCTTCAATGCTCAGATTTTTAAGTTGTTTGGTTTCACTATATAAATCGGGAATTAACCACCTAAGCATGTCAGAGTTAATTTTCAAACGACCTTCTTTCTCACCATAATCGTATTGAATATCTAATGGTCCAACATGCTTAAAAGATTCTAAATCGGCATTAACAGCAAAGCCTTTAACATCCAATAACATCGTTTCAACTTCAAAGCTCCCTAAGTTTATGGCAAGATCAAAGGACGCCATGCGACCAGCCAATTGCAAGGAGTTCAAATCAGTGCCTTTGAATATCTTGGAAATGGGTTTTAAATCGAGATCGTCCACCTTTATCTTTAACAAATCATCGGTTTGTTGAATCGTAATTTGTTGCTGTAACTGAAAATCTCCGATGTGAATGTACTCAATAGAATGTTCTCCATTCCCATTTAAGCGTAGCTCTGAATGAATAGATTTAAAATTTTGATCGGTTAAATTCCAATCGCCGAATACATTTAAATCGACTGTCTCCTGATCTTCCAACCATAGCCCTTCTAAACCAATATGCTTGGCAAGTATCCTGTCTGCATAGACGATTTCTGGTATGACCATACTAAACGTCCACTGGTCATTTTGTTGCAAATACGCATTGAACCAAAATTTAGTCATTTCTAATTCTGGCGTTTGAGCTTGCATATGTATGGTTATATTGGGCTTTGGTTCTCGCGTATAAGCCAATTGATCTATGTTGATTTTGTGGCTTTTGGTTTCATTGACAAATGTTAAAGCATTAATCGAAATGAGCTGCCAATCCGAAATGAAACGCAACAATCGCAATTCTTTTGGAGATGAAGAAATTTTCCACGAAAACGGCTTACTTTCATCCACGTCTTTAGAATATGGTCTGTAGGATACGTGAACATCATTAAACACAACGGACGATAACCCAGTTTTAAAAATATTGGGGAACAAAGATAAATCTAAAGCCAAATGATCCACCCAAATCGTCGCTTGCTCTGTCACCACCTTTATATGGTCAAAACTTAGCACCCAGTGATTGAATTGGGTGTTAAGCGCCGCTCGTTTATAGCGAATATCGATGCCCAAGTTGTTCTGAATTAACTGACGAATGACAATCGGCTTATCCTTAACCCACTGCACCACAACCCGGGTGCCAATGGTCATGGCATTGAGCACAATAAGCAAGGCTAATAAACTGAAGGTTAAATAAAGCCGAAACCTCATGAAATTACCTAATGATGATAGGGATGATTAGCATGAATGCATGAAGCTCTATACAACTGCTCAACCAAGAGCAATCGAGCCAATCCGTGGGGTAGTGTCAATGCCGACAATGACAGCTTTTGCGAGCAATGACTCAGCACATCCTCTGACAACCCATCGGCCCCACCAATGATAAAACATGGAGCGTTCTTTTGTTCTAGCAAGTGGGCAATTTTATGCGCAAACGCCATAGAATCAAGCGCCGCTGCTTCAACGCATAACGCCACCGGCACGACGTTTTGCGGTAATTTTTCTAATATTTTTTCGCCTTCTTTTTTACGACGCATCGAAGCAGATTGTTTGTCAATGGTTTTAGGCGAGGCGATTTCAGTGAGTTGAATGTCGTAAGGCTTGTGCGTGCGCTTTGAATACATCTGCACTGACTCATAAACCCAATTTGGTTGCTTATGTCCAACTGCTATGATGTGAACACTCATGTGCAACCTTGAACCCTGGTTGTGAATACCTGTGTACGCCCCATACTTTTACGCTTTTGTTTCGGTCATCCGCTGAGCAGGTATGACTGACCATAATTTTTCTAAGGCGTAGTGGTCACGGGTTTCGGGCAACATGATGTGCACAATAACATCAATACAATCAATTAAAACCCATTCACCCGATTCAGTACCTTCCATTGAAGGTGAACACTTGTGTTGACGCTTGTAGTCCAATGCCAAAGTTTCTGCTGTTGCAACCACATGGCGCGCAGAACGACCTGAAACAATGATCATCCAGTCCGTGAAATCACACAAGTCTCTGACATCTATGATTTGCATATCACTGGCCTTCATGGTATCTAATATATGGGTAATATCAGTGACTTCTTTAGGCGGATCCAGTTGAGTTTGCGCTGATGGTTGGGGTTTCTCTGCTGTCATTATGAATAGTACCGATTGCTTATAATATTTTGCCAAACAGGCTTTGGTAAATACGATTGTAATTGTGTTTTTAGAGCGGCTTTATGCCCCTCTCCTGCTGTCAGATAACGTCGTATTATATGCCGTATCTGTGTTGAAGAAATGGCTGGCAACGCCAAATCAAGATAAATAATTGAACCGCTTTTGTTTTGCTTAAGCAATTGCAAATCATCACAAACAAGTGGAGCTTGCCATTGCCTGATTTTTGCGGATAAAACATCACGCTGGTGGGATGGATAGCCTTTCCTTGCAACCACCACCAAATGGGCAAAACGCGTGAGCTTGTGCCAGGACTTCCACGTATCAATTGCCATAAAAGCATCAAACCCCATAATAAAAACCAGACTTTTATCGCTGTGCTCAGCGTGTAATTCCTCTAAGGTATCAACACTAAAAGCGGGGGCGTCTCGTTTTAATTCACGATCATCAATCCCTAACTGAGGTTCAGATTGCAAAGCTTGGTTTAACAAAAACAACCGTGTTTCATTGGATAGAATTGGCTGCTTTTGATTATGTTGAGCTGGTAACAACCACAAGGTTTTGACTTCTAACATGGCTTGCATTTGCTTGGCACACAATAAATGACCCATATGAAAAGGGTCGAAGCTACCGCCCATATAAGCCTGAACTTCAAGCACCTTAGACATCAAGCGTTAAGTCATTGCCGAACACGCGTGTTCGCCGACTGAGGATTGGCTCAAAAACAAAGAATCTCGAATTTCGTCCTTAAGGTCTGATATGCCCTTCACCATAGACCACAAATTTTTGTGAAGTCAACCCCTCTAATCCCACTGGACCACGCACATGGAACTTGTCTGTGCTGATGCCAATTTCTGCACCAAGACCATATTCAAAGCCATCCGCAAATCCAGTAGAAGCATTGACAACCACTGAGGCAGAATCGACCGTCCGCACAAATTGCCGAGTGGTAACATAGTTCTGACTGACGATGGCATCGGTATGACCAGAACCATATTCGGCAATATGCGCCATGGCCTGCGCCATATTGTCAACCACACGGATCGACAAAATCGCATCTAAGTATTCTGTTGCCCAATCTTCGGCCTGTGCCGCGCGAATGCCTTTAATCAGCGCACAGGTTTTTGGACACCCTCTCAATTCCACGCCTTTTTCTTGATACAGGCGCGCCAACTCTGGCAACACTTGCTCGGCAATGGCTTCATGAACCAGCAGGGTTTCCATCGCATTACACACGCCATAACGTCGCGTTTTGGCATTAAAAGCAATCTTTATGCTCATCTCTACGTCGGCTTCAGCGTCTATATAAGTATGACAAATACCGTCTAAATGCTTGATCACTGGCACATTTGCTACCTCAGAAATGTGCTTGATGAGCCCTTTACCACCCCGTGGAATGATCACATCCAAATAATGAGACGATTGAATCAAATGATCGACAATTTCACGATCGGTTCGCGCCAATACTTGCACGCATTCTGGCGCCAAACCAGCCGCTTTTAACCCTTGAGTGATACAGGCTGCAATTGCTGTATTAGAGTGAATGGCCTCAGAGCCGCCTCTTAGTAAACAAGCATTGCCCGATTTCAAACACAGAGCCGCCGCATCAATAGTTACATTAGGGCGAGATTCATAAATGATGCCGATAACGCCCAATGGTACGCGCATTTTGCCCACCTCAATGCCCGACGGTTGAATGGTTATTTCTTCTACAGAACCCACAGGGTCAGGCAAGCTGATAATCTGTGTCAACCCAGCAATCATCGCATCGATGCGATCGTCGTCCAAACTGAGACGATCCAATAAAGCACTGTCAAGATCCACAGCCGCCGCCATATCTTTGTGGTTTGCCTCAAGAATTGCAGCACGTTGCTCATCCAATGTGCGCGCAATGGCCTCAAGCGCCTGATTTTTTTGGCGCGTTGTCGCCGTCCCCAGTATTTTTGCTGCACTTCTGGCCGCTTTTGCAAGCGAAGCAACATATAAAGCATTTTCAGATATTTTTTCTGTCACCTTCATCTCCTTTTACTCCATTACTATGGTTTGTCATTATCACCAATAAATTCATTATCTATTCCTTATCACAATTGCATGATGTTTTATTCTATTTTTATTAATTTTCCGTTTTTGTAGGTTACTGTTCGTAGAATTGCTCCATCGGTGCCGTATTGCGTCCACTGGCCGTTTTCTTTGCCGTCCTTATAAATTCCTTCTTGATTTTATCCCTCCATTCTTATAGTACAATATTTCCTCTCCTTCTTTTTTACCGTCATAAAAATTTCCCTTTAACTGTACTTTGCCATTCTCACGGTAGAGAGAATACTCACCATCTTTTTTGCCGTTCGTAAAATTTCCTTCTTGTTTTATCCCACCATTCTCATCATATGATATTTCCTCACCATCTTTTTTACCGTTATAAAAACTTCCCTTTTGATGTACTTTGCCATTCTCGTAATAAGTAATCCAATCACCATCTTCTTTGCCGTCCTTATAATTCAATTGTTCTTTTATCTTGCCGTTCTCATGGTACCATATCCACTTACCATCTCGCATGTCGCTTTTGTAATTTTCCTTTGCCTTTATCTGGCCATTATCATAATACAAAATCAATCCGCCATCTAATTTGCCGTCATAAAAATTCCCCTTTACCTTTATCTGGCCATTCTCATAATAAGTAATCCACTCTCCAACTTGTTTGCCGTTCGTATAATTTCCTGCTTGCTTTATCCTACCATTCTCATCATACAATACTTTCTCACCATCTTCTTTGCCGTCATAAAAACTACCCTTTATCTCTACCTTGTCATCCTCATAATAATATTTCCAATCACCATCTTTTTTGCCGTTCTTATAACTTCCCTTTCGCAATTTCTTGCCATCCTCATGGTACAAAATCCACTCACCATCTTTTCTGCCATTCTTATAACTTCCTTCATGCTCTATCTTGCCGTTCTCATGGTACCAAATCCAATCGCCTTCTTTTTTGCCGTTCGTATAATTCCCTAGTTCTACTATTTTGCCATTCTCACGGCATCGAGTATACTTACCATCTTCTTTGTCGTTCTTATAATTCAATTGTTCGTTTATCTTGCCACTCTCATAATAACCAATCTACTCACCTTCTTATTTTGCCGTCATTAAAATTACCCTGTATTTTTACCTTGCCATTCTCGTAGTAAAAATTCCATCTGCCTTCTTGTTTGCCATCATTAAAAGCGCCTTGTAAATCCCCTTCAACAGAGCCCGTAATTGGCACATCGGTAAATTTATTGTAGTAAATACCCTCTTTGACAACCACATCATCCTGTGTTAGATCCTGAGTTATAGGAGTAGCGGGCATTACAACTGCCATGTAACGTTTTAAAATTTGTTTGATCATGTAATTACCTTTTATAAATCTGCAAAAGTTCATTATCATTTTTGATGTGGTCTCGGCTCAAACGCTTTGAATGTGACTTTTTGTTTACAAGCGCTCTCCGTTTTTGTAGGTTACTATGCGTAGAATTTCTCCATCAGTGCCGTATTGCGTCCACTGGCCGTTTTCTTTGCCGTTTTTATTGTGCCCTTTCCATGATATTTTGCCATCCGCATCAAAGAACGCCCACTGGCCTTCACGTTCGCCATTCTCATAGTGGCCAATTGACCTTATCTTACCATTCCTATCATAGTAAACCTGTTCGCCTTGTTTTTTGCCATCCTGATAGCTTTCCTTCTTCAGGATAGTGCCGTCCTCATAGTACAAAATACTTTCGCCTTCTATTTTGCCATTTTTGTAATGGGTTTTCCACATGGTACGACCATTCGCACTGTATCCAATCCACTCTCCCGCTTCTTTACCGTTTTTAAACTTTCCTTGTTCCCGTATCGTACCGTTCTCGTGGTACACAGTCCATTGGCCATCTGCTATGCCTTTTTTATAATGCCCCATTTCTTTTTTTATGCCATTATCATCGTACCAAATCCATTTGCCTTCTGGCTGGCCCTCCTTAAAAGCACCTTTAACTTGCCCTTCAATTTGTCCTGTAAACGGCGCATCGGAATATTTTTTGTAGAATCCACTTTTGGTTTGGAATAGATCATCCAGTGTTAGAGCCTGACTTACTGGTGCACAAAACAATAGCAAAAGCCACCCATAACGTTTTATCATTTGCTTGTTCATTTTTCATTTCCTGTGTCTTGAGTTTATTTATATTCTGCCACACCAGCCTTAAATTCACTCTTGTGTATTGTGTTCATTGTACCAATTTCAGCCCCTTTCATTTTTTCAGTTTACGGATTCCTAAATGCTTCTCTATCCTCAGTAACGGCTTTTGAACTTGTTGTTTTCATAATGCCACCTTTAGAACTTGTTATATTTCACCATCGGTGTATGCGGTATTTAAATCCATTTCTATGCACTATAATAGAGCAGGAAAAAACATTTTTTATGGAGAATTTAGTATAATTGCTCGTAGGTTTTACAAGTCCGCATTCGGACATTCAATTTTTAACTTTAAGTAGGCTATTATGATTGCTGTATTTTCAATATTTCTAACAAAATATACGACCGCTTCATTGTTTCAGGGGAGCGTTATCAGTCGATCTATTCTCGCTTTTATGAGTGTAATCACTCGCACATTCAAGGCAGTGAATCGACGCGCGTTGAGCACCTTTGGCACAACCTTGATGCTATCTGCATTATTGTCTGCTTGTGGCGGCGGTGGTGGTGGCGGTAGCGACGCACCTGCGCCCACACCAGCAGCGCCAACAACCCCCACTTTTTCAGTATCAAGCAGTAACTTTAGTGTTGATGAAGATTTTGCGACACCTCAGTTAGTCGCCTCTGTATCTAATGCCACAGCAATTACGGTTAGTCAATCCAATACTGGGGTGGTCACTGTAACGACCTCAAACTCGCAAGTTAATGTATCGAGTATTCCTAATGCCAATGGTCGCACCATCTTAACCATTAGGGCGACCAATGGCACGCTCATTGCCACAACTCAAGTGACTGTGACCGTGACACCCGTTAATGACCCACCAGCCCTAACCATCCCAACAGCAACATTAACCGCAATGGAAGATTTTGCAGGTGGCATAACTGTAGCCACAGCAAGCGATGTGGATGGCAACCCGCTGACATTTAGTGTGGATCAATCGACTACAGGGGTTATCAGAGTGACCGTCTCAACCTCAGATGTTCGTATATCAAGCCGAGGGGATGCGAATGGTGTCACAACCCTTTCTATCAGCGTCGGTGATGGTAGTACAATGAGTTCAACCGCTCAAATAGTGGTAATTGTTACATCCATTAATGACACCCCCACCTTAACCATCCCATCTGCGACTTTAACCGTAGCAGAAGATTTTGCGAGTACTCTAACCATTGCCACAGCAAGCGATGTAGATGGCGATACCCTAACTATTACTGTGGTTGAATCCAGCGCAGGAGTGGTCCGTGTAACAACCACAGCCTCAGGTATACAAATAGTTAGCCTACGCGATGTCAGTGGTCAAACAACGCTCATGATTACAGTTAGTGATCGCACACAGAGTTCAACGACCCAAGTGGTGGTCACTGTCACACCCGTCAATGATCCGCCAGTCATAAGTGTTACAACCAATGCATTAACTTTAAATGAAGATTTTTCAACAACTGAAGTAATCACAGTAACCAGAAACGATATTGATAGTAATACCTTGACTTTAACCGTGGTTGAATCCCCTGCTGGAGTGGTCACTGTCACGACCACAGACGCAGGCGTTTCTGTATCAAGCAACCGCAATGCCAATGGCCGAACCATTTTAACCATCACGCTCAGTGATGGCGACCTAAGTACAACCGCTCAAGTGGTGGTTGACGTCACACCCATTAATGACCCCCCCACCGTTGACTTCACAACTGCGGCTGTAACCGTATCAGAAGATTTTTCGAATACTATAGCGCTTGGCATAGGGAGCGATGTGGATAACTTTGGGGTGGTTTATACTTGGGTGGAATCGACTACAGGGATTGTTAATGTGAACGTCTCACCCTTCGAACTTCAAATGGCCAATATAGGGAATACGAATGGTATTACAACGATTTCTTTCAGCATCAATGATGGTGAATCTAGGAGTTCAACCTTTCAAGTGGTGGTCACAGTGCTGCCTGTCAATGACCCACCAGTCTTAACGGTTTCAACCAACGCATTGACTTTAGTTGAAGATTTTGGAATGGTTTTGATTGGAACAACCAGAACCGATATTGATAGTAATAGCTTGACATTAACCGTGGCTGAATCCACGACTGGGGTAGTTACAGTGCAGACAACGACCTCAGGTGTCTCTGTATCCAGCATAGACCAAAGGAGTGGTAGAACCACCTTAACCATCACTCTTAGTGATGGCGAATTTAGTTCAATCGCTCAAGTGGTGGTGGACGTCACAGCCGTTAATGACCCACCAGCCTTAATGGTTTCTACCACTGCCTTGACCCTGGCTGAAAATTTTGGAACGGTATTGATTGCAACAACCAGAACAGATGCTGATAGCACCTCCTTGACTTTCACCGTGGCTGAATCCGCCACTGGGGTGGTCACAGTGCAGACATCGACCTCAGGAATCTCTGTATCCAGCATAGACCAAAGGAGTGGCAGAACGACTTTAACCATCACGCTTAGTGATGGCAGACTAAGTAAAACCACTCAAGTGGTGGTAGTCGTCACAACTGTTAATGATCCACCAGTTTTAACCGTCTCCACCACTGCCTTGACCTTGGATGAAGATTTTGCAACGCCTATTTTGATCGCAACAACCAGAACAGATGCTGATAGCACCTCCTTGACTTTCACCGTGGCTGAATCCACGACTGGGGTAGTCACTGTGACAATCACAGACGCAGGCGTTGAAGTTGCAAACATGACCAATACCAATGGTGTTACAACGCTCACCATTAGCCTCAGTGATGGCAATTCATCGACAACAGCCCAAGTGGTGGTCACAGTGAATGCGGTTAATGATCCACCAAGCTTAACTGTTTCAACGACCGCTTTGACTTTGGATGAAGATTTTGGAACGACTCAACTAATCACAGTAAATCGTTCCGATATAGAGAACGATACATTGACATTGAGTTTCGCTGAATCCATGCCCAATATAGTCAGTGTGAGCACATTATCTGCAGGTATCCAAGTGGCGCCTTTACTTAATGCCAATGGTCAGACCACCTTAACCATTACGGTGAGTGATAGCAATACCAGTGTTTCTACCCAAGTGGTAATCACAGTGAATGCAGTCAATGACCCACCAAGCTTAACCGTCTCTACCACTGCCTTGACCTTGGACGAAGATTTTGGAACGACTCAACTAATCACAGTAAATCGTTCCGATATAGAGAACGATACATTGACATTGAGTTTCGCTGAATCCATGCCTAATATAGTCCGTGTGAGTACATTATCTGCAGGTATCCAAGTGGCGCCTTTACTTAATGCCAATGGTCAGACCACCTTAACCATTACGGTGAGTGATAGCCAAGCCAGTGTTTCTACCCAAGTGGTAGTCACAGTGAATGCAGTCAATGATACACCGACTTTATCCGTCTCGAGCAACAACATCTCAACTTTGGGTGGTTTTTCTTCTATCATCATTAACACCACAGCGAGTGATGTAGAAGATGACAATATATCTTTCACCGTGACCGATGACAACCCAGGGGTGGTCACAGTAACCACATCAACCAATGCCATTGTCTTGAATACGATTTCTGGTGCTTCGGGCCAAACCACCTTAACCGTTAGTGTGGTTGACAGCTCAGGGACTACGGTTACTGAAATCATCACAGTCAGTGTGACCATTACGGTCAGTGCCACACCGGTGGTGACAGTTTCTACCAATTTGATTAGCGTGCCAGAAGACTTTGGGACGTCAATCATCATTCAAACCACAGCAACCGATGGGGATGCTGCTGATACCATAACCGTCTCAGTCAGTGCATCTATGCCTATTGTGACTGCTGTTATATCGACCCCAGTCAATGGTCAGAGCACACTCACCAATAGCATCACCTTAACTGCGATTGGAGATGCCAATGGTACAGCGACCTTAACTGTGGCTGCAAGAGATCCAGGTGGGCAGTCTCATTCTACTGAGATTGTTGTCGTGGTAACGCTTGTTGAAGATGTACCGACCTTAAATGTTCCAACGGCGATATTAACCGTCGCAGAAGATTTTGCGAGTACTCAAACCATTGCCACAGCAAGTGACGCCGATGGTGATACGCTCCTGATAAGTGTGGTTGAAAGCACCACGGGCATAGTCACGGTCACAACCTCAGTCTCAGGGGTGTCTGTGTCGAGCATACTCAATGCCAATGGGCAAACCACCTTAACCATTACCGTCAATGATGGCAAGCAAGATACAACGACTCAAGTGATGGTCGATGTCACGCCTGTTAATGACCCACCAAATCTAAACATTCCAAGTGCAACATTAACAAGATTAGAAGATTTTGTGGGTGCTATGACCGTTGCCACAGCAACCGATGTTGATGGCAATCCGCTCACTTTTAATGTGACTGAATCCACCACAGGGGTGATTAGAGTAACAACCTCAACCTTGAATGTTCGTATATCAAGTCGAGGGGAAACGAATGGTTTCACAACACTTGTTATTAGCGTCAGTGATGGCGATTTAACGACCACGGCTCAAGTGGTGGTCACAGTCACCCCTGTTAATGATCCGCCTGCCCTAAGTGTTTCTACCACTGCTTTGACTTTGAATGAAGATTTTGCAACGCCTGTGTTGATTGGCACAACCAGAAGCGATATTGATAGCAATACTTTGACTTTAACCGTGGCGGAATCCGCGACTGGGGTGGTCACTGTGACAATCACAGACGCAGGCGTCCAAGTTGCAAACATTACCGATACCAATGGTGTCACAACGCTCACCATTAGCCTCAGTGATGGCGATTTAACGACAACGACTCAAGTGGTGGTCACAGTCATCCCTGTCAATGATCCGCCTGCCCTAAGTGTTTCTACCACTGCTTTGACTTTGAATGAAGATTTTTCAACAACTGAAGTAATCACTGTAAGCAGAAACGATATCGATAGCAATACTTTGACATTAACCGTATCTGAATCCACGACTGGAGTGATCAGTGTCACAACCACAGACGCAGGCGTCCAAGTGACAAACATTGCCAATGCCAATGGGCGAACCACCCTAACCATTCGAGTAACTGATAGTGATCAACTATTTGATACAACAGATGTTGTGGTTATGGTCAATGCGGTTGAGGACACACCGACCTTAAGTTTCTCAACCAATAGTATTACAGCCCCTGCTGGCTTTTCAGCCATTACCATTAACACCACAGCCAACGATGCCGACGAAGGTGCTTTATTCTTTGCTGTACAAGCATCGCCCGCAAATGTGGTCAGAGTGACGACATCAGCCAATGCCATTGTATTGAATGCTATTGCTGGTGCCTTAGGTCAAACCACCTTAACGGTTCGTACAACGGACAATACTGGACGGACGGCTATGCAAACCATCGCTGTCAATGTGGTTGTTGCAGTAAGCGCCACACCTGTGTTGACGGTTTCCACCAACCTGATCCTTGTTGATGAAGACTTTAGCAGCCCTGTGGTCATCAGAACCACTGCGACGGATGCTGATGGTGATGCACTCATTGTTTCAATTAGTTCATCCTCACACATTGTCGATGCCGTACTTTCCACACCAGTCAGTGGTGTAAGCACCATCACTAATATGATCACCCTAACTGCGCTTAACGACCTTAATGGTATAACAACATTGACCGTTCAAGCGATCGATGCTGGTGGTATTGCCACGACAGAGCAGATTGTGGTGGTGGTCAATGCAGTTGACGATGGCATACCGTTTACCCTATCAACCGCTGCAGTCACCCTATCTGTCCCTGGTAGCCAGCTTGATCGCAACGTAACTGCCATCAGCATCAGCAATCCAGAGAACAAAACGCTTAGGACACAGATCGGGGTTACGGCGAGTGGCGACAATATTTTTTCAACCAATCCAGCCCCTGTGGTGAGTTTCACCACCAATGCCCTAACAACCACAGCGACGCTGACATCAGCCGCATCAACGGCGCAATTGTATTTTACAATCAGGCCAGATCGTACTGGTACGGCCACGCTGGCCATACAATTGACTGATTTAGACACTTCAATAACGACACAACAAACCATAGTGGTACACGTCAATTCAGTCAATGTGCCTCCAGTTATTGCACCATATAGCTCAAATCTTTATAATTATGTTATTTATGGCGGCCGAATATATGCCAATTCTATTCAAAGCGTACGAACACTCAACCCGTTATTAACCGAAGCCAGAGCTTTGGGTGGGCAATTGATTAACTTCAATTCAGATGAAGAGTATCGATTTATACTTGGTGCAGCAATAGAAACTCAAAATACTTGGTGGGGTTTGGTTTTACCGCAACGAGAATTCCCTGGTGAGCTGTCTTGGATAACACACAACAGCACCATTGCCTATGGTTATGCCACTGGTAATGGCATCGGTAATCTCACTGTTTATCCAGGTCATTTCCCATTGCCCTGGAATATTCCTGATGGGCTAACTGCCAATAGAGGTGGAACCGCCCTTAATATTAATGGGACGGTTTACTCCGATAGTGCTTTATTATTCTTATTACAAGATGTAGGTGATCCTAGTTCACGTATTGGGTTGTATGAATTTCCTCAAGGCCTACCAATTGCAAGCAATTCAACGCCCATAAATTTTGCCACAACTGCAACCGTACAATTTACGGGTTATGATTTGAATGGCACAGATATGATAAACACAACAAATTGGAGCGGTACAGATCCTAATGGCGGCTCAGTGGTCTTTACCCCTATTGCTTCTAGCATAGGCGTCCAATCAGTCAGTATGACCTATATCCCACCAGCAAATTTTGGTGGGCAAACAACGGTCGTCGTTACTTTGACGGTCGGTGGTTTTAGCACCACTGTTGCTAAAACATTTATAGTACCCATACCACCGACCATCGCCTTGTCAACCAATGCTATTACGCTTGATGAAGATTTTGGCACCTTCGACATTGCGACTACTGCAACTGAACAGGGTGTTAGTACGAGCTTGCCATTTTCGGTGCAAGCTTCAACGAGTACCATTGTGACCATAACGACCTCAGCCAATAACATTCAATTATCAGCTGTATCCAATGTCAGTGGTATGGTCACATTGACGGTTCGGACAATAGATTCAGCCTCAGTAGCAAATTCAACACAGGTTGTGGTCATAGTCCGATCGGTTAATGACACCCCAACAGTAACGGTTTCAAGCGACAGTATCTCGATTTTGGGTGGATTTACGCCCATTACGATTGACACGACGGCCACTGATATTGAGCAGGGTGTTTTACCCTTTACAGTACTAGCCTCACCTCAAGGCGTGGTCTCCATAAGCACTCGTGCCAATACCATCGTGTTGTCTCCCATAGTCGGGGGCTCAGGACGGACCACTTTAACTGTCAGCGCAATTGATGGCGGAAGTAAAACAGGTATTCAAATCATAGCGGTCAACGTTATGGTGACCACAAGCACTTCAACACCTGTGTTGAAGGTTTCCACGAATCTAATCAGTTTGCAAGAGGATTTTGGTTCTGTGGTGATTGGTACCACGGCGACCGATGTTGAGTCAGGTACTTTGGTCGTCGCAGTGAGTTCAACAACGCATTTGGTCAATACGGTGATTTCAACCTATAGTATCACTTTGAGTTCATTGCCAAATATTTTTGGCACCACCACACTAACCGTTCGCGCAAGGGATGATGGTGGGGTATTTGTGTCAACAGAGCTTGTCGTTATTGTGGAATCTGCTAACGACACACCAACCCTAACCGTCTCAGCAAACATGGTCCCACTGGGTTCAACACCGTTTGTGGTGAATGTCACAGCCACTGATGTAGAGGATACCACCTTATCTTTCAGTGTCTCAGGCGGGCAGGGTTTTGTTAACACAGTGATCACGAGAACAGGCTTGACCATAAGTCGAATAGAAACAACTGTATTCCAAGTGGTGTTGAGCCTTAGAACAACCGATACAGCTGGTGCATCGGTTGCAACCAATATTACGGTTGTAGGGATTCCAGCCTTAGCTGTGACCACTGGTATTAAGACGCTTAATTTTGCTTGGGCTGCGATCTCTTCTGCAACCTATTATCGTTTGCGAAGCAATCCCGATGGCGGCTCGGGCTTTCTGGACTTGAGTACTCGGGGTGTTGTGGTCAGCCCTAATAGCACCAATATTAGTCAGACATCGGCACAAGCTCTGGTTTCCTTACACCGTTACATACCAAATGTTACCAATCCACAGTATGGCGTAGATAGTTGCGATGCAACATCTTGTGGTACTTCATTCCGTCATGATACGGTTACTCTGAATAAGGCACAGCTCGAGAGTATGATTGGTCGTATATTGGCAAGTAACGCTGGTGGAAATGATGCTTTTGGTTCAGCTGTTAGTTTAAGCGGTGACGGCAACACCCTTGCTGTTGGGGCACGTTTTGAGCAAAGTAATGGTTTTGGAATCAATCATGCCAATCGAGGAGATAATTTAGGTTTAGTTGGGGCAGCCTATATTTTCCGCCGCAATGGCGGGGTGTGGCTCCAACAAGCGTACATCAAAGCATCCAATTCGGCATCTAGTGCTCAATTTGGTACTTCTGTGAGCCTAAGCGACGATGGCAATACGCTTGTTGTTGGGGCACCTGGTGAAGCTGGTACTTCTACTGGCGTCAATGGGTCACAGACTATGGCTGGCGGGTCAAATGTAGGAGCAGTTTATCTATTCCGCTTTAGCACAAATACCAACGCTTGGGTCCAACAAGCGTACATCAAAGCATCCAATGCTGAATCAAATGATTTTTTTGGCCGTTCTGTGAGCCTTAGCAATGATGGTAATACCCTTGCTGTTGGCGCACATTTAGAGGATGGATCAACTAATAACTCTACGGATACTGGCGCAGCCTATGTATTCCGCTTTAGCTCAAGTACCTGGGTCGAGCAAGCGTACCTCAAAGCATCAAATCCAGGTGATCGTGATCAATTTACTGAAAGAGTGCATCTCAGTGGTGATGGCAATACCTTGGCTGTTGGCGCAGTTAGTGAGGATGGCTCATCGGCAGGCGTCAATGGGGCTGAGAATAATTCTGCCGATGGTGCAGGTGCAGTCTATGTGTACCGCTTTAGCTCTAGCACCTGGAGCCAACAAGCGTACATCAAAGCATCCAATGCGAGATTGAATTCTGAATTTGGTCGATCAGTGAGTTTAAGCGATGATGGCAATACCCTGGCTGTTGGGGCAAGTGGTGAGGATACTCTATCTTTTGCTCCTCAGCCTAATAACTTTTCAGGCAATTCAGGGGCTGTGTATGTATTCCGTTTTAGCACAAATACAAACACCTGGGCCGAACAAGCGTTCTTCAAACCATCAAATATCGATTCATCCGATGGATTTGGTTGGAGCGTGAGTCTCAGTGGTGATGGCACTGCCCTTGCTGCTGCAACACAATTAAGGAATGGTTCCCTTGCTGATATTGGAGGCTTTGCTGGCCCTAATTTGGCTCTTTCTCGAACAGGCGCAGCCTATGTATTTGAATTGGGCAATGGTACTTGGGTTCAACAAGCCTATATCAGGGCCCCTAACCCTATTGCTCAGGCGATTTTTGGTACATCTTTGAGTTTAAGCAGTGATGGTCAAACCCTTGCTGTGGGCGCAAGTGGGGCAAATTTACTTCCTGATGGTTTCCGTACAGGTGTCGTTTATCTGTATTAATAATGACACAACATCGCTATTCATAATAGAGGTAGCAAAACTTATCAGAATCGCATGAACGAATGCACTGGGTCATTTTCAAAAGACCCAGTGCAGTGTTTCGAGTTGTGGAGGTTTTTTTGGAACGATACTTTCCAAAATTAATCTTAAATGACCCACTATCAGATAGCACGCAGGTTGATTTTATTTTTGTTAGAACCGCCAAGAGAGCTGTTTATTCAGGTATTGTTTGACGGTGATTATTCAAAAGCTGTACTAAATCGAACCATATATTAACCCACTAATTCATCCAAACCTTTTTCTCTCAGCGCTTTGATTTGGTTGCGTAAAGCGGCCGCTTGTTCAAATTCCAAATCACGCGCATGGCGATACATTTGCTTTTCTAATTTGCGCAAATATTTAATTCGTTCAGCTGCACCCATTTTCTGATAATCCACTGTTGATTCAGCCACTTTAGATTCTTGGGTTTCATGATCGTGCGCCGATTCCATCTCATCGCGAATACTGCGTTTTACGCTGGTCGGCGTAATGCCATGCCGTTTGTTATAACGCGCTTGCATTCGGCGACGTCTTTCTGTCTCCTCCATAGCGCTTTGCATTGAACCGGTGATTCTATCGGCGTACAAGATGACACGCCCTGCCACATTTCGGGCTGCTCGTCCAATGGTTTGAATCAACGAACGTTCAGAACGCAAAAAACCTTCTTTATCGGCATCTAAAATGGCCACCAAAGCAACCTCAGGCATATCCAGACCTTCTCGCAATAAGTTAATGCCAACGAGCACATCAAAACTCCCTAAACGTAGATCACGAATGATTTCAACCCGTTCAACCGTGTCTATGTCCGAATGTAGATAGCGCACTGCAATCCCATGACTTGAGAGGTAATCGGTTAAATCTTCAGACATCCGTTTGGTCAGTGTGGTCACCAATATGCGTTGATTTTTGGCTGTTGCTTTCAAAATTTCTTCAAACAAATCATCTACTTGCGATCCAGCTGGGCGTACTTCAACAGCAGGGTCTAATAATCCAGTGGGCCGAACCACTTGTTCAACAGGTTGAGGTGAATGTTGCGCTTCGTAATCCCCAGGTGTGGCAGAAACAAATATGGATTGGGGTCGCCGATCTTCAAACTCTTCAAAATTTAAGGGTCGATTATCAATAGCCGACGGCAACCGAAAACCATATTCAACCAAGTTTATTTTTCGGGCACGATCGCCTCTATACATGGCTCGTAATTGTGACAAAGTAATATGGCTTTCATCCACAACAAGTAAAGCATCAACAGGTAAGTAGTCGAATAATGTTGGTGGGGCTTCTCCCTGTTCTCTGCCTGATAAATAGCGCGAGTAATTTTCAATCCCGCTACAGTAGCCTAATTCCCGAATCATTTCTAAATCCATGCGTGTGCGTTCTTCCAAGCGTTGCGCTTCAACCAATCGATTGTTTTTATGAAGCATCGCCAACTGATCGCGCAGCTCTGTTCGGACCAAGTCCACCATCTTATCCAACCGTTCTTGCGGGGTGACATAATGCGTCTTAGGATATACTGTCAAATCCTCAACGGCTTGTTCAGCACGCCCAGTCAAAGGGTCAAACCAACAAATACGCTCGATTTCATCATCAAACATCTCAATTCGCACCGCAAGAAACTCCGATTCTGCGGGAAATATTTCAATGTTTTCGCCACGAACTCGATAATTACTGCGATAGAGTTCGACCTCGTTACGGGTGTATTGCATGTCCGCTAAGCGTTTTAATATATCTCTTTGATTATGATGATCCCCGCGCTTCAGGTGGAGTTTCATTTGTAAATATTGCGTTGGGTCGCCCAAACCATAGATCGCAGACACTGTGGCGACAATGATCACATCTCTACGCTCTAACAAACCTTTGGTCGCTGCAAGACGCATTTGCTCAATGTGTTCGTTGACACTGGCATCTTTTTCAATGTAAACACCCGAAGCTGGCACATAGGCCTCAGGTTGATAATAATCGTAATAAGAAACAAAATATTCCACCGCATTATTGGGGAAAAAGGCTTTGAATTCACCGTAAAGTTGCGCCGCTAAGGTTTTGTTCGGCGCAAGCACTAAGGTCGGGCGACCCAGTGTTTTTATGACATTGGCAATGGTAAACGTTTTACCCGAACCCGTGACCCCCAACAGGGTTTGGCAATCCAGGCCCTGTTCTATGCCTTTAATTAATTGTTCAATGGCCTGCGGTTGATCGCCTGTGGGTTGAAACGGGCTTTTTAAAGAAAAATCCTGAAAGGAAATGCGTGATTCAATGGTAGTGGGCGACATAGGGGTATTTCAGTCAATAAATGATGGTGGTTGATGGTCGGCAAAGACCAGGCTTCTGCTACAATGAAAACATGTATTTTAATCCAATTCTGCTCAGCCTTTTGGGCTACTTTAGTTTGCTGATGATCTTTTGGATTCAAGCAAAACGCGAGCAAAACTTGCGCCTCAAACCCTGGCACTGGGTTTTAATTGCAGCACTCACTGCTGTACACAGTGTGGTCCTCATCCAACTAATGTGGTCAACAGAAGGCATCTATCTTGGTTTATCCAACATGCTCATCTTGGTTGGGTTCATTGTGTTTATACTGTCCCTGATTCTGACTTATTTAAACAACAATGCTTCTGTGTTGCTGATGTTATGTTTGTTGAATTGCTTGCTGATTTTATTTGGACTGTTCTCGCCAGACAGTAATACCGAAGCATTTGATGTGGCATTCTCTACTCATGCCATCTTGTCGGTCACTGCTTACAGCATCATTGGCCTCACGGCCGTGCACGCGCTTATTACACTGTTGTTAGAACACATTTTGCACACCAAAAAATCGCTGCGCCTCATCTACTATTTGCCGGCCTTGGGGCAAATGGACCGATGGCTCATCATTTTGCTATGGTCCAGTTTTATTTCACTCACAATTGCATTGTTCAGTGGGTTTGTAGTGCTCGATGATATGTTTACCCAAAAGGTGTCGCATAAGACGGTTTTGTCCATTGTTTCATGGTTGGTTTTTGCCACTTTATTAGTTTTACGCAATTTCAAAGGTTGGCAAAGCAAGCAACTCAGCGTTGGTGTCATGCTTGGTTCGTTTCTGTTGATGTTGGGTTTTATTGGCAGTAAATTCGTCATTGAACGACTGTTAAATTAAGAGTTTTTCTGTCATGCCGCGATTGCGTTTTCAACATTCAAACACTGTGCTTCATTCAAATTTGAGCGGACTGTGGCGAGAAGCAAAAAAACAAAATGCCATTTTGCAATACATCAAACGCCAATTGCCATTTCCGAATGAGGCGATCAGCGCAAGTTATTTGAAGGATGATCGTTTGATGCTGTTTTGTTCAACGGCAGGCTGGGCGACCAAACTACGCGCCCGAAAAAACATGATTCTCAAACAACTACAACAAGATGACCAATCGAAGATTCCCAAATCAGTCACTGAAATTGTGGTCAAGATCAAGCCCCTTCATTAAATCGGCTATTGACATCATCCATGCCATTATTAATTGAGTTTACCTCACTGCAAAAACGCTTGCTAATTGCCATTATTTTGGGGTTTTTAAGCCTTCGTCTGGGCTTGTCTTTGCTATACCCATTAAGCGCTGATGAAGCCCATTATGCGTTGTACGCTTTGCATCTGGACTTAAGTTATTTTGACCACCCGCCGCTAATCGGCTGGCTACAAGCAGTGGTTTTACTATTCAATGACAGCGATTGGGCCTTACGATTGCTGCCCAATCTTCTTAACCTTATAAGCGCCATTGGATTAATCCTACTGTGTCACGCATTATTTGGACCCAACATAAAAATCATCCTTTGGACGGTTTTCTTGTACCAAATCAACCTATTGGTTATCCTCATCAGCACTGGGTTCATTCCTGAATCGCTGCTGGTTACACTGAGTATTTACACAGCTTTGGTAACCGTGCGATTGGCTGAACAACCCACTCGCAACAAATGGCTATTGTTAGGCGCTTTGTTGGGGTTGCTTGGATTGAGCAAATACACGGCCATATTGATTGCCGTTGGCGTGGGCATGTATTTGACTAAAAAATCCATTCGTTGGTGGCGCTCCATGGATTTTTATTGGGCTTTAACCTTGGCTTTGATCATCATCAGTCCTGTGCTGGTATGGAATTTTCAAAATGATTTCATCTCCTTTGGCTTTCAGTTAGAACACGGCAAAGTTGGCGCAGGTGGTATTGACTGGCAGGCATTTTTACAAAATCAAATCATCCAAATGATCCTCTATTCACCGCTGGTATTTAGTGCCACATGGTTGATGGCAGTGAGAGCCTTTCGTCACAACACCACATCCGAGCAACTGTTATCCATGCTGTCTTTACCAACTCTGTTGGTTTTTGCCTATTCCTCAGCCAAAGGTGGGCATTATTTGCCCCATTGGACCGCTGTCCCAATGGTACTTTGCCTGCCACAATTGGCCTATTGGATGGTCAATAAGTGGACCAGTCAATGGCGGTTACTTTTTGTTGCCAATTTAAGCTACAGCATTGTCGGACTTTGCCTGCTGGTCGCCGCTTTTGCTGGCCAATTGCCACAACGCGCCAATCAAATCATTTTTGCAGATGTACACGGCTGGAAGGAGACCGCGA
The DNA here is from genome assembly GCA_965277775.1 of Gammaproteobacteria bacterium. GTDB lineage: Bacteria > Pseudomonadota > Gammaproteobacteria > CAKMZV01 > CAKMZV01. The sequence goes on along the minus strand of OZ255843.1, from coordinate 1,674,548 downwards.
CCCTAAGTAAAAAATTAGCCAAAAACTTCGCCGCCGACCAACAAGTCATTTATGTGGCCAACAAGTGGGATGCCAGTCGCATTGCATGGTATGCTCGACCCATTCCTCTGGTTTCACTCGATCCACGCCCTTCACAATTTGATTTTTGGGCCAACAAGGACGACTATCAATCGGGCGGTCTTTTAATCACCAGCGATACAGACCTTGCCCCACTGAATAATTTTCAGCAGTGTATCCTGCAACAGAAAGTTAACATTCAATCACAACTTGGAAAACGCTTATTCAATCTCTATTATTGTACGCACCTAAAACCCTGAAGGATTCAAAGACCCAGTACGCTTCTGAATCTGGACTGGTCGTTATATTCATCAAAAAGCTGAAATAAATCGGTGCCGTTCAATTAACGCTATAAGTTCAGTCATCGATGAACAATGTCTGAGCAATCGCTAAGTAATTGATAAATAATTACATCGTAATTCACATCATAAAAGGGTTGATTTTCGCTTCAATAAAGGGTTGACAGTTTACCTCCATGCGCATACAATGCGCGCACCTTTACAAGGTGTTGAGCGATGACATCACCGCTTGACTTGAAATAAAGAGAGTTTCCCAGTGTACGGACTGCCCTATCACTGAGTTTTCTCTGTTTTTGTGCTTAAAACATCGGTTTTAATGACAAGCAAACTAAATCTATTTTAAACAGATAAAACTTCTCATAGTCGGTTTAAATAATTGGAGATTAAATGGCAACAACAAATCAATTGGTTCGTACATCACGCAAACCAAAAAGAAAGCTCAGCAAAGTAGCAGCTTTGCGCGCCTGCCCTCAACGAAGAGGCGTGTGCACACGTGTATATACAACCACACCTAAAAAACCAAATTCCGCTCTCAGAAAAGTTGCTCGGGTTAAGCTCAGCAGTGGCTTTGAAGTAACCACCTACATCGGTGGCGAAGGTCATAACCTTCAAGAACACTCGGTCATTCTGATCGAAGGTGGCAGGGTGAAAGATTTACCTGGTGTACGCTACCACACCATTCGCGGTGCCTTAGATTGCTCTGGTGTCAATGATCGTCGTCAAGGCCGTTCCAAATACGGCACAAAACGTCCTAAAGGATAAGAGAGTACATTATGGCACGCAGAAGACAAGCAGAAAAACGCGAAATATTACCAGATCCTAAATTCCATAGCGTTCGGTTGGCAAAATTTATAAATACCCTCATGCTCAGTGGCAAAAAATCCATTGCTGAAAAAATCATTTATGATGCTTTGGACATTGTTTCTAAAAAGAGCAAGGCTGACCCTATGGAAGTTTTTGAAACCGTTCTTGAGAACATTGGACCGCTCGTCGAAGTGCGTTCCAGACGCGTGGGCGGTGCAACCTATCAGGTGCCTGTTGAAGTCAGAGCCAATCGGAAAACGACCTTGGCAATGAGATGGTTGATTGAATCAGCTCGTAAACGTCGCGAAAAAGGCATGACCCTTCGCTTGGCGGGTGAAATGCTCGAAGCCAGTGAAAATCGGGGCATTGCTGTTAAAAAGAAAGAAGATGTACACCGTATGGCCGAAGCCAACAAAGCGTTTTCACATTTCCGCTGGTGATATTTCCAGCCTCTCATTAAATTCAAACTAAATTCTAAAGGATTCTTCAAATGGCAAGAACAACACCGCTTGATCGATACCGTAATATCGGGATCATGGCACACATTGATGCGGGTAAAACAACAACAACCGAACGTGTGCTTTACTATACGGGTGTTTCACACAAGATTGGTGAGGTTCATGATGGTGCAGCCACCATGGATTGGATGGAACAAGAGCAAGAGCGGGGTATTACCATCACCTCTGCGGCGACCACTTGCTTTTGGCAAGGCATGGGCGCAAACTTCCCCAAACACCGTATCAATATCATTGACACCCCTGGACACGTTGACTTCACCATTGAAGTCGAACGCTCGTTGCGTGTATTAGACGGAGCCGTTGCTGTTTTTTGTGCAGTTGGTGGTGTTGAACCACAATCTGAAACAGTCTGGAGACAAGCGAATAAATACGGGGTGCCTCGTATGGCATTCGTCAACAAAATGGACCGTGCTGGCGCTGATTTCTTACGCGTAACCGAACAGTTAAGAACGCGCTTGAATGCGAATCCTGTCGCCATACAATTACCCATTGGTGCTGAAGAGAACTTCAAAGGGGTTATTGACCTCGTTAAAATGAAAGCCATCAACTGGAAAGAAGAAAACATGGGCGTTGAGTTCACCTATGATGACATCCCAACTGAATTGTTAGATCAAGCCAATGAGTATCGTGACAAATTGGTAGAAGCTGCCGCTGAAGCCAATGATGACTTGATGAACAAATATTTAGAAAGCGAAACCCTCAGCGAAGATGAAATCGTCGCAGGCATTCGTCACCGTTGCGTGGAGAATGAATTGATTCCTGTTTTATGCGGTACGGCCTTTAAAAACAAAGGAGTACAAGCCATGTTGGATGCAGTCATTCAATACATGCCTTCACCCTTAGACGTCAAACCCATCGAAGGTGAGTTGGATAATGGCGAATTGGCCACAAGAGCTTCCAGTGATACAGAACCCTTCTCAGCGTTGGCATTCAAAATCATGACCGACCCCTATGTCGGCACACTTGCTTTTGTCCGTGTGTATTCGGGCGTTTTAAAATCAGGCGATTCTGTTTATAACCCCGTTAAATCGAAAAAAGAACGCATTGGTCGAATTTTGCTCATGCACTCAAATGATCGTGAAGAAATCAGAGAAATCAGAGCGGGTGATATTGCAGCGGTTGTTGGCTTAAAAGAAGTCACAACTGGCGACACACTTTGCGCCAATGAAGCCAAGATCACTTTGGAAAGAATGGAGTTCCCAGAACCTGTGATTTCCGTTGCGGTTGAGCCAAAATCAAAAGCCGATCAAGAAAAAATGGGATTAGCCTTATCGAAATTAGCTGCGGAAGACCCCTCTTTCAGAGTGCACACTGATGAAGAATCTGGTCAAACCATCATTTCAGGCATGGGTGAATTACACTTAGAAATCATCGTTGACCGTATGAAGCGTGAATTTAACGTTGAAGCCAATGTGGGCGAACCTCAAGTGGCTTATCGTGAAACCATTCGCCGTCAAGTTGAAGTCGAAGGTAAGTTCATTCGTCAATCGGGTGGACGTGGACAGTTTGGACACGTATGGTTACGCTTAGAGCCCATCCCAGTGGATGGTGAAGAAACTTACGAGTTTAAAGACGAAATTGTCAGTGGTGTTGTACCAAAAGAATATATTCCAGCGGTCAACAAAGGCATTCAAGAACAAATGTTGAATGGTGTACTGGCTGGTTATCCATTATTGGGTATTCGGGCGGCGCTGTTCGATGGCACCTATCATGATGTCGATTCTTCAGAGATGGCTTTTAAAGTCGCAGGCTCCATGGCTTTGAAAAAAGGTGTGATCGAAGCCGATCCTGTTTTACTCGAACCGATCATGAAAGTTGAAGTCAATACTCCTGAAGATCACATGGGTGATGTCATGGGCGACCTCAACAGAAGACGCGGCATTGTCGGCGGCATGGAAGATGGACCTTCTGGTAAAATCATTGATGCCAAGGTGCCATTGTCAGAAATGTTTGGATATGCCACAGACTTACGTTCTTTGACCCAAGGAAGAGCTGCATACACCATGCAATTCGATGAATATAGTGAAACTCCCAAGAGTATCGCTGAAAGTATTATTAAATCAAAGCATTAATAATTTTATATAATAGAGGGCTGATTGCTTCCTCGCCATTAATATTAGGAGACTGACATGTCAAAAGAAAAGTTTAATCGCAATAAACCCCACGTCAACGTTGGCACCATTGGACACGTTGACCATGGTAAAACAACGCTCACAGCTGCGTTAACCATTTATTCAGCCAAAAAACATGGGGGCGAATCAAAAGCGTACGATCAAATCGATAACGCACCTGAAGAACGCGCTCGTGGGATTACCATCTCAACAGCACACGTAGAATACGAAACCGACGCACGTCACTATGCACACGTTGACTGCCCTGGACACGCCGATTATGTTAAAAACATGATCACTGGTGCAGCGCAAATGGACGGTGCCATCTTGGTTTGTTCAGCGGCTGACGGACCCATGCCTCAAACACGCGAGCACATCTTGTTAGCACGTCAAGTTGGTGTCCCTTACATCATTGTTTACTTGAACAAAGCCGACATGGTGGACGACGAAGAATTATTGGAATTGGTTGAAATTGAAGTGCGCGAATTACTCTCAATTTACGAATTCCCTGGCGACGACATCCCCGTCATCATCGGTTCTGCATTGAAAGCCGTTGAAGGTGAAGATTCTGAAATGGGCACCCAATCTATTGAGCGTCTATTAGATGCCTTAGACAACTACATTCCTCAACCTGAAAGAGCCATCGACAAAGCATTTGTTATGCCTATTGAAGACGTCTTTTCAATTCAAGGTCGTGGTACGGTTGTAACAGGACGTATTGAAAGCGGCGTGGTTAATGTTGGGGATGAAATCAATATTATTGGTATCAAACCCACACAAACAACAACCGTTACTGGCGTTGAAATGTTCCGTAAATTATTGGATCGTGGTGAAGCAGGTGACAACGTAGGCGTCCTCCTTCGTGGAACCAAACGTGAAGAAGTTGAGCGTGGTCAAGTATTGACCAAACGCGGCGCCATCACCCCTCATACAAAATTTGAAGCGGAAGTTTATGTATTAAGCAAAGAAGAAGGTGGACGACACACCCCATTCTTTTCAAACTATCGCCCACAATTTTATTTCCGCACAACAGACGTTACTGGTGCCATTGAATTGCCATCTGGCGTAGAAATGGTTATGCCTGGTGATAACGTCAACATGAAAGTTGAACTCATTGCACCCATCGCAATGAATGAAGGCTTACGTTTTGCGATTCGTGAAGGCGGTCGTACAGTCGGTGCAGGGGTTGTTGCTAAAATTGAAGCATAACCTCAGACTGATTAGTAAAAATTCAAAGGGGTGGCATTTGCTGCCCCTTTTTTTAATGATGTTCAATGCATCAACCCCAGCGTCCTCTTATAATTGACCTCAACGCTCATTTGCTTACTATGTCATATTCTCAGCTGCTCAAAACTGCATTTAAAACCAGCCTGGTATTTTGCCTCATCCAAGTAAGCCCCTACACGCTTGCCGATTTTCAAAAGCCCATCATCAATGCCGAATCCTATTTGCTGTTTGATTATCAAAGCAAATCCGTCATCATCAGTTCTAATCCTGACAAAATCATAGAACCGGCAAGCATGACCAAAGCGTTGACCGCTTACATCGTTTTTGATGAACTAAAAAAAGGAACACTCAAACTCAGTGATAGAGTCCGCATCTCAAAAGAAGCCTATCAAACTGGCGGTTCTCGGACTTTTTTAGATCATAACTCCAGAGTGAGTGTGGAAGATTTACTCAAAGGCGTCATCATTCAATCGGGCAATGATGCCAGCGTGGCATTGGCAGAAAAGATTGCCGGCAGCGAAGATGCTTTTGCCCTATTGATGAACGATGTTGCTGCCCGCATAGGCATGACAAACTCTCATTTTGTCAATGCAACGGGGTGGCCGGCTGAGAGTCATTACACCTCACCCAAAGATTTAGCCACACTCGCCGATCGTCTGATTACAGACTTCCCCGAATATTATGTGATGTTTGCCGAACGCAAATTTACATACAACAACATTTCTCAAAGTAATCGAAATACCCTACTGTGGCGCGACCCCAGCGTTGACGGCATTAAAACTGGCCACACATCATCAGCTGGCTTCTGCCTACTCAGCTCAGCAGAACGCAATAACAGACGCTTAATTGCCGTCATTACAGGCGCGAAAAGCAAACGTATTCGCACCCTTGAATCACAAAAATTACTCAATTTTGGCTTTTTGTTTTTCGTCACTGAAAACGTCCTACCCGCCGATGAAGTTCAACTGAACGAACACGTCTGGGGTAGTGCAAAGGACAACATCGACATAGGCATGCTTGAAGACACATTCCTCACCGTTCATAAAAATGATAAAGACAAAATGCAAAAATCGTTCACGATCAAACCCAACCTTGAAGCACCCATTATGAAGGGAGACGAGCTTGGCAGCGTTAAAATAACGGTGGGCGACAAAATTTTATTGGAAAAACCTGTCTTCGCTCTACAATCTGTTGAAGAAGGCAGCATATTTCAAAAGCTTTATGATTACATCATTCGTTTCTTCAACTGGATCGCCTCTTTCTTCAGTTCAATCTAATAGAGTAAGCCATGCCTTTTGAACCCATATTTTTCAATGACCAATGGTCCCCACTCGATAAAACAAGCGTCTCACCACTTGATAGAGGCTACTTATTTGGCGACGGCATTTATGAAGTTGTGCCCTGTTATGGTGGCAAAGCATTTCGCCTAACAGACCACCTACAACGCTTAGCCAATGGTCTGCGCTTTGTTGAAATCCACAACCCCTACACCGATGATCAATGGCACCAACTGGTCCAGCAAGCCATCAATCATCGTCAAACTAAGGATTGCATTGTTTACCTTCAAGTCACGCGTGGCACTCAAGAAGCACGAGACTTCTTCATAACCGACACCCTCTCATCACCCCAAGTGTTGCTCTACTCGGATGCCTTCAAACCCCTCTCAATCGAACAGATTGTCAAAGGCATAAAAGTGTGCACCATGGACGACCCCCGCTGGAAACACTGCTCCATCAAAACAACCAACCTCTTGGGTAGTGTCTTGGCCAGAATCAAAGCCAAGAAAATGGGCTGCGATGACACCGTCTATATTCGAGACGGGCTACTGACCGAATCCGCCGCAAGCAATGTGTTTGTCATCATCGACGACCAGATCGTCACCCCACCCTTAAACGACAACATACTCCCAGGCGTCACGCGCAAAGTATTGATAGAACTGTTTGAGGCAAATAAACTGCCCTACCAAGAACGCCTCATCAAAGCAGAAGAACTGCCCAAGGTACAAGCGCTTTGGCTATCTGCTTCAAAGGCCGAGCTAAGCCCCGTTTATCAAATCGATGACCAAACCCTACCCACCAAACACCCCCTATTTTTACAAATACTCGAAGCGTTCAAAAAACAAACCGCCGCATGAACACCGCCACTGAAAATCTGGACATCCAATTTCCGTGCGAATTCCCAATCAAAGCTATTGGCTTGAACAAACCGACATTCATCGACCTCATTCAAAAGATTATTGCCGAACACGTTGCCATAGAAGCCAATCAATTGACCGAAAAAGTCAGTAAAAATGGTAAATATCGCTCTGTTACAGCGAACGTCGTAGTCCAAAACAAACAACAACTCGATGACATTTATCGCGCCCTGTCCAGCCATAAATCTGTCGTCATGGCTTTATAGTCAAAATGCATACCAATAAAACCATACACTACGGACTACTCAGTCTTCTGCTCTTGTGTTTCAATGCACCAGCGAACACTCTCGAGGATGCTCTGAACAATATTCAGACCCTGCACATCCAATTTTTACAAATCGCCACCAACGAGCAAGACCTCAGCAAAGAAACCAGCCAGGGCACACTTTGGGTTCAAGTCCCAGGCAAATTCCACTGGGAACTCAAAAGCGATGAACCACAGACCATCGTCGCAGATGGCAATAGCTTATGGATATACGATAAAGTCTTAGAACAAATCAGCGTGTTTGACCAAAAGAGTAGCCTTAAAAACTCACCCACCGCCATATTAAGCGACCCCAAAGCCGTCAAAAGCCAATTTGATATTGAAGCCATAACCAAAACCGACTCAGCAGACTGGTACCAACTCATCCCCTATGAAAGCAGCTATATCTTTGATGAACTGCAAATCAAAGTCAAAGACCAACGCATCCAAGAAATCCAATTAAACCACTACAGCGATCAAACACAAACCCGCCTAATATTCTTCTACAAAAGTTATAACCAACCCCTGCCTGAACAATTATTCATCTTTGACATCCCTGAAGGCGTTGACATCATCCAGTAATTGCCGATTAGCTTAATTTATGCCACTTACAACGGCTTTTCTCGTATAATCCGCCCTCTTTCTACCATGTCGAAATACCCTGCCCGGGTGGCGAAACTGGTAGACGCAACGGACTTAAAATCCGTCGGTGTAAAACACCGTGCCGGTTCGACTCCGGCCCCGGGCACCATCAACACCCCAATCCCTCCATCACCCCAATTTCTCACTGGCAGAACCGAAACACATTATTCCCCATAAGATGTTGTATTTACAGCTTTGGAAAATAACTCAAATACCGTAAAATAGTCAAAAAACATTACCAAGTGATAAAATTAGCTATCCAGATACTAGCACTACTTAAAACACCTAATGAGCAAAAAACAGCAACAATATAAAGTTATACCCATTGAATTTTCTGTGAAAAATATGGGGAGCATTTTAGAAGGCAAATTCACCCCAAAATCCTTAACCGTGTTTTGTGGACCTAACAATAGCGGCAAAACGTGGGTGATGTATGCACTGTATCATTTCTTTTATCTAGCACATTCAACAAAAATGTATAGATTTAATGAACAAATACTCTTAAACGAACCTGATGAACAACAAAGAAAAAAATTATTACGTGAGATCTTTGAAGAAACCAGTTTATCCGAATTTGATGAAGAACTGAACAATGAAATTTCTGATTTCTTCAATACGTCTGATGAGTTATTTAACAAGACTTTATTTGAAAGCAACCTTACACAAGAAGCATGGGAAGAATGGATGAAAAACGGCATATACTCAGACGTTACTTTAATGCCAGCCGAACGTAATGGCTTACATCTATTTTTTAGAGAACTAAGCTCAAAAAGAGCAGCCTTGCTTCATCAAGCATCTAAAGCAAACATTGATATTCCCAAATTACTACGTAATGTTATGCGCTCTCGTTACGCTCAACCCATAGCTGATTACATTGACTGGCTTAATCTATTAACTGATCCACCAAACACAAAAAGTGATTTCCATAATGAAGCACAGTTTCTACAGAAAAAACTGGTACAAGGTGCTTATAACATCAATCGTCAAACAGGTGATATCTCATACAAACCTTATAAAAAGAAAGGCATTTCAAATAAAAAAATGGGACTACATGTTGCTTCAAGCACCGTTAAAAGCCTTTTTGGTTTATGGTATTATTTGGAATACGAAGCTGAAGTTGGCGATATTCTGATGATTGATGAACCAGAGTTAAACATTCATCCAGAAAATCAGTTGGTTATTGCACGTCTGCTGGCAAGATTGGTTAATGCTGGCATACGAGTGGTGATTAGCACCCACAGTGATTACATTGTGCGTGAATTTAACAACCTTATAATGTTGAGCGAAGACAAGGATGGCTCCTTAAAAAAAGAACATAATTACCAGACACAAGAAGTTTTAAACCCCGATGAAACGGGCTTTTACCTTTTTGATAACAACACCATAGAACCCTTTGACTATACTCCTGGACAAGGATTTGCCATCACCACTTTTGATGAAGTGATCTCTAAGCAAAATTTCGTTAGTAATGACATTTATTTTGAATTGTTAGAGAATGGTCAAGAGGAAGATGAATGAATAAAATAAATGATAAATTCTCTTTGGCTAAACTCTTCAGTAATAGTATTGATGATCAACTGCAGCTTGAAAAGCAAAAGAAATTTTATTTGCTGACAGAAGATAACAATGGGGCACTCTATAAATTTAAAAGTCCATCAAAACTTACTGCTGGATTTAAGATTGACAAATTAGGACTGTTTAAAGGCAGTTCTCTTAAACATATTAACAAAATGTGTGATGTTTTATTTGTTATTAAACATATGGGAAAAGATTTCATCATCACCATAGAAATAAAAAGAAAGCATAAAAGTCAATACAAGAAGCAATTGCAAAATGCTTATCGTTTTAGTGAATATTTGGTGAATTTATTGCAAGACCATGAACATTACACTGGAAAACCTCATTACTTAAACCTATTAATTAGGGAAGAAATCCCGAAACATGAACAGAAAAACCTAACTTCCCCAGGATCCAAAATAAAACATAAAAATATTAATTCTAAACGCTATTATTTTCAATTTGGGAAAATACTTCATTTACACGGCGTGCTTGCCGAAGAACTTAAACACCTATCAAAAACAGCATAAACGAAGTGATTGTCAAAGAATATGAGGTGTTGAATGTCTTCAACTCCTTCTTAACAGGGTATCAATCACATCACAATAGAGCCCCTAGAGATTGATTAGTCAATTTCAGGAAATCAGGCTATTAACTTTGTTATAGATTTGACTTTGAATTGATTCGCACGCTATTTTTTGATCCATCAATTTATCATGAGTTCTTAATACCCAAAGCACTGTTGGTATACTGGCAGAGTTGATAGTGTTAAGAGCACATATTTTCTATACACTTTAAGATTAAACTCTAGAGCTCACGATCAGTTAAAGACTTAATTAAAGAACTGAAACAGAGCGTGATCAATCCTGCGATACAGACTAAAAACCAGAATCTATCCTTAACTTTGGCATATATATTCTTTTCGATTTGAATTTATGGAGTAATCACTTCATTCCTTTTTTAAAGATAAGTTGAATTAAAAATAATATGGGTATGGTGGCAATAATCATTGAAACCATATTAGTTGAATTCCAACCAATTGTACTTAGAAGGATGGAGGGAAGGAACGCACCGAATGTAGCAAATACAGCTATTGTTGTGTCGCAAATGCCTTGCCATTTTTGCTTGTTAGAGTTGTTCTGGATTGCAATAGTTAATAGTGAACTACCACCGACATAGCTAAAATTCCAAGCAAGCCCCAAAACTATCAAGGACAGCATAATACTACTATATTCAACGACAAATATATTAATGACAAAGCTTAAGAAGAAGAGTAAAAATCCGACTAATAGAATTTTATGATGACCAAATTTGTTTATTAGAACGCCCGTGAAGAATGAGGGCAAAAACATAGCGACAACATGCCATTGAATAGCAATGGCAGAGTGGTTAAAGGATACTGCCATATGATTCATTTGCAATGAAGATTGAATCATAAGTAGATTCATTAATCCATACCCAATAGATGCGGATAAAACAGCCAAATAGAAGTTTACATTCAGTTTTTCTTGCCTATCATTTACATTAGACCTCTCTATTAAGATTTTTTCTTCTTTTGTGTCTGTTTGTTTCTTTGGAAGGAAACAAATAATAATGGCATTTATTACGGCAAGAACAACAAGGAATCCATAGCACAAAGAAAATCTTGGAAATCCGTCTATATCCTGTAATAGGATAGTAACGATAGGGCCCAATATACCAGCGATTACGCCTCCTGCAACCACTAAAGATAGTGCTTTTGACTTAAGTGTGTTTGGTAAATCATCTGTTACAGCAAATCGGTAGTAATTTGCAAAAGCAGTAAACAAACCAATAAATCCATGTGCAAATATCAATAATAAAAAGCTTTTATAACTTAGGGCTAAATAACCCATGATTCCAGCAAGTAAAAGGAAAACAGTGCCTACTATAAAGCCAAAATTCCTTCCTTTCTTTTTCATTAAAATAGCAGCTGGATATGTACCCAAAAGTAAAAATGCAAATTGCAACCCGTAGGGTATCGTGCTATATATTGGATGAGTTGCCAATATTCCACCAACTGTAGCTGCAACAGCTAGGGAAATCACTGCTGACATTAGATTTATGGATTGACAGATGAAATATAGATAAACCGACTTTGGTAAATTTGTTGTTATGTCAATCATCTAACTATCCATTCCAATTATTTTTATCATAGGGAATATTTTTTAGATTAATATTTGATTGATATAACCAATGTATTATTCTGTAGTGTACGATTGCTTGTAAAGATGTGCTGTTTCTTGCTAAAGCATCTAATGACTGACTAGCTGTAGGGTCTTTTTCATGAAATGCCTCTAAAACTTCTTGTATTTGAAGTAGAACTTCTTAAAATATATCTTCGACGAAATTAATATGTTTCTGATGCAAGCACTGATAAATAGTGGTTTTTGCAAGCAGATAAACTGCTTGTTCCATGACATTTATCTTTTGCTTGATCAATTGAATTAAAGTACTATATCATTAAGCCAAAAGGGATGCCGCAATTTAAGCAAAGCTCCGGCACAATTTACTAAAAGGCATATAATTGAACGCAGCAACATAATGCTGATAACATGGGGTGCAGATGCATTTGCCCCATTAAAAGTCACCCTAAGGACATAAGCAATTAGTCAATCAATGATCATTCCCAATCAACCATCACCGCCAGTTCAGTTTGATGACCCTTTGCCCAAGGGCGTTGATGCAGTTGTGATTGGGGGTGGCATCATTGGGATTTTGTCGGCGTTGTACTTGGCGCGATCGGGTTTGTCCACGGCCGTTTTGGAGAAGGGAATTGTTGGGGGTGAGCAGTCATCCAGAAATTGGGGTTGGATTCGGCAGCAAGGGCGTGATGAGGCAGAATTGCCCATTATGATGGAGGCGTGTCGGTTGTGGCAGGAGATTGATGCTGAGGTGGATGGTCGAACGGGCTTTAAAAAAACCGGCATTATGTATTTGGCCAGTACGCAGAAGAAGCTCGACAGGCGCTTGGCATGGTTGGAAATGGCGCAAAAATACGGTTTAGATAGTCGGCATTTACGCCCTGAGGATCTGAGTAAGTTCTTTAAGACCAAACATCATCCGTGGAAGGGGGCGGTGCAAACACCGAGTGATGCCCGTGCAGAGCCTTGGCAAGCAGTCACGCAAATGGCGCATTTGTGTCATTCTGAAAATGTATGCATCAAGGAGCATTGCGCAGTTCGAGCGTTGGACATTCAGGCTCAGATCATTAAGGGCGTTCACACGGAAGCGGGTTATGTGGCGTGTGAGAATGTGTTGCTTGCTGGTGGGGCTTGGTCGTCGTTGTTTTTACAAAATCATGACATCCGCATACCTCAATTGTCTGTCCGTGCCATTGTTGCTCAAACAGCACCTTTGCCTGAGTTTTATGCGGGCAATGCTGCCGATGAAACCTTGGCATTTCGTCGCCGTAATGATGGGGGATATACTTTGGCGCCGACCGACTTTTTAGAGTTAATGATCGGCTGGGATGGTTTAAGACATGCAACCAAATGGCTACCCGCCGCCTCTCAAAGCTGGCATGAAAGTCATTTTAAATTGGCAGCACCAAAGCATTATCCCGATGCTTGGCAACAAAAGCGTCGTTGGTCTGCTGATGAGAAAAGCCCGTTTGAACATATGCGCATTCTCAATCCGCCGATCTCTGAAGACCGAATCAATCAGCTACAACAACGATTACAACAGAAGTTTCCAGCGCTTGAAAACGTTGAGATTAAACATTCTTGGGCGGGCATGATTGATGCCATGCCTGATTTGGTGCCCATTGTTGATTCGGTTACTGGCATTGAGGGCTTAACGCTTGCCACGGGTATGAGCGGGCATGGATTTGGCATTGCACCAGGATTTGCTAAAATCATTAGTCAGATTATCAATAAGCAACCGCCTTCGTATGACATCTCGCGCTTTCGGTTTAACCGATTTAGCGATGGTTCAAAGCTGAAGGTTGGACCCAGTATTTAACTGGGGTCATCCCAAACAAAATTCGCTAAGGTATGAATGCCGATCAGGCTTTTTCGCCCAAGTCCATGATGTGATCGGTTAAGTTGTCATTATCGCCGTACATAAAGTGATTGGTCATTTTAGGGGCATAGCGGCTGGCAATGGGTTGACGTCCCATGGCTTCTGCCACTTCACGAATGTGCATGGGCGCGCCACCGCAACAAACTCCGAGATATTTAATGGGCAACTGCAATGCTTCTTCAGCAAATGCACGGATTTCATGGCGGTTGCAGTACAAAGGGTCTAATGCTGTTGGGAAGGTACGCCCGTGAGGCGCTGGGCAGGTGCAGTTACTGTAATCAGGCAGGTTGAAGAAAGTTGGGGCGTCTTCACTGGTCCTATAAGGGATGGGCAAGGCTGCCATGTGGCATTGGACTTTTTGGCGAATGGCTTTGAGGTAAGGCATCATGGTTTGTGGGCCTCTAAAGCAATTCATCCCGACCACATCCGCGCCCTTCTGTTCTAAGTAGCGACAAACATCAACGATGCTGACGCCGTCTTGCATGATGTTTTCGCCCATTGGTGCCACGGTCACGACGGCAGGTAGGCCACTGGCTTGAATGGCTTCTAAGGCGCAGTAGGCTTCGCCAGCATAATAAAAGGTTTCACCTATGATGAAGTCTGCACCTTCATCAACCGCCCAGCCGACCATTTCATCGAACATGGCACGAACTTTCTTTTGCGCTGCTTGATCGGTCGGATGCCATTCATTGGAGTTGGAAATGTTTCCAGCCATTAAGTTTTTCTCACCGCCATCCATTGGTGTATCCGCCACCGATCTGGCTATTTTCAAGGCTGCTCTGTTCATGGGTTCAAACAAATCCTCTTTGCCAGCAACGCGCAACCGTTCCCGTTGACCGTTATAGGTGAAGGCTTCAACAACATCAGAGCCAGCGTGTTGAAAATCACGATGCAGGGCCGCTAATATTTCAGGGTATTCCAAAGACACTTCTGGAATGGCTTCCCCATGCGCTAAATAACCACGACGTTCCATTTCAAACAAAAATCCTTCTGCGCAAATGACGCCATCGCTGTCCAATCGTTGAATTAAATTTCTTTTGCCTGCCATGTCTTGGTCCTCTTTCGTTTCATTCAATGTCCATCTTTCAATGCAGTGTTTATTGTAATGGATTGTTTGACAAAATCAACTGCGTTGAAACAATCGCGCATTTTTAGCGTGCTTGAACTGTGGGTTAGTCAAGGTGAAAATATGGGTTTTGTGCCCTGCTGGACCATACAATGCCCCTATGAAAAATGAAGTCAATACGCTCATCAATCGATTATTTGCTCAAGCGGGGGCTTTTACTGATGTTCATGGTGTCGATGATGATGCGATCAAACAGCTTCTCAGCGAACGTTTGTTGCGCCTCAATCACGGTGATATTTACCGCTGGACAGCGGCTTTGGAAGCCATCTCTGGCTATGCCCAACAAGGGCTCGACTTTGACCTTAACAAAGACATCATTCAGATTGGTCAACCGCTTAGCCCGACTAAGCACTATGAACTAGCTCATGCTTTCCAAGCGTTAAAACCTTGGCGCAAAGGCCCATTTAATGTGCAAGGTGTGTTGATCAATAGTGAGTGGCGTAGCGATATGAAATGGCAACGCATTCAACCTCATATCGATTTAGAACAAGCTCGGATTTTGGACATTGGTTGTGGCAATGGCTATTACGCTTTACGCATGATTGGTGCCAAAGCACAATCGGTGGTGGGCGTTGAGCCCAGTTTGTTGCTACTCTTTCAATATTTAAGCGTTGTGGCCTCCTTGCCCAAACTACCTTTTTGGTTGCTGAGCCTTCCTTTTGAATCATTGCCTGCAAACATTAAGGCTTTTGATTATGTATTTTCGATGGGCGTGCTTTACCATCGTCCTGAGCCTAAAGAACATTTGCGCCAAATTCTGCAACGCCTGCGTGTGGGTGGGAAATTGGTATTAGAAACCTTAACCTTGCCTGATGATTATGCGCAAGAGGCCATCCATCCAGCGCCTGAACAGCGCTATGCGCAGATGCGTAATGTCTGGGAAATCAGCAAGCAATCACACATATTGTCACTGCTTGAACACACGGGTTTTAAAGATGCAAAAGTGCTGCACACTTCATTCACAACCCCAGCTGAGCAACGCGCAACCAGTTGGATGCAGTTTCATTCATTACTGCATTTTTTAGCACCTGATAATCCGCAAAGAACCATTGAAGACTATCCTGCACCGCAAAGAACTTTGTTTATTGCGCAGAAGTAATGTGCCCACCTGGCGATACATAGAAATTCATACCAAGCACGCGGTCAGGCGTTAGAATGCAGGATAATTCTTATCTATTTAGAATTTGACGATTAAACCTTGCACCCATGCTTCAATCTTTCCTAAGCAATCATGATTAAACAACCCGTTCAGAGTGTGCTTATTGACGAACGTGATGAACACAAACGGATGGATAATTTTTTGTTGCGCATTTTGCCTAACGTACCAAAATCGCGCATTTATAGAATGATTCGCAGTGGTGAGGTTCGTCTCAATAAAGGGCGTTGTCGCGCATACACGCGCTTGGCTTTAAATGATACGGTTCGCGTGCCGCCGTTGCACATCACCGAAAAAACCCCTTCAGAAATCCCTTTTGATGCGCTGAGCCAATTACAGAAACAAGTGCTGTACGAGGACGATGAATTACTGGTATTAGATAAACCCGATGGCATTGCTGTCCATGGTGGCAGTGGCGTTAAATATGGTTTGATTGAAGTCATTCGACAAGCACCCGAGTGGCAAAATGCCGAATTGGCGCATCGATTGGACCGTGATACCAGTGGCTGCCTATTGTTGGCAAAAAAACCCAGCGCCTTAAAAAACTTACACGAACAATTGCGCCTTAACACCACGACCAAGGAATATTTGGTTCTGCTGGACGGGCTTTGGTCAAAACGTAAAACGGTCATTGATTTGCCTTTGTTGCGCATACACGCTGCAAACGGTGAACGTTTTGTCAAAGTTGACCCCTTGGGCAAGCCGAGTAAGACAAGATGCCAGTTGCTTGAACAACAATCAGATAGCTCTCTGGTCAAAGCCCAATTAGAAACTGGCAGAACGCACCAAATTCGCGTACACTTTAAACATTTAGGCCACCAAGTATTGGGCGATACAAAATATGGATGCAAACAACGCAATGCGCACTTCCGCCAGTTAGGCGTCAATCGCCTATTTCTGCACGCGCAGGCTTTGACCATTAGTCATCCTAACACTCAACAGTCCATATCGTTTAAAGCACCCATTCCACCTGCAATGGCCACGGCTTTAGAACAATTAGGATACACCCAATTTACCAATCTGGATGCACAATGAAACATGCGTATCAGTTAATCATTTTTGATTGGGATGGCACAATATTGGATTCGGCTTTCCACATCATTGACTGCATGCAGAAGGCGCAGAAATCGCTTGATTTGGCTGAATTATCGCCCTATCAAATCCGCCAGATCATCGGACTGGGTATAGACGAAGCCATACGTGTGTTACACCCTAAGTTAGAACTCACCATTCAAAAGGAATTGGCGACCGAATACCGCAATCAATTTTTATACAACAATCCTATGGAATGCCACACCTTTGAAGGCATGGAGGATTTATTGATCGCCCTTAAGAGCAAAGGCTACAAACTGGCGGTTGCCACAGGTAAAAGCCGATTGGGTTTGAATAAGGTCCTCGCCGACAAAGAAACCGGACTGGGTCATTTATTTGACACAACGCGTTGTGCCGATGAAACCAAAAGCAAGCCCAACCCATTGATGCTCAAAGAAATAGTCAGTGAATTAAAGGTGCCTATCAAAAATTGTTTGATGGTTGGCGATACCACCTTTGATTTGGATATGGCACGTGCCATCAAAATGGATCATGTCGCCATGACTTATGGTGCCCACGATCAGGCGCTGTTAGAGTCGAGAAGCCCGATGAAATTATTCCATAATACCCATGATTTAAAGCAGTGGCTTTTGGCTTAGGAAGCTCTTAGGCAAGAAGCTCACAGGTTGAACTTGGCACGCCATCCAATGGAGCATAGAAGGTTATTTTTTAGATTGCGTGTACAATTTAGTACAGGATGGTTTATCTACCTTTTAAGGCGATGAAGTTGTCGCTTGATCTCATTAAGGTGTGGTCGGTACGCGGAATCGACTTTGGAAGTGATTCTCTTGGATTGTAGCGCACCTTCCACGGGGTTTTTCGGTATGACTGATTAAAAAATCAGTACTTTGATCATAGAAAGACGTAGTATTCTCATTACGAATTATACTCATTTATTCATGAATTTTACGCATTTTTTCATACTTTACATCCTTATACATTGAATTATAATCTAATTGTTTAAACGCCTTATAATTCTGAAGAAGCATAGGTATAAGCGCTGGTTTTAGCTGTCTGTTCAACAGTAGATTCAAGTTTTTCAATTGGGTCAAAATTCAGCTTTAGAATTTTATATACGCCACCCAAAACCATTGCAAAGATTATTAAAGTGGGTGATCGAAGTATCATCAGTTTCTTTAAGTCAGCAAAGGTTTGATCAACCAGTCTTGCAAGATTTTTATCTTGTCGAATATGATTTATAACACTCTTAAAATCCTCAATTTCTTTTTTTGAAGGCCGCAGTAGCGTAATCGCCATGAATAGCGTGTACTGCCAAGTCATCATTTCAGCAGAACGAATATATGCATTCAACAACTGCCTAAAACTCTCATAGGATTCAGCGTCTCGATAATGATCAAAGGCTTCATCTCTAATCTTAAATAAATCATGTCTGATCGAGTCAATAAGATAAGGCGCAACAAAAAAGTGCCAAAAGAGCAAAACCGAACAAAATATAAACAATAATTCAATCATCTTCACCACTCTATCATTTGGGATGAGTTTCATCTGTTGGAGTTTGTCCACTGCTTGTTCGCGTAGGATTTATCTCAGCCTCCAACTTTGCTATTCTATCAGACATCGTTTTCGTTTTTGATTGTCTTAATAATCGTTCTCTATGAACCATGATAATTAAAACAGCAATGACTGTCCAACATAACCAACTATCAGAAAATATCTGTAAGATTTTTTCTGTTCTGTCAAAACTTACCCAAATCACAAAACCAAAAAAAATAAGTGTTATGACATACTTCAAAAGGAAGAATATCTTATTCATTAACGCATTTTTGTGTTTATTCAGGCTTTTTTAAAATATTAAGTGATTAGTTTCCCTTGATGCCCAGTGCTCTATTGTTTTAAATTTATTTAAGTGTATTACATTGAGCGTGACGTGTTGTCCCGAAAAATCAGGTCGAGGTGGAAAGTGCGTTGATTGCAAATTGGTTAAAGGCACTCTCTGATTTTTCTCCTGATAAATGCGGCTTCTATTGCAGGCCGTAAAGCAAGAATTATGAAGTTTGATACGTATCATTGGGTAGAAAGTTGAATTCATTTAACCCATCTAATGCCTAACATTCTGCACCCTTATGAAACCATTTCTTGCATTGCTTGCCATCGCTACTTTGATTGGCTGTTCCCATAATGCCTCTAAACCTCAGACGTTGACTTTCTCCAACACTCAGCGGTTGTCACCAACCATACGGACTTTTATGAGTGACTATACGCCTATGTATCAGGTGCCATCGGATGCTTTAGAGTCAATTGAACCACCCCCTGCCAATGATGCATTGGAGACTAGGCGAGAATTGGCTGAAATTCTGACACGGCAGGCCAGTCGTACCCAAGCAGAAGAGGCCCTCATTAATGCGCAGTTGCCTTTTTGTAAATTTGAAATGCCGCATTACCGTATAGGTATGAACCCCAAGTTAGACGATTTGATCCTGACGGCGTACCTCGACATAAATTATTATTTTTATGGTCTAAAAGATAAATTTGATCGGGTCAGACCTTCATTGTTGGATGAGTCGATTCAGCCCTCTATTCAAGTTCCTTTGCATGGCGCATACCCCAGCGGCCATTCAGCCACCAGCATGCTAACGGCATTAATCTTGGCTGAAATATATCCTGAGCATCAAACTGCATTATTTGAGTACGCCGATTCTGTGGGCGTCAATAGAATTATCGCTGGTGTTCACTACCGCAGTGACCATACTGCTGGTCAAGCATTGGCTCGCATCTATTTTGAGCAATTACAAAAACAGTTCAGCTTTGCAGATAACATGGAAAACTTTAGACAAGCAAGCACTGGCAAGCCTTTGAGGTCATTTGAATGTGCGATTTTGCTCAGTACAAAAATTCAATCAAACAGAAATATTCACGATGAAATGTGATTGTCATAGACCGATGCTGTTGGAGTGGAACGTTTGGGTAAGACTAAGGTTTCTCTAACTAAGCTCAGTTTTTTATAACGTTGAGTCCCACCGATTGACCGTTAAATTCGCGCATGGCGTCTAATAGGCATCCCCATAGATACTCTGCTGAAGCGCTGTCTGATAGTATGTGAAAGGCTTCAACCCCGCAAATCTCATCTTTGATAATGATGGCCGTTATGCGCGCCAATGAGGTTTGAGCCACATTGTGCACGGCAAAGTTTTTATCTCTGAAATCGATGCCACATACTTTTGCAAGCATCTCACAAGCATGCGCTCCTGTTAATAGAAACCAGCTGTGGCTGTGTTGCCTTGGCAATAAGTAGCACAAGTGATTGTCTTTAAACTGCCATTGTTTCAATTGCCCGACTGTTTTACCTTGACCCGTGAGTGCGTCTAAGAATAGAAACTCATTGGTGGAAAGTTTTGCAACCAAGGTTTGATCACTCAATCGAATGGCTGTATTGGGTTGCTCGGGTAATTGAACCTTTTGTTGTTGTAGCCAATCGGGGGTGTCTTTGCCTTTAAATCCAACGCGCTCTTGCACGGTGAGATCGATCAAGGCCAGATTTTTAAACGATTGTTTTTCTTGTTCTGTCTCTTTGAAGCTGAGCACTTGGTTGCTGGATGATTCAAATTGACCTTCATGCTGTTGATGAATACGGTGCAACATACTGCGATTTGCGACTTTTGATTCTGACATTACATTTCCTGCCTTAGGTTTTCTGGATCATAAAACGGCATTTCAAGCACTATGGCGGGTGCTGTTTGTTTATGGTCACAACGAATTTTAAACAACCGTCCAATGTCTGTGCAATCTGGGTCCACATAAGCCATGCCAATGGTTTTACCTAAGGTGGCAGAAGGCAAACTTGAGGTGACCCGTCCAATCAACTTATTATCGTTGTCAAAGCACAGATGGTTTTCTTTGGGTATGGCGCTGCTATTGACCACGCTGAATCCAATCAGCTTGCGTACGGGCTTGGCTTCATTGACAATGTCAATGGATTTTTGCCCAACAAAGAAGGGCTTATTCTTGCCCACAGCCCAACTCATGTTGATTTCTTCAGGATAGGTTGTGGAATCGGTGTCTTGACCAATGATCACATGGGCTTTCTCTAAGCGCAGCAAACGTTGTGTTTCAACGCCAAAAGGTTTGATGTCAAAGGGTTTGCCTGCTTCAATCAGAGCGTCCCACAAGGCTTCGCCTTGATGCTGGGGCACATGAATTTCATAACCCAATTCACCCACAAAACCCACTCGAATTAAACGCGCTTGGATACCAGCGACTGTGCCTTCGCGAATGCCTATATAAGGAAAGGCTTCGGACGAAAGGTCAACGTCTTTACAAACCGTTTCTAATACTTTTCTCGAATCAGGTCCAGCAATATTGACACCACACCAAGAGGACGTGACATTGGCAATGTCAACGTCTAAACGCCAGCGGGCATTCCATTTCAAGAACTGCAGATAAACATTATCAACCCCACCTGTGGTTGCTGTCACATAAAAATGTTGATCACCGAATCGGCACGCCACACCATCGTCGATCACAATGCCTGCTTCGTTGGTTAATAAGGCATAACGCGCCTTGCCAACAGGCTGTTTTAGAAAATTCCAAGTGTACATCCGATGCATAAATTCTGCTGCATCAGCGCCGCGTACTTCGATGCCTCCTAAGGTTGAAACATCAATGATGCCCACCTTTCGTCTAAGGTGTTGGCTTTCTGAGGCAATGTGCTCGAGCACTTGACCTTTGGGACCATAATAAGCTGGGCGCAACCATGCACCTGCTATCATCATTTGTGCGCCCATTTCCTTGTGTCTATGGTGCATGCTGCTGTGTCTTTCAGGGAAGAAGCTGCGACCCGCCATATGCCCAATTTTTTCAACCGTATAAGGGGGACGAGCCGTGGTGACGCCCACCTTGCCTATGGTTCGATTTTTGTCTAAACTGGCCACAAGGCTGGCGCTCATCATTGCTGTAAATCGGCCTTGTGAGGGGCCCATGCCCAGCGTTGAAAAGCGTTTGACCAGTTGGATGTCGTGATAGCCTTCGCGCACGGCATTGATGACATCACAAACTTGTAAATCCTCATCATAATCGATGAATTCTTTGGCTTCAGGGTGCGCCACAATGGGTGCGACGAAATCGGGTGATGCTGATAATTGTGGGGCGATGGCATCGCTTGGCTTGCCCGTTTGCAACAGCGTCTTGACTTGTTCAGCCACATAGGCGGATTGCGCTTGGACGTCTTGCCATTGATAGGCGTTGCCAATGCTTCCGACTAAGTGATTATCTTTAGCCAGTTTCTCAATCAAAAATTGATGGTTGACTTGATCGTAATTTAAACTGGCTCCGAGAAAACATGGCAACTGGTAGGCGGGCATATAACCACCACACATACACAGCAAATCGCAGTCAAGTTCAATAGGCGCGCCTGTGCACTCGCCTTGTTCAGACAGGGCCTTCACCGTTATTTTAGCCAGTTTGGTTTTATTAGATTCCGCTTGCGCTGAGTAAACCGCATGATTGCTTAACACTTTGATGCCACGATTTTCAACCTCAGCGACCAATGGATGGTCAAAGGGCTTAAGGTCGATTAAATATGGCACTTCAACACCCGCTTCGAGCAAATCTAAAGCGACCTCATAACCGTCACGGTGCGAGGTGGCAACCACCGCTTTTTCGCCAGGTTTTACTCCGTACTGCTTCATCAGTTTTTGCGCAGCAGTGCTGAGCATGATGCCCGGTATGTCGTTGTTGTGGAAAATCAATGGTTGCTCAAAACAACCTGTACAGAAAATCAATTGTTTACAACGTGTTTTAAACAAGCGTTGCCCTTGTATCAATGCCAGCCAGTTATCACTGTAAACCCCGTTACAAGTGGTTTCAGTCATGGCTGTAATATTTGGATGGGCTTCTACGGCGTCAATCCACTGTTGGCGGTCTTGGGTCATTTGTGCGCTACAACGGGCAAAATTCAGCGCGCCCCCAAGTTGTGTATGCTCATCAACCAAGAGTATGTCCTCAACCCCAGAATTGGCGAGATTGAGCGCTGTTTGTAAGCCAGCCAAACCCGCGCCAACCACGACCACATCATAAAATAAATATTGTTTATCGTATTCTTTTTGATCGTTATTAACCCCAATCACCCCCAAGCCAGTGAGCTTACGGAAAAACTTTCCCCAGATGTTATTCCAACTATTGCCTTTGTAGAATGCTTTGTAATAAAAGCCGACTGGCAAGAAACGAGACAGCTTTGCCACAATGCTCAATCGGTCGTTCTTTAAACTGCCAAGGTAGTGTTGGCCTTTGACTTTAAGACCTTCTGTGATGCGGTAATTGTCGGCGGCTACATTGCCTTCTTCTGGCAGTTGGACCAGGGTATTGGCGTCCTGACCAGTCATGCTCAAAATACCACGCGGACGATGGTATTTGAACGAGCGTGAAATCATTTTTTCATCATTGGCCCACAGCGCAGAAGCAATGGAATCACCTTCAAAACCTTGATAGGTCTTTCCTTCAAATGCGAAAGAAATGGTTTTTTCTTGATTGACTAAGGTGCCATACGGCTGAGAAAGTCGGTTATTTTTCATGGCGTACAATCGTGGCTGTCATACATTTCTGTTTGTGGGGTCGTTTCAGAGTATTAATGAAAACCATTGCTCAATGGATCTACAATCGGATCACAATGAGAGCGCAGGGTTTCTTCAAAGTTTAGGCAAAATCAACCCGCTCTGAAAATAGTTCTGAAGCATCGTAGGTCTTTATGATTTCGTCGGTCACTGTGTGTCGTTCGGCAATAAACCAGTAGCTGGTTGGCGTATGACACCACCATTCACGGACCAAACCCGCAGGGTTTGAATGGAAATAAACATAATGCGCCCATTCATGCGAATCAGCGGTTTGGGGGTTTGGCATCATCTCAACCTCTCCCCCATAGCTGAATTCAGAAATATTTCTCTGTCCGTTGAGCGGACAAGTCATTAATTTCATGAGTTTCTAAAATGCCTAAAATTTACGATATGCGTTGTTTAAATCGACCATAGGATGATTTTCAGACATCTGAAATTTGATTAAAAGCTCACGCGCAATCATGTCTCTTTCTTGCTGATTATCGGGCAAGGTGATGTTGTCAGGCACCGTCACCCAGCCGTTAACGTTTCGATCAAACACAGCGGCGCGATCTTCTTCATAACCCATATGAACGTCTTCTAACCAGTTTAAGTCTGACCATCCCATCTTATCAATGTACTTTTTCAAGAAGGGCGTCAGATATTTCAAATCTGGCACCAGGTTCACGTCATAGCGATAACCAATGTGCTGGCCAATTTCTTTTTCACGGCTGGTATCAAGCCCTGAAGTTTGGACAAAATAGCCTGAATCTTTTTTATCTGTCATTGTATTACTCCTTTAAAAACGTGTCATATCAGGACGACCAACGGTGTGTTGTGTCCCTGCCAAAGGCACTTGAGCCATAGCCGAAGCCTCAGAAGTTAATGCTGCAAGATCTTCGGGCTCCAATGAATGAACATTGGTCTTACCACAAGCCCTTGCCATCATTTGACATTCGATGGCCAAGCAATGCAAAAAGTTATACACCCGCTCGGCTGCTTTATCTGGGTCTAAGCGTTTACGAAGAATGGGGTCTTGCGTGGCAACGCCAACCGGACAACGGCCTGTGTGGCAATGGTAACATTCGCCCGCTTTAACACCCATTTCTTTCTCATAATCGGCTTCTGGTATGTCTTTATTACAGTTCAACGCCATCAATGCCGCATGACCAATGGCCACTGCATCCGCACCCAATGCTATGGCTTTTGCCACATCACCACCATTGCGAATACCACCCGCATAAATCAAGGTGATTTCACCAGATTTGCCGACGTCCTCCAACGCACGACGTGCTTGACGAATGGCGGCTATGCCTGGTACACCAGTTTCTTCTGTCGCCAAATGCGGTCCAGCGCCAGTGCCACCTTCCATGCCATCGATGTAAATGCTGTCGGGGCCTGTTTTAGCCGCCATTCTGACGTCATCATACACCCGAGCTGCACCCAATTTGAGTTGGATAGGTATTTGCCCATCGGTGGCTTCACGGATTTCGTTGATTTTCAATGCCAGGTCATCGGGTCCTAACCAGTCAGGATGCCTTGCTGGTGAACGTTGGTCAATACCCGCGGGCAATGAACGCATTTCAGCAATTTGATCGGTGACTTTTTGGCCCATTAAATGGCCGCCCAATCCGACTTTACACCCTTGACCGATAAAAAATTCGATCGCATCTGCCAAGCGCAAATGATTGGGGTTGAAGCCGTAACGAGATTGAATGCATTGATAAAACCATTTACTCGAATAACGACGTTCATCAGGAATCATGCCGCCTTCCCCTGAACAAGTTGCCGTGCCCGCCATGGTTGCGCCACGCGCCAAAGCCGTTTTGGCTTCGTAACTCAATGCGCCAAAGCTCATACCCGTTATATAAATGGGAATGTCTAACTCTAAGGGTTGTTTTGCATTGGGGCCAATGATGGTTTTGGTTTCGCATTTTTCACGATAGCCTTCGATCACAAAGCGTGTTAATGTCCCAGGCATGAACGTCAAATCATCCCATGTGGGTATTTTCTTAAATAAAGAAAAACCTCGCATGCGGTAACGTCCCAGCTCAGACTTAATGTGAATATCATTCATGACCTCTTTTGGGAACATGAAGCTTGATCCCAAACGATATTGCTCGTCTTGATTACTCATAATTATTCCTTTCTGTTTAATGTGTTGTTTATGTTCCAGCTTTGTTACAGGACCAGTTTTTTCTCACTGGGTTCAAGATTGTCGTAGTTCCAAAGTTGTTTGCCAGAGACGATTTTTTTCATGTTATTGACACCATTGGGCGTTTCAATACCATAAAGATTCAATTTCGCTGTTAGCCAACGGACGTCTAATTCCGTCATGTCTTCTTCGACCGCATCGACGCCCAAACCTTCAATTTTGCCGCCCACATAAATGGTGCCATCATACATTGAATCGCCTAAGTTCATGCCTGCATCGCCACAAACAATCATGCGTCCACGTTGCATCATAAAGCCCGAAAACGCGCCAGTTTGACCCCCAATAATGATGGTGCCACCTTTTTGGTCGATCCCTGTACGTGCGCCAACATCGCCTCGGCAAACTAAATCGCCACCACGGATGGCTGCGCCAAAAGTTGAACCCGCATTTTTCTCAATGAACACAGTGCCGGCCATCATGTTTTCAGCACACGACCAACCCACACGACCTTTAATGTGAATGTTTGGACCATCGATCAAGCCACAGCCGAAATAGCCGAGGCTGCCATTGAAAGTTAATTTCAACCGATTGAGAATACCCACGGCCAATCCATGTTGTGAACGCGGATTATCAATGGTAATGGAACCAACACCTTCCTTCATCAACGCTCGAATCCTGTTGTTGATTTGAGTGGGAGACATGTCTCCGGCATCAAACTGTTCGTGCTTGTCAAAATCGACTTCATCAGAATGAAAATACGTCAGATTTTCACTTTCATCGATTGAAAAGAAACGTTGTTGGGTTCGGCCCGCTAACTTCTCTTCATGCAATCCCATTGCATGAGAACGATTGCTTGCCTTTGTATCTTCGCTTAATTTTGCCATACTCTTACCTCTCCATGGTAGGGATCAAATGTATCAACATCATGATCAAATAATTGTCTAATCGCTACTTCTTCTGAAGCCATGAGGATCAAATCATCACTTTCATAAAGCACCATTGGTTTTGCCGCCATAACATCTTTGGCCATGCCTAATTGATTTTCAGTGGCAATGATGTAGGTAAATACCCCATCCAAATAATCCACAGAACGTTTCATGGCTGTTTCCAAGTCATCGCCTTGATTCATTCTATCGGCGATGTACACGGCAATCAGTTCAGAATCACAATTAGATGAGAACCGATGTCCAGAACGTTCTAAAGTTCTGCGGTTGGTCCAGTAATTGGTAATCTGTCCGTTATGAACGACCGAAATATCGCTGAATGGATAGGCCCAGTAAGGGTGAGCAGAACGAATGTCAACATCCGACTCTGTGGCCATTCTGGTATGTCCGATGGCGTGGCTGCCTTTAAATTGCTTGATTTTGTACAAATCCGCCACATCATCCGCATCACCCATGTCCTTGACCAATTCTAAATTCTTACCAATGGACAGAATTTCAACACCTTCAATGTCTTCCAAATGATCAGCCAATGCTTTCATGTCGCCATCGAATTCAATCGTATAGCGATGCGCATATTCTGTGGAAGCCAATTTGTCAATCACCTTTACATTATGTAGTTTCAGACGCGCATCAAATTCCGCCAAGCGATTTTTAATTTGATCGTGAATTTCATAAGCATTGTTCAATGCTTCTTTTTCTGCGGTTTTAAAACGAACAATGTGATTATTGTTGCCCTGACCGTATAAAGCAAAACCCGTTGAATCTGGTCCTCTATGCTTCAACGATCGCAACATATCGGTCATCTCCTCACCCAAATTAAAGTGCTTGCCATTTTTATGAATAATGCCTGCTATTCCACACATAAATGTACCCCGTTTTGTAAAAACATATCAAATATCCTTTCGTAAAATATTCACACGGACACCCTAAGCGATATAGAGTGTCCGTATGCCATCCAGTTTTTAGGGAAGATAATCCCAATAAGTTTCCAAATCCCAATCCGTAACCGTGTGGTTAAACAATTCCCACTCGTTACGTTTGTAGTGGTTGAATACCTTGTACATTTCATCGGGCATAGACGACTTTACGACTTCGTTTTGCGCCAATGCATCTAAGGCATCACCCAAAGACATGGGTAATCTTTCAACATTCTTACCCGACTGAATCGCGTCGTAAATGTTGCGCTCTTCTGGCTCGCCTGGATCAATTTCATTAAGAATGCCATCTTCAAAAGATTTGAGTAAGGCACTGCCAAGAATATAAGGGTTGACCATGGAATCCACCGAGCGGTATTCAAAACGTCCTGGTGCCGAAACACGCAAGGCGCATGTTCTGTTTTGATAGCCCCAATCAGCAAAGATGGGTGCCCAGAATCCTGTGTCCCATAAACGGCGGTATGAATTCACCGTTGAAGAACCAATGGCTGTTAGTGCACGTACATTTCTCATCACACCACCAATGGCATGTAGCCCAATAATACCCGGTTTGTTTGGATCAACGCTTGGGTCGGGCATAAAGGTGTTTTCCCCACCGTCAGCATAAGTAAAGACTTCATCCATGCCAGGTAAGACATCGTTGTGTAGGGGGTTGAGTTTGGTGCTGCCACCGCGCCACAAAGAAGTATTATGGTGACAACCAGAAGCGGATACGCCAACAAAAGGTTTGCTCATAAAGCAAGCAACCATGCCAAATTCACGCGCGACTTGGGCACATATTTGACGATAGGTTGACAAGCGATCGGCATTTCTTAAGACGTCATCGTACATCCAATTGAGTTCCAACTGCCCAGGCGCATCTTCGTGATCGCCTTGAATCATGTCCAAGCCCATGGCTTGTGCATATTCAATCACACGCATGACCACTGGACGCAACTCTTCAAATTGGTCAACGTGGTAGCAGTTAGGCTTGGTTACACCCGCCAAAACACCATCTTCACCGCGTTTTAACCACATCATTTCAGGTTCTGTACCAACACGCATCTGCATGCCATGCTTGGCTTGAAATTCCTGATGATGGATACGCAAATTACCGCGGCAATCTGCTGTTAAATGGCCGCCTGGATTGACTTTTTCTTCGCGATTGCGGAAACAAGTACAATATACACGCGCAATTTTTTTATCCCAAGGCAACTGACAAAATGTTTCTGGATCAGGAATGCCAATTAATTCAGAAGCCTCTGGTCCATAACCGATGTATTCATCGTGGCGATCAACGTATAAGTTTGCTGTCGCACCATACACCAGTTGAAAGCCTTTCTCAGCCACTCTTTCCCAGTGATCCGAGGGGATGCCTTTGCCGACGATACGACCCGTGACGGAAATGAATTGAAAATAAATGTAAGTGATACCAAGTGAATCAATTTTGGCGCGCACTTGTTTTACCAAGTCAGCGCGTCCCTCCTGGTTTACGTGTCTGTCTAAGTCTGTCATAAAATATTCCTCTTCTATTAATGATTAATGGCGTTACAGATTAACTTCCTAACTCCATGGAAATGGGCTATTACTCAATGGATGTAATTTCCCTTGCTTGTACCGATTGAACCTGAAGGGTTCTAGCAGTTCACTTGGCTTGCCCAGTAGCTCTTGTGCGACAAGGGCGCCGACACCAAGCATTTTATAGCCATGATTGGCATCTGCGATTATATAGACATTTTCATTAAATCTGTCAAAAATCGGAAAACTATCTGGTGTTAGACAACCCACACCACCAGAAGGCTCTCTGCGATACTTTGGTGTCAACCCTTCAAACCGCTTTTGGCAGAAAGCCAGGGCAGAACACCATGTTTGAATGAATGACTCGGTTACCAAATAATCTTTTGAATATTTGCCGTAAGGGTCAACCTTGACATCTTCTTCATCGGTAATTGGATAAGGCGCAAATCCACCTTGAACACCGCCAAAATGGTTATCCGGTTTATAGTAGATACCCCATGGGTCTGGATGCAATACTTCACCTGTCATATCTGATTTCAAAGGCACATCGCTGTCCACATGGATGACTGGTGGCACCTTACCATCGTTGGTACGAAGCATGGCGGGATCAACTTCTAACACACCTTCTTGTAGCATCCAATAATGCCACATTTTTCTTTTATGTAATTGCCCGTCCTTGCCTTTTATCTCTATTTCCATCGGCAAATTGAGCATGGCCCAAAAGTTTTTGATCCAGGGTCCTGGCGCAATAATCACCTCGTCTGGATGAAACACACCTTGCGTGGTTTCAACTTGGGTTATAACGCTACTGCTACTACTGGTGATCATGCCCAAAACTTCGGTTTGGCGCATAATGCGCACGCCTAAATCTTCAACCATTTTGACCAAACCATCCACAGACAGGGTGTTGTGGGCAAAGCCACCGCGTTTTTCGTGTAAAACCGAGGTAATGCCCTGCGCTTGCCAATCATCAAAAAGTCCTTTCATATAATTGGCACTGTCTTTTTCGCCTTCTATGAAAACTGATTCATAACCGATGTCTTTTTGCTGTTCGTAGATTTCTGTGACGTCTGAGCGCATGCCCTCATGACTGATTTGCATGTAGCCAACAGCGTTGTAATGCAATTGTTCGGCATAGCGTTCCCACATATCAACCGAATGCGCCATCAACCGACGCATAGCAGGTTGGTAATAGTTGTTTCTAACCACACCGCAAGCGATTCCAGTTGCCCCATCTCCGGGCTTGGTTTTGTCAAGGATGACGATGGATTTCCCTTGAGTGTTTTGCGCAAGATTTAACGCGGTTGACAAACCGTGAATGCCTGCACCAATGATCAAATAATCTATAGATTCTGTTTGTTTGCTATTCATAATGTTTTATCCTTAAATGAAAATAAAATCAGTGACTGGCGGCAGTTGCACCCGCTTCACTGACCAGCATATGATCGTTGAATCGATCAAGTCTAAAGGGCTTAATTAATTCAGGGGTTTTATCGGTTGCGATCAATTGCGCCATCATCTTGCCGCTAATCGGGGTGGCTTTAAAACCCCAAGTTCCCCACCCAGCATCAAGATAATAATTAGACAAGCGACATTTGCCCATAATCGGGCTGTAATCTGGCGTCATATCGGTCATGCCAGCCCACTGGCGTAATAGATTCAATTCTTTAAAGAATGGAAATAACTCGACCACCGCTGAGGCCAATGTCTCTTTCAGCTCTAAACTGGAACGCGTGCTATACAGCGGATAGGGGTCTGAGCCACCACCAATCACCATCTCACCGCGCGAAGTTTGTTGAACATAGACGTGTAATTGTGGCGAACTAACCAAGGGGGCAATGATGGGTTTATAAGGTTGAGTAACCATGGCTTGCAATGGATAAGTTTGGATGGGCAAATCCAGATCAATCATTTTCGCCACGTGTGAACTCATGCCAGCAACGGCCTGGATAACCTGACCACATTGAACCTTACCGCGATTGGTGGTAACTGAAACAACTTTATCGTTCTCAACGGTCATGCCGGTGACTTCGGTTTTTTGATGTAATTCAACCCCACGTGCGCAAGCGCCTTTGGCATAACCCCAAACCACTGCATCGTGTCGCGCTGTGCCACCATCTTCGTGCCACAATCCAGCGATGATTGGAAACCGCACATCTTCGGAAGTATTGAGCAAGGGCACCAATTCTTTGATTTCATCCAATCCGACCACTTCGGAACGTACCCCAAATTCTTTGTTCATTTCGGCACGCCAGCGAAAGCTGCGTAAGGTGGAATCATTGTGCGCCAATGTCAACTGTCCTCTATTTTCCCAAAGAATGTTGTAGCCAAATTCATCGCTCAACCCATGATACAGTTTCATCGAAGCATTGTAGAATTTGATGCCTTCTTTGGTTAAATAATTGGAGCGTAGCACCGCTGTATTCCTTGCCGTATTGCCTCCGCCAAGATAATCTTTTTCTAAAATGGCGACGTCTGTAATGCCGTGTTCTTTTGCCAGATAATAGGCAATGGCAGCGCCGTGTCCACCCCCGCCAATAATAACCACATCGTAGTGATTTTTAAGCAGTTGATCAACGGGCGTAAAATGTGACTCTGCTTCGTAGTAGCGGTCACCTAAGCCATATTTTATGAGTCCCAAAGGCATTAGCAATCCAAGGTGTTTTCAGTTTCCCACTGCGAAATGCTTGAAGTAAAACGCCGCCATTCAGCGGTTTTCAGTTTCACAAAAGCATCAACCACTGGATCGCCTAACTGATCCCTGACCGATTTTGAATCCGTCAAATGACGGATGGCGTCCAATAAATTTTCAGGCAGCTTTTCTTCGGGTTTGGCATCGTAAGCATCGACGTACATATTGATATTGAGTGGTTCACCTGGGTCAAGCGCTTTGCTGAGTCCGTCCAATCCTGCGGCCAACACGCCCGCTTGTAATAAATAAGGATTGGTTGCGCCGTCCATAAGGCGCAATTCAAAACGTCCAGAATCTGGCACTCGAACCAAATGAGTGCGATTATTGCCTCCGTAAGTCACAGCTGAGGGTGACCAGGTTGCGCCCGACTGGGTGACTGGGGCATTGATTCGTTTGAAGCTGTTGACTGTGGGATTAAATATGGCACAAAGCGCTTGGGCATTACTCAAGATGCCTCCAAGAAATTGATACGCCGTCTGAGAAAGCCCTAACCCACGTGCGTCTGTTTTGTCCAAAAAGCGATTTTCAGTGCCGTCCATACTCCACATTGAAATGTGTGAATGGCAACCATTGCCCGTTAAGTTTTTAAAGGGCTTGGGCATGAATGTGGCGCGCATACCATGTTTTTCGGCAATGGACTTAACCATAAATTTAAAGAATACGTGCCGATCTGCCGTGATCAAAGCATCGTCATAAGCCCAGTTCATTTCAAATTGACCATTGGCATCTTCATGGTCGTTCTGATAAGGATTCCAACCAAGGGTGAGCATGCAATCGCAAATTTCACTAATGACATCGTATCGTCTCATCAATGCTTGTTGATCGTAGCAAGGTTTTTCCTGCACATCCATTAGATCGGCCAATGCATCGCCTTGAGGGTTGATGAGAAAAAATTCACATTCAACACCGGTTTTAGGGCGTAGCCCCTGCGCATTAATTTTTTCAATTTGTCTTTGCAGAACCACTCTTGGGCAGGAATCAACCGCTTTGCCATTCATCCACAAGTCTGCGCTAAGCCACGCAACTTCCGGTTTCCATGGCAGTTGGATGAGACTATTGGGATCTAACATGCCCAAAATATCTGGGTCTGCGGGTGTCATGTCCATCCACGCAGCAGAACCGGCAAAACCGGCGCCATCTTCGGTGATCTCACGTATGGCTTCAGCGGGCACCATCTTGGCTCGAAGAATGCCAAACAAATCAACAAAACTGATCAAAAAGTACTTGATGTTCTTGGCTTTGGCTATTTCAGATAAATTCATGTTATTCCCCGATAATATTATATGGTTTCATTCGTAAAAATTTCTTTGGCCGCTTGCATACTAAACTTTAGTCATAAACTTCCGTTAGAAAATTGGTTGTGCAAAAAACATAGGCATTTATACTTAATGCTCAACATTTTACAGACCAAAGACGCAGATGTTTAAAATAATGTTATCCTTGCTGTTTTGATTATTATATTTATATATAATTTTTATACTAAAAGTTGTATTTTAGTTAATCGTTCAACTAGCCACTTTTCTGAACGCATCACAACAAAGCAAGCATAGTCGCATACGATTGCAAACAAGGGTTGGTGGTTGGATCCGGTCAATCCAAATATTAGTGTGTGAAAACCCTTCGCTCTGGCAAACGAGGGTTAGAAATATCAATGAATGAATAGATGATGCTTGGTGAACAAGCGTTGTTTTACACCGTTTCCCAAGGGGGAGTAATTTTAGATTGAATGCGATCTAAGTACGCTTGATGGTCGGCACGATCGCTGTCATTTGCCTTTATAACGGCTAAGTCTATGTCGCTATAATTCCCGCCGACCCGTTCCAAATTTTGACTGCCAGTCGTTTGAGCTGAGAATAGTTGGGTTTGACCGCTGGTTAATGATAAATAGACCTGTGCCAACAAATCGCAATCGATCAGTGCACCATGTAAGGCCCGCTGTGAATTATTGATGCCAAATCTTTGACACAGTGCGTCCAAGCTATTTTTACCTGTGGGAAAGCGCTTACGCGCCATTTCCAACGAGCAGGTCACTGTGCAATAATCCCGAATCGCTTGGGGCGATGCTGTTTCGAGCAAAGATAATTCATAATTGATGAAATCAACATCAAACGCCGCATTATGAATCACTACCTCAGCGTCTTTGATAAATGCTAAAAAGTCCTGGTATATATCTTTGAACTGCCCCTTATCTTGCAAAAATTCCTTGGTTATACCGTGCACTGCAAGCGCACCTGATTCAATTTCTCGTCCTGAATTCAAGTATTCGTGAAATTTTGCCCCAGTCAAGCGTCTATTACGCATTTCTAAAGCGGCAATTTCAACCAAGCGATTGCCGTCAATGGTGCGTATGCCCGTGGTTTCAGTGTCTAAGAATATGATGCGTTTATCTGACATGGTGCGCTTTAGGGTCTCATTGAACTTGCTTGTATATTAGGATCGCCGATTTTCGGGCAATAACCCCTTGCTGTTAAAGCGCATGATGAGCAGGAGAATCAGCCCCATAATAAACAGGCGCAAATGCGATGCTGTATCAATAAAATGAATCTTCAATGGATCATCGGCTGCCATGCCCGCTGTTAACCCGCTGACCAACCAAACGCCAAAGGGTTCAGCTTGTACCCAAATAAACCACACGATGAATGCACCGAGCACCGAGCCATAATTGTTACCAGAGCCGCCAATGATGACCATCACCCAAATGAGAAAGGTATAACGCAATGGTTGATAGGTTTTTGGTGTAAACTGGCCATCCAAGGTCACCAACATCGCCCCTGCAACGCCAACAATGGCCGAACCAATGATGAATACTTGCAAATGTCGTTTGAAAACATCCTTACCCATGGCTTCAGCGGCCATTTCATTATCGCGAATGGCGTGCATCATACGCCCCCATGGCGAATGCAAGGCCAAGGTGGCCAACAATAAAACCACAGCCAGCACAGCAACAAATAAACTGGTATAACTGAGTTTAACCAACAATGTTGACGCTTCAATGACGTAGGATTCTAATTGTGCAACACGGGCCGTCTCGGTCAAGGGGGCGAGTGCAGAACTATACCAAGACTCAACCTGACTAATAAACCAAGGGTTGTTTTGCAATTCGACCTCATAAGGCACGGGACGTGGCAACCCTGAAACATCTTTAACACCTCGTGCTAACCATTCTTCATTTTTGAGAACATGCAAAATGATTTCCGACAAGCCCAGGGTGGCAATGGCCAGATAATCGGCGCGCAATTTTAAGGTCAGTTTGCCAATATACAAAGCGACGACAGCGGCAACACCACCGCCAACAAACCAAGACAGCAAAACAGGCATGCCCATTCCGCCCAAGTAACCCGCTTGTGTGGGATTGACCGCTTCAATGGTACTGGTTGCTTCACCATAAAAATGGCTGACCAACAAGAAACTGAGAAAGGCATAAAGCGAGACAATGATTTGACGCAGGCGCCCTTTTAAGATGCGTGTCAATACCCATCCTAAGGCAAAGGCCGCCACTGCCATGGCAAAACTGATGAACAAACTCACCCCACCCACCTGCCAAGACTCAACCACGGGCGACTTGGCCACCAAAACAACGGAAACGCCACCAAGCGCGGCAAAGCCCATAACGCCGGCATTAAATAAACCGGCATAACCCCATTGGATATTAACACCAATCGCCATAATTGCCGAAATGAGGCACAAATTTAAAATACTCAATGAGACCGACCACGATTGCAGTGTACCCACCAGTAAGAACGCCACAGCAATGATGCCCATAAAAACAAAGGGTTTTACTTTTGCATGAATCAAAGTTTGCATTAGGAATGAACTCCTTTGACTAAATCCATCATTCAACTCGGCTCTTGAAAATACCCGTCGGTCGGAATAACAACACGATCACCAGGATGACAAACGAGATGGCTAATTTGTATTCCGTTGCGATCATTTGTAATAAACCATCGATTGCAAATTGCTCAGGTCCCAAATAATTCCATACTTTGCGAAAGGCAAATGTCAGACCAATCTCTGAAAAAGCAATGAGGTAACCGCCCATAATCGCCCCCAAGGGATTGCCCAGTCCACCGACAATGGCTGCGGCAAAAAGTGGCAATAATAGATGGAAGAAAGTATAAGGCTGGTATCCCTTATCCAGACCATATAAGCCACCTGCTAATGTGGCCATGATGGCAGAAATCACCCACGTTAATCGAATGATTTTTCGGGGTTCAATGCCCGAAAGCAAAGCTAAATTTTCATTATCGGAGAAAGCCCGCATGGCTTTTCCAAGACGACTTTTAAACAGGAAGAAGTGTAAGGCGATGATGGTTGAGAAGGTGATAAAGATGGTGATCAGTTGGGTTGTTTTAATGGTTAGGCCTTCATCCAAACCCGTTGATTTTTTAAATTCCCCTGCGCGTAGGATAAAGCGCACACCATCAGCAAATACGATGTCACCTGTCCCTAAAATCACGCGATTTAAGCCATTTAACATAAACATCACCCCAATGGAAACAATCATCAGTATCAGTGGGTTGCTGCTGATTTTTCGATGATAGTTATAGACCCATTTATCGGTGGCCAGCACCAATAAAATTGTGGCCAACAAAGCAAAAGGGAGTGCAAACAAAGCGGTTGGTAATACGGATGATGCCCAACCCATATGCTGAAATAACCAAGTGAATAGGATGGTTGAA
Organism: Gammaproteobacteria bacterium; assembly: GCA_965277775.1. Lineage (GTDB taxonomy): Bacteria > Pseudomonadota > Gammaproteobacteria > CAKMZV01 > CAKMZV01. The sequence goes on along the minus strand of OZ255843.1, from coordinate 1,638,033 downwards.
ATGGCACCAAAGGCCATGGTTTCTCCGTGGGCAAAATTTGAAAATTTCAACACGGCAAATATCAATGTGATGCCAACTGCGCCTAAGGCCAATTGAGAGCCGTACGCCAACGCAGGAACCACAATGAAATTGGCAATGACTAAGAGCGCATGCAGTATGTCATAGAAATATTCCATACTAACCCCCTAAAAAGGATTGTCGAACTTCTTGGTCATTGAGCAGTTCCTGACCTGTGCCGTCGCGGAAATTGCCACCCAATCTCAATACATAACCTCGATCGGCTATGTTGAGGGCTTGGCGGGCGTTTTGTTCAACCATCAATACGGCCACACCCGATTTCTTAATCTTCAAGATTAGATTAAATAATTCATCCATCACGATGGGCGAAATGCCCGCAGTGGGTTCATCCAACATCAACACGCTGGGCTCGCACATCATCGCTCTGCCAATAGCAACTTGTTGGCGTTGACCGCCTGAGAGTTCTCCCACAAATTGATTTCTTTTTTGAGACAGAATGGGAAATACCTGATATATTTTTTCAACGGCTTCATCAAATAACTCTGGCTGATTAAAAACCCCCATTTCTAAATTTTCTTCCACACTCATGTGGCTGAAGACATTGTGCGTTTGCGGTACAAAAGCCATGCCTTTCATGACGCGTTCTTGCGGCGACAATTTGACCAAGTCAACGCCGTCTAAAGTCACCTGACCCTGACGTAGATCAACCATACCGAGCAAGGCTTTCATCGCCGTTGACTTGCCAGCGCCGTTCGGCCCAACAATGACGACTAATTCACCACTCTGCACGGTCAAGCTACAATCGTTAAGAATGTCAACTTGGGTATAACCGCCCGTCATGTTTTTGCCAGTCAATTGCATGCGCTCATAGGCTCCATATCCATTGAATCAACGACCTAAGTAGGCTTCAATCACCGCTTCATTTTTTTTGATGCTGCCCATATCTCCTTCTGCCAGTAACCGACCATCCGCCATGACAATGACTTTATCGCACAATCGTTCAATAAAATCCAAATCATGTTCAATCATACAAAAAGTATAGTTCTTTTCTTTTTTGAGGCGCAAAATGGCATCGCCAATTTTTTTGAGTAAAGTCTTATTAACGCCAGCGCCGATTTCATCCAACAAAATAATTTTGGGCTCCACCATCATGGTGCGCGCCAATTCGAGTAATTTTTTCTGTCCACCAGATAAGTTACCCGCAAGTTCGTTGCTCAGATGTTCTAAATTAAGGAATGTAATGACTTCGATGGCTTTTGCTCGGATTTCTTCTTCCTGCTGCTTGATTTTATGGCGGGCAATCCAAGTATTGAGTAAGTTTTCACCCAATTGACCGCTGGGCACCATCATGAGATTTTCCAACACGGTCATGCTGAAAAATTCCTGTGCCAATTGAAACGTTCTGAGAATCCCCTTGTCAAATCGCTGACTGGCGCTCAAGTGACTGATGGGTTCGTTGAATAGAAACATTTCACCCTTGCTGAGGGGATATAACCCAGCGAGGGTGTTGAAAAATGTGGTCTTACCCGCACCATTTGGACCAATCAACCCAGTAATATTTCCTGCGTTGATGCTCAACGTCACATTGTCAACTGCGCGTAAACCACCAAAGTGTTTTGAAGCGTTTATGGCTCTAATCACAATGGATCAGTCAGCGCAGTTATGAATGTCTTTGGTTAGGGTTTATTGGTTACGATTACCAAACTTTAACCGTTTCAAACTTGCCTGATTTGACCACAAGCTCTTTATAACTGCCAAATACACCACCAACATCGTTGAATTTAACGCCTGTGGCACCTTCGTAATTTACTTCACCGCCGCGCGCGAGAATTTTGAGTGCCATAGCCAATTCTCCAGGATAAATCTTAATGCCAGGTGCATTAGCAACACGGTTCATGTTATCGCGAATGCCTTGACGGTTTAGTTTACCAGAAGCTTGAAGTGACAGCGCTATCAAAGCCGCTGCATCATAGGATTCCGCTTGATAGGGACCATTGCCTTTAACACCCGCCTTGGCGGCCATGTCTTTGAATGTTTGGACAGAATCGCTCTCTGAGCCAGGCACTGTACCAATGGTTCCATTAATGTCATTGCCAAAGTTATCGGTCAAAGAATCACCGATCATGCCATCACCCAAAGCGAAATGACTAAACGCATCTAAGTCCAATGAAGCTTGGATGATACCCTTTCCGCCTTTATCAAGATAACCAAAAACGGCCAGCCATTTAGCACCTGAGGCTGACAAGGTCGCAACTTCCGCTGAGTAATCCGCTTTACCATCTTCATGGGGGACTGTTGCCACGATTTCTCCACCCAGTTTTTTGAATGCTGAGGCGAACGATTCTTGTAAGCCTTTACCATAATCGTTGTTGGTGTAGGTCACTGCAATTTCTTTAACGCCTTTGTTGACAATGATTTCAGCCATCACTTCGCCTTGACGCGCATCCGAAGGTGCCGTGCGAAAAAAATAGCCTTTGTCTTTGATGTCAGAAAGTGCTGGAGAAGTGGCAGAAGGTGAAACCATCACCACGCCATTTGGTACAGCAACATTGTTCACAACGGCGCCTGTGACGCCCGAACAATCGGCACCCATAATGGCCAATACCTTATTAGATGTCACCAAACGCTCTGCGCCCGAAGTGGCAACACCGGCATCGGTACACGTTGAATCTGCACGGAATACCTTAATGTTCATACCGCCCATTAATGCACCAGAAGCAGACGCTTCTTCCCAAGCAATTTCAGCCCCTTTTGCCATATCTGGCGTTAAAGATTCAATCGGTCCAGTAAAGCCTAGAATGATGCCCATATTGATAGAGGCCGCCGAGACGACACTGCTCATAGCCAGAGTTGCACTGACCAATAATAATTTAAACTGTTTCATTAGTTTTCCTCCAAATGATTTAAAAAAAATGACTCAAAAATGAATCAAGACTAGAAATTATGAAAAAATCATTATATGCTAAACGGACGTTCTTTGCAGTAGCAGCTAATAGCTTGAGCAATCATTTTTGTGGTAGAGATACGCACCTACTAAAAGGGAAAATCATTGAATATCAATGCGTTGCGAAATTAAATGACGCCTCAACTATGAAAGGAGTCGTGAACAAAATGGCGAGACGGATGACAAAACTAAGGTAAAATCAGTGCTTTTAGGCTGAACCTTTTTTCAACTGTCCCGATAATATCCGAGCCTTATTGCGGTTCCAATCACGTTCTTTCAAACTTTGGCGTTTATCGTGTTCTTTTTTGCCTTTGGCCAGACCTAAACTAACTTTGGTCTTGCCTTTTTTCCAATACAGAGACAGGGCAACGACTGTATAACCTTGTAGGTTAATATAACCCATCAATTTATTGATTTCGCGCCGATTCAACAGCAGTTTTCTGGTGCGATTAGGATCAACCTCAACGTGGGTTGAAGCCGTGGGCAACGGATTGATTAAAGCCCCCATTAAGAAGGCTTCATTATGTAAAATTTTCACATAACTGTCGCGTAACTGTACCTTTCCTGAACGCAGGCTTTTGACTTCCCAACCTTGTAAAATGATGCCCGCCTCATAAAACGATTCAAGTTGATAATCGTGTCGTGCTTTACGATTTTCTGCGATGGTCAAGGGGTTCTTTTTTTGTTTAGCCACTATACTTATTGAATGTTTCCACTACTATTTCAGATTAATTGTTTTCAATGATTATTCTTGAATATTTCCATCATGCGCGAGGGCGTGTGTCAGATCAATGAGGGCGCCCCCGTGTTTTAAAAAGCCTCTTTCGCTCATAAATGAGGGCGGAGACTAAGGAGACTAAAAAACTCTGAAACTATTTAATGAACCGTTCAACCTCCAATTCAAATCCACTCAACAAATTGTTGCCCCACTGCGAACCTAATACCACCATCTTTCTGACACCCAAGTCGTAGAGAATACTTGCGCCCTTGCCAAAGGTTTTATTATCGTCCACCCATTCTTGGTTCACATCAGCATCGCCTTGATCTTGTTTTTCCCAGTATTCGATCTGTTTCAGCAAATCCATTTCGAGCAATGCCGCTTTCAAACAAACGATCACGCCGTGGCCATTTGCCACTATTTTTTCCATTGCTTTGGACAGGGTAAAAGCACTCGATTCACGCTCACCGCATAAAGCATCGTGCAAGAACAATTGCATATGAACACGCACCATTGTTGAGTCTTGGTTGGCATAATCGCCATATGTCAAAGCTATGTGGTCGTGTTGGTCAATGGTATCTCTATATAGGTGCAAAGTAAAATTGCCATAACGTGTTGGAAATTGACATTGGTGTTGCAATTGAACCAAATTTTCGGTGCGCATTCTATACCGAATGAGATCGGCAATGGTGCCTAATTTTATTTGATGGGTTTCTGCGAAAATCTCCAAATCTGGCAAGCGTGCCATGGTACCATCGGCGTTCATGATTTCTACAATGACAGAAGCGGGTTCATTTTCACCCGCTAAGCGCGATAGGTCACAACCAGCCTCTGTATGACCGGCGCGAACCAGTGTTCCACCTTGCCTCGCCATCAATGGGAAAACATGCCCTGGTTGAATAAAATCTGTCGCTGTGGCCGTTTCAGATACTGCTTTAATGATGGTCTCTGAGCGTTCTTTCGCCGATATGCCCGTGGTTGAATTGGCAGCGTCGATGGACACAGTAAAGTTCGTACCACTGTTGCTATTATTACCAATCATCAAAGGAAAATCTAATTGCTGACAACGCGCTTCGGTTAAGGTTAAACAGATGAGCCCTCTGGCGTGCGTGGCCATAAAATTGATGGCTTCTGCATTGCATTGCTTTGCAGAAATAAAAATGTCGCCTTCATTCTCGCGGTTTTCATCGTCAATTAGAATGACCATTTTACCCTGACGAAAATCTGCAATGATTTCTTCTATAGCACTAATCATAATGGTGATTGGATCGTTGATGATTCACCATGTATCGAGCCAGTGTATCAATTTCTAAGTTTATTTTTTGCCCCTTCGACCAGGCGCTCAAGGTCGTTGCTGCCAGCGTGTGTGGCACAAGATTCAACTGAAGGATATTACCGCATCGTTCATTAACTGTCAGACTGACACCATCCAAAGAAACAGAGCCTTTGGGGGCAATAAAAGCCTGCCATTGATCAGCCACTTCGACTTTAACGTGGTGACTGAATCCTTGCACAGAAATTTCAACAATTTCAGCCGTATCATCCACATGACCACTGACCCAATGACCACCTAGAGGGTCGCCAACTTTGAGTGCCAATTCCAAATTAACTTTTTGTCCTTGGGTTAATTCAGCAAATGTGGTTTTCTCAAGCGTCTCATTGGAAACATCGGCTTCAAATCCTTGATCGTGGATTGCTATGGCCGTTAAGCAAACGCCATTGACTGCAATGCTATCGCCCAATTTGACTGTTGCCATCAAAGCATCAGGTGTTTGCACAGCCAGCTTTAATCCTTCTGACATGATGTTAAGCCGATCAACAGAGCCAACGGCTTGAATGATTCCCGTGAACATGGTATTTAGATGTCAATGTTTTCAGCAATCAAAGCATTCGATTCAATAAATATCCGTCTGGGCTCAACTTCGTCACCCATCAATGTGGTAAATATATCATCTGCTTGGATCGCATCTTCCACTTGTACCCGCAATAATCGACGGGCTTCTGGGTCCATTGTCGTTTCCCAAAGCTGTTCAGGATTCATCTCTCCCAGACCTTTATAACGTTGCACCTGCTGTCCCCGCTTTGCTTCGCTCATCAACAACAACAATGCGCTTTCAAAATCAGTCACCGAATATACTTTTTCGCCGCGTTTGACTTCAATATCATCGCTGACTAATTCTGCTTGGACTGAGCGCCAGCTCATCATGTTTTGATAATCTTTGCTGGCAAAAAAAGTGTCGTCTAAGACCCATCGTTCTGGTTTACCGTGCATGGCTGCCTCAACAATGATGTCTCCATCACGCAGGTGGACTTCAAAATGATGGCGTTGCAAAATGTCTAATTGTTTTAAGCTGGTTCTCAGTTGATCGGACCACTCGGTTTTATCAGCGTCTGCAGTCAATACTGGCAGTTTTTGGATACTCGTCAACAGGCTGACATCAATTCTTTTGGTCAGGCGTTTGGTCGCGTGATTGGCTTTTAAACGCATGTCAAAGAGATTTTGTAGGCTTTCTCCTTGTAAAGGTAAATTGCCATCGCCAACATTGATGCTGGCGTTGCTTAATGCCAAAGCAATCAAATAATCATCCAAAGCCTGATCGTCCTTAAAGTATTGTTCTTGCTTGCCTTTTTTAATTTTATACAAAGGGGGTTGAGCAATATAGACGTAACCACGTTCAATCAATTCAGGATATTGTCTGTAGAAAAATGTCAATAACAAGGTCCGAATGTGCGCCCCGTCAACATCGGCATCGGTCATGATAATAATGTTGTGATAGCGCAATTTTTCAATGTCATATTCATCTGCCCCAATGCCACAGCCCAAAGCGGTGATGAGCGTCCCCACTTCCTGCGACGATAGCATCTTGTCAAATCGGGCTTTTTCAACGTTCAAAATCTTGCCTTTCAAGGGCAAAATGGCTTGAGTTCGTCTGTCTCGACCTTGTTTGGCTGAACCGCCAGCAGAATCACCCTCCACCAAATACAGTTCAGACAAGGCTGGGGATTTCTCCTGACAATCAGCCAACTTTCCAGGCAAACCTGCAATATCCAATGCATCTTTTCGACGAGTCATTTCGCGTGCCTTGCGCGCAGCTTCTCTGGCGCGGGCAGCGTCCACAATTTTCAAGCAGATGGCTTTTGCATCGTTGGGGTTTTCTAATAAAAAATCTTTTAATGCTTCGTTCAGCACTTGCTCAACAATGCCTTTGATCTCGGAAGAAACCAGCTTGTCTTTGGTTTGTGAAGAAAATTTGGGGTCGGGTACTTTGACTGATATGACTGCTGCCAAGCCTTCGCGCGCATCATCTCCGCTCAAGGTCACTTTGGCTTTTTTAGCAAATCCTTCTTGGTCTATGTAAGTGTTTAACGAGCGCGTTAATGCCCCTTTAAATCCAGACAAATGCGTTCCGCCATCGCGTTGTGGAATGTTATTGGTAAAGCAGTAAATGCTTTCTTGATAAACATCGCTCCACTGCATGGCCACTTCAACTTCCACCTCATCTCGTACCGCTTTGACATAAAACGTCGTTGGGTGGAGTTGTTGACGGTTGCGATTGATGTATTCAACGAAGGCTCTGATGCCCCCCTCGAAGCAGAATTCATCGCGTTTGCCATCGCGCTTGTCTTCAAGAATGATTCTAATCCCCGAATTTAAAAACGACAACTCACGAATGCGTTTCAATAAAATGTCATAGTGAAATTCAACGTTGGTAAATGTCTGGGTGCTGGGTTTGAAGCGAATTTCAGTTCCTTTTCTGTCAGAATTGCCCACTGCAACCAATGGTTCGACTGGCTCACCATAACGATAATCTTGATGCCATTCTTTGCCTTGTCGATAAATTTTTAATTCCAAATGCTCGGACAAAGCATTGACCACAGAAACGCCCACACCGTGAAGACCCCCTGAAACCTTATAAGAATTATCATCAAACTTACCGCCCGCATGAAGCACCGTCATGATCACTTCAGCTGCTGACTTCCCTTCTTCGTGCGTGTCCACTGGAATGCCTCGACCATCGTCTTTCACTGAGACATAGCCATCATCATGGATGGCAATATGAATCACCGAACAATGCCCAGCGAGTGCCTCGTCGATTGAGTTATCAACCACTTCAAAAACCATGTGGTGCAAGCCTGTGCCGTCATCTGTATCGCCAATGTACATGCCGGGCCGCTTACGCACAGCATCTAAACCTTTTAATACTTTAATACTAGAAGAACTGTATTGTTGTTCACTCATTTTGTCTCTGCTATTAGAAATTATTTAAAAAATCAAACTTTAACGCGACTGACGTACTCGCCTGTTCGGGTGTCAATTTTAAGGACATCATCAAGATTTACGAATAAAGGCACCAACAGCTCTGTCCCTGTTGACAATGTTGCCGGTTTGGTGGCACCACCACTGGTATCGCCCTTTAATCCAGGTTCTGTTTGCGTTACTTTCAAATGGACGAAATTGGGTGCGGTTACATTGATCACCGCGCCATTCCATAAAACCACCAAGCACTTATCCTCTTCAGAAACCCACTTACGTGCTTCTGACATCGACACCTCATCGGCTTGGAATTGCTCATAGCTGTCAGCATTCATGAAATGCCAATATTCACCGTCGTTGTATAAAAACTGGAGCTCCAGCTCATTGACATCTGCCAGTTCGAGGGACTCCCCTGATTTGAAGGTTTTGTCCAATGTACGATCGGTCACCAAATTGCGATACGTCACACGTACGAATGCTTGACCCTTGCCAGGCTGAATGTGCTCATGATTGACCACGCTACAGGGGGCACCGTCTAACAGTATTTTTAACCCGCCTTTTAGATCAGTGGTCTTAACAAATGCCATAATGAAGTGTGTTTGGTGATTTTAAAGGTGTGGCGTGGTTGATTTTGACTTAATATTAAAAGCAGAATGATACCATATATTGAAGGTTTTATCGGCAGTTTCGGCACCTTAAGTTGTGTAGCAAACACGCACTAAAATCGTCATTCGTTTACTGAACTTGTTGTTTGGAAATTTCTTCAGCCAACTCATCGAATGACCGTTTGGCCTGCATTTTTTGCCAGACAGCACGCTCGTTATTCATACTGGTACGAATGGCGGCTTCAGCTGCTACTTGAATATTTTCATTGTCCAAACCAACCAAGACAAAATAACGTCCTTTTGGTCCTGTGGCCGAACGAAACACTTTTGAACCAATCAACGTCTGATTGGTGATCGTTTTTAAAACACTTTCTGCCACGCGATCAACCGATTCCGTTTGAGCGATACCCGTGGTTCCGAAAAAATTCTTGACCATCTTTTGCACTTGAACTTGAAACTGACTCGCTAATTTACCGCGTGCGTCTGCTGTGGCAATGTCTTTCATAAAACTAATCCCTGCATTGGACGGTTCTGAAATACCCACCGCCGAAACGGGTATATCTGGAATTGGTTCATCACATACCCAACCCGGTGCGGCTTCATTTGTACCTGGAAATACGCAGGTTGTTGTTTTTACTTCCTTTTTTGGCGTGGAAGAACAACCAGTAAAGGCGACCATGAATAAGGCAATGAATAATATTTTAATCATATTTGATTGAACGATATACATTTTAAAAACTCCAGAATAGTAAAGAAGATTGATTATTCAGTGTTATTCGACGAGCTGGCTGACTCACGCACAAACGCGAGCAAATAGCGACAACAACTGAATTAAATTCAAGACAACAATTATACCTGATTTCAGTCCCTATAAACGCATAGAGCAAATCAGAATGCGTAGAACCATACAGCACCCATCAATGATGACATTTAAAATTTTTAATGACGTTCAGGATCAACCAAGCATTGATTTGAACTTAGCATCATTTAAGCATATTCCTCGAGCACAATATATTCCTCGCGTACAATGAGATAAAGCTTGAGAGGGATTTTGAAAATTGTCTTTTTTAAACAGTATTCACATTTTGTACTCGAATATGTATAATCAAGCGAGTTGTCCTAGATTTCCAATTTACATGCTTAAAATTATGGTCTATTTTGTATATTTTTACTCATGTTATAAATTAACTATGTCTACTTATACTCATGATATTAGACACATTCTACTTTCTACTTCTAAATCGCTTTTATCTCGATTTTTTCTCGCTTTAATGAACGGAATCACGCGCGCATTCAAGACCGTGAATTGGCACATGCTGAATACAATAAGCACAACCTTGGTGCTATCAGCTTTATTGTCTGCTTGCGGAGGTGGTGGCGGGAGTAGCGACGAAAATACGCCAGGGCCAACGGCTACATTTTCAATAATTGACAATCGCTTGATCGTCAATGAATATACGGCTACATTTTCAATAATTGACAATCACTTGATCGTCAATGAAGATTTTGTTCTTGATCAATTAGTTGCCACTGTAACAAATGCGACAGATTTAACCGTCACTCAATCCACCACTGGAGTAGTCACTGTAACAATCTCCACCTCAAGTGTCCTTGTATCAAGCATAGCCAATGCCAATGGGCGAACCACCCTAACCATTACCGTTAGCGATGGCAGACTCAATGACACAACTCAAGTGACAGTCACAGTTAATCCCATCAATGATACGCCTACCCTAATTGTCGGAACCTTATCAGCGTCCTTGATGCAAGCCAACTTGCCTTTTAATTTTCAGCCATTCACCATTCTAACGTCTGCCACCGATGTGGAGGATCGCTCGCTAAACGTAGCAGCTGCTCTGTCCACGACAGGTGTGGTGACATTAACCACTGTTACGGGCGGTATCCGATTAACACCTGGTACGAATACAAGGATGATACAAATGGTAACGACCACCACTTTATCAACGGCAACGTTTTCCACCACTTTGACCTTGACTGTAACCGATAGCAGTGGCTCTCGTGCAATTGTACAGATCCCCGTATTGGTGAGCCATATGAGCAACGCCCTACTGACCATCACAACAGCGGTCAAAACCATTCATTTATCATGGCCTGCTGTGCCTGGGGCAGGCTACTATCGTCTGTTGACAGATTTGGGGCATGGCGGTGGTTTTGTCGATGCCAGCACCGCTGGCTTGATTGTTTCTCCCAATAGCACCAATATCATGGCGACCACCGCCCAAATAGATGTGAGTTTGCACTACTATATTCCTTCGGTGAATGACCCTCAATATCTCATTCAAAGCTGTTCTAGCGCTGGCTATTGTACGTCACATGTATTCGGCTTTCTAAGCAATGCAGCGGTGAGCGGATTAAGCGGTCAAATCGACACCAGCAATGTAGTTACTGGGAACAAATATCGACTGAGTGATGATGGTCTTACGCTGGTGGTTGGAGACCGAAACGAAGACGGGGCTTCAACGGGCATCAATAATATTTCAACAGGCGTTAGCACTGCTTCTGGTGCGGTATTTGTTTATACCCGCAACAGCAGTATTGATGCTTGGACTCAACAAGCTTATATTAAGGCGAGCAATACACGGATATATGATGACTTTGGCCAAGCCATTGCACTGAGTGCTGATGGCAATACGCTGGTGGTTGGTGCACCCGGCGATGACTATATAAGTACTGGTGTCGATGGTGACCAAACTACACTTATTGCTCCGGCTTTTACGAGGTATCGAGCGGTTGGGATTGGGGCGGCTTATGTCTTTACCCGCAATGCTGCTGGGGTGTGGCGCCAGCAGGTTTATATAAAACCAAGTTATGTGGATACTGACTTGGATTTTATAGGAAATGATAACTTTGGCTCAATTGTTGCACTGAACACTGATGGTAATACCCTTGCGGTGGGTGTGCCAAGAGAGCAGAGTTCAGCCGCAGGCATTAATGGTGATCAGACAAATAATGGTGCAGCGAGCGCTGGCGCAGTCTATGTATTTGAACGAAATAGCTCAGGCGTTTGGACTCAACAAGCCTATATAAAAGCGAGCAATCCAGACTCTGGAGATCAATTTGGCGGGCGTATTGCCCTGAGCAATGATGGCAATACCCTTGCGGTGGGTGTACCAAATGAAGCTAGTTCAGCGACGGTGATCAACGGTGATGGGACAAATAATGATGCAGAGTTATCTGGCGCAATCTATGTATTTGCACGAAATAGTTCAGCCGTTTGGACTCAACAAGCCTATATAAAAGCACGCCATTCTACCGCTACTTCCTTTTTTGGCGAAAAAATGGCTCTGAGCGGTCAAGGTAATACATTGGCTGCTGGACTAGTATCTTCCTCCATTGATATCAATCGTCTTGGTTCTGTGCATGTCTTTGTACGCATTGGCGGTGTTTGGATTCAACAAGCTACGCTTTTTAGGCCCGATGCTCGGAGCAACCAGGATTTTGGCGCAGAAGTTGCTCTGAACGATGATGGCAATCTGCTTGTTATTGGTTTAGGCGGAATATTCCCAAATGAGCTTAATGTTTTTACACGTGATTTCGTCGGTGGAACAGCTAATTGGCACCATCATGTTCAACTGCAGAGCAGTCAGGAAGGAGGATACTCTTCCCCTGCTTTAGATTTGATTGGTGATGGTAGAACCTTAAGAAGACATTTTGAACTCTACTAATCTATATCACGGCCACAAAGATATGGTGAAATTGCGAACAACAGTCTGGTCGTGCGCACGATTTATAAATTCCAGCAGTCATCCTCAGCAATAAACTAATCGCCTTTGGTGATGCGCTTTTTTAAATATTTTAGATGAGTAAGAAAGGACGTAACCGTCCACGACGTTTGGCTGATGCCCAAAGGGCTGTTTCCACGAGGCACCTTGTCCTTCCATAGATTTGCAGGGTATCGATAATGTAGGCACACAACAAGGTGAAATGTGGCGGAATTGGAGCGGGAAACCGGTCTCGAACCGGCGACCTCAACCTTGGCAAGGTTGCGCTCTACCAACTGAGCTATTCCCGCATAAAGACAAAACGTCCACGTAATGCATCATTACATTGCTGTCGTGCTATAAATGGCGTCCCCAAGGGGACTCGAACCCCTGTTGCCGCCGTGAAAGGGCGGAGTCCTAGGCCACTAGACGATGGGGACAAATTAATATGCTGGTGGAGCTAGGCGGGATCGAACCGCCGACCTCTACAATGCCATTGTAGCGCTCTCCCAGCTGAGCTATAGCCCCAGCACACCAGAGATTTTCACCTCTGTACTATAGAGCGCGGTATTATACCCGCAGAGCTCAGGCTGTCAAGGAAAAGATAAGTAATAAAACACAGAATTTAGCCTGTTTTGTGCCTGTGCAATTTGAGGCTATGAAACAACCGCATTTTTCACAGGTTTGTTATATATATCAAATATCGGTTCAAGTGTTACAAGCTGCCACCCGTCAAACCGTTTTTTGTTACAATCCCTGAATTATTTTAGGCTATGTAGCTCAGCCGGTTAGAGCGCATCACTCATAATGATGAGGTCCCTGGTTCAAGTCCAGGCATAGCCACCAAACCATAGCAATGACTTATGCCTTCAATTGATCAGACCCTATTCCGAGCCTACGATATTCGGGGTATAGTTAATCAATCTTTGACGGAGCAAGCCGTCTATTTGATTGCGCGAGCCATCGCGGTTCAAATTCTTGATGCCAATAAAAATTGTGTCGCCGTTGGACGCGATGGGCGATTATCGGGACCAGTTTTTGCCAAACAACTTAAACAAGGGTTTTTAGACAGTGGTGTCAACGTCATTGATGTAGGTTGTGTGCCAACGCCGATGGTTTATTTTGCCGGTCAAACTTACGCTCATGGCAGTTGTGTCATGATCACAGGTTCGCACAACCCCTCTAATTATAATGGGCTGAAAATGATGGTCGATGGCGAAACGCTTTCTGCAGAGCGAATCCAAACCCTCAAAAACACCATTGAACAATCTGCGTTTAAAAATGGCTTAGGAACAGAACAATGTCAACCTGTTTTTGAAGATTATGCCAAGGCGGTTGAACGCGACATTGACTTAAAAAGACCTCTAAAAGTGGTTGTAGATGCAGGCAATGGCGTTGCTGGTGGCGTTGCACCTGCTTTATTACAGCGCTTAGGCTGTGCGGTTATTCAACTCTATTGCGACGTTGATGGCGAATTTCCAAATCACCATCCTGACCCCTCAAAACCCGAAAATTTGGTTGATCTCATTGCCGCTGTCAAAACGCATCAGGCGGATGTTGGGCTGGCTTTTGATGGCGATGGCGATCGATTGGGCGTGGTTGACAATCAGGGAAAGATGATTTTTCCCGATCGCCAATTGATTGTATTTGCTCAAGATATACTAAGTCGATTGCCCAACAGCGAATTTATCTACGACGTTAAATGCAGCGTACATGTGCCCAGAGAAATCGAACGATTGGGTGGGGTAGCAACCATGTGTCGTACAGGGCATTCATTCATCAAAGCGGCACTGAAAAAATCCAATGCAGCCTTGGCAGGCGAAATGAGCGGACACATATTTTTTAATGACCAATGGTTTGGCTTTGACGATGCCCTCTATGCGGCCGCACGCCTGGTACAGATTCTCAGCCAACAATCCATGGATTCTGCCACCCTATTCAACCAAATTCCAGAAAGCATCAGCACCCCTGAGTTAAACATTGAATGCCCTGAAGGCGTCAACCATCAAATCATTAGCCAATTGGTCAAACAAGCCGATTTCGCTGAAGGCACCGTATCAACCTTGGATGGTTTGAGAGTGGATTTTACGGATGGCTGGGGGCTGATTAGAGCGTCGAATACCATGCCTGTGTTGGTGCTTCGATTTGAAGGCGACACCGAACAAATCTTGCATAGCATCGTTCAAAAATTTACTCAGCTCATTCAACAAGTTTGTCCCAAGCTTGTGTTACCAGAAGCTATGCACCCTCAATACATAAAGGCATCATAACAGGAGGCAAATCCGATGGAATCGTTTATCTTTGATTCAATAAATTTATTACTGCGCTGGTTCCATTTCATCGCCGGCATTGCTTGGATTGGTTCGTCGTTGTACTTCGTCATGCTCGATCGCTCTTTGACGACGCCGGGGCAAAAAGACATAGACCGAGGTGTGGCTGGTGAGCTCTGGGCGGTTCATGGTGGCGGCATTTATCAGGCACAGAAATTCTTACTCGCCCCGACTGATGGCTCACTACCCCAGCACCTGCATTGGTCAAAATGGGAGGCCTATGCCACCTGGATTAGTGGCATGGGATTGCTGGCGCTTATTTACTGGTACGGCGCTGAAATTTACTTAATCGACCATTCCGTCGCTGATTTGAGTAAATCCGCCGCCATTGGCATCAGCATCGCATTTTTAATTGGTGGATGGGCCATTTATGACGTACTGTGTCGATGTTTTTTTAACAAGGACCAACGCCTATTAAGCTTGATTCTGTTTGTGTTGATTGCCCTTGCCATCTGGGCGCTTTGTCATCTGTTCAGTGGTCGCGCTGCTTACATCATTTATGGGGCCATGCTCGGCACCATCATGGTTGCGAATGTGTTTTTCGTCATAATACCTGGTCAGAAAAAAATGGTCACAGCCATCTCCAACAACGAGTCAGTCGATGAATCCTTAGGGCAAAAAGGGCGACAACGCTCAGCACACAATACCTACTTCACATTACCGGTGTTATTCGCCATGCTTAGCAATCACTATGCGGGTACTTATGGTCATGAATACAATTGGATCATCTTAATTGCCCTGTCGCTAGGGGGCGCATTAATACGTGTATTTTTTGTCTCGCGCCACGGTACGCAAAAAACCCAAAATTGGGCTGGCATAACGGGCGTTCTACTGGTTGTTACTGGGCTGCTGGTCAGCCTACCGCCACCGCTTAAATCCAGTAAAAATGCGGTTGATTTTTCTATGGTTCGTAGCATTGTTGAACAACGATGCACCACCTGTCATTCGGCACAACCCACTCAGCCTGGTTTTATTGCCCCACCTGGCGGCATCGCTTTTGACACCGACGACCAAATCAATAATCAGTTTGGCCTTATTATGCAACAATCGGTTCTGAGTAAAGCCATGCCCATTGGTAATTTAACGCAGATGACCGATGAAGAACGACAATTACTGAACACTTGGCATCTTGAGCATTTTGACAAATCGGCCAAATAACAAAATTAGGACTTAATATGGACGCAGTAGAAGGCAATCGATTCAGCGAGCAGTACATCAACTTTGCTCAACCGCGTTTGGGCGCAAAAGTGCTATCTGTAACGGATGAGTTTTTTGGCGCTTGTGAACGCATGTTACAACCTGAACCTGCCATATTTATCCCTGGCAAATTTGATGATAACGGTAAATGGATGGATGGTTGGGAGTCACGGCGCAAACGCACCGAGGGACACGATAGTTGCATCGTTCGCTTGGGCGTCAGTGGGATTATTCGAGGCATAGACATAGACACCAGCCATTTTATGGGTAACCAGCCACTCTCAGCGGCCTTAGAAGCTTGTTATTGTGCCGAAGGCATACCGACCGATCAAACCGAATGGCACACCATCTTACCCTCAGTCCCCCTACAACAGGACAGTCATCACTTGCACGACATTCAAGATGAACAGGTATATAACCATATTCGCTTGCACATGTACCCTGATGGCGGCATCGCGAGACTGCGCATTTATGGCGAAGTGCAATTTGATTGGGACGCTCAAGATGCTGACGAAATCATAGATTTGTTTGCCATTGAACATGGGGGCAAAGCCATCGCTTGTAGCAACCAAGCCTTTGGCTCGAGCACGCTCAGTTTGAATCTGCCGAACCGTGGGCTTAATATGGGCGATGGCTGGGAAACAGCCAGAAGAAGGCAAGCTGGTAATGAATGGGTCATACTGGCATTGGGACATCCAGGCAAACTGTCAGCCATTGAAATTGACACTGCCTACTACAAAGGCAATTATCCCGATCGCATATTCATAGAAGGCACTCTGATCAGTGACAGTGCCAATGAAACGGCAACTCAAATCAATACCGCGTGGCAAACCATACTCCCAGAACAGCATTTACGAATGGATGATATTCACCTATTTGAAAAATCCTTGCAGGACATAGGCACAGTAAGCCACGTTCGAGTGAACATCATACCTGACGGCGGGTTAAGCCGTATTCGCCTGTATGGCAAAAAATCGATTGAATAATATTGCTTAAGCGATAACGATCGGTTGTGGCAAAACATATTCTTCAAGATTTTGACTGTTTTGCCCGCCGTCAACAACGACAAATCGTTGCGAGTCTGCGCACACAAATAAAGGGAAATGCCAAATACCTGGATGATATTGCACCCCTTGATCTCCAGGCACCGTAAAAGCTTTTATACCCTGTGCGGTTGGCAAGACTTCATTGGAAACAACCACAATCCATTGATGCGGCTCTAAAGGGAAAAATGCTTGGGTGGTATAAGGGTGTCGTTCGAGCATCTTAATGGTATATGGCAACGCTCGCGCCTTGGCAACGAATAGGGCAATTTCAGCGTCAGAGTTTATGGCAGGGTCAATTTGTGTCTTTGCCAATTTATTAAACCGTTGTGCATAACCTTCATTGATCACCAATGGGTCTGTTCCAAAGGTTGACATGACTTGACCATATGGCTCAAAAGCAGTGGCTGATATTGGTTTAAGCGCGGTTGTCATGCCTTCTGTGGGTAGGGATGGTGCGCCAACCAATGCCGTGCGATGTCCTCACGCCGACAAACCCAAACGCGATCGTGTTGTAAAATATAATCCAAGAATTTTGTTAAAGCCGCCATTCGCGCTGGTCTGCCAATGATGCGACAATGCAAACCGATGGAAAGCATCTTGGGCTGTGTCTCCCCTTCTGCATACAAAACATCAAAAGCGTCTTTAAGGTAAGTGTAAAAATGCTCTGCAGTATGAAAGCCTTGTGCAGTGGTAAAACGCATGTCATTGGTATCGAGCGTGTACGGCACCACAAGATGTGGTTTGTTTATCTGAGTTGAGTAAAAAGGCAAATCATCGGAATAATCGTCAGCATCGTATAGAAATCCACCAGATTCTGCCAGCAGAGCTCGCGTATTTTCTGAGGTGCGCCCAGTGTACCAGCCTACTGGGCTCTGACCGCACAGCTTTGTTAATATCTCTATGGCTTGTGCCATATGCTGCGCTTCTACGTCTTTGTCTATGCCGTGATAATTGATCCACCGCAAACCATGACTGGCAATTTCATGCCCCGCCTTCAATGCCGCCTCAATCACTGCAGGATGGCGTTGTGCTGCCATTGCAACTGCAAATACGGTCAAAGGCAATTGACGTTCAGCAAAGCAATTTAAAATACGCCAAACACCGACACGAGACCCATACTCATACAAACTTTCCATCGACATATGACGGGCATTTTCAAAGGGTGTTGCCCCGATTATTTCGGATAAAAATGTCTCAGAAGCATCGTCACCGTGGAGCACCGAACGCTCAGCGCCCTCTTCGAAATTCAACACAAATTGCACGGCAATTTTACTGCGATTGGGCCAGCTAACCACAGGCGTGTTTGCGCCATAACCGATGAGGTCTCGCGGATAGTTGTCGTTATGTTGTGGCATGATTATTAATGATTTTGGGGCATCAAATGATACCCATTAGAGCGTTTGCACCGCCTCGAGTACTTCTTTGACATGGTCGTCCACCTTAACCTTTTCCCATTTTTTGTCAATGATGCCTTGATCGGTCATTAAAAAAGTCGTGCGATTAATGCCCATGTATTTTTTGCCAAACATGGATTTTTCAACGATGGTTGAGAAACGTTGACACAAAGTCGTTTCAGTATCAGCAATCAGCGGGAATGTATAACCGTATTTTTGGGCAAAATTCTTATGTCGCTTCAGCGAATCTTTGGATATGCCAACCACCACCGTATTAGCCTTGGCAAATTCCGCGAGATAGCGCTGAAAATCCTTGCCCTCTTGAATACATCCTGGCGTGTCGTCTTTGGGATAAAAATACAACACCAAATGCTGTCCCTGACCTGCTTGCCATAAAAAGCAATCATCAGTGACATTGATCGCTTCCCCTTCAATTTTATTAATTTGATCGCCAACTTCCATACGGCTCCTTATTGGTTTTATTGTTTTTACTTCATTCATCTTGTTTGCACATCTGTTGTATGCGATTGGGCACTATTTTAAAACAAATTCAAGCTGTCTGCGTCGTTGATATATCAGACTGCATTGGCTTTTTCACGCCCTCGTTTAAACTGGCAGGGTTTATTTCGGTTGAATCTACCGTGTTATAAGCGCAATCTATACACTTGCATAGGCAAATGATGCGCTTTGCCGATTATTCTGCACGGGCTCCCTCATTTAACACACCATTCTTTATAACTAAAAATCAAATGAATGCTTGATATTGTCAACGCTGAAAAATTAAAACAGTATAATTGGCGCTCAGAATTTCTCTCTTGCGGAAGTGGTGAAATTGGTATACACGCTGGATTTAGGTTCCAGTGCCTTCGGGCGTGAGAGTTCGAGTCTCTCCTTCCGCACCATCACAGCCTTATTGACCTCGTTCAACCGTTCCTGAAACGTGCTGTACTTATTGGGACTCAGGCTTATTTGCAAATATAAATCCGAGAAAATTTAACAACAATTGCGCTGCCAAAATACTGGTTGAACCCGTTGGGTCATAATCTGGCGCAACTTCCACCAAATCTATGCCCACCACTTGATGCTTTTTGCTGATCAATTGAAGCAATTCTAAAACCTCATAATACAAGAAACCACCATGACTTGGTGTGCCCGTACCAGGGGCGATGGAGGGGCAAAAAGCATCAATGTCGATGGTGACATAAACGGGCGTGTTTTTTGGAATGCGTTGTACCGCTTGCGCCACACCCATCTGCCGAATTTGTCTGACCGATAAAATGTCTGACCCACAGGCCCTTGCTTCCTCGTAGCCCGCTTTATTCGTCGAAGAGACATTGCGGATGCCAAATTGTGATAACCCGCTGACGTACGATTTCTCTGAAGCGCGACGCAAAGGATTGCCGTGTCCATATCGAACACCATGCCGTTCATCAACAAAATCCAAATGCGCATCGATTTGAACCACATGGAAAGGCGCAGATTGGTCAAAAGCATTGATGCAAGGAATGTTGATGGAATGGTCACCACCAATGACCACTGGCAATGCCTTAGCTGCAAGGATTTGCCGAACGCCGTATTCTATGTTTGCATGCGATTTCACGGTATCCGTATGCACAATGTCCGCATCACCCAGATCAACCATACGCACTTCAGACCCAAGATAGGTTTGATCGTCTTCATGGTCATAAGCGCCTGCGTGGCCAAATGAAAAAAGCGTTGACGCTTCGCGCACACCACGCGGACCAAACCGCGCACCCGATCGATATTGCGTACCAAAGTCAAAGGGCGCCCCAAGAATTGCAACATCCGCATCAATGGCCTGCCAATCTTCAACATAAGGTTTTTTAGCAAAGGTTGCAATGCCAACAAAGGGCAAATTTAACCGCCCACCTTCATATCCATGTGTCGCCATAAGCTTATTGACTCCTTTCTGTTTGAACGTTATCGTTGATTTCATTCTATCAAATTGACCTGAAAATAGTTTGCATCAATACAAGCCATAATTCAATAAATCATCCAGTGCTATAATCGCGCAAATTCACCACCTTCTTATCCAACCGATGAACATAATTGCACCCATCATTCTTGCGCTCATTGCGGCCACTGGCAATGCCATTTTTGTCGCGGGTCTCAAACAAGCCGCAATCGACGGCAACCGATTTGCCCCCATTGTATTTATCGTCTTTATTTGTAGCGTTCTGAGTTGTATAGCCGCCCCAGCATTTGGTAACACCCATTACAACCTGCTGCTTAAAAACTGGGTTTGGTTGCTCATTGGCGGCGTTGGACTTTTCATTGCGTACATTGGATTTAGCTTATTACACGTAAAATACGGTGCTTCAAGTTACATACTCTATGCGGTTTTATCCATCGTCACCACAGGCATCATTCTGGGTGGATTTATTCTGAAAGAATCTTTAAATTTTTACCATTGGCTTGCCGTTTTCTTTGCCATTTTGACGGTCATTTTCTTTTCGATTGGCAACCATCTCAATAACGTATAAGCGAATATGACCCACTTAAATGCCCATAATGTCATGGTCAAAAGTTTAAAATAATCGTTCGATCTGAATGCGCCATGCAAATACAAACCACAGCAAAACAAAACCTATGACATTAAAGAAATTCCTCATTGTTGGGGCGGGTGGCAGAGAAAGTGCCTTTGCCCAGAAACTCATGATAGACAGTGCCGTTTATGCGGTCATTGACCACAAAAACCCCACGATTTGTGATTGCGTTGAACGCAGTGGCGGGCAATGGATACTTGGTAAAAGCAGTGACCCAGAGACTGTGGTGGCATTCGCCCTAAAACACCAAATTGATTATGCCTTCATCAGCTCGGACGAGCCCTTAGCAAAGGGCGTGGTGGATGCCCTCTTAGCCAACAACATCAAAGCAGTCGGTGGCACCAAAGCTGCCACAAAAATTGAATGGGACAAAATTTATTCCATTGACATCATGCAAAAATTATGCCCCGAATACACTCCCTTTTTTCGTACCGCCAAAAATTTAGATGAGCTCAAAGCAGGCATAGAAACCTTCAAACAAACCAAGCGCTTGATCGTCGTCAAACCTCAGGGGTTAACTGGTGGTAAAGGGGTCAAAGTCATGCCCATTCATTTAGAAACTTATGACGAAGCCTATAAATATGGCATGCACTTAATGCAATCCAGACCACACGAGCAAGTCCTTCTGGTTGAAAAAATCGAAGGGATTGAATTTACCATCATGGGCATAACCGATGGCAAAACCGTGGTCTTGGCCCCTGCAACCTATGACTACCCATTCAGATATGAAGGCGATGTTGGCGCTGGTACGGGTGGTATGGGCTGCTTCACCAGCAAAGGCAAAAAACTGCCATTCATGGACGATGATGACCTGGAAGTCTGCCAAAAAATCATGCAAAAAGTCATTGATCAAATGGCTCAAGATCAATTGGTTTTTAATGGCGTACTGAATGGCGGATTCTTCAAAACAACATCTGGTATTAAATTCATGGAATTTAACGGCCGATTTGGCGACCCCGAAGGACTGAATATCTTAAGCTTACTCAATGAATCGTTCTCAGAATTGGTACAAAAACTTTGGTACAAGACCTTGAAAGACATCGCATTCTTAGACCAAGCGAGCGTTGTCAAATACCTTGTGGCAAAAGAATATCCCAATCCCAGCCCAACCGAGACACATTATAAGATGGCCATTGAGTCCATCAAACAAGACGGCGTTGAAACCTTCTTCTCCAGCTCTGAAAAACTGACCGACAGCACCTATACCACGCTTAAGAAATCGCGCGTAGTGGCACTGGTAGCAATTTCTGATGACATCGAAACGGCTTCAAACAAAGTCAATCAAGCCATAGAGCAACACATTGAGGGCATACTTGAGTACAGACCCGACATTGGGCTGAACCTTGAATCATTAAGGCTTGATTAGCAATAAACCACCTCAAACCTTCGAACGCTGTGTGTGCTACTGAGTACAAATGCAGAATTCTCAATCAATCTCAATAAATTGAGTGAGTGACCCCTTGTTTCTGTCCATAAATCTGCCTCTTTTATAGTAAAATACGCGCCCATTTGGTAGGAATTGGTCCAACTCAGACCCTAAATGAGAAAATCCATCGCATAGATGGGTCTGTAGCTCAGCTGGTTAGAGCGCACCCCTGATAAGGGTGAGGTCGGAGGTTCAAGTCCTCCCAGACCCACCAAAATCCAAGTGTCCATTGTTGACACATCAGTCATACATCCCATTACCCATACCCGATCATTCCTCCACTCTTTGTGAGGGCTACTGAACGAAATGAGGCGAATAATGCCAACACACAGACTTTGAATAAAACCTAAAGCATTGATTATTATAAATATAATCATTTTTCTGTGCAATTTAAGGCGTCATTCGTACTTAAAACAGCAATAGTTCTTGATAAAATGTTCTTTTAAGAATAAAGTTTTAAAAAGTGAATTTCAAACCGAAACAGTGGTTATGATGAAGGATGTAAACGTCTTTCTCAGTAGTTTCTTTTGGAGCAGCTTATCTTTATTTTGTCAAAATCAAAACAGAGATGCGCTTAATACAAACCATCACAAACTTCGTCAATGATTGATTAGGATAGATTTATTATGGACGATAATCAAAAATTTACGTTTTTAAAATATCGCTGGTTAATTTATAGCATATATTGGGGCTTTACGATCCTGGTTATATCTTACTTATATTTTGATATTCGAGGTAACTTTTTTTTCCCAACAGGACCGTTGCTTGTGTTTTACGGACTGTATGCGATCCTATTTTATAAGAAAATTATGATAACGCCTGCGAATAACTTCCTACTCAATCCTCATTATAAATATATAAAAACAAACCACCCAGAAATATGGAAGGAAATAGATCCAAAACAGTTTTATGTTGTTGTTTTAGATTCGTTCTATATTTATTATAGGCAGATAAAATTTTATTTAAAATGGCTACCATTTTTAAGAGGACGATATGATGATGGCAAAGATCCACATTTAGTCAATATCCGTAGAGATTACAGCATCCTATTCATTATTATTCATTGGAATTTTATTTTATTGGGGCTCTCACTATTCACAACAGGGTCCTGAGAATTCTCAATTTTTGCAATTTTTTTAATGATGGAATAAACGGCACTCTTATCGTACGCCATTAATTGAGCATTAGTTGGATCTTTATATTTTCGGCAACATTTACGCACTTGACTTTGAATGAATACAAACAGTATTCTTGATAGACATCATCTTGCAACGAACGTGATAATGTTAAGACCCATTACCGAATATCGTTCAAAGCATGCATGCCCTAATCCACAAAGACAACCCAACCCATAAGCTATAATGCGGGGAGAGTGGCATTTAGAAGTATGAGCTATAGCAATGAAATGATCGTAAAGCATGGCTTTAAGGCGTTGGTACGAACTCTATTAGATCAAGAGTTAGGTTATAGCGTGGACTAAATAGAACAGCAATTAACCCATGCGGTAAAAGACCCCAATGGTAGAGCCTTCAACCGCATCAAACACCTCAAAGAACATACTGAAATGATGGATACATGGGCGGATTACTTTGCGAAAATTATGGCTTTAGCAATAGGTATTCAATTAGTTAGTCAATTATAAAACAATGAAAATACAACAAAAGAACGGCAAAATTTACGCCCCATTAAGTGATAAATGGTTAGTTGAAGCTCCTGAAGAAAAGGTAAGGCAAAATTATATTTGTACGCTGGTGAATGACTATGGTTATTTATTAGATCAGATGGCACAAGAAGTTAAATTAACCTCTTCCAGCAGGGGTACAGGTAGTGCCAGAGCCGATATAGTCATTTGGGCATCCAAAGAAGATAAGGCCGAAGAGAAATCACCTATTATTATCGTTGAATGTAAAGCTCAGAATATCAGCATCAAAGAAGAGGATTATTTTCAGGGTCAAAATTATGCTTATTTTTCTGGGGCTAAATTCTTTGTCACCACCAATGAAAAAGAAAGTAAATATTTCCAAGTCGTTCATGGCAAAGTACCTAAGCGATTAGGCAATGAAATTATTGCCATCCCTAAAGTCAGTGATTTAACCGATACACGAAAAATTGATAAATTGCTCAAAGCCACCAAAGCATTTGAGCGAGATGAATTTGCCAAACTCCTTTTTGCGTGTCACAACGTGATACGGAATAATGACAAACTCGACCCTGCAGTTGCCTTTGATGAAATATCCAAAATTCTATTTATCAAAATTTGGCATGAGCGTAAACAAGATAGAGGCAGGATATTTTCTTTAGCGGGATTTAAAGAGGGGAAACAACAATACGATAAATATGCATCAAAGGGCGCAAAACCATTTTATCAGCATCTTTTTGAAAATGTTAAAGTCGATTACGCATCAGAAGATTTATTTGATAAAAACGATGTTATTTGCCTAAGAGAAAATAGCATTGAAAGCATCATCCAAAAGCTAGAAAAGTACAACCTTTCGGATACCTCTGATGATGTAAAAGGGATTGCCTTTGAAGAGTTTTTGGGCAAGACTTTTCGGGGTGAATTAGGGCAATTTTTTACCCCAAGAACCTTAGTCGATTTTATTGTGGCCGTATTAGACCCACAAGAAGGCGAAACCATTTGCGACCCTTGCTGTGGAAGTGGAGGCTTTTTAATCAAGGCCTTTGAATATGTCCGAGAAACCATTGAACATGAAATCCAACAAGAAAAAGATGCCATTAAAAAACAATACTTTGATGATGCCTTTGAACAAGCATCAGATGAAGACAAGGAAACTATTACTAAGAAGGTCAATTGTCTCTTAGACAATCTTAATCAAGAACTTAGCCCAGCCAATAAAAAATCACGGTTATATAACCTCAGTTTTTGGAGTTTGTTCGGTACGGATGCCAACCCTCGTATGTCTCGCACCGCAAAAATGAACATGATAATGCACGGTGATGGTCATGGAGGTGTTCATCATAACGATGGTTTGCTCAATATTAACGGCATTTTTGATAATCGTTTTGATGTGATACTCACCAACCCGCCGTTTGGCTCAAGAGTGGCTAAAGACCAAAAAATCACTGAAGAAGATAAGTACACCGACCAAGACAAAATAAACTACTACAAAGAACGCTACGGCAAGGAATACGAACAAGCCCTAAAACAAGTGGTTGATAATGTGGATAAACCTTTGCTTGATTTGTATGATACTGGCAGCTTTAGCGGACTAACCGAAACCCTGTTTACGGAACGGTGCTTAAACTTACTCAAGGCAGGCGGTCGTATGGGGATTGTCTTACCCGAAGGCGTATTGAATAATGCTGGTGGAATGCAGAAAGTCAGAGACTATATTGAAGGTAAGGCCAAAATTATACTGATTGTTTCTATTCCGCAAGATGTGTTCATTGCCTCAGGGGCAACCGTTAAGCCCAGTTTGGTATTTCTGAAAAAATTTGATAAACAAGAGCAAGAACAATACTCAGCCATACATAAACAAGCAATCGAAGAGCAAGAAGCTGTATTTAAATCGCAACATAAACAATTGGAGCAACGCATCACCAACCAACAGCAACGTATTAAAGACGAACAAGCCAAGAAAAACGGGCAAGACAAAGTAAAGCTAATAGAACTGCGAGAAGAGTTAAAAGTCATCAATAAAGCTGTTGGCGCTAAACGCAAAACCTTGGATGCCGAAAAAGCTCAAGCCATAAAAATCCAAATCAAACAAGCCTTTGATTACCAAATTCCCATTTGCGAAGTAGAAAAAGCGGGGATTACCAGCAAGGGGGCAAAAACCGATAATGACTTGATACCACTGCTTAAAGAATTCACCACCTATCGAAAAAAAGTAGGGCTTTGGCAAGAAAGTAACCGAAAAACCACCTACAAAATAATTAATGGACAAGCGATGCGGTTATCCACCGTTGGCGAGCCTGAAAGCATTATAGAATAATGGAGCAGTTAGGCGTAAAACAACAACCTAAGCAAGTATTTCAGCACTTGAAGTTTGTGGCTTTTAAGGATTTAACGCTTTGGGATGTGAAACGATTATTTATCGAAAGGACTCAGTCAAATTATTCAACTGCTACTTTAGGTCAATATATTCAAGAAGAATCAACAAAAATCAAGCCCTCGGAAAACCCAGAAAAAGAACATTTTATTTTAGGGGTGAACAATCAAGTAGGCGTTTTTGATGCTTATGTTCAACATGGCAAAGAAATCAAGCAACCCTACAAAGTAATGAAATCAGGCTACTTAGCATACAACCCGTATAGAATAAATGTTGGTTCAATAGGCATAAAAACAGATGAGCATCAACACAACTTAATAAGTCCAGCCTACGTGGTCTTTTCTTGTAAAAACCAATTGAAACCTGAATTTCTTTTTAGGCTGTTCAAAACAAACCGTTTTAATCAAGTTATAAGAGAAAGCACAACAGGTTCAGTTAGACAAAACTTGACCTATCGGATATTACAATCATTGCAAGTCCCACTCCCCAGCCTACCAGAACAGGAAAAAATCTTAGCCCGTTATAAAGATAAAATCGCCGAAGCAGAACAGTTAGAACAAGAACTAGCCACCTTTATCGACCGTTATCAAAACATTTTATTTAAGCATCTTGGCATTGAGATTATCCAAGCCAAACAAGTAAAGAACAAATTGCATATTGTCAATTTCAAGGATATTAGCAGATGGGATGTATTATATTTATCTGGTGCATTACCTTCAATACAATCAAAATACCAATTAATTAAATTTTCTAATGTTATACTCTGCCTTAACTCCAACTATGGAAAATCTATACGAATAAATTCAAGTAGTTTTCCTGACAATGAATTTCAATATATTGGGATGGAGCATATCGAAAAGGGTACAGGAGAGTTATTGGAAGCAATAAAGGTTAAGGGAAAGCAAATTAAAAGCCATTCTATTTCTATTCCAAAGGGCTTTCTACTTTACGGAAAACTAAGACCATATTTGAATAAATATTGGGTTAATGACAAAGTTGATGATAACTTAATTTGTTCAGCAGAGTTTTTAGTATTTAATATTGACCAAACCAAAGTGAATAAAACCTTTTTCAAGTTCATTCTTTCATCATCAATAGTACAAACTCAAATTTCTGATAAACCAAGCGGTGCAAGAATGCCACGCATAAACGAAAAAGTTTTTATGGAATTAGAGTTTCCATTGCCTCCATTATCCATACAAAGACGAATTGTCAAAGAACTGGAGGCATTAGTTGCCAAGCGTAAAGCAAAACAAGCCCAAGCCGAGCAATTAAGGCAACAAGCCCAACAGGAATTTGAACAAAATATATTTCTCCCATCTGAAGCAAATTGATTAAGTAACCAACTGCCAAAACCTACTAGGAATTACAGCTCTTTTCCAGACCATACTGAAATAACCAGGCTAAATAATTAGCCCAACGTATTGCAACTGACAGTCAAAACCACTTTGAGCAAAAAGAAACATTTAAATAGAATAAACCGTTGATAAAACTCTAAAGAGATCATGGATATATTAAGGGTGGAACCAAATAATGTCGGCGATTTTGAGAGGTATTTCCAAAGCACCACCGATACAGATGGAATTAGAGATCCTTTCGAATTTCACACGAAATTTGAGCTTGTCAAAACGGTTCAACAGCTATAGCTACTATCCTAAAAATAGTAGCAATTTAATGATAGCTAAAATAACAAGCTTATTTAAGTGCCCAAGCTAAACTCTTTAAGCCTACATCCGACTCATCCTCGTGAATTTATCTTTGCTGATATATCACTCTTCCACTTGCAGGGAAAATTGACTGTGAAAAATATATATAAAGCAGTCAAAACAGCTAATTTTTCTTATACTATACATATGAGTAGTGAAGTCTTAACCATACGAGTCCCAGTAGAGCTAAATTTCAACTGGAACAGCTAGGCAAAACCCTGAATCGTTCCAAGTCCTTCATAGCCGAGCAAGCTATAAGTCAATTCATGGAAACCAACGCTTTGCAGATAGATGAAGTCAGCTGAGCAGAGAAAAAATTTGGCAAGGCAGTTTGTTAGCAAAGATGAAGTCAGCCAGTATCTTGATTACTAGAGTGATGATAATTCCATTTCTTCAAAAAATCTGAATGAAAATGTTGAAGGCGTATCCGATCTTGTTTACTTGGAGGTTTTTTCAAATTTGCTCAAAGAAGATGACAGAGAAGGTTTGGATGACTCCATAACAATAGTGCCAGTAGGGGGGTTGGAAAAAGTCAGTTCGTTTATATCCTTGCTGAGGGGAAGCAAACTAAAAATTATTTGCTTGCTTGATTCTCCATCAAAATCACAACAACAAGGCTTAGACAATTTAATTAAAAATAAACTGATAAAAAAGTCTGGTATTCAATATTTTGATGAATTTATTGAGGCTGAAGAAGCAACTATTGAAGACTTATTTGACGTAGATGATTACTTAAAATTATTCAGTGAAACCTTCAAAGGAAAGGATCACGCAATAGATTCATCCGATTTACCCAAAGAGAGCAAACCAATTATAAAAATTATTGATAATTTGCTTAAAAAACAAACGCAAAAACATAAACGATTTAACCATTATTTGCCCGCAAATTTTCTCAGTCGTTCTGATGTTAGAAGTATTTGCGGGGAAAAAACATTGAGTAACTTTGAAAAACTGTTTAAGAGTATTAACTCAATGATGTAGTGTAGGATGGTTATTAAGAAGATCATTGGAGTGTAAAAGATAATTTATATTTTGAAGAGTTTGCTGATCGATGCATAAGCAAAGATAATTATAAAAACTTTATAGATACCATTATGGTGCCGACGGCCGGAGTCGAACCGGCACGGGTTTCCCCACTGCCCCCTCAAGACAGCGTGTCTACCAATTCCACCACGTCGGCAATCCGATTTAGAATAGCGTTTTGGACTATTCTGGTTTAGGTATTTCTGTTTGGGGCGAGGTTTCTTCGGTCAATGTATTGGTCAATACGCTGTCAATGGAGCGAGACTCCTTGCCCGTTATTGCCGTTAATGCCAAGGAATTGGCAATAAATAGCACCGCCAGAAAAGCAGTCACACGTGACATGGCGTTAGCCCCACCACTGCTGCCAAAAAGGCTTTGAGAGCCCCCACTGAGTGCAGGACCTGCATCCGCGCCCTTACCATGTTGCAACATAACAAACACTATGATGCCAAGTGCAACAACAATTTGAACAACCAGTAATATATTAAAAAGCATCGATTAATTCACTAAATATTCTATCTCTACGTAAATGGGCTGAAGTCTGAAACTATTACGTTTAGCAGTCATTCATGCCCGCAATTTTGCAGTCGGTATTATCACTGATATACACTGAAAATGCAGGCTCATTTTAACAGCCGATTTTTTTATAGCAAATTTGGTTCGTTGAGTTTTATTGTACTTAGGCGCAATTGCTCAAAACTAGAACAAATTTGGGAAGTGTCAGTGCTTTTTACCGAGCACTTTTATTAAACTTGACTCTATCCCATTGAAAAGCAGGACCTGGGTCAGTTTTTCGCCCTGCTGCAATGTCGCTGTGACCCACTATGGTGGTCAATGGCAATTGTTGACTCAGTGCGTCGAGCAGTCTGTTCAAACTCAAATACTGCCAGTCTGTGTAGGGCGTGGTATCTTCGCCTTCCAATTCTATGCCAATGGAATAATTGTTACAATTTTCACGACCATTGTATTCAGATTCTCCCGCATGCCATGCTCGACCAGATAGCGGCACAAATTGAATAAGTTCCCCGCCTCGACGGATTAAAAAATGCGTAGAAACCATGGTGTTATCAAGGTTTTTAAACAGTGGATCGTTTGAAGTCACTGCCTTACCGCTCAGCAGATTAATAATGGCAGAACCGCCAAATTTGCCTTGAGGCAAGCTGATGCCATGAACGACGACCATGGTTATGGCTGTGGCAGCTGGTCGATTGTTAAAATGGCTTGAGACTTGTATGTCGGCCCAGTCTAACCATTGTTTTGCCATTAAAGTGCGCCTTCAAACACAATCTTCCAACCGTCGGCTTGTTTATGCCAATATTGTCTGAACAATTGCTTTCCTTGAATGGTTTGACGGTAGAAATTAATGACGGCAAGAAGCTCATCACTATAAGAAACAATGGCATTCAGATCAATGCCCTCTTTAAAATAGCCTGCTTTAATGCGCTTTTTTTGCCATTGCAGCCATTGTTGATAATCCAACTTTTCATTAGAAAACTCTTGTGAATAATAAGCAAACATAGCATCTGAATCCCCAGATGTTAAAGTCTGCTTCCAAGCATCCCATGAATGACTGATTTCGCCATTTGTGGTCACTTTAAATTGATGAGAATCTGTTTTATCAGGGGTCCATTGGACCTTGTGGCTAACGATGATGGGGACTCTGTTATCGGTCATCTGAATCAGTCGCCGAAGCTCATTTATTTGGCTGTTCGGTAAGACCAAGCAACCATCACTGTCCAACGGTGGTCGAGCAAATACGCTCGAGTCGGTACCATGTAGCCAAATACCATGTCCCGTTCGATTCATTTTAGTGTCCCAAAAATTCGGATAGTTCAGTGGAAATGCGCCACTGCCGTAACGGTCTGGCAGTTCTTCCGATTCAATAAATCCTGACAAGAAATAGATCCCTTCGGGGGTTTTTTCATCGCCTTCCACTTGTTTACCAAAGCCTTTTTTGCCAATAGAGAGGTAGTACTGCTTAACGATGTTCAAACCCTGATGGGTGTTCTTGTATAGAATCATTTTATGCTTCAGGGTGTCAGCGACCAGCACATAGGGAATTTCTGGAGAGAGATACAAAACTTCTTGCGGATAAACCGTCTTTGTGTCACCCCAAAGTTTTTGACGCACAATCAATTCTGCAATGAGGCCATCAAATCGCCCGATGGGTGGCAGTTGTTCATTGGCCAGCTTTGCGTTGACATAGGCGTTTAGCCATTGAGCCAATTCAAAGTTAGATTGTTGTTGCAACACTGGCGCCAAATTTTCGCGTGCGCCAACCAAATCATTTGCTAATAGGGCATCGACAGAACGCTTTAAATTTTCTTCAACTTGTGCCTGAATATTGCCACTGACACTCATCAAGGAGATGATGAGTATCAAACAAAGTGAATGAATGCGGGTTCGATAAGACCCCGATGACAACTTAAACATTAACGCAATTCTAGTTCGCTGTAAATCAACCATTCACCAGACTGCCATTTGAACAGCAAGCGCTTTTTCACTGTATCATTGATTGTATGAGACTGATATTTTTGTTCAAAATCCACAGTGGCATGTTCCAGATCATCCTCAATTTTTATGGCAATATCAGCTAATTTCAAAGTCAAAACTCTGCCAGGGAATACTTTTTTCTTGCGGTCATTTTGCCAGGTTTTAAAATCGAGATGTTGTTTGGGTGATACTCCGGTTAAATAACTGGAAAAGTAGCCTTCAATAACCCCTGTTTGCCAGCGGTCTCGCCAAGCCAATAAAGCTTCGTAAACTTGAATTTTTAATTGTTTTCTGATGGCATTGACGTTGTCAGAACGTGGGGCTTCAGCGTCTTGATTGGGCGATGATGCAGAAGGTGTTTGCGACACATTAGATGCAGTAAAAACATCGTTATCAGTGGTTTGACTTGAAGGCGCAAGCGCAAAGGTTTGTCCATTGTCTTTGTTGGCTATGAAGTCTGGTATCATCGGGGCGGCTAAGTTCATAATCGTGGCGAGAGATTTTGCCGATTCAAAACTGTAGGCCTTGGTCAAGTTTTCAAAAGGTATGGCACATTCAGACTGACTTTGCAGATATTGCCGCCACAACTTAATGCCTGATTGAGGCTCACCTGCAAGAAAAGTTGCCATGGCCAAGTTATTTAAAGCCATCGTTTTTAGAGCGGTTGATTCTATGGTTAAAAACTTTTGCTTGGCTTGCTCAAACGCTTTATTTTCTAATGCTTTTAGACCGAGTGCAAAGTTTTCACGATCATCCGCCACCGCGGTGCCTGACAGCATTATGATCACCAAAATCAATTCCTTGAACATCTTTATTCCTTATGTCGTTGTTCTATAAGCCAATGCATTAAATCCGCCCATATTTGATCGTACTCCACCTTGCTTGGCATTCTAGTCGCACTTGGTCACTCTAAAGTGATCACGGGCAATCGCAATTGCTTCCAACCATAATTGCCCAATGAACCTGGATAGGTACCCAATAATTTTAAATGCAGTCCACCAAATTTTCTAGGCACTTATAAGGCACCACCGTCAAAATCTAAAATGCCAAACGGTGCATGCAGGCTGATAATAATATCGGGTTCAAATGCTTCAATAACTTTAACTACAACCTTTGTCTCAGGCTCACTGACTTGAAAAGGACCCGGATAACGCCGTGGGCCTTGGTCTGTTTTTTTGCGCCAATAAGCGAGGGCAACATCCTCACTGGTGGTCGGAAAATTGCGATTCAAATCAACCCCATTGGCATTATATCGGGTCGGTTTTTTGTTTAGTAATCCATCTAGGTTCAACGCGGGTAAAAACAGCCAATGAAATCTATACGATTGAGCTTCATTGAGTTTGGTCATCCATTTAATAGACACAGAAAAAGCGCTCAGTTCATCACCATGGATGCCACCGAGATACAATATTTTGGGCTTCTTAGAATTGTCGCCCTTATCCATAAAGGTTTTTCTCAACAAAGGTAGCCCCTTAACAGTCTTACCAGCTGGGGCATCAAATTTTAAATCCATACATTCCGTATAAGAAATGCTGAATAAGCGTTGCGCTAATTTTTGACAGGCAATGGCATTGTCATCTGACCAAGCAGACCAAGATATCATCAAGAAAGCCACAAATATAAATACTCTGATTACAGCCATGTGTGTTAATGAATTAGATTACATAAAGTGCAACACGGTTGCTTGTGGAAATGTCATGAATGATTAGAGTGTGTTTTAAATCTCACCATGCGCATAGCGATCCGCCATTTGTGCCAACGAAAATGCTTTGATTTTTTCCGCATAACCAGCTGAACCAAATGCTTCAAACCGTTGCTCACAAATCGATTGCATGCCCTTGGTTGCTTCTGCAAGATATTTTCTTGGGTCAAAGTTTGTTGGGTTTTCACTCAGATGTTTGCGAATGGCGCCTGTTGATGCCATTCGTAAATCGGTGTCTATGTTGACTTTACGCACCCCGTGTTTGATGCCTTCAACAATTTCAGCGACTGGTGCACCAAAAGTTTGCCCCATATCACCGCCATAATTGTTTATGATTTTCAACCATTCCTGCGGTACAGAAGACGAGCCATGCATGACTAAATGGGTATTTGGAATGCGCGCATGGATTTCTTTGATCCGATCAATTCGAAGAATGGCGCCATCGGGTTCGCGCGAAAATTTGTATGCACCATGCGACGTACCAATGGCTATGGCCAAACAATCGACATTGGTTTGTTTGACAAATTCTGCTGCTTCATCGGGATCTGTGAGTAGGTCTTTTTTATCTAATTTTCCTTCTACACCGTGCCCATCTTCTTCACCCATTTCTAAGGTTTCTAATGAGCCCAGACAGCCTAACTCCCCTTCAACTGTCACGCCAACCGCGTGTGCCAACCGAACGACTTCAGCGGTCACTGAAGCATTGTATTCAAAATTCATGGGGGTTTTTTGATCGGCACACAGTGAGCCATCCATCATGACCGAAGAGAAGCCCGATTGGATGGCTTGAAAACAAGAAGCTGGGGTATTACCATGATCCAAATGCATGACAACGGGGATGTGTGGATAGGATTCACAAGCGGCTTCAACCAAGTGTCGTAAAAAGATCGGACCTGCGTATTTTCGCGCACCTGCAGACCCTTGCAAAATAACGGGAGATTTGACCTTGTCAGCCGCTCGCATGATGGCTTGAACCTGTTCTAAATTGTTCACATTAAAGGCGGGCATGCCAAAATCATGGCTGGCTGCCTCATCCATCAATTGTCTCATCGAAATTAACATTATTTACTCCTTAATACTGTATGATATTGTTCTATGATTTAAGCGACCATAATCTCTAAAGCATTGGTTGAGCCCTTAACCCCCCGCTCTCTGCCGTTTGTCACAATGAGACGGTCGCCAGCTTGGATAATGCCCTTGTCAACTAAGGTCTGAATCACGACTTGTCGATCTTCTCGGCCTTTCTCCATCGACCGATCAAACAAGATGGGATAAACCCCTCGGTACAAGCTCATTTTCCAATAGGTGTGTTTATTGGGCGATGAGGCAAATATAGGCTTGCCTGAACTCATCCTTGACATATAAATCGGCGTTTCCCCCGACTCTGTCAAAGCCAAAATGCCTTCAATGTCCACCATATGATTGACCAAGTACATGCTCGCCATGGCAATGCTTTCATTTACTGCCAGGAATGAATCGGTCAGTCGATGCGCTGATACTGTGGTTTTCCTTTGCTCTTCTGCTTGAATACACGTGCGGTGCATGGCAGCAATGACCTCTAAGGGATAAGCACCAACCGCTGTTTCTGCAGACAACATCACCACATCGGTTCCATCGAGTACGGCATTCGCCACATCAAAAATTTCCGCACGAGTCGGTAAAGGTTGATGAATCATAGATTCCATCATTTGTGTGGCTGTGATCACCCCTTTGTTTAACTGGCGTGTTCGACTGATAATGCGCTTTTGAACAGCCGGCAATTGCGCATCGCCTATCTCAACACCCAAATCACCCCGCGCAACCATGACCATATCTGAAGCCTTAATGATGTTATCTAAAACATCAGGAATAATGGCTTCTGCCCTTTCAATTTTTGCAATGACGGCGATGGCTTTACCACCTTCTGCCCGTATGAGTGACCGCGTGTCATCTAAATCAACCTGACTTCGAACAAATGAGACGGCAATAAAATCAATGTCCAACTCAACGGCTTGTTTAATGTCTTGTTTATCTTTGTCCGTTAGAGCTTTTGCAGACAGCCCTCCGCCTTTTAAATTGATGCCCTTATTATTGGATAAAACACCACCCACATGCACTCGACATTCAATGCGAGTTTTGGTTATCTTTAGGACTTTGAGTTCAATTCGACCATCGTCCAATAACAATATATTGTCAGGCTTAACATCGTCAATGAGCGATTGGTAATCAATGCCGACGGCCTGTTCATCGCCTTGATCAAGCCCTAGGGCTGTATCCAAACTAAACAACGCATCTTTTGCCAGAATAACCGAGTCATTTTTGAATCGGCCTATGCGAATTTTCGGGCCTTGCAAATCAAATACAATGGCGACTGGTATGCCTGTTTTTACTGAACTGGCGCGGATATGCTTAACGCGTTTGGTGCGCTCAGCTGCTGTGCCGTGCGAACAATTTATACGAAAACCATTGACCCCAGCTTGGATCAATTTCGCAACCATGCCTTTGGCATCGGTTGCAGGACCAGTCGTCGCTAAAACCTTAGTCCTTCTGAAGGGTTTATTACCCATTAACATAAAATAACATGCCCTTAATGAATTGACCGTTTCTGTAAAATTTCAACAGCAGGCAATACTTTATTTTCTAAGAATTCAAGAAATGCGCCACCACCGGTCGAAATGTATGAAATGCCTGAGCCGACCTTAAACTGTTCGATGGCCGCCAATGTGTCACCACCACCGGCAATTGAAAATGCGGAGGATTCTGCTATGGCTTCGGCAATGATTTTTGTCCCTTGAGAAAATGCTGGGATTTCAAAAACTCCCATGGGTCCATTCCAAATAATGGTACCAGCTTGTTTGATATATTGAGCAATCACAGCCGCAGATTTTGGTCCTATATCAAGGATTAGGTCATCTGCTTCAATCTCTGAAACGGCTTTGACCACCCCAACTTCTGATACGTCCATAGACTTGCCAACAACGACATCAATAGGCACTGGAATTGAAGCATTTCTTTGATTCATTGACGCCATCAACTTTTTTGCCGTGGTCGCCAAATCTGTTTCACACAGCGACTGACCGACTTCAAAGCCGTTGGCTTTGATAAATGTATTGGCAATGCCCCCACCGGCAACCAATTGGTCCACCCTTTGAGACAAGGAGTCCAACAAAGTCAGCTTAGTTGAAACTTTGGCCCCACCCACTATGGCGACTATGGGGCTTTTTGGATTTAGGAAGGCTCGCCCCAAAGCGGATAATTCTGCTTGAAGCAATAATCCTGCACAAGCAATGGGGGCGTACTCCGCAACACCGTATGTGGAAGCCTCTTTGCGGTGCGCTGTACCAAATGCGTCCATGATAAAAACATCACACAAGGCGGCCATCTTTTGTGAAAGCGTAGCATCGCATTGTTTTTCACCCACACAAAAGCGACTGTTTTCTAATAAATAAATGGTCTCTGCACTTGCACAGCAACCCTTATCTAACCAGTCTTTGACCAATTTGACAGGTCGGTCCAGATGTTTTTGTAAACAAGCCGAAACTGGAGCCAAACTGAGATTTTCATCATAAGTGCCTTCTTTGGGACGTCCTAAATGAGACATTAAAATCACTTTACCGCCTTTTTCTAAGGCCAATTTAATGGTCGGTAAACTGGCTGTAATCCGCGTCTGAGAAACGATTTTGCCGTCCTTAATCGGCACATTCAAATCTTGCCTAATGAGGACGCGCTGAGCTGACAGCTCAATGTCTTGCATATTGTTAATCTTTATGGACATTTACACTTTCCTTCGGCTTTGATCATTTATTTGTTTTGTTACTTATTTAATGGTCTGGTCACATTTTTAACTTTGCGGACACCATGGTGTAGCCCTTCAACAAATAAAATCATTGATCGCTCATAAAGGTGACCTTGAGTTCAATGCGCTTGCCCAGTTGTACGTCTTAATTTGCTGAATGCGCATTCTTTCATTCTGGTGTATTTTACTCTAAATTGAACGCCAATAAATTGAGATGCTGTGACATTTTTCTGAACAAATAGTCGCTTCAAATCCCAGTCATGCAATTTATAATACTTTCACAGCGCATGACTTAAATTCTCGCCTAATCAACAATGCAAAAATGTATGAATCCGAACAAACGCCATAGACTGCCACCACAAAAAAATCCCGAAAAATACGTCTATGTGATTACAGATGAAGCCCTAACCGATTTCAATCGACTACATACAACGCTGCTACCTTCGCTCAAAAAAGGCGTCTCTATGGTTCAATATCGAGATAAAAGCCATGATCTCTTAAAACGCCGATACCAAGCTCGACTGCTTAAAAAATTATGCCGACGCACAAAAACCTTGTTGATCATCAACGACGATTGGTCGCTCTGTCGTTGGGTCAAGGCGGATGGTGTACACATTGGACAAAACGACGCCTCAATGAACCTTGTTCGACGTCATTTGGGACCGAATGCCATCATTGGTCAGTCTTGTTATAACAGCACCCAATTGGCAGCAAAAGCCTTAAAAAACCGCAGTGACTATATTGCTTTTGGCAGCATCTATGCCTCTCCCACCAAACCGAATGCAATTCGTGCACCGTTAAAGTGTTTACGCTTTCCTAATAAAATGAAACAGCGAAAAATACCTTGTGTCGCCATTGGGGGGATTAGCCGTTCAACCATGACAGAAGTTATCAACAATGGCGCAGATTATGCGGCTTTAATTTCAGGATTTTGGCAATCCGATGCCTTTCAGTCTGGATCATGCGAAAAATAATCCACATCGATATGGATGCATTTTTTGCCTCCATTGAGCAGCGCGATTTTCCAGAATACCGAAATAAACCTTTGGTGGTTGGCGGACAACCAAACAGCCGAGGGGTCGTCGCGACTTGCAGCTATGAAGCACGACAATTTGGCATTCATTCAGCAATGCCCAGTGCCCACGCCTATCGTCTATGCCCTTCGGCCATCTTTGTACCGCCTCGTTTTGAAGCCTATCGCCAAGCCTCAGACCACATTCGAGTCATATTCAAACGTTACACTTCGGTGATTGAACCCTTGTCTTTGGATGAAGCATTTTTAGACGTGACCAATGTCCGCTTGCATCATGGCTCTGCTACCCTCATCGCGGCTGCCATTCGAGCGGCCATCAAACAGGAATTGAAGATCACAGCTTCGGCGGGTATTTCTTACAATAAATTTTTGGCGAAATTGGCCAGCGATGAAAACAAGCCCGATGGTCAATGCACCATTTTGGCCGATCAAGCAACCGATTGGTTGCGTGCGCTACCGATTCGAAAATTTTTTGGTATTGGTCGAGCCACAGAAGCGAAAATGCATCGCTTAGGCATTTACACGGGCAAAGACTTAGAAGCGCATTCAAAAATAAAATTAATTCAAGCCTTTGGTCATGCAGGCGCCTATTATTATGACATTGTTAGAGGCATCGACGATCGACCCGTGAGCTCAAGCCGTAAACGCCAATCCATCGGATGTGAGAACACCTATGCTCAAGACATATCATCCACTGAAGAAATGTTAGACGCCTTGACCAAGATGACCGAAAAAATTGCCACAAGCTTGGTCGAAAAATCTTTGTATGCTCAAACGCTCACTTTAAAAGCCACTTACCCAAGCTTTCAAACAGTGACCCGATCGCATACTTTTCCAGTCCCATTCAATGACAGCGCAACCATGATTGAGTGGTTGCCAACCCTGCTCAAAAAAACCGATGCAGAAAAAAATAACGTGCGTTTGCTCGGTATTTCAGTGTCCAAACTCAGCCAAATGACTAAAGTGTTATTGTGACGCGCTGTCAGTAATTCACATGGTAAAAGTCCGTTATAATACGGGCAATGAACGCATCAAAAATCCGCAAAGCGCCTTGGATTAAACCCCTTTATTCCATCGCTTCAAAATTGAGTTTAAAACAAGCGCATTGGGCGGGTTCGCTTGTGGGACGATTGCTGTATTTAATTAAAAATATCGATTACCGCGTGGCAGTAAAAAACATCAGCGCCTGCTTCCCAGATTTATCTCCTGCCAAGCAACAAAAATTGGTTAAGGAAACGCTCATCAACGTGGGTAAAACCGCTTTTGAAATTCCTTTGGTTTGGGAGAATAAGCGTCAGTGGCAGGAAAAGGTCCTGGTCAATATTTCCGGTGAAGAACAATTTTTCTTGGCTCAACAAAGCGACAAAGGCACCATATTCATTACCCCGCATTTGGGTTGTTGGGAGATCGTGGGTAATTATATTGGTTGGTATTTTAAAGGGGTCATCTTCCTGTATAAACCCGCCCTTTATGAAACCTTAAATCAGCTGATTTTGGCTAAGCGCACAAACTTTGGCCAACGATTGGTGACGACTGATAATAAGGGGGTCAGGCAGATGCTCACCACCCTAAAGAAAGGCGGTAGCTTAGGCATTCTGCCAGACCAAGATCCGGGTGATAAAGGGGGCAGACTATCGCGCTTTTTCAACGTGCCCACCTACACAATGTCCCTGGTCGCCCGATTGGTTAAAAGCACCCAATGCCATCTCATTCTCACGGCAGCTATTCGATTGCCTGAAAGCAAAGGATTTGATCTGATCATTCAGAAAATAGAATGTGAAGGTTTAGATGAACAGGGCGTCGTTGATTTGATCAATCAGAAAATCGAACAATTAGTGCGTGAACACCCAAGCCAATACCAGTGGACCTATAAACGCTTTAAGAACACCATGACTTACTGATTTTGTCAGTACTTTATGGTTAACCTGCACGCCATGTGTGAAGTGGATGGGGGTAGGACACCCTGTCATTATCAGACGTTTTCTAATACATCCTGCATGTTGAAACAGCCATATTCTTTATTGGCCAACCAAACGGCCGCTTGCGTCGCGCCTTTGGCATAAGTCATGCGCGAAGTGGACTTGTGGGTGATTTCTATGCGTTCTCCCTGTGTGATAAACATGGCAGTATGTTCGCCCACCACATCACCACCGCGCAGCGTTTGATAACCAATTTCACCCTTGGTGCGCGCTCCGCATTGCCCTTGACGACAAAACACCTTTGACTTTTGTGGGTCAAGCCCGCTGTTTTTAGCAATGATTTCACCCATCTTTAATGCCGTACCAGAAGGCGCATCAACTTTATAGCGATGGTGCATTTCTAATATTTCTACATCGTAGTCTTTGCCCGCTAAAGTTTTGGCCGCTTGCGCTAATAAGGCGAAAGTCGTATTAACACCTATACTCATATTGGGCGAAAAAACCAAAGCCGTTGAATCACCCGCTCGGGTAATGGTCTCAATCTGCTTGGCGGAAAAACCGGTGGTGCCAATCACCATTTTTTTGTGATGTGCTGCACAAAAATCCAAGTTGGCCAAGGTGTTCTCGACTGTAGAAAAATCAATCAACACATCAAAGTCTGCATCGGCCAGACGGTCGGTAATAACGACTTCTGAAGGCCAACCCGTGACGCTGGATAGGGTTTTGCCCACCATTTCATTTGATGCGCGTTCCGTACCAGCGCTTAATTGACAATCTTGACGAGCAAGCGTCGCCTCAACTAAGGTTCTACCCATGCGTCCTAAAACGCCGCTAATTGCTATTTTTGTAGTCATACTCTGTTACGTGTTTAGCCCAAAGAAATCTTTCAGCGAATTGACCCAAGACGTTTGTTTTGGACTATGATTGGATTTGTCTGAGCCCATTGACTGTCCCAACTGTTCTATAAAAGATTTTTGCTCTGCATTTAAATTTACTGGGGTTTCAACAAAAATTCGGCAATAAAGATCACCCTTCAAGCCTCTTTGAATCGAAGTAATACCCTTGCCTTTCAACCGAAATGTTTTGCCCGTTTGCGTGCCCGCTGGAATTTTCAATTTTAGACGCCCTTCTAATGTGGGCACCTCCAATTCACCACCGAGTGTGGCCGAAACAATGTCAATGGGGGCTTCACAATAAAGATCTGAACCATTGCGTTTAAAAACCGAATGTTCCTCAATATTGACTCGAACGTATAAATCACCAGCAGGGTTACCGACACCGCCCGACTCACCCTTGCCTTCTAAGCGAATGCGTCCGCCATCATCAATGCCAGAAGGGATGTGCACTGCCAAGGTTTTATGTTTGGTCTCTTGCCCAGTTCCACCGCATTTATGACAAGGATCGCTGATGATTTTACCCTGACCCCGACAATGCGGGCACGTTTGTTGAATGTTTATAAATCCTTGCTGAATTCTGACCTGTCCATTACCGTGACAAGTTGAACACTCTTTTGGGCTGCTGCCTTTTTTCGCGCCGCTGCCTTTACAAGTTGTACACGTTTCTGCAACGGGAATTCTGATCTTAACTTCTTTGCCGTGGAATACTTCTTCTAAGGTCAGGTTCAGGTTGTACTGTAAATCAGCGCCACGTCTGGATTGTCGATCTCCGCCGCCACCTTGACCAAAAAAGTCAGAAAAAATGTCAGAGAATGCGTCTCCAAAATCGCCCGATCCTTGATATCCGCCCCCCATTGAAGGGTCAATGCCTGCATGACCAAATCGATCGTAGGCAGATTTCTTACTGGGGTCTGAAAGAACATCGTAGGCCTTCTGTACTTCTTTGAACTGTGCTTCAGTATCTTTTTCAGGATTCCGATCTGGATGTAACTTCATTGCCAGACGTCTATAGGCTTTTTTTATTTCGGACTCGGTTGCGTCTTTTTTAACGCCCAGCACTCCATATAAATCTTTTTCCATAATCCTTCAATTATAATAACGGGCGAAGACCTAAAAAAGCCTTCACCCGCAGACCATTAAAACTGCCCGTATTATTAGACAGGCTTACTCCTTTTTATCCTTCTTATCAGCTGTTTCATCGACTTCTTCATACTCCGCTTCGACCACATCATCTGTCACTTTTTCATCAGATGCAGGCGCTGCCGTTTCTTCCCCAGCTGGTTGTGCTTTTTGAGCCACTTCAG
Source organism: Gammaproteobacteria bacterium (assembly GCA_965277775.1). Lineage (GTDB taxonomy): Bacteria > Pseudomonadota > Gammaproteobacteria > CAKMZV01 > CAKMZV01. Next base: position 1,595,947 of record OZ255843.1, on the reverse strand, counting down.
CTGTTTTGGTAAATAACGATTGGGTCGCTTCTTCGATCGCAGACTTGTCTTCCCCATTTAGGGTTTCTTGTAAAGCACTGACCGCATCTTCAAGCAGTTTCTTATCCGCATCATCTAATTGCTCGCCCATTTCAGACAAGGTTTGATTCGCGGTATAGATTGCCGACTCTGCTGCGTTTTTAACACTGACCATTTCTTGAAACGCCTTGTCTTCATCCGCATGAAGCTGCGCATCTTTTATCATTTTTTCAATCTCAGCATCGTCTAAACCAGAAGACGCTTTGATCGTAATAGATTGCTCTTTGCCCGTGTCTTTGTCTTTTGCTGAAACATGCAAAATACCATCCGCATCAATGTCAAAAGATACTTCAATTTGAGGTGTCCCTCTTGAGGCGGGACGAATGCCTTCCAAATTAAATTGACCCAATGATTTGTTGGCAGAAGCCATCTCGCGCTCGCCTTGCAAAACTTGAACCGTTACGGCTGTTTGATTGTCAGCCGCCGTTGAGAACACTTGCTTGGCATTTGTTGGAATCGTGGTGTTTTTTTCTATGAGTTTTGTCATAACGCCCCCCATGGTTTCTATACCAAGAGACAAAGGCGTTACATCCAACAATAAAACATCATTGACATCACCACCCAATACGGCGCCTTGAATGGCAGCGCCCACTGCAACAGCTTCGTCTGGATTGACATCCTTTCTCGGTGCTTTACCAAAGAATTTTTCCACCGCTTGTTGAACCATTGGGGTCCGAGTCGAACCGCCAATTAAAATCACTTCATCGATTTCATTGGAACGCAACCCCGCATCTTTCAATGCTTGTTTACAAGGGGCTAATGTGCGTTTGACCAAATCACCAACCAAGGCTTCATAATTGGCACGAGACAGCTTGAGAGACAAATGCTTAGGACCGTCCGCATCTGCGCTGATGTAAGGCAAACTGATCTCAGTCTGCTCCCGAGTCGAAAGCTCAATTTTTGCCGTTTCAGCCGCTTCTTTTAAACGTTGCATGGCCACACGGTCTTTGGTTAAGTCAACCCCTTGTTGCTTCTTAAACTCCTTCGCAAGGTGCTTGATGATGCACGAGTCAAAATCTTCGCCACCTAAAAAGGTATCACCGTTTGTCGCCAAAACTTCAAATTGCTTTTCACCGTCAATTTCAGCTACTTCAATGATTGAAATATCAAAAGTCCCACCGCCTAAATCATAAACGGCAATTTTCGCATCGCCTTGGAATTTTTCCATACCGTAAGCAAGTGCTGCTGCGGTTGGCTCATTAATAATCCGCTTCACTTCTAATCCAGCAATCCGACCAGCGTCTTTTGTCGCTTGGCGTTGAGAATCATTAAAGTATGCAGGGACGGTAATGACGGCTTCTGTCACTTTTGTGCCCAAATAATCCTCAGCCGTTTGTTTCATTTTTTGCAAAATTTTGGCTGAAATTTCAGGCGGTGCCATTTTTTTGTCATCCACTTTGATCCAAGCATCGCCATTGTCTGCTTTGACTATTTCATAAGGCACCATTTCAATGTCTTTTTGAACAGTGTCATCCTCAAAACGACGACCAATCAATCGTTTGATTGCGTATAACGTATTTTTTGGATTGGTCACAGCTTGACGCTTGGCTGAATCTCCAACAACAATTTCGTCGTCTTTATAAGCGACGATTGAAGGCGTTGTTCTATTGCCTTCTGCGTTTTCTATCACTTTTGTTGTGTCGCCTTCTCTAATCGCCACACAAGAATTGGTTGTCCCCAAATCAATCCCGATTACTTTTCCCATTAAAAATTACTCCTTAATATTAAATTTGTAGAAATTTATTATTTCTAACTTCAAACTTATAACTGCTATATGTGTCTTAAATGAATAAAATCAAGACCCTGCACTGACAACAACTAATGCTGGTCTGATCAGACGACCATTTAAAACAAAACCTTTTTGATAAACTTCAACAATCTTGTTGGCCGCCATCTCAGTGTTGGCAACTGTGGTCATCGCTTGATGCAAGTTGGCATCAAATTCTGATGCCACTTCGGGTACGACCATTTCAACACCCGCTTCAGTCATGACCTTAAGAAATTGTTTTTCAATCAAATTAAAACCATCAATAATCGCCGTGACATCAGTGTTATTGGGTTGAATGCTTTTGCGACCATTTTCTAAACCATCTAAAAGTGGAATCAACGATCGTAGCAGTTGTTCATTGCCGTATTTATGCGCATTGGCAATATCGCGCTCAGAGCGTTTGCGCAAATTATCCATTTCTGCAAGCAGCCTAATGGCTTTTTCATTGGCAAGATTTAACTGCTCTTGCAAGGCCTCAAGTTGCACTTCTAAATCCTCTGCAGCATCATTGGTTGAATCTGAATCAGCGGCTTCTGATGCTTTTGTCTCAGTTGAACCAGTGGTCGCATCCTCACTCAGAGAATCTGACTCATTTTTTGCCACTGCTTCAGAATTTGAGGCTTCTTGGTCCTCGTTTTGGTGTTTTTTCGTCATGTACTCGTTTAGGTTTGGTTAATTTTGTGACTTTAAAGACACTCTATGGGGATGATGAGAAAATTATCAAGCATTGCACCTAATATTTCATGCTATGACGGTTTAGAGCATTGCCCTCAAAGGACATTTTCTAACCGCTCAGGGTACAATGTCTGCTAACAATTATTCGATAATGATACGCTGGCTTTCAAACATATTTTAATAAAACCTTAATCCGACTCTATACCCTCAATCGACTCTCTCATGTCTTTAAGCGTCATCATTCCCACTTATAAAGAAGTTGCAAATATTAAAAAGTGTACGCAGAGTATTGCTGAAACTCTAACGCCTTTGGCCATAGACTATGAAATCGTGTACATGGATGACAATTCTAATGACGGCAGCTTGGAATTGGTTGAATCGCTGCAAAATACCTATCCTGTAAAAATGATCGTTCGTCAATCGGATCGCGGTTTATCTAAAGCGGTGATTGAAGGGTTTAGGCACGCTCAATTTGAATATGTTATTGTGATGGATGCAGATTTATCCCACCCTGCCAGTGCACTCCCTGCTTTATTAGAAAAATTACAACAACAACCGAAAACATTTGTCATTGGTTCGCGCTACGTCAAAGGCGGGCAATTGGATGACAGTTGGGGTTTGCTCAGACGCATTATTTCCAAAGTCGCCACATACTTAGCGCGGCCTTTGGTAAAAGTTTCCGATCCCATGTCCGGTTTTTTTGGCATTCGTAAAACAGACATACCAGCAGAACACCTGCTCTCGCCAGTTGGTTACAAGATAGGCTTAGAAGTTTTGGTCAAAGGGGCGTTTACCAACATCTACGAACATCCGATTCGATTCATCGATCGGCAGGAAGGTCAAAGCAAAATGAGTCTATTAGAGCAGATACGATACCTTCGTCATTTGCGCCGACTTTATCAATACAAATATACCATTTGGTCAGAAGTGGTGCAGTTTGCCAGCGTCGGGTCTTCTGGATTCATCGTTGATCTCAGCTTTTATTTGTTCTTGCAAGCAGTCTTTGGATTGCCGCATCAAATTGCTCGAGGCTTGTCCTTTTGGCCTGCCGTCAGTTGGAATTGGATACTTAATCGCGCGCTTACTTTTAGCCATAGAGACAAACGACCCAAGTTGCGCCAATGGATGGAATTTGTTTTATCCAGTCTGTTTGGCTTTGTCATTAATGTTGGCAGTTATTTCCTGCTGACAACCTATGTTCCCTTATTCCAAGACTTACCCATTTTTGCCCTTGTTATTGGCATTTTATTGGGCATGGGCTTTAACTTTATTTTTTCCAGTTTTTTTGTATTCAGATTACTCAGAGATGACGAAGCAAACGATCACCCATAATGTTTCAGTTTGGCGACGTTTAGGGGCGATTTTTTACGACGCTCTACTAGTCATAGCACTGCTCATGTTAGCCAACTTGCCCCCCACGATGATTTGGGGCAACGAGATTAACGCCAACTTGGTCTCATCCACCCTCCATCGCTTATATCTACTAACCATTTGGGCAAGTTACTTTATTGCCTTTTGGTCTATCAGCGGACAAACACCCGCCATGAGAGTTTGGAAAATCAAATTGACACAAGAGCCGAACAAACCACCAACGCGTTTCACTTGCCTCAGAAGATGGCTCATGGCGTGGAGTCTGTTTCTGGTCTTTCCGCTGTTTTCAGCGCTATTAAAAAAACCCACTTGGTATGATCGTTATAGCAACAGTTATTTGGTCAAGATCAATGGCTAAGATATTCGCTTCGCTCTATGTTCTGTGTCTCTATGGCAATGTCTAAACTCATCATTCACAGCCCCAGATTATCTGAGACACAACTGGCTCAGCTTTCAGACTATGGCCATGACGTTGCACACCGAGGCGATTTTTATTGCTGTCATGAGGCACGCGAAGCGCCCATAGAACACTGGCGACAACAGTGGCACACAGACATCAATCGTTTGCAATCACAATGGCAAGCCAATCAAACGAAACTCGTCATCAGTGACATGGATTCAACCTTGATTAACATTGAATGTATTGATGAATTGGCCGATGCCGTGGGACTGAAAGAATCCGTCGCTGCCATTACAGCACGAGCAATGTCCGATGAAACATTTGACTTTAGCCAGTCATTAAAACAAAGAGTATCACTGCTGAAGGGCTTGCCTGTGTCAGCCTTAGAAACCGTCTATCAAAACAAACTGCGTTTAAACCCAGGGGCACTTGAGCTGCTCAATTTCTTAGCAAAGAACAATATTGATTTTGCTTTGGTCTCTGGTGGTTTTACTTACTTCACTGAAAAATTAAAATCTCGATTTCAATTCCAATATGCCCACGCCAATCGGTTAGAAATTGCGGATGGACATTTAACGGGTCAGGTTGTAGGTCCCATTGTTGATGGACTTGCCAAACAACAGTATCTTATTAAATTGTGTTCAAAGTTGGGCATAGAACCGCACCAAGTTATTGCGCTTGGCGATGGTTCTAACGATTTACCCATGATGCAGACAGCGGGATTGAGCGTGGCCTATAAAGCCAAAAAAACTGTTCGCGAGCTGGCTCAATGGCAAATCAATCATACGGGATTAGATTCAGTCATCGCGGCCTTGACGACTTAGTTGTGTCGGCAATACGATTTGAATGAGGGTGATTAAGACCAAAGTCCAAGTCGCCACATAAAACGTGCTCTACCAAATGACGACATTTTCCTTCTTACTCAAGCGAGAGAAAATATCAATTTCAATGCACTCGGCAAATCCTCGTGTTTTTTAACAAGTTTGTGGGCGCTTACTGGTTGATTCATTGGAAGGGACTAGCCGTGCGATACGTACTATAAATAATCAAGTACAACGTGTTATGGTTGTTTTAAAAAATTGTACTATTCCAACCTGATGTGATAAAGTATTCCCCGTGAGGGACTTTTGCTTGCATGTTTTAGTGTCGAATAATGCGCCCTTTGATATAACTAAAAACGCAACTTGAATAATATGGATACATTGAAAAATATACTGGACGGCTTCTGCACAGCCGTTGACATTTATCCAAATACAGATTATCAAATACCTAAGAAAGGTGATTCGCTTTCAGACTGGTATGCGTTGCGCTCTGATTTTAAGGCCGTGGGCGAAGATTTAAAACAAAAATTAAATGATGAGTGCGAAAAAAACCAATAAAAGAGCGCATCTCAGTAAAGCATCAGCTAATCATCCCAATCTTTCTATTCATCATCAGACGATTGAAACGGACAGTCCGCTTCTCCCCATCGAATCAATGGAGCGTCTGCATAAAATTAGACCCGATTGAGTAGATTGGATATTTGATAGGACAGAGAAAGAAGCAGAGTTTCGACATAGTAATACTAGGCGCATCAATACCTTTGTTTTTATCTCCCAACTAGCTGGATTCTGTTTGAGGATAGGTGCTTTAATTGTTGCAGTATTGATAGAAAATTCGTTTGCAAGTGCCTTCGTTGCTACCGTTGGTGTAGGTGGACTTATTTGGGCGTTTATTTCCCGTCAGAAAACCAGTAAGTAAGTTATTTTTGTTATCTCAAGGTTCTGAAGCAATTGCTTTGACAGGATAATATTTCTATGAAATCATGCCTGCCTTTGAGTGTCTTTCAAGGTTTAAATAATATTCAATTTGCCCATTATTGACTTGCATATACTTAATTAAACGCCATCTCTACATCATTCCAAAATAAAGACGGGAAAAGCCCTCATACAAATGGATGAGTGCTTCTAATCAATTTCTGCGCTTTTCGATTTTATCAACAATAGGGCTTTGAATCGCTCGGGCGAGAGTTGCTTCACCCAGTAGGCAAACGCCCACATAAATATCAATGTCAGAATCAAACGTCCAAATAAAATGGCGCTCAAATCTGCCCCAATAAAAAGCATTAATAAGGTGTCTTCGATAATAGAGTGGGTCAAACCCAGAAATGTCAGAGCACAAACCAAATCTCTTGGCGGAATGACATTGTTTTTACTCTGTTCTATGATCAAACCGCCGCCATAAGTAATCCCCAATGTCATGCCGATGATTGTTGTTATGGTGCCTTGTTCACCTATGCCTATACGGCTTAATAGGGGTTTTAACAGGCGGATCATATACTCTTCTAAATGAGTGGCCTTGAGGATTTCCATGAAGTAAACCAGCACCATAATGATGAGAAAAATCGCCAACCAAACCTCAATTTGATAGACAAACCAAGGCATCCATGCCTCTGGGGGGTGTACTAATGCAATGGTAAATTGCGCCGGTTCTTGCAACCATCCACCTAATTGATAGGTTTGTGCGCAGATAAAGGCAAACAAAAATCCACAAACTAGCCTTATTGATACAGCAAAAATACTGTTCATACCCGCTCGTTGCGCAATCCTAACTTCAATGACCAAACTATGGGCCACCAGCATCAACAAAGCCAATACACTGACTTGAGCCACACTGAGTGATAAGGTGTCCCACAAACCAATCAGCACAATAATGGCGCCGTATAATTGTAGGAAAATGGCTGCGGCCCAAACAATCCCCGTTTCACCAGGCAAGTTGAGTAGGTTCATCACCGGGGATAAATAATGACCGACAATACCGATGAATTGGTAATTATCTTCTAAATATTTGATGATGATTAAAAGGGGGAAGGCCAGTTTAAAAACATGCCAAAACACTTTTAGGCTCAATATGAAACCTTCAATGAAAAATTGTTTCATGGGCCTTATATTTTGCCGTCATTATTTTAGTCTTTTAGTCGCGTTGATTGCCACATCTAATAATGCTTGTTGTTCTGCGCTCGGTTCAAGAAAACTGATGGATTGTTGCGCTTTTAAAGCATACCGATCTGCCTCTTCTCTGGCATATTTGATTGAATCCGTTGCGTTGAGTATCGCTATGAGATTGGGCAAATTTTCAATGGACGGTGCTTCAAGGATTTTAAGAATGGATTGTTTTTGTTTTTCACTGCCTTGTCTTAATGAATGAATGACTGGCAAAGTGATTAAGCCTTCAACAAAATCGTCACCCGCCGATTTGCCCATAATCTGATCTTCGCCAACATAGTCCAATACATCATCCATGATTTGAAAAGCAATGCCTAAGTACTTGCCATAATTTTTGAGTCCAATCATGGTATTCTCGTCTACATTTGTAAGGTAGCCACCCATTGCAGTGGCGGTTTCAAACAAACAGGCTGTTTTACGATAAATCATCAGATGATATTGCGCTTCGCTCAAAGCCGTATCGCCCGTATTGATCAGTTGCATAACCTCCCCTTCGGAAATACGATTTGTGGTATCAGCAATCACGTCTAAAATCTCTAAATTTTGAGGCTGTATCATAAGCTGAAAAGCGCGGGAATAGAGAAAATCACCAATCAAAACGCTGGGCGCATTACCCCATAGGCTATTGACCGTTTGGTTACCACGACGTTGGTTCGATTCGTCCACCACGTCATCATGTAATAAGGTGGCTGTATGAATGAATTCAATAACGGTCGCCATAACAATATGATGTGACCCTTTATAGCCTAAAATGCGGGCGACCAGTAAGCATAATTGCGGGCGCAAACGTTTTCCACCACTATCAATAATGTATTTGCAAACTTGGTTTATCAGATCAATGTCTGAATTTAAGTTTTCCTGAATGAGCTGATCAACTTTTTGAAAATCATCGTTCAGGGTCGTGCTAATTAGATGCATGTTTGTCAGTATTCCATCAATTTTTCGCTTGGGTTTTAAGCCAAAGCAAAGCATTTTCTTTATCTTTTGCAATTTGATTCTTTAGAGCATTTAAGGATTCAAACGTTTTTTCCTCTCTCAAGAACCGAACGAATTTAACCGTCACTTTCTGTCCATAAATATCCTGATTAAAATCCAGAATATAAACTTCTAAACGATATTTTTTACCTGCCAAGGTGGGTCTGATTCCAACATTGGCTAAACCCCAATGAAGGTTTGTATTCAAAGTCACACGAACCAAGAATACACCGCGCAAAGATGTTGGGTATTGTAATCGCAAATTTGCCGTTGGGAAACCCAATTGACGACCCATCTGATCCCCTTTTTCAATGCGGGCGGTCACTTTATAGGGAAACCCCAAAAGGCTTTCTGCGCCTTGCAAATCCCCTTTTGCCAATTGATGACGAATTTGGGTGCTTGACACTCTTAAGCCAGAGGATTTCAGCGTCCCCAATTGGTGCGCTTTAAAACCCAAGGCGTTTCCCATTTGACGGATTAAATCAAAATCGCCTTGGCGTTTATAGCCAAATCTAAAATCATGTCCAATTAAAATGTCCGTTGGCATGAGTTGAGCGTTTAAGTGCTCGATAAAAGTCCTGGCTTCGGTTTGTGCCAATGCTTGGTTAAATGCCAGTATGAGCACATAATCAATGGGCGTTTTTTGCAGGATTCTGAGTTTGTCTTGTAATTGGGTAATCCTTTTAATGCCATCATTTGGCTTAAAAAACTCAATGGGCTGGGGCTCAAAGATGATTAGGACGCTGGGTTTATCAGCACTACTCATCTTCTTTAAGGCATCAATCAGAAATTGGTGGCCTCTGTGCACCCCATCAAAGTTACCAATTGTCACGACGCTTGTATTTAAGCTTTTGGGCACATTGTGCCATCCTCTGATGATTTTCATGCTTTCATTAAAGTCATAATGCTGATGCCCATTAAAGCCGTTGATGCCAAATAACTCAGAGCACCTACAAAGATAATGCCCAATAATTGCGCGATTTTATACCAAAACGATAAGGATTCCCAACTTTGTACCAATGACAATAATCCCAATACAACCACGACCATGATGAGCACCGACAACAGCTGCTTTAAAACAACGGTTATTAAGGGTTTATTGATTTGCCATAGCCCTGCCTTATGTAAAAACCCCATTAATAATAACGCATTCAACCAGCCCGATAAAGCGGTCGCAAGGGCTAATCCAGCATGCTTTAAAGGACCCATTAAAATGAGGTTTAATATAACATTCGCAATTAAAGCAACGATGGCAATTTTGGCCGGCGTTTTTGTATCTTGCTGGGCGAAAAATGCCGGCGCCATAATTTTGATCAACACAAAAGCGGGTAAACCAACCACATAACCCATTAAACTCAAGGATGCCATATGCGCATCGTGGACGCTGAACGCGCCGTAGGCAAACAAAGTTAAGAGCAATGGATAACTTAATAACAACAGCCCTGCTGTTGCGGGTAATGAGACGAATGCCCCCAATTTTAATGCCCAATTAACATTGTTTTGGAAGGCCTGATGATTGCCTTGCACAATGTGTTTTGAAAAAGCAGGTAATATCACGGTTCCAATCGCCACCCCAACAATGCCTAATGGAAATTCCAGTAAACGATCAGAATAGTATAACCATGAAACACTGCCGCTGACCAATAATGAAGCCAAGATTGTATCAACCAATAGATTAATTTGAGCGACTGAGACGCCCAACAACGCAGGTATCATGAGTCGAACGGTTTTCTTAACTTCTTTGGTACGCCAATAAGTCAAACGAATTTTATAGCCCGCACGACGAACAAAAAACCATAACCACAACAACTGTATGATGCCTGCACCAAATACCCCCCAGCCCAATGCAATGATCGGTTGGTCAAAGAATGTGGTGCCAAACAGTGCCGCAATAATCAGGCTAATGTTCAAGAATACAGGCGCAAAAGCAGCAGCGCTAAATTGACCCAAAGTGTTCAATATTCCAGCAAATAAAGCGCTCAGAGAAATGAAAAACAAATAGGGGAAAGTCAGTATCAGCAGATCAACCGCTAATTCGGTCTTGCCGACGTTTTGAGAAAAACCAGGTGAAAATAAAGTAATCACCCATGGCGCTGCCAACATGCCCAAACTGCAAAACACAAACAGAGTGAGAGCCAAAGCACTGAACACGGCATTGATGTATGGTTGCTCAGACGCTTCTTTATTGCGCTCCTCACTTAAAATAGGAATAAACGCTTGAGAAAAAGCCCCCTCTGCAAACATTCTGCGAAATAGGTTGGGAATCCTAAATGCGACAAAAAAAGCATCCGCCGCTTCGCTACTACCAAACGCTCTGGCAATAAAAACATCGCGCGCAAAACCAAATACCCTTGAAATAAAAGTTATGCCCGCAAAGCGACTGAATGCTTTAAATAAGGCCATATGAATGTAATGGTTGTGCCCATTCCTCGGCTAATAGGGCCAAAAACGATGTTTTTACAATGTTCATGGGGTTATGACGTGAGACGAACCTTTTTGATTTCTTTGACCGCACAATAAGCTACTACTATAGCGGGGACAGGTCGAGGATACATAGCAAAAGGGTTCATAAGCATTAAATTCAAAAGGTGCTAAAAGGCTGGCAACAAAAGTTATTCGCATTTATTTAAACGATTCAATGCCAATTGTGAAATTATAACCAGCCACAAAATGAATATCAGCATGAATTGCCTTAGTTCAATTGCAAGTTTTAACAAGAGTGTGGGGAAGTCTGGGACGAAATCAGAATCGCCATCCCTTTTAGAATGAGAATTAGGACATTCTAATCAGGGTTATTCGCATTTTTCAACATGCCAATCCCTTTATGATTTTCTACGATTTTGTATGCAGGTGTATTCATAAACATGTCCATGTTGCAATGATGTACAGTTAGAATGAGGTCTTGTAATTCATGATCTTTTTCAAGAAGTTCAATCCCTAACCCCATACTCTTACACTCATCAAGATGATAGTGTCGATCGTGTCCATCTTTATATTGTGTTAGATTATCCACAACTTTTTTTGCTTTAAAATTAGCATTCTCCATACCTTTAAACATCACCTTTGTCAGTTGGTCTTCAACAAATTGGTTAGATTGATCAATTGCATGTTCACACTGTGTTAAAAAAGTTGGTTTATATTGTTTTATGATTAGTTCCCAAATTGCTAATTTTGCTTTATTAACTTCTCCATTTGGCAATCTAATTTCTTCATAAGCACGCTTAAATTATTCAATGACACTATAAGCAGGAACGCCTGCTAATTGTGGGTCTATAGGACCAAGATTTGATTCTTTGCCCATTAAGATAGACTTGCATGAACAAGCAATCATCGTTCCAGCAGACATGGCAATTTGTGGAATTACAGCTCTAATATTTGTGCCAAACATCCCTCTCAAATAATGAACAAGTGATTGTGTAGCAGAAATACTCCCTTCAGGCGTATGAAGAAATAAATCTAATCCCTTGGAACGACCCAAACCGTGTACAGCAGTCATGAATCCATTAATATCTTCATCAACTAGCGAATTAAAATGGATATTTGGTTTTGATAGCCAGCCCGAATAATAAACAATAATGTTTCTACCCGTCTTTTTATGCAATTTAGCTAGGTATTGATGTCTAACGGATGTATGAGCGTTTAGGGAAATTTGATTATGAGTCGTAGCTATGAAGGCTATTTCTTCGAGCACTTTATTCCAACTTGGCATTATTTGTCCCTATAAAGCGCTCGTTATTATTTATTTCGGTTTTATTTGGCTTATTCCTGAAGAGGAGCTTGTAGTGGAGTCAACCACTTTTTGAAAAAGAGGTTGCTCTAACCAATATTCATCATCTTGTTTGAACGTTTTGTCTTCGGTTTCTGGGAATAAACTAACATGTTTTTCTTGCAAAGAAATAAGCGTATTTTCACCATGATTACTTTTCATCTGACACTCCAAAATTAGATTCTAGTACTTGATATCCAATTTTATCATAATTGCTTTTTTGTGCTATATCATTAACCATACCAACAGTGTTTTCATTTATCACATGGTGATTTTGACATTTTATATTTGGTCTATGCATTAAGATTTTAGTTGAATTTACAACAAAAAGTCCTTTGCCTCGGTACGTTCAGCCGCTCCCTTTTTATGGGCAGATTGATTATGTGACTGTTTGTAGCAATGACCGCATAGTTGTTAAGGCTTTGCTCGCATAAGCGCCGCCGAATAAATTGAAATGATTCAAAATATGATATAAATTATATAGTTGTTTGCGTGTTTGATATTCGGGGGATGGCGCGCGGTGGTGCCAATATGCATCGTAAAATGCTTGACTGAACCCGCCGAATAACTCTGTCATGGCCATGTCGGATTCTGAATCTCCTATATAACAGGCTGGGTCATATACCACAGCCACATCTTGTTCAATTTGTCCCACATTGCCCGCCCAAAGATCACCGTGTAGTAAACTTCTTTTAGGGGTTTGCGGCAGCAATGCCTCCAAGTAGGGATACAATTTTTGTGCAGTTTCAATCACCACTTGTGCAATCTGATTGTCCTGTGCTTTTTGTAGTTGTGGCGTGAATCTTTGAGTTTTCCAGAATTCCAACCACGATTGATTTTGTTGGTTCATCTGCAGATTTTGCCCCAACCAGTTATCCGCATGCCAGCCATACCAAGCATAGTCGTGTTGATGATGCAATGCTGCCAATTGTTCGCCAAGCCTTTTCTGCCCTATTTCTGAAGCTGGCTGCAGTGATAAATATTTCATCACCAACCACGCGTGATGACCGTTTGATTCGCAGACGGTGACTTTCGGACAGAGAATGGTTTGAGTAGCTTCCATGGTTTGAAGCGACATTCTTTCCGCCTCAAAACGGGGCAACAAACCAGCCAGTCCAACTTTGATGAAATGAGTCCTTGTTTTGGCCACAAGTTTGCCGTATGATTGGTCTCTTTGGGTTTGCAATGAATGCCACTGTAAGCCATATACAAGCTGACCCGTGTGTGCTAAGCTGGTTTTTACCGAAGAGAACCAATCTGGCTCAATGAATGCTTTTTGTGGGATCATATTTAACATCCAATCGTGCTTTTCCACTCCGATTAGCGCTCAAAATAGTTTTTCCCGCAACGCACTTTCGCTATTTCCTTCTGAGTTATCTTGGGCTGCGCTTTCTCCCGATGGCTGAGTCCCAGCCTGTTCAGATTCGGGCACATATTGGCGTCTAAATATTTCAAACATAACGTTGTTGTCATTTGCCGAAAAGTCCGATACCTGTCCAGTTTTTTTATTAATTTTAACAGTCACAATGTTTTCTGGAGGCTCTACAGGTTTTGGGATTTCATCCGCAATGGCGATTTTCATATAATCAATCCAAATGGGTAAAGCCAACCGTGATCCTGTTTCTCTCTTGCCCAAAGTAGCTGGGCTGTCTTTGCCGACCCAAACAGTGGTGATAGTGTCTTGACTGAATCCAGAAAACCAAGCATCAAACTGATTGTTTGTGGTCCCAGTCTTCCCACCAAGGTCTTTACGGTTCAGTGTTCTTGCTCTGCGCCCTGTACCTGATTGAACCACATCTTTTAAAATATTGGACATAATGTAATTGACGTCTGGATCAAGCGTTTTTTGTGCCACCCCTTGGGTATTTTCTGCACAAAAATCACAGACAACAGGCAGTTTATTTTGATAAATTATTTTGCCCTCACTGTCTAATATTTTGCTGATTACATGGGGCGTTATTAGGTAGCCCCCGTTGGCAAAAACGGCATAACCGCGTGCAATGTTCAATGCCGAAGTTGGAACACTGCCCAATGCAACGGATAAATTATTATTTTGTTTGTACTCTTGTGCTGAAAAACCGAAGCGGGTTAAATAATTCAGGGCATAGTTAATTCCGACCTGATGCATCAATCGTACCGATACAAGATTCCTTGATTTCACTAAGCCTTCACGCAATCGAGTAGGACCGAAGTAACGTCCAGAATAATTGGACGGTTGCCAAAGATTTCCCGTCGCATAATCTTCAAATGATAAGGGGGCATCATTAATGATACTCGCTGCGGTGTAGCCTTTGCTCAAAGCGGCTGCGTAAATAAATGGCTTGAAATTGGACCCTGGTTGGCGAGTGGCTTGGATTGCACGATTGAATTTATAGTTTTGATAACTGTATCCCCCAACCAAAGCCTGTATGGAACCATCAAAGGGGTTTAGACTGATTAGAGCGCCCTGTGCAATGGGCGCCGTATTGAGCAACCATTTTTTATCATACTGTAAATAGGCAACCGCGCCCACGGGTAAGATGGTTGGCAACTCAACCTTAACGGCTTCAAAGTCAACGGGTCTTTGGATGTCTTCATAAACATTGACCAAAGTAGAAATAACTTCCACAGCGCCTTCATCATTGATCGTGACGATTTGGGTTGATTCTTGACCGATTAAAATTGAAACTGTGGTGAATTCAACCATCACTTCAACACTTGTGGTCGATTCATCTGGATAGAGCGGTGTTTCAATAATGGGTCTTTGTGGATCATATGTTTTGAACAATTTCAGTTGTTGCTGGTCGAGTTCAATATGCCTTTGCTGTGGCCGGTCACTTGCTTCAAGCATAAATTTAGCGGCAGAATGACTCGACTCAACGACCACAGCTCTATGCAATCCTTCAATGGCCTCCACAGCTTGAATGGCATCTTCGAAAGAAGACTCACCCCATTCTTGACCCTCGGGTAAATTGAAATATTTGGCTGCGCCTGGATAAGGTTGGCGTAAGTTATACGCCAATAATCCACTCTGAACAGCTTCATTGGCAGCCTGTTGTTTTTTGGAATCTATGGTCGTTATGACTTTATAGCCACCAGTAAAAGCATCCTCACCTATGATTTTTCTGGCTTCGACTCTGGCCATTTCGGAAACATAACCAGCCTCCAGTTCAATGTCAGCTCCATGTCGTTTTGCATGCACAGGTGTCGCCAATGCTTCTTGATAAATGGCTTCTGAAATTTTCCCTTCTGCGAGCATTCGTTGAAGAATGTAATCTCGGCGAACCTTTGCTCTACTCGGATTGATTATTGGATTAAAGGTAGAAGGCGCTTTTGGCAACCCTGCGAGCATAGCCGATTCTGCAACCGTGAGTTCTGCCATTTTTTTGCCGTAATACGTTTGAGCGGCTGTTTCAAATCCATACGATCTATAACCTAAAAACACCTTGTTCATGTACAGCAATAAAATATCATCCTTAGATAACATTTGTTCTAACTTCAATGCAATCATGATTTCGACCAGTTTTCGGATAACTGTTTTTTTACGACTGAGATAATAATTTCGTGCCAATTGCATGGTCAAGGTACTGCCACCTTGTTTTTTCTCTCCTGTTCTAATCCATTCAATCGCTGCTCGAACAAGCCCCAAAAAGTCAACACCTGAATGCTCATAGAAGCGACTGTCCTCAGTGACAATCAGTGCATCTTTTAGCGACTGGGGAATTTGATCATAAGTCAATAAATAGCGCCGTGTCGTCCCAACTTCATTGATTAACTTTCCATCTTGAGTGTAAATTTTCATCGGTAACTTAAGACCAATGGTCTTAACGGTACTCACATCGGGCACCAGAGGCTCTATCTCACTGTCATAAAATAAATAAGCCGCGACGCCCCCCCCTATTGCCACAAGGGTACCGAAGATCAACAAGGCGTAGAATAATTTTTTTAAATATTTTAGAAATGACATGAAATATTTGCGTTCATTGGGCGTATTGCAACAATACTATTGTACGTAATCCTCATTATTCGGCATCTGAATATAGTATTTTTTTTCTTGCATTGTTTTTAAGGCGTCCTTGGCACTGCCTTGTTGCAATCTTGTTTTATCGATTAATTGAAAATCATAAAATGGCTCAAGCGGATGAAAGTACGTCATCAGTGATTCGGGTAATACAGTGAGTAAATCGACTTCCTTTTGGCAAAAAATATAATAGCCCTCGCGCTTTTTCGACCGCCAAACCACACATTGTATGCTCATTAGACGCACTCTCTGCGCAAACGATTAATTTCTTTGAGGCGATGATTTTTGATATGCTCTGCAATCATCATAGGCTCAACGTTTTCTGCTGTATTTTTTTGAATCATGTCGGATAGTTTTAAGCGCTGTAATCCTTCTAATATATGGTGCCAATATTTTCTTTGTGGATAATGTTTTTTAAGGGCTGGACGTCCCCATGAATCTGCCTGGCTACATAGGATTAGGCGATTAAACTGTGCTGGTCTGCGAAAGGCATCTGCCGCTTCCATCACGCGTAAACATGTTTCGTCTTTCAATGCCTTTAGTTTATGAATATGCCCATGATACTCTGTCACAATTTTTGCATTAGCAAGATAAGCCTTTGGGATTTTCAAGCGTTTTGCCAATTGTTCAACCAAAGGAACACCCCTTAATTCATGACCGCGGTGCGCTGGCAGATAGTCAGGATTTGAAGTACCCTTTCCCACGTCATGAACCAATGCACAGAATCGAACGATGGGGTCTTGGCTCAACTGACAAGATGATTCTAATACCATCAATGAGTGCACGCCACAATCTATCTCAGGGTGCCATTTACATGGTTGCGGAATGCCAAACAGTTGGTGGATTTCTGAAAACCAAAACTTTAATGCCCCGACTTGGTAAAGCGTTCGAAAATAAGCGGTCGGTGTCTGCTCGGTCAATGCGTTTTGAGATTCTTGCCAAACACGTTCAGCAGGCAAACTTTGCAAAGCCCCTTCTGCGGTCATCTTGGTCATTAAACTTAGGGTTTGAGGCGCTATGGTAAAGCCCAGATGTGCAAACCTCGCTTGAAAACGTGCCACCCTAAATACGCGCAGTGGATCTTCAATGAATGCTTTTGACACATGCCGAAGTCTTTTAGTCTGTATGTCGTGTGTGCCGTTGTACGGGTCAATGATTGTGCCATCTGGCTGGCGTGCCATGGCGTTAATTGTCAAGTCTCTGCGCAGCAAATCTTGCTCCAAAGTTACATCTGGAGAAAATTGTGTTACAAAGCCTTTATGACCTTCTGCAACCTTGCGTTCTAATCGTGCAAGTGCATATTCTTGCTTGGTTTGGGGGTGCTGAAAAACGGGGAATTCTTTGCCAATGCTCCGAAACCCTTTGTCTAAAAGTTGTTCAGGAGACCCCCCGACGACAACCCAATCTTGATCTTTGGGTTGAAGACCTAATAATTGGTCTCGTATGGATCCACCCACTTCATAGTATTGCATATTATGGCGCAGTTAATTTTAAATCTAAAGATAAATCGGATGGTTGGCGCGCTTGAGCGTATAAGCATAGACTCTTAGCCAAAGCATGCGTTTGGGTTTTTTGAGTCCCAATGCTATGACAATAATGTGTCAATCTGACCATTTAAATATGTCAATCTCACAGATGTTTATGAACAATATACAGCAATTAATTCGAATCTTTGGGCAGAATCAGGCATGGTTTTATTCCAGAGAATTTTCAAAATCCGATGGATTTTGAAAATGCCACCTTAAATATATACGCCAATACTAACCAACCAGCAAGGCCTCCTACTAATATTGATGCACGGCTTGTTGCCTTTTTAAAAGTATAAAATCCAATACCAATATAGCAAAAGATGGCTGTTAATTTGGCTATTATCCAGACATTCTCAGACACACTCAAGTTGTAAGAAAAAACCAATGTGACGCCAAAAATTAAAAGCATGGTATCGACAACGTGGGGGGCGATTTTCACCCACTTTTTTTGCATCATCTCTGAATCGACATAACGCCAATAGACGCGCAAACTGAACCCTAAAACCGTTAACACGGCCAATAACATGTGTGTGTGTTTGAAAATATTGATCATTGTTTATCCTGTTTTGTCATAGTCTATCATCATTTTAACGTTCATTTTCATCAATCTTATACCATGCACATGGAACAACAAAGGCGAGTCCAACTCGCCCTTAGCTCACGAGCCAGTCATTTGTTATTGTTCCCAAGTGGGCACCGCTTCGCTTTGGGTATGCATTTGTTCTAACGAAACATTGGCAATGTCTAAAGCCTTATTGATCAATTTGAGCGCCTCTATATACAAGCCTTTTTCTGCGGCACTATCAGCTTGCGTTAATTCATTTTTAATATAATTGCCTTTTTTATCAGAAGCGTGTTTCCAAATAAAATTAGATTTGGTTAAGACTTTGACTTTTTGCTCTAATTCAGCTTTGAGCTGACCGTATTGATCGGCCGGAGATAATGAATTTGTAGACGAACAACCTTGGAGTAGTAAACTCATCATAAATACGACAAATGTGAATCTGATCATGATAATCCTTACCTCAGTTTTGAATGTCTTGCCATTATGTTGGTCCTTATTTTTGCTGTTATACTTCAGTGATATTATATATTTGCTATAAGCTCCTTGTCTGCCTCTTTTTCACTTTCAACCTTTCGAAAGCGTTGGCAAATGAATCACCTTGCTGTAATAAGGCGTAAATCAGCGAGACAACAAGGCTCGCCATCCTCAGAATTGTTCCGATGAAAACCCATAATTGTACAAATTGAAGGGTGGAGCTTGAGTATTTATTACAGTACAAGGAGCATGCTCTTATACAGCTTTAAATATTTCTTGTTACAATGACGTGTTATTCCATATTGGGCGTATGTTCGCTGCAAAATATACGCTATTAATTTTAATTCTGGCAACAATAAACCTTACCATTATGTTTAATAAATCTTTATCCCTTCAAGCAACCGATCCTGAAATCGCTCAAATCATCACCCAAGAGGAAATGCGTCAAGAAACGCACATTGAGCTAATTGCCTCAGAAAATTACACCAGTCCCCAAGTCATGCTGGCGCAAGGTTCTTATTTCACCAATAAGTACGCTGAAGGTTATCCCAGAAAACGCTACTACGGTGGCTGCCAGTTCGCCGACGACGTTGAAGATCTTGCCATTTCAAGAGCCAAAGAATTGTTCAACGCTGATTATGCGAATGTACAAGCACACTCAGGATCTTCTGCCAATATGGCAGTCTATCATGCCGTCCTCAAACCGCACGATACCGTACTCGGTATGAGCTTAGCACACGGTGGTCATTTAACCCATGGGGCGACGGTTAATTTTTCTGGTCAACTTTATAATTCGGTGCAATATGGCATCGATGAGCAAGGCTTATTGAATTATGACGAAATTGCGCAACTGGCCCAACAACACCGTCCAAAAATGATTGTTGCCGGATTTTCTTCGTATTCTCGCGTCATTGATTGGCAAATATTTCGCAATATAGCGGACTCTGTGGGCGCTGTTTTATTGGTTGATATGGCTCATGTGGCTGGATTGGTGGCCGCTGGACTTTATCCCTCACCAGTCCAAATTGCCGATGTGACCACAACGACCACGCATAAAACTTTACGCGGTCCACGAGGCGGGTTGATACTGGCAAAATCCAACCCTGAATTAGAAAAGAAATTAAATTCACGAATATTCCCGGGCATTCAAGGGGGTCCTTTGATGCACGTTATTGCCGCCAAAGCCGTGTGTTTTGCTGAAGCCATGCATCCTGAATTTACCAACTATCAAAAACAAGTCGTCGTAAACGCTCAAGCCATGGCTGAAGTCTTAATAGAAAGAGGTTTTGAGATTATTTCTAATGGGACTGACAATCACCTTCTGCTCGTCAGTTTCATTAAACAAGGATTGACTGGTAAAGATGTGGATCGTTGGTTGGGAGAGGCGCATATCACCGTCAATAAAAACGCCGTACCCAATGACCCACAGTCGCCTTTTGTGACCAGTGGCATCCGCATAGGCACACCGGCTGTAACCACTCGAGGATTTGTAAAAGACGACTGCATACAGTTGGCTCATTGGATGAGCGATGTGATCGATGCCCAGGGCGAAGAATTCGTTAAAAAAGCAATTCAGGAAAAAGTTGGCAAAATTTGTGAACGTCTTCCTGTATATAAAGATTGATCGCGTTATTCTGGTTTGTTTTGTGGCAAGACTTTGAAATGAGTTGCACATTGTGAACATTGATAAAGCACAGCTTCAATGCCACTTTAAAATATAAATGGCTTGGCTTGACTGCAGTCACAAACCATTAAAATGACTGAATGATTTTAGAAGCGCTGTGAGAACTGGGTAAATAAGGCTGTAGCATGGCATCCGAACATCAATTTTGGCTTAATCGAGCCATCAAACTGGCAAAAAAAGGGCAATACACCACCAAACCAAATCCTCAGGTCGGCTGTGTTATTGTTCGAAATAATCATGTCTTAGGTGAGGGTTGGCACGCTATAGCGGGTCAAGCACACGCTGAAATCAATGCCTTAAATCAAGTTAAAACAAACCAGTTTGACGCCAAAGGCGCAACGGTCTACGTTAGTTTAGAACCCTGTACGCATCACGGTAAGACCCCCCCTTGTGTACAAGCACTGATTGAAGCACGCATTTCTCGGGTTGTGATTGCTTCTGTGGATCCAAATCCTTTGGTTAAAGGCAAGGGCATTCAACAGCTCCGTCAAGCAGGCATTGAAGTTGTTTGCGAGGAACAAACAACCGCCTACGAACTGAATAGGAGTTATTTTAAATTTCATCAACAGGGCAAACCTTGGGTCATTTTAAAACAAGCGGCCACATTGGATGGCCGAACCGCGTGTGCAAATGGCGAAAGTCAGTGGATTACTGGCAGTCAAGCCCGTGCAGACGTTCATAAATTGAGACTTAAAAGCGATGCGGTCATCACTGGCATCAACACTATTTTGACTGATGACCCACTGCTAACGGCCAGGCCTCGATTGAATCACGCCTACGGATTAACGGACGAAACGCGCAAACGTTTACAACCTTTGAGAGTTGTATTGGATAGAGCATTGAGAATACCTGTGAATGCCAAATTATTCGAGGCATCTTCAGCCATTGCCATTGCGACAGAGAATGACAAGGTACAAAAGCAACAAGCTTATGAACATGAGCAAACCATTTTTTTTAATCCGTTCTCCTTACATTCTAATTTAAGTGGGGTTATACACTATTTGGCCGAACAGCAATGTCATCAAGTCATGATTGAAGCAGGCGCTAAATTATCAGGCGCGTTTATTAAACAAGGATTGGTAGATGAAATCATTCTCTACTTAGCGCCTTCTTTTCTTGGACATCAAGGCAAACCCTTACTTAGATTGCCAAATATTGAGCAACTGAGTGAGCGTTATGATTTTAATATTCATGCTACAGAGCGCATTGGAAAAGATCTTAAACTGACACTTCGACGTCTATAATCCGTCCATCACCCTTTATAAAGACTTGCGTTTATGAAAGCGGATAGCGTTCATTGAACGAGATGTGTTGCTAATTAGTGCAAAAACGGCTGGTTAAAGTGCGTTTTCTTGTATAAGTTTTATGATTCCTGACTTAATATAAATAAACGGCACCTGTCAGTGAATTTCTACCAGGCGAACCCACCGCTAAGCTTGACCCATCCTCATTTAAGCTCACATCATTCCCAAACCAACTATTTGCTGAGTTATCGCCCGCTTTGATATAAGCTCGCTGTGACCAAGTGCTATTGTTGAATTCAAAGATATAAGCTGCCCCTGAATTACTAACACTATTACTATCCACACCATTGATTCCAGTGGCTGAACCATCCTCATCAGTTGCGCCCACCGCAAGCGTATTGCCGTCACCACTCAAACTCAACTTCCAGCCAAACAGATCACCGCCACTCGTATTAAAGGGTTTTATGTATGCCTGTTGCGACCAAACACCAGAGTTAAATCGAAATACATAAGCTGCGCCTGAATCAGTGGTACTATCATTAATCTCCCCATTTACCCCTGTTGATGTACTGTCTTCTCGCAGCGCGCCCACCGCAAGCGTATTGCCATCACCACTTAAACTCAAACTACCAAATACATCACCTTCACCTGCATTAGACGCCTTAATAAATGCTTGTTGTGTCCAAGCATTTGATATATATCGGTAAATATACACTGCACCCGAACCTGTTGTTGTACCAGGCATTATCGTGCCATTAACGCCTGTAGATGATGTATTGTCAGAAAACGCACTAACAGCCAAGGTATTACCATCAGTGTTCAAACTGACAAATCGACCAAAATCGCCCCCATTAAAAGAAGGATTTGTTGGCGTTCCTAAATTTACACGTGGCGAAGAAACAAGTGGTCTAAATGAAGATTGTAGTAACCATGTGTTTGAACTAAGGTTAAAACGGTACACAAACGCTCCATCACCCACACCTGCATTAAGTATCCTATCTGCCCCCACTGCAAGGGTATGACCGTCTGCACTTAAACTTACCGATTGACCAAAATGAAATATAGTTATAGGTGCTTTGATATAAGCTTGCTGTGTCCAAGTACCTCCCGTACGACGGAACACATAAACAGCACCATTGTTAAAACCAAAATTATTGTCCACACCATTCACCCCAACTGAACTGCTATCCTCATTCCGAGCGCCCACCGCAAGTGTATTACCATCGCTACTTAAACTCAATGGTCGCCCAAATTGATCTCCTGCCTCTGCATTAGAAGCCTTGATGTAAGCCTCCTGAGACCAAGTGTCTCCAATTCTACGAAACACATAGGCAGCACCTGAATCGATTGCATCATTATTATCCGCACCGTTCACCTCTGTTGTTGAACCATCTTCATATCGCCCACTGGCAGCCAGCGTATTGCCATCTCGGCTGATACTGACAACACCCCCCAATCGATCACCAACGCCAGAATTACCAGACAGAAATTGACCCGCTAAAGCGTTTAACTGTGCATTGGTCAAAGTAATCGTATTATGCACAAATGATGCCCCACAAGATGATGAATCACAGGTTTGCACACCATATTGAGGATCGTTCACCATTGCAATATATCGATGTAGAGATACTCGGATTTGTGCAGTGGTTTGGCTGATTATGGTCCCATTTGGATTGATCATAATGCCCGTGGTACTCGTTAAATCCACATATCCTGAGCCCCCATCGGGATTAGTTTGCAAACGATAATGGGTCGCTGTAGAAATCGCACTCCAAGCAAAATCAAGCGTTTTTATACCAGTAGTAACTGCAAACACTGGCGGTAATATGAGGGTCAAACTGGTAGAAACTGTTACGCCGTCCGAATCTGTTGTTCTGAGGGTCAGCATGATTTGAGAGGCACTCGAACCCAACTGTCGTGTTAATTTCAAGCTTGTGGTGGTGATTAAGATGTTAACAGCACTCTGCCCCGTAGAAACACTGTATGATAAGATGCCATCATCCACATCGGAGGCTAAGACATTCAGAATAATGGGGTTTGCACCCAAGGAAACCGTACGTGATGAGACGGTTAGTGTTGGCGGGTCATTGATGTTAATTACTGTCACTATCACTTGGGTTGAGGCCGAGAGATTGCCATCACTCACAGTGATAGATAAAGTTGTTATCCCATTGGCATTTGGTATGCTCGATACACTAACACTTGAGGTTGTGACTATGACTGCAACCACGCCTGTGCTAGATTGATTGACCATTATTCCTGGTGCATTCGTAGCGGTGGCAACCAAATATGCGCCAGAAAAATTTTCGTTCAATGTCAAGCTACTGCTTGAAATCAAAAGTGTAGGTGTTCTAAGGGTGGTGTTGGAGGAGCTGTTGGGGATAGTGTCGTTATTACTACTATTGCCACCACCACAAGCAGACAATAATGCGGATAGTACCATAGTCGCACCAATTTTATTTAGCACGCACCGATTTATTATCTTGAATACAATTTTGTGTTTATTTGTGACTCTGTCAATAAACTTACGAATTAAGTGATTAACATGGTGAAATTGGAAGAACGGTCTGACAGATGATTGATTCAAACATCCTAAAAATAATTTAAACATAATGGCTTTCTCATGTTATTTTTAATAATGATTCGATTTTTAAACTTACTAGTTCTAATTAATTATACAGATTAAATAAAAAAAAGACGCAATAATTGTTAAGTCTCCTAAAAAATTTACAACGGTGGGAAATGATTTTTTATAACATCAGGGCGTTTTCTGATCTCAATGGCGCATTCACAAGAAATTAAATAATTGATCAGATGCTGTAAGCATAAAATCATCTCTAATGGTGAACACCCTTGTCAGGATGAGTGGGGGTTATTTTTAAATGGGCAAAAAAATGGGTGCCGAAGCACCCATTATTTAAGTGTTTGAAACGCTTAGATTACATTACAGATAATGTACCTTCTGCGAATTCAACACCGAATTGAACGCGAACACCTAGTCCAATAGTTGTTACGCCATCTGGTGCTTTTTGACCTGATGGAACAGTACGTGAATCACTACGAAAATACGCATATGTTTGAGTATTTGCCGATGCGATGTCATAACGGACTTGAGCGCCAATTGCAGTATTACCATGATCTTTTTGGCCAATTCTATTGCTACGAGCTAAATAATATATACCATAAGCTGTTCTGGCAGTCTGAAACTCAACCCGTGTATATAGACTAGATTCTGACTCAGCACTTTTACCATTCACAAGCTTACCATAAGCTTTTGTCGCATAAGCAAGATCTAAAAGAACTGGGCCAAAGTCATAAGCACCATTCAATAGAAGGATGTTCTCAGCTGCTTGATTGCCACCATCAGTAGATGTAGTAGCTTGTGGCGCTGTCCCAGCTGTTTCATAAGCAAGATTGGCCGTCCACGAACCACCACTTGCGCGGACTGACAAACCAATTTCATGTTGATTAGGATCGCCATCTGTTGTTGCTACGTTTCCGGTTTCTGGCGATACAGACACATGGAAACTTACCACATCAGCTAATTTGACGGAGTCGTAACGAATAACATCAGTTCTGTAATCTCCAATGCCGAAACCTTTTGCAGCAAGTGAATCACCCCGTCCAGGACCATCAGCTATCCAGGTTCTGGCCCAGTAAGATTCTTCCAATCCAGATGCTACTGTTTCCGATTGACCCACTGTAACATTACCCCAGTCACCACCAATTATTGCTTCCACATGGCGCGTGTAGGGAGAATCTCCAATGCTGGTACCAACAGCAATGTGTGCACCAAAAGTTGTGCCACCTTCTGACACAGTACTGGCTCTGAAACCAAATCGAGAAGGAGAAGAACCACCATCGCCAATAGTAAGCTTTGAAGGGTCGGTCGCACTTGTAGCTGTGCTTAAACTGGTTAAATTAACATGGGCATGCCCGTAAAAGCCTGATGCTGCAAACGCAGATCCAGCCACCATTGTTCCTGCGGTTATCGCAGCGATTGCTAAAGTTTTAGCTAATTTCATAATATAGTACCTCTATTAGACTAATTTTTGAATATTTAAAACCCACCGCCAATCGTTTGATATCTGGCGACAACTTTTCGAATGCGCGAATTTAATCGCATTTGCTCAGGATTGTCAAGCGTTCACAATAAAAAAAGTACTTTTTCCTGCTATTTCACCAAAAAATCCACTGAAAATGAACTTTTTTGTACTGAGAAGCCTTTTAAAACTTGCACTGTGGTGTATAACAAAATTAGCATAATTTTTTGAATTATGAGGTCTTAAAGCATTGTTTATCGTCAATATTCATGTGCTATAAACGCACAATTAAAAAACTTAACCTTCTCTAAAACCCTATTCAATTGATTTTGCCAAAAATGCAAAACCAATCAAACTTCCAATCCTAATGCTTCAATCAATCTTTCAATTGATATAGAGTGTATTGTACATTACCCATTTCATTTTGTTTGTATATTATCCAATTTGATGGGATTTTTATAACGGGGGCTTTTAAAACGGGGGTTTCAACATAGATCAACCCCATTTGTGCAATTAATCTGTTGTCGTTGATTAGATCAATACTGGCTTGCCACAATTGCTTTTCAAATGGTGGGTCAATGAATATGAGGTGATATTGCTTGTTTGTCATCCGCAGCCATTTGATGGCATCCTGCTTATGAATCTCAGCTGCGGCATTAAGTAAGTCTATCGATGATTGAACCTTCTGGCACTGCTTTGCGTGGGTTTCAATAAAATCAACATGCGCCGCCCCTCGAGATAGGGCTTCAAAGCCTAATACGCCAGAACCGGCGTACAAATCTAAGCATTGCCACTGTGACAACACGGGCTGGAGCCAATTAAAAACCGTTTCCCTGACTCTATCAGGTGAGGGTCTCAGTCCATCAATCGGATGAAAAGCGATGCGACGTGAACGCCACAGTCCGCCAATGATGCGACAAGACCTACGGTTTTTATGATGGTCAGAGCGCACAATTCAAATGGGTTGTGAATGTTTAGGTGCCTATGCCATAATTAGCAAAAGCCTAATTAACAATGGTGGAAATGGCATCATTGAGATTTTTTGGTTGCAGGCTTTGAAGCTGAGACTTGGCCCAGGCGCAAAATAAGAAAAGGATTGCTTTGTAAGAATTTTGTAAACGCGGTTTTCACTTCGGCGGCTTTAATTTGAATCAAGTGCTTATTAAAGTCGTTTAAATAGCTGTTCGATAACCCATAAAATGCCATCATACCAACGTAGCCAACCATTTCTTGATTACTATCTAAGCCTAAGACAAATCGACCAGCAATGCTTTCTTTAGCTTGATTGACTCGTTCATCGTTTAATGTGCCAATCAATTGCTCTACCACCTTAAATACCAGTTGCGTCGCTGTTGTGGCTTGAGAATTTTTTGTTTGCAGACTGATACGGAACGGTCCATTCTGTTGCATGGGAGTGAAATGGCTGTAAACGCTGTAGGCCAATCCATTTTTCTCTCGGATTTCAATGGCTAAATCAGATACAAGCCCATCTCCGCCAAGCAAAAAATTGGCAATGTAAAGCGCTATGTAATGACGTTGTTCCTCATGACGAGACACCCCCAGGGTGCCGATGTGGATGTGTGCTTGTTGTGAGTTAAAAGGCACATCATAGATTTTTGAGTTGTCAAGACGCTTGGGTGATGCAATCGGTTCAGGGGGCTTGCCAGCGGGCAACTGTTTAGACAGTTGCTCTGCTGTTTTTTTGGCCTGTTCCATAGATAGGTTGCCAACGATGGCAATGTCTAAATTACTTGCAACATAATAGGTGCGATGGAATTTTTGAATGTCCGATCGCTTTATTTTCGCCAAACTGACCAACGTTCCTAAGGGTTCATGCGCGTAGGGGTGATCTTGATACAGCGCTTGCCAAAAAAGACGGTTGGCGGTTTCACCTGCTCGAGATTGGCTGGCTTTTAATGTGACATTGCGATTTTTAATTGTTCGCTCAATGGTCTGTTTTGAAAAAGCTGGCTTGCTAATGACGTCCCCTAATATTTTCAAAGCGGGTTGCATGAGTTTTGGTTTAGTTAAACTTCTGAAGTTAATAATGGCCATATCGCGTAAGCTAGAGCTCCCCCAACGCACACCCAATGCATCCATCTTTTCATGCAATGCCTCTTCATCTAAATTCTCAGTCCCCTGAGACAACAATTCACTGGTTAAGGATGCCAATCCAAATTGGTCACCATCTCTGGCAGAGCCCGCATCAAAAATCAGACGAATATCAACGATGTCAATTTCGGGGGCGTGAACAAACCGAACATTGGCGCCATTGGCTGTTTTCCAAGCATTCGGTTCTGGAAATTTAGCCCAAACGCTTGGATGGTATGTACTGGCAAAAAATAATGCTATCCATATGATCGGTGATATTTTAAAAGGTGATGACATAGCTATAGATCTCATTTGAAAAGGTTATATTCGTGACAACGCTGGATTGTCTTTACAGTTTTGGGTCATGTGCCAATGTGGCAACGGTCAGATTATGGGGTTTAAAGTATTTTTTGGCCACGCGCATCAAATCCGCTTGGCTGACTTTGCTAAGATTGATCAGATAATTTTCTGAAGTCTCCCAGCCCAACCCACTTGCTTCCAAAAGACCTATTTCATAAGCCTGTGAGAACAAAGAATCAGCTTTATAAACATGGTCGGCCACCACTCGAATTTTGACGCGTTCTAACTCTTCTTTTGTTACCGCCTCGGTTTTCAAAAGCGCCAACTGGGCAAGAAGTGCGCTTTCCAGTTTTTCCAAGGTTTGATTTTGCGCCAATATCCCATCAATGACGAACAGTGTATCATTTCGAGCCAGTAGGTTGTAATAGCTGCCCGAATTGGTCGCTAATTTCTGGGCGCGGATGATGTTTTTAGACAGCCTTGAACTGTCATCGCCTGACAAGATTTCAGCCAATATATCTAATGCATAAGCATCTGTTTTGTCTGGCCCAATGCTTTTCAAACTGGGGACTTTAAAACCCATAATCAGATAATTGACTTGCGCAGTGGTTTTTTCTGTGAGTCTTTTTAGCTTTTTTTGCGGCAAAGATTTCGCAATTTTCGGTCTGGTCTTGTTGTTTGGTTTTATTGAACCAAAGTGTTTTTTGGCCAAAGTCAATACACCATTAGGGCTGACATCTCCAACCACCACCAAAACCGCATTGTTTGGTGCATAATATCGATCGTACCAATCTCTTAAGTCCGCAATTTGAGTATTTTCTATGTCAGACATCAATCCAATAATTGGATTTCTATAGGGGTTCTGTGGAAATGCCGTTGTATAAAACTGCTCGTGTAATAGGTTGAGCGGTTTATCGTCAACACGTAATCGACGCTCTTCGGCAACCACATCGCGTTCTTTCTCTAACGCCGATTGATTGAAGATCACATGACGCATGCGGTCTGCTTCAAGCGCCAAACTGGTTTCTAAGTGCTCGCTGCCGACGGATTGATAGTAGGCCGTATAGTCTCTCGAAGTAAATGCGTTCTGTTGTCCACCTAATTTTGATATGATTTTTGAAAAGCTATCATCTGGGTGCTTTGTGGTGCCTTTAAACATCATATGCTCAAGGATGTGAGACAGACCCGTTGATCCGCTATGTTCATCAACTGACCCCACTTTGTACCAAATCTGTGACATGATAATGGGCGCGCGCTTGTCAACCTTGACTAAAACCTTCATGCCGTTATCTAACTGCATTTCAGATACTTTTACTGCAGATACGTTAACTGAAAGACCCAATAATGGCATGGAAATCGCAACCCAACGCAAAAAGCGCGGTGTTTTCTGTCCCAAATTAAGCCATAAACTGCTATACTTTGTCATAATTCTGTGTTGCCTCATTTTTGAACCAAATTCTGAATAAATGCCCTAAGCTGTGCCCTGAAACGCAACCTTTACACACAATCCATATTCGCTTATTTTGCCTGCCAAATTTATTGTACAAGCCAACTGTTAATTATAGACTGATTTGACCATGTCTGCCCCATTGCTAAAACGATTTAAAAATTCGCTCTTAAAAACACGCGATCGGCTGAATTTACACATCATCAGCCAGCATACCGCCATCGATCAAGCCACTTTGGAGGCGCTTGAATATCAGTTATTGAGCGCAGATGTTGGATTGGAAACTGTGGATTATCTACTTGAAACCCTCAAAAAAAATAACAACCAACCCCCAAAAGACGCCATCCGATCTGCTTTATTAAATCTTTTTGATCTCCCACATAAGGACGAACCTAATCTTGATATCCCGCAGACCATTCTCATGCTGGGGGTTAATGGGGTAGGCAAAACAACCACCATTGGCAAGCTGGCCTACCTTTTTAATCAAGCACAAAAGAAAACTTTGATCGCCAGTGGTGACACTTTTAGAGCGGCGGCGCACGAGCAGCTACAAGTTTGGGGGACACGCACGAACACAGACGTGTTTGTCGATAAAAACACGACTGACCCAGCCGCAGTCGCTTACACCGCCCTACAAATGGCTCGCGCCCGCGCCTATGACTATTTGTTGGTTGATACCGCAGGACGTCAATTCAATCACGATAATCTCATGCAAGAGCTGGCGAAAATCTATCGAAGCTTAAACAAGCAAGGCGAGCAATGGCCACAACACATTTGGCTGGTCATCGATGCAGGCAGTGGTCAAAATGGTTTAAAGCAAGCCCAAGGTTTTGCATCAATCATGCCCATCAATGGTTTAATCATTACAAAATTAGAAGGCACAGCCAAAGGTGGCGCCCTATTGAGCATCGCTCACCAGATGAAAATACCCATTCGTTATGTTGGCTTAGGCGAAAAACCGCAAGACCTCAACGAATTTGATGCTGAAGCATTTATTGATTCACTGCTGATCTAAACTGATCATTGCTCAATGACCACTTTAACAACACACACTAATCAAGATCATGTCTGAGGCTATAGCAACAACCGATGCACTCATCACTTTTAAAAATGTGAGTAAGCGATACCCTGCGTACCCCGATCCCCATCAAGCGCTTAAACAGATCAATCTTTCTATCCCCATGGGCAGTGTCACTTTTCTGACGGGTCATTCTGGCGCTGGTAAAAGTACTTTTTTCCGACTGCTGTCCTTGCTCGAGAAGCCCACTGAAGGCGAAATATTTATAGGCAACACGAGTATTACTCGATTGGCTCTACGTTATCTGCCCTCCTACCGTCAACAAATCGGGGTCGTCTTTCAAGATCCGATGCTCCTCAACGATCGCAATGTGGCCAATAATATTGCCTTGGGCCTTCAACTGACCACTTCAAATAATCAAAACATCATTTCACGAACTGAAAGTGCTTTATCCTTGGTAAAGATGTCTGAATACGCCCACTATAAACCCATGTCTCTGTCCACCGGACAAAGGCAAAGAATTGGTTTGGCGAGAGCCATCGCACATTCGCCTGAAATCATTTTAGCCGACGAACCCACGGGCAATTTAGACCCTGATTTGTCAAACGAAATCATCGAACTGCTGATGGGCATCAACACCCATCGCGGCACAACCATTCTGATTGCCACGCATGAAACCCAATTGGTCAATAAATTTAATCAATCCAAAAACATCCGTGAAATTAAATTGCAACAAGGGCGGTTGATCTCATGAATCAGTACAAAAAAACCTTTGAAATACGGTCAACGTCTCTGCTATCCGATTTGTTCTGGACCATAAGAGACCATGTATGGACGACCCTTGCCGTATTATTGGTTATTACTGCCACCTTCACTGTGCCCGCGCTGTCCATAACCACATTGATCAATGCGCACGATTGGTTAGGCGTTCAATCAGCACACAAGCAGATGACGATTTTTTTAAATACGGATAATAAAGAGGAAATAAACCAAGTACAGCGTCGTATCGAAAAAATGTTAACCCATTACAAGAGCATCATTGATCAGCCCATTCGAGTGGTCAATCGTGACCAAGCGGTTGAGGAGTTAAAAAATCATTATGGCGATAAAAACATTCAAGACACGCTTGACCTTATTGCACACAATCCCTTGCATGATATGATCGTTTTAACCCCAAAAATCGATGCTCAATTGCCCCAATTACTCAGTTTTAAGGAACTATTGCTTGAAGACACCATGGTTTATGAAGTCGATGTCAATAAAGCATGGATTTCTCACGTCAATCAACTCATAAACATTGGCAACACCATTGTCTGGTCGGTCAGTATTTTATTTTTAATCACGATCTGGATTTCACTCAATTATGCCATCACACAACAGCTACACCATAGAAAACAAGAGCTTGAATTAAAAAAAATGCTCGGTGCAACCTTGACACAACGTTATCAGCCGTTGGTTATTTGGTGTGTGTTTTTAGGATTGACTGGGTCACTCATGGCTGTAGGCGTCAGCTATGGCCTCGTTCATGCCATCAATGCGATTTTGGTCGAAAACCAACTCAGTGTCCACTTTAAGCAACTTTTAAATGTTTACATGATGTGTATTTCTTGCGGGTTTGGTATGAGTTTGGTGAGCAGTCTATCTTCTCTTTGGCTCTTTCATCGATCGAACGGTCATTTAACTGGATAGACTTAGACACAATCCTTACCAATAAACCTATAAAATTGCTATATAATCAAACCACCTTTCGTTGTATTTGCTTAATTATGACCCTAAGCCTTAAAATAATTCGACCATGGCTTATGCCTTTAACGCCCTTTTGAATTCATGAATCAATGGTCTGACGCCACTCAAGCGGAACTTCTTGACCCAACCGAGAAAGAGTTGGACGTTGCTTTTCAGGATGGTTTCCAGAAAGGCAGTGCTGGCATGAGCTTATCCTACTGCCCCCAGGCCTTTTATCTACAACCTTTATTGAAAAAACGTTGGACAGAAGGTTGGAAAACCGGGCAACAGGCAGCGGGTATTGAGAAGAATAAACCCTTTGTGCCGATATTGGGCGCTGTCATCCTATTTGCCATTGTCGTACTGAGTTTTTATTTTTATCCCACGATGGAAACTCATCCCATTTTTAACAGCTGGAATCAACAAGCCTCAACTGATGCTGAAACAGCCACCGAAACACCCTCAAGCTATACTAAAAAAGTCACTGAAACAGCCTCCAACGAAACACCGATGATAGCTGGGGATGACATAAACGAAATTGACAAGGTTGATGCGACAGCTTCGCTTGAACCGACGAGCACAGAGATAGAAGTGGCTGATTCTGGCAATGAAGCCACACAAGTTGCCAAGGCGCCTAAAAAATCAAACGACCCGACTTCGCAGACAGAACCCACACCTAATAATGCCACAACTCGTGCGAATGAAGTCAGTCATGCCAATAACCAGACTGATGACACAGTCCAAAAGAATAAACCTCGTTTGACACAAGTCAGATTTACGCGTTCGGTCATAGACCGAGTCCCTGGTAAACCCTTAAATCGTGTGGATGCACCGGGCCCTGTCTATTACTTCACAAACGTACGCTTTTACAAAGACCACACTATCACCCATATCTGGTATTTAAATAACCAGCTGCTTACGAAAAAATCTTTTAATATTGAGGGGAATCGCTGGCGGGTTTTTTCCTTGCACACCATACCAAAAAATACCACAGGAACCATAAGAGTTGTGGTCTATGCCTCGAATTTGGAACAATTCATTTCAGAACAATTCATCGAGGTTGACACAACTCAGTCGCAGGACACCGCTCTTAATTGAGACAAGGGCTTCTTCGTTTACGATGAACATCATCGCCTTTACAATCTAAACACTTTGCCCTCTTGAGCGTGGAAGAATTAGGGGCATCTCATTCTTGATCGCCAGTCCTCGGCATTCTGAGTGGGTAGGCGCGGTGAAATTTAATCTCTTGCGCCTCTTTTGCCACGCAATAATCACCAATCATAATCAACCGATCTGCTCGATAAAGCATGGGGATGTCCTTGCGCCACCATGGCAATACATCCAAAGATTGCAATACGCGCTTTAATTTTTGATTGCGCCCGCGAAATACAACCCGCTGGCCTTTTATTCGGTAACGGACGGTGCAACCCTTTGTTTGCTCATAGGTGATTGGCGGATGATTTAAAGCGTGTTGCGGATAAAAATAAGCATAATTTCGCCAAATCAAACACACAACCTTCTCATTATTTGACCACCAAACAAACTGCCCTTTGGGGTGTTCTCTTTCAAATTGATTTTTTAGCGCTTCTAATTGGTGATGCGGGGGTAATTGCCAAGGCTTTAAGCTCAAGCGCAATACAGGAATCTTTAAACTGTTGGACAAATGACGCCAAGCATTGAGGTCTAAAATATGTGCTTGACCGTGTGTGCCAAACCAATCATTGGCCATTGTCATGACAAAGGCTTCTTTTTCAGCGCAGTAGTGTGCGCTGCGATTAAGCATTTTCACCGCATTGGCATGCACTTTTAGTAGTGCAGGCATCACATTATGGCGCACATTATTTCTGCTGAGCGCGGTATCTTGATTGCTGACATCCTCAATCCATTCAAGATGGTTTTCATCTGCATATTGCGCGATTTCAAGAGACGATATTGGCAATAGTGGCCGCCCAATCCAGCAATGTTGGTGCGGGCGCAACAACTTCATCCCACTCAAGCCATTGAGGTCTAAGCCGCGTAAAGCATTGAGCAAAAACGTTTCAGCTTGATCATCAGAATGGTGGGCCATCAATAATACATGTGGGTCATGGCAGGTGTTCAGTATGGTCTCATAGCGTGCTTTGCGCGCCAGGTCCTCCAAACTCTGCCTTGGTTTACGATTGATTGTAGGTGCCCTTACTTCAAATGCAATGTCTAAGTCACGACACAATTTTTGTGATATTTGGACAAATTCGTCTGAATTTTTTTGGAGTTGATGATTGATGTGGATGACCGAATAATGCACACGCAACTTTTTGAGTCTGATCCA
The DNA here is from genome assembly GCA_965277775.1 of Gammaproteobacteria bacterium. GTDB lineage: Bacteria > Pseudomonadota > Gammaproteobacteria > CAKMZV01 > CAKMZV01. The sequence continues at coordinate 1,561,502 of OZ255843.1, read as the reverse complement.
ATGATGCAGGGCATGTGTCAAGACCATAGAGTCAATGCCACCACTCAAGCAAACTTTAATGGGTAATTGATCTAATTGTTGGTGTTGAAGTGTCTCAAAAAAATGCTCAAATGCCGACGCAATCTTAAGCATTGCAACAAATGATTGATTTATTCGGAGAATCGACCATACGCCATCAATTTTTGATAACGTTTTTCTAACATTGTGTCAGTACTCAATGCACTGATTTCATCTAAGGAACGAATCAAAGACGATTGTAAATTCAACACTGTGGTTTCCAATGAGCGATGCGCCCCACCCAGAGGTTCAGGGACGATTTCATCTATAATGCCTTGATCTAACAGTTTTTTGGCAGTCAGAGCCAGCGCTTCTGCTGCCAATGAGGCTTTGGCGGCATCTTTCCACAATATAGAAGCGCAGCCTTCAGGAGAAATCACAGAATAAATCGAGTATTCCAACATCATAATATGATCGCCAACACCAATCCCTAAAGCGCCCCCAGAGCCGCCTTCGCCAATTACAACACAAACAATGGGTACTCGAATTTCTGACATTTCACGCAAATTAACCGCAATGGCTTCACTCTGCCCCCTTTCTTCTGCACCCACGCCTGGATAAGCGCCTGGCGTGTCGATCAAAGAAATGATCGGAATGCCAAATTGTTCTGATAATTTCATCAATCTAAGCGCCTTGCGATAACCTTCGGGTTTTGGCATGCCAAAATTATGATGAATTTTTTCAGCAGTTTTTCGACCTTTTTCATGGCCAATAATCATAACGGTTCGCCCTTGGATTTTGGCAAGACCGCCAATGATAGCCCGATCGTCATGGTAGTGACGGTCGCCATGTAATTCGATGAAATCGGTGAACATGCTTTCGAGATAATCAACCGTGTGTGGGCGGAGAGGATGACGAGCCAACATGGCAACCTGCCAATCACTCAAACCTTTGAAAATCGATTGAGTTTGACGTTTATTTTGTGCTTGCAGTTTCTGAATTTGTTCGCTAACCTCTATACCAGATTCATCCCCTAATCGGTTCAACTCTCTGATTTTGTCGTCTAATTCAGCAATGGATTGCTCAAAGTCTAAATATTCTAAATTTCTGTTGTTCACTGCTTATTTTTATTCCATTCAATTGGGTTTGTGTTGGTGATATTTTAATCCATTCTGAAGTTTTTTTTTAACCTTAGTCAGAAAATGATGTTCAGTCTCAACCATATATCACCTAAAACTATTACAATGGGTCTTATACACTCTGCATTTTGATGCAATAACGATTAACCCTATAACAATCCATTTTATGACAAACCTGATTGACCACCAAATACAACCAAAAATCATCAACGCACAAGCGATTAACCAAGACCCTGCGACCATTGAATCGAGCTGTATCACCATCGGTGTGCATAACAACCATCAATTATGCACGGGTCATCAATCTTTTGAACAACAGCACGGTGCTGCACTGATTGAATTTATCAAATCCAAGACCGAATTTGATGCAACCATTGGCACCACTTTGCTTTGGCACAATGATGCTTTGCTGTCAGCCAAACGTATTCTTTTCGTTGGATTGGGTCAGCCAACCGAATTATCGGTTGCAAGCTTTTATAAAATTCAAAATGCCGTTGCTAAGCTGGCAGTCGATCAAAAATGGCAATCTGTGGTCTTTACCCACGTTCACGCCTCCGTTGCGGACAACAATAATGCTAAAGATTTATATTGGAGGGTGCGCCAAAGCCTCAAGGTTCAAACCAGCCACTTGTACCAATTTGCCCTGCCGCACAAAGCCATTCAAAATCCACCTGCTATGGCTGTTATTTACCCAGTCAGCGAATCAGATTTAGACGGCGTGGAACAAGCAACCACTGTTGGTAAATCTATTGGCATGGGCATCAACATTGCCAAACAGTTGGGTAATCTTCCAGCCAATTTGTGTACCCCAAAAGATTTGACCGAAGTTGCCCGATTGCTTGCACAGCAATTTAAACCATTATCGACCCACATATTAGACGAAAAAGCCCTACAAAAATTAGGGATGAACGCGCACCTTAGCGTGTCAAGAGGCAGTATTGAGCCCGCTTTTTTGATTGAACTTCATTATCAACCTCGTGCAAAATCTCAACAAGAGCCGACCGTTCTCATCGGCAAAGGCGTCACTTTTGATACTGGCGGCATATCGCTGAAGCCCTCTGCAAGTATGGATGAAATGAAGTTTGATATGTCTGGGGCTGCCAGTGTCATTGGCACCATGGCAGCGCTCGCCATGATGGACCATCAACACCCCGTCATTGCCCTTATACCCGCCACTGAAAATATGCCCGCCCACCACGCGACCAAACCTGGAGACGTCGTCCAAAGTGCTTCTGGTCAAACCATTGAAATTTTAAATACCGATGCCGAAGGTCGATTGATTCTTTGTGATGCTTTAAATTATGCTCAAAAGTTCAATCCCGCTTGCATCATCGATGTGGCAACTTTAACAGGCGCTTGCGTTGTGGCACTGGGTGCCCACTTTAGTGGCTTGATGAGTAACAGTGAATCATTGGCTCAGGATTTGGCCACGGCGGGCTATGGCAGCCACGACCGTTGCTGGCAGTTGCCTTTAGATGAAGATTATAATGAGCAACTGCACAGCAATTTTGCTGACATGGCCAACATCAGCGATGGGCGAGGTGCTGGCACCATTACAGCCGCTTGCTTTTTGCAGCGTTTTGTCTCAAAACAAACGCCGTGGGCGCATCTTGACATTGCCGGAACGGCTTGGAAAACGGGACGCGAGAAGGGTTCAACGGGCCGACCCGTCGGGCTATTATGTGAATATTTAATCCGATGAGTTTTCAGTCTATGTACAAGTCTTTGCTATTTCCATTCAAACGAGGTCCTATGCGCATTCGGTCACGCGTATTATTATGGATGATGTTAGGTCTCACCGCCGCCCCATCAGCCTTGGCAGAGGATGTGACCACCATTGCCTTAAAGGATATACAATCTTTTCCGAACCATGCCATCATTGCCAAAGTCATTCCCCTTAATGATGTGACGATTCGCTCTGAAATCAGTGCAAAAATCGTTGACATCAATACTGAAGTTGGCGATGAAGCGCGCAAAGGACAAACCTTGGTTCAACTCGATTGCCGAGCATTTAAGCTCGCAGCTCAATTGCAAAATGATCAGTATGAACGCTTGAACAATGAACTGAAATGGACGACCATTGAGTTTAATCGATCAAATGCTTTGTATAAACAAAATAATTTCCCCAAAGCCAATTTAGATAGAATCCAGCAGGGCATTGAGCAACTGAACATTCAACTAAAGATTCAACGCATCAGCATCCAATCGGCCAAGCTGAATGTTGATAAATGCACCATAACTTCACCATTTACTGGCGTTATAACCCAAAGGCTGGTCGATGAAGAAGAGTTTGTTAATCCGGGTAGCCCAGTACTTCAATTATTAGAAGCCAATAACAGCGTGATTGAAGCGGACATCCCTGTTGATTCGGTGGCTGATTTTGTCAGCGCCAGTGCATTCTGGACAAAGGATCTTGATAAAAACAAAGTTGAGCTCAACCTCATTACAATCATTCCTCAAGTAAACCCCAGTAATCGAACCCAAACGATGCGTTTAACCAGTAGCAAACCATTGCTGATTGGAGATGCGCCACTTTTGCAATGGCGTTCAACGACAGCAAGATTACCCGCTAAGTATTTGCAAAGAATGGGTGACAAACTTGGGATCTGGATCGTAAAAGACAAGGGTTACAAATTCATCACATTGCCCAATGCCCAAGAAGGCCGACCATTTGATATCCCAGCATTGGCAGGTGAAACGCAAATCGTTGCCGAGAATGCGCACTTGATAGAGCAATAGACGCTCCAACTGATCATTTAGTGAATTGAATTTTGCTTCCCCCCTTTTAATCGGGGAGAAGCATCCAAGAATTTAACAACAAAGACTTTGAGCTTACTCCGCCATCGGTGAATCGATGGATTCACTGTTCTCATTAGGATTAATGGGCAAAGCTTCTTCAAACTCTTGCTGACCTAAGAGCATTTCAATATCATCGTCTGATTCAAATTCAGGTTCAGTTTGATGATACCTCAAGCCGGTACCCGAAGGAATAAGGCGACCAACAATGACGTTTTCTTTCAGTCCTAACAATTTATCTTTTTTACCATAAACCGCAGCGTCTGTTAACACCTTAGTGGTTTCTTGGAATGAGGCCGCAGAAATGAATGACTCCGTCGCCAAAGAGGCTTTGGTAATGCCCAATAAGATCCGCTCGTAAGTCACAGGACTCTTACCTTCGCTGTTTAGCGCATCATTGATTTCTAACAATCGGTTATATTCAACCTGTTCCCCTTGAACCAAGAAAGAATCACCTGGATCGGTCACTTCAACTTTGCGTAACATTTGTCTAATAATCACCTCAATGTGTAGATCATTAATTTTTACACCTTGAAGTCGATAAACACTTTGGACCTCATTGATGAAATAGTTGGCCAATGACTCAACCCCACGCACTCTTAGAATATCGTGCGGATTGGGTGCACCATCCACCAAAACATCGCCTTTGGTGACACTCTCACCATCAAACACATTGATTTGACGCCATTTCGGTATCAATATTTCGTGCGAGCTGTCTAAGTCTGTAATGATTAAGCGGTATTTCCCTTTGGTTTCCTTGCCGAATGAGATCAACCCACTTTGCTCTGCCAAAATCGCAGGCTCTTTGGGAATACGCGCTTCAAATAAGTCAGCTACGCGAGGCAAACCACCCGTAATGTCCCTTGTTTTTAGGCTTTCTTGCGGTATTTTAGCAAGAATAGAGCCCACGCCAATTGTTTGACCATCTAAAACATTGACCATGGCACCGCCTGGTAAAAAGTAATTAGCCGGTGTTTTTGTTCCAGTGAAGCAGACATCTTTGCCATTCTTATCGACCACTTTAATCATCGGCCGATTATCTTTTGCACCCGCATCAACCGCTTTATTGACAATAATCGTTGACAGCCCAGTGAGTTCATCGGTGGTTGTATCAACCGTTTGACCTTGAATAAAGTTAAAGAATTTAATGGTGCCCGAAACTTCGGTAATCATTGGATGGGTGTGTGGTTCCCACGTGGCAACAACATCGCCCGCTTTTACTTTGGCATTATTTTTAACGGTGATTTGAGAGCCATAAACTAATTTATAACGTTCCTTCTCCAATCCAGATTCATCTTTAATGGACATTTCACCTGAACGAGAAACAACCAACTGCTTACCTTCAGGGTTCTTAAGGAGTTTGACATTATGCAAAACCGCATGCCCAGTATTGTTGACGGCAATTTGGGTTTCGGCAGCAGCCCTTGAGGCCGCTCCACCGATGTGAAATGTCCTCATGGTCAACTGAGTGCCAGGCTCACCAATCGATTGGGCAGCAATGATGCCAACCGCTTCACCTATATTGACCAATTTACCTCGTGCGAGATCACGACCATAACTATGGCGCGATAATCCAAAGCGCGTGGTATCGGTTAAGGGAGAACGAACCTGAACAGAATCGATGCTATTGGCTTCCAAAATATCGGTCTGTTTTTCATCCAACAAAGTGTTTTTATGTATTAACACTTCATTCTTTTTACCGGGCTTCATAATATCGCTAGCCAAGACACGCCCTAATACGCGTTCTCTGATTTTTTCGACCACATCACCGCCTTCAACCAAAGCGGATTTGGCAATACCTGGGTCTTCAGAAAATTCTTCGCTGGACACCACCACATCTTGAGCGACATCGACAAGACGACGAGTTAAATAACCAGAGTTCGCTGTTTTAAGCGCTGTATCCGCCAGCCCTTTTCTCGCGCCATGCGTTGATGTGAAGTACTGTAGTACGGTCAATCCTTCACGGAAATTCGCTGTAATGGGGGTTTCAATGATTGAACCATTCGGCTTTGCCATCAACCCACGCATACCAGCCAACTGACGCAACTGAGCCATAGACCCCCGCGCACCAGAATCAGCCATCATGTAAATGGAGTTAAACGAAGGCATTTGAACCGTCTTACCATTGCCATCAACAACCGATTCATACTCAATGGTATCAATCATCGCTTTGGTTACTTTCTCATTGGTATGCGTCCAAACGTCAATCACTTTGTTATAGCGCTCACCTTCTGTTAGCAAGCCGCCGTGGAATTGTTTTTCAATTTCTTTCACTTGACCGATGGCTTCATCAATGGCGGTTTTTTTCATGGTCGGTACAATCATGTCATCCACACCAAACGAAATGCCCGAACGCGTTGAATACCTAAAGCCCATATACATAAGCTGGTCGGCAAGTATCACCGACTCCTTAGCGCCCAAAGAACGGAAACTGGCATTCAATACGCCTGAAATATTCTTTTTAGTCATCGGTTTATCTAATAAATTAAAGGGTAGCCCTTTGGGAATGATTTCCCATAGAAGCGCACGCCCAACCGTCGTTTTACGACGTTGAGTCGTTTCAATTTCTACGCCCTCTTCGTCTTTCAAGTTTTCGGTTATTCTCACTTCTACTTTTGCGTGTAATTCCACAATGCCTAATGAGTAAGCGCGTTCCACATCGGCGACTGAACTGAATGTCATCCCTTCGCCTTTGGCCCCAATTTTTTCACGGGTCAGATAATACAGCCCCAATACAACGTCTTGCGAGGGCACAATAATCGGATCACCATTTGCGGGTGAAAGCAGGTTATTGGTTGACATCATCAACACCCGTGCTTCGGTTTGTGCTTCTATTGATAAGGGCACGTGAACTGCCATCTGATCGCCATCAAAATCGGCATTGTACGCCGCGCACACCAAGGGATGCAGTTGGATGGCTTTGCCTTCAATCAAAACGGGCTCAAATGCTTGAATGCCTAGTCTATGGAGTGTCGGCGCTCTGTTGAGCAGAACTGGGTGCTCACGAATGATTTCATCTAATGCATCCCAAACACAGTCTTCGCGCGTTTCAACCATCTTCTTAGCCACTCGAATGGTCGCCGCTTGTTCTTTTCGGATCAATACGCTGAAAACGAAAGGTTTAAATAATTCCAAAGCCATGAGTTTGGGTAAGCCACATTCATGTAGCTTCAATTTGGGTCCAACCACAATCACCGAACGACCCGAATAGTCAACGCGCTTACCAAGCAAATTCTGACGGAAACGTCCTTGCTTGCCTTTGATCATATCTGCCAGTGATTTTAAAGGACGTTTGTTACCGAGCACAGGGCGACCTCTGCGGCCGTTGTCTAATAAGGAATCCACAGACTCTTGTAGCATTCTTTTTTCATTGCGCACAATGATTTCAGGCGCACCCAAATCCAACAGTCGGCGCAATCGATTATTGCGATTGATCACACGACGGTACAAATCATTTAAATCTGAAGTAGCAAAACGACCACCTTCCAAAGAGACCAATGGTCTCAATTCTGGTGGTAGCACAGGCAAAACTTTCAAGATCATCCATTCAGGACGATTGCCTGATTCAAGGAGTGCTTGCACCAAACGCAATCTTTTGGACAATTTTTTCGAACGCGCTTCACTGCGACAATTGACCAGCTGTTCTTGTAGGTCAACAATTTGTTCTTTTAAATCCATTTTCGACAACAACTCGTGAATGGCTTCGGCACCCATCAGTGCTCTGAATTCTTGGCCATATTTTTCACGGGCTTCAATCAGTTCTTCATCGCGTAGAATTTGCATCATTTCAAAATCAGTTGAGCCTGGATCCGTCACCACAGAAGCTTCATAATAGAGAATGATTTCAATTTCACGCAGTGTTTTATCTAATAACAATCCGATGCGTGATGGCAATGATTTTAAAAACCAAATATGGGCAACGGGCGCGGCCAGTTCAATGTGACCCATACGGTCACGTCTGACCTTCATCTGAGTGATTTCAACGCCGCACTTCTCACAAAATACCCCGCGATTTTTAATGCCCTTGTATTTGCCACAAAGACACTCAAAATCTTTCATGGGGCCAAATATTTTGGCGCAAAAAAGACCATCCCGTTCAGGTTTAAAAGTCCGGTAATTGATGGTTTCAGGTTTTTTAACCTCACCATAAGACCAGCCACGAGGCGGAGGCAATTTGATTTTATCGGGATCTGCCAATCCTATTCGAACCGTATCAAAATTTGAAAGTGTATTTTGTTTTTTTATCAAATTCAACATTTCTTTCATTCTAATTCTCCTAAAATTATTCCGATTCCATCTGAATGTCTATACCCAGTGCTTTGATCTCTTTTAGGAGAACACCAAGCGATTCAGGTATGCCAGAATGCATATTGTGATTGCCATCAACAATATTCTTATAAATGTGGGTACGCCCTTGTAAATCGTCAGACTTGACCGTCAACATTTCTTGTAAAGTGTAAGCAGCGCCATACGCCTCTAATGCCCAAACTTCCATTTCACCGAATCTTTGACCACCCGATTGCGCTTTACCGCCAAGGGGTTGTTGGGTGACTAAGCTGTAAGGCCCTGTTGAGCGCGCGTGCATTTTGTCGTCAACCAAGTGATTGAGTTTGAGTACATACATATAGCCTACAGTCACTTTACGATCAAAGGCTAAACCGGTTTGACCATCATACAGAACCACTTGACCACTGGTGGGCACATTGGCTTTGGTCAGTAAGGCTTTAATTTCTGATTCCGCCGCACCATCAAAAACTGGTGTCGCAACGGGTAAGCCTTCTCGCAAATTCTGCGCCAATTCCATGACTTCGTCATCCGACATGGCGGCGACTTCTGCCGACTCAGCATCCTCTGAATAAATGTCTTTCAGATAGGTGCGCAATGTCTGAGCATTTTTATTGTCGCGTAGCATTTCATTGATTTGATTGCCAATACCAGAAGCGGCCATCCCCAAATGGGTTTCTAAAATCTGACCCACATTCATCCGCGAAGGAACACCTAAGGGATTCAGGACGATGTCCACGGGCGTGCCGTCAGAATCGTAAGGCATATCTTCAATGGGGCAAATGCGTGACACCACCCCTTTGTTACCGTGACGACCAGCCATCTTGTCACCTGGTTGAATTTGACGCTTAACCGCAACCAAAACCTTGACTATTTTCAATGTTCCAGGTGAAAGTTCATCGCCTCGGGTGATTTTGGCGCGTTTAATCTTGTAACGTTCTTCCAATTCCATTTTTAAAGCGACCAATTGGCGTTGCGAGCCCTCTAAGGAACGGTTGATCTTATCCTCTTTGGTCTTCACTTTTAACAAGGCTTCATCAGACAAATCTGCTAAAACGCTGGCCGTTAATTTTTTGCCTTTTTTATCGACCTTATTCAATAACATTTCGCGCGAACGTACAATAATGTTACGTTGAACGATGGCAAATTGATCGTCTAAATCTTTTTGGACTTTGGCCAATTCATTGCTTTCTATTTCCAAAGCACGTTGGTCTTTTTCAACCCCGTCGCGGGTAAAGATTTGTACATCGATGACCGTGCCTTCCATACCCGATGGTACGCGTAAAGAGGTGTCTTTGAAATCAGAAGCTTTTTCACCAAAGATGGCGCGCAGCAGTTTCTCCTCGGGTGATAACTGAACTTCACCTTTTGGCGTAACACGTCCAACCAAAATATCGCCAGCTTTTACTTCAGAACCAATCGTAACAATGCCAGACTCATCTAAATTGGCAAATTGTGCATCGCCCACATTGGGAATATCGGCTGAAATTTCTTCATTGCCTTGTTTGGTGCTTCGAGCTTGACAAGTTAATTCTTCAATATGTATGGAGGTATAAGTGTCTTCTCGAACCACTTTTTCCGAAACCAAAATGGAGTCTTCAAAGTTATAGCCATTCCATGGCATAAAAGCGACACGCATATTTTGACCCAAAGCCAGTTCGCCCAAATCGGTTGAAGAGCCATCCGCGATGACATCTTTTGCATTCAATCTATCTCCAGGTCGCACAATGGGGCGCTGGTTGACGCAGGTGTTTTGGTTAGAGCGTAGATATTTTTGTAAGTTATAAATATCCACCCCAACATCACCTTCTGTCAATTTTTCGACATCAGCCCGAACCACCACTCTGGAAGCATCAACGCTTTCTACAATACCGCCTCTGCTTGCGACCACCACATTGCCCGAGTCAACGGCGACGCAACGTTCCATGCCTGTGCCAACCAAAGGCTTTCTGGCTCTAATGGTTGGGACAGCTTGACGTTGCATGTTTGAGCCCATTAAGGCACGGTTCGCATCGTCGTTTTCTAAGAAGGGGATGAGTGATGCAGCAACTGAAACCAATTGCTTGGGCGAAACTTCGGCCAAGTCAAAACGGTCAGGGATACAAACCGTCGTCTCATTTTGATGACGACAGGGCAATAAATCACCCAATATTTTTCCAGATTTATCGATTTCCACATTGGCTTGAGCAATGTAATACTGCGCTTCATCAATGGCAGAAACAAAGATAATATCTTCAGTGATGATGCCTTTTTTAACTTTAAAGAAAGGCGTTTCTAAAAATCCATAGTCATTGACTCGAGCATAAATCGCCAATGAGTTCATAAGCCCAATGTTTGGACCCTCTGGCGTTTCAACGGGGCAAATACGACCATAGTGGGTAGGGTGTACGTCGCGCACTTCAAAACCAGCACGATCACGGGTTAAGCCTCCAGGTCCTAAAGCCGAAATGCGTCGTTTATGCGTGATTTCCGCCAATGGATTGACTTGATCCATAAATTGAGACAATTGCGATGAACCAAAAAATTCTTTTAAGGCACCTGTAATGGGTTTTGGATTGACCAAATCTTGTGGGTGCCAATCTTCAGATTCAGCCAAGCTCAATCTTTCTCTGACCACTCTATCAATGCGAGCCAAACCAGTTCTACAAGCATTTTCAGCCAATTCCCCGACGGCTTTAATGCGTCGATTGGCTAAGGTGTCAATGTCATCAACTTGACTGCGACCATTTTTGATATTGATCAATTCACGAATCACATCCAAGATGTCTTCTTTCTCAAGTACGCCAGAGCCTTCGTCGGAACTTCTGTGTAACCTTCTATTGAGCTTCATCCGCCCAACGACGGTCAGGTCATAGCGTTGTTCATCAAAAAACAGACTGTCAAACAAACGGTTTGAAGCATCTTCAGTGGGGGGTTCGCCAGGGCGAATCATGCGGTAGATTTCTATTCGAGCTTCCAATGGCGTCAGCGTTGAATCGATTCTTAATGTCTCGGACAAATAAGAACCATGCTCTAATTCATCCATATAGAGGATGTCTAATTTACCACTGCCTTTGTCTTTGAGCATGTCAACAATTTCTTCGGTAATAACATCGTTGGCCTTAATCAACACATTATTGTTGCTTTTTTCGACAACGTCATGCGCCACAACTTTGCCTACGGCATATTGATATGGGACATTTAGGCGTTTGACATTCGCTTCCGTCAATATTTTGACGTGTCTTTTGTTGACGACTTGATCCGCTTCAACGATGACTTTGTTGTCAACCTTAATGTCAAATACGGGTTTTAAACCCAACCACTCATTGGGTTCAAAAACAATTTGTAGGCTTCTTTTGGTAAAACGCAATGTGTTTATTTTGAAAAAAGCTCTCAGAATGTCTTCATTGTCCATACCCATTGCTCTGAGCAGTACGGTTAGAGGGAACTTTCTATGGCGGTCAATACGCGCATACAAAAAATCATTATGATCAAACTCAAAGTCTAACCAAGAACCTCTGTAGGGTATCACACGGGTTTGAAATAGAATTTTTTGTGAAGAGTGACTCTTGCCCTTATCGTGGGTGAATATGACACCGGGTGAGCGATGCAACTGAGAGACAACAACACGCTCTGTGCCGTTGACCACGAACGTGCCATTAATGGTCATCAATGGTACTTCACCCATGAACACTTCTTGTTCACGAATGTCTTTGACGATTTTGTTTTTTTCGGTTGAGCGTTCTTTGTCGTAGAGCTTCAGTCTCAAGGTCACATAGATGGCCGATGCAAATGTCATGCCACGTTGGCGACATTCATCTTCTGTATATTCAGGATCCTCTAAGCGATAACTCAAGAACTCTAAATCTGCCGTACCCGCAACACCTTTAATAGGAAATATGGATTGGAAAGCGGCTTCTAAACCGCTCAATAAACGATCAGCAGGTAATACTTCGTTCTGTAAGAATTTTTCAAACGACATTTTCTGAAGCTGCAACAAATAGGGAATTTCCATATTTGTTGGAAGTTTGCCGTATGTTTTTCTTATGCGTTTTTTTTCAGTAAAAGAAAAAGACATTACCACTGACCCCTCTAACTATTATATAATTTACTCAGTACAAAATTTATGTACTTTAACCAGCCAACTGATCCCGAACCTTCCTGCTCAATAAATCAGAGAGCCAACCATTAAAATGCCAAAAATGGCCGATCATCCAAAAGCGTGATCGGCCATTTGATAGGCAACTGAATTATTTCAATTCAGCTTTTGCGCCAGCTTCGGTAAGCTGTTTAACAATGTCTTCGGCCGCTTCTTTTGAAACCGCTTCTTTGATGGTTGAAGGCGCGCCATCAACTTTGTCTTTGGCCTCTTTAAGGCCCAGACCTGTGACAGAACGAACCACTTTAATCACACCAACTTTGGAAGCGCCGATTTCGCTCAACACTACGTCAAACTCGGTTTGTTCTTCAGCAGCTGCAGCTTCACCGCCACCGCCACCAGCAGCAGGTACCACAGCAACTGCAGCGGCTGCGCTCACACCAAACTTTTCTTCCATCTCTGAAATTAATTCAACCACTTCCATTACACTCATCTGTGCAATTGCTTCTAATAACTCGTCTTTTGTAATAGCCATTTTTAACTCCTAATAAGCTTATTGTTGCTGCTTAAACTAAGCAGCGTCTTTTAATTGTCTAACTGCTTCAACTGTACGAACCAATTTGCTCGGAACCGCATTGAGGGTCTGAGCAAACTTCGTGACCGGTGCTTGCATCACTGCCATCAAAGTTGCTAATGCTTCTTCATACGTTGGTAGTGAAGCAACCGCACTCAATTGACTTGCTGGTAGCAAATCTCCACCAAGAGATATGCCAACCACCTTCAGTTGTTTATGCTCTTTGGCAAAGTCCTTAAACACCTTTGCCGCATCTCCAGGTCCAGACTTGGAAAATCCAAGCAAAACCTGACCTGTTAGAGCCTCTGCAACAAGAGAAAATTGTGTGTCGGCAACAGCTTGACGAGCCAATGTGTTTTTAACCACACGTACTTCAACATCCGTTGTCCTTGCAACATTGCGCAATTGTGACAATTCACTCACTGTTAGACCTTGGTACTCAGCAATAACCATCGAAATGGATTCAGACACTTGTTCTGAAACCTGTTCAATAACCTGTTGCTTTTCTTTACGATTAAGTGCCATGTATTTACTCCATAGCGGTTACTAAAGTCATGATTTAAGTTTTATCAATAACACCCAAATCATGCCATTTACTTTATGCTCATCACTTTAAATACATAAAACGATAAACATCCCATCTGCGTAGGATCATTAAGTTGATCATTGAACTTTCATTAAACGAAAAAACACCTACGGTCTTTGACGACTTAAGAAAAGCTCAAAGCTACCTTAGTCATCCATAAGCATCAAACAATGCTTATGATTTAGTCAAAATGACAAAAATTCTGTTGTTACGTTAGTTTTAACGCAGTGTGGTCCACTTTCAACCCAGGACCCATGGTAGAAGATAGGGTAACCTTCTTCATATAAATGCCTTTTGCTGCACTCGGTTTGATTTTGTTCAGTGTCGTCAAAAGCGTTGCCAGATTTTCTGTTAAGGCCTCTGAGCTGAATGATAATTTTCCAATGGACGAATGTATGATTCCCCCTTTATCCACTCTAAAGCGGACCTGCCCAGCTTTGGCATTCTTAACAGCCGCGGCAATATCTGCAGTGACCGTTCCGACTTTGGGGTTGGGCATAAGGCCTTTAGGGCCTAAAACTTTACCCAATTTACCAACGGTTGCCATGGCATCTGGTGCGGCAATAAGCAAATCAAAATCTAATTGACCCGCCTTTATATCTTCGGCTAAATCGTCAAAACCAACCACATCTGCCCCAGCACTCTTTGCATCTTCAGCAAGATCACCTTGGGCGAAAACGGCCACTCTAACGGTTTTTCCTGTGCCATTAGGCAAAACAGCTGCACCACGAATGACTTGATCTGATTTACGAGGATCAACCCCAAGATTGACTGCGACATCAACCGATTCATCGAATTTTTTGGCTGACAATTCTTTTAACAAGGAAACTGCTTCTTCTAAAGCATAGGTTTTTTCAGCTTCAACTTTGTCGAGTACTAATTTTTTATGTTTTGAATGTGCCATCTTTTAACCCTCAACCACTAAGCCCATGCTGACAGCTGTGCCGGCAATAATTTTTACCGCTGCTGCCATATCATTGGCATTTAAATCAGCCATTTTCATGGTTGCTATTTCTTCTAACTGCGCTTGTGTCACAGTGCCCACTTTATTTCTATTGGGCTCGCCTGAACCTTTGGCCACGTTGGCAACTTTTTTAAGTAAAACCGCTGCTGGTGGGGTTTTGGTTACAAATTCAAAACTGCGATCTGTAAATGCGGTGATAACGACAGGAATTGGTAAATTCTTTTCCATGTCTTGGGTTTTTGCATTAAACGCTTTGCAAAAATCCATAATATTGAGCCCGTGCTGACCTAAAGCCGGACCAACAGGCGGACTTGGATTAGCACTCCCAGCAGGAACTTGCAGTTTAATGTATGCTTTGACTTTCTTTGCCATAAATTTTCTCCTTATGAGTGCAAACGCGCATTTAAGCTCCTCATTAACTAATAATATCTAACTTTTTTGTATCTGGTTAAATGCCAATTCAACGGATGTAGAACGTCCAAATATCAATACAGAAACACTGACTCTGTTCTTGTTATAGTCAATGTTTTCAACCACAGCTTCAAAATCGGTAAATGGACCATCTGCGACTCGAACGACTTCGCCAGCTTCAAACATGACTTTGGGTTTGGGACTGTCAATTCCGGCTTTAACACGATCCATAATAGCATCCACTTCCGACTGCGTGATCGGCGTTGGACGATTAGAAGTGCCACCAATGAAACCAAGCACTTTAGGCACATTTTTAATCAAATGCCAAGTGTTGTCATTCAGTTCCATTTCTACTAAGATGTAGCCTGGGAAGAATTTACGTGTGGTTGTCCGACGTTGCTCGCCTCTGATTTCTATCACTTCTTCTGTTGGCACTAAGATCTCACCGAATTCTTGTCCTAAGCCTTTGGTCTCAATGTGTTCTTCCATTGAGCGAACCACTTGCTTCTCATAGCCAGAATAAGCATGAACCACAAACCATTGTTTTGCCATATTAACGCCTTGTAATAATTTCAGTTAGCCACAAAAACAAGGTGTCCAGTAACCATAAAAAGATGCCAATGAGAATGACCGCAATGATCACAGTAATTGTTAATTGAATCACCTCAGGACGTGTTGGCCAAATCACTTTTCTAACTTCAGCACGAGACTCCCCAACCATCATCAAAGAACGTTTACCCAATGAAGTTTGATAGACGATGGCAATGCAGACGCCTGCAACCACAATAAGTGCCAAGGCGCGCCACAATGTGGCCACTTGAGATTCATAAGCATAGAACCCGAAAACACCCGCGCCTAAGATTGCTAATGCAATGAGTAGCAGGGCTTTATCGGTAAAACTTGATTGATTTGCTTGTTTATCCATATTTAATTTTATAATTTTTGGCAGGGGTAGAGGGACTCGAACCCCCAACCTTCGGATTTGGAATCCGTCGCTCTACCAATTGGAGCTACACCCCTATCACATAAGCTGAATGACATAATCTGAATCAAGGCACAATACTTAAGCAGGCGCGGGATTATACCTGATTTTATTTTTTTTGCTTGTGTATTTTGGCTTAGGCGCGACACAAAAGTCATGTGATGGTGACTGCTGCTCTACTTAAAACAAATTATTTTTTATCTTTTTGCTCGTCAGTCTCATTTGTTTGAGCTGAATCTTCAGTAGATTCCTCCGCTTGTTCAGGCTCAACATCGTCTGCAGATTCGGTGACTTCTTCAGCCACAGTGTCCTCAACTGGCTCACTGGCTTGTTCAGTTTCAGCTTGCTCCGCAGAATCACTGACTTCCTCAACCACAGCGTCTTCGACCACGCTTTCTTCAACCGCTGTTGCAGCGACTGCTGCCTCTTTTTTCTCTAAACCTTTGGTTGAAGTGGCCATTGAATTGTCCACTGCTTGTTCCAGTTCAGATTCGTCTCTGTCAACCAGAGACACCCAAGCCATGGGCGCCGCATCTGAGCGTCTGAACCCAGCTTTCAATATTCTTAAATACCCACCCGAACGATCTTTGGAACGAACACCGATTTCTTCAAACAGTTTTTTAACGGCTTCTTTAGAACGCAAGCGATCAAAAGCCAAACGTCTATTGGCTACCGTATCAACCTTAGCCAGAGTAACCATTGGCTCAAAAAACCGTCTGAGTTCTTTAGCTTTTGGTAATGTTGTTTGGATTTGCTCATGTTCAATCATAGAGCACATCATGTTACGAAACATAGCTTTACGGCTTGAAGCGTCTCGATTTAATTGACGTCCTGTATAACGATGGCGCATAATTTACCCTCTAAATGTAAGATTTATTTTGTTATATTTGCTCTACAGCACGAATTTTGCTGGGCGGCCAATTGTCTATCTTAGTGCCCAACTCTAATCCTTGTTCCTGAAGCAATTTTTCAATTTCAGTTAATGATTTTTTCCCAAAGTTAGAAATTCTCAACAGATCCGCACGGGTTTTTTGAACCAAATCGCCGATGTAAGAAATTTTAGCATTCTTCAAACAGTTGGCAGAACGTACTGTCAACTCTAAGTCATCAACGGGACGCAAATAAACGGGATCGACTTCTTCCTCAATCAGTTCTTTCTGCGGCTTCTCAAATGCTTTGACATCCACAAATGCCGACAATTGACGGTGCAATATGTCTGCTGCTGTGCAAATGGCAACTTTGGGGGTAATGGAGCCATTTGTTTCGATATAGATAATCAATTTATCCAAATCAGTTCTTTGATCAACGCGAACATTATCAACGCTGTAGTTAATCCGTTTGATTGGGCTGTAAATGGCATCAATTTGTAAAAAGCCCACTTCAACCGTGTCACCCAAACTTTGTTTGCGTACAGCAACGGTTTCATAGCCAATGCCCTTGGTCACTTTCAATGTCGCTTTGAATGTCACTTTTTTGTTGACATGCGCAATGACTAAATCAGGATTCGCTATGTCTGCATTATGTGGCAACTGTATATCAGCTGCAGTAATGGTGCAAGGACCCTTTTTTTCAATTTCAAGCGTTGCTTCTTGAGTGTCTTCGCCATGCAATATCACCGCGATGTTTTTAAGATTAAGCAAAATATCGATGACATCTTCTTGTATGCCTTCCATGGCTGAGTATTCATGCTCAACACCTTCAATTTTCACACCAACAACTGAGGCACCAGGAATGGCTGATAACAGCACACGGCGCATGGCATTGCCTAAAGTATGACCAAAACCCCGCTCAAGAGGTTCAAGTTCAACCGTGGCACGACATTCATCAATGATTTTTATTTGAGAAAAATCGGGGGTCAAAAAATTTTCGATATTAGTTTTCATCATCACTCCTAAAATTGTTGCCGCTCAGATGTGTTTGACCGATGCAAGTCAAACCATTCTATTAAATTGGAAATAAAAATCAGGCTTTTTACACCTTGGTAAAAAGTCTGATTAATCGTTAAAACTTACTTTGAATATAACTCAACGATGAGATGTTCTTCGATTTCTTGTGGTAATTCAGACCGATCTGGCAACCGCTTAAATTCAGCGTGCATTTTTGAGGAATCAACGTTCACCCATGCAACGTCTGGCTTTTGTTCTGCAATTTCCAAAGCCGTTTTAATTCTTTGCTGGTTCTGCTTACTTAAACGTATGCTGACGGCATCGCCCGGTTTAACCTGAAAAGAAGCAATATTTACCACCGATCCATTGACCAGAATGGCTTTATGGCTCACCAATTGCCGAGCCTCACTCCGTGTTGATCCAAAACCACAGCGATACACAACATTATCTAAGCGACTTTCTAAAAACTGCAGTAAATTCTCACCTGTTGAACCTTTGGTTGAACTGGCTTTTTTATAATAATTTCTAAATTGCTTTTCCAATACTCCGTACATCCGTCTGACTTTTTGCTTTTCACGCAACTGCATGCCGTATTCGGTTAAGCGTCCACCAGTCGTGCCGTGTTGCCCTGGGGGCACATCCGCTTTACATTTTGACTCAAGTGTTCGTATGCCACTCTTAAGGTATAAATCAGCCCCTTCTCTGCGCGCTAATTTACAAGTTGGTCCAATATATCTTGCCATTTATCTCTTCCTATTACTAAACACGACGTTTCTTTGGAGGACGACAGCCATTGTGTGGCATGGGTGTGACGTCCGTGATGCTGGTCACTTTTAATCCAGCAGCATTCAATGCTCGTACCGAAGATTCTCTGCCAGGACCAGGTCCTCTGACTCTGACTTCAATACTTTGAACCCCAAAAGATTTTGCGCTCTCTGCTGCTTTACCAGCCGCAATTTGCGCCGCAAAAGGGGTGCTCTTTCTTGATCCTCTAAATCCTGAACCACCAGATGTTGCCCAGCAAAGCACATTGCCTTGTGGATCAGAGATGGTGACGATGGTATTGTTGAAGCTTGCTTGAATATTTGCGACTGCTTCTCCAACCACTCTCAGATGTTTTTTAGAACGAACTGTTTTTCTAGGTTTTGCCATTTCTTTTAACTCTTTAATTAATTTACTAACGCTTGATTAGACGACGAGGTCCTTTACAAGTCCGAGCATTATTTTTGGTTTTTTGTCCACGCAATGGAAGATTTCTTCTGTGACGAATGCCTCTGTATGTGCCCAAGTCCATCAATCGTTTTATGTTCATCGAGACTTCACGTCGCAAATCACCTTCTACGCGATATTCGGTCAAAATATTCCGAATCGCTTCAAGTTGTTTTTCAGTCAAATCTGCGGTCTTTTTAGAAGGCGCAATCTTTGCTTTGACACAAATGTCCTGAGACAATGTCTGACCTATGCCATAGATTGACTGAAGCGCAATCACTATGTGTTTTTTATCAGGGACATTTATTCCTGCAATACGCGCCATATAACTTACTCCTTTATTGTGAAATTTGGGCTTTTTTCAACAAACTATCATATTGCCCAGAAAGCATATGGGACTGCAGCTGGGTCATAAAGTCCATGACCACCACCACTATGATAAGCAAAGATGTACCACCAAAATAGAAAGGCACATTCCAATACAAAATCAAAAATTCTGGTAGCAAGCACACACCAGCAATATAAATAGACCCAGCCAGTGTCAATCGGCTTAACACCGAATCAATGTAGTTGGCGGTTTGCTCACCAGGTCTAATGCCGGGTAGGAAAGCCCCAGAACGACGAAGGTTCTCAGCCGTCTCTCTTGGGTTAAATACGATGGCTGTATAGAAAAAGCAGAAGAATATAATGGCGATGGCATAGAACATGACGTACAAAGGTTGACCAGGTCCGAGCGTTGTGGCCAAATCTTTCAGCCACTGCATGCCATTTGCTGAGCCGAGCCAATTCCCCAATGTTGCGGGAAACAAAATGATGCTTGAGGCAAAAATCGGTGGAATAACACCCGCCATGTTCAGTTTTAAAGGCAAATGCGAGGATTGTCCGCCGTACATCTTACGGCCTCTTTGCTTTTGCGCATAGTTCACTACAATACGACGTTGGCCACGTTCAGCAAATACCACAAATGCGGTCACCGCAATGATCAGTGCCAGTAGTACAAACAACAGTATGCCGCTGAGCTCACCGGTGCGAACCAATTCAAATGTACCACCCAATGCTGAAGGCAGTCCTGCAACAATGCCTGCAAAGATAATCAATGAAATGCCGTTGCCAATGCCTCTTTCGGTAATTTGCTCGCCCAACCACATGAGGAAAACGGTGCCAGTTAATAAGGTCACCACAGTGGTAATTTTAAATAAGGTGCCAGGATCAATGACCACAGGCAAACCGCCTGCATTTTGAGCTTCTAATGCGATAGCGACACCAAGGCCTTGGAATGTTGCCAGTACAATCGTGCCATAGCGCGTGTATTGGGTAATGGTACGTTGTCCACTTTGTCCTTCTTTTTTGAGTTGCTCCAATGCGGGCACAACCGCTGTCATCAACTGCATGATAATTGAAGCTGAGATGTACGGCATAATGCCAAGCGCAAAAATTGACAAACGCTCTAATGCGCCACCAGAAAACATATTGAACATGTCTAAGATCGTGCCACGCTGCTGTTCAAACATCGTCGCCAATGCTTCAGGGTCAATGAAAGGAATGGGGATGTGGGTGCCTAATCGATAAACGGCAAAAGCCCCCAATACGAAAAGGATTCGATTGCGTAATTCGCTAGAGACTGTGGGTTTGCCCTGACTTGCCATTACGCTATTGACCCTCCAGCCTTCTCAATGATTTTCTTTGCGCCACTTGTCACATGAATGCCTGAAATCTGATACGCTTGGCTGACTTCGCCAGAAGCGATGATCCGAGCACGGCGAATGTTGCTGTGAATCAACCCAGCACTTCGCAAAGATTCTAAATTAACCACTTCGCCTTCAACCTTAGCCAATTCTGAACATCTGATCTCAGCGGTGACTTTGCTCATGCGTGAAGAAAAACCAAATTTTGGCAAACGCATTTGTAAAGGCATTTGTCCACCTTCAAACCCTCGAGCAATGGATCCACCTGAGCGGGCTTTTTGACCTTTGTTGCCACGCGTTGCTGTCTTACCCATACCAGACCCAGCACCACGCCCGACGCGCTTGGCTGATTTTCTGGCACCTGGTGCAGACCTTATGTCATTTAATTGCATTACGACTCCTCTACTTTAAGTAGGTAAGATACTTTGTTTATCATCCCTCTATTTGCAGGGGTATCCAAAACTTGAACGGTGCTGTTTAAGCGACTGAGGCCTAAGCCTTTGACGCAGCTTCTATGTTTGGCAATCCGCCCAATGACACTTTTAACCAGTGTAACTTTTATTGTAGATTTTTTGCTTTTTACCATGATAGGATCCTTAGATTACGATTAACTGCCTAACAGTTCTTCAACGGTTTTGCCTCGTTTGGCCGCAATATAGGCAGGATCGTGCATATGGACCAAACCTTTTATTGTTGCTCTGACCACATTAATTGGGTTGGTTGAACCAATACATTTTGCGACAACATTGTGTACACCAACCGCTTCAAAAACTGAGCGCATGGCACCACCTGCAATAACCCCTGTGCCTTCTGGCGCAGGAAGCATCAAAATCTTTGCTGCACCATGACGCGCAACAACTGGGTGCTGCAATGTGCCTTCCTTAAGTGCCACATTCGCCAAATTACGTCGCGCTTGTTGCATGGCTTTTTTAATGGCCATTGGCACTTCTTTCGCTTTACCACGACCGATGCCAATTTGCCCCGCACCATCGCCAACCACGGTCAGCGCTGTGAAAGAAAATATGCGTCCGCCTTTAACGACTTTTGAAACTCGGTTTACACCGACCAATTTCTCAATGTAACCGTCTCCGGTATCCATCATCTCTGTATTTGCCATTGCCATTCCTTATTAAAAAACCAACCCATTCTCGCGAGCCGCATTTGCTAAGCCGCTCACTCTGCCATGGTATTTAAAACCTGATCGATCAAAAGCCACTTCTGAGCAACCGGCTTTCTTAGCACGATCTGCAATGAGTTGACCCACGAGCACGGCTGCTTCAATGCCACCTGTACACTTGACCTTGCCTTTGACGACTTTTTCTAAAGTTGAACATGAAGCCACAACTTTTGTAAGATCCGCCGTGAAGATTTGCACATAAATGTGTTGTGGTGTTTTATGCACACTCATTCTTGGCCGAGCAGAACTCTTAATGTAAGCCCGCGTCTTAGTGGCTCTGCGTTTTCTATTATGCACCTTATCCATGATTTACCTTATTTCTTCTTGACTTCTTTACGTCTGATGTACTCATTGGCATATCTAACGCCCTTACCTTTATAAGGCTCAGGTGGTCTGAACGATCTTATCTCGGCAGCCGCTTGTCCAACTTGTTGTTTATCAATGCCGCTGATGATGACTTCTGTTTGAGTGGGTGTCTGAATGGTCAAGCCTTCAGGCACAGGGAAATTAATATCGTGCGAAAATCCCAAATTCAGATTAAGCAGGTTGCCTTTCATTCTGGCTCTATAGCCAACGCCGACCAATTCTAATTTCTTCTCAAAACCATCGTTTACACCGATGACCATGCTGTTTATAAGCGAACGTTCCGTTCCAGCAAATTGCCATAAGTCATCATTTTCAACAGTGACTTCTAACTGGTTATTCGCATTTTTGACCACAACCCCTTTATAAACAGATCTTTCTAATGAACCTTTAGGGCCTTTTACAGCAACATTCGCACCATCCACTTTCACTTCAACATTCGATGGGATGGTTATGGGCTGCTTTGCTACTCTTGACATCTTAAACTCCCTTAAGTCACCATACAAATAATTTCACCACCAATCCCTTGTTCACGCGCCTGCTTATCGCTCATCACGCCTTTGGAGGTGGAAATAATCGCCACGCCTAAACCATCTAAAACATTGGGTAAATTCGCACTTTTTTGATATTGTCTCAAGCTGGGCTTGCTTGTGCGTTGCAGGGTTTCAATCACTGGATTGCCCATATAATATTTCAAGGTGATGACAAGATCTTTTTTGTTATTTTCACGTTCTGCAGACTCATAGGAAACAATGTAGCCCTCAGATTGCAAGACACTGGCGATTTGCTCTTTGATTTTCGAGTGTGGCATTGTGACACTCACTTTCTTGATGTTTTGGGCATTCCTGATACGGGTCAACATATCAGCAATTGGATCAGTCATACTCATCTTATCGATATCCTTATAATTCTATTATTACCAACTGGCTTTTCTAATGCCAGGTATGTTACCAAACATAGCTTGCTCGCGAATTTTGTTACGCGACAATCCAAATTTTCTAAAATGACCCTTGGGTCTGCCAGTCATGGCACAACGCAGAGTCAACCTAAATGGAGAAGAATCTCTTGGCAATTTTTGCAAGCCTTTTTGAGCTTCCATTTTTTCTTTAATGGATACTTTGGGATCTTTAATGATCGCTCTCAAAGCCATTCTTTTTTCTTTGTATTTCTCAATCAATTTGGCACGTTTTACATCACGTGCTTTCATACTTTGCTTTGCCATTGATTCGGTACTTCCTTAGTCTTTAAATGGAAAATTGAATGCTTTAAATAAAGCCAACGCACTCTGGTCATTTTTTGCATCGGTCACAAAAGCAATATCTAAGCCCCGAATTTTGTCGATCTTATCGTAGTCAATTTCAGGAAAAATTATTTGCTCTTTGATCCCCAAATTAAAATTGCCGCGACCATCAAAGCTTTTGGGGCTGATGCCACGAAAGTCACGAACTCTCGGCAAGGCAATATTGATTAAGCGATCAAAAAATTCATACATCCGTTCATTTCTGAGCGTGACCTTACAGCCAATTGGCCAACCTTCACGCACTTTAAAACTTGCAACGGAATTACGCGCATTTGTTTTAACGGGCTTTTGACCTGAAATCAGCATCAACTCATTGAATGCATTATCAAGCACACCCTTATTGGTTATTGCTTCACCCACACCCATGTTTAAGGTGATTTTCAACAACTTGGGCACTTGATTGATATTCTTTAAGCCCAACGCCTCTTTGAGTTGTGGTCTTATTTCAGTTGTGTATTGTGTTTTTAAACGAGCCATCCTAAATTACCTAACTAATCGTTTCATTGGTTGATTTAAAAAACCTAACTTTCTTTCCGTCTTCAAAGCGGAAACCAACACGATCGCCTTTGTCAGTTGATGCGTTGTAGAGCTTGACATTAGAAATATCTAAAGAAGCTTCTCTTTCAATAACGCCACCTTGTTCATTGGCTTGTGGATTTGGCTTGACGTGTTTTTTGATCAAGTTGACCCCTTCGACATAAACCCGTGTTTTTTTCTTGCGCTCTACGAATCGCTCAATATTTCCACGCTTGCCTTTTTCCTTACCGGAAATGACAATGACTTCGTCCCCTTTCTTTAATCGATTCATTGCTTACCTCTTATAAAACTTCTGGCGCTAAAGAAACAATCTTCATGAATTTGCTCGTTCTGAGCTCGCGCGTCACTGGTCCAAATATCCGGGTGCCAATTGGCTCATTCCGAGGATTCAATATAACCGCAGCATTGTCATCAAAGCGTATGACCGAACCATCAGGTCTGCGCACACCTTTTGCTGTGCGAACAACCAAAGCACTGTGCACTTCGCCTTTTTTCACACGGCCGCGAGGCTCAGCTTCTTTAATAGAAACCTTTATGATGTCACCTATGCTGGCATACCGACGCTTGGAACCGCCCAGAACTTTTATGCACTGAACGCGTCTTGCGCCTGAATTATCAGCCACACTGAGCTGTGTTTGCATTTGAATCATGATTATTTACCTTCCGTCAATCTGCTGAAATTTTCCACCAGAACCCAAGATTTGTTTTTTGATAATGGACGGCATTCCTTCACAGTGACCTTGTCACCAATCTCGCAGCTGTTCTCAGCATCGTGCGCCATTAATTTTGTAAACCGTTTAACGTATTTTTTATACAAAGGATGCTTAACCCGTCTTTCAACTTGAACAACAATGGTTGCATCCATTTTGTTGCTGACCACTTCACCCGCTATAACACGAACATTCGTTGTACTCATTTATCACCTTCTTCTGTCTTATTATTGAGAATGGTTTTTACCCGTGCAATGTCCTTTCTAACGGTATTGAGTCTGGCTGTATTGCTGTTTTGTCCAGAAGCCACTTGCATCCGAAGATTAAACTGTTCTTGCTTGAATCCGATGAGCGTTGCTTTAAGCTCATCCATAGATTGTTCCCTTAACTCACTTGCTTTCATTACATCACCATCCGTTTAACGAACATGGTTCCTACAGGTAATTTTGCCGCCGCTAATTCAAATGCTTGGCGGGCCAATTCTTCCGAAACCCCTTGAATTTCATACATGACTGTGCCTGGTTGTACTTCTGAAACCCAGTACTCAACGGCACCCTTTCCTTTACCCATACGAACTTCTAAAGGTTTTTCAGTTATGGGCTTATCTGGGAAAATGCGAATCCAAACTTTACCGCCTCTTTTAATACAACGGGTCATGGCACGTCTGGCTGACTCAATTTGACGCGATGTGATGCGTCCTCTCGCAACCGATTTAAGACCGTACTCACCGAAACTCACCTTGTTTCCAGTGCTGGCAATCCCTCGGTTTCTACCCTTTTGAGTTTTGCGGTATTTTGTTTTCTTAGGCATTAACATGGTATCAATTCCTTATGTTTTTTTCCGAACCTTACGACGCGTTTTTTGATCATCATCTTGACTGGTTGAAAGGCGTTCTGGTTGTCTTTTTTGATCAAACTTCTCACCTTTAAATATCCATACTTTAATGCCAATCTTGCCATAAGTGGTATTGGCTTCGCACACACCATAAGAGATGTCTGCACGAAAAGTATGAAGGGGCACTCTGCCTTCGCGATACCATTCGGTGCGTGCTATGTCAGCACCGTTCAAACGACCACCCACTGAGACCTTGATGCCTTCGGCGCCTAAACGCATGGCATTACCAACAGCGCGTTTCATCGCCCGTCTAAACATGATCCGACGCTCCAACTGACGAGCAATGCTCTCTGCCACTAAGGTTGCATCTAATTCAGGTTTTCTAATTTCTTCAATATTGATGCTCACGTTCATATCGACCAATTTGCTGATCTCAGCCCGTAGCCTTTCAATGTCTTCGCCTTTTTTACCAATCACCACACCCGGACGAGCTGTGAAGATGGTCAAACGAAGATTATTATTCGTTAAGCGCTCAATTTTAATATCGGACAATGAAGCATTTGCCAAACGCTCAGTGATTAGCGAGCGAACAGCAATGTCGTGGTTTAAAAACTTTGCAAACTCACGACGTTCTGCATACCAGATTGAATTCCAATTACGAATAATGCCTAAACGCATTCCGATTGGATTGACCTTTTGTCCCATAAATTATTCCTTACTTCTCACCGACCAAAACGGTAATGTGGCTGGTTCTTTTCAAAATTCTATTGGCACGCCCTTTGGCTCGTGCACGTAATCGCTTCATTGTAGGTCCCACATCGACATAAATCTTTTCAACAAAAAGCGAATCGATGTCGGCTCCTTCATTATTTTCTGCATTGGCAACGGCGGAATCTAATACTTTTTTAATAAGAACAGCGCTTTTCTTGGTGCTGAAATTTAAGATATTAAATGCTTTTTCGATGGATTCTCCGCGAATTTGATCCGCAACCAATCGCGCCTTTTGCGCTGAAATCTTTGCATATCTGTGTCTGGCCATGGCTTGCATATTACTTCCCCTTTCTTCCTGCGGCATGACCTCTAAAGGTCCTTGTTAGGACAAACTCACCGAGTTTGTGCCCTACCATGTCTTTGCTAATGAAAACGGGAACGTGCTCACGCCCATTGTGAATGGCAATGGTTAGCTCAACCATATTAGGTAAGATGGTTGAACGCCGTGACCATGTTTTAATCGGTCTGGGTGAATTGTTTTTCTTGGCTTCATCGACTTTAGTCATCAAATGATGGTCAACAAAAGGTCCTTTTTTTACTGATCGAGACATCTAATTACCCCTTTTTAGACTTTCTACGACGCACAATTAAATGATCGGTGCGTTTGTTACTGCGAGTTTTGTAGCCTTTAGCAGGAGTGCCCCAAGGCGATACTGGATGACGACCCCCTGAAGTTTTACCTTCACCACCACCATGTGGGTGATCAATGGGGTTCATAGCCACACCACGAACGGTGGGTCTAATGCCACGCCATCGTGAAGCGCCCGCTTTACCAAGCTTTTTCAAAGCATGTTCTGAATTACCAACTTCGCCAATGGTTGCTTTGCACGTTGCCAAAACCTTACGCATCTCACCGGAGCGTAATTTCAAGGTGACATAAGCGCCTTCGCGTGCAACCAACTGAACTGAAACACCAGCACTGCGCGCCAATTGAGCGCCTTTACCTGGTTTCATTTCCACACAATGAACAACGGTTCCTAAGGGAATGTCACTGCAAGCGAGTGCATTACCAACTTGGATGGGTGCTTCATTACCAGAGACAACTGTATCACCAACTTTTAAAGATTTTGGTGCAATGATGTAGCGTCGCTCACCATCAATGTATTTGAGCAATGCAATTTCTGCCGTGCGATTTGGATCATATTCAAGTCTTTCAACAACCGAATGGATGCCGTCTTTATTTCGTTTGAAATCAATGATACGGAAACGCTTTTTATGACCGCCACCCGTATGACGCTTGGTAATCCTACCTTGGTTATTACGACCACCCGTCCGTTTTTTATCTTCAGTCAATGGACCGTAAGGACCGCCTTTGTGCAGTTCTTTATTGACAACCTTAACCGTGAATCGACGACCCGGTGATGTTGGTTTTAATTTAACAATTTTTGACATACTTGTTCCTTAACCAGCTTGTGTGTCACCTAAATCGATGCTTTGACCTTCTTGTAGCCGAACATAAGCTTTTTTCCAACTGCTTCTGCGACCTTTACGACCTCGGAAATTCTTAGCCTTTCCTTTGACGACAATCGTATTAACATCCGTCACTTCAACATTAAATAACTTTTCAACCGCCGCTTTTACTTCTTCTTTGGTTGAATCTTTCGCCACCTTAAAGACAAAGCATTGCCCTGTCTGTGACAAATCCACTGCCTTCTCCGAAACAACGGGCGCGCGAATAACGTCTAACAGTCTTTCTTCGTTCATGCCAGTCTCTCTTCTAAGGATTTCAATGATGCCAGTGTGATAATAATTTTATCTTGACCAATCAATGTGATTGGTGCGACCCAATCGACTTCGACCAATCCAACTTTATGCAAGTTTCTTGAAGCAAGATAAAGATTATCATCCCAATTTTCAGTCACCAATAAGGCTTGAGATTCGTCCACTTTTAATGTTTTTAACAAGGTGGCCATTAATTTTGTTTTGGGTGATTCCAACGAAAGCGATTCAATGACGATCAATCGTTTGGTGCGATTCAATTCAGACAAGACTGAACGAAGTGCGCCTTGAAACATTTTGCGATTGACCTTTTGCTCAAAATTGCGATTGCTCGCTGAAAAAGTCACACCACCGCCTTTCCAAATAGGGCTTCGTGAAGTACCAGCGCGTGCTCTACCAGTGCCTTTTTGACGCCAAGGTTTTGCACCGCCACCTCGAACCGCAGAGCGATTCTTCTGGGCTTTGGTTCCAGCGCGACTGGCAGCCATTTCTGCGACCAACACCTGATGCACCAATGTTTCATTGTAATCAGCTGAAAAAACAGAGTCTAAAACCTCGACCTTACTGCCTTTTTTGCCGTCTAGTTTGATTGTATCTATCTTCATGCTGAAACCTCAGAAGGTTTTTTAACCGCGGGTTTTACCGTCACAATGCCTTGAATAAAACCTGGTACGGCACCGCTTATGAGCAATAAATTGTTTTCTTCATCGACTCGCACTACATGCAGATTTTGTACTGTTTTGCTGACGTTCCCCATTTGACCAGGCATTTTTTTGCCTTTGAATACTTTTCCTGGAGACTGGTTTTGCCCTGTAGAGCCAATGGCCCTATGTGACAACGAGTTACCATGTGTACTGTCTTGGGTTTTGAAGTTATGGCGTTTGACACCGCCTTGGAAGCCTTTGCCTTTTGATACACCCGAAACGTCCACTCTTTGACCTTCACTAAACAGGTTCGCTGTAATGGCTTGTGAGATTTCAAACGTATCAGAAGAGGTTATTCTAAATTCTGCTAAGCCTCTTGCTGGTGAAACACCGGCTTTGGCATAAAATCCTGAATCGGGTTTATTTAAACGACTGGCTTTTTGGTCACCATAAGCAACCACAATGGCATCGTAACCATCACCTTCAGCTTTTTTAATTTGGGCAACACGATTGTTGATGACTTCAACCACCGTCACGGGCACGGATTCGCCCGTTTCTTGGAAAATACGCGTCATACCGACCTTTCGGCCAATAACACCAATACTCATTTTTCATCCTTTTTATATTTATAACAAACACACGAATTACGATTGACTCATGTGTTATCGCAACTAACGCAATTCGAGATTAATCTCCACGCCTGCTGCCAAATTAAGTTTCATCAATGCATCCACTGTTTTTTCAGTTGGTTGCAAAATATCCATTAATCTTTTATGCGTTCTAATTTCCAACTGGTCTCTCGCATCTTTATACTTGTGCGGTGAAGCCAATATGTCAAAACGCTCTTTTCTGACGGGTAAGGGAATCGGCCCACTTACCTGTGCACCCGTTCTTTTAGCAGTTTCTACAATATCTCGCGCTGAATGATCAATGAGTTTATGATCAAAAGCTTTTAAGCGAATACGAATGTTCTGATTTGTTGACATATCTTTTTGTAAATTCTGATTAAAGGTCAAAGGTGCTGACTAAATGTTCAATGGCTCAGTCAACAGGGGCGCGAATTATATACGCTATTGTTCTTTCCAGCAAGCATTAATTATGCAAAATTTTACAGAACTTTCAAATATGAGCTCATCGCCTCAATATATAGAATGAAAACACTGAAATCACCCTTCTTTTATGCAGACTAAATTCCCCTCTTCGGAGGGGTGGCAGGCGATGAAAGACTAAATTCCCCTCCTTCGGAGGGGTGGCAGGCAAAGCCTGACAGGGTGGTTTCTTCTTTCTAAGGGGATGATGGGCCAAATTCCCCTCTTCGGAGGGGTGGCAGGCGAAGCCTGACGGGGTGGTTTCTTCTTTTTAAGGGAATGAAAGACTAAATTCCCCTCTTCGGAGGGGTGGCAGGCGAAGCCTGGCGGGGTGGTTCTTCTTTTCACGGGAATGAAAGGCTAAATTCCCCTCTTCGGAGGGGTGGCAGGCGAAGCCTGACGGGGTGGTTTCTTCTTTTAAAGGAGATGATGGGCTAAATTCCCCTCTGCGGAGGGGTGGCAGGCGAAGCCTGACGGGGTGGTTTCTTCTTTTAAAGGAGATGATGGGCTAAATTCCCCTCTGCGGAGGGGTGGCAGGCGAAGCCTGACGGGGTGGTTTCTTCTATTTAAGTGTGGTCTAAGTTTAATGGATAACCGCTTTCACGGGGATGATGGGCTAAATTCCCCTCTTCGGAGAGGTGGCAGGCAAAGCCTAACAGGGTGGTTTCTTCTATCTAAGGGGATGAAAGACTAAATTCCCCTCTTCGGAGAGGAGGCAGGCGATGATGGGCTAAATTCCCCTCCCTCGGAGGGGTGGCAGGCGATGATGGGCTAAATTCCCCTCCCTCGGAGGGGTGGCAGGCGAAGCCTGACGGGGTGGTTTCTTCTATCTAAGGGGATGAAAGACTAAATTCCCCTCTTCGGAGAGGAGGCAGGCGATGATGGGCTAAATTCCCCTCCCTCGGAGGGGTGGCAGGCGATGATGGGCTAAATTCCCCTCCCTCGGAGGGGTGGCAGGCGAAGCCTGACGGGGTGGTTTCTTCTTCCTAAGGGGATGATGGGCCAAATTCCCCTCTTCGGAGGGGTGGCAGGCAAAGCCTAACAGGGTGGTTTCTTCTATCTAAGGGGATGAAAGACTAAATTCCCCTCTTCGGAGAGGTGGCAGGCGGAGCCTGACGGGGTGGTTTCTTCTTTTAAAGGTGAGCTTTCTTATGAATCTTTATTCCGCTTGCTTGCAATAACTTTTAATTTATTTCTATAAACACTGATAGAGTGGTCTGCAGGTATTTTTATACCAGATATTTTGCTTATTAAAAATGCTCTCACTCTAAATATAAAACTCACGCTATAGAGTAACTGAACATTGTTGTAATCGCCAGGTTTGCAAATGCTTAAATATCTCATGTTTCCACAGTGGTAATAACCACCAAATTTTGAACTTAACAGTTTTTTTATGGTTGCTCCAACATAAGGAATAAATCCAAACACCCAAGAAATGCTCTCAACAGCGACAGCACCGAGTGGCATCATGGTCACTGGGTCAACAGCGTTGACTACCCTATAAATTGGAACTTTAATCCCTGTTGCCCATTCAACATTTCCAACCCTGGGTGAACCAAAAGTATAACAAGCCGCGATACCGCCTTTATGAGTCAGTTTTTTAGCGGCAATTGTCGCCAATGCCCCACCCAAACTATGACCTGTTATAAAAAGCGGTTTGTCTTTATATTCCGCTTGATCTAAAGCCTCCTGAATAGCAACCGCAGTTTGGCCAAATGCCTCATCAAAACCCGAATGGACTTTTCCACCAGTACCACAAGTTTTCGTAATCGCATTAACGTCAGACTTAATGTCCTTGACACTTGTGGGTTCTGTCCCCCTAAATCCTAAAAAAAGGTAAGTCTCATCCTCAAGTAAAATAGCTTGTGTGCCTTCATTGTCAAATGTTTCAATCAGCCTAAGATTTAGAAAGGCGACGTTTTCTTCTAATTTTTTCTTTTCTTCCTCTGCATCATAACCAAAATGTTCAATAAGCGTACTGAGTGCTTTTATATCCATAAGATCGGATACTTGCTTTATGACTCGCTCTTTTGTTGAATCTTTGATTAAAGGGTTAAACTTTATATAAGCCAATTCAGAAATACATGCCATCAGCCAAGCAGTTCTATCGCTATAGGCTTTTCTGTAACTGGGCATTTTTTTTGCCAGTAAGGTTTTAATTTCATTTTTCTCTGCGATCGATTTAATTAATATATTTGACATATGTTTTTAATTTTCCGTGTTAAAGTTTTTATACTTATCGTCCCATCTCAATAGAGCGTGGTACGCCAAGGGCATTTTCCATGCCACTGGCTTGAGTATCATTATATGATGATGCGCTACTGCATAAGCGTTCAACTGCCCAAGGTTTTGCTCAGTGATGCCTTATCGTCATTCCCGTTAAAGCGTGAACCACCCCGCCCTAACGGGCACCCCTCCGAGGGAGGGGAATGAAAGGCTAAATTCCCCTCCCTCGGAGGGGTGGCAGGCGAAGCCTGACGGGGTGGTTTCTTCTTTCTAAGGGAATGAAAGACTAAATTCCCCTCTTCGGAGGGGTGGCAGGCGAAGCCTGACGGGGTGGTTTCTTCTAACTAAGGGAATGAAGGGCTAAATTCCCCTCCTTCGGAGGGGTGGCAGGCGAAGCCTGGCGGGGTGGTTCTTCTTTCTAAGGATGGTCTATGTTTTTAATGGATTACCGCTTACAAGGGAATGAAAGGCTAAATTTCCCTCCCGCGAAAGCCAGAACCGCCAATCCTCCATAGAGTGGAATTAAAGGGGAGGAATGACGATGATTACAGCTGCTTGTCTTAAGCGAACCGCATTATAAAGTTTTGGCTAATTGTCTGGCTTGATCTTTGATTGCAGTTGGAACTCTAATTGACGAATCCGCTATCATTTCAAAGGCATCCTTGGCTCTCCCACATTTAATAATCCTTCGTGATTGGCTAACTTTCGTTCGTGCACTATTTTTTGTATAACCCTCTGCTTCCATGAGGAATTCAACCAAATCTCTATTGGAATAAACGCGGTTTGTAAACATTTTATAGTGCTTTACAAAAGTGGCTTTGCCGATACTCATTAGACATCTTTTAAGTTGCTCGTTATCCATTGAATTCTCCTTATACATAAATATCTCCTTTCTTTGATTTGTTTTTATCCAAATTTCATTATAAGGCCTTCTTTCAGATCTTCAAGCATGGTCGGCACAATCAGGCAGTCTATACAAACCATTTAATTAAAGCTGTTGATGCGCACCTTGAACAATGGCGTTTGCTTTCATTGAGCATCGATTTTGACATATGATTTACTTCGCTAAAATTGATTATGAGGTTTTATAATGTGATTTGACTTTAGACAATTGTTTTTCGACGTCGTAATTTGCCAGTCATTTTTAATCCATCGCGCATATTCATACCCATTAATGTCAAATTGATAGCGCCTGCTAACAGCTCTATTCCTTGTACGATATAAAAAGTTGAATCAAATGATCCAACAGCTGCCCAATTATTTAGAAAGATAGCACAAGGCGTTAACACCAACAAACCATTTGCGGCGATAAACGGCATTCGCTTTTTTTTATCACTGATCAATCGACCCACTCTGTTTTTTGACAAAGCAAAGCCGGTTCCTCCAACCATAGCCATGGTTGGAATTAAGATAAATAATCCAGGGGTGACGATAAAACTTTTAATTTTTGCAACTGATTCAGCTGAACCAAACAGCTCGACTATTATGGTTGAGCTGAAAAAAGTCGCTATGCAAAGAGTCGCAATTATGGCCGCGATAAAATGTATTTTACTTTTCACTATTAGTATCCTCCTGATATAAAATGACAGTATGTTGTCATTTTATATCATACTCTCATGAGTTGACAACATATTGTCACATTATTTAAAGAATCTATTATGAAACGTACTCAACAAGGCACCATACTAACCGAAATAATACTGGAAACATTTAAATTAAATGGCTTGCTGGTATCAGCTGGAGATCAATTAACCAAAGAATTAGGTATAACCAGTGCACGTTGGAAGGTACTTGGTGCACTATCAAATGAAGCTCGGGCATTAACTGTGCCTGAAATAGCTCGAAAGATGGGGCAGTCAAGGCAAGCCGTTCAAAGGCTGGCTAATGAGATGGTGAAAAGTGGATTACTCGTAACCCAACATAACCCTAATCATCAACGTGCGAAGTTACTGATACTTACCAGCAAAGGCCAAGACACCTTTGACAAAGTCATGGCAAAACAAACACCCTGGGTGAATGGTATAGCAAATGAAATTAATGAAACCGAGTTGCAATCAACGCTTGACGCATTGAAAGTGCTTAATAATCATTTAGACTCATAGCAACAAATAAGCCTTAGCGACTCAACGTTTTGAGTATATGAAAATGCTGACCGACCACACCATAAGATGTGATTTTGTTTGGCTTCAGCCTCCTACTATGTCGCAGCGACCCCTCAAGTTCTCGACCCTGCTGATTTTCCTAATGGTGGCATCATGCCATGTTCTTCAATACGTAACCCATAATATAAATGACCGACTTGACGACCATCGAATTCGATAATTTTTGGCATATGCCCCCATTTTTCAAAACCAAATCTTTCCAAAAACTTAATGCTCGCTTGATTACTTTCAACAAGCATGGCTATGAGCGTTTTTATTTGCAGCGATGGACAATGATCAATAGCGTACTTTAGAAGGTTCGACCCTATGCCTTGATGGTGATGCTGAAAGTGCACATAGAAACTAACCTCAGCAGTACGACATAGCGCCTTACGGCCAGGACGGTATTCACTTAGTGTTAAGTACCCAACAAGTGTGTCATTGACTGTTGCAACCGCGATCGGATATTTTTCGGGCGGGTGCTGCTCAAACCATTCAATCCTATTGTTTACATCAAAGGTTGAAATGTCCGCTGTTCGATCTCCTGCTGTTATTGCTTGGTTATAGATATCGACAATGCCACCAAGATCATCCAGATTTGCTATTCTTATATTCATAATTTGATGTAAGGTAGTGAAGGCTAAATTCCCCTCCCTTGGAGGGGTGGCAGGCGAAGCCTGACGAGGTGGTTTCTTCTATTTAAGGGTCGTCTATGAGAACAACAAAGAATTATAAACAATTACCTAAGAGACCACCCCGCCCTAACGGGCACCCCTCCAAGGAGGGAATGATGTACTAAATTCCCCTCTTCGGAGGGGTGGCAGGCGAAGCCTGACGGGGTGGTTTCTTCTATTTAAGGATGTTCTATGAAATAACAAAGAATTATAAACAATTACCTAAGAGACCACCCCGCCCTAACGGGCACCCCTCCAAAGGAGGGGAATGAAAAGCCCTGACGGGACTGAGGAGTGGGGGATTAAAAGTCTCACTGGGTGGTTCTTCTTTCTAAAGGGTGGTCTATGTTTTAATGGATTACCGCTTTCAAGGGAATGAAAGGCTAAATTCCCCTCTTCGTAGGGGTGGCAGGCGGAGCCTGACGGGGTGGTTTCTTCTATTTAAGGATGTTCTATGAAATAACAAAGAATTATAAACAATTACCTAAGAGACCACCCCGCCCTAACGGGCACCCCTCCAAAGGAGGGGAATGAAAAGCCCTGACGGGACTGAGGAGTGGGGAATTAAAAGTCTCACTGGGTGGTTCTTCTATTTAAGGATGTTCTATGATTTAATGGATTACCGCTTTCACGGGAATGAAAGGCTAAATTCCCCTCTTCGTAGGGGTGGCAGGCGGAGCCTGACGGGGTGGTTTCTTCTATTTAAGGGTGGTCTATGAGAATGACAAAGAATTATAAACAATTACCTAAGAGACCACCCCGCCCTAACGGGCACCCCTCCAGAGGAGGGGAATGAAAAGCCCTGACGGGACTGAGGAGTGGGGAATTAAAAGTCTCACTGGGTGGTTCTTCTTTCTAAGGGTGGCTATGTTTTAATGAATTACCGCTTTCACAGGGATGATGGGCTAAATTCCCCTCCTTCGGAGGGGTGGCAGGCGGAGCCTGACGGGGTGGTTTCTTCTATTTAAGGATGTTCTATGAAATAACAAAGAATTATAAAAATTACCTAAGAGACCACCCCGCCCTAACGGGCACCCCTCCAAGGGAGGGGAATGAACAGCCCTAACGGGCACCCCTCCAGAGGAGGGGAATGAACAGCCCTAACGGGCACCCCTCCAAGGGAGGGGAATGAACAGCCCTAACGGGCACCCCTCCAAGGGAGGGGAATGAACAGCCCTAACGGGCACCCCTCCAAAGGAGGGGAATGAATAGCCCTAACCGGCACCCCTCCGAAGGAGGGGAATGAAAAGCCCTAACGGGCGACCCTCCATAGAGGGGAATTAGAGGGAAGGAATGACGAATGAGACAGTCGTGGGTTTTACAATGAGCATTTGACACAATCACCCCACTGCGTATAATGGTGCATGGCTTGCATACAAAAGCACGGTGTTTAAACACTTCATACGTGAATGTGGTTTGTATGTTTGTAATCGGGTAATGGGGTTTTATCGTTCGTGTTTTAACCTTTTTGCTTGATTGTTGTATTAATCATTTTTGGAGTACTTTATGAATATCAAACGATCTTTAGCCCTGTTTTTGGTGCTGTTTTCATTCCCACTTGTGGCATTTAGCCATGATTTTCCTGAAAAATCAGTCAATTATGTGATCCCATTTGGTCCAGGGGGTGAGTCCGATATTACGGCACGTCATCAGCAATCCTTTTTTAAGGATAAATTTGGTGAGGATTTAGTCATCTCATACAAGCCTGGCGGTGGCGGTGCGCTGGGTTGGGCACAATTGAATAAGATGAAAGGTGATGGCTACAATATTATGGGTATTAATTTGCCCCATATTATTATCAAACCGAGACAAAAGGATGTGGGTTTTAAGACTGAAGACATCGTAGGCGTTTATATGTTTCACTACACACCCGATGCCCTTGTTGTGAAAAAAGACAGCCCGTTTAAAACCTTGCAAGATCTAATTGATTACGCTAAAAAGAATCCAGGAAAATTAACGCTTTCTGGTTCAGGTAAAGGAACTGCTAACCATTTGGCACAAGTTCGCTTTGATGAAATGGCTGGTATTAAATCAACCTATGTTTCTTTTAAAGGAACTGGCAAAGCGGTCACTGCTTTATTAGGCGGACAGGTGAAATCTGAATGGGGTTATACCTCTGTAGGTGCGAAACACGCTGACAAGGTGAGGTTACTGGCCGTAGCTATGGATGAAAGACATCCAAAGTTTCCAGATGTCCCTACTTTTAAAGAGTTAGGGTTTAATTTAGTCTCTGGTGCTTACCGTGGTATAGCCGTTCCTAAATCAACGCCTGAAAAAATTCGCCAGCAAATGTCAAATGCCATCGCTGCCATCAACGCTGATCCTGAGTTCAGAAAAAGAATGGAGAATGATGGGATGGCGTTACTGGATGTGGATTACAAAAAGTATGATGCGTTCATCAAAGAAATTTCTGACATTTACGTGAAAGCTGCGAAACAGTCCGGCGTTTTAAAATAACATGCAGCGTATTGTTATCGCTGAATTTATGGATCAATCAGCGGTATCAAACTTAGCACTAGGCTTTGATGTTGATTATTTGCCCGAGAGCGATGGTTCGCTTGCTGACCTAATACCGGATGCTCAGGCGCTCATAGTTCGCAACAAAACACAAGTTAATGAGGCGTTGTTAAACGCAGCGCCTCAATTACAAGTGGTTGGCCGTTTGGGCGTTGGTCTGGATAATATCGATTTAGAGGCTTGTTCTCAAAGGAATATTCGCGTTATTCCCGCTACTGGGGCAAACGATAATGCAGTCGCTGAATATGTCATTACGTCTGCTATGATGCTGCTCCGCAATGCGTATCACGCAAATCGAGACGTTATCAACGGCAGTTGGCCGAGACAAGATTGCATGGGCTACGAGGTCGCCAATAAAACAATAGGCTTGGTTGGTTTTGGTGCCATTGCGCAAAAGACTGCGAACAAAGCGCAAGCCTTAGACATGCAGGTTATGGCTTATGACCCCTACATTGCTCCGAATGATCAGGTATGGCATGGGATCACGCATAAAGACAATCTATCTGAGCTATTATCCGAGGCTGATATTGTTAGTTTGCATACACCGCTGACCCCTGCCACTAAAAATTTAATCGATGCCGAAGCCATTGCCCAAATGAAAGATAACGCAGTATTGATCAATTCAGCACGCGGTGGCATAGTTGATGAACAGGCACTGATAAACGCGATGAAAAATAGAAAGCTACTTGGCGCTGCCATAGACACCTTTACAAACGAGCCAGTAGATAACGATGCTGGCAAATGCTTTGCAAATATTCCAAATTTGATATTAACCCCACATATTGCTGGGGTTACTCAAGAATCCAATGTCCGTGTCAGTCACCTCATAGCTCAAGAAGTTGCTGATTTATTAACAAAGAATAAATTGAATTAACACGAATACAAACTCATGATTGGCCATTGGCAAACAAGCCCTAAATTTATAAATGTCGTTAAATGATTGACTTTTTCTTACAAGCGTTCACACCCGCCAATCTTTTATTTGCCTTGTTAGGCGTTATTGCTGGCACCATAATTGGTTCTTTACCTGGCTTAACGGCAACAATGGCCGTGGCAATTTTGGTGCCGATTACATTTTCTTTACCCCCAGAAAGCGCGCTCATCTTAATGGGTGCTATTTACACAGGTGCGATCTATGGTGGCGCGTATTCCGCGATCTTACTCAACACACCCGGCACACCCTCAGCTATTGCGACGACCTTTGATGGCTATCCTTTGGCTAAAAAAGGGCACGGTGACTTAGCGATTACCTTGGCGTGTATTTCATCTGTGGTAGGTGGATTGGTTGGGGCTATTTTCCTATTGGTATTTGCGCCTCCGTTGGCTGATGTTGCCCTATCATTTGGACCTGTGGAATATTTTTGGCTATCTATGTTTGGGCTAACGCTTATTTCCGCCCTCTCTGAAGG
The DNA here is from genome assembly GCA_965277775.1 of Gammaproteobacteria bacterium. GTDB lineage: Bacteria > Pseudomonadota > Gammaproteobacteria > CAKMZV01 > CAKMZV01. The sequence goes on along the minus strand of OZ255843.1, from coordinate 1,522,801 downwards.
GAACTTATTCAAAGGTCTCATCGGTGCTTGTTTGGGGTTACTGCTTTCAATGATTGGCATCGCTGAAATTAGCGCAGACGTCCGCTTTACTTTTGGCACGGAAACCCTTTTAGGCGGGATCGAAATCGTATCGGCTCTTATCGGTTTATACTGCATCCCCGTACTAATCGACCTCATTGCGACTTCAGACAAACATTTAGAAGTGAATCAACAAATCAAAGGCTTTCGATTTATTGAATCTTTGAGCATTGCATTTAAAAATAAAATAAATTTGATTCGAAGCTCCGTGATTGGTACTCTGGTGGGCATATTGCCGGGTGCTGGTGGCTCAATCGCTGGGCTCGTTTCGTACGCCGAAGCACGAAGAAGCTCTAAAAATAAAGAGAATTTTGGCAAAGGTGAGCCCGAAGGCGTTATCGCCACTGAATCAGCAAATAATGCCACAGTCGGTGGTGGATTTATACCCACATTGGTTCTCGGTATTCCCGGCACACCACCCGATGCTGTGATTCTCGGCGCATTATTAGTGCAAGGAGTGCGTACTGGTCCTAATCTATTTACCAATGAAGGCTCGATAATTTACACCTTTATTTTTGGACTGTTTTTGGCGACCATTCTCATGTTACCAGTGGGTTTGGTCATTGGACGCTACGCCTATAAAACCATTATCACTGTGCCCAAAGCACTTCTCATACCGACGGTGGCCTTTTTAACCATCATTGGGACGTATGCCATACGCAATAACATTTCTGATGTCATTATCATGATTGTTTTGGGCGGCGTAGCTTGGCTACTCAAACGAGCGGGTTTTTCGCCATCGCCAATCGTTCTCGGTCTCATTCTCGGAAGAATAGCCGAACAGGGGTTTATACAAGCATGGACTATCGGCAATGCGGTTCAAGATTTAACGGGCATGTTTTTTGCTCGACCCATCAGTGTCGTCATTATTTTCGCCATCGTACTGACCTTATTTACCCCACTATTCCGAAAAATGTGGGTTCGCCTAAAAGCAAGAAAATCATGAACACTCAAAGAGATAAATTAGGCATCATCGTAGCACTCATTCTCACGCTGGTCAGTGTTTTGTCGTACATTGACACCTTGGACATGGTTGATTCGGACTCTTACGTTTTCCCGCGTGCCATAGCCATCACCATGTTTTTACTTTGTGTGCTGTTTATCCTTATGCAGTTTATTAAACCGAGTACGACTGAGGATATGGAAAGCACCAATGTGAGCGGTTCGACACCAAGGCGAATGGGTTTATTTATCGTGATGCTTTGCACCACACTATTGATGTCATTTATTGGTTTTGTGTTCGCAGGATTGATCACATTCGGCTTACTCATGCTGCTGTCCATGTATGATGAATGGACTTTTCGCAGAAAGATCATCTACTCTCTCTCTGGAATAGTGATCGTCACCGCATTTTATCTACTGTTTGCCCAGGTACTACAAGTGCCTTTGCCCAGCGGTGATTTGTTCAGTTCTTAATCTCATTTTTCTCTAAACTAAAACCCTGCCTTATCGTCATTTCCGCGAAAGCGGATGGGCTAAATTCCCCTCCTTCGGAGGGGTGGCAGGCGAAGCCTGACGGGGTGGTTTCTTCTATATAAGGGAAGAGCACTGACGGGACTGAGGAGTGGGGGATTAAAAGTCTCACTGGGTGGTTCTTCTTTCTAAGGGTGATCTATGTTTAAATGGATTACCGCTTTCAAGGGGATGAAAGGCTAGATTCCCCTCTTCGGAGGGGTGGCAGGCGAAGCCTGACGGGGTGGTTCTTCTTTCTAAGGAGTGGTCTATGTTTTAATGGATTATCGCTTTCAAGGGGATGAAAGGCTAAATTCCCCTCTTCGGAGGGGTGGCAGGCGAAGCCTGACGGGGTGGTTCTTCTTTCTAAGGAGTGGTCTATGTTTTAATGGATTATCGCTTTCAAGGGGATGAAAGGCTAAATTCCCCTCTTCGGAGGGGTGGCAGGCGAAGCCTGACGGGGTGGTTTCTTCTATTTAAGGGAAGAGCCCTAACGAAGTCGAGGAGTGGGGGATTAAAAGTCTCACTGGGTGGTTCTTCTTTCTAAGGGTGGTCTATGTTTAAATGGATTACCGCTTTCAAGGGGATGAAAGGCTAAATTCCCTTCCAAGGGAGGGAATATAGTCCGTCTTTCAGCGAACAATCTCGTCATTCCCGCGAAAACGAAAGACCACCCCGCCCTAACGGGCACCCCTCCGAAGGAGGGGAATTAGCTCACGTCAACCCTGCCCACATCATCATTCCCGTGAAAGCGGGAGACCACCCCGCCCTAACGGGCACCCCTCCGAAGGAGGGGAATTAGCCCACGTCAACCCTGCCCACATCATCATTCCCGTGAAAGCGGGAGACCACCCCGCCCTAACGGGCACCCCTCCAGAGGAGGGGAATGAAGACCCCTAACGGGCACCCCTCCGAGGGAGGGCAATGAACAGCTCTAACGGGGCCGAGGAGTGGGGGATTAAAAGTCTCACTGGGTGGTTCTTCTTTCTAAGGGTGATCTATGTTTAAATGGATTACCCCTTTCAAGGGGATGAAAGGCTAAATTCCCCTCTTCGGAGGGGTGGCAGGCGAAGCCTGACGGGGTGGTTTCTTCTATTTAAGGGTATTCTATGAGAATAACAAAAAATTATAAACAATTACCTTACAACTCAGCTTTGAAAGATAAAGCCAGAGCACTGCGCAAAGCAGGAATCCTCCACGAGGTCTTGCTGTGGAATGAGCTGAAATCAAAAAAACTGAATGGGCTTGATTTTGATCGCCAAAAGATCATCGGTGATTATATTGTTGATTTCTACTGCCCTGAAAAATCCCTTGTTATTGAGGTTGACGGGGACTCTCATAATGTGAAACAGGATGAAGATGTTAGAAGAGATGCTTTTTTGAATAGCTTGGGTTTGAAGGTTATTCGTCTTTTGGCTAAAGATGTTTTTCAGAATATGGAGGGTGTCATAAAGTACCTAAGAGACCACCCCGCCCTAGCGGGCACCCCTCCGAAGGAGGGGAATAGTGAAATCAGCCGCCCAACCACAGCGTCAATTCAAAGATCAGTGCTGCCACAATGAGAATAATTGCGCCAATTTTGCCCCACAGTGGCAATGAAAAGGATTTTATGACCTCGTCTTCTTTTTCATCTTTAAGCTCGTCAGGCGATTTATTCATCTTTAAGTCCGACTTTCAAATGAGATGACTCAATGCGATTTGAATAGTTTCTCTGCCGTTTTGTGTGGCACCCAACCGGCGAATGCACGAAACCGCATGCTTTGAATATTTTGGATGATGGGCGTCACTGTGATGATGGCGACAAGTCTTTGGCGCCAAGTCCAAGATACGGCAGAAGGGTGGGCGCTCCACCATTGATTATTAACGCCAAAATAACGTGTTTTAAAAATCAGATGAAGGATAAATCGCCAATGGGATAGAACATAAAGCAGAAGTGATTTATGCATCACTGATTTGGCTCCATACCACTGGATAAATCAGCGAATCCAATAGCATTTGGGCTTGGGGGTTTTCTGCCAAGGTTTTATCTCCATGGATGCTATGGCAAAACTCAATTTGGCGCACGACACTATCGCGCTCAGCCTGCAATCTATACATTTTCGCCTTATGTATGGGCGTGCGGGTCATCCAGTTTTGTTTCTCCATGGCAGCATATTCAGCGTGCGCCTGCTCTAATTGCTCGTCAATCAATTTGATGTGTTTGTAAAATTTACTGGTGATGGTTGGCATGGCCGATGACAAACTGTACAAATCCGACGATTTAGACTGCCAAGCATAGGGCAAACATTGATTGCCAAACATGGTCTCCAATAGCTCACAACATTCTTCGACGCTAAGATAATCCACCATGCCTTTATCGCTCGCTCTTTTAAAATCACCCAGCACCAATTCCCACCAAATAAAATCCGTCGATTTCCCCTTTGGCGGCATGGCTAAAAACAAGGCGACTTGTTCCTTTTCAGCAAATCGAAATACGATGTTTTCAGCAATGTACTGGGCCATATTTCTGCCAGTGTTTTTGGCGATGCTATCCCCTAATCTGTAGATGAATGCTTCGACTTCCAAAAGATAATCAATGAATTTTTTCTTTGACCGAGTAGTGGTATGTGTGTTCTGTGCGTCAGTCTCTCCCCACAAGTTAGTCATTTTTTGGTCAAAATGCTTAGTGCAGGCCAGTTCAATCAGCTCTGCTTTGGGGCGACTGATACGATTACTGTTTTCCGAATCGCCATAACAATGGACAAAACCAAAATGACCCAATACCAATTTGGCGAAATCTGGGGTCATATTGGTGTACATTTGTGCAATGGTGAGTTCATCGGGAGAATTCGAATCAGGGCTTGCTCTGAATGAAAAAACCGCTTGCCGACAAACAATATCAGCCGAAGGCGTCACCAATGAGGGATTGCCTGCATCTTTACGAACCCTGGCGACAAATTGTAAATATTTATCCAAGAACTTGAATTGTTCGGCGCTTTCAGCTTCATCAAAATCTTTTTTAAATTGTGCTTCAAGCATTGCCACCACCGAAGGAATGGCGCCACCTGGGACCCCTGCACGACCAAAACGCTCTCTAATATCCGCGTCAATCTGCACATCGATGCGCTGAAACGCGCCAAACAATTCGTATAGATTTTCCTTTAATAGGTCCAAGCCTTCTTTTTGTAATTTTTTAACTTTGGGGTGATCGCAAAACAAGCTCATATCATGGTGCGCGGCCCCACTGTGCAACGGCGGTAGTGCCAATTCTATGCCATCTATGCCTTCTTCTATGGCCGCTTCAATGGTGTTTAACGACTGGTCGTGAATGGTGGAGTGAATGTGTAAGGTAATGGGATGATCGGGGATTTTTTTGCGCAGTTGACGAATGAGATCGACGGCATTTTCAGCAGATAATTGACCTGCCATATCTTTGATACACAAAGACTGGAAGCCTTTTTCAACGAGTTTCTGAGCATAATTGACATAATACTCAGTGGTATAAATTCGATCGGCTTCCGATTCTAAGGCGCCATCCATTGTGTAAGCGAGCGCCCCTTGCATGTGCACGCCTTCAACATTAAAGCAATTGATGTTCTCAATGTCATTGAGCGCGTCAAATATCCGAAATATTTTGATGCCTGCCGCCGCATGTTGTCTAACCAGAGCCTCTTGCACAGAGGTATCGACATGATCGAATCCCATGCCATTGGAGCCGCGCATAAGCACAGACAATTCCATGGGTTGCTCGCGTTTGTCGAGTTCCTCAATAACTTCTCTGATTTTATAAATCAGTCTAAAGGGATTTTGACCTGCTAATTGGGCAATTTCCCAAAACCGTCCACCGCCAATTTCAATGGCAGGAATGTCGGCTTGGACCGCCGCTTGCATCAAAGGAATGAGCTTTGTTCCAGACATCACCCACTGACTGTCAGTGAGGGTGGATTGCTGGGAATCTCTGAGTAACCACTTGATCTTGGTTTTATGTTCCGACTTTTGGTCAGATTTTTGTAAATACATAATTTTTCGCCTAGTAAACGAACCTGCCATTATACGCAAATCGTATGTTTTTTGAAGCCCTCTCAGCGCCGCCAAGCAAACATTGGTTTAAGATTTCACGCCCTTAAACCCAGAATTTGTACCCGTCAGATCTCTACGATCAACCCAATGTTCGCTGATATATTTCAAAGGTAAATGGGCACAAATGCCGTTCGTCTGGCAGATTTTTCTGAGTGAATATTTTGTCCCAATCTGTCAAATCCAACTCTGGGAAAAACACATCACCAGAAAATTCGTCTTCTACTCGAGTGATGTACAACTTTTCAGCATAAGCCAAGGTCGACTCATACAGCTGACCGCCACCAATCACCATGACATCATTGGTTCGTGCATGGCTGAGAATGCTTGCAACATTCGAGAATTGAATGACCTCATCAGGCAAGGTCAATTTTTGATGACTGAGCACCGCATTTTGCCTTTTGGGCAGGGGTTTAATCGGTAAGGTTTGCCATGTCTTACGCCCCATGACCACCATCTTATTCAGCGTATGTTCTTTGAAAAAAGCCAAATCTTTGGGCAAATGCCACGGTAGGCTGTCGCCCTGACCGATCACCCGATTTTGCGCAACAGCAACGATGAGCGCTAGCATCTACTATTGACCTTAGACAGCAACTGGTGCTGAAATATGTGGGTGTGCTTGATAATTTTGCAAATCAAAATCATCGAACGTAAAAGCTTCAATTTCGGTCACCTTGGGATTCAAAACCATTTTTGGTAGAGGGTATGGCGTTCTTTGCAATTGCAATTGTGCTTGTTCAAGGTGGTTGTTATAAAGATGCACATCGCCCCCTGTCCAAATCAATTCTTTGGCCCTCAAGCCACAGACTTGAGCCACCATCATCGTCAATAAAGCATAACTGGCAATGTTGAAGGGTACCCCCAAAAACACATCGGCCGAGCGTTGATATAATTGACAGCTGAGTTGTCCATCGTGAACATAAAATTGGAACAAACAATGACACGGCGCCAAAGCCATGAATTCTAATTCTCCCACATTCCAAGCCGACAAAACCAAGCGCCGTGAATCGGGTTGATTTTTAATTTGCTCAATGATCGTTTTCAACTGATCAACCGTATCGCCATCGTGCTTGCGCCAGCTCCGCCATTGTTGACCATAAACCGGGCCCAAATGGCCTTCTTTATCTGCCCATTCGTCCCAGATGCGAACGCCATTATCATTCAAATATTTGATGTTGGTATCGCCTTTAATAAACCATAACAACTCGTGAATAATCGACTTTAGGTGTAATTTCTTGGTGGTCAATAAAGGGAATTGGTGTTCAATATCTATGCGCATTTGATAACCAAAAACAGATTTTGTATCGGTTCCAGTTCGGTCGGATTTTTCAACACCATTGGCTAAAATATGCTGCAGTAATTGAAAATACACTTGCATGACGTTATTTCCTAAGCTTTGGTTTTAAATGATACACTGGATTTTGATAAGCCATAATAATTAAAAACACACCCAATAAAAACATCGGTGCCGATAAGATGTGACCCATGGTTAACCACTCGCCATAAAGGTAGCCAATGTGCGCGTCGGGGACCCGCCAAAATTCTGAAATAGAACGTAAGATGGCATAGAGGATCAGAAAATAACCACTAATGACCATGCGTGGAAAATTTCTTTTTGCCAAAACCCACAACAGCACAAAAAACACAATGCCTTCCAAAAATAATTGCAGCAATTGTGTTGGGTAACGCACGACTTTCTGACCTAATTCATCAAACAGCACCATGCCGAATAACGAATCTTGTGGTGCAATCTTGCCCCATAGCTCATTGTTGATAAAATTACCCAGTCGCCCTGCACCTAACCCTAAGGGCACGCACAAGGCAATGAAATCGGTAACTTCAAAATAGGAAAAATTATATTTGCGAGCAAAGAATATCAGGGCGAAAAATACGCCCAACATCCCGCCATGAAAAGACATGCCCCCTTCCCAAACCCGTAAAACGGCCAATGGATTGGAAAGGTAATAGCCGAAGTTATAAAATAACATATAACCAAATCGGCCGCCCAGAACGATGCCGAGCGCCATATACATTACCACATCGTCTGTCATGGCGACAGTCCAGCGGTTAGTCTTCCATTTGCTCTGCAAACGGGCGACCCACCATCCCATCAAACAAGCCGCCACATACATTAAACCGTACCAGTGGATAGCCACTGCCCCCAAATCCAAGGCCACTGGATCGGGATATGGATAGTTGAGCATTTATGATCCCAATAAGGCCTTCATTGACAACCGAATACGACCTTGTTTGTCGATGTTGATGACTTTAACCCGAACCAAATCGCCTTCATTGATGTAGTCTTTGACATCTTTCACGCGCTCGTTGGCAATTTCTGAAATATGGACCAAGCCTTCTTTGCTCGGTAGCACAGAAACAAAAGCGCCAAAATCAACGACTTTTATGACCTTGCCTTCGTAAACACGATTCAATTCAACTTCTTCAATCAATTGTTCAACGATCGCCTTCGCTTTATCTGAAGCCTCACCGTCAACCGCAGCAATGGTCACAACGCCATCATCATTGATTGATATTTCCGCGCCCGTATCTTCTTGAATCGAACGGATGACCGAGCCACCTTTACCGATGATGTCACCAATTTTATCAACGGGGACTTTAACTGTAATTAATCTTGGGGCATATTTTGAATAATCTGATCGGGGCATGGTAATGGTTTTAGCCATTTCACTGAGGATATGTAAGCGCCCTGTGTTGGCTTGCAACAATGCTTTTTCCATAATCTCACGGGTGATGCCTTCGATCTTAATGTCCATCTGTAAGGCTGTAATGCCTTTGCTCGTGCCCGCCACTTTAAAATCCATATCACCAAGATGGTCTTCATCACCCATGATGTCAGACAATACGCGGTAATCATCACCTTCTTTGACCAGACCCATGGCAATCCCAGCAACGGGTGCACTGATGGGAACGCCGGCATCCATCAAAGCCATGGATGAACCACAGACCGAAGCCATTGAGCTTGAGCCGTTTGACTCCGTAATTTCAGAAACCATTCTCAACACATAAGGGAAGTCGTCCTCTTTGGGTAAAACCGCAGTAATGCCTCTATGAGCCAAACGACCATGACCAATCTCACGCCGAGAGGTCCCGCCAGAGCGACCACATTCACCCACAGAATAAGGGGGAAAGTTGTAATGAAACATACATTTTGAAGACCATTCGCCTTCGATGTCGTCAATACGCTGAGCATCACGCTCTGTGCCCATGGTCACCGTGACAATGGCTTGTGTTTCACCACGGGTAAACAAGGCAGAACCATGTACTCTTGGTAGCACACCACAACGCGTTGCTATGGGCCGAACCGTGGATAAGTCACGTCCATCAATGCGGGGTTGGTCTTGCAAAATCCGCTGGCGAACTAGGTTTTTCTCCAAGCGGTTTAATTCACTTGAAACAGCCTCTGAATTATCTTCAGATTCATTGATCAACGCGGCTTTGGCTGCATCCTTAATGGCTCGAATTTTATCTTGTCGCGCCAATTTTTCGGTTTCAGTATAAGCTTCTGCCATGTCTTTTTCAGCCGTTTGAGCCACTTGTGCTCTGACGTCCAAATCAGCATCTGGTGCCTCCCAGCCCCATTTTGGTTTGCCCGCTTCTGCGACCATTTCATTAATGATATTGATGGCAACTTGCATTTGTTCATGTCCAAACATGACCGCGTCTAACATGACTTGTTCAGGCAATTCACTCGCTTCAGATTCAACCATCAAAACCGCACTTTCAGTGCCTGCAACCGACAAGTTTAGCGCCGATTTTTGCAATTGGCTGTTGGTTGGATTAAGCACCATTTCGTTATCAACATAACCCACTCGTGCTGCACCAATTGGACCATTAAAAGGCATGCCCGAAAGCGCTAATGCCGCAGACGTGCCAAGCATGGCTGCCACTTCTGCGCCCATGTTCGGGTCTTGTGACATGACCTGAGCCGTCACTTGAACTTCGTTCATGAAGCCTTTGGGAAACAAAGGGCGGATGGGGCGATCGATCAAACGCGAAAGCAAGGTCTCTTTCTCAGTTGGACGACCTTCTCTGCGGAAAAAACTGCCAGGAATACTGCCTGCCGCATAATGCTTTTCGATGTAGTTGACGGTTAATGGAAAGAAAGACTGACCTTCTTTGGCGGTTTTTGAGCCTACAGCAGCAACCAATACGGTTGTATCGCCCATTTGAACTTCTACTGACCCTGAAGCCTGACGGGCAATTTCACCCGTACGCAGAGTCACTTTTTGAGATCCATACTGGAAACTCTTCTCTACAATGTTAAATTTCATTTTTTACTTTTCCTTTGTTTGAATGTTCTACATCCAAACCGATTTGTGTGTGTTTTAACAACCAACAGAACCTTTGCTCTGTTCGTTATTTTCTTAACCCTAGACGTTCAATCAATTCAAGATAACGTGCTTGAGATTTACTTTTAACGTATTTGAGTAAACGACGACGACGATTCACTTGACGCAAAAGGCCTTGTCTTGAATGATGATCTTTCTTATGAACTTTGAAATGTTCAGTAAGATGTTTGATACTGAACGTGAGCAAAGCAACCTGAACTTCTGGAGAGCCTGTGTCTCCTTCATGCTGCGCGTACTCTTGAATAATGGATTTTTTGGTTTTTGCATCCATGAACATATAAAACTCCTTTTTTAAGTTTGAGCGATCTAAAAATAATGACCAAACCACAATCGCTGACAGTATGGACAGTTCGCGCATTATATCGCACATTTACCTTTACTTATCATTCTTTATACGCACCTCCACGCGTTTTATGACAACCTTATTCAAATGGCTTCCTACTCAAGGTAAAAAGCGATTTTTGCGTATAAATGATGAATTGCCCAATTCGCCCTGCAATAGCAGTATAAACATAAAGATAAAATGATAAAATACGCTCAGCAGATGAATGATGCCCAGCACTTGTACGCAAATACCTCAATCACAATAATTAATGACTGATATTTTGTGTCTGGAATGCAAGCGACTTTATAAAGATCTTATAGACTATCACTCAATTGAATTTTTGACAATCCATTAAACAGCGGAGCAAACATTATGTCTTGGAATGAACCAGGTCGCCCTAATGACCCTTGGGGCGGAAACAACAAACCAAACGAAGAGTTAGAGGCCCTAATGAAAAAATTACAGGGGCTTTTTGGAAACAAAAGCCGTCCACCCAGTGGTGGGGATGGCGGCGAAGCGGGTGATGGGGGCGAACCGACCTATTCAAGACCAATGCCCATTAAAATCATCCTGTCGTTGATATTTGTCGGGATCGTCGTCTGGAGTGCTTCGGGATTTTACCAAATTCAGAGCGCCGAACGGGGGGTTGTACTCCGCTTTGGCAAGTTTGTCGATGTAACGACCGAAGGGCTTAATTGGCATTTGCCAACGCCTATTGAAAAGGTTGAAGTTGTCAATATTTCGCGTGTCCGAAATGAAGAAATCGGTTTTCGCGTTAATGGCAGTAATACCAACCGTGTCCTGAGCGAAGCCTTGATGTTGACCCAAGATGAAAACATCGTCGATGTTCAACTCAGTGTGCAATATACGATTAAGGACCCCCGCAGTTACCTCTTTAACGTCTTCAATCCATCAGCAACACTCAGACAAGTCACCGAAAGTGCTTTAAGGGAAGTTGTGGGCAGAAGCTCAATGGATGATGTCTTGACCGATGGCCGTGAACGCGTTGTCGAAGAAGTTCGGTCGTTGGTGCAAAACACCTTGGATGACTATCAAACGGGCATTGAAATTCGCACCGTTAACATGAGCGATGCAAGTGCCCCACAACAAGTACAAGCCGCTTTTAACGATGCCGTTAAAGCCCGTGAAGACAAAGAACGATTTGTCAACGAAGCCGAAGCCTATGCCAATCAAATATTGCCACAAGCTCGAGGCGAAGCGGCTCGTATCACCGAGGAAGCCCTGGCTTATCGTGAGCGCGTCATTGCTGAATCAACTGGTGAAGCTGATCGTTTTACCAGCATTGTAGATGCCTACAAAAAAGCGCCTGAAATTACCCGTGAACGCCTCTATATTCAAACGATTCAAAAGGTCTTTGAGAAAAGCAGCAAGATTTTGCTTGATGTCGATTCTGGCAACAATCTTATGCTCCTGCCCTTAGATAAATTATTGAACCCAGATTCCAGAACAACCATTCCTATGAAGGATCCAAGTTCTGCCCCGAGTAACAACAATGAGAACACCTCAGAGCGTGTGATCAATTCCTTAAGAGGTCGTACAAGATGAATAGAATGAAATTTGTATTTTTTATAACAGTCGCACTGGTTGCTGTGATCATCAGTGGCGCACTGTTTTATGTAGATGAACGCCAAAGAGCGCTGTTGGATCGGTTTGGTGAAATTGTTAGAACCGATTTTGAACCTGGTTTACACTTTAAAATCCCCTTCATCAATAATGTGAAAAAGTTTGATGCCCGTATTCAAACATTGGATTCGCCCCCATCAATCTATTTGACCAAAGAAAAGAAAAAGGTGAAGGTTGATTCATTTGCCAAATGGCGCATTAAAGATTTGAAAAGATTCTACACCTCTCTAAACGCCAATGCAGATATTATCGGCGCGGCAAATAGCCGTCTGACTGAAATCATCAACAATGGACTGAGAGCAGAATTTGGTAAACGCGAAGTGCTTGAAGTCGTCAGTGGTGAGCGCCAACAAATTATGGACATCATCTCCAAATCGGCAAACAAAGTGACCTTAGAAAAATACGGCTTTGAAGTGATAGATGTTCGCATCAAACGCGTTGATCTACCCACTGAAGTCAATGATTCTGTGTATCGCAGAATGGAGTCCGAGCGTCAAAGAATTGCCAAAGAGCTACGCTCCGAAGGTCAAGAGCAATCAGAACGAATCAAAGCTGAAGTTGACAGAAAACGGATCATCATCATTGCTGATGCCTATAGAGAATCTGAAAAAACCCGCGGTGATGGTGATGCTAAAGCCTCTGAGATTTATGCCAACGCCTACAATTCAGACGCTGATTTTTATCGTTTTTACCGTTCTTTGATTGCTTATGAAAGCAGTTTTAACAGTAAGAACGACCTCTTGTTGCTTGATACAAAGTCACGCTTTTTTGACTTTTTCAATAATCAACAATAAAGAGGCTGCATCACGCAATTGCTGAATGATGCTGTTGTTAATCTTGATGCGACATGCAAAATATTTTAGAAATACTGGGCATCATTTTGATTATTGAAGGTTTGATGCCCGCTTTATTTCCCAAAACGTGGCAAAAAATGTTAGCAAAAATTGGCTTGTGTACAGACAATCAGTTGCGCGTATTCGGTCTGGTCCTAATTACAATAGGCGCCATCCTCCTCAAGTTTTTATCATAACGTAATGAAACTCTGGCAACTCCCGCCCCAATTAGATGATCTTAGACCGCCTCAAGCCTGGCAGTTTGAGCTTATGCGGCGGCGCTTTTTGGACGCGCTCGATGAACAAGGCTACGCCTACATTCATCCCCCCATCATCGAGTACAGCGCAGCTCTGAAAAGCACAAACCCAAACATAAACCTTTGTTTGGTCAGCGATGGCAACAATGAAGAAATTGCCATACGAGCCGATATGACCGCACAATCTGCGCGGGTCGATGCCAACTTAAAACAACATAAAATTGCCAAATACTTCTATGCAGGTGAAGTGCTACATCGCCCCAATGCGCAATTACGCACCCAACGCAATCCCTATCAGATTGGCGCTGAAATTTTTGGAGATGACAGCCTAACCGCTGACATAGAATGTTTGACCATTGCCCTGCAATTATGCGAGATCGCCACATTGACCAACTTGACCTTAGACATCGGTCACACCGGCATTCTTAAAAACCACCTGCAAGCGCTCAGCGACGAACAAAAGAACCGCGTCATTGACATCTTAAAGCGTCGATCGCATCCAGATTTAGAAGCCTATTTGCAAAAAATCGAGCAGCCTCAACTGTTGCACCTGTTGCGCTTAAACGGTGATGATCTCACCGTTATAACAGAACAACTGACGAGCGCAGTTGCACAAATACAGCCACTGCTCAAGCAAACCGCCCAAATCCATACTCAGTTGAGCCAACAATTTCCAGCCATACGGTTTCATTTTGATTTTTCTGAAACCCAAAGTTGGGAGATGTACAGCGGTTTAAACTGGCGACTTTATTCAAATAATCAAATCGTTGCGCGGGGTGGCCGCTATGACGGGATTGGCGAACCCTTTGGTCACGCACGACCTGCCAATGGTTTCAGTTTTGAATTAAATCGCGTCATGGCTTGTTTATAAAGGCGCATTGATGACCACATTCAGCAAAGCACAAAACATCGGCGTTTTTGGCACCCAATGGGGAGATGAAGGCAAAGGTAAAATCGTCGATTGGCTCAGCGAGACATCTGATGTCATCGTCCGCTTTCAGGGCGGTCATAACGCCGGCCACACACTCATCATCAATGGTCAGAAAACCGTCCTACATCTTATTCCTTCTGGCATATTGCACCCCAACAAAGATTGTTATATTGGCAATGGCGTCGTCATCTCGCCCCCACATCTGCTCAAAGAAATAAAAACCTTAGAACAAAACGGCATAGAAGTCAGAGAACGCCTTTGGATCAGTGACAACGCCCCGATCATCCTCAATTTCCATACAGCGCTTGATGGCGCAAGAGAAAATAAACGCGGTGCTAACGCCATTGGCACAACCCAAAATGGCATCGGACCCGCGTACGAAGACAAGGTGGCACGACGCGGTTTGCGCACCAACTGTTTATTAAACTTGCCAGCCTTCCGTGCTCAATATGAAGACCTTGCGGATTATCATAACTTCACCTTAAAAAATTACTATGACAGCCCCGAAGTTGACATTGAGGCGCAGTGGGATCAATTACACGCCTACGCCGCTGAGCTCAAATCGCACATTTGTGACGTACCATTGGCCTTAGACCACGCCCGAAAAAATAATAAACGGCTGTTACTCGAAGGTGCTCAAGGCACACTATTAGACATTGACCACGGCACTTATCCCTTTGTCACCTCTTCCAACACAGTCGCAGGCGGTGCTGGCGTTGGCTGTGGTTTGCCCGCAAACGCTTTAGACTACACGCTTGGCATTGTCAAAGCCTACACCACACGCGTTGGCAGTGGCCCCTTACCCACAGAGCAACCCGACGAGCCTGGCAAGATTGGCCATTACTTGGGTGAAGTCGGATTTGAAGTGGGCGCCACAACCGGTCGGCCACGTCGCTGCGGTTGGCTCGATTTAGTCATCCTACGCCGATCATTGATGTTGAATGGTTTGGACGGCATTTGCATGACCAAAATGGACGTCTTGGATCAACTGCCCCAAATTGAAGTTTGTGTCAGTTATGAAATCGATGGCAAAGTCGTCTCAAACACCTCATTGAGTGCAGATGATTTGGCCCAAGTCAAACCCATCTATCAAACTTTTAAAGGTTGGATGACATCCACTGCCGACATCAAACATTTTGACGATCTCCCAGCTGAAGCCAAGACCTATTTAAACTTCATAGAAACTGAATTAGCCACACCCATTTCCATCATCTCTGTTGGTCCAGATCGAGCCCAGACGTTTATAAAACACTAATCATATATGCCTAATCCTAAGAATAAACCGGCCTCAAAAAAAATCGAGGAGCAGGTAACAAACCCCGTGCCCTCAAGAGAGTTGATCATTAATGCTCTTGAGCAGGAAGCGACCCCCACCAGCTTACTGCAACTGTACCAAATCCTAAACGTTCCGCCTGAGTTGGAGCGTCCATTGACCTACCGCTTGAGAGCCATGGAACGCGATGGTCAAATCCTGCGCAATCGCAATAAGAAATATGGTCTGGTCAATCGCATGAACCTCATCAAAGGCGTGGTTTTTGGGCACCCTGACGGCTATGGCTATCTCGATAAGACCGATACTGAGCAGCGTTACTTCATTTCACCTTCTGAAATGCGCAAGGTTTTTCATGGCGACCTGGTCATGGTCTATGCCGTAGATAAAGCGCCTACCAAAGGCCGACAAGAAATTGCCATTGCTGAAATCCTTAAACGTAACACGACCAAAGTGGTTGGAACCTTATTTCAAGAAAGCGGCGTGATGTTTGTCAGGCCCACCGCCCAACATTTCACTTTAGACGTCATCGTGCCGAACGGCAATAAAAAATTCGTCAACCAGATTGCAGAAGTCAAAATCACCCACCAACCCACCAAACATTCACCGCCCATCGGAGAGGTCATTACCATACTCGGACATCGTGGCAATGGCAGCTTAGAAATCAACATGGCGCTACGCGCTTACGGCATCCCGTGGGAATGGCCCAATAGCCTGTTGAAACAAGCCGACGCATTCAGCGACACCTTGAGTAAGAAAGACTTAAAACAACGCACTGATCTGCGCCAAAAAGCATTCGTGACAATCGATGGCGAAGATGCCAGAGATTTTGACGATGCCGTTTTTGCCGAACAATCCGACAAAGGCTGGCACCTGATGGTGGCCATAGCCGACGTGGCGCATTACGTCAAACCCAATAGCCCCTTGGACAAAGAAGCTATAAAACGCGGTAACTCTGTTTATTTCCCCAACCAAGTCGTGCCCATGTTGCCCGAGGTCTTATCTAATGGCCTCTGCTCATTAAAACCGCACGAAGATCGCCTTTGCATCGTCTGCGATATGGACATCAATTCAAATGGTGAACTGGTGCGCTTTGATTTTTACAAAGCCGTTATCCAATCACACGCTCGTCTGACGTACAACGAGGTCGCGGCTTTTATTGACCAACCAGCCAAAACCCAATCCCCCAAAACCGTCGCTAAAAACCTTAACCACCTCGACCAACTGTACGACCGCCTAAAAGCGGGGCGCAAAAAAAGAGGCGCTATGGAAATTGAAAGCACTCAAATGGTCATGTCATTTGATGACGATGGGTGCATCAGCGGAGTCAAACCTTATGTCATCAAACGTTCGCATAAAATCATTGAAGAGTGCATGCTCTTGGCCAATATTGCCACGGCGCGCTTTCTAAAACAACGCAATATTCCTTTGTTATATCGAGTGCACGATGAGCCCGCAACGGAGAAAGTTCAAGCACTGCGCACCACCTTAAGCGACTTAAATCTGCACTTGGGTGGCAAGGAACACCCGCAGCCCATACACTTTTGCAACCTCATTGAAGCCACCAAAGATATGCCGCAAAAAGCCATGTTACAGATGGCGGTATTAAGAACCTTCAAACAAGCAGTTTATAGTCCAGAAAACATTGGCCATTTTGGCTTAAATTTTCCCGAATACACCCATTTCACCTCCCCCATTCGTCGCTATCCCGATTTACTCGCACATCGCGCCATCCGAGCCGTTATAGAAACAGGCGAGGCACCCAAAAGCACCAACGACAAACAATGGGTTGAGCTCGGTGAACATTGTTCACGAACCGAGCGTCGTGCCGATGATGCCACGCGCGATGTCAGCCTATTTTTAAAAGCCCAGTTTGCCCTCAATCACGTTGGCGAAGTGTTTCAAGGCAGTATCAGCGGTGTCATGCCTTTTGGTTTGTTTGTCTTCCTTGAATCGATCGGCATTGATGGTTTAATCCATGTTTCCGCACTTAAAACCGACTATTACCGCTATGATGAAGTCCGTCACCAACTCCGCGGTGAACGCCACGGCAAACAATACAGCATTGGCGACCAGATCAGTGTAGTCATCAATAAAGTCTCATTAGAGGATAAGAAAATTGACCTGATGGCGGTTGACGGCGATCTTGAAACACGTCGTCCTGAAAAAAAACGCCCGAAGAAAAAATCTAAAAAATCCGCTCCTACGACAAAACGGAGGTGAGTGGATGGCCAAGAAAACGCTATTTGTTGGTGGCAAACACATCATAAAAACCCTCGTCAGTGGCAGACCTGAATCCATTGTCAACTTGTGGGTACTCAAAGACAGCCAGCAAACCGAACTCATCACTTTGATTATGTCCTTAGGACTGAAAATTCAATTTTGTCAAAGAGCCACACTCGACAAGCGCTTAGAAGATGTCAACCATCAAGGGTTCGTTGCAGAAATCATCCCCCAGCCAGAACAAACCGAACAGCAGCTCAAAAAAGCCCTGTCGGACAATAGTGACCCGCGCGCCATTTATCTCATCTTAGATCAAATCCAAGACCCACGAAACTTGGGCGCCCTGCTCCGAACCGCAGAATGCTGTCAAGTACAAGGCATCATCTTAACCAATAATCACAGCGTAGCGCTTTCTGCTGTCGCTCGTAAAAGCGCCAGTGGTGCCAGTGAATTAGTCAATATTTATAGGGTCAATGCCCTATCTCGCACCATTAAACTGATGAAAGAATCTGGCATTTGGGTTTATGGATTAGCGGGAGAAGCGTCTGACAATCTTTATCAAACCGATTTTACTAAAGGCAAACTTGCCCTAATCATTGGCTCCGAAGGCCAAGGGCTTAGACTTCAAAATAGACAACTTTGTGATAACCTTGTCCATATTCCCATGTGGGGCAATATCTCCAGCCTCAACGCCTCGGTTGCAGGCGCCTTAGCCCTTTATGAAATGAGGCGACAACAAGCTTTGTGATTTGCCCCGCTTGCACGGGTGTGACCTCAGTTCCTGATTGAATTGATGACCCTTATTTCGGAATAAAGCCAATGGCTTCCTTGACGGCACTTAAGGTTTTTTCCGCTTCCGCCTGTGCCTCCAATGCGCCTTTATTAAGCACAGCCTGCAAGGTGCCTTTGTCTTGCATCAAGCGCTGATATTCAGCCTGAATGGGCGCCAAAAAGGCAACGACCGCTTCGGCCAATTCACCTTTTAAATGACCATACATTTTGTCTGCAAAATGCCGCTCACTTTCAGCAATCGACACATCCATCACACAACTATACAAAGTCAATAAATTTGAAACGCCGGGCTTTTGATCCCAATCATAAGCAATGTGATTGTCACTGTCTGTTACTGAACGTTTGATTTTTTTCATCAACAACTTGGGTTCATCCAATAATCCAATGATGTTTTGGTCTAAATCGTCCGACTTGGACATTTTCTTGGTGGGTTCTTGCAGAGCCATAATACGCCCACCGCTCTGTTTTTCAGGAATGAACGGCTCTGGTACTTTGAATAATGTTCGCCCCGTTTTCTGATTGAGTCGTTCGGCAATGTTTCGACACAACTCTAAATGCTGTTTTTGATCCTCACCCACAGGCACCAAGTCTGCTTGGTACAACAGAATGTCTGCCGCCATGAGCACGGGATAATCAAATAAGCCAACATTGATATTGTCATTATGTCGCGCCGATTTATCTTTAAACTGCGTCATCCGATTCAACTCACCCATGTAAGTGAAGCAATTCAACAACCACGCAAGCTCAGAATGCTGTGGCACGTGCGACTGAATGAACAAAGTGCTCTTTTCGGGATCAATCCCGCAAGCCATATACTGGGCAATGAATGAAAAGCACCGCTCTTGAAACTGTTTGGGATCCTGACTGACCGTTATGGCGTGTAAATCCACCAATGTATAGAAACACCGATGACTGTCTTGCAAGTTGACCCACTGGCGCAAAGCACCCAAATAATTACCGATCATCAACTGACCCGTCGGCTGAATGCCACTGAGTATCAGAGGTTTACTCATAAACGCCTTCCTCTATTGTATTTGAATGATTATTTGCCATGCCTGTCGAGTAAGTGATGTGCCTGAGATGTCATCTTAATTGAAACTCAGGACAAAAGCCAAATTAAACCGTCTAAATGTCCTATTAAGCCTCAGAAACGCATTGTTTCCTTCTAAAGTGCAGGATTATAGTAGAAAAAGCAATAAAATATCGCCATGCAAAACACATTGACGACATTAATCGATTACGCACGCTGGGGTGCCTCAAGATTTAACGAGGCCAACCTCTGTTTTGGTCATGGCCGAGACAACAGCATCGATGAAGCCATTGATTTGGTCCTACACGCAACCCACCTGCCCAGAGAATTACCTGATGTTTACTGGCAGTGCCAGTTGACCGAGCCTGAAAAGAAACGCATCAGCGACCTGTTCGAGCAACGCATAACTCAAAGAATGCCCACCGCATACTTAACCAATCAAGCCTACTTTGCCGGCTTAGAGTTTTATGTGGACCAACGCGTGCTCATTCCCCGATCGCCCATTGCCGAGCTAATCGAAAATGGCTTCCATCCATGGATCTCAACCGCACCTGAAAATATCTTAGACCTGTGCTGTGGCAGCGCTTGTATTGGCATTGCCTGTGCCCATGCCTTTCCGAATGCCAGCGTCGTCTGCAGCGACATCTCAACAGAGGCCCTTGCTGTGGCAGAAAAAAACATCAATGCGCACCAAATGCAAGAGCAAGTCCAATGGCTTCAGTCTGACGGCCTCAATGACATCAAACAACGCTTTGACCTCATTGTTTGCAACCCCCCTTATGTGGATGCAAAGGCCATGGCAAGCCTACCCGCAGAATACCGCCATGAACCACAATTGGGATTAGCCAGCGGTGATGACGGTTTAGATTTTGTTCGTTCAATGCTCGCCAGCCTGCCTAAATTTTTAAAAAAAGGTGGCTTACTGGTTCTGGAAGTCGGCGCCAGTCGTCAAGCATTTTTGCAACAATTTAGCAACTATCCCTGGACTGAAGTTGAATTAGAGAGAGGCGGCGAAGGGGTTTTTGTTTTTAAAAGATCATCAAGCACAATCGAGGATTGATATGGCAGGAAATAGTTTTGGCCAATTATTCAGAGTCACAACAGCAGGCGAAAGTCACGGCAAAGGGCTTATGGCAATCATCGACGGTTGTCCACCCAACATTGCGCTGACCGAATCAGACCTTCAGCAGGACTTAGACCGACGCAAACCAGGCAAAAACCGCTTTGAAACCCAGCGCCGCGAAGCCGATGAAGTCACCATTTTGTCAGGCGTTTTTGAAGGTAAAACCACCGGTACACCTATTGCCCTGATCATTGAAAATACCGATCAACGATCACAGGATTACAGTGCCATTAAAGATCGTTTTAGACCCGCGCACGCCGACTATGTCTATGAGCACAAATATGGCATCAGAGACTACCGCGGTGGCGGGCGATCGTCTGCGCGTGAAACAGCCATGCGCGTTGCTGCAGGTGCCATAGCCAAAAAAATCTTAAGCCAACAAGGCATTGAAATCATCGGTTATCTTTCGCAATTAGGCCCCATAGCCATAGATGTTGACTTGGCAACCTTAGACCCAACCATCATCAACAACAATCCCTTCTTCTGCCCCGACCCTAATCGATTAGACGAGTTAGAAGCCTACATGAATCAACTTAAAAAGGACAAGAACTCCATCGGCGCCAAAATCTCAGTGGTCGCAACTGGCGTGCCTGTTGGATTAGGCGAACCCGTATTTGATCGATTGGACGCTGAAATTGCCCACGCACTGATGAGCATCAATGCAGTAAAAGGCGTAGAAATTGGCGACGGTTTTGCCTCCGTCACCCAACACGGCACAGAACATCGAGATGAAATGACAGAATCAGGTTTCAATAGCAATCATTCTGGCGGCATCCTCGGAGGCATCAGCACAGGCCAAACCATTCGAGCCTCCTTAGCATTAAAACCCACCTCCAGTATTGCATTGCCTGGTCAATCCATCAACCGCAATGGCGACACAGTGGAAATCAGCACCAAAGGCCGACACGATCCTTGTGTTGGCATCCGCGCCACCCCCATTGCCGAAGCCATGTTAGCCCTCACCTTGATGGACCATACCATGCGCCATCAAGCCCAATGCGCCCAAGTCAAAGCCTCCATTCCTGACATCACCCGCAATCAATAGTGACTGAAGGGTACCTCACAGCACCGAATTTTAACCTTACAAAAATAAAACCAATAAATCATGAACGGAGAACAACTTAAAGCCTTGGAATCAAAGTTGTGGAAAGCCGCTGACGACTTAAGGGCCAATAGCAAATTGACCGCCACAGAATACAGCTTTCCAGTATTAGGCCTCATCTTTTTACGGCACGCCCACAGTCGATTTAAAAAAGCCCGCGCTGTATATGAACAAAATACACCTTACCATCACGAGCGTGGTTCAAGACCCATTGACAAAAACGATTTTCTTGCAGAAAAAGCCATTTTCCTGCCAAAGGAAGCCAGATGGGACCACCTTCTTGTTGTATCAGAAAGTGAGGATATCGGCGCCAAACTAAACCAATCCATGAAAGACATAGAATATGAATACCCGGATTTACAAGGGGTATTACCAAAAGACTACAACCTTATTGAAAAGGACCTATTGTTCAGACTGTTACGCGTTTTTAATGATGACGCCTTAGATCATGAATCAGGCGATATATTCGGTCGAATTTATGAATACTTCCTCAATAAATTTGCCATGAGTGGTGCGCAAGAAGGCGGGGAATTTTTTACACCGCCTTCATTGGTTAAAACCATTGTCAACATTATCGAGCCCAAAAATGGCAAAGTGCTTGACCCTGCGGTAGGCAGTGCTGGCATGTTTGTCCAAACGGCACACTTTATTGAAAATGAAGGGTTTGATGCCAGCGATAAAGTCACCTTTTACGGACAAGAAAAAACTGATACCAACACCAAACTTGCCAAAATGAATATGGTCGTGCACGGCTTGGACGCGAATATTATTCAAGGCAATAGTTTTTATGAAGACAAGCACGAGTTGGTGGGTAAATGCAGTTTTGTCATGGCCAATCCGCCGTTTAATGTGGATGGCGTTGACAAAGAAAAGGACAGCGTAAAAAACGATGCCCGACTGCCCTTTGGCTTACCCAATAATGACAGCGCCAATTATTTATGGATTCAATACTTCTATAGTTATTTAAATGAAACAGGCAGAGCGGGTTTTGTTATGGCTTCCTCTGCTTCGGATGCAGGACACAGTGAGAAAAAAATTAGAAAGACATTAGTCGAAACGGGCGCGGTCGATGTGATGGTATCCATAGGTAATAAATTCTTTTACAGCGTTACACTGCCATGTTCTTTGTGGTTTTTTGATAAAGCCAAGGCCAAAGATCCCAAAAGAGCCGATAAAACCCTCATGCTTGACCTAAGGTATGTGTACCGCAAAGTCAGCTCGTCGCTACACGATTTCACCGATGAACAGCTTGAGAGCATCCACGCCATCGTCAACCTCTACAGAGGCGATGATACCCTTTTTAAAGACTTGTTAGTTAAGTACGAGCAAGCTGGTAAAACAGACGCATTGGAATGGCTAACAAGTCGTTTTCCAGAGGGTGTTTATACCAACGTATTAGGTCTATGTAAAGTCGTCAATCGGGCAGACATTGCTGAGAATGACTACAGCCTCACCCCTGGTCGCTATGTCGGTGTTGAAGAACAATTCGATGAAAATTTTGACTACAAGTCTGCAATGAAAAACATAAAAACAGAACTCAAACATTTAAATAAAGAAGCCAATAATTTGGCTAAAAAAATACAAACTAAATTAGATGAGTTAGGACTATGAATTGGGAGACAATACCTTTAATTAATTTAGCAAGAATTAGAACAGGGAAGTTGAACTCCAATGCTTCTGTAAAAAATGGACTGTATCCATTTTTTACATGTTCTCAAGAAATCTTTAGAACAAATACTTTTTCATTTCACACCGAAGCCGTTTTACTCGGGGGTAATAATGCTTCTGGAAATTATCCAATTTTCTATTTTAAGGGGCATTTTGACGCATATCAACGTACATATATTATTGAACCATTTAATTCACAACAACTAAATACACGATTTCTCTACTACTTGCTTGAATTAAGACTTTCTTATTTCAAATCAATTTCTATTGGAGCAGCGACAAAGTTCATTACATTAAAAATTCTTAATGCTACTAACCTTCATGTTCCACCAATTACAGTACAACAAAAAATCATCCAAATACTTTCTGCCTATGATGATTTAATAGAAAACAACCTTAAACGCATCAAACTTTTATTACAAGTGGTTCAAAATATTTACAAAGAATGGTTTGTCAATCTGCGTTTCCCAGGGCATGAACAAACCTCCATCAATCCAAAAACAAGACTGCCTGAAGGCTGGGAGATCAAAGGATTATGTGAATTTAATTCATTCAAGCAATATAAAACTAAGATTAAACCATTTGAAGGGACAAAAGAATATCTTGCTACTGCCAGTGTAAATGGTCTTCAAATATCTGATAGAGGGGATTTTTTTAATTTTGAAAACAAACCCTCTAGAGCACAAGTTTCTCCACCCATAAATAGTGTGTGGTTTGCAAGAATGAGTAAAACTGATAAAGTTTTATTTTTTACTGAAAAATCAAATATTAATCTAATAATTTCATCTGGATTTGCAGGATTTAAAACTGTAAAGAAAGAGTTCTTACCATTCTTGTTTTGTATTATTAGTAGTGAAATTTTTTCTAAATCGAAAGATAATTTTGCAACTGGCTCCACTCAAATATCAATAAATAATCATTCAATTAAAAATATTCTATTTGTAGAACCTAAAGTTGATTTGATACATAAATTCGGAGAAAAAACGTATTCCAATTTGGAATTGATTGATCATTTACTTGAAACAAATCAAAGGCTAAAAACCGCCCGCGATATCCTATTACCGCGCTTAATGAATCAAACCATCAAAGTATGAGCAGAGCCTTTTCCGAAGATGTCATCGTTGAGCAACCCGTTATGGATTTGCTCGGCAAACAATTGGCTTGGGCGGTCGCCAATGTCTATGAAGGGGAAACCTTTGGCGTTTCTGGAACCATTGGCAGAGACAGTCAAGCCGATGTACTGCTCAAACACCGTTTTCTGACC
The DNA here is from genome assembly GCA_965277775.1 of Gammaproteobacteria bacterium. Lineage (GTDB taxonomy): Bacteria > Pseudomonadota > Gammaproteobacteria > CAKMZV01 > CAKMZV01. The sequence goes on along the minus strand of OZ255843.1, from coordinate 1,498,383 downwards.
GCGATCAAAGCGCTTAATCCTGATCTGCCAGAGGTCGCTTATAACAGCGCTTTTGAAATCATTAACAGCAACGACATTACCAAAAGCCTGGCCGACCTCAATTTCGAAAAATACAAATACTTTAAAGACGGCATTCCAGTCAGCTACAAAGATGATGAAGGCGAATTGGTTTCAAAGCAAAAGCTCAAAGTGTTTGATTTTAATCAACCACAAAACAATGATTTTCTCGCCGTTCAGCAAATGTGGGTCGTAGGTAAATCTAAACGCAAGAAAAGACCCGATGTGGTGGGATTTGTCAACGGCATTCCCCTGATATTTATGGAGCTGAAAAAACCCAGCATCAAACTTAGAGCTGCCTACGAAGACAACTTAAAAGACTACAAAGACGTTATTCCACAGATATTTCATTTCAATGCAGTCATTATTTTGTCGAATGGTTTGGACAGTAAAATCGGCTCAATTACCTCAAATTTTGAACATTTTAGCGACTGGAAGCGCATCACAGAAGAAGAGAAAGGCATCGTCAGCTTGGACACCATCATCAAAGGCGTTTGTGAAAAAGGACGCTTGCTCGACCTCTTTGAGAATTTCATCTTATTTGATGATTCAATCGGTAGCACCGTTAAATTAGTCGCCAGAAACCACCAATTTATTGGTGTCAATAGAGCCATTGCGCATTTTATGGCGGCCAAACAAAAGGCTAAAAATGGACTGATCCGCGCTGATGACGCCCATCGTCTCGGCGTGTTCTGGCATACTCAAGGATCTGGCAAAAGCTACTCAATGGTCTTTCTGACACAAAAGATACTACGCGTATTGGGTGGCGGTTATACCTTCTTAATCATCACCGACCGTCAGGAATTAGACAAACAAATTTATGGAACATTTGCAAGTGTTGGCGCCGTCAAAGACAAGGATGCCCATGCTCAGGACGGTGCGCACTTAAAAGAACTGCTTAAAACAGACAAACCCTACATCTTTTCACTCATTCATAAATTTAATTTTGACGAAAAACTGACCGACAGAGACAACATCATCGTCATTTCTGATGAAGCCCATCGAACGCAAGCAGGCTCACTGGCGGTGAATATGCGCAAAGCTTTGCCGAATGCCTCGTTTATTGGTTTTACTGGAACACCGCTTTTCACCGACGATCAGCTGACTCGAAAAATATTTGGAGAATACGTCTCTAAATATGACTTCAAACGCTCACGTGAAGATGGCGCCACCGTGCCTCTTTATTATGTGAATCGAGGCGAAAAACTAAAATTGGACAACCCCCAAATCAACAAAGACATACGAGAGGCCATTGAAGCGCACGAATTAGACAGTGATCAAGAAGACAAACTCAAACGATTATTCGCTAAATCTTACCCTATTCTTACGGCTGAGAAGCGCTTACGTGCCATTGCCAAAGACGTTGTAGAACATTTCAATACCAGAGGCTACAAAGGCAAAGCCATGTTTGTGGCTCTGGATAAAATCACGGCGGTAAGGATGTTTAACTTCATCATAGAAGAAAAAAATCTTTATGTTCAAGCTCTACAAAAAGCCATTGATGAAACAGCAAGCCCTCAAGATAAACGAAACCATGCGCAAGCACTGGAGTGGGTCAAAGAAACAGAGATTGCTGTTGTCGTCAGTAATGAACAAAACGAAAGAGCCAAGTTTAGAGATTGGGACTTAGACATAGACCCCCATCGATTAAAGATGAACACTCGAGACTTAGAAACCGAATTTAAAGACGAAAATCACCCCTTCCGATTTGTGATTGTCTGTGCAATGTGGATTACTGGCTTTGATGTGCCATGTTTATCAACCATGTACATCGACAAGCCTTTAAAGTCTCATACATTGATGCAAACTATCGCACGCGCTAATAGAGTCCACGCGGGTAAAAATAACGGGCTTCTGGTCGATTATATAGAAACCTACAAAGCCATATTAAAAGCGCTGGCAATTTATGGTGACAGCAGCAGTAAAGGAGTAAATGGCGCATCCGAAGCCCCAGTAAAACCACTGGAGGAACTCGTACAAGAAATGGAGGAAATCCTCTTAAGCATTGAAGCGTTTTTAAAAGAAGAATGCAGCTTTGAGTTATCAGCAATTGTTAATGAAACCGATAAAATACAACAGTTGAAGTTGTTTCAGACAGGAGTCAATGCGATAGTTGCCACGGATGAGACTAAAGCCAAGTACGGCGTCTTGGCTAGAGAGCTGTTCAAAAAATATAAAGCGTTAATGCCTGATCCGTCTATATACAAATTTCAAGCCAAGCGAGATGCAATAAATGCCATGTACTCAACCATTACAGCAAAGATTGAACAAGCCGACATTACCCCCATTGTGAGCGAAGTACAAAAAGTCATAAACGAATCGATTGCAACTTACGGAATAGAACTTGAAAAAATTGATGGCTATGGACAGCAAATTGATATTAGTGGCCTTGACTTCAAAAAAATTGAAGAAGAATTTTTAAAACTCGAAGGATCTAAAAACTTGGCCGTTCAGTCTTTAAAATCAAAGGTGGAGCAAAAACTCAAAAAGATGATCAACAACAATCCACTTCGCATCGATTTTCATGAACGATACCAACAAATCATAGATGACTATAATCTCGGTAAAGACTATAAATCAATTAAAGAAACTTTTGACGCACTATTAAACCTGCTTGAAACGTTATCCGAAGAAGAAAAACGCGCACAAAGAGAAGACCTCAATGAAGATGAATTGTTTGTATTTGATATGCTTTGCAAAGAGAAAAAAATGACTGAGAAAGATAGAGCTTCAGTCAAAAAGATTGCACAACGCTTATTGAAAAATTTGAAAGATAACGAGTTTAAAGCCAATCAATGGACCGAGAAAACCCAAACTTCATCGGCTGTAAAAAGTAAGATCCACAACTTACTGTACAAGGAACTGCCCTATCCAACGTATAGAGATGAAGACATTTCTCAGAAAACAGATTTACTATTTGACGATTTTAAAATAAGATTCAGCCCACACAATCAAGCATCATCGTCTGACTCTTTGCACTAATCTCCTCACCAACTGAGTTTACCCAGTTCTGACACCGCTTGCTTATGTGGGGAACTCTTTGAAGCAATTCGGATTTTTTATGAAAGTTAGTATGATGGGAGTGTCGCTGAGATGACCTATAAGAGAGATGGTCTTTACTCAGGATTATTTGGAGGCATTTTGCTTAACAGTTCTAGTTCTTTTACCTTGGATTTAAAGGCCGAAGAATCCAGTTTAGGTTTCCCATGTTGTTTACATATAGCCCGAAATATTCGATAAAGAGTGTTGTCATCATTTATCAAATTTTTCCATTCTATATACATGTGGTTATCATCATTTAAAGGTCTTTTTGGTTTACGATCAAGGACTAAGATTTTTTGGCTTTCAGTAGTCACCCATGATGCACCTGCCTCTAAGCAACAATCCCATGAATTATAAAAATTTGAGCTAATAACAAAGAAAACAGTTGGTTTTCTGTAAAGATTGTTTACATAAAATTTTTTGATGTGATCATATAAATTTGTGTCGGGTGGAATTACGGATTCTGAATTAGGGTCAGAATCGCTGCTATAGAATATATGTTTAGGTTTAAATCCACAATCAAGTAGCAACTTATGTATGAAATCAGCTTGTGTTTTATTTTCTGATGAATGGCTAATAAAAACTTCTCTGTAAACTGGTTCTTCTGAGCGCTTATTTGTTTTCGGATCTATTACTTGAAGCATTTCTCGTTTGGGTAAAAAACGTGGCATAAACTCATAATAAAAGTATTCTTTCCATTTTTCATCTTCAGGTAATTTTATAAACTTATCGACAGCCAGCTTTATATCTTTTGCAAGCAATTCATAGGGCCATTTTGGATTTTTCTTAATTTTTTCTTCATTTTCTTCACGCCTCCAATTGCCCCAATCGTTCAATACTACAGATTGGATTTTCTTTAATTCTTTTAGAAATTCAATGTATCTTTGGTCATCCTTTATTACACCTTCTCGATTACTGGTGAAAATATCATTGTCTTTGTCATCATTATTGTCAAAACCATCTACATGAATTTCACCATATAAATAACTTTCCACAACTCTCTGAGAGGTTATGTCTTTGAAGATATCTTCCTGCCTCAATCGACCATTTACAAACAGATGTAACCCCGCTTTAAAGTCTCCGTCTGTGCCTCGAATTTTTAAATAACTTGGCTTCGTAGTTGCGGCAATATAGCCACCAATTTTTATTTTTATACCATCAACTTCTAAAGGTTCTAATTTTGGGAAATAACCACAATCAGAATTTTTATTAAATCTTTTTTTAAGTTCTTCTCTGATGGAAGAACCCTGATCTGTCCAGAAATATTGTGTGTGTTCGTTCAGTTCTGCTAAATCCTCATGCGAGACTACCTTTCCATTTACATAAATTTTGAAATCTTGCTCTGGAAATGAAAAAGAAAAATTAAATAATACTGCCAAATATTTTTTAATTAGCTTCGGTTTATTCATTGAGGTTTTTAAATCACTAAATTCAATAATAGTCCCAGTTTCGTTATCTTTAAAATATTTTTTGTTCTGGTCTATTGGACCTAATTTGTACTTCCCATCTTTTTTTTCAATTTGTTCATCCAATTCACCATTGTCAATAACCCCACCAACATGTTCTGAATCCTTCTTTTTAGTAATGATTGTGACTTTGTTAGAAGCAGACAATACCGCTAATTTTCCAATGCCCTTTCTACCAAGGACTTTCCTCTTTGAAACGTTTTCTTTATCTTTGCGCCTTGTGTACCCAATATTTAAAAATCTTTCCACAAATTCATCGCCATCCATGCCTTTGCCATTATCTTGAATGGTCATCATTTTTTTGTCTGAGTCTATATTGATATGAACTTTCGTTGCTTCTGCATCCCAAGAGTTTGAAACAACTTCGGCAATTACGGTAGTAAAATTTCTATAGAGCCCTCGCCCAAGATGATTTAAAACCTCTAAAGAAAAATTAAATTCGAATTGATTCATTTGTCGTCCTTATAATTTCTTTGCCGATTACTTCGCCTAACCTTGGGGGAACGGCATTGCCAACGTGTTTCCCAATTTTTTCTAGGGTGGGTAGTTTTCCAAAATCGTAATCCTTGGGGAATGTTTGTAGCAGCGCTCCTTCTCTTAAAGACAGCCCTCTTTCTTGATCTGGGTGGCCAAAGCGCCCACTGCCGTAGTTAAAAAACTGAGTGGTAATGGTTGGTGAAACTCTGTTCCATTCCATACGACCATATACAGATGAATACGTGCTTCCAGACTCCTTTTTATAGCAATTCGGCAAAAGGGATTTATCCCAGTCCCGCCAAGTGCCACCTGGTTTAGATTTTTGTATGCGTTTTATGTTTGTTGTTGAAAGATTTTTGCAATAATGTAAATGATCAGAGGTGTTGCGTTCTCCAGCCTTTAGGGGGGGCAATTCGCGAATTGTGTCTGCAACTGTTAAATAGTCGGCTTTTCTATGGGTCGTTGCAGGTAAATCTATTTTACCGATTTTTGACCCGAGTAAAACCAATCTATGCCTGTTTTGTGGAATCCCGTAGTCAGGACAATAGACCACTTCATAACTAATCTGATATTGCATCGCTTTCAGATCAGTTAGGAATTTGGAAAAAACATCAGTTTTGACAAAACCACGAACGTTTTCAACTGAAATAATGTCTGGATTTATTTTTTCTACAGCTTGCTTAAAATAATCTATTAAACTCCAACGTGAATCGTCTTTTTTATTTCGATTTTTATGACTGTGTGAGGAAAAAGGCTGGCAAGGAGCACATCCCAATAATATTTTAATGCCTTCTGAGCTGTAGCGATTTTTTAAATCATTGAAGTCATAATTGGTTATGTCAGCATGAATAAATTCTGCTTGAACATTATTTTCATATGCTTGTCGGCAAGAGACATCATTATCTAAACCAGCAATAACGGTTATGCCTGATTGCTTAATACCGTAAGACAAGCCTCCGATCCCACAGAATAAATCAATGGCCTCTAATTTTTGATTTTTTTTCATTTAACTGCCATTGCTACTTTTAGCCCCAAGAGTTTAATAAATATTAGTCTTTGTAAACAGAACGTGTCAGGATTTTTTTCTTATCTCTTCTAATCTTGGACTTATCAATTTCCATTTTTTCTCACGTTTTCCCACAAAAGATCACAGATGTCATGAGCATTTATTATTGAATCCGACTTGTTAATACTACTCCCCAAACACCCTATTTTTAAAGGCATAGTGGTCATTCCGAGAATTTACCAGCACAGTTAAACATGCATTGAGAATTTTGAAGAGGGAAATTAACGAAATGATTGTATGTGGAAAATCACAATCACAGTTTATGAGTTAGTAATTAGAAAAGGGAGAGCCCTAATTTTCAAGAGAGGGGCAAAGTTAAGCGGGGAGCAAGCTTCAATTTATACACTCTGTGCTTGAAATTTATCTCAACAAAAATATATGACTTACTCTTTATTTTTATTACTCTCTCTTCGCATTAAATAACTTGTAAAAAACTCCAGAAATGCCAACATTCACTCTTACTATTAGGCTCTGCACTTTCATGATCCAATGATTTGTAAAATTTCATTACTATAACCATCCTAATTTATTCGTTGAATGAGAATCTACTTAATAGAATAACACTTGAAGTTTCTAAAAATGGGGAGATTTGCCTGCAGGATGAGGCAGCTGTTTTGAAAAACCCCTCCAACGCAGGCGAAGGAGGGGAAAGGTAATTTTGGATTATAGAGAGTAGTACATATCGAATTCGACGGGATGGGTGGCCATCCGTAGGCGGTCGATTTCGACTTGTTTGAGCTCCATGTAGCCTTGGATCATGTCTTCATTGAAGACGCCGCCTTTTTTCAAGAAATCGCCGCCACTTTGTAGGGCTTGGATGGCTTGATTTAGAGAGGCGCAGACGGTTGGGAAGTCATTTTTTTCTTCTGGGGGCAGATCGTAAAGGTCTTTATCTGCAGGTTCACCCGGATGAATGTTATTCTCAATGCCGTCCAGGCCAGCCATCAAAATGGCTGAAAAGGCCAGATAAGGGTTCGCTGAAGGGTCAGGATAACGCAATTCAACTCGGCGTCCTTTAGGGTTGAGGCTGAGTGGGATGCGAATGGACGCTGAACGGTTTTGCGCGGAGTAGGCGAGCATAACAGGCGCTTCATATCCAGGAACCAAACGTTTGTATGAGTTGGTACCAGGGTTGGTGAATGCGTTTAAAACCCGTGAGTGCTTGAGCAATCCACCGATGAAACACATGGCTTCGTCAGAGAGATTGGCATAGTTTTTGCCGTCAAAAATATTTTTGCCACCTTTGGACAATGACATGTTGCAGTGCATGCCTGAGCCATTTTCACCCACTAAGGGTTTGGGCATGAAGGTTGCGGTTTTGCCATAAATATTGGCCAAGTTCCAAACAACATATTTAAATATTTGCACCTCATCGGCTTTGGTTACCAAAGTGTTGCCGCCACAACCAATTTCGCACTGGCCCGCTGTGCCCACTTCGTGATGGTGTACTTCGACATTGAGTCCGACTTCTGTCAATACTTGACAAACTTCTGAACGAAAATCATGCAATGAATCGGTTGGAGGTACGGGGAAGTAGCCGCCTTTGATCCCTGGGCGATGTCCGAGGTTGCCTTCTTCCATGATTTTTCCTGAACGCCAGCAGGCTTCCTCTGAGTCAATCGCAAAAAAGGTTTCATTGATGCTGGTATTCCAGCGCACGTCGTCAAAAACAAAAAATTCTGGTTCAGGTCCGACAAAACAATCATCGGCAATATCTGTTGAGCGCATATAGAGTTCTGCCCGTTTTGCCACTGAGCGTGGGTCACGACCATAACCCATCATGGTTGATGGTTCAATGATGTCACAACGTATATTTAATTGATTGGCTTGAGCGAAGGGGTCTATAAAAATAGACGTTAGATCGGGTTGCAAAATCATGTCTGAATTTTGGATGCCTTTCCAACCTTTTACGGAAGAGCCGTCAAAGGTTTTACCATCTTCTAATAAATCTTCATCCACCTGCGCGCTTGGAATCGAAACATGCTGGTCCTTGCCCAGTGTATCTGTGAACCGAAGGTCAACAAACTCGACCTCTTTGTCCTTTATTAAATCCAATACTTGTTTGCTATCCATTTGAACCTCCGAGGGGATGCGACCCAGTTAATGTTGTGAATAGAGCAGTGCGAATGCGCGGCTACTCTTGTGAGATGACTGTCACAGTTTTCGGTGCGTCATTTTACGCTATTTTTGTTTATTTTTCTTGAAAATCAGAGGGTTAAAAAGTGTCAATTATTGCAATAGTCTGAACTTTTTAGGGCACGAACCTCCGCTTAAAATCAACCCATTCGGCGTTCAAACCGATGTTTGACTTTGTTTTCAGCCCTTGTTGCTATCACAAAAGTTGTGACTTGAGACCAAGCTAAAAACCTTGACTTGCCCGTCCATTTATTTTTATTGCGCGCTTTTTTCGGTAATCACCAAGGCATCGACCGCAATAACGCCTTTGTCAGAAACAATGATGGGGTTTATGTCGATTTCGCTATAACTGCCTTGCAGTTGGGCGCACATGGTTGAAAAGGAAGCCAATGCTTGAGCGAGTGCTTGTTTGTCGCTGGCAGGCTTACCACGAACGCCATCAAGCAATGCATTGATAGAGAGCGATTCAATGATTTTCAAGGCCGTGTTTGAGTCAATGGGCGGCAGAAAAAACCTTTGATCTTTTAGGATTTCAACCAGTGTTCCGCCACTGCCCACCATCACCAAAGGTCCAAAACTGACGTCCATCACACAACCAAATGCCAGTTCAATACCGGCAGGCACCATGGGTTGAACGATCACTCTGGTACCCAGTTTGGCTGCCATTGCCTCATAAGCTGAGGTCAATGCGGCTTCATCTTGTATATTGACGACGACTCCGCCGACATCACTTTTATGGTGAATGCCTTCTTCGGCGGTTTTCAGTACCACAGGATAGTGCCCATCAGCGGCTTTTTGAACGGCGTTTAAGTCCGTGCAAATGGTGCTGCTGATCGTTGGAATGTCAAAATCTTGCAACAAAGATAAGGTGGTTTGTTCGTCTATGTTGGTCGCTTCTGCCAAGGTTTTTTGCCAATGCGCGCTCTTGTCTGAGCCTTTGGCTGGTTCCATATCGGGCAAGGCCACACTATCGCGCCATTGCATCAAATTTCTTGTCGTCACCAACATTTCATCCAAGCCGTTCAACAAAGGAATGTTTAAATCGGCCAATGTTTGAGCGAGCCCATGGTTGTTCGCTTGGGCAAAGCTGGAATAAAAGAAACAGGGCTTATGAGTCACTTCGGTTAATCTTTTGACCAGATTGAGCAATTTTGAGGCATAGACAAAGTCGTCCTGCAAGTCACATTCAAAGCCGATGATGGCGACCGAACCGGAGGCGTTAAAAACCGACAGCGCATCAATGAAGATGTTTTCATATCCTTCTGCCAATTCCGATAAACAATCCAAGGGGTTCGATGGCTCCAAAGACGGGGGTAAAATCGCTTTGAGCTGTGCTTTCAAGGTTTCGGTGATTGGGGTCATTTGAACGCCGAGCTGTTGACTGCGATCAATGGCAACTTCGCGTAATCCACCAGAATCGGTTACCGCAACCAAGCCGCCTTGCGGAATGGGACGCCCTTGAGAAAATAGCAATGCGGTGTTCATGAGTTGATCGACCGTGTCAACGGTGATGACGCCATAACGATCAAAAACCGCTTTGTATGCCTCGAAGGTGCCCGCGAGCGCGCCCGTATGCGAGTGCGCCATGTTGGCGCTTTCTTCGGTGCGCCCGACCTTACAAATGATTACTGGAATTTGTGCTTGTTGGGCATGGCGCAAAGCTTGTATGAATCCCTGCGGGTTACGCGCGCTTTCCATGAACACAGCAATCACTTTTGTGGTCGGTCTGGTGACCGCATAGTCGATGTATTCATCGAGCGTTGCGCCAATTTCTTGGCCTGGCGAGACAACCAAATCAAAGCGATAACGGGCATCGCTTAAAGCCAATACGGTGAATACTGAGCCTGAATGAGCAATGAGTGAAATGCCGCCTGGGTGCAAATGACCGGCTGGATAATAGCTGGCCAATCTCTGCCCTGAGACGTTGAAAAACCCCATGCCATTGCCACCACAAACTGGAAAATCTGCGGATTTTACCAATTTTTTCAAGCGATCCAACAGTCCAGGGTCGCCGTCTTCAATGCAATCATCAAAAATGACAGCGCCCCCACATTTGGTTTCAATACAATCTTGCAATGCCACTTCTATGTGCCGACTGCCGACGGCCAGAATGACTAAGTCGGGAGACACATTCAAGTCTTGCAGACGTTTATAACAGGGTTGACCTTCGATGTTGTCATAGCGTGGATTGATCCAGTAAACTTCACCCGTATAAGCGCCGCTGGCAACGGCGTTCATCACCCGCCTGCCGAACGAATCAGGGTTTGCTGAGGCACCGACTATGGCGATGGACTGTGCTTCAAATAGGCGCTGTAAGCGGTGATCGCCCACGGTATTCATCGACCTTTGAACGCGACTGGACGTTTTTCAGCAAATGCAGCGGCACCTTCGTTAAAGTCTTCTGAATTTAACATTCGTTCATAGTGCTTTAATTGGCTCTTTCCCGTCCAAGTCTTATGCGCTTCAGCATGGGCAGCCTCAGGGGATAAGTGGGCGTTATAGCGCAAAAATTCTTTGTAGGCTTTGCTGACCAATGGCGCACCAGAAACAATGATTTCAGCGACTTCTCGCGCTTTGTCCATCACAGCATCTTTGCTGACCACATCGCGTACCAGTCCCCAATGTTTGGCTTCATCAGCCCACATCTTACGCCCTGTCAGAATGAGATCCACTGCGACGTTATAAGGGATGCGGTGATGCAATTTTTGAATGCCGCCGCCATCTGCTAAAAATCCTCTGTGGATTTCAGGTAAGTAGAAACAGCTGTCATCGCTGGCGACAATCAAGTCTGCCCCCAACACCATTTCAAAACCACCCCCAGCGGTTAAGCCATTTACTGCCGCAATCACGGGTTTGTATAAATCCCAAAATTCAGGCAGTCCGCCTATGCCGCCTGGACCCAATTCGTAACCAGTTTCTTCGTTGATCCCTTCGCCTGCGGCAAAGGCTTTTAAATCCCAGCCTGCACAGAAAATGTGCTTTTCATTCTCCGCTGCCGTCAAGATGGCAACTTGCAAAGCATCATCTTCATTAAACTGTTTGAAGGCTTGATATAAATCACAGCTCATCTGGAAATCGATGGCATTGGCTGGCGGTTTGTTTAAAACCACCTCCATGATCGGACCTTGAATTTTTATCTCAACAAATTGTGTCATCGCATCTCCCTCCTAAGTGATTGCCTTCCATAAAGAAGGACTGCATTTTACTCAATAACTTAGCTTTGGTTTTTAAATTTAAACGATTATTTAAGCGGCGGTTTCAATCCTTCAATGATGCGACTAATCATCGCTGATTTTAGTGTTGTTCATGTGCTCGGCAATGACCGCCCGCTCAGCTTCAAGATGGCAATGGTGTGACCCTTCAATGGTATGGATTTGAGCGTTTGGAAAATGTTGTAAAGCGCCCTGCAATTTTGGATGTTGCACCACAACGCCTTCATCAGCAATGATAATTTGTGTTGGCATGGTGCATTTTTCCGCAAAAGCCAATGCTTGTCGCTCCGTCAGATAAATACTGGGATGTTTTAAACGTGGGTCGTATTGCCAATAGCAACGACCATCAGACATTTCAACCAGCCCTCTTTGCGCCAAAATCTCAGCACTTTGCAAGGGCATGGGAAAGTGTTTGTTCGAGGCGCGAACGGCAATCGCAGTTTGCCTATTTGGGAATAATGTTGGTGCGGGCGGTGGCGTGGCTCTTGCAGTTAAAATTTGCTGAATTTTGTCAGGCATAAGCCCTTCTGCCTCTACCACGGGCAAGCCCCCATCGATCAAGTGCAAAGCCACCACCCTTTGCGGCACAACGCCTGCGGTCAGGGTCGCAACCGCTGCACCCAACGAATGCCCCATCAACTCAAACTTGTCCCACTTGAGTTGATCAACCACTTCGAGCACGTCATAGATGTTATTCCAAATATTGTATTCAGCATCTTTGCCGCGATAATCACTTTGACCATGCCCTGCCAGATCAATGGCAACCACTTCAGCATTAAGGAGTGGTGCCAGCAAATCAAAGCTGTTGGCATTGTCTAACCAACCATGTAGCGCTAATATTTTTCTGTGATGGGTGCCTGAGGTCTGACTTTGCCAGCAACAGGCGGCGATGTTGCCAAAGGAGCACGCCACTGAAAACGTTGATGCCTTAGATAAATTATTCATCGTTTTTTTCAAATAATGCCATCAATGGGCAACACCAATGCCATATCTCAACCACAGTGTGGCAGTGACTATTTGCCCAGTATTTATAGCCCATTTGCCTCCTTCTTCAATCACGCGTTTGCGCACTGTTATTTTTTTCAACTAAGTCTTGAAAATAATGCGATTGATTCTTGTGTTAAGTTGAATTATATTTATGACGTTTTATAAGTCACGGGCTTAATACAGACCGTTAGACTTGTTAAAAACAGAGCATTCAATATAACATACACGACAAGGAAAAATGATGACAATTGCACACATTTTGGGCTTCCCACGCATTGGCGTACAGCGCGAATTAAAAAAGGCCTTAGAAAGCTATTGGGCCAATAAATCGGATGAGCAGGCGTTGTTGCAATGCGCACAATCCTTAAGAAAAAAGGCGTGGCAAGCGCAAATTGACAATGGCTGTGACTTGGTCACGGTTGGGGATTTTAGCTTGTACGATCACATTTTAGATTTTTCGCTGTTGTTGAATATCATTCCACAACGCCATCAAGCACTGTTAACTGAGGAATTTGATCCATTAGAAGCGTATTTTTTAATGGCGCGAGGTCAAACCGCCAAAGGCAAGGAAGCGACGGCAAGCGAGTTGACCAAGTGGTTTGATACCAATTATCACTACATAGTGCCTGAATTTGAACCCGACATGCAACCCAAATTGAACAGTGAATTATTGCTGGCACAAGTGGCTGAAGCCAAAGCATTCGGTCGAGTGAAGGTGGTGATTCCTGGATTGATCAGCTATTTATGGTTGGGTAAGGCCAAACAAAATCTCGACAATAAATTATCGCTGTTGCCCATTTTGAAACCCTTATATCAAGAACTCATTCGGCAATTGGCTGATGCAGGCGTTGAGGTCATACAGATTGATGAACCGTGTATCGTTCATTACTTACCGCAAAACTGGATTGATGCCTTGCAACAATGCTACGATTCCATTGATTTTTATGGCACTACATCGATTTTGGCCAGCTATTTTGAATCGCCAAATTTGGATATAAAAACCCTGTTTGGATTGAATTTTTCTGGATTCCACTGGGACTTTGCTCATTCATCCGACTCCATCAGTGAAGTGGCAGCCGCGCTCCCTGCAAGCAAAATACTATCAGCTGGGGTGATCAACGGTCGCAATATTTGGAAGTCAGACTTGAACGCCTTGGTCGAGACCTTACAACCTGTGGCTGAATCACTGCAGGATCGCTTATGGATCGCGCCCTCTTGTTCGCTACTACACGTCCCTTATGACTTATCCTTAGAGACCACCTTGGATTCAGACCTTAAAGATTGGCTGGCCTTTGCTCAACAAAAACTGGCAGAATTGCATATTCTAAAAGGGGTCTTGCAACAAGGTAAAGCAGCGTATTCGGCTGACTTGTCCGCCAATGCTACGTCCATCAGATCGCGCAAGAACTCTAATAAAATCAACGACCCCATCGTGGCTCAAGCGTTGAATAACATTCAACCCAAACACTTAAAACGCCGCAGTGATTTTGCCGCGCGTCAAGCTTTGCAGCAACAAAGCCTTAACTTTCCACTGTTTCCGACCACCTCGATTGGCTCTTTCCCTCAAACCAAAGGCATTCGTAAAATCCGTTTGGACTACAAAAAAGGACGCCTCGATACAGAACAATACCAAGCGGCCATCCGCGCTGAAATCAAAGATGCCATTCGCATTCAAGAATCCATCGGCATCGATGTGTTGGTCCACGGTGAGGCAGAACGCAATGACATGGTTGAGTATTTTGGCGAACAATTGCAAGGTTTTGCTTTCTCGTCGCACGGCTGGGTTCAAAGTTATGGTTCTCGTTGTGTCAAACCACCCATTATTTTTGGCGACGTTAGCCGACCCAAAGAGATGACCGTTGATTGGATTCGTTATGCTCAATCATTGACTGAAAAACAAGTCAAAGGCATGTTGACGGGGCCGGTCACCATCCTTAAATGGTCTTTTGTGCGCGATGATCAACCCTTAGAAAATACATGCAAGCAAATCGCATTGGCGATCTTATCGGAAGTGCAGAGCTTGGAGCGGGCTGGCGTTAAGATCATACAAGTCGATGAACCAGCATTACGCGAAGGCTTGCCCCTCAAGACGCAAAAACACGCTGAATACCTTCAATGGGCAACCGATGCATTCCGCATTGCAACCTGTGATGTTTCTGATAACACGCAGATTCACACCCATATGTGCTATTGCGAGTTCAGTGACATCATGTCTGAAATCATCGGCCTGGACGCTGATGTGATCAGCATTGAGACTTCGCGTTCACAGATGGAATTGTTGGATGTTTTTAAGGCCCACCAATATCCTAACGCGATTGGACCGGGCGTTTACGACATACATTCGCCTCGTGTACCCACTGTGGACGAAATCAAGCATTTGTTGATTAAGGCGGCTCAACACATTGACGCCAAAAGATTGTGGGTGAATCCCGATTGTGGGTTGAAAACCCGCGATTGGAAAGAAACCAAACTGGCGCTCATCAACATGGTTGAAGCGGCGCAATCGCTCCGTAAACAGGGCTTGGAAACACAGCATTAAACATTGTATAAGGATAGGACATGACAACAGACGCATTACAAATCTCGTATGAGGTTTACCCACCTAAGAACGCACAAAGAACTGAAAAATTGAAGGACGTGTTGGCGCAATTGAGCGAGCACAATCCAAATTTTATCAGCGTCACTTGCGGCGCAGGCGGTAGCAATAATAACAATAACACCGACCTTTGTAACACCATTGTGAATCAATACAAAACACCGTGCGTTGCGCATCTAACGTGTGCGGGCATGGATAAAAACACCGTGTTAGAACGGTTGCGTTATTTTGATTCCATCGGGGTTCGTTCGATTTTGGCCTTACGCGGTGACGGTTTTATAGAAGGCGGACAAAACACCTTCCAATACGCCATTGAGTTATTTGAGTTCATCCAACAACATTTTGACCACATGAATGTTTACGTGGCGGGCTACCCCGAAGGGCACAATCAAAACCTCAGTAAAAGTGCCGATTTCAAGCACCAAGTGAGCAAGGCAAAGAAAGGCGCAAAGGGGGTCATTACACAATTATTCTTTGATAATGATTCATTCTTCTCTTATAGTGATAAAATGCGCTCTTCTGGCTATGTCGGCGACATTTATTCGGGTATCTTTGTGGTGAATAATGCGGCTCAAATTTTAAAAATTGCGACATTAAGTAAGGTGCACATTCCTAAAAAATTAGAGCAAGGCTTGGCGAAATACCAAGATAAAGAACAAGATTTATACAAATTTGGTTTGGATTATGCGTGCGAACAGGTTCAAAATTTGATCGAACATGGCCAAAAGCACCTGCATTTTTACATTATGAATCACATTGAAACCATCGAAAAAATACGGAGACAAATAAAATTATGTTAGAGATCAAGCATCTCATCACCTTACAAACCTTAAAAGAAACCCAATCTTTGATTGAGGCTTCCAAAGTCCTTAACCTGACCCTATCAGCGCTTTCGCATCAGATCAAAGGCTTAGAAAATCACTATCAATGTACTTTATTTGTACGCAAGTCCAAACCCATACAATTTACCCGACAGGGCATGATCCTGTTGGATCTGGCGCAGAATGTATTACCGCTGGTCGATGAGGCAGACTACCAGCTTAATAATCCAGAAGACACACCTTCAGGGCAGTTTAACATGGCATTGGAATGTCACAGTTGTTACCAATGGCTCATCCCTACCATTCATCATTTCCGAACCACTTGGCCCTTGGTCGAAACCGATTTGGTAGTGGGCTTTAACTTTGAACCCTTCCCTGAGTTAATCGCCAACGAGTTAGACATTGTGATTACCGCAGACCCCATCAACAACAATAATTTAGAGTTCATTCCTTTGTTTGATTTTGAAATGAAGTTGGGCGTTTCCAAGAAACATGAGTTGTCGAAAAAACCCTATTTGGTGCCAGAAGATTTGTCCAATGAGACACTCATTTCTTATCCAGTCAGCCTCGACCGATTGACGGTACTCACCCACTTCATGAACCCAGAAAATATAGCGCCTAAGAAAATACGCTACGCAGAATTGACCTTAATGATGGTTGAATTAACCGCCATCGGCCAGGGCATCTGTTGCTTGCCCAATTGGGTTTTTTCAGAGTACCAGCAGTCAGACACCATCGCTATTTTACCCATGGGCAAAAACGGCTTGATGCAAACGCTCTACGTTGCTTGTCGGAAGGAAGATCGGGACAGTAAACTCGTCCAAGAATTCATTAAGTTAGCCAAAATCAACTGCGTCAAACACCTCAAAAAAATCGATCTTCATTGAAGGCACTTGATCTTTGATGAAGGATTTGGTCTGCTAAGGTCTGGTATCCAAATGGCTGTAATAGCCATAGAGCAGGCGTTGCCCCATGCGCCGAAACGGTCTGAGTATATGCGTTGGCAGTGGACTGGTGAAAATGGGCAAATCAATGTCTATGGCATGACCCGCGACTAACTCCGCCAACTTTTTAGAGGCGTAAGCCGAAAATGACACCCCATTGCCACTGTAGCCTTGCGCATAAAAAATTGATTCCTTAGGGTCTGGTTGGACAATCCTTGGCATCATATCATGGCTGATGTCCATCCAACCATTCCAGAAATATTCAATCTCTATGCCTTCTAAAATAGGAAATTTTGTGGCAATGGCTTGCTGCACATTCTTTAAATGCTGAGGATTTTCTGTGTCCTTGCCGCTGATGGCACTGCGCGTACCAATCTGCAACCGATTATTGGGTAAAAACCGATAGTAATAACGTAATTTTCGCGTATCCGTAATGAATACATGATTAGAAAAATTGCACGCTATCCGCTCTTCTTCGGTCAGCTCACGCGTGACAGCGGAATTTGCCATGATGGGCATATTGCGGTACGCTGTCAATGGGTGCAAACTGGCGTGGGTATAACCTGCGGTGGCTATCACCACCTTCTGCGCTTTGACCGTGCCATTGGGTGTCAGCAAATAATGCCAATCTCCCACCTTTTGCCAAGACGAAACAGGACTGTGTGGGTGAACTTTGGCGCCATGTTTGCGCGCTTTTCTATGGTAACCATAAGCCAGTTTTAGCGGATGAACTCCTATGCCAACGGGTTCTAACAATGCGCCAAACGCTTCCTGATCGTTGATATAGTCTTTTAAAACCGTCGCCTTATCCAAAATCTGAGTTTCATAACCCAGTACCTCATTGCATATTTTCGACTCTTGAATCAAAGCTTGGTGTGCTGAGGCGCAATGCGATATTAATAAATTACCGTAATCGCAGGGTTCACAATCTATTTCAGGGTCGTTGACCAGCTGTCGGAATACATCAAAGCCTTCTAAGGTGTTATTGTGAATTTTTTGAGCTTGTTTTTTGCCCCAACGCTGTACCCATTGAGAACGACTTAGGCGACCCCACGCCAAATGACCTTGACCACCGTTGCGGCTGGTACAGCCCCAGCCAATGCCATTGGCTTCGAGAACGTGCGCTTTAATATTATGTGATTGCGCCAAAAACATGGCAGTTGCAAGGCCGGTAAATCCACCGCCAATGATGGCTACATCGACTTCACAGTTGTCACTGATGGCACCATCATGCTCAGGCGGTGTGCCTGCAGAAGCGACCCAATAAGTGGGCGCATAATCACTGCCATGCCCAGGCGTTTTGTCAATTAATGGATCATAAGTGGATTTAAATGCGTTTTTTTCCATCCTGTTTTTTCTTGATTTTTTTGGGCGATTTCGTCCGTTTTTTAGCAAAATAGCTGTTGTCTTTCTTGCTTACTCTCGAGGGTTTATTAAATGACAAATCATGACTTTTTTCATCAAAAGGTTGTAACTCTAACTTTTTACCACAAACCCAAGCTCCATTGATCGCATCCATATTCTTTTTAGACGTGTCGCTGGGCAAATCCACTGTGGAAAATTCGTTGTAAATGTCAATATTACCGATCAATTTGCGCGGAATTTTAGACTCATTCGCTATGGCGCCAACAATATTCCCCGCGGTCACATCATCACGATAACCCACTGCAATTTTAAACCTTTTCATCATCACATCGGGGGATGATTTTAACGGCAAGGGCTTAAACCGCACTTTTTTGCTTTCCCCTGAATGCTCGGGATAGTTTTGGTTTTGGATTTTGGGCACTTCTTTTTCGTTCAAAAGCAAGGGTTGCTTGCCTTGGGCAATGTAGGCCAATGCCGAAGCAATTTTCATGATGTCAGCATCAGTCTCTGCGCAATACTCTTCAAGTAATTGGCTAAAGACGTCCAAATCTTTGCGCTCCAAAGTATTGGTGATTTTTTGTTTGAACGAGCCAATGCGCTGTTGGTTGATGCTCTCAGCAGTTGGAAATTTCAACAACTCAATGGGTTGGCGCGTCACCTTCTCAATGATTCTTAGCATCCGCTTCTCGCGTGGCGCCACAAAAAGAATGGCTTTGCCCGCACGTCCCGCACGACCAGTGCGACCAATTCTGTGGACGTATGATTCTGGGTCATTGGGAATGTCATAGTTGATCACATGACTGATGCGCTCAACGTCTAATCCACGGGCGGCAACGTCGGTGGCCACCAAAATATCAATCTTCTTTTTCTTCAGCTGATCGATGGTTTTTTCGCGCAGCATTTGAGTCATGTCGCCATTGATGGCATCCGCTGTAAATCCACGCGCTTGTAGTTTGTCAGCCAGCTCGACCGTGGCGGTTTTGGTGCGTACAAAAATGATCAAAGCATCAAAATCTTCTATTTCCAAGATTCGAGTCAGCGCATCTAATTTATGATAACCAGAGACTTGCCAATATTGCTGCAGAATGGTCATGGCGGTGGCGGTTTTATTTTTGATTTTAACCACCTTTGGTTGATGCAAAAACTTCTCAGCCACTTGTTGAATGGCCTGTGGCATGGTCGCTGAAAATAACGCAATTTGGCGCTGCTTGGGTATGTGTTCCATCACCCATTTAACGTCATCGATGAAGCCCATTCTCAACATTTCATCCGCTTCATCCAACACCAAGGTGTGGAGGTCTTTTAATACCAAGCTTTTGCGACTGATGTGGTCCATCACCCTGCCTGGTGTGCCCACAATAACATGGGCGCCCCGTCTCAAAGGTTTGAGCTGAACACTGTACGACTGACCGCCATAAATGGGCACCACCCTGATCCCTTTGAGGAATCGAGCGTACGATTGGATGGCTTCGGAAACTTGAATGGCCAATTCTCGCGTTGGTGCGAGGATAAGCACTTGTGGCGCATCCTTTGCCAAGTCAATCTTATCTAATATTGGCAAGGCAAAGGCGGCGGTTTTACCCGTGCCCGTTTGTGCTTGTCCGATAATATCGTGTCCTTCCAATAAAAATGGAATGCACAGAGTCTGAATCGGTGAAGGTGTTTCATAGCCTATTTGATTCAGCGCTTGAACAAGAGAATCTGAGAGCCCGAAATCAGCAAAACTGACGGGGTTTTCTGGTATTGACATGGTGTGTAGGGGGAGGGGAGGATTAGCGTCGCATTATACTACAAGACTATGGCGCACCGACTGTTATAAATCAATCGATTTCGTACTGACAAAAGGCTTGTAGATTGAGTATGATTGGTGCTTATATGGCAAGTACAAGGTTCACCGCTGAAGTGACATCATCGCACGGGCGTTATTGGGTGCTAATACGATCGGGCAAAACTCTGTTACCACGCAGAAAAGCATCAATGGGCATGGCTTTTAGATTCGGTGGTTGAATGGTTTTAACGGCAATGCTGCCATCAGCGCACCCGATCAGCAATTCTTTGTCTGATACATGGATGTGATTGGGGGCAAGCGCCTTGTGCTGGGCTTCAACCGCCAATAGTTTATAACGGTCAGAACCGATCATACACCAACAACCTGGGGTTGGGTAAAACGCCCGAACCTTGCGCTCAATCTCAACAGCCGTTAAAGCGCAATCTAATTGCGCTTCTTTGGTGGTGATTTTCTGAGCATAACTTACGCCATTGTTCGGCTGGGGTTGAGGTTGAATATCATCGTATTGTGATAGGGTCTTGAGCAAGGCAGTCTTGCCCAAGGCCATCAATTTATCGTGTAAGGTTGCTGTGGTATCGTCTGGTTCAATCCGCAGCGGTGCCTTATAGAGCACATCGCCCGTGTCCAAACCTGCATCCATTTGCATGATGCTGATACCGGTTTCTTTATCACCTGCTTCAATGGCCCGATGAATGGGCGCCGCCCCCCGCCATTGAGGCAGCAGTGAAGCGTGGATGTTCAAACACCCTTTGGGGAATAGGTCGATGACAGACTGAGGCAATAGCATCCCATAAGCCACAACAATCATGGCATCGGCTTGATAGCTTGCCAATGATTGAAGCAAGGCATCACTGTTTAGTGATTGCGGTTGCAAAACTGGAATGTTATGCTCCAAAGTGGTATTTTTAACGGGGGGTGCGCTGATTTTTCTGCCCCGCCCTGAAGCTTTATCGGGTTGACTGAGCACTGCCAACACCTCGTGCTCGCTCGCAATCAAAGCCTGTAAGATGGCTTGCGCAAACAGGGGCGTACCCGCAAAAAGTAATTTCATGACGGCTTGTTAGGCTTCTTTAAGCAATTTTTGGCGGATACGTTGATATTTCAAACGTGAGAGTTTGTCGATGAACAATTTGCCATCCAAATGGTCAATCTCGTGTTGCGCACAGATGGCGGCTAAATCGGACATTTCCAATTGTTGAACTTTCCCCGAGACATCCAAGCCTTGAAGCAAAATGGATTTTGATCGGGTGACGTTCGCCAAGGTGCCTGGAATAGACAAACAACCCTCTTCCCACTCGATTTCGCCCGATTGCTCGACAATTTCAGGATTGATAAAGCACAAAGGATTGTCCTGCGATTCAGAAACATCCATCACGAATACGCGCTGTGGCACCCCCACTTGAACAGCTGCCAAACCAATGCCGTCGTGTTGCCGCATCATGCTAAACATGGTTTCTACCAAGCTTTGGGTTTGCCCATCAATGTTCGTCAGCGGCGTGCTCTTTTTGCGCAGCATCACCTCGTCTTGCGGAAACAACTGCAGTCTCATAACCCTCGACGTCTCTTAGCGAAATAGCCACCCATGATATAACTCAAAACGGCTGCGGTCAAAGAACAAAAAATCAGCAACCAGAACCAATTTCTATCCTTACTGCGTTCATGGCTGTATTCACTAAATCGAAGCAGCTCATTTTCAACTTTCAGAGCCTCCAATTCTTGCCGATAATATTTATTTTTTTCTTCAACGGCCAAAGGCTCTTTTACCAAATTCGTCAAGCGTTTGACACTTTGATTGGCCTCGTAATAATCCCTTTGAATGCCTTGAAGTTTCTCGGTCACTTCCTTATTCGTTTGACGCAAAAACTCGTTCTCTTTAACCAATTTCTGATGCTTTTGCTTGAAGCTAAAATGGAGTTTTTTGAGTTGATTCAGTTTGATTTCATCGTTGGGTTGAACCGACAAAAAGCGACTTTCTATCCAGCCCGTTTGTCCCAAATAACGGACTTTGCTCCAACCGCTTCGCGCCTGATTGATGGCCTCAATTTCTGCCGTTTTGGGCAATGTTTTCAGAACTTTACTGCTGACATCGGCTTTTTGATACATTGGTATCTGCGTTGAATCAACAATGTAGAGTATATTTTGAGCAGACTGGGCGGTGCTCAGCCAAAACAATAACAGTAGCAGGCTACACCAATTGACTGTATTTGGCATGTTGGTCCTGTAAGTGTTTCAAAGCCGTATTTTTCTGCGCATATTGGGTGCGAACTTTCAATACAACGGCTTCAGGCGCATTGTTGGTAAACGAAGGATTATTGAGTTTTTTCGATAGCAGGTCAAGCCCTTCGATCAGTTTTTTCTGATCACGTTCATTTCGGACCAATTCGTCGCTAAAGTCAATGGTGCTTGATAGGGGCAAATACAGTTTTCCTGCACCACAAATCGCTGATGCCGAAGCATCAACTTCACCCTCCACCAGCGACAACGACGTCAATTTTGCGCCTTCACAAAGCATTGCTAAATGATTGTTCAACCACTTTTGTTCCTGCACATCTGCTGTGGCAATAAAGCATTCCAAGCGTTTATTGGGGGCAATATTCATTTGCGAGCGAATGCTCCGAACACCGCTAATAACCGCTTGCATCCATTGTATTTCTTGCTCAGCTTCTCGGTTAATGCGTTGCTCATCAACGACGGGATAGGGTTGAATCATGATGGTTGCGCGCTCAGAATCAGACTTTTGATCGGCCGATTGAGGCATGGCTTGCCACACAGACTCAGAAATAAAGGGAATGATGGGGTGTGCCAACCGACAAATGGCATCCATCAATTGCAACATGTTGTGTCGAGTTTGTGCCGCTTGTTCGTCTTCGTTTTGCAATAACACCTTGATAAATTCCAAATACCAATCACAAAAATCATGCCAGACGAACTCATAGATCGCATTGGCGACGTGGTCTAATCTGTAGGTGTCAAATCCTTTGTTGACCGCAGTGATGGTGTGTTGCAAGCGCGAATTGATCCACTGATCAACCGCATGGGTCGATGGTGTGTTTGATACAGCTTGACCTTCAACGCGTAGCAGAATAAACCGCCCAGCATTCCACAGTTTATTACAAAAATTACGGTATCCTTCACAGCGGGACAGCTCAAAACGAATGTCTCTGCCAGTCGAAGCCATGGCTGAAAAAGTGAAGCGCAATGCATCACATCCATAAGCTGGAATGCCTTCTGCAAACTGGGCTCTGGTTTCACGCTCAATACGTTCTGCGTGTTGCGGTTGCATCAATCCAGACGTTCGCTTAGCCACTAAGGCTTCTAAAGAAATACCATCGATGATGTCAATGGGGTCGAGCACATTGCCTTTAGATTTAGACATTTTCTGACCCAGAGCATCGCGCACCAAGCCATGGACATAGACTTCTCTAAAAGGTACTTTGCCTGTGAATTTTTGACCAAACATAATCATTCTAGCGACCCAGAAGAAGATGATGTCAAATCCCGTTACCAGTACAGAAGTTGGATAAAATGTTTCTAAATCTTCAGTTTGGTTGGGCCAGCCCAAGGTTGAAAACGGCCACAGCGCCGAAGAAAACCAGGTGTCTAATACATCTTCATCTTGAGTAAGCGAGCCTTTGTAGCCTTGTTTATCCGCCTGTGCCCGTGCTTGAGATTCATCGTGAGCAACGAACATTTCGCCACTTTCGCCGTACCAAGCTGGAATACGGTGTCCCCACCAAAGCTGGCGTGAAATACACCAATCTTGGATATTGTTCATCCACTCAAAATAAGTGTTTTCCCAGTTTCTGGGCACAAACTTAATTTCTTCTTGTTTAACAACATCTATGGCTTCACGCGCCAATGTTTTGGCATCAACAAACCACTGGTCTGTGAGCATGGGTTCTAAAACCGCCTGGCTTCTATCGCCTTTGGGCAGAACGTATTTGTGCGCTTTTCTATCCTTCAACAAACCCGCTTCATCTAAATCTTTGACGATTTTTTCTCGAGCCACAAAACGGTCCAACCCTTGGTAGGCCTTTGGCGCGTTTTCATTCATGGTGGCTGTTTTAGTCATCAATTCAATGAGTGGCAAGTTTTTATCGGCGTGCCTTTTTGTTACTTCAAAGTCATTAAAATCATGCGCGCCGGTGATTTTTACGCAACCTGAACCAAACTCTGGGTCAACGTATTCATCGGCAATAATCTCAATTTGCCTATCAGTCAATGGCACCCATACTTTTTTGCCTAATAATTTGCTAAACCGTTGATCGTCTGGGTGAACCGCAATGGCCCCATCTGCCAGAATGGTTTCAGGTCGGGTTGTACCAATCACAATGGACTTTTCATTGTCATCAACAAAGGGATAATGCACATAATACATGAACCCAGTGGCTTCAACATTAACCACTTCTAAATCGGACACAGCGGTTTGCAAAACGGGGTCCCAGTTGACCAACCGCTTACCCCTATAAAGCAAGCCTTCTTCATACAGACGCACAAAGACTTCTCTGACCGCATGCGACACATCATCGTCTAAGGTAAATTTGTCTTTTGACCAATTGAGTGAGGCACCAATGCGCTTTAACTGCTGCTTTATCGCGCCCTCAGAGGATCGCTTCCAGTCCCAGACCGCTTCAATGAATGCTGTTCGACCCATGGCCTTTCGATCAATGCCTTGCGCGGCCAATTGTCTTTCAACCAACATTTGCGTGGCAATGCCTGCATGATCGGTGCCTGGTTGCCAATGCGTGTTTTTGCCACACATGCGGTTATAGCGAATCAATGCGTCAACGACCGTTGATTGAAACGCGTGTCCCATGTGCAGATTCCCCGTGACATTGGGTGGGGGCAGAATAATGCAATAAGGCTCTGTTGCACCAGCTTGACCATCGGCAAAACAATCGTTCTGCTCCCAAGTCTGATAAATGTCTTGTTCAATATGCTCAGCGACGTAATTTTTTTCCATGATGTTTATTATATTAACGGCTTTTTATTCTGACGTGTTTGATTGATGAATGTTTTTACGGTGATGGATGGCTGTACCACTGCCTGTCTCGGTGAATAGTTCTAATAATACAGCATTTTCGATCCGACCATCGACAATGTGTGCAGACTGAACACCGCCTTTTACTGACTCTAAGGCGCATTGGATTTTGGGCAACATACCGCCATAAATTGTCCCATCTTCGATGAGTGCAGCAACCGCGTCCGCATCTAAATGAGGCAAGACTTGGTCGTTCTTATCTAATATCCCTGGGGTGTTGGTCAACAGCAATAATTTCTCCGATTGCATGGCTTTGGCAATGGCGCCAGCCACCAAATCTGCATTGATATTATACGCCAGACCTTTTTTATCACTGCCGATGGGGGCAATAATGGGGATGAGGTCGGCTTGCATAAGCGTGTCGAGCAAGGTGGTGTCGATGTTTGTCACTTCACCCACTTGCCCCAAGTCCACTGGCTGGGCTTGGCCATTGTCATCCTCTATGGTCATGGTTAAGGGCATGGCCTCAATCAGACCGGCATCCTTTCCAGTCAGCCCAACGGCTTTGCCGCCCTTACTGACAATCAAACTGACAATATCTTGATTAACACTGCCCCCCAATACCATTTCTACCACTGACATTGTCGCAGGATCGGTCACGCGCATGCCTTGGATGAAACGAGATTCAATGTCTAATTTTTCAAGCAACTGACCGATTTGTGGACCGCCGCCGTGCACAACGATGGGTTTAAGACCAAGGCGTTGTAACTCGATGATGTTTTCAGCAAATTGTTCTTTTAATGCGGGAGATGTCATGGCATTCCCCCCATATTTGATCACCACACAAGACCCTTGAAGACGTTGCACTTCAGGCGATGTGGCTGAAATATCTGGGTGTGGTTTCATTGAACGGTGGAAGCCTCAGATTCTGCAATTTTTCTTATGGTCTTGAGCATAGACGCCAAACCATTGCTACGCATGGGTGAAAGGTGCTGACTGAGCCCCAATGCTTGGATAAAATCCAATGGTGCGTCGATCACTTCTTGGGGTGTGCTGTGTGAAAAAACCTGTAATACGATGGCAATCAACCCTGAAACAATGGCTGCATCGCTGTTGGCATGAAAAATCAATTCGCCCGATTCTTTGGTGTGTGTCAACCACACTTTGGACTGACAGCCCTTAACCAAATTGGCGTCAACCATCTGTGACTCAGACAATTGAGGCAAGGTCCGTCCCAAATCAATGATGTACTCGTACTTATCTTCCCATTGATCCAAAAAAGCAAAGTCGTCTAAAAGTTGTTGTTGCCTTTTAAGCAACCGAGAATCATCAGTCATTAGAAGAAATCTCAGCAACGGCATCGTGAGCGTGTAAGCTTTCTAAATGCTCAACCCTGACTTGATAAAACGAAAAGCTGTTTTTCGCCGCTTCTGATTCAAAATGCGTTTTAAAGCGTCGAGCCACATCTTCACAAAACATTAAATTTTCCCCATTGGCCAATGCAAACTGTTGTTCATCAGCGCGTTTTACCATGGTTTGAACGGGTGTGGGCACAATGGATTCAAATTGATTAACCAAATCTAAAAATAATTCAGTTCGGTCAAGTTGAAGCAAATCTTTAAGTTCTACCGCAATAATCGCATGGCTTCTTTGGCTGTGTGGCACGGCCAACAAACTGTATTCATTCAACCATGCTTGTACCTGATTTTTATCCAATGTCTGCTTCTTGTTAAAGGTCTTTTCAAATTGATCCATGATTAATTTTTGTGACAAAGCGGCTGAACACGGACACGCGGAAGAATAGGTTAAAGTGGTTTTGACTGTAAACAGACATGCTCCTGCAATATTATCGACTGTAACTTCAATCGGATAACTGCGCCAACCGTAACCGCCACTGGTCAAAGACATGCGCTTCACCAGCAACTCAAATGACAATTCAATGTGCGCATAATCACTGAGTTCTTGATGCGATTGAAGAAATTGTTGAGTCAATTGTTGCAAAACCGACAAAGACAAGGTTTGTTGCGGAATGGTATCGACCAAATCGTTGTACAAGCGAGACATATGAATGCCTCTATGCGCAGTTTTTAGATTAACCGCCACGTCTGCCCGTCCGACAGTTTGCGCCACACCACCTTCGGTTGCAATCAAAACAGGTAATTCAATATTACTCATGCCAACTTTATCTAATGCAATGGTCGCCTTGTTGCTTGTATGAATATTCAAAGCAACATCAGGTAGAGACTGAGTTTTCATTTTAGGATTATTAACTGGGCAGGGTTTAAAAAAGTGGAATAAATTTGCGCTGAATTATAACCGACAAATGTCGTTTATTTAGATTGTATCTGACCAATTTAGCGACAACCATTTCCGCCCTTGATGCAAGGTCTGTGGCTTAAGTTGTCGGCTGTGGCGATTTTCTGTACACCCACGCTACCATAGTCGAATTTTCGACGCATAAAATCACGCTAATACCCTATGACAAAGGGCGTTCATAAACATAAGGACGGCTGTCACTGATGGCTTCACCAGACCACATTAGCTCATGGTTGGGATAGATCTAAAAATTTCAAATACGCTTGATATATAATTTAATTCTGTCTTGAAACCATATCGCGACTTAAAGCCAGCAAGGAACTACGATGAATAATGATCAAATAGCCAACGACGAGCAAATAATTAAAGAATATGCAGGATTTTGGGTGCGCTTTGTCGCACTGATCATTGATAATATTATATTTCTTATAATATTTGGAATACTCTACTTTGGTATTCTCTTTCTTTTTTCCCCAGTTGGTTTTGATCAATTTTTTTACCAACACGTCATTTTGGATTCCGAGTACGGTTCATATTTTAATTTTGGAGATTTTGTACAAATCATCCTGCCACTGCTCCTTACCGTCTGGTTTTGGCGGCGCTTTAAAGCCACACCCGGTAAGATGGCATTCAAATTAGAAGTCGTGGACGCCGACAGTGGCGAAACGCCATCCATCGGTCAATGTGCTGGTCGATACCTGGCCTACTTCATTTCGACCATCCCCTTGTTTTTGGGTTTTATTTGGGTGGCATTTGATAAGCGAAAGCAAGGGTGGCACGACAAACTTGCAAATACCGTCGTTATCAAAAAAAGAACAGCACCGGTGAAATTTGTAGAGGATGCCTGACATCTATCAAATATTTCAGTTTGCTTAAAGCCCAGTCCTCTAAATTACACGCCGGTCATGATACATACTTAGTAACAAAGCAGTGCAAGGATTGACGATGAACAGTGATCAAATAACCAACAATAATCAACCAACCAACGATGAGCAAATAATTAAAGAGTATGCAGGATTTTGGGTGCGATTTGTCGCAATGATCATAGATTTCACCCTATTATCTATACTATATGGGATACTCTTATCTGGTATTCTCTATTTTTTCCCCCCATTTGATTTTGATCAATTTTTTAACCAAGCCGGTCATAATCAGATTTCTTCCCAAGACGATCTTGATCAATTTTTTAACCAAAATGGTCATGATCAGATTTCTTCCCCAGACGATTTTAATCAATTTTTTAACCAAGACGGATCTTTTGATTCCGAGTACCAACTATTATATTCTTTGTTTGGTTATTTACAAATCATCCTGCCACTGATTCTCACCGTCTGGTTTTGGCGACGCTATAGAGCCACACCTGGCAAGATGGCATTAAAGTTAGAAGTCGTGGACGCCGATAGTGGCAAAACGGCATCCTTCGGCCAATGTATTGGTCGATTCATTGCCTACATCATTTCGGCTATTCCCTTTCATTTGGGTTTTATTTGGGCGGCATTTGATAAACGAAAACAAGGGTGGCACGACAAACTTGCAAACACCGTCGTTATCAAAAAAAGAAAAGTGCCGGTGAAATTTGTAGCGGATGCCTGACAACTATCAAATATTTCAGTTTGCTTAAAAGCCCGTCCTCTAAAATACACGCCTGTCATGATACAAACTTAGTAACGAAGCCTTGCACGGACCGACGATGATTAGTGATCAAATAAACAACAATGATCTTATAACGAAGGATGATCAAACAAACAAACATGATCAAATACCTAGAGAATATGCAGGATTTTGGGTGCGCTTTGCCGCAATGGTCGCTGATGGCTTTATATTTGGTCCGGTGATTTGGTTGCTATATGGGATACTCTTATTTGTTATACTCTTTCTATTTTATTCCCAAGGAGAAATGCCGTCCACTGAACCATTCGCAGGGTCGTTATCAGTAAATATCATCCTGCTATTGCTCGTGACAACCTGGTTTTGGCGGCGCTTTAGAGCCACACCTGGCAAGATGGCATTAGATTTAGAAATTGTGGACGCCGACAGTGGCGAAAACCTAACAATTGGTCGATCTATCGTTCGGTGCTTTGCCTATATCATTTCGGCCCTTCCCGTGGGTTTGGGTTTTATTTGGGTGGCATTTGATAAGCGAAAGCAAGGGTGGCACGACAAACTTGCAAATACCGTCGTTATCAAAAAAAGAACAGCACCAGAACCGGTGATATTTGTAGCGGATGACTGACATTTATCAAATAATTCAGTTTGCTTTAAAGCCAATCCTCTAAATTACACATCAATCATGAAACATACGCTATAACAAAGCATTGCACGGACCGAGGATGAATAGTGATCGAATAATTAGAGAATATGCAGGATTTTGGGTGCGCTTTGCGGCAATGCTCATTGATACCACTATACTCCTCCTAGGTGTGCTCATTGTATTTTCCCCACTACTTTTCGTCTATCTAATTTTCTATCAAATTTTCCCAGCAGAATTTGATCCATTTCTGAACCAAGCTAGATATTTTTTTTCTGAGCATCTATTGTCTATTGCTTTGCTAGATTTTGGACCAATCACTTTAATACTGCTGCTCCTTACCGCCTGGTGTTGGCGGCGCTTTAGAGCCACACCTGGCAAGATGGCATTCAAATTAGAAGTCGTGGACGCCGACAGTGGCAAAACCCTAACAACTGGTCAATCTTTCGGTCGGTACTTTGCCTATATCCTTTCGGCCATTCCCTTGTTTTTGGGTTTTATTTGGGTGGCATTTGATAAGCGAAAGCAAGGGTGGCACGACAAACTTGCAAATACCGTCGTTATCAAAAAAAGAAAAGCACCTGTCAAGATTATCTCAGAGGAGACTTAAGCGCTAACAAAAGTCCCGCTTTCGATGTTTCGCTCCAGCCTTTAAGCAGGGTTTTCATCGGACCAATCAATGGGGTCAATATCATAATCCAGCAGGAATTGATTGGTTTTTGAAAAAGGTTTGCTACCAAAGAATCCCCTAGAGGCAGACAATGGCGATGGGTGAACCGATTTTAAGATCAAATGTTTTTGTGCATCGATGTAGCCTATTTTTTTCTGCGCATACGCCCCCCACAAAATAAAAACCACATGATCTTGCTCTTGGCTCACTGTTTTAATTACAGTATCTGTAAAATTCTCCCACCCTTTGTTGGCATGGCTGCCTGCATCACCGTGTTCCACGCTCAATACGGCATTGAGCAATAACACGCCTTGTCTTGCCCATCCACTTAAATCGGTTGATGTCCGTCTTATTTGTAAATCTGCGTGCAGTTCTTGAAATATATTTCTCAAAGATGGGGGCATTGGAATGCCCTGTCTGACTGAAAATGCCAAGCCGTGTGCTTGATTGGGCTGATGGTAGGGGTCTTGACCAAGGATGACGGCTTTAACCTGATCCAATGGCGTTTGATTTAAGGCTTCAAACCAAAGTTGTGGCGGCGGATAGATGATTTTTTGCTGCGCATGTCTTTGACTTAAAAACGATTTCAAATCAAGCATTTGATCGCTTTGAATAACAGGTTCAAGAGGCACTGCCCAACTGGCTGGTAAATTTTTTGGACTCATCAACGGCAATCCCTTTGCTCAGTGGTCGGCATGATCTGAATGATTGAAGCCAGCTCTAATGCAGTGTCAATACGCTATAGAACAGGCTATAATCAACTTAATTTGAAGGTAGGATGCTATCTAATTCTGAAAAATGCTGAAAATTAGAAAAATTGTCATCCGCGCTAAATAATGCCAATGCATCGGTTACCCTTTGTTCGACCAATTGTTCTTGCTGGTACTGCTGTTGGAAAGCAATCATCATCACACCCACAAACAATGAGGCAGCAATGGCTGACATCCTAACAATACGAGGCTTCTTAAAAGGCAGTACATTGAAAAATCGCTTTTCCTGATTTGTACTTTTTGCTTCGGCAATGATCCGTGATGCGACATAAGTCGATGGCGGGTCACCCAACAAAGGGATATCCAATTCTTCTAATTCGTGTTGATCTTCTTGTAGAGATTGTTTTAAGGTGACATATTCCAGTATGTCCGCTTCTAACCCGTCGCGCTCTGGAACATGTAAATATGGGGGTTGCCACTCGGATGGCGAACCAATTTGATTGGTTTGTTCAGCCAAGGCGGTTTCCCTAACCATCCCCCCTGCACGAAGCAGTATGGTGGCCTCCAAATGATGGCACTCGGGTATATTAAGCGCTGGAACGTCGTCCAGCTCTGTCGGTTTCCAATTCATTATAAATTTCCTTAAGTTCTTTACGGGCACGCGCAACCAAAGACTCAATCGCTTTGGGTGTTGTATCCATAATTTCTGCAATTCTTTTTTGACTAAATTTTTCATAATAGAACAAATTCATTGCAACTCTTGCTCGCTCGTCTAAACGCTCAACGGCAAGATGTAACAATTGCTGCTCTTCTATTTTGAGTCGAAATGACTCGGGCTCATAATTCATAGACGACACATCAACGCCAGATTCCAACATCACATCATACGAATCAAATTGATGTTGGTTCTTGTTCCGACGCTTGTGGTCTATACATCGATTAACGATAACACGGAATAACCACGTTTCAAATTTACAGCCTTTTCCTGACTGCCATGACATGGGTTTTTGCCATAATTTAAGCATCACCTCTTGCACAATGTCTTCCGCTACTTGAACATCAAACACTTGTCTCCAAGCGATGCGAAAGCATGTTTTTGTATATAGATTAACTAAGGAAGCAAAGGCTTTCTCGTCGCCTTCCTCGATCCGTTTTAATAAAAGCTCTACTTTCATCTCAACGACTGTATTTAGTTTTACCAAATTCAAAGCCGACGAATTCTTTCGGAGAAATGCACGAGTCTGCATTTGAGTCCATATTTGAAAAGGCTTGATATTTATAGAATATTAACAATTCGTCACTAGAAATTCTTCGGTCCTGATCGACATCAGCCATACGAAATTGATACATACGCAACGCTTGAAACTCTAAATGGCTGATCTTGCCATCATTATCCACATCTTTTTTGAGGAGTTTTTCTTTCTTCAACATTCTGATTCCGATGGCGTTAGAAGATAATTCTTGAGAACTCATCAAGCCATCTTCATCCACATCGATATGTTGAAAAATCATCAAGGTGGCATTGTTGTGTTCATCCTCGTCTATGAAGCCACTTTGATTGGTATCAATCCGTTGAAAATACGAATTGGTCATTGCGTGTAATAGGGGTGACAACAGTAGTAACTGACTTAGTAATAGTATTCGAATGAAATTCATTGATTCAATCTTTTGTTTTTTTATGTACTCAATCTTAAACGAGACTCTTTAAACAATCCCTCTGATGATTCAATTTTATCTTGATTATATTTTAATAGCAAAAGGGCATCTTTTTCAACAATGGCGTCAGGCAATCTTGCAACCAATCATTCATTATAAAACCATGATTTTGTCATTAAAGTGTCACCCTTTGTTCTGCCAGAAAACATCCATTGTGACAGGGTACACAGCCACGACTAAGACTCTAAGCATCTTCTTCATTTTCTTGCGCCTCTTTTGCCAGGGTCGTTTCTGGGGATTCTGTCAAATGGCGACTAAGGTAGAGGGCTTGAAGGGCGATAAACGCCAAAGTCAGTCCAATAGACCCATACAGTTTGAAATGAACCCAGGTGTCGGTTGAAAATTCGAACGCGACCCACAAATTTAGAGCGCCTGAAAAACCAAAAAAAATCGCCCACGAATAATCCAATTTGTACCACACGGGCAAGGGTAATTTGATCTGCTTACCCAACAGTTTTTCAATCACTGGGGCTTGTTTATACCAGCCATAGCCTAGTAAGGCCACAGCAAATGCCCAGTTCACCATGGTGGGTTTCCACTTGATGAAGCGCTCATCCTGTAAGATTAAAGTTAATCCACCCAATACGGTAATCAAGGCCAAGGTCACCAACTGCATGTTATCAAATTTCTTGAATTTGACTCGATAAACCAGCACCTGCAAAGCCGACACGATCATGGCGACCATGGTGGCCACATAAATATCGGTCGTTTTGTACGCAACAAAGAACAATATAATCGGCAAAAAATCAAAAAGTAGTTTCATAAATCCTTTAATGACGGGGTTGGTGATTCATTGGCTTTTGCGTAGGCGCGTGTTTCTTTTGCGAATAATGCGCGTACGCCATATTTTTAAGACCACTGTTTGAAGTACGACCGCCCAAAAGACGGCATGGATTAGACAGCCCAACAGAACGGGACGCCACAGGTCAATGAAGTTGTCTACAAACCATTCGTAGGTCCACTGAAAGTGGCTGGTATCCAATGACACATCCAATATTATGGCCCCCGTTTGATAGACCATAACCAGAAAAATAGGAATGGTTATGGGATTTGTGATCCAAACCAACCCCACCGAAAGCGGAAGATGCGCACGAAAGATGATCGCCAATATGGCACACTGAATCATTTGAAACGGCCAGGGTGTAAATGCCCCAATCATGCCTATGGCACAAGCACGGCCAACAGGTCGTCGATGCCAATGCCACAAATATGTATGGTGCAGAAAGCCACGAATGAGCGCATATTTTTTGCTATGTGTTATGTCTTCTTTTGTTGGAATTTTTTTCAAAAACCAGTCAATCATTACCACTCCTTTAATTGCCGTGCAAATTATCCCTTAAAACGCTTATCCAAATGAACAATATAAAAATGCATGCAAAAACCTTGCTGATGGGCATTTTTGTCGTGTGGATCATCGGTTTGATTAGCTATTGGGGTATGACGGCATCCACTTATGAAACGCTTCATCCGAGTTTATTAAATCGCATGTTGATCATTGAAGGTCGCGTGGTTGGACTCCCCTCAATGAACCCCGCACAACAAATTCAACGCTTTAATTTTGCCGTTGAGCGCAGCTACCAATCTGACGAAGATGGATGTCAGCAGGATTTTTTGGTGCGTTTAAGTTGGCGCTTGCAAGAACACATGCCCCCAATCAATGCGGATGAACGCTGGCGCTTGGTGGTGAAGTTACGAGCACCCAATGGTCAGGCAAGCCCCGATGCCTATAATTTTGAAGACTGGCTATTCATGCACCATTTACAAGCGACGGGTTATGTATTAAATCAACACGTGGCCGAACGATTGGGCACAGTAGAGTGGCGCTCGATCCACAGCGTTCGTCAATCCTTAACCAATCACATTTCTAAACACCTTCCGCCTTCAATCGGCCGAGCATTGGTCAAAGCGCTGGTCCTTGGCGATCGCAGTGAACTGCCCCCCAATATTTGGCACATTCTGGCGAGCACGGGTACCAGCCATTTACTCGCCATCTCTGGATTACATATTGGATTGGTTGCGCTGTTCTTTGGCTTTATTTTTTCGTGGTTGTGGCGTCGTTCTGAACGCGCGTGCTTGTACCTGCCCGCACCCACGGTTGGCGTCGTCTCAGCCCTCTTTATGGCATTCATTTACGCCGCTTTGGCCGGTTTTTCAATTCCGACCGAACGCGCCTTCATCATGTTGTTATTATTTGCTTGCGCTTTCTTAAAGAAACGTTTTTTTCCACCTTGGTTCGTCTTGTTTGTGGCTTTTATACTGATTGCATCACTGCACCCACGCAGTATGTTATCTGCTGGATTTGTATTGTCTTTTCTTGCTGTCGCCATCTTGATTAGCCTGGTCAAACAGGCGCCACAAAATAGGTGGTGGCAACTGGTTCGCGTGCAAGGTGCATTGGTTTTAATCATGATGCCCATCGTCAATTATTATTTTGGCATGGTCTCCTTCTCCGCGCCCTTGGTTAATTTGATAGCCATCCCCATCGTTGGCTGGTTGCTGGTGCCCATGGCGTTAATTGGCGTCGTCATATTGCCTTTGACCGATGCGCTTTTGACTTACAGTGCCGTCTTTTTAGAGTATTTGACTCAATTTTTAGAGTGGGTGGCAAAGTGGCCCTATGCGCGTGTTTTATCGGCCAAACCCTCAATGGTTTTTTCTATTCTATCCATCGGTCTGCTCTGGGGTGCGGTGGTTTACACTGGCAAAAAACGGCACCGAATCGCCCTGCTTTTGTTGGGCATTGTTTGCCTCATTCCATGGCATGAAAAATTACCCAACGGACAAGCTGAGGTGGCCGTTTTGGATGTGGGGCAAGGGTTGGCTGTGATTGTTTCAACCCGTCACCATCGTCTGGTTTACGATACAGGCATAAAAGGCATGGGCGAGCGCGTGGTTTCCCCTGCCTTACACTATTTTTCTAATAAAACGCCTGACATTATTGCGGTCAGTCATCCTGATATTGACCACCGCGGTGGCTTGGCTATCCTCCACCAACGCTATCCTAAAGCTAAGTTGGTTGGCATTGGCAATTGCCACGGTCAGTGGCAATGGGACGGTGTTGACTTTCGATGGTTGGTCCTCTCCGAGCTAAAGGGTAATAATCTTTCCTGTGTATTACAAATCAAAACCGCCAAAGATGGGATGCTGCTGACGGGTGATATTGAGAAAAAGGCAGAGAAGCAATTGATGCGAAACCATGACTTGAGCGCCGAATGGCTGTTGTCTCCACACCATGGCTCAAAAACGTCGAGCCACGATGGTTTTTTGCAAGCAGTGAAGCCACACAGCGTTCTCATATCTGCGGGGCATCGCTCACGTTATGGACACCCACACTCAGTTGTTTTAGACCGTTATGGTCGCCATGCCCTCAAAATCTATAATACGGCCTGCTCCGGTACCATCATCATTCGGCTGGGGCGTGGTGATACAATGCCAGTAACCGAGTGGCGCAAAGAACACCCAAGGTTTTGGCGCAGACAATGTGGTTAAATGACAACTGAAGCCATACCCATAACAAAGAGACTAGCCTCCACCAATGCGTAAACCCCCTCATTTTTGGTATAACAGCCATGCGTTGATGTGGTTGCTCTATCCACTCACACTGTTGTATGGGTTTTTGAGTCGTTTGCGCCGATGGATGTTGAGTCGAAGCGTCAAGCCTTACCAAGCAAAAATCATCGTGGTGGGCAACATCACTGTGGGTGGTAACGGCAAAACACCGATGGTCATTGCTCTGGCGAACCACCTAAAAAATCGATCTGTGCGCGTCGCCATCATCAGTCGTGGTTATGGTGCCAGCCTACCAGATTTGGCTAAGAATCCCCTTCTCGTCAAGGCCGACGCCTCCGCTCAAGAAGTGGGCGATGAACCCTTGCTGATTGCACAATCCACACAACTGCCCGTGGTGATTTCACCCAATAGAGTCAAATCCATTGAATACTTGCAAGCGCATCACCAGCCCCAAGTCATCATCAGCGATGATGGATTACAACATTATCGAATGTGGCGCGACATTGAAATCGTTATGATTGATGGCTTACGCGTTTTTGGAAATGGTCATTTACTGCCCATGGGTCCTTTGCGTGAGAGCCCCAACCGTCTGTCTCAAGCAGATTTTAAGGTTGCCACTCAACAACCCATTAAAGATGTCAAAACCCATGCCGTCATGCGCTTGGTGGGTGAACACGCTATTAATCTCATCAGCGGTGAAAAACGCCCCTTATCTGATTTCAAAAAAGAATCAAACTTGATCGCATTGGCTGGGATTGCCCACCCGCAAAGGTTTTTCAATCACCTACAGACCTTTAACCTGAGTTTTAATCCGCAACCATTGCCCGATCATCACTGCTTTTCTAACGCTGATTTGAACCCACAAGCTTGCCTGTTAATGACCAGCAAAGATGCGGTAAAATGTCGAACGATTTGCCAGCAAATCTCGCATGAAAATTGTTGGGAAGTGCGCGTTGAAGCTGATTTACCCGATGAGTTTTTTCATCAGGTTTGGACAAAACTTGGATTAGAAGGTTAACTATGGACCCTAAACTATTAGAATTGATCGCTTGCCCTGTGAGTAAAGCCCCCTTGAAGTGGGACAAAAAAAACAATGAATTGATTTCCGTTGGCATGGGTCTGGCATATCCAATCAATAACGGCATACCAATCTTAATCGAAGAACAAGCGCGTCAAATGTCTGCTGAAGAACAAGAGCAATGGCGTTAGGCTATCTCCATCACAGTGCTAGTTTAAATCACCAAAATCCCGCTGGGCATCCTGAAAATGCCCAACGTCTATCAGTCATTGAACAAGCCGTTAGACTAACCGAGGAGAACGGCCTGTCACTGCACCGCCAAGCACTGCAACCCTGCCCCCGTGAAACCTTATATTTAGCCCATCCGCAACATTACATTGATACCCTATTTGAACAACAACCCACGCAAGGCTTGGTGTACATCGACGCTGATACCAGCCTGTCAGCGGGCACCATGGACGCGGTTTTACACGCCTGCGGTGGCTTAATTCAAGCCGCAAACACCCTCTGCTCAACACAAAATGATGCCCCCTACAGCCGTGCTTTTTGCGCTGTCCGCCCGCCAGGACACCATGCTGAAATTGCAACTGCAATGGGTTTTTGTGTGGTCAACCACATCGCCGTTGTTGCGCGTTACATCACCCAACAATTACATCTCAAGGTTGCCATTGTTGACTTTGATGTGCACCATGGCAATGGCACAGAAGCCATCTTAACGGGCGATGACAATGTCTTATTCTGTTCAACCTATCAACAGCATATTTTCCCAATGGGCACTCAACAAGGCACTCACGATAACGTCGTTAATGTGGGCTTTGCCGCAGGCACAAGGGGTGCAGAATACCGCCGAACTTTTGAACAAATCATCACACCCGCCATCAATGCATTTCAGCCCGATATTTTGTTAATTTCTGCTGGTTTTGACGGACACGAGCAAGACCCTTTGGCGCAATTATGCTTAAACGATGAAGACTACTACTGGCTGGGTGAAACCTTAAAAACCTATGCCCATCAACATTGCAATAACCGCGCCATTGCCACCTTAGAAGGGGGCTATAATCTGTCGGTGGTCGGTGGTAGCGTCAGCGCTTTTTTGCACGGATTTTCTGACCAATCATCATCTTAAGGAGACCTACTATGTTACAAGAATGTCAAAAACGCCTCGCACAGCTTCAAGTTGAAATGCGCCAAGGGGGCATTGAGCAGGCGATTTTTACCGACGAAAGTTCCATCGCCTACTTGGCTGGTTTTTGGGGCTATCTCGGCATTGAATTTGGTCGCCCGTCGATGTTAGTGGTGTACAACGATGCACCACCTGCTGTCATTACGCCGTTGATGGAATCTGAGATGGTTTCAGAAATGACTTGGGTCAGTAATGTTCTGACATGGGAAGACAGTGGTAAAAATCATTGGAGTTATGTTTTAGAGCAAGCCTTGGGCAAAGCCATTAAGACGCTGTGGATTGAAAAAAACACTGTGCCTGCCATCGTTCGTAATGCCTTAGAGGAACGCTTCCCCAACGCTCAAGTGCAAGACATTTCACCCGTGTTGGGACGATTGCGCGTCATTAAATCAGACTTTGAAATTCAAGTCATGAAGCAAGCAGGGCAAATTGCCGCAACCATGATGAAAGCAGCACATGAATCATTGGCCGAAGGTGCACAAGAGTATGAATCTGCACTGGCTGTGATCAATGCTGGCTCAAGAAAGGCCGCTGAATTTTTAACGGCGACAGGTTGGGAACGATTCATATCGCCCATGATCCATAACCTTCAAATCATGCAAAGCGGGCGCGAAACCTCTATGGTACACCGCAGAGCCAATGTGCGATCCTATCAAAAATACGACCCAGTGTATTTTTGCTTTTGTAATATGGCGCAGTTCAAACAATACAAATTAGGTTTTGATCGCATGTTTCATATCGGCGCTGTGCGCGAACAAGACAGCAAAGTGCAATTGGCGGCCATTGCTGCCCAACAAGCCGCCATTCAAGCCATTAAACCGGGCATTCGCGCAGAGGAAGTTGCGCTCGTCGCCAATGATATGTACAACAGCCTCGGTTATGAAACCAGCTATCGTACTGGGCGTTCCATAGGCGTGGCTTACTTGGAAGCACCCGAGCTGAAAACCGGTGATAAAACCATTCTCCAAGCGGGCATGACTTTTGCCGTAGATGGCGGAATCTCAGTTGATGGGCAAACCGCAGGACGGATTGGGGATTCGATTGTTGTCACAGAAACGGGTTGCGAATACCTGACCGACTACCCCCGTGAAATTCTGCTCAGTCAGTCTTAATAATGACAGCCAAACTCCATGTGATGGTCGCCCAGAGCCCAGCAACGCTCGAAGGCGTTTGTGAGCGACTGGCGTGGTTGGAAAATCTGCTGAGCCAAAACACCCAAGCCATCGATTTGTTGGTGCTACCCGAATTGTTCATCAGTGGCTATAACATCGGCGCAAAAGTCCGTGAACGGGCGATTGAGCTAAATAAGGACCAAAACGACAGCGTTTTTCAACAAATTGTCCAGTTAGCACGGCAGTACCAAAGCGCCATTCACTTTGGCTTTCCTGAATTAGACTCCGATCAGTTATACAACAGTGCCGCATGTGTGTCCAAACACGGCACCCTGCTGGCCAATACGCGCAAACGCCTGCTGCCACCAGGCTATGAAAGCACCTATTTTGCTGTGGGAGATGCCTATACACACTTTGACTTGAACGGTTTCTGCATTGGCACTTTGATCTGTTACGACGCGGAGTTTCCTGAAAATTTTCGACATTTATCACACGCTGACCTCGTGATTGTGCCAACCGCTCTCGGCACGCAGTGGGGTGTTGTTGCGCAAAAGTTGGTACCAACCAGAGCTTTTGAGAATGGCGTCTTTGTCTGTTATGCCAACCATGCTGGGACAGAGCAGGGTATGTCCTATTACGGTGGCAGTTGCGTGATTGCCCCAGATGGGACCGAGCTGGTTCGACTTGGCAGCGAAGCTGGCTGGGCAGGCGCCGTCTTAGATAAAGCGCTCGTTGGTCAAGCGCGCGCACGCTTGCCCTACCACAGCGATCGCCAGAAATTACCCCCTGTAACCCAATCAACCACCAAGCGAAACCATCACTAAATAAATAAACACTAAGGGAGCAACACATGCACATCATTCAAATTGATACGTGGCTGACCAGAGCCGAGCGAAGCGCCGACGGATGGATGGACGTTAAACCTTTTCTGCTCGTTTGCGTGCGCGCCAATACGGGTCACATTGGCTGGGGGGAAGCTCTGATACTGCCCGCAAGAGAGCAAGGGGTTCATGCCATGATACACGCCTTAGGACAACAATTTATGGCTGAAAATACCGTTGATCCAACGGCGTTTTACCACTTTGCGCAAAACCTCACCAACAAACACCGCAGCATTGATTTTTCCTCAGCGTGCAGCGCTTTAGAAATCGCCTTATGGGATATGAAAGGACAGGTGATAGGTCAACCTGTGTACGAGCTATTGGGCAAACAACAACGCACGACCATCCCCCTCTACGCCAATGCTTGGAGCAATGATGTGCCCGACATCGCAAGCCTAACAGAACGCTGTCGCACCTTGGTCGCACAAGGCCATCAAGCGGTTAAAATTTACCCCT
Organism: Gammaproteobacteria bacterium; assembly: GCA_965277775.1. Classification (GTDB taxonomy): domain Bacteria; phylum Pseudomonadota; class Gammaproteobacteria; order CAKMZV01; family CAKMZV01. The sequence continues at coordinate 1,457,624 of OZ255843.1, read as the reverse complement.
TGCACGGACGCGACCCCAAGCAAGCCAAAGAATGTATGGCTTCAGTTCGCCAAGCCGTGGGGCCAGATATAGACATAATGACCGATTTATACAGCCCAGACGACCCAGAAGTTGCCTTAACCACCGCCCGCTCAATCAAGCCCTACAACCCTTATTGGATAGAAGAACCCTGCGATGGTGATGACGTGCCATTCCTTGCAGCACTCAAACAACAAATTGGCGTGCCCATCGTCACGGGTGAGCGCCAGTCTGGACTGCCACATTTTAACGATGTGATCCGCCTTAAAGCTGCGGACATCCTCAACCCAGATGTGGTGGCCATGGGTGGATTCATTGAATTGTTAGAACTTGCCAAACATTGTGACTCGGTGGACATGACATTGTCACTACACTGCTGGGGCACTATGACCATTGCCGCTTCTGCAATGGCACATATATGCGCCGTGGTCCCCAATATAGATAAAGCCGAATATTTCCCCAGCTTTGTTGAGTATTCTGAGCGTTTTGCGCAAACAGATTTCAGCGTCAAAAATGGCCACTTCACCCTGGGGCACGCCGCAGGATTGGGCGTTCAGGTCGATGTTGATCAACTTCAGTCATTGGCAGAGCACAGAGTCAGCAAAAATAACGCATCTGGCAATGCATGATTGGATAATTCGTAACGAAGCACGACCAACAATGGTATATTTAAATCTTATTTTTCAACCCAAAATGAAGTGACAATCATGAGCCTTTTATCACAACTAAAAGCCGTCACCACCATCGTTGCTGATACAGGCGATTTAGACAGCATCCAACAATTGCAACCCTTGGATGCCACCACCAATCCCTCTTTAATCTTGCAAGCGAGCAAACAATCGCAATACGATCATTTATTGAATCGCGCCATTGCCCAAACCGATGGCACCCTTGCCGCCATCATGGATCAACTGATCGTGCAATTTGGCTGTGAAATTCTTAAGATTATCAAAGGGCGGGTCTCGTCTGAAGTCGATGCGCGCCTATCTTTTGACACCCAAGCGAGTGTGGAAAAAGCCCGCCACTTAATCAAATTATACAAAGCTGAGGGGATTGAGCGTGAGCGGGTGTTGATTAAACTGGCGGCCACGTGGGAAGGCATAAAGGCCGCCGAAATATTAGAAAAAGAAGGCATACATTGCAATTTAACCTTATTGTTTAGCACCGTCCAAGCCCTTGCCTGTGCTCATGCAAAAGTGACACTCATATCGCCTTTTGTTGGTCGCATCTTAGATTGGTATAAGCAGAATGAACCCGCTGACTACAGCGGCGATAATGACCCAGGTGTACAGTCCGTCAGTCGCATTTATCGCTTGTACAAACAACAAAACATCAAGACTGAAATCATGGGTGCCAGCTTTCGCAACACGGGCGAGATATTGTCTTTAGCAGGGTGTGATTTGCTCACGATTTCACCCAAATTATTGACCGAATTAAAAAATACCAACAGCCAATTAAACTTGCGACTATCGCTAGAAATCGCTAAAAACAACCCTGAACAACATTGCCCCATTGACACCGAGCAAGCCTTCCGTTGGCACCTCAATCAAGACCAAATGGCGACAGAAAAATTGTCCGAGGGCATTCGTAACTTTTACCTCGATCAAGAAAAACTCGCCGACCTCATACGCGAACGTCAAACCCAGAAGGCTTAAATGTCCAACTTAAAGCCCGTTGAATCTTTTGAGTTCCAAAAGCAAAGCGCCGCTGGAGTACAAGCCGTTCAAGATTCGGTCATCTCAGAACTGCCCGTGGAATTGGTGGTAGAAGATGCGGGGCAACAACATCCATTAGTCACAACCCTGTGCACGCCAAGCCAATTAGGCGCATTGGTGATCGGTTTTTTGTACAGCGAAGGATTGATCGAGCAAGCCAGCGATGTCTCGCTCCATTTTTCTGAGCACAATGCGCAACAAATCAAAATTGTTTTCAACAAACCGACCGAATGGCACAACAATGTCCGCCGTTTTGTTCAACATTCTGGCTGTGGTTTGTGCTCAAAATCGGTGTGGGATCAGATATTAAAACAACCTGCGCGCGCCATTTCAGCGACCCAGCGCAACGCTTTACTCAAGCCAAGCTTCATTCAACCCTTGTTTGAACAAGTCAAAGGCAAACAACCCTTATTTGAACAAACGGGCGCTTGCCATGGTGCCGCCTTGTTTGATCAGCAAGGCAAGTGTCTGCAAGTTGTTGAGGATGTGGGACGACACAACGCCGTGGATAAATTGATTGGCTGGAGCTTGCTCGAAGGTGTGCGCTTGGACGATAAAATACTCTGGGTCAGTGGTCGAGCAGGTTTTGAGTTGGTGCAAAAAGCCACTAACGCCGGCATGTTAATGATGGTGGCCGTCGGCGCACCGAGCAGTCTTGCCATCGAATTGGCTCGAGGAGTGGGGTTGTTGTTGGTCGGATTCGTCAAGCAAGATGGACAAAGCTACAACATCTATCAATAAAAAGACTTGCGCCCTCTAGCTCAAACAACTGCCATATTGTGATTGGCGACTTAACAAATTCCGCTTTTCCAGTATCAGTCTAACCCGCATATCCAAGGGCGTAAAAATTAGACTTAAAACCCGTTTTCAAGCTAAAATAACAAGCATTGAAAAATGTTTAACAAAAACATTGTGAAAAAAGCTTTGTAATCCATTGCCTAATGAGTAAACTCTGAGTACAGTCCCTATGACCGATTCAAAAAATTCTGCCACCTTGTCTGCCACTGAAATTCAAGCAATTATTGACCAATGGAAAGATCAAACTGGCCCTTTGTTACCCATTCTCATCGCCATTAAAAAAGCTGGCGGTGACTTTGATCATGCCCTTATTAAAACCATTGCTGAAGCGCTCAATCTGAGCCAAGCAGAAGTACACGGCGTGATCAGTTTTTACGAAGATTTGCACCGTGAAAACAAACAACCCGTTCTCAAAATTTGTGCAGCCGAAGCCTGTCAATCGGTCAATTGTCGCCAATTGATTGAGGACGTTGAGGCGCACTACGGACAAAAAATCAATGAGAAGGGGGAAAGTTTCACCATCGAATCGGTTTACTGCCTCGGCAATTGTGCTCTGGCACCAACGGTCATGGTTGATGAATCCCTTTATGGCCGTGCCACACTTAAAAAAATCAAAAAATGGGTCAAATCATGAGTCAAATAATCGTTTATGTACCATTAGACAGCAGCGCTGTTTCCGTGGGTGCCAATGAAGTCGCCGACAAAGTCAGCCAAACTTTGCCACAGTGTCAACTGATTCGCAATGGTTCACACGGCGCATTGTGGCTCGAACCACTTGTAGAAGTTGAAGCAGACGACAAACGCCATGCCTTTGCCAACATGAGTGAAGCAGACGTTGAAAGCCTACTACAAAACGACGCAGTCAATACCAGCCACTCAAATTATGTCGGACTAACAGCCGATTTAGACTTTTTCAAACCTCAAACCCGAATGGTGTTTGACAAATGTGGTTGGATTGATCCTTTTGATTACGACGCTTGGTGCGCCAGAGGGGGTAGCACAGGTGTCAAAAATGCCATTCAAATGCAACCTCAAGCGGTGGTTGATGCCGTCAAGGCATCAGGGCTCAGAGGCAGAGGGGGTGCAGCATTCCCAACCGGCATTAAATGGCAAACCGTGCTCGATGCCACAGCCGAGCAAAAATACATCGTCTGTAACGCCGATGAAGGCGACAGCGGCACTTATGCAGACCGCATGCTGATGGAAGGTGACCCACTAACCCTCATAGAAGGCATGGTCATATCAGGGCTTGCCGTTGGCAGCACCAAAGGATTTATCTACATCCGCTCAGAATACCCCATTGCCATTGAATGCATGCGCAAAGCCTTGAACGTGGCTTATCAAAATCACCTGCTTGGTGCGAATGTGTTGGATAGCGGCAAATCGTTTGACTTAGAGATTCGCGAAGGCGCAGGCGCTTATATTTGTGGCGAGGAAACTTCCCTCTTAGAAAGTTTAGAAGGCGCACAAGGTACCATTCGCTACAAACCGCCCTTACCCGCATTAGAAGGTCTGTTGGGCAAACCCACAGTCGTCAATAACGTCATCAGCTTAGCCAGTTGTCCTTATATATTAAGTCATCCAGGTGAATTTGAACAAGTGGGCTACGAACGTTCCAAAGGTACTTTAACCGTGCAATTATGCGGCAATGTTCGCCGAGGCGGCTTGTATGAAATGCCTTTTGGATTTAACCTCAAAAACCTGGTTGAAGACATTGGTGGCGGCACCTTGAGCGGTAAAAAAGTGCGCACCATGCAAGTGGGCGGACCATTAGGCGCGTATTTAAATGAATCCGAATTTGGACTCACCTGTGATTATGAAACCTATGGTCAACATAAACTCATGCTCGGTCATGGGGGGGTTGTGGTTTTTGACGAATCGGTGGATATGAGCGAACAAGCAAAGTTCGCCATGAAATTTTGTGCCGATGAATCTTGTGGTAAATGTACCCCATGTCGCATTGGCTCAGTACGCGGCGTCGAACTGATCAGCGCCATGCAAAAAGGCGATCAGGTTAGTAAACATAAATTGGTGTTAGAAGAACTATGCGATACAATGTTGAATACATCATTATGCGCAATGGGCGGATTAACCCCAATGCCAGTCATGTCAGCTTTGGAGAAATTCGCTACAGACTTTGATGGTAAAAAATAAAGACTAGCGTGCTTTAAATTGCGCGCGTTGGTTGTTGGAATACTGGAGATTAGGCAATGAAACAATATGTGGATATAACGGATTACGGAACCCCAGCGGTCATCAGTGAAAACATCGTAAAACTGACCATCGATGGCATTGAAGTCGTTGTGGCTGAAGGCACGAGCTTGATGAGAGCTGCCATTGAAGCAGGCATTCATATTCCCAAGTTGTGCGCAACAGACTCCCTCAAAGCATTTGGTTCTTGCCGACTGTGCATGGTCGCCATTGATGGGCGCAAAGCACCCGTTGCTTCTTGTCATACCCCTGTGGGTGAGGGCATGGTGGTTCACACCCAGAATACCCAATTGGCAAAATGGCGCAAAAACATCATGGAGCTTTACATCTCCGATCACCCCTTAGACTGCTTAACTTGTGCCGCCAACGGTGATTGCGAGCTACAAGACATGGCGGGTGTCGTAGGATTACGCGACGTGCGCTATCCCAAAGATGGCCAAAACCACCTCGATCAAGCCAAAGACGAATCCAACCCCTACTTTACCTTTGACCCAAGCAAATGCATTGTTTGCTCCCGTTGCGTACGCGCCTGTGACGAAGTCCAAGGCACCTTGGCACTCACCATTGAAAAACGCGGATTCAACTCCAAAGTCTCATTTGCCAATACTGATTTTCTCAGTTCAGAATGCGTTTCATGTGGCGCCTGTGTTCAAGCCTGCCCTACAGCAACATTGATGGAAAAAAGCGTCATCGAATTTGGACTGGGCGAGAACAAAACGGTCACAACCTGTGCCTACTGTGGCGTGGGATGTAACTTTGTTGCGCATACTCAAGGGGAAACCGTTGTTCGCATGGTGCCTGACAAAGCAGGCAAAGCCAATCACGGACATTCATGCGTTAAAGGTCGATTTGCTTGGGAGTATGCCACTCACAAAGACCGTATTACTAGCCCGATGATTCGCGACAACATAACCGACGACTGGCAAGAAGTCAGCTGGGATGAAGCTTTTGCTTTTGCCGCTAAAAAAATGAAAGCCGTTCAAAACAAATACGGTAACGACTCCATTGGCGGCATCACCTCTTCACGCTGCACCAATGAAGAAACCTATCTCGTACAAAAATTAGTTCGCGCGGCTTTCGGTAACAACAACGTTGATACCTGCGCCCGCGTCTGCCATTCACCCACAGGCTATGGCTTAAAGAAAACTTTTGGCACCTCAGCGGGCACCCAGGATTTTGATTCGGTTGCCTACACCGACTTAATCATGGTGGTGGGCGCCAATCCCACAGATGCCCATCCCGTGTTTGGCTCACGCATGAAGCAACGCTTACGCGAAGGCGCCAAACTGATTGTTTTAGACCCTCGCAAAATTGACTTGGTGAAAAGCCCGCACATCAAAGCCGATGCGCATTTGCCCTTAAAACCAGGCACCAATGTCGCCGTGCTCAATGCCATTGCGCACACCATCGTCAAAGAGAATTTGCAAGACCATGCCTTTATTAAGGAACGTTGCGAAAGCGACACTTACAACGACTGGATTGAATTCATCAGTCATGAAAAAAATGCCCCAGAAACCATTGCAAACCACGTTGGCGTTGAAGCAGAACTCATCAAAGAAGCCGCTCGACTTTATGCCAGCGTACCCAATGCATCTATTTATTATGGCTTAGGCGTGACCGAACACTCGCAAGGCTCATCCACCGTTATGGCGATTGCCAACTTGGCGATGCTCACGGGCAACATCGGCCGCGAAGGCGTCGGTGTCAACCCATTACGTGGCCAGAACAACGTCCAAGGCGCGTGTGATATGGGTTCATTCCCGCACGAACTGCCTGGATACCGCCATGTCAGCGATGATAACACCCGCAAAATATTTGAACAAGAATGGGACGTCACCTTATCCGCTGACCCAGGTCTGCGCATTCCTAATATGTTTGATGCCGCCGTCTCAGGTTGGTACAAAGGCATGTACATTCAAGGCGAAGACATGGTTCAATCAGACCCGAACTCACACCACGTCATTCAAGCATTCAGCGCCATGGAGTGTGTGATCGTTCATGATTTATTCCTCAATGAAACCGCCAAATATGCGCACGTGTTTTTCCCAGGCGCCAGCTTCTTAGAAAAAGACGGCACCTTTACCAATGCCGAACGTCGAGTCAACCGCATTCGCCGAGTGGTAAGCCCATTAGGTGGCATGGCAGAATGGGAAGTGACCGCAGCCTTCTCCGCAGCCATGGGCTACCCAATGAACTACAACCACCCCAGCGAGATCATGGATGAAATCGCCAGAACAACCCCTGGATTTGCTGGCATTAGCTACGATGTTTTGGATGAAAAAGGCAGCGTTCAATGGCCCTGTAATGACTCTGCCCCAGAAGGCACACCCATCATGCACGTTGAACAATTTGTGCTTGGCAAAGGACATTTCATCAACACCGATTACGTCCCAACCGAAGAAAAAGCCAATCGCAAATTCCCCTTGCTGCTAACGACCGGTCGCATCTTGCACCAATACAACGTCGGCACTCAAACGCGAAGAACAAGCAATACCGCTTGGCAAAACGAAGACATTTTGGAAATTCACCCAAGCGACGCTGAAACCCGAGGAATCAAACCAGGTATGCGCGTATCCATTGCCAGCAGAGCCGGTACCACCTACTTGAATGCCATCACCACTGATAAGGTCGAGCCAGGTGTGGTTTATACAACCTTCCATTTCCCCGAAAGCAACACCAACGTCATCACCACCGATAACTCGGACTGGGCGACCAACTGTCCAGAATACAAAGTGACAGCGGTAGAAGTACAACCCGCGCAAGCCAGTGCCGCCTACTAAAATCCGTTGAAAACAGACCCAGTACCATGAATAATCACCGCTTTGAACACGACCGTATCATCGCCTTAGCCAACCAAATAGCAGAAAATCAACACGGGCTGAACGACGATCAAGTTGCCGATTTGGTGCTGACGCACATTAACAAATTTTGGCATACCACCATGAAAAGCACCCTGTGCGAATCCGACCAATCAAAGCTACACCCCGCTTGCCAAATCGTCATTCAACGCTTGACCTCAAAATAACAAGCATTGACCTCTGGCGATTGGACTCATACTGCCACCATCAACTTACTTCAAATTAGTTTCACATTGAATAAATTATCAGGGTTATCCTTGATATAATGCGCCCCACGGTGAAGTGGCTGAGTGGCTGAAAGCGCTCCCCTGCTAAGGGAGTATACGTTAATAGCGTATCGAGGGTTCGAATCCCTCCTTCACCGCCATCTTTTGATACACCCAAAAACAATTTTAATGGAGGGATGAGAACCCTCGACGTTCGACAATAAGCGTCTTTGCTCAACGAGCAAACGCGAGTTAGAGCAACAGCGTTTGAACAGCTCAGAGCGCTGGTACTATTAGCGTCTTGCTTCTTACCGAGCAAAGCGAGGTTTAGAAGCACAGTGAAATGAACAGCGCAAAGCGCTGGTACTATTAGCGTCTTGCTTCTTACCGAGCAAAGCGAGGTTTAGAAGCACAGTGAAATGAACAGCGCAAAGCGCTGGTAATCCCTCCTTCACCGCCATCTTTTGATACACCCAAAAACAATTTTAATGAAGGGATGAGAACCCTCGACGTTCGACAATAAGCGTCTTTGCTCAACGAGCAACGCGAGTTAGAGCAACAGCGTTTGAACAGCGCAGAGCGCTGGTACTATTAGCGTCTTGCTTCTTACCGAGCAAAGCGAGGTTTAGAAGCACAGTGAAATGAACAGCGCAAAGCGCTGGTAATCCCTCCTTCACCGCCATCTTTTGATACACCCAAAAACAATTTTAATGAAGGGATGAGAACCCTCGACGTTCGACAATAAGCGTCTTTGCTCAACGAGCAACGCGAGTTAGAGCAACAGCGTTTGAACAGCGCAAAGCGCTGGTACTATTAGCGTCTTGCTTCTTACCGAGCAAAGCGAGGTTTAGAAGCACAGTGAAATGAACAGCGCAAAGCGCTGGTACTATTAGCGTCTTGCTTCTTACCGAGCAAAGCGAGGTTTAGAAGCACAGTGAAATGAACAGCGCAAAGCGCTGGTAATCCCTCCTTCACCGCCATTGACTACAAACGAACTTTCATATGCCCGAGATGGCATAGCCTCAAAAGCCCAGCATTTGCGGGCTTTTTCGCTATTTGCAATTGACTTCCTCTCTATAAAAACACCCCGTTTTTCTCTAATTTTTCTCCTATATATGCCCCTTTCCTGAAAAACACCGTACTTGGAAAAGCGAAGTACGGAGCTTTTAGTCAATGTATTCACCCGAGAATGTTTGTGTATAAACCGTCAACTAGCGATGAGCAAACTTGTGAGGAGTGGCAAGCGGAACAAAAAATTATATACAATGAAGAACAACAACGTACAAATGAAGCAAATCGGAGGTATTGCGCCAGTCTTGATAGTGCTCCTACAAATACCTGGAATGATTGGAGGCCGTCTTTCTGCGAAAAATTTTAGTTCATCAAACTGGACCTGATCAAACGGTTCGAGGGCTTCTCTCGGACCGTTTGTTTTTGTCCCGCTGGTTATCCTACTATCGGTTACGGCCATGTTGTTAAAGACGACGAGGACTTTTCGGCAGGCATTGATGAGGCGAAGGGAGAAGAGCTTTTGCGCCAAGATGCCCAGATTGCAGAACGTGCCGTCTTGCGCCACGCGGGCTTTAAAGTTCATGCCTTCTGGCGAATGTCGCGAGATGCCGTCGAAGACTGTAGCCAGTCGCTGGATTTGGTTGATTCTTTGGCATTGTCGCATATTAATCCAAGCATACCCAAAGGAACGACCCTTGAGGTGAAAAGTAACACTATCAACACCACTGCCACTGCTATCGCTATGCCAATTTATGATCCCTCAAAGTCAAAAACACATGCATAACAATGTAAGCCCGTAGTTTTCTAATTCATGATCTTATAGTTGATGTTTTGCGACCTGTTGGAGGTCAAATGCATCCCGAACCTGCAAGCCGCTATATGGTAAAGAATTATGCAAAAAATGATATGCTGTGAATAACCTCCAGAATCACCGCACTATATGCGGTGATTTATATTGACCTTGCGGTGAATAGCGCCTATAATCACCTTAAATAATGCGGTGATTGATATGTGGATTCATGAACATCAAAACTGGCCTAACTTTACATGGGATGCGGAAATCCTTGCATTCAAGCTGGCTGATATACGCCATCGTCAAGGCCGTTTGCTGGGACGCATGGAGGGGCTTGGCTTTGAGCTGAAGCGTGAAGCAACTCTCGGCACACTCACCAATGATGTTGTCAAATCATCTGCCATTGAGGGTGAAAATCTGAACCCAAAGGAAGTGCGCTCATCTATTGCCCGTAGGCTTGGAATTGATATTGCTGGGCTTATTCAAGCAAGCCGTGATGTTGAAGGTATCGTTGAGATGATGCTGGATGCCACGCAACATTTTTCCAAGCCATTAACCAAGGATCGGCTGTTTGATTGGCATGCAGCTTTGTTTCCGACAGGCCGCAGTGGCATGCACAAAATCACCGTTGGGGGGTGGCGGACTATTGAGGTTGGCTCTATGCAGGTTATTTCTGGTCCTATTGGTAAAGAAAAGGCGCATTTTGAGGGTCCTACTGCTGAGCGCTTAGAAAAGGAAATGGAAGCGTTTATTGCGTGGCTGGCGGGCGAAAATGATACTGATCCTGTCATCGGAGCAGGCATTGCACACTTGTGGTTCGTAACGATCCATCCGTTTGAAGATGGCAATGGACGCATTGCTAGAGCTATTGGTGATATGGCGCTTGCTCGTGCCGATGGTACGCCAGATCGTTTTTATAGCATGTCATCCCAAATTGAGACAGAACGCAAGCAGTATTACGATCAGCTAGAATCGCAACAACGCGCTACGCCTGACATCACAGACTGGCTGTCATGGTTCTTAGATTGCCTTGGCCGCGCCATCAGTAATGCGGAAATCACACTTGGCAGTGTGCTGTTCAAAGCGCAGCTCTGGGACATGATCAACCAAAAGCCTGTGAATGACCGTCAGCGCTTGATCATCAACCGTATGCTTGAGGGTGGTTTTGAGGGCTTTATGAACACCTCCAAATACGCCAAGCTGGCTAAATGTTCGAATGACACAGCCTTGCGGGATATTCAGGAACTCAAGGAACACGGCATCTTTATTCAAAACCCCGGCGGAGGACGTAGTACCAGTTACAGACTGCTAGACCGCGAAGAGTGATGAGTTTCCAATGAATCCCAAACAGGGATTCGAACGCACGATTAGTACGGTACTTTCATCACTATAATGGGATCCATTCCAAGAGCTGAAATCAAAGCAGCACAAGATGTTGCAACAAAAAAACTTGCTTTTCATTGTTTTCAGGGCGATTATTTGTTGTAACACAATGGTGAGTGTAGAGGATTCGAACCCAAAGGGGGTCAATACACCGCCATCTTTTGATACACCCAAAAACAATTAAAAGGGAGAGGGATGAGAACCCTCGACGTTCGACAATAAGCGTCTTTGATCAACGAGCAACGCGAGTTAGAGCAACAGCGTTTGAACAGCGCAAAGCGCTAGCCATCCTTCACCGCCATCTTAACCTGCTAATCCCCCCTTCACAGCCAACTTAAAATAGGCGTGACGGTACATCATAGCAATTTGCCAACGCCTTTCAGAAAAGAAATGGAAAAGCTCCTACGAGAGGGAATATTAAAAAATTATGGTTTCTTCGCCAACTCTAGCTCAAGGCCTAAACCTATCTGCTACGGCAATTATTGTATTTTCGCTATACCGTAGTGGTCAGAGAATTGGACCTTCAGAGTTTAAAAATGTGATAGGCAGGGCTGGTAGAGCTTTTGTCGACATGCAAGGCGTTGTGCTGTATCCGATCTATGAGGCCTATAGGAAAAATCGTTCAATGTGGTGTACTCTCGTTAAAAATACCGATGCTCGTTCCATGGAAAGTGGGCTGGTATTGCTTGTAATAGAGCTTTTGAAAAGAATGGGCAAAACTCTCGGAATTAATTTTGGAAGTAAAGATATTAATCTCGGAAGTAAAGATTTTCATACTCTGATGCAGCATGTTCTCAGCAATGTCGATGTATGGGAATTTCCACCAGTTGATAATGAAGGACTTAAGAAAGAAAAGCAAAATAACTGGCGAAAGCATATTGTTAGTCTAGATACAGCACTTCTTAGTTTGCTTGGCAGTGATGTTGAAGACATTAACGATATACCCGCTGCGCTTGACACTATATTAAGTTCATCTTTGTGGGCGCGTCAATTAGCTTGATGTGAAGCAAAACTTAAAACCCTTTGTGATTCAGTATTATCTCAAAGAGCTAGATCTATTTGGTCTGTTTCTACACTAAGCGCAAGGGTTATTTTCTAGCTGGTGTAGGTCTTGAAACCGGACAAAAGTTAGATGCAATTGCTGCAGATGTAAATATATTACTCGTTGAGGCAAATGGAGCCATTCTGGATGGCGATAATGAAAATGCTATCTCAAAGATTGTAAAACTAGCCGAGCATGTATTTTTAATTTCTCCATTTATCCCAAGTGTTTTGCCTGACGATTGGAAAAATATAATCGCAATTTGGCTGAACGGAAAAGCCCTTACAGAAGAAAATATTACCAATATTGATGAGGCATTTCAGTTTGTTGAGGACGGACTTATTTATCGCTTACCTTGGGGGTTGGAAGCCATTAGGGTTCGTGCTGGTGCGAATGGGGATAAACTTGCTAATGGCATGGAATTAGATGATTATGAAACTGGACTTTTAGTTCCTGCTATCGAAAACGGAACATCGAATAGAAGTGCTGCATTATTAATGCAAGCTGGTTTTAATTCGGATAAAGCAGTAATTATTGCAGTGGAATCAACTCAAGCTGAATTTACAGACCGGCAACAATTTAAAGATTGGATATTTTCAACTGAAATATTTGACCGCTCTTCAAAAGGCGATTGGCCAACTACGGAAACAGTTGAATTGTGGTGAGAATTAATTGCAAACTTTGCTTCAGATTCAAAAACAAAATGGCATTCAAAAGAAAAACAAATTTGTGTACATTGGAATGATGAGTCTAAGGTCGATGTGAATTCTCATGTTAGGCTGTTTTATTCTTGCGATCATAGACCGACATTGATATTTTCATCGAATGGCAATGAACAAGGAGGTTTAGTAGAACAATTTGACTTATGTACAAAGATATATATCTAGCAAAAACTAGTCATAATGTGGGTGTTGTTGATGTCACCTATTGGGGACCTCATCAAAAACCTTTTGGTTAAAAAGCTTTGTTAACTCCCTGTTATGCGAAGCATGCTTTGATAATGAAGCATGCTTTGATAATATTAACATAAATGTCAGATTAAGTTTAAAGCATTGCAACATAGCCTTCTTGTAATGCAACCTAAAATGGAGATTGAACTCATAACATCTCTCGCAATGGAGTTGCCTAATAATATGGCTAATCCATTTGCCAATATAAACTTTGAATATGTTTAGTTGTTAGACATCTATGCAGAACACCAGTTGTCATAGCTCGTTTGCAAGGGGGATGAGCTAAGCAGACATTGACACTTGGATGTAATATACGCTACCTCAATTTCAATCCTTTACCAACAGCTGCAGCAAAATCGTTGAATCTTTCTCCCTGAACCTTTACGTGAATTTTAGCTGCAGCCTCAGCGGCGGCTTCATTGCCTGCAAGAATCGCTGCTGTGATTTTCTTGTGTTCTTTAAGGGATTTGGAAAGACGATTTCGTACACGAAGCTGCAGGCGTCTGTAGGGCTTCAAGCGAGTTTGCAACTGTCGCACTTGTCGTATAAGAAATTCATTGTGACTGGCACGATAGATGCAGTCATGAAAAAGTTCATTTTCGTAGAAGTACACATTAGGATCGCCAGTTTCCTTGGCAACAGTGCAGTTATCCAGCAGTTGCTGCAATTGCTCACTTTCCTTATCAGTAATCCGTCTAGTCGCAAGCCTTGCACACATGCCCTCTAATTCAGCCATTACATCAAACATTTCGATTAGCTGAGCAATTCCAATGCTCGTAACAAAGGTGCCACGATTTGGTATGGACTCAGCCAGACCACTACCGATGAGCGTTCTAAATGCTTCTCGAATCGGAGTACGTGATACCCCAAATCTCTGCGATAGAGTCACCTCATCAAGTCGTTCCCCAGGTTTGAGGATGCCATTGACAATGTCTTCTTCAAGAGAATCACGTAGCTTGCGGGACTGCGAGACCCCATTTTTTTGGCTTACTTGATGATTAGATAGTTCCATTCGTTTTGCCATCAAAGTTGCTCTCTGATAAACCATTTCAGAACAGTGTACATGTTTTTTTCCTTGTTTTAACAATATTGCAAAATTCTAACATATCAAGGGGTTGACATTAGCATTAGCAAAACGATACAATCAAAAAGTTGTTGTATACAATAACATATTGAGTTGTATACAATGTAATTGAAGACTTCACATTGTAGGAGAAATATCTATGGTAAATTTAAAAATTAAAGTAACAGTTCTCGGGATTGTTGGTAGTATGTTGCTTCAGGGTACTGCCTTAGCCGATACCGAGTTAAAGTTGTCGCATCAATGGTCGACCTCGGATGTTCGTCATAAAGTTGCAGAGATTGTGGCGAATGAAGTCGCAGCGGCAAATGTTGGATTGGAAATGAAGATCTATCCATCAAAGTCTTTGTTTAAACCCAAGGAGCAGTACCGGCCTTTATCGCGCGGACGACTCGACATGACAATAGTACCGCTCGCTTACGCGGCAGGTCAAAGGCCCGCTTACAATCTCACGTTGATGCCTGGATTGGTTAAGAACCACGATCATGCGGCACGATTGACTCGATCCCCTTTTATGAATGAAATTGAGAAGATCATGGCGAAAGACGATGTCAAGGTTTTAGTCCATGGCTTTCTGGCTGGTGGTTTCGGAAGTAAGGGAAAGTGTATCACGAAACCGGCTGATGTAAAAGGTATGAAAATTCGTGCAGCGGGGAAATCTTTTGAGCAAATGGTTGCAGCTGCTGGCGCTTCCATTACTTCAATGCCGTCATCAGAAATTTATAGTGCTCTGCAAACAGGTGTTCTTGATGGTGCAAATACGTCTTCATCAAGTTTTAGATCCTATCGGCTTTATGAGCAGCTGAAATGCTTTACGCCAGCTGGTGATGTGGCGCTTTGGTTCATGTATCAACCGATGTTGATTAACAAAACAACTTTTGAACGTCTGAATGCCAAGCAACAAGCGGCTTTGTTAAGTGGTGCGAAAAAGGCGCAGGCTTTTTACTTGGCTGAAGCAAAGAAAGCTGATGCAGCAACCACTGAAAAATTTAAAGCAGCAGGTGTTCAAATTGCGGAAATGAGCTCTAAAGACTTCAATGCTTGGCGTGAACTGGCTAAGAAATCTTCTTATCAGTCATTTGTAGAAAACACAAAAAATGGGCAGAAGCTTTTGGATATGGCACTCTCTGTTAAGTAATCACAGTTGATATAGTTGGGTTGGTACAGTGCGCCTACTGTGCCAGCCGCTATTTGTCAAAATTTGAGATATGCTATGAAACAACATTCCAATTCTGTCGCTCAAAAATACACTGGTTGGTTTGTAAAAGTCATTAGTGCTATTTCTACCGTTTTCGGCGTCACTGCTGCATTGATGATCCTAGCTTCCGTTATCATTACTTGTCAGATGATCTGGGTTCGATTTGTGCTTAATGAATCAACAATTTGGCAAACAGAAGCAGTTACCTACATGATGATCGGGGCAACTTTGATAGGTTTACCCTACGTACAATTGTTACGAGGTCATGTGAGTGTAGACCTAGTCCCTATGCTGCTTCCCAAAAAATTACGCAAAACACTAACTTTTTTGGTTCTGTTGGTCAGCATTTCCGTTATTGGAATCATGATGTTTCATGGCTACGAGTTGTTCTATACGGCGCTGGACCGTGGTTGGCAATCAGAGAGTATCTGGGGAATAAGTCTCTGGATACCATACATAGCCCTTCCTTTGGGCTTCGGTTTGTTTGCACTACAAATGATTGCTGACTTGATGAGATTAATAATGAAACACGTTGGCCTTGAGGAGGATCACTGATGGACCCCTTATTCCTGGGCGCTATTGTAGCGTTAATGACGGTACTGGTTTTATTCTCTGGTGTTTCGGTTGCTATAGGTTTATTGATTGTCTCTGCTGGCTTTCTTATGGTCTTTGATGGTGTTGTAGCACTTGAACTGTTACCAGAAATTTTCTTTGGAAAACTCGATAACTTTGCTTTGCTGTCAATACCAATGTTCATCATCATGGGTGCTGCAATTGCGTCAACGCGAGCAGGTGCTGACTTATATGAGGCGCTTGAACGATGGATGACTCGAGTACCCGGTGGTTTAGTTGTCTCTAACCTTGGCGCATGCGCTTTGTTCTCTGCAATGTCTGGCTCATCACCTGCGACCTGTGCTGCAATTGGTAAGATGGGCATTCCAGAGATGCGTAAGCGTGGTTATCCTGATGGTGTTGCTGCGGGTTCGATTGCTGCTGGTGGAACGCTTGGAATTCTGATACCCCCGTCAGTGACTATGATTGTCTATGGAATTGCTACCGAAACCTCAATTGGTCGATTGTTTCTGGCTGGCGTACTTCCCGGAGTACTGTTGGTTGGGCTTTTTATAGCTTGGTCAATTTACAGTACCTGGCGCCAAGGTGCTGCCTCGGCTGTCCTAGGGACAATAAAATACAGCTGGGCTGAAAAGTTAGAAGTTCTACCCAAGGTTATCCCCTTTATACTCATCATCATGGGTGTCCTCTATGCACTTTATGGAGGCATTGCAACGCCTTCTGAAACTGCCGCCGTGGGTGCGCTTTTATGTGTAGTTGCTGCAGTTGTCATTTATCGAATGTACAAGTTCACAACCTTATGGGTAGTACTGAAAGATTCGACACGAGAAAGTGTGATGATTCTGTTCATAATCGGTGCTGCTGGTGTATTTTCCTACATGTTGTCCAGTTTGTTTGTTACCCAGGCTATTGCCGAATGGATTGGCTCGCTTGACCTGAATAAATGGACATTGATGCTTGCCATTAATATATTTCTGTTGGTTGCTGGTTTCTTTCTCCCGCCTGTTGCTGTCATCCTAATGGCAGCTCCTATCCTTTATCCAATTGTTACTGGGGCAGGTTTTGATCCTTACTGGTTTGCTGTCATACTAACTATTAATATGGAAATCGGCCTTATTACGCCACCAGTTGGATTGAATCTTTACGTCATAAATGGCATTGCACCAGAGATACCATTGAAAACTATACTCAAAGGTTCAATGCCATTTGTTGTCTGCATGATAGTCGCCATTGTTCTTTTGTCGTTCTTCCCTGAGATTGCTACTTGGTTGCCTGACACACTGATGGGGCCAGCACTATAATGGCCCAAGAATGGAACACATTGTCTATGGGTAAGTCGGAAAGACTTTCAAGAGCAGCCCACTTGGCTAATGGAAAAGTAGTGACGTCTGGTTTAACAGTCTCGTTACTAGAAGCGGTGATTGAGCCGGGTGACAGGGTTTGTTTGGAGGGAAATAACCAGAAGCAAGCTGATTTCCTTGCTGAGTGTTTGGTGCAAGTTGACCCAAACAAAATTCATGATCTGCACATGGTTCAGTCGGTTCTGTCGCTGCCAGAGCATATTGATATATTCGAACTGGGTATAGCTAAGCGATTGGATTTCTCTTTCTCTGGTCCCCAGGGAAGCCGACTGGCTGGGCTGATCAGTTCTGGTCAGATTCAGGTTGGTGCAATCCATACCTATCTAGAGTTATTTGGGCGCTATTTTGTTGATCTGACACCAAAGGTTAGTTTGATAGCAGCCCAGTCTGCAGATAGAGCAGGCAATCTCTTTACTGGGCCAAATACAGAGGACACACCTGCCATTGTTGAAGCAACGGCTTTTCGAAGTGGCATAGTTATCGCACAGGTCAACGAGATTGTGGGTACCGTACCGCGCGTCGATGTACCTGCTGATTGGGTCGACTTTATTATCGAAAGCCCAAGACCGTTTTTCATTGAACCTCTGTTTACGCGTGATCCCGCACAAATTTCCGAAATCCAAGTACTGATGGCTATGATGGCTATAAAAGGCATTTACTCGGAATACGAGGTTAACCGCTTGAATCATGGCATTGGTTTCGATACTGCAGCAATTGAATTGTTATTGCCCACTTATGCTGAAAATTTAGGGCTTCGAGAAAAGATATGCCAACACTGGACGCTCAACCCTCATCCAAACTTGATTCCGGCGATTGAATCTGGATTTGTTAAATCCGTACATTCGTTTGGATCAGAGTTAGGCATGGAGGAATACGTCCGTGCTCGGTCCAATGTCTTTTTCACTGGGTCAGATGGTTCAATGCGATCTAATCGTGCCTTCAGCCAAGCAGCTGGGCATTACGCTTGCGACATGTTCATTGGATCAACCTTGCAAATCGATCTACAGGGCAACAGTTCCACTGCTACCAAGGATCGGATTACCGGATTCGGTGGCGCGCCTAACTTGGGTGCTGATGCGCGGGGACGTCGCCATACGAGTGCTGCGTGGCTGAAAGCTGGACGCGAAGCAGCTACCGCTGGCTCAATGCCACGTGGGCGCAAATTGGTCGTGCAAATGGTGGAAACTTACCGTAGCCATATGATGCCGACATTTGTCGAAAAGCTCGACGCTTGGGATCTTGCTGAGCGAGCTGATATGCCCTTGCCACCCGTGATGATCTATGGCGACGATGTTAGCCACATTGTGACGGAGGAAGGCATTGCCAATTTGTTGTTATGCAGAACTGTCGAGGAGCGTGAACAAGCAATTCGCGGGGTAGCTGGCTACACACCGATGGGTCTTGGTCGTGATAAACCGATGGTTGAGAACCTGCGTGACCGAGGCGTGATACGTCGTCCCGAAGATATGGGCATTGACAAGCAAGAGGCGACACGGGATTTATTAGCAGCGCGCACAGTAAAAGATCTTGTCCGTTGGTCTGGTGGGCTTTATGATCCACCGAAACGTTTTCGCAATTGGTAATATATTGAATTCAAAGGGATGTAATGGAGAAGTTAGAGTTTGAATTTGTTGGTCATATTTCTGCTAAAGGTTCACAGGCTCTGGCCGGAGTGGTTTCTTCTGGTAATTTGGAGGTAATGATTGAGCCGTTAAATCTTGGTGGGAAAATGCGTATTGAGATAGCAACTGCGACAAATGGATTTGCAGCAATATGGAAGGCCGTACTCAGTGACTTTAACGAACGTCATCCACTACGTAATGTACGAATTTCTATTAATGATTTCGGTGCCACCCCTGCTGTTGTTAGCTTGCGGCTAGACCAGGCAGCCGAAGCATTTGAGGGTGGCACGCAATGAGCAGACATAATTATAGTCATCAACACAGCTACTACGAGTCCAGCGCACGTGAACGTTTGCTGAGGTTGCTGGATTCGGGCAGCTTCCAAGAGTATTTCGGACCAAAATCGCGTAGCCAAAGCCCTCACCTAGTATCTTTGAATCATCCAACAGCTTTCGATGATGGAATTGTAGTCGGCGAAGGATGCCTAGAGAGTCGAGTTGTTCTGACTGCTGCGCAGGAAGGCATGTTCATAGGAGGAGCTGTCGGTGAGGTGCATGGTGCTAAACTGGTTGGTTTATTAGAACGTGCAATTGTATCCCGGCCTGCAGGCGTACTGTTATTGCTCGAATCAGGTGGTGTCCGTTTACATGAAGCCAATGCGGGATTGATCGCAATCTCCGAGATTATTCGCTCACTGCTTGCAACACGTGCTACCGGTGTCCCAGTCATTGCTCTGATTGGAGGGGCTAATGGCTGTTTCGGTGGTATGGGCATTGTGGCACGTTGTTGTGATAAGGTCATCATGTCTGAAGAAGGTAGGCTGGGACTGTCCGGACCTGAAGTCATTGAGACCGTTCGTGGCGTAGAAGAGTTTGATTCTCGCGATCGAGCCCTAGTGTGGCGAACAACTGGTGGAAAGCACCGTTACCTAATCGGCGAAGCTGATGCCTTAGTAGCTGACTCCCTAACTGAATTCCGTAACGCTGCATCTTTGGCAATTGAAGATGGGTCTCGTACTGAAGAATTGGAGACCTTGATTGCTCGTCAGACAGCATTGACGAACCGTCTAGTAGAGTATGGGGATTGCCCAGACGGAATTGATATATGGCGTAAACAAGGCATTATGAATCCAGAAAAATTGCCACTGTTCGAAGCTGAGCAATTTCTTAGCGTTGTCGAAAATAGAGAGATCTGATGGAACTAGATACATTGCTTGATCGACTTTTTCCACTCGGACATAATGTTCAAGTAGAGAAGCAAGTGTTGCATGGACACGCTGAGACTTCAGACGGGACTGTAACAGTCATCGGAACTACTGATCGTGCTGAAATTGGTGTCGAACATGCTTTGTTGCTTGCACATATTGTAATAGAGAGCACCCGTATTCACCCTGAACAAGCTATCGTGATGTTAGTGGACACAGCTGGACAACGCCTTACACGAAGTGATGAATTACTTGGTATTAATGGGTATCTCGGTCACTTGGCACAATGTCTGGATCAGGCCAGACAGCGAGGGGCACACCTTATCGCATTGGTCTACGGCGAGGCTGTGAGTGGTGGTTTTATTTCGTTTGGTTTGATGGCAGATGACATTTATGCCCTTGCTGATGCCCAAGTGCAGGTAATGGACCTGCGGGCGATATCTCGAGTAATAAAGCAGCCGCTAGAAAGACTGGAAAAGCTAGCAAAGACATCTCCAGTATTTGCACCTGGAGTTGAAAACTACGTGACCATGGGTGCAATACGAGGTTTGTGGGACGGTGATTTATCGGAGCATTTACTTGTAGCATTGCGCTGCCCAACAACAGGAGATCAGCGTCGCAAATTGGGTCTTGAGCGCGGTGGGCGTTATTTGGCTTTCGATATCGCTGATAAGGTGAGTCAGGGTGTGTCTTAAGCGCAATACACCTTCGCGACACGCTCTGATCCAATTACATCCGGGATCAATTTGGAAACCTGTGGAGCCTTCATTTCGATCAAGGTTACTTGCTTGGTTCGCCGCTGATAGACCGACGGTGATGGCTCGTTTGCAAGGTGATGAGCCAAGCGGATATTGGCGCCTAGGTGTTCCATTGCCGCCTGAAGAGGGGAAACGACGTTTGGCTTTGATCGTAGCACCAACCGCTGTAAATAACTGGCGTCCAGCATTACATCTGCGTGATGTGCTTGTGTCTGCACCTACCTATTGGGTTTTGGCAATTCAAGTACTGCTAGAACAAAGCCAAGCCTTGAACATGGAACCGAGAGTCTACGGCTCCTTTGCATGGCAGACCCTAACTGGCCTATCTTATGTGACACCCAAGTCTGACCTTGATTTGCTATGGGAACCCCGCAATAAAAAACAGCTTGAGTCGCTATTTGAGATGTTACAAAGTTGGGAAGGCGAAACAGGGTTTCGTGCCGATGGTGAGGTGCAGTTACCTGACGGTAGCGCGATTTGTTGGCGAGAATTAGCAAGTCAATCAAAGCAGGTATTGGTAAAGACCATAAACAATGTTACCTTACAACAACGGCAAATCTCACTTGATGCTGTAATGTTGGCGCAGCGAGAAGGACAAGAAGATGAACTTTTCTTCGCCAGCCATTGAGCACTGTAAAAGAACTACACATAGGTGGAGCTTTGATTCGCTGGCACAATATTTTGGACGCTGTGCTGTTGCCAGTTTACATGCGGAACTTGTTCTAGCACCGAAGCCTGGCCTCGTAACACCATTCGATACTGGTAGTCACTCGGATATGAATGCGGTAACATTTATGCGCAGTCTGTTCGCTCTGCGCAATTACTTTGTTGATATTGTCAAGGCTGGATATAGACACGCAGAATTTGAAGAACTGAACAATCTGGGACGGCAAGCTGAAGCCCGCATGATGCAGGCTACTGGTGGTATTAACACCCACCGTGGTGCGATTTTCAGTTTGGGGCTTTTGTCAGCCAGCGCTGCTACGCTTGTAGCCGATGGTAAATCTCATTCTCAGGGTGAATCCGTGTGTGAAAATGTTGCTCTTCGTTGGAGCAAAGCATTGGGAAAAGCTGAACTTGATGGCAACAGTCATGGACAAAGAGTCGTACGTCGGTATGGTGCTGGTGGAGCGCGTGCCGAAGCGGCAAATGGTTTTCCTGTACTACAGGAGGTGGCCTTGCCGACTCTTCGTGCCGCTATGATCGATGGTCTTTGCATTGACTCTGTTTTAACACAAACCTTTATGCGACTTGTTTCTGAATTAGAGGACACTAATCTACTTCACAGAGGCGGCATTCAAGGACTAACTTTTGCTAAAGACAGCGCAAATGATTTCTTAATATCAGGTGGTTGCTACACGACTGATTGGCGAGAGCGTTTGACAAGAATTGGTCAATCCTTTGTTGCGAGGCGTTTAAGCCCTGGGGGCAGTGCTGACCTTCTTGCCTGTACATGGTTTCTGGCACAACTGGAGGCACAATGAGTTTGGCACTTCTTTGTCCTGGACAAGGGGGACAAAATTCGTGCATGTTTGATGTCGTCAGGGGAATCCCTGAAGCAGAAGCCATTCGTGCGCGCGTTGGAGATCTACTTCTTGCAACGCCAGATGAGTTATTTGCAGAAACCGGAAAAGCGTTTCTTAATCGCAATGCCCAGCCCTTAGTATGTGCAGCCATCATAGCCCGATGGGAGGCGCTCCGCCATCAACTGCCAACACCGAAGATGGTGCTTGGATACAGCGTCGGTGAATTGGCAGCTCATGTTATTGCAGGCACTTTAAACGTGGAGAATGCTCTTGTACTTTCTGTACGTCGAGCCGAACTCATGGACGCAGCGAGTCCTTTGGATGCTGGTATGACTGCTGTTCTGGGTCTGGATAAAGACAGTATCATTATCTTATGTAATGACCATAACGTGGAAATTGCAATTCAGAACAGTTTAAGTCATTTCCTTGTTGGTGGTACTCTGGATGACCTTGATATATTTGAGAAAGCAGCTAAATCGTTTGGAGCAAGTATCACTAGAATCAAAGTCAGCGTACCAGCACACACACGATGGCTGAAAAGTGCGGCTGATGCCTTTCATAAAGACCTAGCTCAAGAGGAATTGAACTCGCCAGTTATACCGATACTTGCAGGTATAAATGGGCGTTTGGTTAGAAACGCCACCGAGGCTATAGAAACACTGGCTGCACAAGTCGCCCAAACAGTGCAGTGGCACCAATGCATGACCCAGGCAGTTGAACGAGGCGCAAAGGTCATGCTTGATCTTGGACCTGGCAATGCCTTAGCACGGCTAGCACGTGAGCTGTACCCTGATTGTAGAGTGCGCTCAGTAGATGAGTTTAAATCGTTGGATGGTCTTATAGTCTGGATTGAACGTATGCTCTATGACTAGAATGATTTAAATCATTGATATTATGATTTTATTTTCTGCAGCCAGCATGTGTCCCGTCCAAGCGTCCAACGGTTTTTTGCCTAAGAATTAGCCCTTAATTTTTTATTGCTTCGTCATTTTTCGATTGTGAAAATCGATTTTATTTCAATAAATAAAATCCTGATATATTCCCATTTAACCCGTGATAATAAAGAGGCTTAGGTGGTTTTGTAATTGTTTTATAGTTACAAACATCAGTAGGCGTTTTGTCATTAATGTATTGGTGGGGTCTGATATGATTATAGAAAAAACGAAATTCATACAACGCACCGATCAATAATTTTGTTGCTGTTAAATCTAAATTGATAAAGTACTGTTTCATTGTTCCAAACAATCGTTTAATTTTGCCGTTTTACCAAGGAGATACGATTTGAGTTCTACAATACTTAATGCCAAGCATCCACAACACCAATCGAAATAACTTCGATATGAAAACGGATTCATTGTCCGTTTTAATCGTGTTTTCTTTTCCGTACTATTTGATTGTTGTTAAGAGGAGTTCCAATAAAGTCGTTGTTTATTTGTCTTTGATAGCTTTTAGTAATAGTACTGCGCTACTTTCCGAATCAATTGCGCCTAATAGGTGGCGTTTTTCAACTTACGTTAAATCTATCTGCCACATGAGATTATTAGGTAATGGTTTTCGTATTCTTGTGTTTGAAGGTTTTTGTAATCCGATTGATTTCATAGTTATGCTTTTTAATCAGAGAATAGACGCTGCTTTTTGAAATATTTACATTGTTATCCGCATAAATTCGATTAAACGTAATCGCTATCTTCCAACAATCATAGTTGGGCAAATGGTTTTTTAGATATAACACCTTATCCTTTACCCAGGGTGGTTTGGGTTGATGGAGATAACGAATACATGATGGTTTACTATTATGCGTGTTGAAGATCTTTTTATGATGAGTTCTTCTGATGAATAGTTGACAAAGTAATCGCGTCCAGTTAAAAATGATTTGCATAAAATGGTAAAAGAAATTGATCATACATTCGCTGTTAATGCCCTGTTATAAAATTAGACAGAAAAGTTAGATAATTTAACAATATCAGTACATACAGGCGGTTGCTACGATATCGTCACTGGTTTAATCGGAAAATCGCTGTAGAATTTGAAAAATTCCCTGTATCTTGACTTTATGCAGGGAAATATTTTGGATAAATATTTGAAGGAATTTGAGACTATTATCCTAATACAGCAAATCTCACCGCCATCTTTATCTAGTAATTCCACCTCCATTTTAAAAATTTACCAAAAAAACATTTAAAGAGGCGAGATGAGAACCCTCGACGTTCGACAATATGTGTCAAGCTTCTACCGAGCAAAGCGAGGTAAAGAAGTTAAGCGTCTGTTTTTAGCCGAGTTAGAGCAACAGCGTTTGAACAGCGCAAAGCGCTGGTAACCCATCCTTCACCGCCATCTTTATCTGGTAATCCGCCCGAATCTATATGACAGAATCCACTGTCCTTACCTTAAGTCATCAGGTGCAAAGCACTTTAATGCCGATAAGCCTTGTATGTGCTTGAAGCACATGACAATTGAATCCACAGCCCGTTTATTTAACTCAACACACATTGAGATGATGTTCATTGATTATTCTTGAATAAGCAATCCACCTTAAGAATCATCAACAAAAATTCAACCAATTTTGAGTAAAAACAAAAGCATTAACCAAGAAGCCATTCACTTTCTATTCCTAATTAAAGTAAAATATTATTGCTTAATCCCTAATATTTTCATAAAGAATAGTGAGGCATGTCCAGCAGGCGAGCTTATGACTGCTGAAATTTCAGCCTCACAAGAGTTTGCTAACTATTTATAGCCAACTGAAAAAACCGCTTATTGATTAATAGCAGAAGGCAAATTGCCCTGCTTTAAAATCGGTGGAAGCTTGTGCTTAAAGCGAACAGACATAGAACAATGGATTGTTGAACAAAAAAAGGAAACTTATGAGGCAAGACACTAAATGAATCATTCATCACACAACAAGTTAATTTCTTTCATTTGGTCTATTGCTGATGATTGTTTGCGAGACATCTATGTGCGCGGCAAATACCGCGACGTCATTTTGCCGATGGTGGTTCTAAGGCGTCTCGATACCCTTCTTGAATACACCAAAGACACCGTTTTACATGAGGTGGGTTTTCAAATTAATGAGATGGAGTTCACTGAATTTGAACCATCAGGCCTAATAGATGCATCAGGTTATGTTTTCTATAACACCAGCAAGTGGACGCTTAGATTACTGCATGACACAGCTACAAATAACCAGCAGATTCTGCTTCACAACTTTGAAGAATACCTAAATGGCTTTAGCGATAATGTTAAAGAGATCGCTGAGAAGTTTGAACTAAAATCCAAAATCCGCCATATGGCAGAAAAAGATATCCTACTGGATGTATTGGAAAAATTTGTATCGCCAAACATTAACCTGACGCCCCATGAAAAAATTGATCCAAATGGCCATAAACTGCCTCCGCTTTCTAACCTTGGAATGGGTTATGTATTTGAAGAGCTGATCCGGAAGTTTAACGAAGAAAATAACGAAGAAGCTGGTGAGCACTTTACACCACGCGAGGTTATCCAACTTATGACGCATCTTGTTTTTGACCCGATCAAAGATAATTTACCACCCGTCATGACAGTTTACGATCCAGCTTGTGGGTCGGGCGGTATGCTGACTGAATCACAGAACTTCATCAAAGACGAAAAAGGCGCCATTAAAACGCTTGGCGATGTTTATCTATACGGTAAAGAAATCAACGATGAAACTTACGCCATCTGTAAATCAGATATGATGATCAAAGGTGAGGATCCATCCAATATCAAAAGCGGATCAACCCTATCAACAGATGAATTCTCTGGCACACGTTTTGACTTCATGCTTTCAAACCCGCCTTACGGCAAGGATTGGTCATCTGATTTAAAATATATCAAAGACGGCAAAGAGGTCATTGATGAGCGCTTTGTCGTGAATCTCAAAGACTATTGGGGCAATGAAGCAACGGTGAACGCTACCCCTCGCTCAAGCGATGGTCAGCTACTCTTTCTCATGGAAATGATTAGCAAAATGAGACCAGCTTCTGATAATAATGGTCTAGGCTCACGCATTGCATCTGTTCATAATGGATCTAGCCTCTTTACAGGTGATGCAGGTGGCGGCGAAAGTAACATCCGCAGATATATCATCGAGAATGATATGCTTGATACCATTATCCAATTGCCAAACAACTTGTTCTACAATACTGGCATCACAACTTACATCTGGGTTCTATCGAATAATAAACCAGAAAACCGCCAAGGCAAGGTACAGCTCATAGATGCGAGCCTTTTATTCCGCAAACTTCGTAAAAATCTAGGTAATAAGAACTGTGAATTTGCACCAGAGCACATCGAGGAAATCGTTAAATGTTATCTCGATTATTCTGAAAAAGAACGCTCTGTAACGGAAGAAGGCATTGCCGCGCAACTATTCGACAATAATGACTTCGGCTATTACAAGGTCAATGTTGAACGCCCTGACCGCCGCAAAGCGCAATTCACTGCTGAAAGCATTGAAACCTTACGATTTAACAGTGCCATTAAAGAGCCAATGGCGTGGGCGTACAGTGAATGGGGCGATGACCTTTATAACGCTGACGTGCTTAAGCAGCATGAAAAAGAAATGCTGAAGTGGTGTGAAGAGAACGATATTTCCTTAAATGCCAAAAATAAAACCAAGCTTTTTAAATTAGACACTTGGCAAAAACAAGCGGCACTAATTGAAACGGCGACAATGCTGATGAATGCCATCAATGAAAAATGGGGCGACTATGTGTTTTCTAATTTCAATACATTCAAAGATCAAATCGCCCAAATCCTGAAAGCACAGAAAATCAAACTCAGCGCCAGTGAGAAAAACGCAATACTTTCTGCGGTGAGCTGGTATGACGAAAGCGCCGATAAAGTCATCAAGAGCCAATCAAAACTCAGCGGTGATAAACTCAGCAAATTATTGGATAAACTGGGTTGCGAAAAAGATGACCTTGCCGATTTCGGATATTACGCGACGGATACAAAGGATGAATACATCACCTATCAAATAGCGACCGACCTGCGCGATAGTGAAAATGTGCCTGTCAAAGAAAGCATCCACGATTATTTTCAACGCGAGGTGAAACCGCATGTACAAGAAGCCTGGCTCGACATGAATAGCGTTAAAATCGGCTATGAGATCAGCTTCAACAAATATTTCTACCGTCATAAACCTCTGCGTAGCGTTGAAGAAGTTGGTGCAGAAATTTTGGAATTAGAACAACAAAGCGAAGGTTTGATTGCGCAAATATTAGGACTGAAAGCACCCGAAGAATTGGAGGCCAAAAATGAGTGCTAAACCCAAAAATAAAGAGACCTTAACCGAGTCTAGCATAGCACGACAAAATATCCTTAATAATCCATTTGCTATCAAGAAAATGTCGGAAAACCTTGCTCTGGGTGGTTATATTTATAAAGGAGAATCTATTTTTACTCGCTCTGACGTAGAAAAAATATTTAATATAGACCAACGTACAGTTGAAAGATACGTTGCAACACATAAAGAGGAGCTTTCAAAAAATGGTTATCGTTTGTTACAGGGGAAGTCGCTGAAAGAATTTAAAGAGTTTTCACGATCCGACATGAATGTCGGATCGTTGGTTAACTCTTTGGGTATTTTCACCTTCCGAACAGTTCTAAATATAGCAATGCTGCTTACAGAAAGCGAAAAAGCACGCTTCATAAGATCTAAAATATTGGACATTGTCTTGTCCGTTCTCACTGAAAAGGCTGGCGGTAATACAAAATATATCAACCAGCGCGACGCTGATTACCTCCCAGCCGCTTTTCAAGAAGAAAACCACCGCAAAGAATTCACCAGCGCCATCAGCCGTTTTCTAGACATGCCCGACTGGAAATACGGCTACTGCACCAATGCGATTTACCGCTCCATCTTCCATGAAGATGCTGACGAGTATCGCAAAATTCTTGACATGGCACAAAAAGAGCAAGTGCGCGATACCATGTATGCAGAAGTGCTCACCCTCATTGCCAGCTATGAAGCCGGCCTCGCCTATGAAATAGAAGAAGCTTATAAAGCCAAAGGCGAAGAAAAACTCAGCAAGACTGAATTCGATGCTGTCGTTGCCAAATTTGAAGCCCACCCCAGCCAAAAACCGCTGCTCAATGATGCGCGCACCAAAATGGCCAGCCGCGATAAATGCTTCCGCGATGCGCTTCACCATAAATTAGAGCATTACATCCAATCTGTACCAGAAGCTGATTTTGAACGTTTCCTCGGCAAGAAAAGTAAAGAGCTGGAAGAACATATCCTTGAGAGCCGCGAAGTCTTTAAAAGACTGAAGGATAGGTAGCGATGGCAGAGTTAAAAACATTCTATTTTGATCTGCTGCACGCCATTAAGGTGCATGATAAGATTATTGATATTTCAGGTGGTCTGACTGGGTATGACCCGCAAAAGGTTCAAATGCTAGATGTCACACTGGAGCATATTCAAAATGACCTCTATTACCCGACATTTTTGGATAAAATCGCGCATCTGCTTTACAGTATCAATAAAAGCCACGCTTTTATTGATGGCAATAAACGTTCCAGCCTCGCCCTCAGCGCCTATTTCTTGCAGCTCAACGGCTATGATTACTGTGTCAAAGATTTCATCTACCGCATGGAAAATATTGTCGTCTGGGTGGCGGATAACAAAATCGATAAAGACCTGCTGCAAGACATCATCGAGGATATCATTATGGAACAAAAGCGTGAATCAACCCAGCTCGCCCTAATCCATGCCCTCAGTACGGAAGAGAGCACGGAGGAAGACGAATGTCACACGCTATAACAGCCATGCCAAAGTATGATGATTACAAAGACATCGGTTATCCCTGGCTAAACAAAGTCCCCGCAGAATGGCTTTTTGAAAGAGGAAAATGGTATCTTCGTAACAATAAGGAGTTAAATTCTAAAGGGCAAGAACAAAATGTTCTTTCTTTAACTCTTTGAGGAGTAGTCAATAATGATCCTGATAGCCCAGAAGGATTGGTTCCTAAAGATTACAGAACTTACCAAATATTTAAAAAAGATGATTTAGTTTTTAAGTTAATTGATTTGGAAAACGTTCGAACAAGCCGTGTAGGACTTGTACATGAAAATGGCATTATGAGCTCAGCTTACATTCGTATTGCCCATGATGATCGCTGGAACTCACGTTTCCTGTACTATTTTTTCTACCATTTATACCAAGCAGAAATTTTTAACAAGATTGGATCTGGTGTACGCTCAACGTTAGGGGCTAGTGATTTATTAGATCTTCCTATTCCAGTTATAATTAAGGGAACTCAAGATAAGATTGTTGCATTCCTTGATGAAAAAACACAGCAGATTGATGAGGCGATTGGAATTAAGGAACAGCAAATTTCACTGCTGAAAGAGCGCAAACAAATCATTATCCAGAATGCCGTCACCAAAGGCTTGAACCCAAACGCTCCGATGAAAGACAGTGGTATCGATTGGATCGGCGAAATTCCTGCACATTGGAATTTAAAAAAATTAAAACATTTATCAAAGATAAATCGAAGCGCACTTTCTGAAAACACCGCACAAGATTTCCAGTTAAATTACGTTGATATTTCTAATGTTACTTTTGAAAACGGAATAGAAAATGTTGAAATATATACTTTTGCAGATGCGCCTTCGCGTGCTCGAAGAATTGCCAAAACAGGAGACACTATCGTATCTACAGTTAGAACGTATCTGAAAGCTATAGATTATATAAACGATGAAAAATGCCATTACATTTTCTCGACTGGTTTTGCTGTCGTAGAGCCTCGTAGTTTTGTTCACCCAGAATATCTGACACGGTTTATATCTAGCAATCCGTTTACAAATCAGGTCGATTTAGAGGCTAAAGGCGTTAGCTATCCATCTATCAATAGTACGGAATTAGGAAATTTGATGATAGCATTGCCTCCAATGAACGAAATGAAAGATATAACTGATTATATAAATCTGCATATAGCTCAAATAGATACAGTTATTGAAAAACAAATCGAGCAATTCAATAAACTCAAAGAATATAAAGCTTCATTGATTAACAGTGCGGTGACAGGCAAAATTAAAGTAACTGGAGAATAACATGGATTCAAAACGCATTAAAATTATTATAAATAGTATTGGGCATGATACATTTATCAAATACTGCGAAATTTTCAAATCGAAAAGAAAATTAACAGCAGAGGATGTAGCAGCAGAGGATGTAGCAACCGATATTCAGAAACTAAATCTCAAGTTATTTAACTCAATTATTAAAAATAATAAACTTAAGCATGCTTTAAAGATGGCCAAGGAGTGTCAAAACTTTAACAAAGAGATTAAAGATGTTTAGTAAAACAAATGAAGAAGCATTAGAAACGCTTATTACAAAACACCTAATGGCGCAGCAGCATTACGTTGTAGGCGAGCCTGCGGATTTCAACAAGGTGTTTGGCGTTGATACAAAGTTGTTCTGGGCGTTTCTGGAGCGAACACAAGGCGAAGAACTGGAGAAACTCAAACGCTTTGGCGATGACTGGCAACGCAAAGTACTGGAGCGTTTTGACCGAATGGTGAAAAAACACGGTATTTTACACCTGTTCAAAAGAGGTCTGTCTGTCGATGATGCGCATCTTTATTTGATGTACCCTGCGCCATTGGCCAGCAGTAGCGAAATTGTTAAGCAGAATTTTGAAAACAATATCTTCAGCTGCACGCGCCAAGTGAGGTACTCCACAGCCAATCCGTTAGAAGAAGTAGATGTTGTGCTGTTCATCAATGGCTTGCCCTTCGCCACGCTGGAGCTGAAAAACCCATGGACAGGGCAAACGGCACGTTATCATGGTCAGAAACAGTATCGTGAGGATAGAGATCCGTCTCAGGCTCTATTTCAGTTCGGGCGTTGCCTTGTACATATGGCGGTTGACACCGATGAAGTTTACATGACGACAAAGCTTGCTGGCAAAGGCACATTCTTTCTGCCGTTCAACAAGGGGCATGATGGCGGCGCAGGAAATCCGCCAAACCTGAACGGTCATAAAACCGCCTATTTATGGGAAGAAGTATTTGGTCGTGAAAGTGTGGCTAATATCATTCAGCATTTCATGCGTCTTGATGGATCATCCAAAGACAAGCTGGAGAAACGTACATTGTTCTTCCCACGCTATCATCAGCTGGAAGTTGTGCGAAAGCTGATCTCTCACGTTGGTGAAAACGGTGTGGGGCATACTTATCTTATTCATCACTCGGCGGGTTCTGGGAAATCCAATTCCATCACCTGGGCGGCTTATCAACTGATTGAGGTGTATCCGCATAAAGAAGGATTGCCTGGCGCACGCGGACTCGAACAACCATTGTTTGACAGTGTCATTGTCGTGACCGACCGTCGCATCCTCGATCGCCAACTGCGCGACAATATCAAAGAGTTCTCTGAAGTTAAGAATATCATCGCGCCCGCATATAATTCATCCGATCTAAAAAGCGCTCTGGAGCAAGGCAAGAAGATCATTATCACCACCATTCAGAAATTCCCGTTCATTATTGGTGGCATTGATGATTTGAGCGAGAAGCGTTTTGCCGTGATCATTGATGAGGCGCACAGCTCACAAAGCGGATTGGCGCATGACGATATGAACCGTGCGATGGGTCAGGATACGGATAATGATGCAGAAGATGCTCAGGATAAGATCATAAAAGCGATGCGCTCACGTAAGATGCGCGGCAATGCGTCTTATTTTGCGTTCACGGCAACGCCAAAAAATACAACGCTGGAGAAGTTCGGAACGCAGCAAGCGGATGGCAGTTTTCATCCGTTCGATCTCTATACGATGAAGCAAGCCATTCAAGAAGGCTTTATTCTGGATGTATTGGCGAATTACACAACTTATAAAAGCTATTACGAAATTCAGAAATCAATTAAAGAAAACCCCTTATTTGATACAGTGAAAGCGCAGAAAAAGCTTCGTACCTATGTTGAACGCAACCCAGATACTATTCAGGTTAAAGCTGAGATCATGCTCAATCACTTTATTCAAAAAGTGGTCAATACGAAAAAACTGAAAGGCAAAGCCAAAGGCATGATCATCACACAGAATATTGAACCTGCTATTCGCTATTACAAAGCAATCACAAAATTGCTGGAACAGCGAGGTAATCCGTTCAAGGCAATTATTGCGTTCTCTAGTACAAAAGAAGTTGATGGCATCGAGTACACAGAGGTCGAAATGAACGGTTTCTCAGATGATAAAACCAAGGAATATTTCGATGGCTATGATCAAGATGGAAAACCAATCATCCACAAAGGTGCTTCTATTGAAAATACCTATCGTTTGCTCGTGGTGGCAAATAAATATCTGACTGGTTTTGATCAACCAAAACTGACATCGATGTATGTTGACAAAAAACTGCAGGGTGTTATGTGCGTGCAAGCACTATCTCGACTGAACAGATCTGCGCCTAAGTTTGGCAAGAAAACGGAAGATTTGTTTGTGCTGGATTTCTTTAACTCGGTTGATGATATAAAAATTTCATTCAATGATTTTTACACGGCCACAAGCCTATCTAAAGCCACTGACGTTAACGTCCTGCACGAATTAAAAGATACGCTCGGTGATGTTGGGGTTTATGAATGGTACGAAGTTGAGCGATTTGTGTTATTGTATTTTGATAATGCAGACGCCCAAGAACTTAGCCCGATCATTGATGCTGCTGCTGATCGTTTTAATGAAGCGCTGGAACTCAAAGATGATGAAAAGGCTGATTTTAAGATCAAAGCCAAGCAGTTTGTAAAAATCTATGGGCAGATGGCATCCATAATGCCGTTCGAGGTTTTAGAATGGGAAAAACTGTTTTGGTTCTTGAAATTCTTGATCCCTAAACTGATCGTGAAAGATCCAGATGCTGAGAAGATTGATGAATTGCTGGAATCTGTAGATTTATCTTCGTACGGACTAGAGCGCTCTAAACTCAGCCATTCTATAGGATTAAATGATAGTGAAACAGAACTGGATCCGCAAAATTCTAATCCTCGTGGTGCCCATGGTACTGTTGAGTTTAAAGACCCCCTTGATGCTATTATTGAAAGTTTTAATGAACGCTGGTTCCAAGGTTGGAGCGCAACACCAGCTGAACAACGCGTAAAGTTTGTAAACTTGGCAGAGAGTATTCGCTCTCACCCAGATTTTGAAACAAAATACAAAAATAATGACGATAAACAAAACCGAGAACTGGCTTTTGAGAAAATCTTTGAAGAGGTGATGATAGATAATCGCAGTAAAGAACTGGAGCTTTATAGGCTATTAACCAATGACCCAGACTTTAAAGTAGCTATGAAGCAAAATTTGGAAAAAATGCTTCGATTAAATATGGACTATACCACACCGCCCTCTTAATCTGGCAATCCCACCACCATCTTATATACCCCCATCCCATTAAAAGGCGGGAAGAGAACCCTCGACGTTTGACTTATAATGTCTCGCCAAAGTGTTCACTCATCCAAAACTGCTGTATATTTGATTCGGCATTGAGGAGCAAATGAAACAAGTCTATACATTTTGCTGGTCAGATGAGAATGCTAAGAAAAATGATAAATTTTGAACTCATGGAGGGTTAGTATGAATGATCCAATATCATTAGATAGTCTTTTTAAAGAAAAGATATTCAGAATACCTGATTATCAGCGTGGCTACGCTTGGCAAAGAAGTCAGCTCAAAGATTTTTGGGAAGACCTTGTCAATCTATCTGATGACCGTTCACACTACACCGGCGTTTTAACGATAAAGCAAGTTCCCTCGAATGAGATTGATCAATCCCACAATGAATATTGGCTTGTCAAAGACCACTCCTATAATGTGTATCATGTTGTTGATGGACAACAACGTCTGACAACCTTTGTCTTATTTTTGCAAGCATTCATTGAAGTTGTGAAAGAGCTTGAAGAAAACAAGGGTAAAGATAACAAGGACATTTACATTTCAGACTGTCTTAATTTAGAAGAAATTATAAATCGATATTTGTTCAAAACAAAACTCAATGGCGATCTATATCGCACCTACAAATTTGGTTATACAGTTGATAATCCAAGCTACAACTATCTTCGCTATAAAATATTCAAAGAAGATGGCGCACCGAGAATAGATGAAACTTTCTATACACTCAATCTACGAAACGCAAAACACTATTTCGATGAGCAATTAAAAGCAGTTGACATTAGAGACTTGCAGAAAATTTACCAGAAATTGACTAAACGTTTTTTGTTTAATGAATATGTGATAAAGGATGAGATTGATGTCTTTGTCGCATTTGAGACGATGAACACTCGGGGGAAACGTCTTTCCGATTTAGAGCTTCTCAAAAATAGACTAATTTACCTTACGACGCTTTATACCGATGATGAACTCGATTACGCAGAGCGTAAAACCCTTCGTGATGCGATAAATGACGCATGGAAAGAGGTATATCATCAGCTGGGCCGTAATGACCAACACCCACTAAATGATAACGATTTCCTAAAAGCTCATTGGATCATGTACTTTCAGTATTCCAGAAGAAGAGGAAACGATTACATAAAGTTTTTGCTAGATGAGCAGTTCTCTCCTAAAAAAGTTCTTAAAAAGACTGCGCGTGAGGTCGCTCTTGAGTCAACAGAGGAGCAGTTCACTGACTTTGAGATAAATAACTCTGATTTTGAAATTGGGGACGGTGAAAATAGCAATAGCTTAGAGAATAAATATGTTGCTTTTGTAAATGCCACTAGCCAAACAGGCACTATAGGCATATATTATTTGAGAGCTATCGAATTGCTTGAAAAGCACATCAACGAAAAAATATTAGATGCTTACTCAGTAGAACAATTACAGGACTTAAAAAATCGACTTAAAAAAAACGGTGACCTGCATGGCTTTAATGTTGAAACAAATAACCAACAACCCAGCGCGGCCGTTGGCAAGCTCATAAAGCTTTATCGTACAAAGCGTCAGGAAACTCGTACAGCGGGACTGGAAACAGTAGCGCATCTCCAACCGAAAGAGATTATGGAATACGTCAATAGTTTGAAAGAATCAGCTGTACATTGGTTCAATTCGTAGTACCCTGACTTAGCTATTGGATTATCAGATGACGAAAAAAACGCTACTGATCGATTAAACAGGATAGGTATGGGATATTTTCGACCCCTGTTGATGTCTGTGTTTATAAATGAAAACAACGCACAAAAACGGATTGATCTTCTCAATCATATCGAGCGCTTTATTTTTATTTCTTTTCGCTTAAATCAAGCTCGTAGCAATTACAAGAGTAGCGAGTTTTACATGGCATCACGCAAACTTAATCGAGGTGAGCTGTCCCTCGATGAAATCCAACAAATGCTCAATGAAGCATCCTACTGCGTGCCTGAAGGTGAAACGATCGATTCGAAGTACTTTTATGATTACCTATACAAGCAATTCAACGGTGGCAATAAAAACGGATATTATGGTTGGAATGGCTTGCGTTACTTCCTCTATGAATATGAACTTGAGCTTATGTTACAAAGTAGGCAAAAAAAGGGCTCATGGGGGGATCTGCTTAAAAACTCCAAAGACAAGATTTCCACTGAGCATATATTCCCCCAGACGCCTACGATAAATTGGCGGCAAGCATTTGCCAACGTAAATGAGCAAGGTTACCATTTTTATAGTGGCTCTGTTGGTAATTTGCTTATACTGTCGATGTCCATAAATGCTTCGCTACAGAATTTCGACTTTAACGATAAGAATAACCCAACCTTCAACGATGCCGGTAATAAAATAAGAAGAAATGGCTACTCGGACGGATCACATTCAGAAATTGAAGTTGCTCGATATGATAACTGGACACCAGATGAAATCAAAGAGCGTGGTATGAAATTACTGAGCTTCATGGAAAAAAGATGGCGATTCAAGTTCAAAGATGAACAAGACAAGAAGGACTTGCTATTTCTCCCAAAAGATGACTCAGAAAGAGATCAAGATTAACCGTTTCCAATGAATTCCAAACAGGCAAGACGCACAATGAGTGGATCAGCTCTCCTTCACCGCCAGTTACAATTTTTAATCAAAACAGTCCACTATAAATTCTGTTAAATCAACTTCGCCTGTTCCAAGTAAATCATGCATATACAGAGTATCTCCTTTATTGCTGCACACGTAAAACGAATATTTATTGGAGTCTTGTCGATAGTAAAGTAATTTCAAATTCAGCGCATTAGGTGGTATTTTCAGCAAAATTAGGGTATCATTTAGATAGCAGAATAAAAAATAAAACCCACGACTGAATTTTTCCTTCGGAACATCCACCCACCAGATACTCTTGCCATTATGTTTAGTGGTACAAATGTTGGCAAAACGCGTACTGCCACTTTTTAAGCTGAAATTTGACATGGCATTGACCTTTCTAATTGCTTCAAACTTTTTCATCACATCTCCTATTTTAGTTGCTTATACTTTTCCATCATACCGCCAAGGAATGTAAAAGTTATACATATTTTTCGATTCTGTTTACATTAACCAGCCACACTAAATCTAAGTGCTCTTCAAGATTACAATAAACTCTACGGAAAACTGGTGCTGGTTTTTTCGGATTTAATACAATAAGATAAACCGATTTAACTGTCCGATTGCAGGCATTTGTTAGAACTTGATTGGAAACCCGACCAATAGGTTTTAATCTTTTTCAAAATTGATAACAATTTTCCCTGTATGCCGCCCTTCTCCAAAATAGCGGATTAGTTCAGGAATATCGCTCATTTTATAGGGACCATCAATATTTGGTTTTATCTGGTTTTTCTCGAATAGATCTTCAATATAAGCCAAGTCTTTATTGGTCTTTAAGCTAACAACCGCAACACGCTTTCCAGAGAATATTAAGATCCAGCGTTTGAGTACAACGGCTTGAAGGAGGCGACTTAAATTTCCACCCACTGTTATGTATTGACCGCCAGCAGAAAGTGATCGAACGTATGCAAAGATTGAACGATTGGTCTTAGCGTCCAAAATAAGATCATAGCGCTGCCCATTTTTAGTAAAATCTTCCTGCTTATAATCTATGACGTGATCAAAGCCCATTGAAGACATGGTTTTTAGCTTATCTCCCGTATCTACCCCAGTCACTTCAGCATCGAATTGCTTAGCAATGTAATAGGCCATCGAGCCTACGCCACCACCAGCACCGTTGATCAAAACTTTCTGATTCTTTGCTATCTGCCCTATATCAATTAGGCCTTGCATGGCAAGCGTCGCAGCATGAGGCATTAATGCAGCAACATCAAAGCTGATATGTGCTGGTTTAAGGTTCAATCCATTTTCGCTAGTGCATACATACTCGGCAAAACTGCCAAAACCGTACTCCGAGATGTCGCCATAAACGGCATCTCCGACTTCAAATTTATTGGCTTTATCGCCCACGGCTTCAATCACACCTGATAACTCCATGTCAGGGATCTTTCTTTTCGGAGAAAGCAAACCAAACATGAGGCGGTATAAAAACGGTTTGCCTCGCATTAAACTCCAGTCATAGTCATTTATAGCTGTGGAGCACACCTTGACCAATACCTCGCCCTCCTCTGGAGTCGGTTTTTCAATATCTTGAAGCTCGAGAGCCTCTGGTCCACCATATTTTTTAAGTACAATTGCTTTCATATTCTATTCATCCTAATGCCCTTTGGAATGTTGTGTTAATCCAATTCATGTAGCGAAATGTCATCGCTTGGCATGACTATTTCGGCTTCTCTTCGCAGACAAGCATATCCATAAATTTTTCAAACCGCCTCTGCCTGGTTTCGGGTT
The DNA here is from genome assembly GCA_965277775.1 of Gammaproteobacteria bacterium. Classification (GTDB taxonomy): domain Bacteria; phylum Pseudomonadota; class Gammaproteobacteria; order CAKMZV01; family CAKMZV01. Next base: position 1,419,543 of record OZ255843.1, on the reverse strand, counting down.
TCATTGCACTAATCAATCCTTGTGCAATAACTGATCTATTTGATTTGGTAAGTGTTTCATAAAATTGTTTCGCCTTAGGTTTGCTTTCTAATGCTTCAAGGAAATCCGTTGGGACTTTCATTTCACTGACCGCATAAGCTTTGTCCCAGCGGCCGTCTGCCTGAGCCGCCCGAACTTGCGCGAGACCAGGCGCCATCATCCGTCCTTCGCTCATCAATCGTTTTACATGATCAGTGTTTCTTTTTGACCATACACTGCGCGCTTTTCTTGGCGTTATACGCTGGAGGTAGGCTTGGTCATCCATTGATTTTTTAATGCCATCAATCCAACCCCAGCACAATGCCTCAATGACGACATCTTCCCAAGTAACGCTGGGAATACCCGTCTTTATTTTGAATATTTTCACCCACAGTTCGCTTTCAATCGCATGATTTATCTTAAGCCACTGGCCTAAATCATACGAACAAGCAAAGGTCATAATTTTCGCTGGATCAGGTTCTGGCATTATCTAAGCTGTTGTGGGCATAAGGTTTGTTTCAGCGGGCATAAATAGTCTGGTTTAGGACCAAATCAGTGGCAAGGCGATCTAATAACACGTGCTTGCTCGCACTTTGCTAAAGCCTAACAATACGCTTGAATTTTCCATGACTCAAATGGTTGCCTTTAATCTTTATACACTGCATTAACCCTTTTCTAAGGCCCGCGACTGAACAATGCAAAGTCTTGGATTAAGGACGGCCAAGTTCTACTTTATTTGGTGAGAGACTGAAATAGTCCCCACCCAATTTTCCAATAGCAGTAAGCAAGATTTGATTAATTTTCCCCTCAGCGTACACATCATCTCTGACGTAAACGTACTTTACATCCAGTAATATGATTTTGCCACCTGCTGGCAAACCGCTTATTGGCAGAACCTCTCTTAAAGCACACTCGTAACGGATGGGTGAGTCCTTAACCGACAAGGCTTTAACATGATGGCTTGGCGTAGATTCAACATCAGCAAAGCGAAACTCACTTTGATCAAATGATAAATTTGCACTGGTCATATTCATTTTTTCCAGCAATGGTGTGTCAGCAATATTGACGACGCATTCTTGTGTTTGAATCAAATTAGTCAGTGTATCTTTATCAAGACCATTGCTTTGCGTGACTTGTGTATAAAGCAGTACCGGCGGATTACAGCTTGCCACAGTAAAAAAAGAAAATGGCGCTAGATTATCAACCCCTTCTTTTGAACATGTACTGATCCACGCAATGGGTCTTGGCGTTACACCACCACTCAGTAACTGATAGTTCGCACGACCTTCTATTTCAGAACACGAAAAAATCATACGTGCTATCTCATTTTGTTAGTGTTGCTATGGGTTTTCAGCCAACGCCTAAGACCTGAGATACCACTTTGCCGTTGTTATTTTTCCGAATGTAAACCGATGGTGTTACCTTCCGTATCTATAGCAACCACACAAAACCCAAATTGACCAATTGCGAATTTTGATTGGACGATTTTGCCTCCTGCATCCTCTACTCTTGCTTCTTCAACAGCACAATCCTCGCAGGCAAAATAAATGATCGTATTGCCTCCACCAGCTGGACAACCATCTCTTTTCACAATTGAGCCCGTGCAACCATATTGTGAAAATTCAGAGGGAAAGAACATCATTTCAACCGTTGAATCAGTTGGGTCATCCACCTTTTCTAAAGTAACACCGAACACTGACTCGTAGAACTTTTTAGCTCTTGTAATATCATTGACATAAATATCAAAAAAAACGACTGGATTACTCATATAAATTCTCCAAAAACACACAGAAAAATCAAAATTAGGCAGAAGTCTGTGTGATCAACTGCCTAAGCATTGCATCAGATGTCTGGACTTTTTGCCAACACCAAATGCAATCGTTGGTTATGCCTTTCGCTTCGGTGGCTTATCCCCGAAACTAATCGCCAATCTGTTTAAACTGTTCATTAAGGCAATGATGATGGTGAGATCAACTGCCTCTGCTTCACTAAAATGATTAAGAAGCATCTTAAGTTTGCCCTCTATGTCTGGTTCTGTTGAAATATTTGTAACACATTCGGCCCATTGCAAAGCGACTATTTCCACATCAGAAAATAACTGACTTTCTTTCCATACCGGCAAACAGTCCAGTAACTGTTGCTGTACACCTAAGGCTCTTGCTTCGCTTGTATGCATATCTACACAGAACGCACAGCCGTTAATTTGAGAAACACGTATCTCGACTAATGTCTGTAATTGCTTATCAATTGCGGGCGTATGGTTTTTAATTGAAAGCATTAGCTCTAATGCTTTCTTATTAATTTCAATGTAGTTTATTGTCATTTTAGATTTTCAAAATTGCTATGGTTGGTAGAATCGGACATTTCATTACTTTCAGCGCGAGTGGGTTGTCATCAAATATAAACTTGTTATCGAATATATTGTTTTAAGCTAAAGGCTCTTTAGCATGATTGGCTTCTCAGGGATTTCCAAGAAATAGCGGTCAAGCCGAATTCACTTGTCTCTACCGATAGGCTAATTCCGTCTTTTTACGATTCATAGTTATATTTTGATTCCAACCTCCCTCAAAAATTCAACAAAATTGAGATATTCCACATTTTGATCTTTACATATTAAGGGTATTTTGTATTTTGACTTATCTTCAGGTATTTGAGGTTGTTGCGCTTCGAAGGTAACAACTGAATAGTTGTGGTGCTTCGCATATGCAATAAGTAAAATATCATTTACACTCGCCCCTTTGCTATTGTGTTTAATTTGGTACTTTTTTTCCATTGAGAGTGCGATGCTATGCACTGGTTCTTCTACAACTAAAGCATCAAATTTATTATCTTCTAGCCACGTGCGAAGTGCGTTTTTTTTCTCTAATTCTTCCGTGCTATGAATTTTTCTATTATTTCCAGTAATAGGTTCTATCTCATCGAAAATTTCTTTAATCAAAATTATTTCATCCTTTGAATTTTTTAACTGGTCCCATAGGCTTTCAAATATTTCTGGTGGGTAAGTTTGATACCAAGTGGTTATAAAAATATTTGCATCGAAACAATATTTTAGACTTCCCTCGTCATGATTCTTCATATGATGCTTTCTAAATCTCGGATCTGATTAGGTCGCTTTAAGTCGAGCAATTTAATGGTTTTATGCAAGGTAATATCTTGGTTATGCCAAGTATTTAGCACCGCACGAACAAAGTTTTTGCCAAATTGATCGGTTATTTCTTTTGCTCTATTTCTAATTGGACCGCCTCTGCTTAGTTTTAATTTTTGATCTAGTTTCAGGTACTCATCTTCTCTCGCTTCATTTAATTTATGGTATTGGGACTGAGATATTTTGTTTAGTTGTCTTAAGCGAACTAAGCAGGCATAAGGGCTTACTTGAAATTTTTTGGCTAATGCTTTAACACCCTCTAAATCTTCTATATCAGACACATCCCAATGCTTTGATTTTGCAGGCATTAAAAACTCTCCAGCAAATTGGTCGCACCACTGTTCAATCGCAGAGTATTCAGTGGACTTCCCATCAATACTGCTATCGCCTCTAAGTAAATGTGCCAACTCGTGCATAAGAGTGAATGATTGCGCTTTTTTACTATCAGAGTTATTGATAATAATTATAGGGATAGTATCGTGGCTAACAGTTAATCCTCTAAATTCTTGATCAATTTTCGACCAGCCTTTGTATTTGCTGGTTAAAAATATAAAAATACTTTTTTGCTGCAACTTCTCTTTCAGTGCCTCGAACTTTAAAAATTGATCATCACTAATATCTAACCATTTCCGCACCCTATGAGCGATATATTCAGTTTTTTCATTTCTACTGAGAGAGGGTGGCTCATAGGGTGGCAATGAATCTTCTAAATCATCATGCAGCTCAATGAATAAATCACGGTATTGCTCTACTTGGGTAATTAATTGACGAACTTTATAGTCTTTAAAAACAATTGAATCTTTAAATCTTCTAAAAGACGGCTTGTTAGTGTATAGATACTCCGAAGGCAACTCATCGGCAATAAATACCCAGCGAGGAACCTTGTATAAATCAGCCAGTTTGTCAAGCTGTTTGTAGGTAGGACGCTTAGCCCCGCTCTCTATCTTGCTAATAGTGCCAATCTTTGTCTCTTCTCGGGCTTCATCCAAGGATAGTCCCATTTGCTCACGACAATGTGTAAGCGCTCTTAGATTAAGATTGAAATTTGATGCTATTTGTGCCATCAATACATTTTAATACACGTGCAAGTTATATGGAAGAAATTCATTAAAGAATGCCTTTTTCAAGCGTTACGCCTCTGTGAGGTGCAAGTTTGTAACAAATTCGTTCGCTTGCTGGAAATGGACTCGTTCATCTCCCCCTTGATGCAATAAGCAAAACACCATAATCATCAATTCTATATACTACCTAAACGTGTAAATCGTATAGAATGCTGGATGTTAAATTCATATAATAAACCTTTCATTAGATTTGTTTTGCTTAGCTTTAGTGGATTAGGAGATTAGATTGACGATGCATAAGATTGCCATTTTAAATTGTAACGAAGACCGACCCGATTTAGAGCCTCAGTTTCCCAATGACGGGGTCAAGTATCATCGCTTTTTTAAGCCATTTTTTCCGGATTCTGAATTCAGTATTTTCAGAACGATTGATGGTGACTTGCCCGCACAGGTTGAAGATTTCAATGCCTATTTCATTACGGGCAGTAAATATTCGGCTTACGATGATTTCCCTTGGATTCGGGCATTAGAAAAGTTCATCCAAGCCATTAACCAGAAAAGAATTCCTTTGGTCGGCATTTGCTTTGGTCATCAAGTGGTCTCTAAAGCCTTGGGTGGCCGAGTAGAAAAGTCTGAACATGGTTGGGGTTTAGGGGTTTCTGAAGTGCAATTTCCTGCAACATTGCCCTGGCTGTCGGATACACCTAAATCTTTAAACATTGCCCACATCCACCAAGACCAAGTGACCGAGTTGCCACCCAATGCACAGATCATCAGTGGCGATGATTTCTGCCCACACAGTTGTTTGGTAATCGACGACCATATCCTAACGATTCAAGGTCACCCTGAGTTCTCAAATGAATATATGAATGCGCTGTTACCTGTTGTTCAAGATCGGTTTTCTGAAGCAACCTATAGCGAAGCGATGGAGACCTTGAAGCACAATCAAAATGAGGGTGTGATTTTTGCGCGCTGGATTCAGCAATTCATCAATCAAAAACATCTAAAATCTGCCTAATCATTCCATCGTTAAAAACACAGATTGAGGTCAGCGGTTCACGCTTGATGACACTGATTCAAACGCACTTGATTTGCGCGCGTTCGGTTTTGATGAATGCGGTTTATATCATTTGTTCACGTATTATTAGTTCACTTATAATTTGTACTGAAATAAATTATAATAACCGCCTTACTCAAACTAAAAATGACTGCTTTTACTCTTATCCAACTTACTAAAGAATGATGAACATTGGCATAGATGCGCTTGCGTTTTACACATCTCCTTTCTATTTGGATTTGGCTGATCTTGCTAAGAAGCAAGGGCAGGATGCAAACAAGTATTACGATGGTATCGGTCAGGAAAAAATGAGCGTGTTACCGCCCGATGAAGACATTGTAACCTTGGCGGCAAATGCCTCAAAAATTGCTTTAGAAGGCGAAGACTTAAACAAAATCAAAACATTATTCTTTGCAACTGAAACAGGCGTTGACCAATCAAAATCTGCTGGGGCTTTTCTACACCGTTTGTTGGGCTTGGTTGACGATTGTCGCGTCATTGAGTTAAAACAAGCTTGCTACAGTGGCACTTTTGCTCTGCAAATGGCGCGTAACATGGTGGCACAAAACCCAGAAGATAAGGTGCTCGTCATTGGCTCAGACAATGCGCGTTATGAACTTGATTCACCCGGCGAAGCCACACAAGGTTGTGGTGCAGTGGCCATGCTGGTTAGCGCCTCACCACGAATCATGAGCCTAAATGGCAAATCAGCGGTCTATACGGGTGAAGTTATGGACTTTTGGCGACCAAACTATCGCAAAGCAGCCATTGTGGACGGCAAATATTCAACCCGCGTTTATTTGAGCGCGCTCCAAGAATGCATAAAACGTCATCACCAAGGCGCTTCGGAAACCTTACAAGACATCAGTCACCTGTTATTCCATTTGCCATTTACCCGCATTGCAGAAAAAGCCTTGAGAATCTTATTTCGCAAAGACTCGAAGGAATTAGCACAGCACATTGAAGATGCCAAATCCAGTCTGGTTTACAATCGATTAATTGGCAATTCTTATACGGCTTCACTTTATATTGCGCTGTGTTCCCTATTAGATAACAACGAAAAAGATTTAAGCGAACAAATCATTGGGCTGTTCAGCTATGGCTCTGGATTTAGCGCTGAATTTTTTTCTGGAAAGTTGATTTCAGGCTATCAATCGCATCTGAAATCTAAACACCATCGCTCCATGTTTGCCAACCGAAAAGCCCTCAGCTATGAGGAATACATTAACTTTTATCATTTTCAATTGCCCGAAGACGGTTCTGGGCATTCAATTGATCGCTATACCACCGGCCGTTTTCGCCTGTCTGGTATCAAAGATCACAAACGGATATACGAGGAAAATCAATGAGACATTTCAAAAAATTGAATCACAAACGCAGATTAGCTCAAAGGGGATTCACCCTGATTGAGGTCATGATCGTGGTCGTTATTCTTGGGGTGTTGGCCGCCATAGTCGTACCCAAAATTTTAGATAGACCTGATGAAGCACGGGTCCAAAAAGCCCGCCAAGACATCAGGGCGATTGAAGGCGCCGTCAGCTTATATAAATTGGATAATTTTGATTATCCCGATACTGGCGCAGGTTTAAATGCCTTAGCAGGTGACTATTTGGAACGCGTGCCCAAAGACCCTTGGGGTAACGAATATCAATACCTGAGCCCAGGCATCAACGGCTCCTACGACATCTATTCATTCGGCAAAGATGGCTCGCCAGGTGGCGAAGGCGTTAATGCTGATATTGGCAACTGGAATTAAAGCCACATTCAATCAAATCTCCCTTCACGCCTTCTAAACGAGGGCGTGAAATCTCAAACGCATTAATTAAGGTTGTCCTTAATGAACAGCGGATCAAACAAGCATTGATAAACTCGGAAAATCCAAAATGTTGCTGAATTAATCGGCCGAATGGGTTTTTTGATCATTTTTTGATGCCAAAAAAAATGCCGCGATTCCGAAGAACCGCGGCAACCAACCAAAGGAGGAGATACTATGAAAGTTTTTAACAATTTAACTGATGTTTTTAAGTCATCATATCCAGAGTCATGAACTTACATAATCAATATACGCACATTTATTTGCAATCACTCTCAAAAAATAAATAAAATAACCAATTATTTGAATATTTTGCCAAAAATCCCTATTTTTAGCCACTTTCAGCATAGCACTATTTTTATAAAAATTCAATGCAATTAATTCAATTTTAAATATTTACTTCAAAACCACTTTGTTGACATGAATGTCTAAACATCCTTGTCAATGCTTCTACATAAACGCTTCATGAGTGAAAATCCCTGAAAGGTGTAAAGAAAATCCCATTTCTTTTATAGAACAGCAACGACTTGTAAAAAATATCATGGCACTGATTGTGTCAGAGCCACTTAGAAATTGTTACTTTTAAACGTTTGAAAATACTTTGGCTGTTAGGGTGAAAAACTATTACCCAACTGTCACGGCTTTTGCGAGGTTTCTCGGTTGGTCAATGTCCGTTCCGCGGTTTAAGGCGGCATGGTAGGCTAATAGTTGGAGGGGAATGCTGAAAATAATGGGGGAGGTTACTCTGCCTACGCCAGAGGTGACGGGTATGACTTTTGCGACACTGTCGTCTCGGACATTGGCTTTTTCATCTTCAAAAACCAATAACTTGCCACCACGCGCGCCGACTTCTTTCAAGTTGGCTTTGAGTTTAGCGAGCAGTTCATCGTGCGGTGCAACGGCAACGACTTGGACCATATCATCAACCAAGGCCAGTGGGCCGTGCTTGAGTTCGGCTGCGGCAAAGGCTTCGGCGTGGATGTAGGATATTTCTTTGAGTTTGAGTGCGCCTTCCAATGCCACTGGGTACATCACCCCTCTGCCCAAGAAAATGGCACTTCGGGTATCAATAAAGTCTTGTGCCAATTCGGCAATTTCCGCTTCATGTTTTAAGACATCAACAATCAATGCGGGTAATTTTCTGAGCCCTTGGACGATGCGGTTTTCTTGTTCGGTGTCAATTTTGTTTTTCACCTTGCCCACAACCACCATAAACAGCGCGAGTGACACCAGTTGTGTGGTGAAGGCTTTGGTTGAGGCCACCCCCACTTCAACGCCAGCGTGGGTGAGATAAATCAAGTCCGATTGTCGAACGAGGGCGGAGTCGTGTGTATTACAAATACATAAAATGGGTAAATTTTCGGTTTTCTTACGGCGTTCTTTAACTAATTTGATCGCTTCTAAGGTGTCTGCTGTCTCACCCGATTGCGAAATGGCGATGAATAAGGTATTCGGTTTTATCACGGGATTGCGATAGCGAAATTCACTGGCAATTTCGACATTAACTTGCACATCCACAATGTCTTCAATCCAATATTTTGCGACCAAGCCCGCATGATAGCTGGTGCCACAGGCGAGAATGTAAATGGAATCGATGCTTTCAACGATGGCTTTGGTTTCCATACCAAAAGCGTCGATGTTGACTTTTTCACCGCTGAGTGCGTTTTGCATGGAGTTAATGATCGCCTGGGGTTGCTCATGAATTTCTTTGAGCATGAAGTGGCGGTAATCTCCCTTATCATGGCTGGCGTTAAGCGATTGCAAGGTGGTTGTTTTACGCTCAGCTTTATCGACCGCTTGGCTGTCATAAACCGTTTTTCCGAGTTCATCAAAAATTTGCACCCGATCTCTGTGTAAATCAGCAATGTCGCCGTCCTCAAGCACGATGTACTGCAAGGTGACCGCGGCCAAAGCATGAGGGTCGGAAGCGATGTAGTATTCACCAATTCCTATACCCACAACCAAGGGGCTATCTTGCCGTATGGCAAAAATTCGGTCGGGGTGATTAACATCCGTCAGACCCAAAGCAAAGGTGCCTTTAAACGCTTTGAGGCAATTCTGAAGTGTTGGCACAATGGCTTCTGAACTATCTTGTAAACACTTCTGGATGTAGTGGGTGATCACTTCTGAGTCGGTTTCCGAGTGGAATTCGATGCCTTGGTCTAACAAGGTTTGTTTGAGTTCTAAATAATTTTCTAAGATGCCATTGTGCACCAAGGCGAGATTGTTGCCACTGGTGTGGGGATGGGCATTGTTTTCTGAGGGTTCACCGTGCGTGGCCCAGCGGGTATGGGCAATGCCCACGTGTCCTGTGGGTTGGCATTTTTCCATCAGCTTGGCCAATTCGGCCACTTTACCAGAGGAGCGATGACGGCTCAGTTGATTTTGGTCAACCAGTGCCACACCAGCTGAATCATAACCGCGGTATTCCAAGCGCCGCAGGCCTTCCATGAGAATTGGAACCACATTTCTTTCAGCAACCGCGCCTATAATACCACACATATTTTTTGTCTCTTTTTATTATGTTTAAACCTTCGTTACAACAATCTAAATCACATTTATAATGAACTCATTGTTGTATTATATAAATTTATTTAAGTCCTACTTGCCACTTTATCCCTTTTTAACCCATGATTGACACCGTGCTTGGCATTGAAACCTCTTGCGATGAGACCAGCCTCGCTGTCTATAACGGCACAGCAGGGTTGTTGAGCCACCAAATTTATTCCCATACCATCCACCGCGAATATGGCGGTGTGGTGCCGGAGTTGGCTGCCCGTGAGCATTGCGTTCGGTTGTTGCCGCTGCTCAAACAATGTGCAGAATCTGTCCCGCTAAACAAAATCGACGGCATTGCATACACCCAAGGTCCGGGGTTGCCTGGCGCATTGTTGACCGGTTCTGCTTTTGCACAAGCATTGGCGTGGTCTCTCAACATCCCAATCATCGGCATTCACCATTTGGAAGGGCATTTACTGTCCCCGCTATTATCTGCGAAAACGACGCTCACCCCGCCTTTTTTAAGCCTTTTGATTTCAGGTGGGCATACGCTCTTCGTTGAAGTCAGCCATTTGGGTCAATACCACATCATTGGTCAGAGCTTAGATGATGCCATTGGTGAAGCCTTTGATAAAACGGGAAAATTGTTGGGCTTAGACTATCCAGCGGGACAACCGTTGGAACAATTGGCGAAGCAAGGCGACCCCAATCGTTTTAAATTTCCCCGCCCTATGACAAACAAGCCCACGCTTGACATGAGTTTCAGCGGCCTGAAAACCCATGTTCGTAATGTGTGGATGGCGCACCGAGATACGCCCGATCAAGTGCAGTTAAAAGCCGACATTGCCGCTGGATTTCAACAGGCGGTTTGTGCGACCATCCATCATAAACTCAAACGTCTAATGACGCATTACCCTCACCAGAAACTCGTTTGCGCCGGCGGTGTGGCTGCCAATCAAACATTGCGTCAGACCATAATAACGGCGTGTTCGTCGTTTGACCGTCAAGCCATTTTCCCCGAGCCTGCGCTTTGCACGGACAACGCCGCTATGATTGCTTATGCTGGCTATCTTAGACTGCAAAACGGGGAGCAAGGCGCTCGCCATTTTGACATCAAAACCCGCTGGCCTTTGGATGAACTGACACCCATCAGCCCAGCCGCATCGCTCTGAGTTTAAAGTGATGCGAATGCAAGGCTATCACGCCTTCTATATCGAATGTTACAATATCCGCCCAATCCGCTAATCAATTAACCTAAATTGTGATGAGGCACGGTTTAAGGGCAATCAATTGAAATGTAATGACTGTTATGACAGAAGCGACCGCAGACAAAAACACAAAAATTGCGCTCATCGGCCACATGGGCGCGGGCAAAAGTGCCATTGGTAAGTCCTTACGACAATCCACTTCGTGGACCTTGTTTGATTTAGATAAACTGATTGTGCACCAAAGCCGAATGAGCATCAATAAGATTTTTGAAACCCAAGGCGAGCCTGCTTTTCGAGCTTTGGAGTCCGAGCTGTTGCAAGAGGTTCTCGAGAGTTCAGAACCTTTTATTTTGGCAACGGGTGGCGGGGTGATTTTAAGCGAACATAATCGCGCACTTTTGAAGCAAGCCACGGTTGTGTATTTGTACGCTTCATTAGAGGTAATTTATGAGCGCATTGAGAGTTCAAGCCAACGCCCCTTGTTACAGGTGGATGACCCTTATGCCAAATTAAAAAAGTTGTTTAAACAACGAGGTGCTTTGTACGAATCGTGTGCGGACTTGACCATCAACACCGAAAACTTAAGCATCTCGCAAATCGCTCACACCATTGAGGCTGAACTGTGCATTTAAAAACATTGACCGTCGATCTAAATAATCGAAGCTATCCCATATTCATTGGTGAAGATTTAACCAACCAGATCGACATTAGCCCCTATGTCAAAGGACAACAAGTGTGTATTGTGACCAGCACAACCGTTGCGCCTTTGTATTTGAGTAAAATTCAATCCTACTTTGCCCAATACGATTTATGTCACTGCATCATCGACGATAGCGAAGCGTCCAAATCGCTTGAAAGCGCGCAACAAATCTATACCACTTTAATCGATCGCGCGTTCTCCCGTTCGGCGACATTGGTTGCCTTGGGTGGCGGTGTGGTGGGCGATTTAACAGGATTCGTTGCCGCCACTTGGTTGCGGGGTGTGCCCTTTATTCAAATACCAACCACCTTATTGGCGCAAGTCGATTCTTCTGTTGGCGGCAAAACGGGGGTGAACCACGCCAAAGCCAAGAATATGATTGGGGCGTTTCATCAACCTTGTGCGGTATTGGCCGATACCCTCATGCTTAATACCCTGAGTCCTGAACAATTTAAATCAGGCTTGGCTGAGATTATTAAATACGGCTTGATTTACGATGCCGATTTTTTCCAATGGTTAGAACAAAATCTCGATCAGCTCTTAGACAAGCGCCCAGATGCTTTGCATTATGCCATTGAGAAGAGCTGTCAAATCAAAGCGGACATCGTCGAAAAAGATGAGTACGAATCCAATGTACGCGCCCTGCTCAATTTCGGTCATACCTTTGGTCATGCCATTGAAGCCCATTTGGGTTATGGCGAATGGTTACACGGTGAAGCCATCAGCGCGGGTATGACTATGGCAGCAAACCTGTCGCATAAGATGGGCCAGCTGAGCGCCGAAGATTTGGCACGAGTGCGTCAGATATTGCAACGCGCAGGTTTGCCCATACTTGGACCCGCGAATATGAGCGTTGAAGACTACCTCGGTAAAATGCGCGTGGATAAAAAAGTGCACAACAACATAATTCGGTTGGTATTGCTGAATGCGATTGGCTCAGCCTATGTGAGTGAGGATTATTCTGCATCTGACTTGGAAACAGCCATTCAACAAAATAGTCCTTAAGCCAACGACTGTAAAAGTGCTTTGGCTATTCAGCACCGTGTCGAATAAGCCAAACAGAGTGCCTTAACAAACATCTGTTAGAGTGCCTAAGCTGAACTGAGCTGAATTTCATTCGCTGCAATGGGTACCAGTTCGGCATCCACAGTGGTGATCAAGGTGCGGATACTCTGCTCGGAAATGGTCTCCAGAATCATGGTGCGGTAACGCTCATCGAGCTCCGAAGAAAAATCATCCAACAATAACAAGGGATAAACGCCCGCGTCATGATTAACAGCGAGCTGGGCAAAATAAAGCGCGTAGGTTGCAATTTTTAATTGACCGCGCGATAAGCGATTGGCCAGCTTGGTTTGTTTGTACAAAATTTCAATGTCAGCACGATGCGGGCCACTGCCAGTAAACTGCTGCTTTTGATCCAATGCTCTTTGCCGTTCAATCACTTCGGCGTACGACATTTTTCTCGGATACCCAGGCGCATAACGCAACTCCACCTCAGCAAAATTCATGTCGGGGAAAAACCGATGCAAGTAGGTTTGCATTTTGGGTAATAACTGTTCCAAATACGCTTGTCTCAACTGAGTCAGCTGGTCGGAAAGGCTGATCAATCCCGCTTCCCACGCCATAATGACTGTCTTATCCAAGCGTTGTTTTAAACAACTGTTGCGTTGCAAAAGCGTGCGCCGATAATCCTTCCAAATTTTAAAGTATTCTGGGTTTTGCAGAAATAAGGCACGATCCAAAAATTTACGCCTGAGCACTGGGGCTTCCATCAGACAACGCAAACTGTCGGGACCAATGAATAGCATTGGCACGAGTTGGCTAATCGACTGGGGGGAGGTTAAGGCTTGGGTGTTGTGGTTAAATTTTGATTGCCCTTGCGCGCGCGAAAAACCAATTTTATGCGATTGATCGGCGTCAAACGCCATGTGAACCTGGGCAAGTTCTTTATCCTCGGCAATCACATCATCTAAGTAAACGGTTCTAAAAGATTGACCGTTGACACCACACCATAGCCCTTCAAGCACGGTGGTTTTGCCACAGGCGTTTGCGCCAGAAATGATGTTGATGTGGGGTTCAAAATGGAACACCTCATCAGCAAATAAACGAAACTGGTGCAAATGCAACTGCTTTAAAATCATCCGTTCATTGTAGCAAGATATTGCCCTCGGCTAAGTAGCGATGACCCCAACTGAGGCCAGCAAAAAACGCCTACCACATTCAAACAGGGGCGCAAACGTGGAAAGTGGCGGTTTATTCCGTTATAATCATATTAATATCCATTGTGATCCAGTGGATTAAAAGAGACAATTATTCACCCATAACTACTCAGAAAACTAACATGACTCAATTCACAGATCAAGACCCACAAGGCACTTTAGAATGGCAAGAAGCATTTAACGCACTGGTTGAATTTGAAGGTTATGACAAGGCGCATTACCTACTACAAAAACTCATTGATCAGGCTCGCGAGAAGGGGCTTGACCTGCCGTACAGCGCCACCACCGATTACATAAACACCATCCCCTTATCGCATCAAAACCCCATGCCTGCTGGGCAGGATGTTGAGCATAAATTGCGCTCCATCGTTCGTTGGAATGCCTTGGCAATGGTGGTTCGAGCCAATAGAAAAGCCCCCGAATTAGGCGGACATATTGCCAGTTATTCTTCGAGCGCCACCTTATACGAAGTGGGCTTCAACCATTTTTACAAAGGCGCTGACCGAGACGATTCCGATGGGGGTGATATGGTATTCTTCCAAGGGCATTCGGCACCCGGTATTTACTCTCGCGCGTTTCTTGAAGGTCGAATTTCTGAAGAAGCGATCAATAATTTCCGCCAAGAAGTTGATGGCGAAGGCGTTTCCTCCTATCCGCATCCTTGGTTGATGCCTGGATTCTGGCAGTTCCCAACCGTATCGATGGGGCTGGGTCCCATCATGGCGATTTACCAAGCGCGGTTCATGAAATATTTGCAACATCGTGGTCTCATTAAGGATGAAAATCGCACCGTTTGGGCCTATCTTGGCGATGGCGAAATGGACGAACCCGAATCTATGGGCGCAATCCACCTCGCTTCACGCGAGCATTTGGGCAACTTGGTTTTTGTCATCAACTGTAATTTACAACGCTTGGATGGCCCCGTACGCGGCAATGGCAAAATCATCCAAGAATTAGAAGGGCACTTCCGTGGTGCTGGCTGGAATGTGATCAAAGTGATTTGGGGTTCTGGTTGGGACAGCCTGCTTGCACGCGACAAGTCAGGGATGTTGAAGCAACGCATGATGGAAGTGGTCGATGGCGACTACCAAACTTATAAAGCCAAAGGCGGCGCCTATGTGCGCGAACATTTCTTCGGCAAGTACCCAGAAACATTGGCTTTGGTCGAGGACATGTCGGACGATGACATCTATAGACTCAGTCGTGGTGGACACGACCCACGCAAAATTTATGCAGCGTACCAACGCGCCTTAGAAGTCACCGATCAACCGACCGTCATTTTGGCAAAAACCGTCAAAGGTTACGGTATGAAAGGTTCCGCCGAAGGCTCAAACACCGCGCACTCAACCAAAAAATTAAACGAGCAGGATTTACGCGAATTTAGGGATCGTTTTGGCATTCCGATTTCAGATGAAAAAATCAATGATCTGCCCTTTTATATGCCTCCCAAAAACTCACCAGAAATGGCGTTGTTACACGACCGCCGAAAAGCATTAGGCGGTTATCTTCCTGTGCGTAAGGCCACTCAAGAAACATTGACTGTGCCACCGCTGACCGCATTCAAAGCCTTACTTGAAAGCACGTCAGAGCGAGAAATGTCCACCACCATGGCTTTTGTGCGCTTTTTGTCAATGGCTCTGCGCGATGCCAACATCAAAGACCGCATCGTCCCAATCGTGCCCGACGAAGCACGCACCTTTGGTATGGAAGGACTGTTCCGCCAAATTGGCATTTATGCCCCTCAGGGTCAACAATACACCCCTGAAGATTCAGACCAAATGATGTGGTACAAAGAGGCCGCCACAGGGCAAATTCTGGAAGAAGGCATCAATGAAGCTGGCTCCATGTGCTCTTGGATTGCCGCAGCCACCTCCTACACCAACCACAATAAATATATGATCCCCTTCTATATTTATTATTCCATGTTTGGCTATCAGCGCACGGGCGACTTGGTCTGGGCGGCCGCCGATATGCAAAGCAAAGGATTCTTGATGGGTGGTACAGCAGGCAGAACCACCTTGGCGGGTGAAGGCCTGCAACACCAAGATGGTCACCACATGTTGATGTACGGCAATGTCCCCAATTGCCGCACCTACGATCCCACCTTCCACTACGAACTGACCGTCATCATGCAAGACGGCATGGAGCGGATGTTTCATAAAAATGAAAACTGCTTTTATTATATTGCCGTGATGAATGAAAACTATCCGCACCCCGCCTTACCCAAAGACGCCAAAGAAGGCATCATCAAAGGCATGTACAAATTCAGCAAAGGCGGATCGGCTAAGAAAAAAGTGAATCTTATGGGCGGTGGTACGATTTTGCGTGAAGTCATCTTTGCCGCCGAATTATTGAAGGCAGACTTTAAAGTTGACGCTGACATTTGGAGCGTGCCAAGTTTCAATGAATTGCGCCGTGATGCCTACGATTGTGAGCGCATTAACCGTTTGAATCCAGAAAAGAAACCGCAGACACCTTATGTGGCTGAATGCTTTAAAAACGTTAAAACCCCCGTCATTGCGGCCACCGATTATGTGCGCCAATATGCCGATCAAATCCGTCAATGGATGCCCGACTCTTACACGGTCTTGGGCACGGATGGTTTTGGTCGCTCTGACACGCGCACCCAGCTGCGCCATTTCTTTGAAGTGGATCGTTATTGGATAGCCATCACCGCTTTAAAAGCCTTGGCGGACGAAGGCGCCATCAAGCCCAGCGAAGTCAAAGCGGCATACAAAAAATACGGTATTGACACCAACAAACCGAACCCACTAACCGTCTAAGGAGCACAACCATGGCATTAACGCAAATTCATTTGCCCGATATTGGGGATTTCACCGACGTTGAAATCATTGAGGTTTTGGTCGCTAAAGGAGACACTGTGGCTGTCGATGACTCGCTTATCACCTTAGAAAGTGACAAAGCCAGCATGGAAATCCCTTCACCGCATGCTGGGGTCATAAAAGACCTCAAGGTCAAACTCAAAGACCGCGTGTCCCAAGGCGATTTGATTGCCATGATTGAGGTGCAACAGAGCGCTGCAGAATCAGCCGAAGCCCCTGCTGAAACGCCTGCAGAATCGCCCCCCGCACAACCAACCCCTCCTGCACAGCCAGTCGCTCAATCAGAGCCAGTCGTTCAACAAGCGCCCTCCGCAGAAACACCCAACAACACGCCCAGTACGGGCGCCATGTCTCACGCCAGCCCTAAGGTGCGTAAAATTGCCAGCCAGCTTGGCGTGTCGCTACAAGCCGTCACAGGTACTGGGGTCAAAAATCGAATCACCGAAGAAGACGTCCATAAATATGTTAAATCCGTGCTCTCTTCAGGTTCAGGCGGTACTGCTGGTATTCCTGCGATTGAAGGCGTTGACTTCAGTCAATTTGGTGAAATTGAGAACGTGCCATTATCGCGCATTAAAAAAATATCAGGCAAACACCTCTCCGCTTGCTGGTTGAACATTCCACACGTCACCCAGTGCATTGACGCCGACATTACCGAGCTTGAGAACTTCCGCAAATCACAAGCCAAAGCGGCTGAAAAAGCCCAGATTAAATTGACGCCACTGGCGTTCATCATCAAAGCCGTGGTCGCCACCTTAAAAACCCATCCAAACTTCAATGCCTCATTGGACGGCGATAATTTGGTCGTTAAAAAGTATTACAACATCGGCATTGCCGTTGACACCCCAAATGGCTTGATGGTGCCAGTCATTCGAGACGCCGACCAAAAGGGCGCTTTTGAATTGGCGCAAGAAATGGCGGATTTAAGCGAACGAGCACGGGCAAGTAAGCTTACGCCAACCGACTTGAGCGGCGCCTGCTTCTCTATTTCCAGTTTGGGCGGCATCGGAGGCAGTTATTTCACCCCCATTGTCAATGCGCCCGAAGTGGCAATCCTAGGCGTGGGACGTTCCGCCATGCAACCTGTTTGGGATGGTGAAGCTTTTGCGCCCCGACTCATGTTGCCCTTAGCCGTCTCCTACGACCATCGCGTCATTGATGGTGCCCAAGGCGCGCGTTTTGCCGTGTCATTGGCAAACTGCTTATCCGATATTAGAACCCTAATCTTATAGGAAATTGTATGGCTATTGAAGAAATTCGCGTCCCTGATATTGGGGATTTTACTGACGTTGAAATCATAGAAGTTTTGGTCACAACTGGCGGCGAAGTCGCCGAAGAAGATTCGCTCATCACTTTGGAAAGCGACAAAGCCAGCATGGAAATTCCCTCACCATTAGCAGGCAAACTCACCCAATTACACGTTAAATTAGGCGATAAAGTCAGTGCTGGTGATTTGATCGCCAACATTGAAGTCACAAGCGCAGCGCCGGTTGAAAAAGCCCCTGCCGCACAAGAGCCCGCACCTGTTGCAGAAAAAGTCGCCACACCCCCATCAGTAGAGCCTGTCAAAGCCCCCTCGCTCGGCGATGATGCCTACGATGTTGCCGTGCTCGGCAGTGGTCCTGGTGGCTATACAGCGGCCTTTAGAGCGGCTGACTTAGGGCTCAAAGTTGCACTGATTGAACGTTATCCCATCATAGGTGGCGTGTGTCTCAATGTGGGCTGTATCCCGTCCAAAGCCTTACTCCATATGGCTCAAGTGGTGTGTGAAACCGAGGAAATGGCCGATCATGGCATCAGCTTTGGCAAAACCAAAATCGACGTCAACAAAGTCCGGGAATTTAAAAACTCAGTCATTGGCAAGCTCACAGGTGGGCTAACCGCCTTAGCCAAACAACGCAAGGTCAAAGTCGTCACAGGTTTTGGCAAATTCGTTGATGGCAACACCATCGAAGTGGTGGGCGAAACCACCGAGCGCGTATCGTTTAAACACGCCATCATTGCTGCAGGCTCAAGCGTCACAAAAGTCCCCGTTTTCCCTTGGGACGATGACCGCATTATTGACTCAACTGGCGCACTTGAAGTGACAGACATCCCTAAACGGATGCTGGTCATTGGCGGAGGTATCATCGGCATGGAAATGGCCACCGTATATGAATCATTTGGCAGTGACGTCACCGTTGCTGTGCGCAGTCAAGAAATGTTCAGCGCAGGTGTGGACAAAGACATTTGGAAACCCTTAGAAAAACGCATGAAAAAGCGCTTGACCTATGCCTATAACACCTCAGTTGAAAAGGTGGACAACTCTGGCAAACGCTTGGAAGTGACCTTGAAAGACCCCAAAGGCTCAAGAACTGAAACCTTTGACCGTATTTTGGTCGCAGCAGGGCGTTATCCCAATGGCAAAGCCATTGACGCTGACAAAGCCGGCGTGAATGTGGACGAAAAAGGCTTTATCCATGTTGACCACCAATTACGCACCAATGTGCCCCACATTTTTGCCATTGGAGACATCGTCGGACAACCCATGCTCGCACACAAAGCCACACACGAAGGCAAAGTAGCCGCTGAAGTGATTGCTGGGCATAAAGCCAGCTTTAATGCCATGACCGTCCCTTCTGTGGCTTATACCAACCCCGAAGTGGCTTGGATGGGCAAAACCGAAAAAGAATTGAAGGCCGAAGGCATTGAATATACCAAAGGCGCATTTCCTTGGGCAGCCAGTGGGCGCAGCCTCAGTTTGAACAACAGTGATGGGCTGACCAAACTGATGTTCGACAAAACCACAGGACGCCTCATTGGCGCAGGCATTGTCGGACCCAATGCGGGCGAACTGATTGCTGAAGCTGTATTGGCCATGGAAATGGGGTCAACCGCAGAAGACATTGCGCTTAGCATCCACCCGCATCCCACCCTATCAGAAACCATTTGCTTTGCCGCAGAGATGGCAGAGGGCACCATCACCGATTTAATGCCCCCAAGAAAACGGTAAAACCATCCAAATTGCAGAGACTTTGCCCAGAATCATGATGCAAGCGAATTCATTTAAATTGATGGGTGAATTTGATCATCCCACCTGCGCCATTCAAAGTCAAAACAAAGGACTGAGATGAGTTTTGCCCCCCTGTCACGTGTGATCTTAGTCGCAGCCGCTTTGATGATCATCACTGGCGGCTTGAAAGTGGCCAGCGCATTTATTGTGCCACTGCTATTGGCCTTCTTTATTGCCATCATCCTTCGCCCCATCATCGATAAACTGTCACAATATCACATTTCAAAAGCTGTGTCCATCACTCTCATGATGGTATTGGTCGTATTGATCTGGGCTGGCATCATTTCGGTATTGGGGGCATCAGTCCAACAATTTATCAATGAATCAACCAACTACCAAGTCCGCTTGCAAAAATTGCTCGTGCACACCTTTGAGCTGTTCAACCAATGGGGCATTGAGCTCAGCTACGCCTCCATTCAATCGCACATCGACCCTAGCGCTATTTTTTCGTATGCGCGCGATATGCTGAACGCGCTCAGCAACGTGCTCACCAACACCTTTATGATCTTCTTGTTTGTCATCTTTATTCTGGCGGAAAACACCAGCTTGCACCGACGCTTGCAAATGGCATTTCCAGATAAGGCGGAACGATTTGATCAACTGTCTGCCATTTATGAAAAAATCAATCAATACATGGCCATAAAAGCCGTCATCAGCTTCATCACTGGTTTTCTGGTCACCTTAGGCTTACTCATCATCGGCGTGGACTACGCCATTTTGTGGGGCTTTGTGGCATTCGCTTTTAACTTCATCCCAACGCTTGGCTCACTCATTGCCGCCGTCCCCGCAGTGGTCGTCGCCTTAGTACAGTTAGGACCCATTGAAGCCCTGCTCACCGCCGCTTTATACCTAATCATAAACATTGTTGCAGGCAATATCATCGAACCCAAAGTCATGGGCAAAGGGCTGGGCATCTCCTCCCTCGTCGTCATCCTTTCGCTGGTTTTTTGGGGATGGATATTTGGACCCATCGGCATGCTGCTTTCCGTGCCTTTAACCATCGTGATTAAAATCATCTTAGAGGCCAACACCTCAACGCGCTGGGTCGGCGTCCTGCTGTCAAAAGACAAATAAACGTACAACCAACGATGATGAGCAATACGCATGACCACCAATAACAAACATAAAGGTGGTTGCCTGTGTGGTGCCGTACGCTACGAAGTGATTGGACCAATGCGCCCAGTGGTAAATTGCCATTGTAGTCACTGCCGTTTATCTCACGGCATTCACGGTGCTTATTCCAAAGCCCCGAACGACAGCATCACCCTGCTAAACGAAAGCGGACTGACCTGGTACAAAGGCAAACCCATTGCCCGACGAGGATTTTGCAAATACTGCGGCTGCCACCTGTTCTGGCAACCTTACGAACAACAGACCACCGCCATAGTCGCTGGCACATTAGATGACAGCAGCCACCTCAAAACCATCGCCCACATCTTCACAGACGACAAAGCCCCCTTCTACGACATCCACGACGACCTACCCCGCTACCCCGCCTCCTCTAAAGGCGAAATCCCTGACAATCCTGACGCAAATGGGTAGAATAATCCTCTAAGATCAAACGGACCAACCAAATGTCAGTAAACAATGATTCTCCTACAAACTGGAAATTTTTCGCATATCCGCCTGGCTACGATGGCCTCTCAGACTCAAGCAGCCATAAACATTTTGACGACTCACCAACTACAAGCGCTCTGATCAGAGAATCCATCCAAAATTCCTTGGATGCTCTTGACCAAAGTGCTAGCGATGATCCAGTACACATCAATATTGCGTTAAAAATATTAAAGAAAAGTGCGTGTTCCAAATATTTTTCAGGGCTAGAACCCCACTACAAAGCTGCCTACCCAAACAAAGAATTCAATTTGTTTTCTAATGACGAAATGAAATTTTTAATTCTGGAAGACTTTAACACCACCGGACTGAGTGGTGATAAAAAAAACAATTTCTTTAAAGATAATATCAGAACCGATAGTGGCAATTCCAGCGGTGGTAGTCATGGAATTGGTAAGGTTGTTTTTTATGAATCCAGCAAAATCCAATCCTTTTTTCTATATACTATTTACGACGAAATTGGAACTAACAAAACGTATTTTCGAGGCACATGCAAATTCGTAACCCATAAGCTTAATGGCTTAGAATTTTTGGAAAATGGTAAATATGACTTATGCGCTAAAGAACATAATACATTTATTGAATCACTTTTTCAACGCACTGAAAGCCAAAAAGGACTATCAATCGCCATTCCTGTTCCTCAAGATGAGATTAAATTGGAACATCTAAAAGAAGCCATTATCGAGGAGCATTATTACCCCATTGTCGCTGAAAAATTAACCATTAAACTGTTAAATGAAACCATTGATGCCAAACATGTCAGAGAAGGCAAAAATCAGAAATTATCGATGATAACTAACTTTATAAAAAAACAAAATAGACCTGACTATGAATTCTCAATTGGAGTGACAAAAAAAGCATTGCTAGATCCAAATGATGCTAAACAGATCGACTCTGAACTTAACGATGGAAACAATGTTTATATTCGCTTTAATATCCCCAGATCACAATTTATAAAAAGTTCTAAACAGGGCTCGGATGACAGTTATTTAGATTTTTTGATCACCAAAAAATTAATAGACAAAAAAGAAGATTTTGATTTTTGGCGAGAAAATACCTTAATTAAAGATGCGTGTAAAAGAAATAAAAGTTCATCTGAATATCATGTCATTGTACTAATTAATGGTGCGGACAATGAATTAAGCCATTTACTCCGACTTTTAGAAAACCCATCCCATACTGAGTGGAAACGAAAACTTTCAAAGGCTTCTGCTAATCTTAGCAACGAAATTAGTTCTATTCGATATAAGAGTGATACAGATATTCAAAACTTTGTGAAATTTATAACTCAACTACCTCAGATAGTGATAAGTGAAATGAAGCCCAAACCCCTAATAGACAACAGCTTGTTTAGTGATTTATTTCCTGATCACACCCGTGGTAATAAAAATTCGGCGAAAGGCGGTACGCAAAAAACCCCTAAAGAAACAACTGACGAAAGTCCTATTAACAACTCTAATTTTTCATTCAGTAAAAACCGTAAAAGCAATGGATTCAGTTTATCATTAACTGATAATGGCAAGCATAAAAATATTTCAAACATAGAGATAACTCTCGCTTACGGAACAAACCAAGGTAATGCGTTCAAAAAATATGACACCAGAGATTTTGACCTACAACAAGATAACATTAAAGTAGATTCAAAAGGTGTAGAGCAACTGAAAAAACGAGAAAATCAATTACATTGTCAAATCATAAAGGCTGACCGTTTTAGAGTATCAATGTCAGGTTTTGATCCAGACCGAGAATTAAAAATAGACATTAAAGATACGGGAGACGAACAGTGAAAAGAACTCTCGCCCCTGAATATAGAAAAAAAATATTAAGAGAAAATATCATACTTAATATCGAAGAAGAGGATAGCGCTTTAAATGTTAAGGTGGTTGTAAAAAATCTCAAAGAAAAAGAAATAGGCTATCCAGACAGTACAAAAATTGTTTTAGAAACATTTATTCGTACAAATTTGATAAGAATTGAGTTAGGCAACATAGGCGAATACAACTCAGAAGAGCAATCCCATCCACTGCCTTTTGAAGTCTCACAAAGAGCAAAAATAAAATTCAGACTGAAAATCATTAGCCCTGAGGATTTTAGGCTATTGGGCTTTGCCGAGAATTTAAAGGAAGAAAAGTTCACCTCATCCCTGTTAAATATTAGTACCTGTGATAATACGTTTGAAAACATCTATAAAATAGAAGATTTTGACTCAGAGGCTATTATGTTGTATCTAAACCCTAAATTAAAAGATTGCGCACAAAAATTAAAACCCATCCTTGCTGAAATGGCATTCAAAGACATACTCAATTACTTGCTACTTCTTAATTTTGATGAAGAATATTTTAGACAAAGCAAATGGTTTAAATTGGCAGATAATCTCTGTTCATATCCATACGGTGAGAGCGACAAACCAAACTATGAGGATCGCATGTGGTGGATAAATCAAGTTCTAAGCAAATTTGCAGAAAATAATAAACTGATCGACTCAATTACCAAATCGCTTAAATAAGATATGATTTCATTAAGACAACTCACGCCCACAGGCGATAAGGCATTCCGAACTTGGTGTGAAAAAAATGACCCCAGTGAAACTCTAAATCTTGAAGTTTTTCTATCTGGATCTATGTCAACTCCTGTTGAAATTGACGAAATTGCCATCGAAATTGATGAAAGTAAAGTATTCAGCACTAAATTTGAGTTGGGGGCATACTTATATGAAACATTAGAACATTGTCCAGTAAATGACCGCATCTGGCATTTCCTAACAGTGGTCTATCATAAGCAACTGCTAAGGCGCGATGGAACTATTGGAGAAATAGATCGCTTCTACATCAACAAACAAAAATCATTTTACCCTTTTGTCCATTTGCTGAAACCAGTATTCGATTTATACTTTTTTTATCATAAACATCCAGATTTGATTAGATTTCTTTTACTAAACCCTATTAATGAATCCGGCGAATTATTTTTAGAAACAATAAAACGTCAAGATCTGATGAGAAATGAAAACTTCATTAACGTGAGCAAAAGACTTTTTTATGACGAGAAAAAAAACATCTTAAAACCCAAAATATCACAATATTTTTTAAGACTCATTGCTTTGTTTAAACAGTACGAAAGAACCTATGATCTGTACAGCATGCCTGCTAACAGAATTCTTAATGATCTAATCAATAAGCACCCTGAATTTGATCGGTTTAAATCTGGTTTTTTTACAAAACGTTGGTAGTTATCTCGTCTCTATCTGATGCACTCAATTGAAATTGAATTTACGCTAATAACATTAACAGATAAATAATCAATAATAATTTTTTCAAATGATTGACGACATTTCCCTTCAAATTATATTTACAGCAATAGGTGCAGCGGTTGCCCTTGCAAGTGTTTCCCTCACAAATTATGGTCAACGAAAGCTTGAAAAAGAAAAATTCGAAAGAAATCAAAAATCCGAAAAAGAAAAATTCGAAAGAAATCAAAAATCTGAACAGGCTATATTCCTGAGAGGACAACTGGAAGAATTGACATTTTTGTCAGCAAAATGGTATGGTACTATCAATTTTCGGACTACCATAATTGAACAAATAATAAATGGAGAGATTGAAAGGTCTGAAGGAGCACGAATGATAGAAGAACAAATGAGAACAAAAGAGAATGGAATGTCAGAAATTGATCGCTTTCAAAGAATTCAAGTAATTGTTAACTTATATTTTCCCAGCTTACTGGTCTCATTCGATGAAGTATTTAACGCTAATTATAAAGTTTTGTCCGATTTTTCCAATCTTAGTGATTCACGGATTGATGCTAAAGAATACTTCGAAAATTTGGAAATTCTCCGCACCACTTCAAAAACATTTTTAAGAAAATTAGCCAAACATTCTAAAGAATTAACAAATACTGATTAGTTTAATTCGTTAAAAGACATTTCTAACAGAACGAAAATTCTGAAAACAAGGTTGATATAAACCACCCTTCCTGAAATATGCTCTGTGGCTTTTGAAAGAAGTGTGGTGGTGGGTGCTAAATGCGGGCTAATAATCGCGGGTTTTGGTAGAATGTTTGCCCCTGAAACATTCTTAAAATAAGAGTTTATACACTATGCCCGTAGATGCACCTATATCGGTCTTGGATAAGTCCAATGTCGAAGTACAA
The DNA here is from genome assembly GCA_965277775.1 of Gammaproteobacteria bacterium. Taxonomy (GTDB): domain Bacteria; phylum Pseudomonadota; class Gammaproteobacteria; order CAKMZV01; family CAKMZV01. The sequence goes on along the minus strand of OZ255843.1, from coordinate 1,394,168 downwards.
GACGACATTGTTGAGTTACTGAAAGAAACCAACTACAAAGAAGGGTTTCATACCAACATCAGCACGGAGACCTTTGCCAAAGGCATTGATGAGTCGGTGGTGCGCAAAATCTCTGAAAAAAAGAATGAACCACAGTGGATGTTAGATTGGCGGTTGAATGCCTACAATGCTTGGCTCAAAATGCCTGAACCACACTGGGGACACCTTAAGTACGAGCCCTTAGATTACCAAGATTATCATTATTATTCAGCGCCAACGTGCGATGCTTGTGATGATGGTGCGTCCGATCTGGCATCGAATGATCAGTTAATTGATACATTCAACAAGCTCGGCATTTCTTTGGATGAGGATTCTGACATTGCCGTCGATGCCATTTTTGACAGCGTTTCCGTTTCAACCACGCACCGCGATAAATTGGCGAAGTTGGGCATTATCTTTTGCTCGTTCAGTGAAGCGGTTCAAGATCATCCTGAGTTGGTTCAAAAATACATGGGGACGGTTGTTCCGCATGACGACAATTTTTTTGCGGCGTTAAACGCGGCTTCGGCTTCGGATGGCACCTTTGTTTATGTGCCACCAGGCGTTCGTTGTCCGATGGAAATTTCGACCTATTTCCGTATGAATGAGGCCAAAACAGGGCAATTTGAACGGACGTTGCTCATTGCCGATAAGGGCAGTTACGTCAGTTATATTGAGGGGTGCTCAGCACCGATTCGCGACACTTACCAATTGCACGCTGCAGTGGTTGAGGTAGTGGTGTTAGAAGATGCCGAAGTGAAATATTCCACTGTGCAAAATTGGTATCCAGGTGACAGTGAGACCCAAGGGGGCATTCTGAATTTTGTGACCAAGCGTGGCGTGTGCTTGGGTGATAACGCTAAGTTGTCTTGGACTCAAGCTGAAACAGGTTCAGCCATTACTTGGAAGTACCCTTCGGTTATCCTTAAAGGGGACAATTCTATTGGTGAGTTTTATTCTGTGGCCTTAACCAATAACAATCAGCAGGCAGACACGGGCACCAAAATGATCCATATTGGTAAGAACACCAAGTCCACAATTATTGCCAAAGGGATATCAGCGGGTAAAAGCCAAAACACTTACCGCGGTCAGGTGAAGATTATGAAAGGTGCAAGCAATGCCCGTAATTTCACCCAGTGCGATTCGATGTTGATTGGCAATCAATGTGGCGCCCACACTTACCCCTACATCGAATGCGCCAACCCTTCTGCTCAGTTAGAGCACGAGGCGACCACTTCAAAAATTGGCGATGATCAAATGTTCTATTGTGCCCAGCGGGGCATTGGCGAAGAGGACGCGGTGAACATGATTGTCAATGGTTTCTGTAAGGATGTATTCTCTGAGTTGCCGATGGAGTTTGCCGTTGAAGCGCGTAAACTGTTAGCCATCAGCTTAGAAGGCTCCGTTGGTTAGACTTGTACAAACTTTCCTGAATTTAATTTTCCACTCTCACTATTATTAAACTACAACTATGTTACTTGAAATAAAAAACCTGTCTGCACGTGTTGCCGATACTGAAAAACCCATTTTAAAAGGCCTCAATCTGACCATCAAACCAGGCGAAGTTCATGCCATTATGGGACCCAATGGATCGGGTAAAAGCACCCTCTCCAATGTGATTTCAGGACATGAAAGTTACGAGGTCACAGAGGGCACCATTGAATTCAATGGTAAAAATTTATTAGACATGGAAATCGATGAGCGCGCTGGTGAAGGGGTGTTTATGGCATTCCAATACCCCGTTGAAATACCTGGTGTGTCAAACAAATTTTTCTTACAAACGGCACTTAACTCCATACTCGAGTATCGCGGTGAAAGCACGCTTAATACTTTGGAGTTTAACAAGCGCATCAAACAAAGCCTGCAGATGTTAGACATGCCCGCCGCTTTGCTTGAGCGTTCGGTCAATGTCGGCTTTTCTGGGGGCGAGAAAAAACGTAATGACATTTTCCAAATGGCTGTATTAAATCCCAAACTTGGCATCTTGGATGAAACCGATTCAGGTTTGGACATTGACGCCATGCAAGCGGTGGCCAAAGGCATCAACCAGTTGCGTTCTGCGGATCGTTCTTTCCTCATCATCACGCATTATCAGCGACTGTTGAATTATGTTGAGCCAGATTTTGTTCATGTACTCAACGACGGTACAATTGCCCGTACTGGCGATAAATCATTGGCGTTTAAGTTAGAGGAAGAAGGCTATGCCTGGATCTCCTAAAAAATTCGTCAAACCTCAAGCAATCACGGCAAAAGAGGCTGAATTACAGCAGCAGTTTGGCGCATTACCACAAGATCCTCTGAGCCAAAGACGACTCAAAGCTCAGCAATGTTTTTTGGAAAAGGGGCTGCCCACTCGTAAACATGAGGATTGGCAGTTTACACCACTCACGCATTTATATACGCATCTCCCTGCAAGCGCGCACAAGAACATTCCTGATTTTGATGTGTTCGATATAGGCGATTTTGCTTGTATAGAAGTGTTTGATGGTCACATAAATTTGCCCGCCGAATCGGCCAATATGCGCTTCTCGGTTGGTCAAGACAGCCTGCCTATTGACGGCAATGATGATGCGCTGTTTTTGTTAAATCAAGCCTTTTTACAAGATCACGTCCACGTCCAACTAAAGGGTCAAACGACGCTTTGGATTCGATACTTGGGCACCCAAGCAAGCACGGCAGCGACTCAAATTGATTTAACCATTGCCGACAATGCTGAAATTACGCTCATTGAAACCCATGGCAAAGGATACGGGCAGGCGATGTCTAACCATACGCTGGGCGCTTGCGTCGGGGCAAATGCCGTATTCAAACACTTTAAATGGCAAGACCAACACGGCGAGAGCCAGCATTTTTCTCACCAATTCTTTCACCTTAAACGCGATGCCGTCATCCAAAGCACTTCGATTTTGGCGGGCGCTGCTTTGTGTCGCCAAAACAATTTCACCCGCCTGGCTGAGCCTGGTGCAAACAGTGATGTCAATTCCCTGTATTTGGGTCAAAAGTCGCAGTTGATTGAATCGCGCACTTTTACCCGTCACATGGCACCAAACTGTCGAAGTTATCAAATTCATAAAGGCATCTTGGACGATCGTGCCAAAGGCATTTTCCAAGGTCGTATTTTTGTTGATCCATGTGCGTTGAAAACCGATGGCCAAATGGATAATAAAGCGCTATTGCTGTCGCCAACGGCTGAGAATAACAGCAAACCACAATTAGAAATTTATGCCGATGATGTGAAGTGTTCACATGGCTTTACTTGTGGTCAAATGGACAAGGATCAGTTGTTTTATATGCAATCGCGTGGCATTTCCAAAGAACGCGCTGAGCTATATTTAATTTACGCTTTTGCCGCTGACGTGGTCGAGAACATTGACTATATGCCCATGCGTCAAGCCATCGATGACAAATTATTTGACCAGCTATTGAAATGACGTTGATTGAAAAGATTCGGGCTGATTTTCCCATTCTCCATCAGACGGTCAATGGGCATCCTTTGGTCTATTTAGACAATGCGGCAACCTCACAAAAACCGTGGCAGGTGATCGAGGCTTTGCGCCATCATTACGAATTTGATAACGCCAACGTACACCGCGGCAATCACACGCTTGCCGATCGCTCAACACGTGGCTATGAAGGAACGCGGGATAAAGTTCAGGCGTTCATCCATGCCAAGCAACGCGAGGAGGTGATCTTTATTCGTGGCGCCACAGAAGGCATCAACATCATTGCCAAATGCTACATTGAGCCCAATCTCCAACCTGGTGATTGCGTCATCATTTCTGAGTTAGAGCACCACTCAAACATAGTGCCCTGGCAGATGCTCCAAGCCAAAGGGCTTGAAATTCGCTGGATTCCAGTCGATGAATCGGGTGAGATGGAGATAGACAAATTACCCAATCTCATTGATGAGCGAGTCAAACTCATTTCGGTGAACGCCATTTCCAATTCACTCGGCACCACCAACCCTGTTTCAGACATTATCGAACAGGCCAAAGCACACAAAATCCCCGTTTTGATTGACGCTTGCCAAGTGCCAGCGCACCAGACTTTGGACGTTCAAGCCTTAGATTGTGATTTTTGTGTGTTTTCCAGTCATAAAATGTTGGGCCCCACAGGCATTGGCATTTTATATGGCAAACGCGAATTGTTAGAAGGCATGCCGCCCTATCTCGGTGGTGGTGATATGATTGATCGCGTTGACTTCGACGGCTTCAGTCCCAATGACCTGCCTTATAAATACGAAGCGGGCACGCCAAATATTGCAGACGTTGTTGCCTTAGGTGCTGCCATAGATTACTTACAGGGCTTGGATCGAACAGCGATGGCAGAACACGAGCAGGCCTTATTAGACTGCGCCACACAAAAATTGCTTGAAGTTCCAAAACTGCGGATTATTGGCCATACAACCAATAAAACGAGCGTCATTTCATTTGTTTTACAAGACAGTGATCTACACCCTGCTGACCTTGGCGCCATGTTGGACCAATACGGCATTGCCATTCGTGCTGGGCATCATTGCACCATGCCTTTGTTGAAAAAGTTCAATGTTCCAGCCACGGCTCGCGCATCCTTTGCCTTTTACAACACCCTTGAGGAAGCCGAGAAATTGGGCGACGCCATGCAAAAGATTGTCAAACGTTTCGGTTAATTTTAAAGCCTCATTTAAAAGTCAAAGCGTTTCCCCTTTCATACAAGGAGACAACAACGCCCCTACACTTTCATTCGCAAACTTTTGGGGTCATACAGCGGACTTAAATGCGCTGTTGCAGGCTGTTTCTGACCCAACACTCCTATTTCGTAGCTGGCTGAAAGCAAATAGTCCTTGCTCAATACATCATCACTATTTTTAACGTAGCCCATGCCGATTGAAGACCCAAGCGTAGAGCAAAACATCCCTGAGGTTAAATAGCCCACCACCATGCTGTTGCGATAAATGGGTTCCAAATGATGAAGCAGCGGTTCTGGTGACTGTAGTTGAAAAGTGACCAAACGCTTATGTACGCCATCGGCTTTTTGTGCTAATAGTCGGTCTTTCCCATTAAACTGCGCTTTGTCGAAATCCACAGCAAAACTTAGACCAGCTTCTATGGGCGTGTCTTGGTCTGCAATGTCATGCCCCCAGTGACGATAACCTTTTTCTAAACGCAAGGCGTTCATGGCATGATATCCAGCAAGTTTAAAATCACTGCCACACTCATTGACCAATTGGTCATAACAACTCAGGGCAAATTCAGTGGGGATGAACAACTCCCACCCCAATTCGCCCACATAAGACAGCCGATTTGCCCGCACCCGCGCATAGCCAAAATCTATGACTTGAGAGGTGTAGAACGGGAAAGCGTCGTTGCTCAAATCAGCAGGGGTCATTTTTTGTAATAATGATCGAGCGTTCGGCCCCATAATCCCCAGCACGGCATAAGCAGAAGTGATGTCAGTGACGCTCACATACCAGTCCCGACTGATGCTGTTCAATAAACTGAAATCGCGCGCTTGTGAGACCACGCCTGTAATCACCCAAAACGCTTGCTCTGATATCCGAGTGACGGTCCAATCGGCTTCAATACCACCGCGCTCATTTAGGGCTTGGGTATAAACAATGCGCCCAATGGATACGTCCATTTGCGCGCCGCATATTTGGTTCAGAAAATCTAAAGCCTCACGCCCTTGGACCAAAAATTTGGCAAAGGAAGTTTGATCAAAAACCCCAACATTTTCGCGGACGGCGCGTTGCTCTTGCGCACTGTTTTCATGCCAATTTTGGCGGCCGTAGGAATATTTATAAACGGCTTCCTCGCCTTCATTCACATAAAAATTGGCTCGCTCCCACCCAGATTGCTCACCAAAACATGCGCCAGCGGCTTGCAGACGGTCGTGAAAGGGGGTGGTTCGCACAGGTCTTGAGGTCGTCATCTGCAAATAGGGATAGTGCATGTCAAACAGCAGTCCCAGCCCTTCTTTAACGCGATCGTGGAGGTATTTACGATTGCCGGTAAAGGCTGAACAACGCCGAATATCAACATCATTAAAATCAACGCCTAAGGTCGAATGACCATTTTTGATGAGGTCTGCCACCATATAACCCGCACCGCCTGAGGCTTGAATGCCGCGCGAACAAAAGCCCGTGCACGCGTATAAGCCTCTTTGTTCTGGCATTTCACCGACAAAATAGCTGTTGTCATGGGTAAAACTTTCTGGCCCATTGAACAGCATTTCAATTTTGGCTTCACGCATTGCTGGGACGCGGTGCTTGACGTTTTCAATGACTTGGGCGAGGTGCTGCCAATCCTCGTCTAATTTTGCAAAAGCAAAATCTTCTGGAATGCCGTCCATTCCCCAAGGTTTTGCACCTTGCTCAAAGAAACCACACATCAAGCGCTGCCCCTCATCGTCCCAATAAGTGCCTGCGGCGGGTCTGATGTAACAGCGCGCTTCAAAATCACGCACCGCGGGCAAACTAAGCTCAACGCCTCTGATGGCTTCGCTCAATACATAGTAATGCTCGCACCCATGCAGGGGAATATTTGCACCAATTTCTGTTGCAAAATCACGCGACCAAACGCCCCCACAAATCACCGCATGCTCACAAGCAATGACGCCTTGATTGGTCTCAACGCCACTGACTCGACCTTGTTTTTTCAGTATTTTGACCGCTTTGGTATTTTCAATTAATTGCGCGCCGTATTGCTTTGCCCCCTCGGCGAATGCGAGGGTGGACTGATAGGGATTGACCACCGCGTCTTGCGGCATAAAAAAGCCGCCTTTCAAATCGGTCACATTCATCAATGGCCAAAGCGCTTGTATGCCCTTGGCATCTAATAGTTGTGACTCCACGCCAAAAGAATCGCAAGCCGTATGCGAAAATTTGAATTCCTGCATGCGATCGGAATCGTGTGTCACGTATAAAGAACCCACACGACGATAATGAATGTCAATACCTGTTTCTTTGCTGAGGTTGGCAAACAGTTGATTGGTGTATTTTGACATCCACGTCGCGCTCTCAGAGCTTTGCTGCTCACGAATCATGCCTGCCGCGTGATAGCTGGTGCCCGAACCCAACGCTTGGCGTTCTAATAAAACCACATCTTTGATGCCCAACTTGGCCAAATGATACGCCACGCTGCACCCGACAATGCCGCCTCCAATGACCACCACTGAGGCTTGTTCTGGAAAATCATTCATCAACCGCTCCTTGTCTATTTAAGATTACGCTTGCCCAGCTTCCACTAACGAATCAACCCAATGTCTAAACCGAGGGCATTTTTTTAAAAGGTTCTCCATACCTATTTCCTCTAAAATAATAATGCCATCATTCACTTTACTGTAGCCTTTTATCAATTTCTGCAATCGTTTTGAAGGGGCTGTATTTGGATCGTCGTTTATATCTTCAGGATTTGGATAATCGGCAACGATTTTCTTAATTTTTCTAACCTCTGCCATTGAGCTCTCATACAGATCGTCTATCACCGTAGCCGAACAAAATACCAATGCTTCAAATTCGTGCAATTGTATGTAGGGAATAAACCACCTGTTTTCCTTTTTGGTCGATTTGTTGATGTCTTCCAAAATGGCATGTTGTAAAAAATCGAGTCGTTGAGACTTATCTATTTTCTTTTGTGATTCAGAAAAATTTGGAAAACTGGGCGGCAGGGCGTAAAAGTCAATCAAGGTACTCAGAACAATGTTGGATTGACCTAAAATATTGATCACATCTCTTTTAAGGTCTTGGTAGTGAGCCAAACCCCCTTTCGATTTCTTGATCACTGGGCAATTTACACTTTCATATTGCGGTGCATGAGCGAGCAAATAAGGTCCAAGAATGGTCTTTACAAATACTTGCTCTGTCTGTCCTTCCCCGATAATGAGTAATCTTTTTTTAATCATCCCACTACATTCGACTTAATATGGCTGCCCTTTAATCACATTTTTCATCCATAGATCGCCAATTGAATAGTCGCTTAACCATTGTTGCAAATCAGCTTTATCTAATCGATTATAAACCGATTGATGATCATCCTTATCGACCGTAATAATGTCTTGGGGCTCAAAATTATTCAGCAAATTAACCGATTGGGTTGAAACAATGATTTGACAGTCGCGAGCCGCCGCCGACTGCAATAAACCAGCAAGTTTATTGATTGCAAAGGGATGTAAACCCAATTCAGGCTCATCAATAATAATGATTTTAGGTAAGTTGGGTTGCATTAACAAGGTCGTTAAAGCCATAAAACGCAACCCACCATCCGACAAGTGGGTCGCATCAAAATAAGTGTCGGAGTGTCCCTTTTCAAGCCAAACCAACTTAATATTTTGCTCGTTCAAGCGATCAGGTTTTAAATCGAATCGCTCAAAAAAAGGCACGACCGAAGCAATGGTTTTCTCAATACGCTTGAATGTTTTGGGGTGTTTTTGTTGTAAATAATAAAGATATGCTGGCAAGTTACCGCCATCTTCTTTGAGCAAACGATTATCATCAATCTTCGCAACAGAGCGTAAAGGAGCTGATTGACTGGTATCATGGAAATGATAGATTTTATAACTTTTTAAATGGTCTCTTAGATAGCGATCACGATGCCGTTCGGATTCTTTTATTTCACTTTCTGGGATGGATGTGCTAAAAAAAGTAGGGTTGTTTGGTGCACTATGATAAATGCTGTCCTCACGTTCAATAAATAAAGCCCCCTCATCTGTGGGTTTTAAAATGAATTTGTAAGCATTTTCACCAAAGTCTAAATAGCCCTCAATGGCGGTGGTGTTCTTTCTACCATAATGGAACAGGGCATCGACTCCGCTCTTTAAAGAAAATTCTTTTAATCGTTGCTCATAAATATTATTCACCAGTTTGAAAAATGAAATGAAATTGGATTTGCCAACGCCGTTCGAGCCAATCAAAATATTAAGCGGTTTTAGAGGCAACTCTAAAGTTCTGATTGATTTATAACCTTTAATTTTTATGGTTTTTAGCATGGTTTATAGAAAAGCCGTTAAAGGTTTCGGTAAATGTTGAATAATGCGAATTTCTTGCCTTAAAAATGGCATTTTTGCGATGCAGGATTCAGGCAATAATTGGCGCAGTAACCTTGTTTGCTCTACCATCAGATTTTTTCCAGTCATCTAATCCCTTTTGTCTGTCCTTTTGTTGCTTTATGGTAGTTCATTAATGCAGAATCAGCGCGTACAACATGGGGCATAATTATGACACAACAAGCCCGTTTTATCAAAAATGCTTGTTTAGTCATAAAAGGATGCCACAGGTTGGATGATAGAAGTCTTCGGTGACTCTTGCATGAGCAGTTTTCAGCGGTTTTATAGAGCGTACATACAAAACAGCCCAGCAAAAGCCAGGCTGTTGATCATTCAAGGATTGATTTGCAATACTACTTGGCTCGAATGCCTTCGACGTGTAGCTCTAAATAAACCACTTCGGAGGCAGGACCTAAGTTGCGTTTGATGTTGTAATCTTTCAAACGCAAGGCGACTTCACCTGAAAAGCCCACACGATAATCGCCCCATGGCGAATCACCACCGCCCACTTTTTGGGTTTTAATGGAAATATCACGCGTCACGCCATTCAAGGTGAATTTGCCTTTTAGGGTGCCGCTGCCATCGTCATTTTCACTATAAGAAGTGCTGTCAAAAGTGGCTTTGGGGTGCTTTTTAACATTCAAAAAGTCTTCATCTCTCAGATGTTTATCCCTTGCCGCATGATTGGAATCAATACTCGCTGTTTCTATGACGACGTGAACATCAGAGGCACTTTTATTGGCTTCATCATAGTTGAAATGACCATTAAATTTTTTAAAATCACCCAACAACCAACTGAAACCAAGATGCTGAATTTTAAAATGAATGAAGGCGTGTTGTCCTTCTATATCAAAATCATACTTTGCCGCAAAACTGGTGCTTGAGGCCATTATCAAAGCAAGTCCAAAAATAAATTTTTTGATCATTACTGTTCTCCATTTAAGTGCTAGAAAAAGTTATTCATTAGGTGGCGCCAAAACGCCCAACCAGAAATAACGCTATAAATTTAACATCCGTTTTAGTGTGTTGTCTTTTAACCAAAAATGATGCCAAATTGAGATGAGGGCATGGATGGATGCCGATCCGATGAGTAGGTACGAGATAATCTCGTGGACTTCGCCCGCATTATCCTCTTGATCAGGTAAGCCGGTGATGAGTGCAGGCAGTTCTATCCAGTTAAAAAAATGGATGCCGCGCCCATCGGCGGTAAAAATCAAGTAACCTGAAATGAACAGGCCGAATAGAAAAGCATAAAGACTCCAATGACCAATTTTTTCTAATCGTTTGCTAAACCCAGTATTCACTGAAGTTGGTTTGGGGCTGATTTTGAGCCAAATGAGACGCGCCACCGTCATCATACACAGCACAATGCCAAAACTCATGTGCAACATGGTGCTGTCTCTGTACCACGCATGGTAATAGTCTAAATCAATCATCCATTTTCCTAAGATAAATAAACCGATAACCAGCAAAGCAGACAACCAATGAAAGGTTTTGCTCAGCCAGCCATAGCGATTAGAAGAATTAGATAAAGGCATTTTCTCTCTCGTTTTAACCATTTATCGCTATTCTATTATTTCTCATTATTTTTGTAAATAACCTAAAATGCCATACACTATTTCATATAATGCAATAATGTCTATTGCAAAAATAAAGATCGAATGGCTTCATGCATTGATAGCCATTGCTGAAAAAAACAGTTTTTCCAAAGCCGCTGAAGATTTACAGTGCTCGGCCTCTCAAATCAGTCGCTACATCGCAAACTTAGAATCGCATCTGGGTATTCCGTTGATTCAACGAACGACCCGTGCATTATATTTAACGGACAATGGCGCTCAATACCTCGAATCTGCTCGAAAAGCCTTGAATTTATTGAGAATGGGCGAAGATAATCTGGCCTATGAGCAGCAACAATTGCAAGGCAATATTCGGATTTCGGTGCCACATAAATGGGGCGAAATGATTTTTATGGAGCGCGTTCACGCGTTTTTAAATCAATATCCGCTGATCACCATGGACGTTGATTTTGATGATCGGATCGTTGACATCGTCCGAGAAAAATATGATCTCGCGGTTCGCATAACCGACGCAACCGATATGCCATTTGTGGGCAAAAAACTTGAAGAAATTACCCTAAAATTGTATGCCAGTCCAAATTATCTGGCGCAACATGGCACGCCTCAATCGCTCAAAGAATTGGTTCAACACCCTTGTATTTCTCAAAATGACACCGATGTTTGGGCTTATACTTCGGGCAAAAAGAAACACTTCATAAAAATTCCTAAAAAAATACAGTCCAATAATGATAATTTCTTGCTCAAGACGTGTATGAATGATCAAGGCATTGCTTTGTTGCCCAATTTTTTTGTCGATGAATATGTCGAATCTGGTCAATTGGTGCATCTGCTGCCAAACGTTGAATGGATGAAGATTTATGCATGGATTCTCTACCCACAAGAGCATCGCAATAATAAGAAACTCAAAGCCTTTGTTGACTGGTTCGTTCATAATCTGAAAACCACCAAACAGTGATGCAGCAAAGAAAACCCCTCACTATACAAAACGGCATTCAAGCCGCCATTCCAGTGGCGTTTGGCTATGTGCCCGTGGGTTTTGCTTGTGGCATTGTGGGCACACAAGCTGGCATGTCGCCTTTTGATATTGGTTTGCTTTCTTTAATACTGTACGCCGGTTCGGCACAGTTTATCTTTGCCAGTCTTTTTATGGGGTCGGCTTTTGCCTTAGTCCTAACCATTTTTTTGGTCAATCTTCGGCACTTGCTGTACGCCGCATCGCTGGCTCAAAAAATCAAACAATTGCCTTGGTTGACTCGAGGCATTATTGGCACACAAATCACCGATGAGACTTTTTCGATGGCAAATTTGTTGCATCAAAAAAAGACCTTAACGGGTGAAGGTCTGATTGCCTTAAATGTGATGTCTTACACAGCTTGGTTTACTGGCAATGTTTTGGGCGCATTGCTGGGTCAACAGTTTGATTTTTTTAGCGATGCCCAATTTTTATTGGTGGCAATGTTCGCCGCCATTTTGATGTTAAACATCGTCCATGCAAAACACAAAGCCCGCCAAATCATCGTTTTGCTCACTTCCGCCGTGCTGATCGTTATTGCTGACTCATACCATACACACCCAATCAACATCATTGTCATCGCTTGCTTGTCTGCCGCCATTCCAGCCCTCATTGCGAGAAAAAAATCCCATGCCAATTAGTACCGATGTATTGCTCCTTATCTTGGCTTGCGCGGCGGTCACGGTCTCGGTGCGTGTGTTACCGTTTTTGCTGGTCAATCAAATGCAGTGGCCAGATTGGTTTCTCAATTGGCTTGAGTACATCCCTGTTGCCGTGGTTTCTGCTTTGTTTTTCAGTGAGATATTTTTGGAGCAAGGGACTTTTCGTTCCCTGCAAGACCCATACCTACTCGCTGGTTTGATCACCTTGTTAGGGGCGTTTTTGGTTCGAAACATCATCGGCATTATCGTTATGGGGGTGCTGGTCTTTAGCTTGCTCAATCATCTGCTGTTATAAGCGATGGTTTAAGTGCAATTGGCACAAGTCAGCATTGAGCAAAACAACAACAATCCACCCCTACAACCGAACAATTTCCAGATTTTTAAGACCTAAAACCAGTGCCTGGGCGATTGGAGCACCGAAATCTTGCTCAATATGGGGTTGAGCGCTCAATATCAGGCATGATTTTGCAAAAAAATGTTCGCATCCCGCTTAGAGCAGAGTAAAATCAGACCCACACCCATCAATTATAAATATCATTATGGCTGAATTTTTTCTAGACTCAAAATCTGTGGTTAAACAAGGTGAGCATTTTTACGCTAGCACTGAAAGTGACATGCACACACCCAAAACCTTTGCCGTCTATCGATATAACCCAGACGATAGCAAAAACCCCTATATAACCAAGTACACCGTTGACCTGAACGAAACAGGTACAAAAGTGTTAGATGTTCTGATTTGGATCAAGGATTACATGGATTCCAGTCTGACTTTTAGACGTTCCTGTCGTGAAGGCGTTTGTGGCTCTTGCGCCATGAATATTGGCGGTGTCAATACTTTGGCGTGTACCTTGCCTGTGGCTGAAGTCAATGGTGAAATTCGGGTTTACCCTTTGCCCCATATGCACGTTATTAAAGATTTGGTGACCGATTTACAATCGTTTTATGACCACTATTCTGAAATCAAACCTTGGTTACACGCAGATCCGCCCGAAGACGGTAAAGAACACCTTCAATCGATTGAAGACCGCAAGAAATTAGACGGTATGTACGAATGTATTTTGTGTGCGTGTTGCTCGACTTCCTGCCCTTCTTATTGGTGGAATCCAGATAAGTATCTGGGCCCTGCAGCCCTATTACAGGCGCAACGTTTTGTCGCGGATAGCCGAGATACGGCGAAGAAAGAGCGGTTGGAATATTTAGATGATAAATTCAGATTGTATCGATGCCATACCATCATGAATTGTACCAATACTTGCCCCAAGGGACTCAATCCTGCTAAAGCCATTGCTGAAATTAAGGACGAAATTAACAGCAATCTCTAATCACAAACACCCGTTCATAGGGGACTAAATGAAACTATTGCATTTCTTGCAACTGTCGCTATTAGGACTGTTGTGGGGTTTGGCCTTTCCATTGATGAAACTTGGCGCATTTAGCTTTGGCGTTGTCCCCATTATTTTTCTGCGTGTGACCATCGGTGCTTTGGTATTGTTGCCTCTGGTGCTGCTGAACAGGCGCTGGTTTCCCTCCAAGAAAACGTTTTTATTGACCGCATTTGTGGGCTTGTTTAATTCGGGCATTCCTTTCATCTTATTGGCTCAATCCATGCTCACCATCAGCTCAGGATATACAGCCATCATCAATTCAGTGACCTTGCTGTCCACAGCATTACTGGCCTTTGTGTGGTTGAAAGAGACCTTTGACTCGCATCAGATGACGGGTACTGCCATAGCCATTACCGGTTTGGTGGTGCTTTTTTGGAATCAACTGTCCTTCTCTGGCGGCGATCAAGAACTTGCCATTACACTGACATTGATCGCAACCTTCTGCTATGCTTTTGCCATCAATGTGAGCCGAAAGTATCTAACGAGCATTGACCCCATACTGTTAAGTTTTGTCAGCTTGACGGCCTCGTCTGTGTTTTTGTCGTTCTTTGCCATACCCCTTTGGCCCACAGAATCCATCGCATTGACCGAGTGGATTACCCCTTTGACATTGGGCGTTTTTTGCACTGGTGGTGCCTTCATCATTTATTTCATATTGATTAAAAATATTGGCTCAAGTAAGACCGCTTCAGTCACGCTTTTTGTGCCAATATTCGGGGTCATCGGTGGCATTGTACTCATCAATGAAACGCTTTCTATTCAGGCATTGGTTGGCGCATGTGCCATTCTATTAGGCTCAGCCATGGTCAATCAAATTCTGTTTAAAAAAGTATCCTCAAGTTAATGATTGGGCTTCTCTATTAAATGGATAGGAAACCTTGAAGATTGAATAGCCTCTCTACTGGTTGTGTTGATTGTGCAGATAGCATTGATTGCTTATGACACATTGCGAATGGCCATAAAAAAATCGCCGTTATTGTTGGCAACAACGGCGATGACAGGAGACGTTAGTTTTATATAGTGTGATTGAAATTACTCACACTTCCAGCCCCAGCCCTCTTGTTTTTTGACAAATTCAGCGGCTTTTTGTTCACAGTAATTCTCTTGATGTTTGGCCGACCAGAGCACAGTGACACCACCATCTTTGGTGTATTCAACCTGACAAGGTACGGGGCGATCAGGATTATCATATACAACAGCAATGGTTCTTTCTTGTGCACCGTTGGTACAGCTATAGAAAACATCCGCTGAAGCATTAAAACCCAACAACGACAGTGTACTGCCCACAATGGCAATGAATAAATATTTTTTCATAATCAACTCCCAATTTCTCAATAGTTTATGTTTTATGCAATCTTAATGCCCTATTGTATAGAAATATTGTAGTATTGTGTCTTTTATTATTAAATTCTCAATCCGCAGAATTATTTGTCATATACCCTTTTGGGTTTTGAACCCGCCACCGCCAAGCATCTTGACAAGCTTGCTCAATAGTTCGCTTCGCTGTCCATTTCAATTGTTGTTTGGCTTTATCAACCAAAGCATAAGAACTTGCAACGTCACCTGGCCTTCTCGGGGCTATTTTGTATGGCACAGATTGACCAGAAACCCGTTCAAAGGTTTGAATCAATTCTAAAACGCTGTGCCCTTGACCCGTGCCCAAATTATAAATAAGGGTTTGATCATTCGTTGCATCCACATGCTCTAAGGCCTGCAAATGCCCTTCGACCAAATCCATTACATGAATGTAATCGCGAACACCTGTGCCATCAACAGTGTCGTAATCGTCTCCAAAAACAGCCAGCTCCTTCAGCGTGCCGTGGGCCACATTGACGATGTAAGGCAAAATGTTTTCTGGACGATCTGCTGGATGCTCACCAATTTCGCCACTCTCATGAGCACCTATGGGATTAAAGTAACGCAAAATCGCTATTTGCCAAGTGTTGTCGCTTTGCTTTAAATCTTGCAGAATGTTTTCAATCATGAGTTTTGTTCTGCCGTAAGGGTTGATGGCTGTCAGCGGTGCATCTTCTGACACAGGCGGTTGACTCGTCCCATAAACGGTTGCCGACGAACTAAAAATTAGCCGTTTTGACTCCGCAGATTTCATTGCTTGAAGCAGATTTAAAGTGGCCACAAGGTTATTATGATAATATTCTAAGGATTGCCTTAGCGAGGCATTCACGGATTTTAAACCCGCAAAATGAATCACCGCATGGGGCTTCTTCTGCATAAATAAGGCTTTAACCTTTGCTGCATCGCATAAATCAATGTGATGAAAATCAATCTTGCACTGTGCCAGCGTTTCAACGCGTTTAATGGCGGCGAGATGACCATTGCTAAGATTATCGATCACAGTGACATCATAGCCTTGCTGTGCCAATAATAAACAAGCGTGAGAACCTATGTACCCCGCGCCGCCTGTAACAATGACGGTTTTATCTTTCATAGTCGTTTGCCGTTCCTTTACTCAATTGCTCTATTGCTTGATTATGACCGCCTGTCACTGACCAGCCAGTTCTTTAAATTCAATTGTCGTGTTTTACGCAACAACATAAATATCAAACCATTCTCTTCGTGTCCAACATTATTACCACTGGCGGCGATTTGTGTGCCAGCTTTTATCCGTTGACCTACTTTTACGTAGCTTAAATCAAGTTGTGCATAAACCCCTCGATAATTACTGCCATGTTCGACAATGATGGTATTGCCTAAATTAGGCAACCATTGAATTGATAAAACCTGCCCATTGGCAATGGCGTAAACGGGCGTGGGACCAACTTGACTCACGAGCCAGGCGTTATCAAAATATGATAATTTAACTGGGGCGCCTTCGGCTGGCCAAGGCAAACGCCTTTTCAATTGAGCAAATGACGGGTTTTTTATGTTAATGGGCAATCTATTTGAGCTTGTCTCAGTACGCACAATCGCTTTGCGCAACTTCTTTTTACTTTCTTTAAGTGCATATTCTTTGAGCGCTTGATTTTTGTTTAATTGTTTTTTTATCTGCGCGCTCGTCTTAAATGCAATGTCTCGTTTCTGCTGTAATGATTTTTTTTGAGCGAGTAAATCTGAGTGTTGCGTCTTTAGCGTATGTTTTTCAGTTTCAAGCTGTTTTAGAAGCATTTTTCTTTGTTGTTGTAAGGTCTTGATGGCTTCAATGTTGTTCAAATGCGCCGAACGAAATGTTTCTAAATACCGTTGAAATCGTAATTGACGGTTGTAAGATTCTGCATACGAATCAGGGGACTCAAAGCTGTGAAGCTTGGCCTCGTACGCCAAACGTTGTAACTGTTTTAGTTGGATTTTCAGGTGTTTTTTGTGTTTATTCAAATCCTTGTCCAAACTTTGAATGGACAGTCTTGTTTTATCAATATTTTCTGTGGTCAAAAGACTGGCTTTTGTTAATTGTTCAATTTCTGCTCGCAATGTGGCGCTCTTATGATCGGCTTGCTGGAGCGTTTCAAGTTTGGCTTTATACTGTTCTTGCAGTTGTTTGGTTTTTTCATCGAGGTTTGCATTGGCGTTTAATCCGATCAAGCACAGTGCAACGATCCAAAAGAAGGGGAGAACGATTCGATCAATCATAAATCAGATTCAAATAATGAATGCCCGGTCATTTCTGCAGGGCAATCTATGCCCAGCATATCCAATAGGGTTGGACTAATGTCCCTCAGCGACCCGTTATTGCGCAATTTTTTCGATTCGTGACCCACATAGATCACAGGAACGGGATTCACTGTATGCGCAGTATGAGGTTGATGGGTGACGGGGTCGCACATCAGTTCAGCATTGCCATGGTCGGCACAAATTAACAATGAGCCGCCTTGTTTTTTAATCACTTCAACCACGCGTCCAATGGCGAAATCACAAGCCTCAATCGCCTTGATCGTTGCGATCATATCACCACTGTGCCCTACCATGTCTGGATTGGCAAAATTTGCAATAAAACAATCAAAGTTTTGCGATTGAATATTTTCAATCAGAACATTTGTGACCGATTCCAAACTCATTTCTGGCTGTAAGTCATAGGTCTTGACCTTGGGCGAAGGAATCACACAACGGCTCTCTCCGGCAAATGGGGCTTCAGCACCCGCATTGAAGAAAAATGTCACGTGGGGATATTTTTCTGTTTCTGCCACTCTGATTTGGGTTTTGCCCTGTTTAGACAGCCACTGCCCCAGACCATTCTCAATCGCCAGAGGCTGAAACAATACGGGATAATCATAGTCCTGATGATATTGCGTCATGGTCAGATACGCCGATAAATGAACCTTGCGTTTGCGCTTAAACCCTGCAAAATCGTCGTCATTTATGGCTTGAGTAATCTGGCGTACTCGGTCAGAACGGAAGTTCACTGATATAACCCCATCACCATCGACCATCGGTTGTACTGGACCAATGCGCGTTGCTTGAATAAATTCGTCGGACTCGCCCCGTTCATAAGCCCGCTGAATGGCATCGTAATAATCCGTCGCTTGATATTCTGATTGGCCGTCCAACCATAGATCATGAGCCATTTGAGTGCGCTCCCAACGTTTATCTCTATCCATTGCATAAAAACGTCCGATCACACTGCGTAATGTGGCTTGTGTGCTTTGCAAAACCTTAGTGAGTGCCTCGTAGCTCGCAAGCGCACTCTTTGGGGCACAATCTCGACCATCGGTGATGATGTGTACGCTGATTTTTTTAGCACCTCGTGCAGCCGCAAACTTCAATACAGCAAATAAGTGATTCTGATGGCTGTGTACACCACCTTCTGACAGCAAACCAAAAACATGCACACACTTGTCAGAGCGAACGGCACAATCAATGACATCACAAAGGGTCGGATTGTTATTAAATGACCCGTCCTCAATCGAGCGATCTATGCGCAGTTGGTTTTGCCAAACTGTACGACCCGCTCCGAGTGTGATGTGTCCAACTTCTGAATTGCCCATCTGTCCATCTGGCAGACCGACAATATTACCGTGTGTTTGAATCAAAGTATGGGGGTGTTGCTCTAACAATGCCGCCCAGTTTGGGGTTTTGGCATGGTGAATGGCGTTTGCTTCGGTCGCAGAACTATGCCCCCAGCCATCCAAAATAATGAGCCCGTGCGCGATTTTATTGTTTGTCATAGCTTATCAATGTGCGCATATTACCTTCTTATGCTGAACGGGACGATTTAAAATTCATCATGAACCGAACGCTCGCGCAATGCTATCATCGCTTCACTGAGGCTGGTGTTTTTGTACAAAACAGCATAGACGGCTTCGCAAATAGGCAAATCCAATCCATATTTCTGCGCCAGTTGATGGACCATCTCAGCCGCCGAAACACCTTCAACCAATTGGCTTGAGCTGGTTTTATTGTTGGCCAATGCCAGACCAAATTGGCGGTTTCGTGATTGGTCATCGGTGGCGGTCAAAACCAAGTCTCCCAAACCAGAAAGCCCCATAAATGACTGAGGTTGACCCCCTAATTGCATCCCCAATAATTGAATTTCTCGCAATCCTCGTGTCACTAATGCCGAACGAGCATTGGCACCCAAAGACAGTCCATCAGAAGCGCCAACGGCAATGGCTATAATGTTTTTCATGCAGCCGCCCACTTGTACACCGATGATGTCTGAACTGGCATAACAGCGAAAAGTTCCGCTATGAAAAACCTTCTGCCAAAATAGCCTTTGCTTGGAATCCGATGAAGCAATAACGGTCGCTGTTGGCTGATTGTTCGCAACCTCCGTCGCAAAAGTTGGACCCGACAAACAAGCGCCTTGCATGCCTAATGACTCAACCATCTTACTCAACACCCCACCAGTTTTGGCAAATCCTTTACAAACCCATAGCAGTTGCTCCACAGCTTGGACTTCTATCACCTTCTGCAATTGTTCTTTAAAAGCACCACTTGGGACAGCCATAACCACACCATCTTGACCTTGTAAGGCTTCAGCCAAATGATGGGTGAATTTAATCTTATTGGACAGGTTGACATTTGGAAGATAGCGGGCATTAACACGCGATTTTATCATTAAACTCGCTTGCTCTTCAGACCGAGACCACAGCTTGACTGAGTGTCCATTATTGGCTAATTTTATCGCCAATGCTGTGCCCCAAGCACCTGAACCGATCACTGCAATGTTCTTCATACAATTATTAAAAATGATTTTATGTTTGCCACCAATACACGGCACAAATTATAAGAGATATTGCCTCTTCAGCCGTATATTAGTTTAACAATAGGATTCTTGTGTTGCGCCTTTAGATTCAGTACTAAATCTTAAAAAATCGACAAATTCAACATACAATGCCCTAACATTTCCCTGAAATCTGATTATTCATGAATCAAAGCCATACCAAATACACTTTTATTGCCATTAATAAATGTATTGCTATGGTGGCTGTATTCTTGCTGGCAAGCTGTGGCGGTTCAGGAACGTCATCTTTAGATAATACTAACCGTTCAACCGCTATTGTGAATGCTGGCTCAGATCAACAAGTCCTCCCTGGCAGTCTGGTACAACTTTCAGGGACGGTTATGCCCGCATCACAATCAGTGCTGTGGTCTCAAGTGTCAGGTACATCCGTAATTTTAAGCGTTGTTGCAACCACCACCCTCACCTTTGTCGCACCCATTTCAACCCAAACCCAAACCTTGGTCTTTAGACTCACAACAACGGATACAAATGGCATAGCCACTTCTGATATAGTCTCAATCACAGTATTAGCGACTGTGGGAGCTGATCCTCAATTGAGCGTCTCCTCAAAAACCATTACCATCGCTTTTGGTAGCTCGGCGATTAACACAGTGACGACAATCAGCTCAGGTCAATTAACCTATATCAGTTCTAACAATCAGACGGTTTCCATAGACTCTATGACTGGGTTATTCACTGGACTACGTGCTTTTACTGGCTCCTCAGTATTTACAGCGGTACTTCCCATACAAATCAGTGTTATCCAAGCACAAACCACAATGCATGCTGCAGCCGTAGCAACCTTCACCGTAACGGTCCGACATTCTACTTTAAGCAACACACCCGATCTTGCTCAATGCGCGCTTTATACAGCGCCCAATTATGTACCACGGCAATGGCATTTAGATAATTCCGATGACACGGATGTTAATCCCTTAAATATCTCTTGCAATAATGGTGCATCGGTTTGTAACGGTCAGGGGGTTCATGTCCGAGTTGTCGATACGCCTGTGCAAATAGCGCACTGTGATCTCATCAATAATTCAAACGGTGATCATTATAATTTTATCAATGGATCAACAGGCGTTGAAGCCATTTTGGACGGCAATCCTCGAGACTCTCATGGCACAGCCGTGGCGGGACTGATTGCTGCATCGGCTAACTCAGTCGGTATGAACGGGGTTGCACCAAATGCAACCATCGGTTCATACAATCTGCTTTCTTCCAAAGTCTCTTCATCCAATGCAAATAAAATTATATCAATGACAAGAAACATCGCCAATGTGGCTATCAGCAATAATAGTTGGGCGCGAGCATTAAGTAGTAGCGCCCATTATTACGCTCTACCTGTTATGATGGAATTGGCGCTTCAATCTGGATTGTCGCAAGGTAGGGGTGGACTTGGCACAATTTATATATGGGGTGGAGGTAACAGTAGAGGCACTCGCTACGGCAATGATGATGGATTTGCCAGTAATCGTTTTATCATCGCAGTAGGGGCTTTGATGAGGGACGGCAAAGTCACCAGCTATTCAACGCCTGGACCAAATCTTTGGATAAGCGCACCAGGTGGGAACAGAATATGTTCTTCATCCGACACCCAAATGTTTACGACCGATTTAGAGGGATTACATGGTTATAATACAATTTTTACGGCATCTTCACCAAATTTGAGTCACACTGATTATACGGCTTGTTTCGCTGGCACTTCAGCAGCAGCACCTGTCGCCGCTGGTGTCATTGCTTTGCTTCTGCAACATTCACCGAATTTAGGCTGGCGTGATGTGCGTGAGATCTTAGCCCGATCAGCCGTACAAACCGATCCAACGCATTCAGACTGGCGAACCAATATGGCAGGGCTCACCTTTAATCATGATTATGGATTTGGGCGCATCGATGCAGCCAGTGCCATCGCCATGGCTACAACTTGGCAAAATGTCACAACGCCCATGCAAACGCTGGTTTCTACTCAAACCATCAACCTTGGTATCCCAGATAGGAGTTCAGCAGGCATCACCAGTCAAGTCGTCATACAAAACTCAACCATGACACACATTGAACAACTTGAAGTCATTGTGAATGTCATGCACACCCATCCTGGCGATTTAACCATTGTGCTTTCACACACGTCTGGTACTCAAACCACCCATTCTACTTTGCAAATAACCTTACCAAGGGCTGGTACAAACCTGCCTCGTAAAAAGCTCATTTCCAACGCATTTTTTATGGAATCTGCGAACGGCGCTTGGACGCTGAATATCTCAGATCGAGCCAGTTCTGGCACAGGGACTATCCGCGGATGGACGCTTAACCTTTATGGACGATAACTGACATGAACATACAAACGCTTTATCTCATTCTTAGGATTTGCCTGTTTGGGCTTGCCTTTTTGATCAAGCCCGCAATCGCTCAACAGTATTATTACGATGGACAAACCAAGATCAATATTTACAATAGTGTAACTCAAATCATTAATTTTGCTTACGATCAACAGCCTCTGACAAAACATGGCTCGACAATCGATTTATTCTCTCAAGCCATGGCTTTACAGCGCATACCTGAACAAACATCGGTTGATTCACTGCGTCAACAATGCCCAAATTTGAACGTCTCAACAACCCTTGGTTTTACAAAAAATGTGACGAGTCCCGTCTTCTAAGCATTTCTAAGCGGAGTCATTGTTATTTTCAAACCACAATGGGACACCAACCGCATCTATCTTTGGGCACAATCTAACGCATTAGCCACCCCTAAGGTTTTGATAAAAAGTTTAAATATGTGGATGATTGCTGCACCTGCAGAAGCCTTGCATACGGCAAACAGAATTCATGAAAGCCAAGCCGTTGTTTCTGCCATCTTGTGGCAACCTATTACCACTCAATGAGATACCACATAGGTCATCATCATTTAAATTCGCTGCACAGCATAAAAGCAATTGCCTAAAGCACAGAATTTGAATAAATACTTAGGTGGTTTTGTACATAGATTTGTTGAATTTGACATCAATCTAATAGCATTCTATGGAAGTTCTATCAAATACAACACACTGTTATAAGCTATAGGTTGATGTTCTATGGATTCAATCTTAACGAAACAACGCTTTATCACTGCAAAAGATATTTTGCTTTGATGGCGGCTTTATTGCAGGCCTGTTTGAGGGGATACAATGCACCGTTCAATCATATCGGCACTCATCCAAGCCTTAGTCTTGACAGCAACATCAGAACCACTGCTTCTAATAACACTCAACTGACGTGTCAAGCATACAGAAAATGGGGCACGATCACATCAAATAGTCAATGCTCTAATATTCAATAGACATTCAACTTGAAAGTCATCCAAGTCCGTTCAGATTGATACTGAGTAAGTGCTTAGCAAGACACTAATTACTTGTCTCAGCACTGCCTTGTGCAAGGACGGTACTGAGACGAATAATTTAAGACGAGGGCCGTTGTGCTGAATATTTAGTACAGGTAAACTGCGCCTTCAAAGTTGGTAACACCATTTGCACCTACAACAAGAGTATTCCCATTACTGCTTAAGCTCACTGAAGCTCCAAAAGAAACATTGACAGAAGTGTCAGTGGCTTTGATATAGGCTTGTTGAGCCCAAGCACCATTAGCAAATTCAAACACATAGGTTGCGCCCGCATTACCTGTGCCATTATCATCTACGCCTCCAATGCCTGTGGCTGAACCATCCTCACCAGTAGCTCCGACCGCAAGGATATTGCCATCTGCACTTAAACTCACAGAATTACCAAAATTATCGTCCGCCCCTGTATTTGAGGCTTTAATGTACGCTTGTTGAGCCCAGGTGCTGGATCCAATGCTGAAGCGGAATACATACACCGCCCCTGATTCAGAAGCAGTATTATTATTCTGCGCCCCATTAACGCCAGTCGATGAGCTATCTTCATCTCTTGCCCCGACCGCAAGGGTGTTGCCATCTGCACTTAAACTCACAGAATTGCCAAATTCATCTTCCCACTCCGTATATGAAGCTTTGATATATGCTTGTTGTGACCAGATGCTGGAAGTCGTATTGAAACGGAATACATACACCGCCCCTGAATTAGAAACAGTATTATCATCCTGCGCCCCATTAACGCCAGTCGATCTGCTATCCTCACGAAGAGCTCCGACCGCAAGGGTATTGCCATCTGCACTTAAACTCACAGACCAGCCAAATCGATCAAACGTCTCTGCATTTGAGGCTTTGATATATGCTTGTTGTGACCAGATGCTAGAACCTGTACTAAAGCGGAATAGATACACCGCCGCTGAAATAGAAGCAGTATTATCATCCTGCGCCCTATTAACGCCAGTCGATGAGCTATCTTCACCAAGAGCTCCGACCGCAAGGGTATTGCCATCTGCACTTAAACTCACAGACCAACCAAAGAAATCATCTCGCCCCGTATTTGAGGCTTTAATGTATGCTTGTTGGGACCACACACCACCAATGCGACGGAATACATACACCGCCCCTGAATTAATAGCATTATCATTCTGCGCCCCATTAACGCCAGTCGATGAGCTATCATCAAAATACGCCCCGACCGCAAGGGTATTGCCATCCGAGCTTAGACTCACAGGAAAGCCAAAGTAATCGGTATCCCCTGTATTTGATGCTTTGATGTATGCTTGTTGGGACCACGCACCACCAATGCGACGGAATACATACACCGCGCCTGTATCAGTAGAATTATTGTTCTGCGCCCCATTAACACCCGTCGATGAGCCATCCTCAGCCCAAGCGCCCACCGCAAGGGTATTGCCATCGCCGCTTAAACTCACTGATGCGCCAAAACTATCACCTGCTTCAGCATTACTCGCTTGCAAACGACCAATCAGGCTGTTTAGCTGCGCATTGGTCAAGGAGACCGTGTTATGACGGAATGAAGTACCACAAGATGATGCTGTATTACAAGTTCCCACCGAATATTGTGGATTACGCACATTTGGAATGTACTGGTGTAAGGCAACCAAAGCGTGCGCTGTAGTCTGTCTAATATTGGTGCTATTGGGACTGACAACAATGCCCGTGGTACTTAAGTCCGTAAAACCTGAATGGCCATCGGGATTGCTTTGCAATTGATAATGCGTCGCAGAAGTGATCGCACTCCAAGCAAAATCAAGGGTCTTGATGCCACCTGTGGTCACAACTAACAATGGGGTAGGCATGACAACAATGCTGGTAAAAGTCGATAACCCACCTGTATCAGTTGTTCTGAGTGTCAGCATTATTTGGGATGCGTTCAAGCCTAATCGCGTTATGGTCAAACTCGTGGTGGTAATGGCTGTGTTAACAACACCCTGACCCGTTGAAACGCTGAAGGATAAGGTGCTATCCTCCACATCGAAAGCGGAAACGGTCAGAACAACAGGGTCTAAACCGACAGTGACAGCGTTTGAAGTTACCGTTAAGGTCGGTGTATCTTCAACAGACGTTACCACAACAACGATCTCAGTAGAATGATGTTGTCCACCCGAATCGGTTGCTAACACAGTTAAGGTCGTTGTGCCATTGGCATCGCTAATCGCAGTCAAGGTGATACTGTTGGTGAATGTACCCTGGCCATTGACTGGTGTCGATACAACAGCATTCACAATAGGCTCGGATGCACTTACTGAGACGGTTATGGTATCACCGTCAACATCTGTGGCTGTGGTTTGGATGATGACCGATGTCTTAAAGTCTTCTATTACACTGATGAGATTAGTAGAAACCATCAACACAGGGGCAACACTGGGGATAATGATTACACTGAGTGTGATGGACTGAGTCACTGTTGTTCCCGAGCTGTCAACCACTCTAATGGTTAATGTTGTTTGACCCGAAGCACCAGGAATGGCGTTCAAGACAATGGCATTCGTTGATGTGGTTACTCTGACCACCCCTGTGCTGGAATCCATCACGATGAAAGATGTATTGTCATCTTCTATATCACTCGCAGTTGTGTTAATGGTGATGGGTGAAAAACCAACCACAGTGGAGATGCTGTTGCTTGAGACGGTTAAAACTGGTGGGTCATTGACGGCCGTTACGGACACGGCTACCTGGGCTGTCGTATCAACAATGCCATCATTTACCGTAATGGTTAAAGTGGTTTGACCATTGGCATTAAGGATACTCGCTACTTGAACGCTTGAGGCAGTGGTCGTTATTGTGACCACCCCAGTGGTGGATTCCACCACGGTTACAGTCAAGGGGTTACTGTCCACATCAACCGCTGAAATAACGGTTCTGGCACCCACAAAATCCTCAGCCAAGACTAAATCGAGGGTTGGGATTGTGAGGGTCGGCGCGTCATTAACCGCCGTTACGGACACGGCTACTTGGGCGGTCGTATCGACAGTGCCATCATTTACCGTAATGGTTAAAGTGGTTTGACCATTGGCATTGAGGATGCTCGCTACTTGAACGCCTGAGGCAGTGGTCGTTACTGTAACCACACCAGTTGTGGATTCAGCCACAGTTAAAGTCAAGGTATCACCATCAATATCGGTTCTGGTTACTGTGATTACTTCAGGTGTTGCAAAATCTTCATTCAGTGTTAAGGCATTCGGTGAAACGCTTAAGGTGGGTGGGTCATTGACGGCCGTTACGGACACGGCTACTTGGGCGGTCGTATCGACAGTGCCATCATTTACCGTAATGGTTAAAGTGGTTTGACCATTGGCATTGAGGATGCTCGCTACTTGAACGCCTGAGGCAGTGGTCGTTACTGTAACCACACCAGTTGTGGATTCAGCCACAGTTAAAGTCAAGGTATCACCATCAATATCGGTTCTGGTTACTGTGATTACTTCAGGTGTTGCAAAATCTTCATTAAGTGTTAAGGCATTCGGTGAAACGCTTAAGGTGGGTGGGTCATTAACCGCCGTTACGGACACGGCTACTTGGGCGGTCGTATCGACAGTACCATCATTTACCGTAATGGTTAAAGTGGTTTGACCATTGACATTGAGGATGCTCGCTACTTGAACGCTTGAGGCAGTGGTCGTTATTGTGACCACCCCTGTGGTGGATTCCACCACGGTTACAGTCAAGGGGTTACTGTCCACATCAACCGCTGAAATAACGGTTCTGGTGCCCACAAAATCCTCAGCCAAGACTAAATCGAGGGTTGGGATTGTGAGGGTCGGCGCGTCATTGACCGCCGCGACCACAACCACAATATTCACTTCAGTCGATTGCCCACCAGCATCGGTTGCACGGACGGTCAAAGTCGCTGTACCGTTGGCATTGACAACCGCCGATAAGGTGATGCTATTGGTTATGGTGTTGGTACTGTTGTTTGGTGTGGATATAGCCACATCAACTAAACGCGAGGATGTACTTACAGATAGGGTTATGGCATCACCGTCAGCATCTGTGGCAGTGGTTCTGATGACCACCTCAGTCCCAAAGTCTTCTTGTTCGTTGACAAGCGTAGATGAAACAGACAAGGCTGGGATAGATGTACTGGTCGTTATGGTAACATCAACAGCGATTGTTTGAGTCACTGTGCTGCCAGAACTGTCAACCGCTGTGACGGTTAAAGTGGTTTGACCTGAAACATTAGGAATGTTACTCAGAATAATGGCATCGGCAGATGTGCCCACTCTGACCACCCCTGTGGTGGACTCAGACACGGTGAAGGCTAAAGCGCCATCTTCAATATCGCTTGCTGTGGTGTTAATGGTAATCGGCGAAAAACCACCCACAGTTGAAATGTTGCTGCTTGAGACGGCTAAGGTTGGTGGATCATTGACAGCGTTCACGGTCACAGTCACTTGAGTTGTGGCACTGAAAGCGCCATTGGTCGCCCTAATGGTTAAGATGGTGCGACCATTGGCATTAGCAATACTCGATACAATAAATCGTGAGTTTGAGGTCGTTACAGTGACCACCCCAGTATTGGATTGACTAACCGTAATTGCTGTGGCATTGGCTACAAGGGCGACTATCTGAGGTGCCGCAAAATCTTCATCAACACTAAAGTTACTGCTTAATACTGAAAAAATGGGCGCTGTTGATGTTGGCGCAGGTGCGTCGCTACCGCCACCACCACCGCCGCCACCGCAAGCAGACAATAATGCAGATAGCATCAAGGTTGTACCTATGGTACTCAACGCGCGTCGATGCACTGCCTTGAATGTGCGAGGGATTTCACTCATAAAAGCAAGAGATCGATTGACCGCATGCCCTTGAAGCAATGAACTGATAGAAAATATTGAGAATAATTTATACATGACGGTTAACTTGAACTTATTAAAATCTAGTTGAGCTTATAAAACCTGAATTTAGAAAAATGCACGGTAGATTATATGAGAAATTTTATAAAATTGCATTATGTTTAAAAATTAGTGGAAGTTGTTTAATTTAGCGAAATGCTTTAACATAACTGGCTCAAAAAGCATAACAGATGGAAAAATAAGCGATTACGATATTAGGAGACTATCCTTCTGTCACAACGCCGATGTAAATGCTGGTTTCTACTCAAACCATCAACCTTGGTATCCCAGATAGGTGTTCAGCAGGCATCACCAGTCAAATCGTCATACAAAACTCAACCATGACGCACATTGAACAACTTGAAGTCATTGTGGATGTCGTGCACCCCCATCCTGGCGATTTAACCATTGTGCTTACACACACTTCTGGTACTCAAACCACCCATTCTACTTTGCAAATAACCTTGCCAAGGGTTGGTACAAACCTACCTCGTAAAAAACTGATCTCTAACGCATTTTTTATGGAATCTGCGAACGGCACTTGGATGCTGAATATCTCTAACAGGGCAAGATTAGACGTAGATACTATTCACAGATGGACGCTTAAACTTTATGGACGATAACATTACATAAAACTGACATGAACATACAAACGCTTTATCCCATTCTTAAGGATTTGCCTGTTTGGGCTTGCCTTTTTGATCAAGTCCACAATCGCTCAACAGTATTATTACGATGGACAAACCAAGATCAATATTTACAATAGTGTAATTCAGATCATTAATTTTGCTTACGATCAACAGCCTCTGACAAAGCATACCTCGACAATCGATTTATTCTCTCAAGCCATGGCTTTACAGCGCATACCTGAACAAACATCGGTTGATTCACTGCGTCAACAATGCCCAAATTTGAACGCGTCAAAAACCCTTGGCTTTACAAAAAATGTGACGAGTCCCGCCTTCCAAGCATTTCTAAATTACCAAGCATTTCCAAGCGGGGTCATTGTTATTTTCAAACCACAATGGGACACCAACCGCATCTATCTTTGGGCACAATCTAACGCATTAGCCACCCCAAAGGTTTTGATAGAAAGTTTGAATATGTGGATGATTGTTACACCTGCAGGTGTTGAAGCCTTGCATACGACAAACAGAATTCATGAAAGCCAAGCCGTTGTTTCGGACACCTTGTGGCAAGCTGTTACCACTCGATGAGTGTCACCACATAGCTCATCTTCATTTAATTTCGCAAGTGTGAAAGCAATTACCCAAAGCACAAAATGTAAATAAGCCGCCATACTTAGATAGTTTTATACATAGACTTGTTGAATTTGACATCAATCTAATCGTATCCTATGGAAGTTCTATCAAATACGACACACTGCTATAAGCTATAAGTTGATGTTCTATGGGTTCAATCTTAACGAAACAACGCTTTATCACTGCAAAAGATATTATGCTTTGATGGCGGCTTTATTGCAGGCCTGTTTGGGGGAGGTTAAGCACTTCATCCACTAATGATTCTAATTGTTCGATTGTGAATACTGGCGCTGATTAACAAGTTGGTACGGGGGATACAATGCACCGTTCAATCACTTCGGCACTCATCCAAGCCTTAGTCTTGACAGTAACATCAGAACCACTGCTTCCAATAACGTTCAACTGACGTGCCAAGCATACAGAAAATGGGGCACGATCACATCGAATAGTCAATGCTCTAATGTCCAATAGACATTCAACTTGAAAGTCATCCAAGTCCGTTCAGATTGATACAGAATAAGGGTTTAGCAAGATGCTCCCTACTTGGCTCAGCACCGCCTTGTGCAAGGACGGTGCTGAGACGAATAATTTAAGACGAGGGCCGTTATGCTGAATATCTAGTACAGGTAAACTACGCCTTCAAGGTTGGTAACACCATTTGCACCTACAACAAGAGTATTCCCATTACTGCTCAAGCTCACTGAACCTCCAAAAAGAGCATTGAAAGAAGGGTCTGTGGCTTTGATATAGGCTTGTTGAGCCCAAGCACCATTAGCAAATTCAAACACATAGGTTGCGCCCGTACGACCTATGTCATTATCATCTACGCTTCCAACACCTGTGGCTGAACCATCCTCACCAGTAGCTCCGACCGCAAGAGTATTGCCATCCGAGCTGAGACTCACAGAAATGCCAAAAAAATCGTCCAACCCTGTATCGGATGCTTTGATATACACTTGTTGAGACCAGGTTCTGGAAGTCGTATTGAAGCGGAATACATACACCGCCCCTGAAGCAGAAAAAGTATTATCATCCTGCGCCCCATTAACGCCAGTCGATGAGCTATCTTCAAACGGTGCAGCTACCGCAAGGGTATTGCCATCCGAGCTGAGACTCACAGAAATGCCAAAGAAATCACTTGCCCCTGTATTTGAGGCTTTGATGTATGCTTGTTGAGACCAAATGCTAGAACCAGCGCTGAAACGGAATACATACGCCGCCCCTGAATTAGAAGCAGTATTATCATGCTGCGCCCCATTAACGCCAGTCGATGAGCCATCCTCATAAGTAGCTCCGACCGCAAGGGTATTGCCATCTGCACTTAAACTCACAGAATTGCCAAATCGATCAAACAACCCTGTATTTGAGGCTTTGATGTATGCTTGTTGAGACCAGATGCTGGAAGTCGTATTGAAGCGGAATACATACACCGCCCCTGAATTAGACGCAGTATTATCATCCTGCGCCCTATTAACGCCAGTCGATGAGCCATCCTCATAAGTAGCTCCGACCGCAAGGGTATTGCCATCTGCACTTAAACTCACAGAATTGCCAAATTCATCTAACACCCCCGTATTTGAGGCTTTGATATAGGCTTGTTGAGACCAGGTTCTAGAAGTCGCATTGAAGCGGAATACATACACCGCCCCTGTAGCAGAAGAGTTATTATCATCCTGCGCCCCATTAACACCAGTCGATGAGCTATCCTCAAGATTTGCCCCGACCGCAAGGGTGTTGCCATCGCCATTTAGACTGACATTCCGGCCAAAGGAATCATCTCGCCCCGTATTTGAGGCTTTAATGTATGCTTGTTGGGACCACGCACCACCAATGCGACGGAATACATACACCGCGCCTGAATTAGAAGCAGCATTATCATCCTGCGCCCCATTAACACCAGTCAATGAGCCATCCTCATTCCAAGCGCCCACAGCAAGGGTATTGCCATCGCCGCTTAAACTCACTGATGCGCCAAACCTATCACCTATTTGAACGTTACTCGCTTGCAAACGACCAATCAGGCTGTTTAGCTGCGCATTGGTCAAGGAGACCGTGTTATGACGGAATGAAGGACCACAAGATGATGCTGTATTACAAGTTCCCACCGAATATTGTGGATTACGCACATTTGGAATGTACTGGTGTAAGGCAACCAAAGCTTGTGCGGTGGTCTGTCTGATATTGGTGCTATTGGGACTGACAACAATGCCCGTGGTACTTAAGTCCGTAAAACCTGAATTACCATCGGGATTGCTTTGCAATTGATAATGCGTCGCAGTAGAGATCGCACTCCAAGCAAAATCAAGGGTTTTAATGCCAGTAGTTACAATAAACAAGGGTGTTGGAAGGACGGTAACTACGGACGCGACCACCACCACAATATTCACTTCAGTCGATTGCCCACCGGCATCGGTTGCACGGACGGTTAAGGTCGCTGTGCCATGGGCATTGGCAACCGCTGACAAGGTAATGGTGTTGACGATGGTATTGGTGCTGATGACTGATGTGGATATATCCGCATTCACAATACCCCTTAATGGGCTCACTGAAAGCGTTATGGTATCACCGTCAGCATCTGTGGCAGTGGTTCTTATGATCACCGAAGTCGTAAAATCTTCTTGTACATTAATAATGTTAGATGAAACAGACAAGGCTGGGATAGATGTACTGGTCGTTATGGTGACATCAACAGCGATTGTTTGAGTCACTGTGCTACCAGAACTGTCAACCGCTGTGATGGTTAAAGTGGTTTGACCTGAAGCATTAGAAATCGCATTCAAGGTTATGGCGTTAGCCGAAGTGGTCACTCTGACCACCCCTGGGGTGGACTCAGACACGGTGAAGGCTAAAGCGCCATCTTCAATATCGCTTGCTGTGGTGTTAATGGTAATCGGCGAAAAACTACCCACAGTTGAAATGCTGTTGCTTGAGACGGCTAAGGTTGGTGGATCATTGACAGCGTTCACGGTCACAGTCACTTGAGTTGTGGCACTGAAAGCGCCATTGGTCGCCCTAATGGTTAAGATGGTGCGACCATTGGCATTAGCAATACTCGATACAATAAATCGTGAGTTTGAGGTCGTTACAGTGACCACACCAGTATTGGATTGACTAACCGTAATTGCTGTTGCATTGGCTACAAGGGCGACTATCTGAGGGGTCGCAAAATCTTCATCAACACTAAAGTTACTGCTTAATACTGAAAAAATGGGCGCTGTTGATGTTGGCGCAGGTGCGTCGCTACCGCTGCCACCACCACCGCAAGCAGACAATAATGCAGATAGCATCAAGGTTGTACCTATGGTGCTCAACGCGCGTCGATTCACTGCCTTGAATGTGCGAGTGATCACACTCATAAAAGCGAGAATAGATCGATTGACCGCATGCCCTTGAAGCAATGAACTGATAGAAAATATTGAGAATAATTTATACATGACGCTTGAACTTATTAAAATGGTTAGCTAAGCTTATAAAATCTGAATTTAGAAAAATACACGGTGAATTATATAAGAAATTTTATAAAATTGTATGAGAACACTTTTAAAATAGATTATGTTTAAAAATTAGTGGACGTTGTTTAATTTAGCGAAATGCTTTAACATAACTGGCTCAAAAAGCATAACAGATGGAAACATAAGCGATTACGATATAGTAGACTATCCTTCTGTCATAACGCCGATGTAAACGCTGATTTCTACTCAAACCATCAACCTTGGTATCCCAGATAGGAGTTCAGCAGGCATCACCAGTCAAGCCGTCATACAAAACTCAACCATGACACACATTGAACAACTTGAAGTCATTGTGAATGTCATGCACACCCATCCTGGCGATTTAACCATTGTGCTTACACACACTTCTGGTACTCAAACCAACCATTCTACTTTGCAAATAACTTTGCCAAGGCGCGGCACAAATCTTCCTCGTAAGAAGCTGATCTCTAACGCATTTTTTATGGAACCTGCCAGTGGCACTTGAACGCTGAATATCTCTGACAGGGCAAGATTAGACGTAGGGACTATCCGCGGATGGACGCTTAAACTTTATGGACGATAACATTACATAAAACTGACATGAACATACAAACGCTTTATCCCATTCTTAGGATTTGCCTGTTTGGGCTTGCCTTTTTGATCACACCTGCAATCGCTCAACAATATTATTACGATGGACAAACCAAGATCAATATTTACATTAGTGCAACTCAGATCATCAATTTTGATTACGATCAACAGCCTCTGACAAAACATACCTCGACAATCGATTTATTCTCTCAAGCCATGGCTTTACAGCGCATGCCTGAATAAACATCGGTTGATTCACTGCGTCAACAATGCCCAAATTTGAACGCGTCAAAAACCTTTGGCTTTACAAAAAATGTGACGAGCCCCGCTTATCAAGCATTTCCAAGCGGAGTCATTGTTATTTTCAAACCACAATGGGACACCAATCGCATCTATTTTTGGACACAATCTAACGCATTAGCCACCCCTAAGGTTTTAACAGAAAGTTTAAATATGTGGATGATTGCTGCACCTGCAGAAGCCTTGCATACGGCAAACAGAATTCATGAAAGCCAAGCCGTTGTTTCGGACACCTTGTGGCAAGCTGTTACCACTCAATGAGATACCACATAGGTCATCATCATTTAAATTCGCTGCACAGTGTGAAAGCAATTGCCTAAAGCACCGAATTTGAATAAATACTTAGGTGGTTTTGTACATAGACTTGTTGAATTTGACATCAATCTAATAGCATTCTATGGAAGTTCTATCAAATACGACACACTGTTAAAAGCTATAGGTTGATGTTCTATGGATTCAATCTTAACGAAACAACGCTTTATCACTGCAAAAGATATTTTGCTTTGATGGCGGCTTTATTGCAGGCCTGTTTGGGGGGATACAATGCACCGTTCAATCACTTCGGCACTCATCCAAGCCTTAGTCTTGACAGCAACATCAGAACCACTGCTTCTAATAACGCTCAACTGACGTGTCAAGCATACAGAAAATGAGGAACGATCACATCAAATAGTCAATGCTCTAATATTCAATAGACATTCAACTTGAAAGTCATCCAAGTCCATTCAAATTGATACTGAGCAAGTGTTTAACAAGACACTAATTACTTGGCTCAGCACCGCCTTGTGCAAGGACGGTGCTGAGACGAATAATTTAAGACGAGGGCCGTTGTGTTGAATATTTAGTACAGGTAAACTGCGCCTGCACGGTTGTTAACACCATTTGCACCTACAGCAAGAGTATCCCCACTAATGCTTAAGCTCACTGAAAATCCAAAAAAAGCATCGACAGAAGGGTCAGTGGCTTTGATATAGGCTTGTTGAGCCCAAGCACCATTAGCAAATTCAAACACATAGGTTGCGCCCGCACCATCTGTGCCATTATCATCTACGCCTCCAACGCCTGTGGCTGAACCATTTTCATAAAGAACTCCGACCGCAAGAGTATTGCCATCTGCACTTAAACTCACAGACTTGCCAAAGCTATCACCCGACTCTGTATTTGATGCTTTGATATAGGCTTGTTGAGCCCAGGTGCTGGATCCAGTGCTGAAGCGGAATACATACACCGCCCCTGAAGCAGAAGCAGTATTATTATTCTGCGCCCCATTAACGCCAATCGATGAGCTATCCTCGTATCTTACCCCGACCGCAAGGGTATTGCCATCTGCACTTAAACTCACAGACCCGCCAAATTCATCGCCCAGCCCCGTATTTGAGGCTTTGATATAGGCTTGTTGAGCCCAGGTGCTGGATCCAGTGCTGAAGCGGAATACATACACCGCGCCTGTATCAGTAGAATTATTATTCTGCGCCCCATTAACGCCAGTCAATGAGCTATCCTCGCTTCTTGCCCCGACCGCAAGGGCATTGCCATCCGAGCTTAGGCTCACAGAAAAGCCAAATTGATCAAACACCCCTGTATTTGAAGCTTTGATATATGCTTGTTGAGACCAGATGCTGGAAGTCGTATTGAAACGGAATAGATACACCGCCCCTGAATTAAAAACAGTATTATCATCCTGCGCCCCATTAACGCCAGTCGATGAGCCAGCATCACCAGTAGCTCCGACCGCAAGGGTATTGCCATTAGCACTTAAACTCACAGACCGGCCAAAGCTACCGAACGCCCGCGTATTTAAGGCTTTGATATAGGCTTGTTGAGACCACGCACCACCAATGCGACGGAATACATACACCGCCCCTGAAAGAGAAGCAGTATTATCATCCTGCGCCCCATTAACACCAGTCGATGAGCTATTCTCGAATCTTGCCCCGACCGCAAGGGTATTGCCATCCGAGCTTAGGCTCACAGAAAAGCCAAATTCATCGAGCCTCTCCGTATTTGAGGCTTTGATATAGGCTTGTTGGGACCACGCACCTCCAATGCGACGGAATACATACACCGCCCCTGAACGAGAAGCAGCATTATCATCCTGCGCCCCATTAACACCCGTCGATGAGCCAGCCTCGTATCTTGCTCCGACCGCAAGGGTATTGCCATCACCGCTTAAACTCACTGATTCGCCAAAGAAATCATCTCCTTCAGCGTTACTCGCTTGCAAACGACCAATCAGGCTGTTTAGCTGCGCATTGGTCAAGGAGACCGTATTATGACGGAATGAAGGACCACAAGATGATGCTGTATTACAAGTTCCCACCGAATATTGTGGATTACGCACATTTGGAATGTACCGGTGTAAGGCAACCAAAGCTTGCGCTGTAGTCTGTCTGATATTGGTGCTATTGGGACTGACAACAATGCCCGTGGTACTTAAGTCCGTAAAACCTGAATGGCCATCGGGATTGCTTTGCAATTGATAATGCGTCGAAGAAGTGATCGCACTCCAAGCAAAATTAAGGGTTTTGATGCTGGTCGTAACAAGTAACGCAGGTGATAACGCGACGGTCACTACGGTTGAAACCGATACGTTAGCTGTATCGGTTGTTCTCAGAGTCAACATTATTTGAGATACGTTCAAGCCTAATCGAGTTAGGGTCAAACTCGTGGTGGTAATGGCTGTGTTAACAACACCCTGACCCGTTGAAACGCTGAAGGATAAGGTGCTATCCTCCAAATCGAAAGCGGAAACAGTCAGAACAACAGGATCTAAACCGACAGTGACAGCGTTTGAAGTTACCGTTAAGGTCGGTGTATCTTCAGCAGACGTTACCACGACAACGGTCTCAGTAGAATGAGATTGTCCACCCGAATCGGTTGCTAACACAGTTAAGGTCGTTGTGCCATGGGCATTGGCAACCGCTGACAAGGTAATGGTGTTGACGATGGTATTGGTGCTGATGATTGATGTGGATATATCCACATTCACAATACCCCTTAATGGACTCACTGAAAGCGTTATGGTATCACCGTCAGCATCTGTGGCAGTGGTTCTGATGATCACCGAAGTCGTAAAATCTTCTTGTACATTAATAATGTTAGATGAAACAGACAAGGCTGGGATAGATGTACTGGTCGTTATGGTGACATCAACAGCGATTGTTTGAGTCACTGTGCTACCAGAACTGTCAACCGCTGTGATGGTTAAAGTGGTTTGACCTGAAGCATTAGAAAGCGCATTCAAGGTTATGGCGTTAGCTGAAGTGGTCACTCCGACCACCCCTGTGGTGGACTCAGACACGGTGAAAGCTAAAGCGCCATCTTCAATATCGCTTGCTGTGGTGTTAATGGCAATCGGCGAAAAACCACCCACAGTTGAAATGTTGTTGCTTGAGACGACTAAGGTTGGTGGATCATTGACAGCTTTCACGGTCACAGTCACTTGAGTTGTGGCAATGAGCGTGCCATTGGTCGCCCTAATGGTTAGGATGGTGCGCCCATTGGCATTAGGGATACTCGATACAATAAATCGTGAGTTTGAGATCGTTACAGTGACCACCCCAGTATTGGATTGACTAACCGTAATTGCTGTTGCATTGGCTACAAGGGCGACTATCTGAGGTGCCGCAAAATCTTCATCAACACTAAAGTTACTGCTTAATACTGAAAAAATGGGCGCCGTTGGTGTTGGCGCAGGTGCGTCGCTACCGCTACCCCCACCACCACCACCGCAAGCAGACAATAATGCAGATAGCATCAAGGTTGTACCTATGGTACTCAACGCGCGTCGATGCACTGCCTTGAATGTGCGAGCAATTTCACTCATAAAAACGAGAATAGATCGGCTGACCGCATGCCCTTGAAGCAATGAACTGATAGAAAATATTGAGAATAATTTATACATGACGTTTGAACTTATTAAAATGGGTTAATTAGATAGAAATGGTTAATTGAGCTTATAAAATCTGAATTTAGAAAAATCACGGTAAATTATATGAGAAATTTTATAAAATTGTACGAGAACACTTTTAAAATAGATTATGTTTAAAAATTAGTGGAAGTTGTTTAATTTAGCCAAACTCTTTAACATAACTGGCGCAAAAAGCATAACAGATGGAAACATAAGCGATTACGATATTAGGAGACTATCCTTATGTCACAACGCCCATGCAAACGCTGGTTTCTACTCAAACCATCAACCTTGGTATCCCAGATAGGAGTTCAGCAGGCATCACCAGTCAAATCGTCATACAAAACTCAACCATGACACGCATTGAACAACTTGAAGTCATTGCGGATACCGTACACACCCATCCTGGCGAATTGACCATTGTGCTTACACACACTTCTGGTACTCAAACCAACCATTCTACTTTGCAAATAACCTTGCCAAGGATTGGTACAAACCTACCTCGTAAAAAACTGATCTCTAACGCATTTTTTATGGAACCTGCCAGTGGCACTTGGACGCTGAATATCTCTGACAGGGCAAGATTAGACGTAGGGACTATCCGCGGATGGACGCTTAACCTTTATGGACGATAACTGACATGAACATACAAACGCTTTATTTCATTCTTAGGATTTGCCTGTTTGGGCTTGCCTTTTTGATCAAGCCCGCAATCGCTCAACAGTATTATTACGATGGACAAACCAAGATCAATATTTACATTAGTGCAACTCAGATCATCAATTTTGATTACGATCAACAGCCTCTGACAAAACATACCTCGACAATCGATTTATTCTCTCAAGCCATGGCTTTACAGCGCATAGCATACCTGAACAAACATCGGTTGATTCACTGCGTCAACAATTCCTAAATTTGAACGCGTCAAAAACCTTTGGCTTTACAAAAAATGTGACAAGTCCCGTCTTCCAAGCATTTCTAAGCGGGGTCATTGTTATTTTCAAACCACAATGGGACGCCAATCGCATCTATCTTTGGGCACAATCTAACGCATTAGCCACCCCAAAGGTTTTGATAGAAAGTTTAAATATGTGGATGATTGCGACACCTGCAGAAGCCTTGCATACGGCAAACAGAATTCATGAAAGCCAAGAAGTTATTTCTGCCACCTTGTGGCAAGCTGTTACCACTCAATGAGTGTCACCACATAGCTCATCATCATTTAAATTCGCTGCACAGTGTGAAAGCAATTACCCAAAGCACAAAATGTAAATAAGCCGCCATACTTAGATAGTTTTATACATAGACTTGTTGAATTTGACATCAATCTAATCGTATCCTATGGAAGTTCTATCAAATACGACACACTGCTATAAGCTGATGTTTTATGGATTCAATCTTAATACGCTTTATCAAAGCAAAAGATATTTTGCTTTGATGGCGGCTTTATTGCAGGCCTGTTTGGGGGAGGTTAAGCACTTCATCCACTAATGACTCTAATTGTTCGATTGTGAATACTGGCGCTGATTAACAAGTTGGTACGGGGGATACAATGCACCGTTCAATCATATCGGCACTCAACCAAGCCTTAGTTTTGACAGCAACATCAGAACAGCTGCTTCTAATAACGCTCAACTGAGGTGTCAAGCATATAGAAAATGAGGCACGATTAGATAAAATAGTCAATGCTTTAATGTTCAATAGCTATTCAACTTGGAAGTCATCCAAGTTCGTTTAGATTGATACTGAATAAGGGTTTAGCAAGATGCTCTCTACTTGGCTCAGCACCGCCTTGTGTAATGACGGTGCTAAGACGAATAATTTATGACGAAGGGCATTGTGCTGAATATTTAGTACAGGTAAACTACGCCTGCAGAATTGCTTACACTTCTTGCCCCTACAGCAAGGGTATCCCCATTGCTGCTTAAGCTCACGGAAATTCCAAAATTAGCACCAATAGAAGCGTCAGTGCCTTTGATATAGGCTTGTTGAGACCACGCACCATTAGCAAATTCAAAAACATAGGTTGCGCCCGCACCAGGTGTGCCATTAGCCTCTACGCCTCCAACGCCTGTGGCTGGACCAGACTCAAACAAAGCACCTACCGCAAGGGTATTGCCATCTGCACTTAAACTCACAAAATTGCCAAAGAAATCCCCCGACCCTGTATTTGATGCTTTGATATAGGCTTGTTGAGACCAGGTGCTAGTGCTGAAGCGGAATAGATACACCGCACCTGCAAAAGAAGCAGTATTATCATCCTGCGCCCCATTAACACCAGTAATTGAGCTAGCTTCAAGAATTGCCCCCACTGCAAGGGTATTGCCATTAGCACTTAAGCTCACAGATTGACCAAATCTATCTGACACATCTGCATTTGATGCTTTGATATAGGCTTGTTGAGACCACGCACCATTAGCAAATTCAAAAACATAAGTTGCGCCCGAACCAGATGTGCCATCATCATCTACGCCTCCAACGCCTGTGGCTGAACCAGACTCTAACAAAGCACCTACCGCAAGGGTATTGCCATCTGCACTTAAACTCACAGAATTGCCAAAGGAATCACCCGCCCCTGTATTTGAGGCTTTGATATAGGCTTGTTGAGACCAGGTGCTAGTGCTGAAGTGGAATACATACACCGCACCTGAATTAGAAGCCGTATTATCATCCTGCGCTCCATTAACGCCACTCGATGAGCCATCCTCACCAGTCGCACCTACCGCAAGGGTATTGCCATCTGCACTTAAACTCACAGAATTGCCAAAGGAATCACCCGCCCCTGTATTTGAGGCTTTGATATAGGCTTGTTGAGACCAGGTGCTAGTGCTGAAGCGGAATACATACACCGCACCTGAATCAGAAGCAGTATTATCCTGCGCTCCATTAACGCCAGCCGATGAGCCATCCTCACTAGCCGCCCTTACTGCAAGAGTGTTGCCATCCGAGCTTAGACTCACACGAAAGCCAAAGGAATCACCCGCCCCTGTATTTGAGGCTTTAATATATGCTTGTTGTGACCACGCACCACCAATGCGACGGAATACATACACCGCACCTGAATCAGAAGCAGTATTATCATCCTGCGTCCCATTAACGCCAGTCGATGAGCTATCTTCATTAGTTGCACCTACAGCTAATGTATTGCCATCACCGCTTAAACTCACAGAAAAGCCAAATTCATCAGCTGCTCCAGCGTTATTCGCTTGCAAACGACCAATCATGCTGTTTAGTTGCGCATTGGTCAAGGAGACCGTGTTATGAACGAACGAAACACCACAAGATGTTGCATCGCAAGTATTTACGCCATATTGTGGATTGGTAACATTTGGGATGTATCGATGTAAGGCAACCGAAGCTTGCGCTGTGGTCTGTCTGATATTGGTGCTATTGGGACTGACAACAACGCCCGTGGTACTCAAGTCCGTAAAACCAGAAC
The DNA here is from genome assembly GCA_965277775.1 of Gammaproteobacteria bacterium. GTDB lineage: Bacteria > Pseudomonadota > Gammaproteobacteria > CAKMZV01 > CAKMZV01. Next base: position 1,353,118 of record OZ255843.1, on the reverse strand, counting down.
CATTCGTAGGCTCGCTCTGCAATTGATAATGCGTCGCAGTAGAAATCGCACTCCAAGCAAAATCTAAGGTCTTAATGCCAGTCGTTACAATAAATCTGGGTGATGGACGGACGGTAACTATGGTAAAAGTTGATAACCCACTTGTATCGGTTGTTCTGAGTGTCAGCATAAGTTGCGGCGCATTTACGCTGAAATCTAACCGCGTTATGGTCAAACTCGTGGTGGTAATGACTGTATTAACAACAGTGGATTCTGAAACGCTGAAGGATAAGGTGCTATCCTCAACATCAAAAGCGGATACATTCAGGACAACAGGGTCTGAACCGACAGTGGCACCACTTGAACTCACCGTTAAGGTGGGTGTGTCATTAACGGGTGTGACGTCGACCACCACTTGAGCGGTTGAACTTAGTCTGCCATCACTAAGGGTGATGGTTAAGGTCGTTCGCCCATTGGCATTGGCAATGTTTGCAACTCGGACACCTGCGTCTGTGGTTGTCACTATGACCATCCCTGCATTTGATTGGGCCACGGCTAAAGTCAGGGTAGTGCTATCAATATCCGTTCTGGTTGTTCCAATCAAAATAGGCGTTGCAAAATCTTCAAGCAAGGTCAAGGCAGCGGTTGAAACGGTTAAGACTGGTGGGTCATTAACTTCTGTCACGGTCACCACCACTTGGGCGGTTGAACTCACTGTACCATCATTGACGCTGATAGAAAGCGTTGTGATACCATTCGCATCCCCGCGGCTTGATATACGAACATCTGAGGTTAAGGTGGTCACTCTGATAACCCCTGTGGTCGATTGATCCACACTAAATGTCAGCGGGTTGCCATCCACATCGCTTGCTGTGGCTACCGTTATACCACCCACAAAATCTTCTACTCTTGTTAATGTTGCACTTGGAATGTTTAGGATTGGTGGGTCATTAACTTCTGTCACGGTCACCATCACTTGGGCGGTTGAGCTCAATGAGCCATCACGAACCGTAATTGTGAGCGTTGTAACACCATTGGCATGGGGACGATTAGAGATAGACACACCTGAGGCTGAAGTGCTCACTGTGACCACCCCTGTAGTCGATTCAACCACGCTAAATGTCAGCGTGTCGCCATCGATGTCAATGGCTGTGGCAATCGTACTATCCCCTGAAAAATCCTCGGCTACGACCAGATTGGCATTGGGGATCGTTAAGGTTGGCGTATCATTGACGGACACGACCACAACCACAATATTCACTTCAGTCGATTGCCCACCAGCATCGGTTGCACGGACGGTTAAGGTCGCTGTGCCATTGGTATTGGCAACCGCTGACAAGGTAATGGTGTTGACGATGGTATTAGTGCTGATGACTGATGTGGATATATCCGCATTCACAATACCCCTTAATGGGCTCACTGAAAACGTTATGGCATCGCCGTCAGCATCTGTGGCAGTGGTTCTAATGACTACCGCAGCCCCAAAGTCTTCTTGTTCGTTGACAAGCGTAGATGAAACAAACAAGGCTGGAATAGATGTACTGGTCGTTATGGTGACATTAACAGCGATTGTTTGAGTCACTGTGCTACCAGAACTGTCAACCGCTGTGACGGTTAAAGTGGTTTGACCTGAAGCATTAGGAATGTTACTCAGAATAATGGCATCCCCAGGTGTGCCCACTCTGACCACCCCTGGGGTGGACTCAGACACGGTGAAGGCTAAAGCGCCATCTTCAATATCGCTTGCTGTGGTGTTAATGGTAATCGGCGAAAAACCACCCACAGTTGAAATGTTGTTGCTTGAGACGGCTAAGGTTGGTGGATCATTGACAGCGTTCACGGTCACAGTCACTTGAGTTGTGGCAATGAGCGTGCCATTGGTCGCCCTAATGGTTAGGATGGTGCGCCCATTGGCATTAGGCATACTCAATACATTAACTTGTGCGTTTGAGGTCGTTACAGTGACCACCCCAGTATTGGATTGACTAACCGTAATTGCTGTTGCATTGGATACAGAGGCGACTAACTGAGGGGTCGCAAAATCTTCATCAATACTAAAGTTACTGCTCGATACTGAAAAAGTGGGGGTTGTTGGCGCTGCTGGCGCAGGTGCGTCGCTACCGCCACCACCGCCGCCGCTACAAGCAGACAATAATGCAGATAGCATCAAGGTTGTGCCTATGGTGCTCAACGCGCGTCGATTCACTGCCTTGAATGTGCGAGGGATTCCACTCATAAAAGCGAGAATAGATTGGCTGAACGCATGCCCTTGAAGCAATGAACTGATAGAAAATATTGAGAATAATTTATACATGACGGTTAACTTGAACTTATTAAAATCTAGTTGAGCTTATAAAACCTGAATTTAGAAAAATGCACGGCAAATTATATAAGAAATTTTATAATTTTGCATTATGCTTAAAAGTTAGTGGAAGCTGTTTAATTTAGCGAAATGCTTTAACATAACTGGCGCAAAAATCATTACAGATGGAAACATAAGCGATTACGATATAGTAAACTATCCTTATGTCACAACATCCGCTAAGAATAATGGCTTACAAGGTTTTTATACCGACCATAAAGAAAGCGGTCATGTTTTGACTGTGGATAGTGCAACGGTTGGTGTCTGTTTTTATCAATCTTTAAGCTTTTCAGCATCAGACCATGTTGAAAAATTAGAGCCTAAGTTTAACATGAATCTATGCACCGCATTGTTTATACAAACTTTAATAAATTAGAGCAATTTAAGTATGGGTCTGGGAGAAAATTTTCTCAGGATAGACTGAAAAAAAACAAAAATAAAATTACTTGCTCCAGAGGGGGCGAGTCCGACTGGCAATTCATGGAAGACTACGTTAAGTCATTATCTTATAGCAGTAACCTATAGAATCATGAATAAAAAAGATCACAGAGCTCTAAGTCATACTCAGTTTGCGAGGATGGCTAAGACGGTTATTTCTGCTACGCCAGGCTTGTGGCAAGCTGTTACCACTCGATGAGTGTCACCACATAGGTCATCATCATTTAAATTCGCTGCACAGTGTGAAAGCAATTGCCTAAAGCATAGAATTTGAATAAGTCCCCATATTTAGGTGGTTTTGTACATAGACTTCTTGAATTTGACATCCTTAGACTTTATCTGCATTTCTCTATGCAATTATCATTCACAAAAATTCGGGCAGTAATTTGAACGCCCCCATCTGTTTTTTTCAGATCATATGATATTGATTTATGTTTTTAATCATCACTTGAGACTGGGTCATCAGCGATAGAAACAGTTGGCTAAGAGTCATGTGGCTGAATATATACACATCTTTGAGATTTGTTGCTCTAATGATAAGATTAAGATGTGGGTACTTAGATTGTAAGTGCTCGAAATGCCCGTTCAAACAAGCGCACAGAAAGATTCACCCTATATGCTTATTCTGCAAATGATTAAGCGCGCTTGACAAGGACCTGCCTGCGCAAAATCTGAATTTGATTAAAATGGGCCGGTAACATTTAATACAAATATACGGCGCCTCTAGAGCCGTTTCCATTTTGTGCACCAACGGCAAGCACATGCCCATCATTGCTAAGACTCAGTGAAGTGCCAAATTCATCATTTGCCTGTGTATTTGATGATTTAATATACGCTCGTTGAGCCCAAGTGCCGTTGCTAAATTCAAACACATAGACTGCGCCCGCATCATCTGTGCTATTATCATCTACGCCTCCAACACCTGTGGCTGAACCATCCTCAGACAAAGCGCTCACCGCAAGGGTATTGCCATCTGCACTTAAACTCACAAACTCGCCAAATTCATCATTTCGCCCCGTATTTGAGGCTTTGATATACGCTTGTTGAGCCCAGGTATTGGATCCAGTGCTGAAGCGGAATAGATACACCGCGCCTGTATTAGTAGAGTTATTATTCTGCGCCCCATTAACGCCAGTTGATGCACCATCCTCCATAGTAGCTCCGACCGCAAGGGTATTACCATCCGAGCTTAGACTCACAGGCAAGCCAAAGAAATCACTTACCCCTGTATTTGAGGCTTTGATGTATGCTTGTTGAGACCAAATGCTAGAACCAGTGCTGAAACGGAATACATACACCGCGCCTGATTCACCAGCATTATTATCATCTTGTGCCCCATTAACGCCTGTCGATGAGCTACCTTCCCAAAACGCCCCGACCGCAAGGGTATTGCCATCTGCACTCAAACTCACAGACAAGCCAAATCGATCAAACGACCCTGTATTTGAGGCTTTGATGTATGCTTGTTGAGACCAGGTGCTAGAACCTGTGCTGAAACGGAATACATACACCGCCCCTGCATTAAAAGCATTATTATCATTTTGCGCCCCATTAACGCCAGTCGATGAGCTACCTTCCCAATACGCCCCGACCGCAAGGGTATTGCCATCTGCACTTAAACTCACAGACCAGCCAAATGCATCGAACCTCCCCGTATTTGAGGCTTTGATATATGCTTGTTGAGACCACGCACCTCCAATGCGACGGAATACATACACCGCGCCTGAACCAAAAACAGTACTATCATCTTGCGCCCCATTAACGCCAGTCGATGAGCCATCCTCATCCCAAGCGCCCACCGCAAGGGTATTGCCATCCGTGCTGAGACTCACAGAAAAGCCAAAGTAATCAAGCACCCCTGTATTTGAGGCTTTAATGTATGCTTGTTGGGACCACGCACCACCAATGCGACGGAATACATACACCGCGCCTGTATCAGTAGAATTATTGTTCTGCGCCCCATTAACGCCAGTCGATGAGCTATCTTCATTAGCTGCCCCGACCGCAAGGGTATTGCCATCGCCGCTTAAACTCAATGATGAGCCAAAACTATCACCTATTTGAGCGTTACTCGCTTGCAAACGACCAATCATGCTGTTTAGCTGCGCATTGGTCAAGGAGACCGTGTTATGACGGAATGAAGGACCACAAGATGATGCTGTATTACAAGTTCCCACCGAATATTGTGGATTACGCACATTTGGAATGTGCCGGTGTAAGGCAACCAAAGCTTGCGCTGTAGTCTGTCTAATATTGGTGCTATTGGGACTGACAACAATGTCCGTGGTACTTAAGTCCGTAAAACCTGAATGGCCATCGGGATTGCTTTGCAATTGATAATGCGTCGCAGTAGAGATCGCACTCCAAGCAAAATTAAGGGTCTTGATGCTGGTCGTAACAAGTAACGCAGGTGGTAACGCGACGGTCACTACGGTTGAAACCGATACGTTAGCTGTATCAGTTGTTCTGAGTATCAGCATAATTTGCGGCGCATTCAGGTTTAAATCTAATCGCGTTATGGTCAACCTGTTGGTGGTAATGGCTGTGTTAACAACACCCTGACCCGTTGAAACGCTGAAGGATAAGGTGCTATCCTCCACATCGAAAGCGGAAACAGTCAGAACAACAGGGTCAGCGTAAACCGACAGTGACTTTGAAGTTACTGTTAAGGTCGGTGTATCATTAACGGGTGTGACGTCGACCACCACTTGATCGGTTGAGCTCAATGAGCCATCACGAACCGTAATTATGAGCGTTGTAACACCATTGGCATGGGGACGATTAGAGATAGACACACCTGAAGCTGAAGTGCTCACTGTGACCACTCCTGTAGTCGATTCAACCACGCTAAATGTCAGCGGGTCGCCATTGATGTCAACGGCTGTGGCAATCGTACTGTTCCCTGAAAAATCCTCGGCTAAGACCAAACTGGCATTGGGGATCGTTAAGGTCGGCGTGTCATTGGCAGCTGTGACAATGACTACTACTTGGGCGGTTGAACTCAATGAGCCATCACGAACCGTAATTGTGAGCGTTGTAACACCATTGGCATGGGGACGATTAGAGATAGACACACCTGAAGCTGAAGTGCTCACTGTGACCACTCCTGTAGTCGATTCAACCACGCTAAATGTCAGCGGGTCGCCATCAATGTCAACGGCTGTGGCAATCGTACTGTTCCCTGAAAAATCCTCGGCTAAGACCAAATTGGCATTGGGGATCGTTAAGGTCGGCGTGTCATTGACAGCTGTGACAATGACCACTACTTGGGCGGTCGTATCGCTTGTGCCATCATTAACCGTAATGGTCAAGGTGGTTTGACCATTGGCATTAAGGATGCTTGATACAGAAACACTGGAAGCTGAAGTCGTTACTGTGACCACATCAGTGGTGGATTCAGCTACACTTATTGTCAGGGTGTTGTTTTCCACATCTGTGGCTGTGGCAATCGCAACCGCATTTGCAAAATCCTCGTCCACAACGACATTGGTAGTTGAGATGTTTAGGCTTGGCGCATCATTAACCGCAGTCACAGTGACCACCAATTGAGCGGTTGAACTTAATATGCCATCACTGATGGTAATGGATAAGGTGGTTTTGCCATTTATGTCGGCTATGCTTGCGACTTGAACGCTTGAATCAGAGGTCGTCACTGTGACTACACCAGTGGTGGACTCCACCACAGTAATAGTCAAAATATTATTACTGTCCAAATCAACCGCTGAAATAAAGGTTCTGGTGCCCACAAAATCCTCAGCCAAGACTAAATCAAGGGTTGGGATTATGAGGGTCGGCGCGTCATTGACCGCCGCGACCACAACCACAATATTCACTTCAGTCGATTGCCCACCAGCATCGGTTGCACGGACGGTCAAAGTCGCTGTACCGTTGGCATTTGCAACCGCCGATAAGGTGATGCTATTGGTTATGGTGTTGGTACTGTTGTTTGGTGTGGATATAGCCACATCAACTAAACGCGAGGATGTACTTACAGATAGGGTTATGGCATCGCCGTCAGCATCTGTGGCAGTGGTTCTAATGACCACCGAAGTCGTAAAATCTTCTTGTACATTAATAATGTTAGATGAAACAGACAAGGCTGGGATAGATGTACTGGTCGTTATGGTGACATCAACAGCGATTGTTTGAGTCACTGTGCTACCAGAACTGTCAACCGCTGTGATGGTTAAAGTGGTTTGACCTGAAGCATTAGAAAGCGCATTCAAGGTTATGGCGTTAGCTGAAGTGGTCACTCTGACCACCCCTGTGGTGGACTCAGACACGGTGAAGGCTAAAGCGCCATCTTCAATATCGCTTGCTGTGGTGTTAATGGCAATCGGCGAAAAACCACCCACAGTTGAAATGTTGCTGCTTGAAACGGCTAAGGTTGGTGGATCATTGACAGCGTTCACGGTCACAGTCACTTGAGTTGTGGCACTGAAAGCGCCATTGGTCGCCCTAATGGTTAAGATGGTGCGACCATTGGCATTAGCAATACTCGATACAATAAATCGTGAGTTTGAGGTCGTTACAGTGACCACCCCAGTATTGGATTGACTAACCGTAATTGCTGTTGCATTGGCTACAAGGGCGACTATCTGAGGTGTCGCAAAATCTTCATCAACACTAAAGTTACTGCTTAATACTGAAAAAATGGGCGCTGTTGATGTTGGCGCAGGTGCGTCGCTACCGCCACCACCGCCCCCACCGCAAGCAGACAATAATGCAGATAGTATCAAGGTTGTACCTATGGTGCTCAACGCGCGTCGATTCACTACCTTGAATGTGCGAGGGATTTCACTCATAAAAGCGAGAATAGATCGATTGATCGCATGCCCTTGAAGCAATGAACTGATAGAAAATATTGAGAATAATTTATACATGACGGTTAACCTGAACTTATTAAAATGGGTTAATTAGATTGAAATGGTTAATTGAGCTTATAAAATCTGAATTTAGAAAAATGCACGGTGAATTATATAAGAAATTTTATAAAATTGCATGAGAACACTTTTAAAATAGATTATGTTTAAAAATTAGTGGAAGTTGTTTAATTTAGCGAAATGCTTTAACATAAATGGCTCAAAAAGCATAACAGATGGAAACATAAGCGATTACGATATAGGAGACTATCCTTATGTCACAACGCCCATGCAAACGCTGGTTTCTACTCAAACCATCAACCTTGGTATCCCAGATAGGAGTTCAGCAGGCATCACCAGTCAAATCGTCATACAAAACTCAACCATGACACACATTGAACAACTTGAAGTCATTGTGAATGTCATGCACACCTATCCTGGCGATTTAACCATTGTGCTTTCACACACCTCTGGTACTCAAACCACCCATTCTACTTTGCAAATAACCTTGCCAAGGCGCGGCACAAATCTTCCTCGTAAGAAGCTGATCTCTAACGCATTTTTTATGGAACCTGCCAGTGGCACTTGAACGCTGAATATCTCTGACAGGGCAAGATTAGACGTAGGGACTATCCGCGGATGGACGCTTAACCTTTATGGACGATAACTGACATGAATATACAAACGCTTTATTTCATTCTTAGGATTTGCCTGTTTGGACTTGCTTTTTTGATCAAGCCCGCAATCGCTCAACAATATTATTACGATGGACAAACCAAGATCAATATTTACAATAGTGCAACTCAGATCATCAATTTTGATTACGATCAACAGCCTCTGACAAAACATGCCTCGGCAATCGATTTATTCTCTCAAGCCATGGCTTCACAGCGCATAGCATACCTGAACAAACATCGGTTGATTCACTGCGTCAACAATTCCTAAATTTGAACGCGTCAAAAACCTTTGGCTTTACAAAAAATGTGACGAGTCCCGCCTTCCAAGCATTTCTAAGCGGGGTCATTGTTATTTTCAAACCACAATGGGACACCAATCGCATCCTTCTTTGGACACAATCAAACGCATTAGCCTATACCCCAAAGGTTTTGATAGAAAGTTTGAATATGTGGATGATTGTTACACCTGCAGAAGCCTTGCATACGGCAAATAAAATTCGTGAAAGCCAAGCCATTGTTTCTGCCACCTTGTGGCAAGCTGTTGCTATTCGATGAGATACCACATAGGTCATCATCATTTAAATTCGCTGCACAGTGTGAAAGCAATTGCCTAAAGCACAGAATTTGAATAAATACTTAGGTGGTTTTGTACATAGATTTGTTGAATTTGACATCAATCTAATAGCATTCTATGGAAGTTCTATCAAATACAACACACTGTTATAAGCTATAGGTTGATGTTCTATGGATTCAATCTTAACGAAACAACGCTTTATCGCTGCACTGCAAAAGATATTTTGCTTTGATGGCGGCTTTATTGCAGGCCTGTTTGGGGGGGTTAAGCACTTCATCCACTAATGATTCTAATTGTTCGATTGTGAATACTGGCGCTGATTAATAAGTTGGTACGGGGATACAATGCACCGTTCAATCACATCGGCACTCATCCAAGCCTTAGTCTTGACAGCAACATCAGCACCACAATAACGCTCAGCTGACGTGTCAGGCATACAGAAATTGAGGCACGATCACATCAAATAGTAAATGCGCTAATATTCAATAGACATTCAACTTGAAAGTCATCCAAGTCCGTTCAGATTGATACTGAGCAAGTGTTTAACAAGACACTAATTACTTGGCTCAGCACTGCCTTGTGCAAGGACGGTACTGAGACGAATAATTTAAGACGAGGGCATTTATGCTGAATATTTAGTACAAGTAAACTGCGCCTGCACCACTTGCCCCTACAGCAAGAGTATTCCCACTACTACTTAAGCTCACTGAACTTCCAAAAAAAGCATCGACAGAAGGGTCAGTGGCTTTGATATAGGCTTGTTGAACCCAAGCACCATTAGCAAATTCAAACACATAGGTTGCGCCCGCATTATTTGTGCCATTATCATCTACGCCTCCAACGCCTGTGGCTGAACCAGAATCACCATTAGCTCCGACCGCAAGAGTATTGCCATCTGCACTTAAATTCATAGAATTGCCAAATTGATCAAACGCCCCTGTATTTGAGGCTTTAATGTACGCTTGTTGAGACCAAATGCTATAACCAGCGCTGAAGCGGAATAGATACACCAACCCTGTATCAGTAGAGTTATTATTCTGCGCCCCATTAACGCCAGTCGATGAGCTATCTTCATCTCTTGCCCCGACCGCAAGGGTATTGCCATCTGCACTTAAACTCACAGACCAGCCAAAGAAATCATCTCGCCCCGTATTTGAGGCTTTGATGTATGCTTGTTGTGACCAGATGCTGGAAGTCGTATTGAAACGGAATAGATACACCGACCCTGAATTAGAAGCAGTATTATCATCCTGCGCCCCATTAACGCCAGTCGATGAGCTATTCTCGTACCTTGCTCCGACCGCAAGGGTATTGCCATCTGCACTTAAACTCACAAAATTGCCAAATTGATCAAACGCCCCTGTATTTGAGGCTTTGATATATGCTCGTTGAAACCAGATTCTGGAAGTCGTATTGAAACGGAATAGATACACCGCCCCTGAAAAAGAAGCAGTATTATCATTCTGCACCCCATTAACGCCAGTCGATGAGCCAGCCTCACCATTAGCTCCGACCGCAAGGGTATTGCCATCGTCGTTTAGACTGACACTAAAGCCAAATTGATCTGCAGTCCCTGTATTTGAGGCTTTGATATATGCTTGTTGTGACCACGCACCTCCAATGCGACGGAATACATACACCGCCCCTGAATTAGTAGCAGTATTATCATCCTGCGCCCCATTAACACCAGTCGATGAGCCAGCCTCACCAAAAGCCCCCACCGCAAGGGTGTTGCCATCCGAGCTTAGACTCACAGGAAAGCCAAAGTAATCAAGCACCCCTGTATTTGAGGCTTTAATGTATGCTTGTTGGGACCACGCACCTCCATTGCGACGGAATACATACACCGCCCCTGAATTAGTAGCAGTATTATCATCCTGCGCCCCATTAACACCAGTCGATGAGCCAGCCTCAGACCAAGCGCCCACCGCAAGGGTATTGCCATCGCCGCTTAAACTCACTGATGCGCCAAACCTATCACCCGCTTCAGCGTTACTCGCTTGCAAACGACCAATCATGCTGTTTAGTTGCGCATTGGTCAAGGAGACCGTGTTATGACGGAATGAAGGACCACAAGATGATGCTGTATTACAAGTTTCCACCGAATATTGTGGATTACGCACATTTGGAATGTACCAGTGTAAGGCAATCAAAGCTTGCGCTGTGGTCTGTCTGATATTGGTGCTATTGGGACTGACAACAATGCCCGTGGTACTTAAGTCCGTAAAACCTGAATGGCCATCGGGATTGCTTTGCAATTGATAATGCGTCGCAGAAGTGATCGCACTCCAAGCAAAATCAAGGGTCTTGATGCCACCTGTGGTCACAACTAACAATGGGGCAGGCACGACAACAATGCTGGTAAAAGTCGATAACCCACCTGTATCGATTGTTCTGAGTGTCAGCATTATTTGCGGCGCATTCAGGCTTAAATCTAATCGCGTTATGGTCAAACTCGTAGTGGTAATGGCTGTGTTAACATGACCCGTTGAAACGCTAAAGGATAAGGTGCTATCCTCCAAATCGAAAGCGGAAACAGTCAGAACAACAGGGTCTAAACCGACAGTGACAGCGTTTGAAGTTACCGTTAAGGTGGGTGGATCATTGACAGCGTTCACGGTCACAGTCACTTGAGTTGTGGCAATGAGCGTGCCATTGGTCGCCCTAATGGTTAAGATGGTGCGACCATTGGCATTAGCAATACTCGATACATTAACTTGTGCGTTTGAGGTCGTTACAGTGACCACCCCAGTATTGGATTGACCAACCGTAATTGCTGTTGCATTGGATACAGAGGCGACTAACTGAGGGGTCACAAAATCTTCATCAATACTAAAGTTACTGCTTGATACTGAAAAAGTGGGGGTTGTTGGGCTTATTGGCGCTGCTGGCGCAGGTGCGTCGCTACCGCCGCCACCGCCGCTGCAAGCAGACAATAATGCAGATAGCATCAAGGTTGTACCTATGGTGCTCAACGCGCGTCGATGCACTGCCTTGAATGTGCGAGGGATTTCACTCATAAAAGCGAGAATAGATCGATTGACCGCATGCCCTTGAAGCAATGAACTGATAGAAAATATTGAGAATAATTTATACATGACGGTTAACCTGAACTTATTAAAATGGGTTAATTAGATTGAAATGGTTAATTGAGCTTATAAAATCTGAATTTAGAAAAATGCACGGTAAAATTATATAAGAAATTTTATAAAATTGTATGAGAACACTTTTAAAATAGATTATGTTTAAAAATTAGTGGAAGTTGTTTAATTTAGCGAAATGCTTTAACATAGCTGGCTCAAAAAAGCATTACAGATGGAAACATAAGCGATTACGATATTAGGAGACTATCCTTATGTCACAACGTCGATGTAAACGCTGGTTTCTACTCAAACCATCAACCTTGGTATCCCAGATAGGAGTTCAGCAGGCATCACCAGTCAAATCGTCATACAAAACTCAACCATGACACACATTGAACAACTTGAAGTCATTGTGAATGTCATGCACACCTATCCTGGCGATTTAACCATTATGCTTACACACACTTCTGGTACTCAAACCAACCATTCTACTTTGCAAATAACCTTGCCAAGGCGCGGCACAAATCTTCCTCGTAAGAAGCTGATCTCTAACGCATTTTTTATGGAACCTGCCAGTGGCACTTGGACGCTGAATATCTCTGACAGGGCAAGATTAGACGTAGATACTCTTCGCGGATGGACGCTTAACCTTTATGGACGATAACATTACATAAAAACAGATATGAATATACAAACGCTTTATTTCATTCTTAGGATTTGCCTGTTTGGGCTTGCCTTTTTGATCAAGCCTGCAATCGCTCAACAATATTATTACGATGGACAAACCAAGGTAAACATCTACATTAGCCCAAATCATTAATTTTGCTTACGATCAACAGCCTCTGACAAAACATGGCTTCACAGCGCATAGCATCCCTGAACAAACATCGGTTGATTCTCTGCGTCAACAATGCCCAAATTTGAACGCGTCAAAAACCTTTGGCTTTACAAAAAATGTGACGAGTCCCGCCTTCCAAGCATTTCTAAGCGGAGTCATTGTTATTTTCAAACTACAATGGGACACCAACCGCATCCTTCTTTGGACACAATCTAACGCATTAGCCACCCCAAAGGTTTTGATAGAAAGTTTAAATATGTGGATGATTGCTGCACCTGCAGAAGCCTTGCATACGGCAAACAGAATTCATGAAAGCCAAGCCGTTGTTTCTGCCACCTTGTGGCAAGCTGTTACCACTCAATGAGTGTCACCACATAGGTCATCATCATTTAAATTCGCTGCACAGTGTGAAAGCAATTGCCTAAAGCACAAAATGTAAATAAGCCACCATACTTAGGTAGTTTTATACATAGACTTGTTGAATTTGACATCAATCTAATAGCATTCTATGGAAGTTCTATCAAATACGACACACTGTTATAAGCTATAAGTTGATGTTCTATGGATTCAATCTTAACGAAACAACGCTTTATCACTGCAAAAGATATTATGCTTTGATGGCGGCTTTATTGCAGGCCTGTTTGGGGGGTCAAGCACTTCATCCACTAATGATTCTAATTGTTCGATTGTGAATAATGGCGCTGATTAACAAGACACTAATTACTTGGCTCAGCACCGCCTTGTGCAAGGACGGTGCTGAGACGAATAATTTAAGACGAGGGCAGTTGTGTTGAATATTTAGTACAGGTAAACTGCGCCTGCAAGGTCGCTTACACCACTTGCACCTACAGCAAGAGTATTCCCATTACTGCTTAAGCTCACTGAGAATCCAAAAGAAGCATTGAAAGAAGGGTCAGTGGCTTTGATATAGGCTTGTTGAGCCCAAGCACCATTAACAAATTCAAACACATAGGTTGCGCCCGCATTATCTGTGCTATTATCATCTACGCTTCCAACGCCTGTGGCTGAACCATCCTCACCAGTAGCGCCCACCGCAAGAGTATTGCCATCTGCACTTAAACTCACAGAATTACCAAAACTATCGTTCGCCCCTGTATTTGAGGCTTTAATGTACGCTTGTTGAGCCCAGGTGCTGGATCCAGTGCTGAAGCGGAATAGATATACCGCCCCTGAAGCAGAAGCAGTATTATTATTCTGCGCCCCATTAACGCCAGTCGATGAGCTTTCCTCGTTTCTTGCCCCGACCGCAAGGGCATTGCCATCTGCATTTAAACTCACAGAATTGCCAAATTCATCGGCCACCCCCGTATTTGAGGCTTTGATATAGGCTTGTTGTGACCAGATGCTGGAAGTTGTATTGAAACGGAATAGATACACCGCCCCTGTATCAGTAGAATTATCATCCTGCGCCCCATTAACGCCAGTCGATGAGCTACCTTCCCAATACGCTCCCACCGCAAGGGTATTGCCATCTGCACTTAAACTCACAGACCAGCCAAATCGATCAAACGCCCCTGTATTTGATGCTTTGATGTATGCTCGTTGAAACCAGATGCTGGAAGTCGTATTGAAACGGAATAGATACACTGCCCCTGAATTAGTAGCAGAATTATTATTCTGCACCCCATTAACGCCAGTCGATGAGCTATCCTCGTTTCTTGCCCCGACCGCAAGGGTATTGCCATCTGCACTTAAACTCACAGAATTGCCAAATTCATCGGCCACCCCCGTATTTGAGGCTTTGATATAGGCTTGTTGTGACCACGCACCTCCAATGCGACGGAATACATACACCACCCCTGAATTAGCAGCAGCACTATCATTCTGCGCCCCATTAACACCAGTCGATGAGCCATCCTCACCAAAAGCCCCAACCGCAAGGGTGTTGCCATCCGAGCTTAGACTCACAGGAAAGCCAAAGTAATCAAGCACCCCTGTATTTGAGGCTTTAATGTATGCTTGTTGGGACCACGCACCACCAATGCGACGGAATACATACACCGCGCCTGAAAGATAATAAGCATTATCATCCTGCGCCCCATTAACACCAGTCGATGAGCCATCCTCAGCCCAAGCGCCCACCGCAAGGGTATTGCCATCGCCGCTTAAACTCACTGGTGCGCCAAAGAAATCACCTCCTTCAGCGTTACTCGCTTGCAAACGACCAATCAGGCTGTTTAGCTGCGCATTGGTCAAGGAGACCGTGTTATGACGGAATGAAGGACCACAAGATGATGCTGTATTACAAGTTCCCACCGAATATTGTGGATTACGCACATTTGGAATGTACCGGTGTAAAGCAACCAAAGCTTGCGCTGTGGTCTGTCTGATATTGGTGCTATTGGGACTGACAACAATGCCCGTGGTACTGAAGTCCGTAAAACCCGAAGTGCCATCGGGATTGCTTTGCAATTGATAATGCGTCGCAGAAGTGATCGCACTCCAAGCAAAATCAAGGGTCTTGATGCCACCTGTGGTCACAACTAACAATGGGGCAGGACTGACAACAATGCTGGTAAAAGTCGATAACCTACCTGTATCGGTTGCTCTGAGTGTCAGCATTATTTGCGGCGCATTCAGGCTGAAATCTAATCGCGTTATGGTCAAACTCGTGGTGGTAATGGCTGTGTTAACATGACCCGTTGAAACGCTGAAGGATAAGGTGCTATCCTCCAAATCGAAAGCGGAAACAGTCAGAACAACAGGGTCTGAACCGACAGTGACAGCGTTTGAAGTTACCGTTAAGGTCGGTGGGTCATTAACCGGTGTGACGTCGACCACCACTTGCGCCGTTGTATCTTTTTTGCCATCATTGACGGCTATCGTTAAAGTAGTTTGCCCATTCGCATTGAGTATGCTCGACACAGACACCCCTGAGGCTGAGGTTGTGACCGTGACTATGCCCGTGGTGCTTTCAACCACACTTATCAGGAGCGGATCATCATCACCATCACTTGCTGTGGCAACGGTTATGACACCAGCAAAATCCTCTGCCATCCTTTGCGTCGCAGTTGGAATGGTTAAGGTCGGTGTATCTTCAACAGACGTTACCACAACAACGATCTCAGTAGAATGAGATTGTCCACCCGAATCGGTTGCTAACACAGTTAAGGTCGTTGTGCCATTGGCATCGCTAATCGCAGTCAAGGCGATACTGTTGGTGATTGTACTCTGACCATTGACTGGCATTGATATAGCAGCATTCACAATAGGCTCGGATGCACTTACTGAGACGGTTATGGTATCACCGTCAACATCTGTGGCTGTGGTTTGGATGATGACCGATGTCTTAAAGTCTTCTATTACACTGATGAGATTAGTAGAAACCATCAACGCAGGGGCGACACTGGGGATAATGATTACACTGAGTGTGATGGATTGAGTCACTGTTGTTCCCGAGCTGTCAACCACTCTAACGGTTAAGGTGGTTTGACCCGAAGCATTAGGAATCGTATTCAAGACAATGGCATTCGTTGATGTGATGACTCTGACCACCCCTGTGCTGGAATCCATCACGGTGAAAGATGTATTGTCATCTTCTATATCACTCGCTGTGGTGTTAATGGTGATGGGTGAAAAACCACCCAAAGTTGAGATGCTGTTGCTTGAGACGGTTAAAGTCGGTGGGTCATTAACTGCATTCACTGTGACCATCACTTGGGTAGAAACACTGGCTTTGCCATCACCCACCGTAATGGTTAAGGTAGTCTGACCATTGGCATTGGCAATGTTTGCAACTCGGATACCTACGTCTGTGGTTGTGACTGTGACCACCCCAGTAGTGTATTCAGACACGGTCAAAGTCAAGGTAGTGCTATCAATATCCGTTCTGGTTGTTGCGATCAAAATCGTTCCAAAATCTTCAAGCAAAGTCAATGCGTTGGTTGAAACAGTTAAGACTGGTGGGTCATTAACGGGTGTGACGTCGACCACCACTTGAGTGGCTGTACTTAGTCTGCCATCACTAAGGGTGATGGTTAAAGTCGTTCTGCCACTCCTATCGTCTATGCTGGATACAGAGATTCCTGAGGTCGATGTCAGAACTGTGACCACCCCAGTAGCGGATTCAGACACGGTTAATGTCAAGGTATTGCTATCAATATCCGTTCTGGTTGTTGCGATCAATTTTGCTCCAAAGTCTTCATTTAAAGTCAATGCGTTGGTTGAAACAGTTAAGACTGGTGGGTCATTGACGGGTGTGACAGTGACCACCACTTGAGTAGTTGTACTTAGTCTGCCATCACTAAGGGTGCTGGTTAAGGTCGTTCGCCCATTGGCATTGGCAATGTTTGCAACTCGAACGCCTACGTCTGTGGCTGTGACACTGACCACCCCAGTAGTGGATTCAGACACGGTTAAAGTCAAGGTATTGCTATCAATATCCGTTCTGGTTGTTGCGATCAAAACCGTTGCAAAATCTTCAAGCAAAGTCAATGCGTTGGTTGAAACAGTTAAGACTGGCGGGTCATTAACGCGTGTGACGTCGACCACCACTTGAGTGGCTGTACTTAGTCTGCCATCACTGAGGCTAATGGTTAAAGTCGTTCTGCCACTCCTATCGTCTATGCTGGATACAGAGATTCCTGAGATCGATGTCAGCACTGTGACCACCCCAGTAGCGGATTCAGCCACGGTTAATGTCAAGGTGTTGCTATCAATATCTGTTCTGGTTGTTGCGATCAAAATCGTTCCAAAATCTTCAAGCAAAGTCAATGCGTTGGTTGAAACAGTTAAGACTGGTGGGTCATTGACGGGTGTGACGTCGACCACTACTTGGGTCGTTGAACTCAGTGTGCTATCACTGACTGTAATCATGAGCGTTGTTTGACCACTGATATCGCGTAGGCCTTCTATTTGTACACCTGAGGCTGAGGTTGTGACCGTGACTATACCCGTGCTGGATTCAGCCACAGTTAAAGTCAGGGTATCACCATCCACATCGCTTGCTGTGGCAACCGTTATGACACCCACAAAATCTTCCTGTCTTGTTAATGTTGCACTTGGAATGTTTAGGATTGGTGGGTCATTGACGGGTGTGATAGTGACCACCACTTGGGTCGTTGAACTCAGTGTGCTATCACTGACTGTAATCATGAGCGTTGTTTGACCACTGACATTGCGTAGGCTTTCTATTTGTACACCTGAGGCTGAGGTTGTGACCGTGACTATACCCGTGCTGGATTCAGCCACAGTTAAAGTTAGGGTATCACCATCCACATCGCTTGCTGTGGCAACCGTTATGACACCCACAAAATCTTCCTGTCTTGTTAATGTTGCACTTGGAATGTTTAGGATTGGTGGGTCATTGACGGGTGTGATAGTGACCACCACTTGGGTCGTTGAACTCAGTGTGCTATCACTGACTGTAATCATGAGCGTTGTCTGACCACTGACTTCGCGTAGGCTAACTATTTGTACACCTGAGGCTGAGGTTGTGACCGTGACTATACCCGTGCTGGATTCAGCCACAGTAATAGTCAGGGTATCACCATCCACATCGCTTGCTGTGGCAACCATTATGACACCCACAAAATCTTCCTGTCTTGTTAATGTTGCACTTGGAATGTTTAGGATTGGTGGGTCATTAACCGCATTCACTGTGACCACCACTTGGGTCGTTGAACTCAGTGTGCTATCACTGACTGTAATCATGAGCGTTGTTTGACCACTGACTTCGCGTAGGCTAACTATTTGTACACCTGAGGCTGAGGTTGTGACCGTGACTATACCCGTGCTGGATTCAGCCACAGTAATAGTCAGGGTATCACCATCCACATCGCTTGCTGTGGCAACCGTTATGACACCCACAAAATCTTCCTGTCTTGTTAATGTTGCACTTGGAATGTTTAGGATTGGTGGGTCATTGACGGGTGTGATAGTGACCACCACTTGGGTCGTTGAACTCAGTGTGCTATCACTGACTGTAATCATGAGCGTTGTTTGACCACTGATATCGCGTAGGCCTTCTATTTGTACACCTGAGGCTGAGGTTGTGACCGTGACTATACCCGTGCTGGATTCAGCCACAGTTAAAGTCAGGGTATCACCATCCACATCGCTTGCTGTGGCAACCGTTATGACACCCACAAAATCTTCCTGTCTTGTTAATGTTGCACTTGGAATGTTTAGGATTGGTGGGTCATTGACGGGTGTGATAGTGACCACCACTTGGGTCGTTGAACTCAGTGTGCTATCACTGACTGTAATCATGAGCGTTGTTTGACCACTGACATTGCGTAGGCTTTCTATTTGTACACCTGAGGCTGAGGTTGTGACCGTGACTATACCCGTGCTGGATTCAGCCACAGTTAAAGTTAGGGTATCACCATCCACATCGCTTGCTGTGGCAACCGTTATGACACCCACAAAATCTTCCTGTCTTGTTAATGTTGCACTTGGAATGTTTAGGATTGGTGGGTCATTGACGGGTGTGATAGTGACCACCACTTGGGTCGTTGAACTCAGTGTGCTATCACTGACTGTAATCATGAGCGTTGTTTGACCACTGACTTCGCGTAGGCTAACTATTTGTACACCTGAGGCTGAGGTTGTGACCGTGACTATACCCGTGCTGGATTCAGCCACAGTTAAAGTTAGGGTATCACCATCCACATCGCTTGCTGTGGCAACCGTTATGACACCCACAAAATCTTCTGCTACGGTTAAAGTCGCAGATGGGATGGCCAAGGTGGGGGGGTCATTAATGGGTGTAACAGTCACCACAATTTGAGTGGTTGAAATTAATTCGTTATCACTGAGCGTGATGGTTAAAGTCGTTCTGCCATTCTTATTCTCTATGCTGGATACAGAGATTCCTGAGGTCGATGTCCGCACTGTGACCACCCCAGTAGCCGATTCAGCTACGGTTAACGTCAAGGTAGTACTATCCACATCACTTCTGGTTGTTGCGATCAATACTGATCCAAAATCTTCATTTAATGTCAATGCTGTGGTAGAAATAGTTAAGGTGGGTGTGTCATTGACAGCTGTGACGTCCACCACAACTTGAGTGGTTGAACTTAGTTCGCTATCACTGAGAGTGATGGTTAAAGTCGTTCTGCCACTCCTATCGTCTATGCTGGATACAGAGATTCCTGAGGTCGATGTCTGCACTGTGATCACCCCAGTGGTGGATTCAGCCACGGTTAATGTCAAGGTATTACTATCCACATCACTTCTGTTTGTTCCAATCAAAACCGCTCCAAAATCTTCAAGCAAAGTCAATACATTGGTCGTGACGGTTAGGACTGGTGGATCATTGACAGCTGTGACAGTGACTACTACTTGTTCGGTTGAACTCACTATACGACCATCACTGACGCTGATAGAAAGCGTTGTGATGCCATTCGCATCACCGCGGCTTGATATACGAACATCTGAGGTTGAGACGGTCACTCTGATAACCCCTGTAGTCGATTGATCCACACTAAATGTCAGCGGGTTGCCATCCACATCGCTTGCTGTGGCTACCGTTATACCACCCACAAAATCTTCTACTCTTGTTAATGTTGCATTCGGAATGTTTAGGATTGGTGGGTCATTAACTTCTGTCACGGTCACCACCACTTGGGCGGTTGAACTCACTGTACCATCATTGACGCTGATAGAAAGCGTTGTGATACCATTCGCATCCCCGCGGCTTGATATACGAACATCTGAGGTTGAGACGGTCACTCTGATAACCCCTGTGGTCGATTGATCCACACTAAATGTCAGCGGGTTGCCATCCACATCGCTTGCTGTGGCTACCGTTATGCCACCCACAAAATCTTCTACTCTTGTTAATGTTGCACTTGGAATGTTTAGGATTGGTGGGTCATTAACTTCTGTGACGGTCACCATCACTTGGGCGGTTGAGTTCAATGAGCCATCACGAACCGTAATTGTGAGCGTTGTAACACCATTGGCATGGGGACGATTAGAGATAGACACACCTGAGGCTGAAGTGCTCACTGTGACCACCCCTGTAGTCGATTCAACCACGCTAAATGTCAGCGTGTCACCATCGATGTCAATGGCTGTGGCAATCGTACTGTTCCCTGAAAAATCCTCGGCTACGACCAGATTGGCATTGGGGATCGTTAAGGTTGGCGTATCATTGACGGACACGACCACAACCACAATATTCACTTCAGTCGATTGCCCACCAGCATCGGTTGCACGGACGGTTAAGGTCGCTGTGCCATTGGTATTGGCAGCCGCTGACAAGGTAATGGTGTTGACGATGGTATTAGTGCTGATGACTGATGTGGATATATCCGCATTCACAATACCCCTTAATGGGCTCACTGAAAACGTTATGGTATCACCGTCAGCATCTGTGGCAGTGGTTCTAATGACTACCGCAGCCCCAAAGTCTTCTTGTTCGTTGACAAGCGTAGATGAAACAAACAAGGCTGGAATAGATGTACTGGTCGTTATGGTGACATTAACAGCGATTGTTTGAGTCACTGTGCTACCAGAACTGTCAACCGCTGTGACGGTTAAAGTGGTTTGACCTGAAGCATTAGGAATGTTACTCAGAATAATGGCATCCCCAGGTGTGCCCACTCTGACCACACCTGGGGTGGACTCAGACACGGTGAAGGCTAAAGCGCCATCTTCAATATCGCTTGCTGTGGTGTTAATGGTAATCGGCGAAAAACCACCCACAGTTGAAATGTTGTTGCTTGAGACGGCTAAGGTTGGTGGATCATTGACAGCGTTCACGGTCACAGTCACTTGAGTTGTGGCACTGAAAGCGCCATTGATCGCCCGAATGGTTAGGATGGTGCGCCCATTGGCATTAGGCATACTCAATACATTAACTTGTGCGTTTGAGGTCGTTACAGTGACCACCCCAGTATTGGATTGACTAACTGTAATTGTTGTTGCATTGGATACAGAGGCGACTAACTGAGGGGTCGCAAAATCTTCATCAACACTAAAATTATTGCTTGATATTGAAAAAGTGGGGGTCGTTGGCGCTGCTGGCGTAGGTGCGTCGCTACCGCTGCCACCACCACCGCCGCAAGCAGACAATAATGCAGATAGCATCAAGGTTGTGCCCATGGTGCTCAACGCGCGTCGATTCACTACCTTGAATGTGCGAGCAATTTCACTCATAAAAGCGAGAATAGATCGATTGACCGCATACCCTTGAGGCAATGAACTGATAGAATACATTGAGAATAATTTGAACATAACGATCAACTTGAACTTATTAAAATGACGAGTTGAGCTTATAAAATCTGAATTTAGAAAAATCACGGTAAATTATATGAGAAATTTTATAAAATTGTACGAGAACACTTTTAAAATAGACTATGTTTAAAAATTAGTGGAAGTTGTTTAATTTAGCCAAACTCTTTAACATAACTGGCGCAAAAAGCATAACAGATGGAAACATAAGCGATTACGATATTAGGAGACTATCCTTATGTCACAACGCCCATGCAAACGCTGGTTTCTACTCAAACCATCAACCTTGGTATCCCAGATAGGAGTTCAGCAGGCATCACCAGTCAAATCGTCATACAAAACTCAACCATGACACGCATTGAACAACTTGAAGTCATTGCGGATACCGTACACACCCATCCTGGCGAATTGACCATAATACTGACACGCACTTCTGGCACTCAAACCAACCATTCTACTTTGCAAATAACCTTGCCAAGACCTGGCACAAACCTACCTCGTAAAAAGCTCATTTCTAACGCATTTTTTATGGAACCTGCGAACGGCACTTGGACGCTGAATATCTCAGATCGAGCCAGTTCTGGCACAGGGACTCTTCGCGGATGGACGTTTAATCTTTATGGACGATAACATTACATAAAAACAGATATGAATATACAAACGCTTTATCTCATTCTTAGGATTTGCCTGCTTGGGCTTGCCTTTTTGATCACACCTGCAATCGCTCAACAGTATTATTACGATGGACAAACCAAGGTTAACATCTACATTAGCCCAACCCAAATCATCAATTTTACTTACGATCAACAGCCTCTGACAAAACATGCCACGACAATCCATTTATTCTCTCAAAACATGGCTTTACAGCGCATCCCTGAACATACATCGGTTGATTCATTGCGTCAACAATTCCCAAATTTGAACGCGTCAAAAACCTTTAGCTTTACAAAAAATGTGACGAGTCCTAATTACCAAGCATTTCTAAGCGGGGTCATTGTTATTTTCAAACCACAATGGGACACCAACCGCATCTATCTTTGGACACAATCTAACGCATTAGCCACCCCAAAGGTTTTGATAAAAAGATAAAATTTCTCATATAGTTTACCGTGCATTTTAATAAGTTCAAGTTGATCGTTATGTTTAAATTATTCTCAATATTTTCTATCAGTTCATTGCTTCAAGGGCATGCGGTCAGCCAATCTATTCTCGCTTTTATGAGTGGAATCCTTCGCACATTCAAGGCAGTGAATCGACGCGCATTGAATACCATAGGTACAAC
Organism: Gammaproteobacteria bacterium; assembly: GCA_965277775.1. Taxonomy (GTDB): domain Bacteria; phylum Pseudomonadota; class Gammaproteobacteria; order CAKMZV01; family CAKMZV01. Next base: position 1,329,822 of record OZ255843.1, on the reverse strand, counting down.
CTTGATGCTATCTGCATTATTGTCTGCTTGCAGCGGCGGCGGTGGTGGCGGTAGCGACGCACCTGCGCCAGCAGCGCCAACGACCCCCACTTTTTCAGTATCAAGCAATAATTTTAGTGTTGATGAAGATTTTGCGACCCCTCAGTTAGTCGCCTCTGTATCCAATGCAACAACAATTACAGTTAGTCAATCCAATACTGGGGTGGTCACTGTAACGACCTCAAACGCACAAGTTAATGTATCGAGTATTGCTAATGCCAATGGGCGCACCATCTTAACCATTAGGGCGACCAATGGCACGCTCATTGCCACAACTCAAGTGACTGTGACCGTAAATGCTGTCAATGATCCACCAACCTTAGCCGTCTCAAGCAACAGCATTTCAACTGTGGGTGGCTTTTCGCCGATTACCATTAACACCACAGCAAGCGATATTGAAGATGGCGCTTTAGCCTTCATCGTTTCTGAGTCCACCATAGGGGTGGTCAGAGTGGGCACACCTGGGGATGCCATTATTCTGAGTAACATTCCTAATGCTTCAGGTCAAACCACCTTAACCGTTAGCCTGGTTGACAGTTCTGGCAGTACAGAGACTCAAACAATCGCTGTTAATGTCACCATAACGACCAGTACATCTATCCCAGCCTTGTCTGTTTCATCTAACATTATTAATGTACAAGAAGATTTTACGACTTCGGTGATCATTAGAACCACTGCCACAGATGCTGACGGTGATACCATAACGCTTTCAGTGAGCCCATTAAGGGGTATTGTGAATGCGGATATATCCACATCAGTCATCGGCACCAATACCATCGTCAACACCATTACCTTGTCAGCGGTTGCCAATGCCCATGGCACAGCGACCTTGACCGTCCTTGCGGCAGATGTTGGCGGGCAATCGACTGAAGTGAATATTGTGGTTGTGGTCGCGTCCGTCAACCATACGCCGACCTTAACGATCCCCAATGCCAATTTGGTCGTAGCCGAGGATTTTTCAGGGGATAGTACGATTGCCACAGCCGTTGACATCGATGGTGACACGCTGATATTTAGCGTGGTTGAATCAATTACAGGGTTGGTCACAGTGGGCATTTCAGCCGCTGGAGTCTTTGTATCAAGCATACTGAATGCGAGTGGTCAAACCACTCTAACCATTACTGTTCGTGATGGCTCATTGAGCTCAACCGCCCAAGTGGTGGTGACCGTCACAGAAGTTAATGACCCACCAATCCTAAACATCTCAACCACCAATGTCGTTGTGGACGAAGATTTTGCAAATGCGGTTGCGATTGCCACAGCCACAGATGTGGAAAACAACACCCTGACAATAAGTGTAGCTGGATCCACCACTGGTGTGGTCACAGTAACGACTTCAGCTTCCAGTGTTTCTGTATCAAGCATCCTCAATGCCAATGGTCAAACCACCTTGACCATTACGGTTAATGATGGCACAAGCGATACGACCGCCCAAGTAGTGGTCGACGTCACACCCGTTAATGATACACCGACTTTAACGGTAACTTCTAACGCTGTCACTGTCGGTTTAGACCCTGTTGTTCTGACTGTTTCCGCTTTCGATGTGGAGGATAGCACCTTATCCTTCAGCGTTTCAACGGGTCATGTTAACACAGCCATTACCGCCAACAGGTTGACCCTAACTCGATTAGGCTTGAACGCATCTCAAATAATGTTGACTCTGAGAACAACCGATACAGCTAACGTATCGGTTTCAACCGTAGTGACCGTCGCGTTATCACCTGCGTTACTTGTTAAGACCAGCATCAAAACCCTTAATTTTGCTTGGAGTGCGATCACTTCTGCGACGCATTATCAATTGCAAAGCAATCCTGATGGCCATTCAGGTTTTACGGACTTAAGTACCACGGGCATTGTTGTCAGTCCCAATAGCACCAATATCAGACAGACCACCGCGCAAACTTTGATTGCCTTACACCGGTACATTCCAAATGTGCGTAATCCACAATATTCGGTGGGAACTTGTAATACAGCATCATCTTGTGATCCTTCATTCCGTCATAACACGGTCTCCTTGACCAATGCGCAACTAAACAGCCTGACTGGTCGTTTGCAAGCGAGTAACGCTGAAGAAGGTAATAGTTTTGGCTCATCAGTGAGTTTAAGCGGCGATGGCAATACCCTTGTGGTGGGCGCTTGGGGTGAGGCTGGCTCATCGACTGGTGTTAATGGGGCGCAGAATAATAATGCTGCTCCTAATTCAGGCGCGGTGTATGTATTCCGTCGCATTGGAGGTACGTGGTCTCAACAAGCATATATCAAAGCCTCAAATACGGGGGGGAACGATGTATTTGGCAATTCTGTGAGTTTAAGTGCAGATGGCAATATCCTTGCGGTCGGGGCAAGAAACGAGGATAGCTCATCGACGGGTGTTAATGGGGCGCAGGATGATAATACTGCTTCTAATTCAGGGGCGGTGTATCTATTCCGCTTCAGCACAGGTTCTAGCACTTGGTCTCAACAAGCATATATCAAAGCCTCAAATACGGGAGGGAACGATGGATTTGGCAATTCTGTGAGTTTAAGTGCAGATGGCAATATCCTTGCGGTCGGGGCAAGAAACGAGGATAGCTCATCGACTGGCGTTAATGGGGCGCAGGATGATAGTACTGCTTCTAATTCAGGCGCGGTGTATCTATTCCGCTTCAGCACAGGTTCTAGCACTTGGTCTCAACAAGCATACATCAAAGCCTCAAATACGGGGGCGTTTGATCGATTTGGCTGGTCTGTGAGTTTAAGTGCAGATGGCAATACCCTTGCGGTCGGGGCAAGAAACGAGGATAGCTCGTCGACTGGTGTTAATGGGGCGCAGGATGATAATTCTACTAATACAGGCGCGGTGTATCTATTCCGTTTCAATACGACTTCCAGAATCTGGTCCCAACAAGCATACATCAAAGCATCAAATACAGGGTCGGACGATAGTTTTGGTCATTCTGTGAGCTTAAGTGCAAATGGCAATACCCTTGCGGTGGGCGCTTGGTCTGAGGATGGCTCATCGACTGGCGTTAATGGGGCGCAGAATAATAATTCTACTAATACAGGCGCGGTGTATCTATTCCGCTTCAACACTGGATCCAGCACCTGGTCACAACAAGCCTATATTAAAGCATCAAATACGGGGGGGAGCGATGAATTTGGCGAGTCTGTGAGTTTAAGTGCAAATGGCAATACCCTTGCGGTGGGGGCTTTAGGTGATTCCGGTTCAGCCACAGGCGTTGGAGGCGTAGATGATAATGGCACAAATAATGCGGGCGCAACCTATGCGTTTGAATTTGCTAATGGTGTTTGGGCTCAACAAGCCTATATCAAAGCCACTGACCCTTCTGTCAATGCTTTTTTTGGAATTTCAGTGAGCTTAAGCAGTAATGGAAATACTCTTGCTGTAGGTGCAAGTGGTGCAAGTAGCCTTGCAGGCGCAGTTTACCTGTACTAGATATTCAGCATAACGGCCCTCATCTTAAATTATTCGTCTCAGTACCGTCCTTGCACAAGGCAGTGCTGAGACAAGTAATTAGTGTCTTGCTAAACACTTACTCAGTATCAATCTGAACGGACTTGGATGACTTTCAAGTTGAATGTCTATTGAATATTAGAGCATTGACTATTTGATGTGATCGTGCCTCAATTTCTGTATGCTTGACACGTCAGCTGAGCGTTATTGGAAGCAGTGGTTCTGATGTTGCTATCAAGACTAAGGCTTGGATGAGTGCCGAAGTGATTGAACGGTGCATTGTATCCCTGTGCCAACTTGTTAATCAGCGCCAGTATTCACAATCGAACAATTAGAATCATTAGTGGATGAAGTGCTTACCCCCCCAAACAGGCCTGCAATAAAGCCGCCATCAAAGCAAAATATCTTTTGCAGTGATAAAGCGTTGTTTCGTTAAGATTGAACCCATAGAACATCAACCTATAGCTTATAACAGTGTGTTGTATTTGATAGAACTTCCATAGAATGCTATTAGATTGATGTCAAATTCAACAAGTCTATGTACAAAACCACCTAAGTATTTATTCAAATTCTGTGCTTTAGGCAATTGCTTTTATACTGTGCAGCGAATTTAAATGATGATGACCTATGTGGTATCTCATCAAGTGGTAACAGCTTGCCACAAGGTGGCAGAAACAACGGCTTGGCTTTCATGAATTCTATTTGCCGTATGCAAGGCTTCTGCAGGTGCAGCAATCATCCACATATTTAAACTTTCTATCAAAACCTTAGGGGTGGCTAATGCATACGATTGTGCCCAAAGATAGATGCGGTTGGTGTCCCATTGTGGTTTGAAAATAACAATGATCCCGCTTAGAAATGCTTAGAAGACGGGACTCGTCACATTTTTTGTAAAGCTAAAGGTTTTTGACGCGTTCAAATTTGGGCATTATTGACTCAGAGAATCAACCGATGTTTGTTCAGGTATGCGCTGTAAAGCCATGTTTTGAGAGAATAAATCGATTGTCGAGGCATGTGTTGTAAAAATTAGTGGAAGTTGTTTAATTTAGCGAAATTCTTTATCATAACTGGCTCAAAAAGCATTACGTAACATAAGCGATTATGATATAGTAGACTATCCTTATGTCACAATGCCCATGCAAACGCTGGTTTCTACTCAAACCATCAACCTTGGTATCCCAGATAGGAGTTCAGCAGGCATCACCAGTCAAATCGTCATACAAAACTCAACCATGACACGCATTGAACAACTTGAAGTCATTGCGGATACCGTACACACCCATCCTGGCGAATTGACCATAATACTAACACGCACTTCTGGCGATCAAAGCACCTATTCAACTTTACAAATTACTTTGCCAAGGGCTGGTACAAACCTGCCTCGTAAAAAGCTGATCTCGAATGCATTTTTTATGGAACCCGCAAATGGCACTTGGACGCTGAATATCTCAGATCGAGCCAGTTCTGGTACAGGAACTATTCGCGGATGGACGCTTAACCTTTATGGAAGATAACTGATATGAATAGAAAAACGCTTTCTCTCATTCTTAGGATTTGCCTGCTTGGGCTTGCCTTTTTGATCACGCCTGCAAACGCTCAACAGTACTATTACGATGGCCAAACCAAGGTGAACATCTACATTAGCGCAACTCAAATCATCAATTTTGCTTACGATCAACAGCCTCTGACAAAACATGCCACAACAACCCATTTATTCTCTCGGGCTGTGGCTTTACAAAGCATCCCAGAACAAACATCGATTGAATCTCTGCGTCAACAATTCCCAAATTTGAACGCGTCAAAAACCTTTGGCTTTACAAAAAATGTGACGAGTCCTAATTACCAAGCATTTCCAGGCGGTGTCATTGTTATTTTCAAACCACAATGGGACGCCACCCGCATCTATCTTTGGGCACAATCGAATTCATTAGCCACCCCAAAGGTTTTAATAGAAAGTTTAAATATGTGGACGATTGCGACCCCTGCAGGTGTAGAAGCCTTGCATACGGCAAACAGAATTCATGAAAGCCAAGAAGTTATTTCTGCCACGCCAGACTTGTGGCAACCTCTTGCCACTAACTGATAAACGTGTATCTATATAGGTAAGTTATAATCAATTTGGCTATGGAAAAAATCTTAATTAAACAGATTAAATTCAACGCAAAAAAATATCTTGCTTTAATAACAGTTTGTTTGTTGACCAGCTGTGGGGGTGGACAATCTACTACTTTGGTTGTAGATGCTGGCCCAGATCAGCAAGTTCCCCCAGGCAGTCTCGTGCGCCTTACAGAGACGGTTATCTCTGATAGCCCAAACATTGTTCGGTGGTCTCAAGTGTCAGGCACAGTTGTTTCATTGAATAGTGTTGCATCCTCCGTCACCACTTTCATTGCACCCATTTCAGCAAGAACCCAGACCTTAGTCTTTAGGCTCACAGCAACCGATCTAAATGGGGTGAGCGTTTCCGATACAGTTTCAATCATTGTATTAGTCTCTGGCGCAGGTGTGAATCCACAATTAAGCGTTTCATCAAAAACCTTTAACATCTCTATAAATAGCACGGCGCTTAATACAGTGGCGACAGTCAGTTCAGGTCGAATAACCTATGTCAGCGCTAACAATCAAACGGTTTCAATAGACCAAATCACTGGGATAATGACTGGGCTTCTTGCTTTTACTGCCGCCGCATCACCTCAACCAGTGGCCCCAGTACAAATCACTGTTACTCAGGCACAAACTACAATGCATGCAGCAGCGGTAGCAACCTTCACTGCAACGGTCCGACATCCTATTTTAAGCAACACGCCAGATCTTGCGCGATGCGCACTTTATACAGCACCCAATTACATGCCTCAACAATGGCATTTAAATAATACCGATGACACGGATGTCAATCCTTTAAATATCTCCTGCAATAATGGGGCATCGGTTTGTAACGGTCAGGGGGTTCATGTCCGAGTTGTAGATGCCGCTGTACAAATATCTCACTGTGATTTAATCAATAATTCAAGCGGTGATCATTATAATTTTATCACTAGGTCAACAGGCGCTGAAACCTCTTTTGACGGCAATCCCTCTGATTCTCATGGCACAGCTGTGGCGGGGTTAATTGCTGCATCGGCTAACTCAGTCGGTGTCAACGGGGTTGCACCCAATGCAACCATCGGTTCTTACAATCTGCTTTCTCCCAAAGTCTCTGTATCAGATGCAAATGCGATTATTTCAATGACAAGAAATATCGCCAATGTGGCTATCAGCAATAATAGTTGGGGATTTATTAGTCCAAATATTCACATTTTGCCAGCGACACAAGAACTGGCACTTCAAACTGGACTGTCGCAAGGTCGGAATGGGCTTGGCACAATTTATGTTTGGGCTGCAGGTAATAGTAGAGGCTTCCTCTACGGCAATGATGATGGATATGTCAGTAATCGTTTTATCATTGCTGTGGCCGCCTTGTTGAGAAATGGAAGGTTCACCAGCTATTCAACGCCTGGTTCAAATCTATGGATCAGTGCACCAGGCGGAGACTCATCGTGTCCTTCGGAACTAATGTTTACGACCGATTTAGAGGGAACACATGGATATAATACCGAATTTTCGGCAAGGTCTTCGGACTTGGGGAACGCCGACTATACACGTTGTTTCAATGGTACTTCCTCGGCAGCCCCTGTCGCCGCTGGTGTGGTTGCTTTGCTTCTGCAACATTCACCGACTTTAGGCTGGCGGGATGTGCGTGAAATCCTGGCACGATCAGCCGTACAAACCGATCCAACGCATTCAGACTGGCGAACCAATATGGCGGGACTCACTTTTAATCATGATTATGGATTTGGGCGCATTGATGCGGCCCGTGCCATCGCCATGGCTTCAACTTGGCAAAATATCACAACGCCAATGCAAACACTGGTTTCCACTCAAAGCACCAACCTTAGAATCCCAGATGTGAACACAGCTGGCATCACCAATCAAATCGTCATACAAAACTCAACCATGACACACATTGAACAACTTGAAGTCATTGTGGATGTCGCACACTCCTATCCTGGTGATTTAACCATTGTGCTTTCACACACCTCTGGTAGTCAAACCACCCATTCAACTTTGGAAATAACCTTGCCAAGGCGTGGCACAAATCTTTATCGTAAGAAGCTCATTTCTAACGCATTTTTTATGGAACCTGCGAACGGCACTTGGACGCTGAATATCTCAGATCGAGCCAGTTCTGACACAGGGACTATTCGCGGATGGACGCTTAACCTTTATGGACGATAACATTACATAAAACTGACATGAACATACAAAAACGAATAATTTAAGACGAGGGCAGTTGTGCTGAATATTTAGTATAGGTAAACTGCGCCTGCAAAGCTACTTGCAGCACTTGCACCTACAGCAAGGGTATCCCCATTACTGCTTAAGCTCACTGAATCTCCAAAAAAAGCATTGGAAGAAGGGTCAGTGGCTTTGATATAGGTTTGTTGAGCCCAAGCACCATTAGCAAATTCAAACACATAGGTTGCGCCCGCTCTAACTGTGCCATTATCATCTACGCCTCCAACGCCTGTGGCTGAACCATCCTCATCAGGAACTCCGACCGCAAGGGTATTGCCATCTGCACTTAAACTCACAGACTCGCCAAATTCATCGCTCCCCCCCGTATTTGATGCTTTGATATATGCTTGTTGTGACCAGGTGCTGGATCCAGTGTTGAAGCGGAATAGATACACCGCGCCTGTATTAGTAGAGTTATTATTCTGCGCCCCATTAACGCCAGTCGATGAGCCATCCTCAGACCAAGCGCCCACCGCAAGGGTATTGCCATTTGCACTTAAGCTCACAGAATGACCAAAACTATCGTCCGACCCTGTATTTGATGCTTTGATGTATGCTTGTTGTGACCAGATGCTGGAAGTCGTATTGAAACGGAATAGATACACCGCGCCTGTATTAGTAGAGTTATTATTCTGCGCCCCATTAACACCAGTCGACGAGCTATCCTCGTTTCTTGCCCCGACCGCAAGGGTATTGCCATCTGCACTTAAACTCACAGACCAGCCAAATTCATCGCCCGCCCCTGTATTTGATGCTTTGATATATGCTTGTTGAGACCAGGTGCTAGAACCTGTACTGAAGCGGAACAGATACACCGCGCCTGTATCAGCAAAGTTATTATTCTGCGCCCCATTAACGCCAATCGATGAGCCATCCTCACCATATGCCCCGACCACAAGGGTATTGCCATTGCCATTTAGACTGACACTAGCGCCAAATCGATCTCCCCGCCCTGTATTTGATGCTTTGATGTATGCTTGTTGTGACCACGCACCACCAATGTGACGGAATACATACACCGCCCCTGAAAAAGAAGCAGCATTATCATTCTGCGCCCCATTAACACCAATCGATGAGCCATCCTCACTAATAGCTCCAACCGCAAGAGTGTTACCATCCGAGCTTAGACTCACAGGAAAGCCAAAGAAATCAAACACCCCTATATTTGAGGCTTTAATGTATGCTTGTTGGGACCACGCACCACCAATGCGACGGAATACATACACCGCGCCTGTATCAGTAGAATTATTGTTCTGCGCCCCATTAACACCAGTCAATGAGCCATCCTCATTCCAAGCGCCCACCGCAAGGGTATTGCCATCGCCGCTTAAACTCACTGATGTGCCAAAGAGATCATCTATTCCAGCATTACTCGCTTGCAAACGACCAATCAGGCTGTTTAGCTGCGCATTGGTCAAGGAGACCGTGTTATGACGGAATGAAGGACCACAAGATGATGCTGTGTTACAAGTTCCCACCGAATATTGTGGATTACGCACATTTGGAATGTACCGGTGTAAGGCAACCAAAGCTTGCGCTGTAGTCTGTCTGATATTGGTGCTATTGGGACTGACAATAATGTCCGTGGTACTTAAGTCCGTAAAACCTGAATGGCCATCAGGATTGCTTTGCAATTGATAATGCGTCGCAGAAGTGATCGCACTCCAAGCAAAATTAAGGGTCTTGATGCTGGTCGTAACAAGTAACACAGGTGATAACGCGACGGTCACTACGGTTGAAACCGATACGTTAGCTGTATCGGTTGTTCTCAGAGTCAACATTATTTGAGATGCGTTCAAGCCTAATCGAGTTAGGGTCAAACTCGTGGTGGTAATGGCTGTGTTAACATGACCCGTTGAAACGCTAAAGGATAAGGTGCTATCCTCCAAATCGAAAGCGGAAACAGTCAGAACAACAGGGTCTAAACCGACAGTGACAGCGTTTGAAGTTACCGTTAAAGTCGGTGTATCATTAACGGGTGTGACGTCGACCACTACTTGGGCGGTCGTATCGCTTGTGCCATCATTAACCGTAATGGTCAAGGTGGTTTGACCATTGGCATTGAGGATGCTTGATACAGAAACACTGGAAGCTGAAGTGGTTACTGTGACCACACCAGTGGTGGACTCCATCACAGTTACAGTCAAAGTATTACTGTCCACATCAACCGCTGAAATAACCGTTCTGGCGCCCACAAAATCCTCAGCCAAGACTAAATCGAGGGTTGGGATTGTGAGGGTCGGCGCATCATTGACCGACGCGACCACAACCACAATATTCACTTCAGTCGATTGCCCGCCAACATCTGCCGCAAGGACGGTCAAGGTTGCTGTGCCATGAACATTGGCAACCGCCGACAAGGTAATGGTGTTGGTGCTGATGACTGATGTGGATATATCCGCATTCACAATACCCCTTAATGGGCTCACTGAAAGCGTTATGGTATCACCGTCAGCATCTGTGGCAGTGGTTCTAATGACCACCGAAGTCGTAAAATCTTCTTGTACATTAATAATGTTAGATGAAACAGACAAGGCTGGGATAGACGTACTGGTCGTTATGGTAACATTAACAGCGATTGTTTGAGTCACTGTGCTACCAGAACTGTCAACCGCTGTGATGGCTAAAGTGGTTTGACCTGAAGCATTAGGAATGTTACTCAGAATAATAGCATCGGCAGATGTGCCCACTCTGACCACCCCTGCGGTGGACTCAGACACGGTGAAGGCTAAAGCGCCATCTTCAATATCGCTTGCTGTGGTGTTAATGGTAATCGGCGAAAAACCACCCACAGTTGAAATGTTGTTGCTTGAGACGGCTAAGGTTGGTGGATCATTGACAGCGTTCACGGTCACAGTCACTTGAGTTGTGGCACTGAAAGCGCCATTGGTCGCCCTAATGGTTAAGATGGTGCGACCATTGGCATTAGCAATACTCGATATATTAACTTGTGCGTTTGAGGTCGTTACAGTGACCACCTCAGTATTGGATTGACTAACCGTAATTGCTGTGGCATTGGATACAGAGACGACTAACTGAGGGGTCGCAAAATCTTCATCAATACTAAAATTACTGCTTGATACTGAAAAAGTAGGCGTTGTTGGCGCTGCTGGCGCAGGTGCGTCGCTACCGCCACCACCGCCGCTACTACAAGCAGACAGTAATGCAGATAGCATCAAGGTTGTACCTATGGTACTCAACGCGCGTCGATTCACTGCCTTGAATGTGCGAGCAATTTCACTCATAAAAGCAAGAGATCGATTGACCGCATGCCCTTGAAGCAATGAACTGATAGAAAATATTGAGAATAATTTATACATAACGATTAACTTGAATTTATTAAAATACGCGGTAGATTGTATGAGAACTTTTATAAAATTGTATGAGAACTTTTATAAAATTGTATGAGAACTCTTTTAAAATAGATTATGTTTAAAAATTAGTGGAAGTTGTTTAATTTAGCGAAATGCTTTAACATAACTGGCTCAAAAAACATTACAGATGGTAACATAAGCGATTACGATATTAGGAGACTATCCTTATGTCACAACGCCGATGCAAACGCTGGTTTCTACTCAAACCATCAACCTTGGTATCCCAGATAGGTGTTCAGCAGGCATCACCAGTCAAGTCGTCATACAAAACTCAACCATGACACACATTGAACAACTTGAAGTCATTGTGAATGTCATGCACACCCATCCTGGCGATTTAACCATTGTGCTTTCACACACTTCTGGTACTCAAACCACCCATTCTACTTTGCAAATAACCTTGCCAAGGCGCGGCACAAATCTCCCTCGTAAAAAACTGATCTCTAACGCATTTTTTATGGAACCTGCCAGTGGCACTTGAACGCTGAATATCTCTGACAGGGCAAGATTAGACGTAGATACTATTCACAGATGGACGCTTAAACTTTATGGACGATAACATTACATAAAACTGACATGAACATACAAACGCTTTATCCCATTCTTAGGATTTGCCTGTTTGGGCTTGCCTGTTTGATCAAGCCCGCAATCGCTCAACAGTATTATTACGATGGACAAACCAAGATCAATATTTACATTAGCCCAAATCATTAATTTTGATTACGATCAACAGCCTCTGACAAAACATACCTCGACAATCGATTTATTCTCTCAAGCCATGGCTTTACAGCGCATATCTGAATAAACATCGGTTGATTCACTGCGTCAACAATGCCCAAATTTGAACGCGTCAAAAACCTTTGGCTTTACAAAAAATGTGACGAGTCCCGTCTTCTAAGCATTTCTAAATTACCAAGCATTTCCAAGCGGGGTCATTGTTATTTTCAAACCACAATGGGACACCAACCGCATCTATTTTTGGGCACAATCTAACGCATTAGCCACCCCAAAGGTTTTAACAGAAAGTTTAAATATGTGGATGATTGCTGCACCTGCAGAAGCCTTGCATACGGCAAACAGAATTCATGAAAGCCAAGCCGTTGTTTCGGACACCTTGTGGCAAGCTGTTACCACTCAATGAGTGTCACCACATAGGTCATCATCATTTAAATTCGCTGCACAGTGTGAAAGCAATTGCCTAAAGCACAGAATTTGAATAAATACTTAGGTGGTTTTGTACATAGACTTGTTGAATTTGACATCAATCTAATAGCATTCTATGGAAGTTCTATCAAATACAACACACTGTTATAAGCTATAAGTTGATGTTCTATGGATTCAATCTTAACGAAACAACGCTTTATCACTGCAAAAGATATTTTGCTTTGATGGCGGCTTTATTGCAGGCCTGTTTGGGGGGGTAAGCACTTCATCCACTAATGATTCTAATTGTTCGATTGTGAATACTGGCGCTGATTAACAAGTTGGTACGGGGATACAATGCACCGTTCAATCACTTCGGCACTCATCCAAGCCTTAGTCTTGATAGCAACATCAGAACCACTGCTTCCAATAACGTTCAACTGACGTGCCAAGCATACAGAAAATGGGGCACGATCACATCAAATAGTCAATGCTCTAATGTCCAATAGATATTCAACTTGAAAGTCATCCAAGTCCATTCAGATTGATACTGAGTAAGTGTTTAGCAAGATGCTCCCTACTTGGCTCAACACTGCCTTGTGCAAGGACGGTGCTGAGACGAATAATTTAAGATGAGGGCCGTTATGCTGAATATCTAGTACAGGTAAACTGCGCCTGCACCGCTGCTTACACCATCTGCACCTACAGCAAGAGTATTTCCATTACTGCTTAAGCTCACTGAAACTCCAAAAAAAGCATTGAAAGAAGTGTCAGTGGCTTTGATATAGGCTTGTTGAGCCCAAGCACCATTAGCAAATTCAAAAACATAGGTTGCGCCCGCATTATTTGTGCCATTATCATCTACGCCTCCAACGCCTGTGGTTGAACCATCTTCATAAAGAACTCCGACCGCAAGAGTATTGCCATCTGCACTTAAACTCACAAAATCACCAAATTGATCGTCCGCCCCTGTATTTGAGGCTTTAATGTACGCTTGTTGAGACCAGGTGCTGGATCCAGTGCTGAAGCGGAATACATACACCGCCCCTGAATCAGAAGCAGTATTATTATTCTGCGCCCCATTAACGCCAGTCGATGAGCTATCTTCATCTCTTGCCCCGACCGCAAGGGTGTTGCCATCTGCACTTAAACTCACAGACCGGCCAAATCGATCAAACGCCCCTGTATTTGAAGCTTTGATGTATGCTTGTTGAGACCAGATGCTGGAAGTCGTATTGAAACGGAATAGATACACCGCCCCTGAATCAACAACAGTACTAGCATCCTGCGCCCCATTAACGCTAGTCGATGAGCTATCCTCACGATATGCCCCCACCGCAAGGGTATTGCCATCTGCACTTAAACTCACAGACCAGCCAAATCGATCATACGTCCCTGTATTTGAAGCTTTGATATATGCTTGTTGAGACCAGATGCTGGAAGTCGTATTGAAACGGAATAGATACACCGACCCTGAATTAGAAGCAGTATTATCATCCTGCGCCCCATTAACGCCAGTCGATGAGCCATCCTCGCGATATACCCCGACCGCAAGGGTATTGCCATCTGCACTTAAACTCACAGAATTGCCAAATTCATCGAACTCCCCCGTATTTGAAGCTTTGATATATGCTTGTTGAGACCAGATGCTGGAAGTCGTATTGAAACGGAATACATACACCGCCCCTGAATCAACAACAGTACTAGCATCCTGCGCCCCATTAACGCCCGTCGATGAGCCATCCTCACCAAAAGCCCCCACCGCAAGGGTGTTGCCATCGCCATTTAGACTGACACGCCAGCCAAAGTAATCATCTCGCCCCGTATTTGAGGCTTTGATATAGGCTTGTTGGAACCACGCACCACCAATGCGACGGAATACATACACCGCCCCTGAATCAACAACAGTACTAGCATCCTGCACCCCATTAACACCAGTCGATGAGCCATCCTCACCCCAAGCGCCCACCGCAAGGGTATTGCCGTCACCGCTCAAGCTTATTGAATCGCCAAACCTATCACCTGCTTCAGCATTACTCGCTTGCAAACGACCAATCAGGCTGTTTAGCTGCGCATTGGTCAAGGAGACCGTGTTATGACGGAATGAAGGACCACAAGATGATGCTGTATTACAAGTTTCCACCGAATATAGTGGATTACGCACATTTGGAATGTACCAGTGTAAGGCAACCAAAGCTTGCGCGGTGGTCTGTCTAATATTGGTGCTATTGGGACTGACAACAATGCCCGTGGTACTTAAGTCCGTAAAACCTGAATGGCCATCAGGATTGCTTTGCAATTGATAATGCGTCGCAGAAGTGATCGCACTCCAAGCAAAATCAAGAGTCTTGATGCCACCTGTGGTCACAACTAACAATGGGGCGGACATGACAACAATGCTGGTAAAAGTCGATAACCCACCTGTATCGGTTGTTCTGAGTGTCAGCATTATTTGCGGCGCATTCAGGCTGAAATCTAATCGCGTTATGGTCAAACTCGTAGTGGTAATGGCTGTGTTAACATGACCCGTTGAAACGCTGAAGGATAAGGTGCTATCCTCCACATCGAAAGCGGAAACAGTCAGAACAACAGGGTCTAAACCGACAGTGACAGCGTTTGAAATTACCGTTAAGGTCGGCGTATCATTAACGGACGCCACTACCACCACAATCTCAGTAGAAATTGTTCGTCCACCAGCAGATGCCGCTTGGACGGTCAAAATCGATGTGCCATTAGCATTGGCAACCGCTGTCAAAGTGATTCTATTGGTGATCGTGCTTATACCGTTGAGAGGCGTCGATGCGACCACATTCACAATACTTGAGGAGGAATTTACCGAGAGCGCGATTGAAACACCGTTAGAGTCTGTGGCAGTGGTTTGAATGACCACAGAGCCAAAGTCTTCTTGAACATTGATGCGGTTAGTAGAAACCATCAGCGTTGGCGTGGTGGCACCCAACACATTAACAGCGATGGTTTGCATGGCCGACAATCCAGCACTGTCAGTTGTACGAACCATTATGCTCGTTTGACCAGTAGAACCCGCAACAGCGTTCAAAATTATGGCATTCGTTGATGTGGTTACTGTGACCACGCCAGCGGTGGACACTTGAACGGAAAAGGATAAACCACCTTCATCGACATCACTTGCTGTGGTGTTAATGGTAATCGGCGAAAAGCCACCCACAGTTGAAATGTTGCTGCTTGAGACGGCTAAGGTTGGTGGATCATTGACAGCGTTCACGGTCACAGTCACTTGAGTTGTGGCAATGAACGTGCTATTGATCGCCCTAATGGTTAAGATGGTGCGCCCATTGGCATTAGCAATACTCAATACATTAACTTGTGCGTTTGAGGTCGTTACAGTGACCACCCCAGTATTGGATTGACTAACCGTAATTGCTGTTGCATTGGATACAGAGGCGACTAACTGAGGGGTCGCAAAATCTTCATCAATACTAAAGTTACTGCTTGATACTGAAAAAGTGGGGGTTGTTGGGCTTATTGGCGCTGCTGGCGCAGGTGCGTCGCTACCCCCCCCCCCCCCCACCGCAAGCAGACAATAATGCAGATAGCATCAAGGTTGTACCTATGGTACTCAACGCGCGTCGATGCACTGCCTTGAATGTGCGAGGGATTTCACTCATAAAAGCAAGAGATCGATTGACCGCATGCCCTTGAAGCAATGAACTGATAGAAAATATTGAGAATAATTTATACATGACGGTTAACTTGAACTTATTAAAATGGCTAGTTGAGCTTATAAAACCTGAATTTAGAAAAATGCACGGTAAAATTATATAAGAAATTTTATAAAATTGTATGAGAACACTTTTAAAATAGATCATGTTTAAAAATTAGTGAAAGTTGTTTAATTTAGCGAAATGCTTTAACATAACTGGCTCAAAAAGCATAACAGATGGAAAAATAAGCGATTACGATATTAGGAGACTATCCTTATGTCACAACGCCGATGTAAATGCTGGTTTCTACTCAAACCATCAACCTTGGTATCCCAGATAGGTGTTCGGCAGACATCACCAGTCAAGTCGTCATACAAAACTCAACCATGACACACATTACGATATAGTAGACTATCCTTCTGTCACAACGCCGATGTAAACGCTGATTTCTACTCAAACCATCAACCTTGGTATCCCAGATAGGTGTTCAGCAGGCATCACCAGTCAAATCGTCATACAAAACTCAACCATGACACACATTGAACAACTTGAAGTCATCACGGATACCGTACACACCCATCCTGGCGATTTAACCATTGTGCTTTCACACACTTCTGGTACTCAAACCAACCATTCTACTTTGCAAATAACCTTGCCAAGGCGCGGCACAAATCTTCTTCGTAAAAAGCTCATCTCTAACGCATTTTTTATGGAATCTGCGAACGGGGCTTGGATGCTGAATATCTCTGACAGGGCAAGATTAGACGTAGATACTATTCACAGATGGACGCTTAACCTTTATGGACGATAACATTACATAAAACTGACATGAACATACAAACGCTTTATCCCATTCTTAGGATTTGCCTGTTTGGGCTTGCCTTTTTGATCAAGCCTGCAATCGCTCAACAGTATTATCACGATGGACAAACCAAGATCAATATTTACATTAGTGCAACTCAGATCATCAATTTTGATTACGATCAACAGCCTCTGACAAAACATGCCTCGACAATCGATTTATTCTCTCAAGCCATGGCTTTACAGCGCATCCCTGAACATACATCGGTTGATTCACTGCGTCAACAATGCCCAAATTTGAACGCGTCAAAAACCCTTGGCTTTACAAAAAATGTGACGAGTCCCGTCTTCTAAGCATTTCTAAATTACCAAGCATTTCCAAGCGGGGTCATTGTTATTTTCAAACCACAATGGGACACCAACCGCATCTATCTTTGGGCACAATCGAACGCATTAGCCACCCCTAAGGTTTTGATAGAAAGTTTGAATATGTGGATGATTGTTACACCTGCAGGTGTTGAAGCCTTGCATACGACAAACAGAATTCATGAAAGCCAAGCCGTTGTTTCGGACACCTTGTGGCAAGCTGTTACCACTCGATGAGTGTCACCACATAGCTCATCTTCATTTAATTTCGCAAGTGTGAAAGCAATTACCCAAAGCACAAAATGTAAATAAGCCGCCATACTTAGATAGTTTTATACATAGACTTGTTGAATTTGACATCAATCTAATCGTATCCTATGGAAGTTCTATCAAATACGACACACTGTTATAAGCTATAAGTTGATGTTCTATGGATTCAATCTTAACGAAACGATGCTTTATCGCTGCAAAAGATATTTTGCTTTGATGGCGGCTTTATTGCAGGCCTGTTTGGGGGGGTCAAGCACTTCATCCACTAATGATTCTAATTGTTCGATTG
Organism: Gammaproteobacteria bacterium; assembly: GCA_965277775.1. Classification (GTDB taxonomy): domain Bacteria; phylum Pseudomonadota; class Gammaproteobacteria; order CAKMZV01; family CAKMZV01. Next base: position 1,312,068 of record OZ255843.1, on the reverse strand, counting down.
TGAATACTGGCGCTGATTAACAAGTTGGTACGGGGGATACAATGCACCGTTCAATCACTTCGGCACTCATCCAAGCCTTAGTCTTGATAGCAACATCAGAACCACTGCTTCCAATAACGCTCAACTGACGTGTCAAGCATACAGAAAATGAGGCACGATCACATCGAATAGTCAATGCTCTAATGTCCAATAGACATTCAACTTGGAAGTCATCCAAGTCCATTCAGATTGATACTGAGCAAGTGTTTAACAAGACACTAATTACTTGGCTCAACACTGCCTTGTGCAAGGACGGTGCTAAGACGAATAATTTAAGACGAGGGCCGTTGTGCTGAATATTTAGTACAGGTAAACTGCGCCTTCAAGGATGGTAACACCATCTGCACCTACAACAAGAGTATTCCCATTACTGCTCAAGTTCACTGAACTTCCAAAAAGAGCATTGAAAGAAGTGTCGGTGGCTTTGATATAGGCTTGTTGAGCCCAAGCACCATTAGCAAATTCAAACACATAGGTTGCGCCCGTATGACCTATGTCATTATCATCTACGCCTCCAATGCCTGTGGCTGAACCATCCTCACCAGTAGCTCCGACCGCAAGAGTAATGCCATCCGAGCTGAGACTCACAGAAATGCCAAAAAAATCGTCCAACCCTGTATTGGATGCTTTGATATACACTTGTTGAGACCAGGTTCTGGAAGTCGTATTGAAGCGGAATACATACACCGCCCCTGAAGCAGAAAAAGTATTATCATCCTGCGCCCCATTCACGCCAGTCGATGAGCTATCTTCAAACGGTGCAGCTACCGCAAGGGTATTGCCATCCGAGCTGAGACTCACAGAAGTGCCAAAGAAATCACTTGCCCCTGTATTTGAGGCTTTGATGTATGCTTGTTGAGACCAAATGCTAGAACCAGCGCTGAAACGGAATACATACACCGCCCCTGAATTAGAAGCAGTATTATTATTCTGCGTCCCATTAACGCCAGTCGATGAGCCATCCTCATAAGTAGCTCCGACCGCAAGGGTATTGCCATCTGCACTTAAACTCACAGAAAAGCCAAATCGATCGTCCGCCCCTGTATTTGAGGCTTTAATGTACGCTTGTTGAGACCAAATGCTGGAAGTCGTATTGAAACGGAATAGATACACCGCCCCTGAATTAGCAGCAGTATTATCATTCTGCGCCCCATTGACGCCAGTCGATGAGCTATCTTCAAACGCTGCCCCGACCGCAAGGGTATTGCCATCTGCACTTAAACTCACAGAATTGCCAAATTCATCTAACACCCCCGTATTTGAGGCTTTGATATAGGCTTGTTGAGACCAGGTTCTAGAAGTCGTATTGAAGCGGAATACATACACCGCCCCTGTAGCAGAAGAGTTATTATCATCCTGCGCCCCATTAACACCAGTCGATGAGCTATTCTCGAATCTTGCCCCGACCGCAAGGGTGTTGCCATCGCCATTTAGACTGACATTCCGGCCAAAGGAATCATCTCGCCCTGTATTTGAGGCTTTAATGTATGCTTGTTGGGACCACGCACCACCAATGCGACGGAATACATACACCGCGCCTGAATTAGAAGCAGCATTATCATCCTGCGCCCCATTAACACCAGTCGATGAGCCATCCTCACCCCAAGCGCCCACAGCAAGGGTATTGCCATCGCCGCTTAAACTCACTGATGCGCCAAACCTATCATGTATTTGAGCGTTACTCGCTTGCAAACGACCAATCAGGCTGTTTAGCTGCGCATTGGTCAAGGAGACCGTGTTATGACGGAATGAAGGACCACAAGATGATGCTGTATTACAAGTTCCCACCGAATATTGTGGATTACGCACATTTGGAATGTACCGGTGTAAGGCAACCAAAGCTTGCGCTGTGGTCTGTCTGATATTGGTGCTATTGGGACTGACAACAATGCCCGTGGTACTTAAGTCCGTAAAACCTGAATTACCATCGGGATTGCTTTGCAATTGATAATGCGTCGCAGTAGAGATCGCACTCCAAGCAAAATCAAGGGTTTTAATGCCAGTAGTTACAATAAACAAGGGTGTTGGAAGGACGGTAACTACGGACGCGACCACCACCACAATATTCACTTCAGTCGATTGCCCACCGGCATCGGTTGCACGGACGGTTAAGGTCGCTGTGCCATGGGCATTGGCAACCGCTGACAAGGTAATGGTGTTGACGATGGTATTGGTGCTGATGACTGATGTGGATATATCCGCATTCACAATACCCCTTAATGGGCTCACTGAAAGCGTTATGGTATCACCGTCAGCATCTGTGGCAGTGGTTCTTATGATCACCGAAGTCGTAAAATCTTCTTGTACATTAATAATGTTAGATGAAACAGACAAGGCTGGGATAGATGTACTGGTCGTTATGGTGACATCAACAGCGATTGTTTGAGTCACTGTGCTACCAGAACTGTCAACCGCTGTGATGGTTAAAGTGGTTTGACCTGAAGCATTAGAAATCGCATTCAAGGTTATGGCGTTAGCCGAAGTGGTCACTCTGACCACCCCTGGGGTGGACTCAGACACGGTGAAGGCTAAAGCGCCATCTTCAATATCGCTTGCTGTGGTGTTAATGGTAATCGGCGAAAAACTACCCACAGTTGAAATGCTGTTGCTTGAGACGGCTAAGGTTGGTGGATCATTGACAGCGTTCACGGTCACAGTCACTTGAGTTGTGGCAATGAGCGTGCCATTGGTCGCCCTAATGGTTAAGATGGTGCGACCATTGGCATTAGCAATACTCGATACAATAAATCGTGAGTTTGAGGTCGTTACAGTGACCACACCAGTATTGGATTGACTAACCGTAATTGCTGTTGCATTGGCTACAAGGGCGACTATCTGAGGGGTCGCAAAATCTTCATCAACACTAAAGTTACTGCTTAATACTGAAAAAATGGGCGCTGTTGATGTTGGCGCAGGTGCGTCGCTACCGCTGCCACCACCACCACCGCAAGCAGACAATAATGCAGATAGCATCAAGGTTGTACCTATGGTGCTCAACGCGCGTCGATTCACTGCCTTGAATGTGCGAGTGATCACACTCATAAAAGCGAGAATAGATCGATTGACCGCATGCCCTTGAAGCAATGAACTGATAGAAAATATTGAGAATAATTTATACATGACGCTTGAACTTATTAAAATGGTTAATTGAGCTTATAAAATCTGAATTTAGAAAAATGCACGGTGAATTATATAAGAAATTTTATAAAATTGTATGAGAACACTTTTAAAATAGATTATGTTTAAAAATTAGTGGACGTTGTTTAAGTTAGCGAAATGCTTTAACATAACTGGCGCAAAAAGCATAACAGATGGAAACATAAGCGATTACGATATTAGGAGACTATCCTTATGTCACAACATCCGCTAAGAATAATGGTGTACAAGGTTTTTATGACGACCATACAGAAAGCGGTCATGTTTTGACTATGGATAGTGCAACGGTTGGTGTCTGTTTTTATCAATCTTTAAGCTTTTCAGCATCAGACCCTGTTGAAAAATTAGAGCCTAAGTTTAACATGAGTCTATACACCGCTTTGCTTATACAAATTTTGATAAATTTAGAGAAATTTAAGTACGGGTCTGGGAGAAAATTTTCTCAGGAGAGACTGAAGAAAACAAAAGTAAAATTACTTGCTACAAAGGGGCGAGCCCCACTGGCAATTCATGGAAGACTACCTTAAGTCATTATCTTATAGCAGTAACCTATAGAATCATGAATAAAAAAGATCACAGAACGCTAAGTCATACTCAGTTTGCGAGGATGATTAAGAAGGTTGTTTCTGCGAAATCTGAGGAAAGACCATCATTCTAAACAGAGGGCATTAAAACAGAAGTGGTTTTTTGATAGAAAGGAACAAAAGTTTAGGACAGTGGCGTAATTTAGCCTATGGGGCAAAATGTATATAGTTCCCTTAATTTTGATTACGATCAACAGCCTCTGACAAAACATACCTCGACAATCGATTTATTCTCTCAAGCCATGGCTTTACAGCGCATACCTGAATAAACATCGGTTGATTCTCTGCATCAACAATGTCCAAATTTGAACGCGTCAAAAACCCTTGGCTTTACAAAAAATGTGACGAGTCCCGCCTTCCAAGCATTTCTAAGCGGGGTCATTGTTATTTTCAAACCACAATGGGACACCAACCGCATCTATTTTTGGACACAATCTAACGCATTAGCCACCCCTAAGGTTTTGATAGAAAGTTTGAATATGTGGATGATTGCTGCACCTGCAGAAGCCTTGCATACGGCAAATAGAATTCATGAAAGCCAAGCCGTTGTTTCTGCCACCTTGTGGCAAGCTGTTACCACTCGATGAGATACCACATAGCTCATCATCCTTTAAATTCGCTGCACATTACGAAAGCAATTGCCTAAAGCACAGAATTTTAATAAATACTTAGGTGGTTTTGTACATAGACTTGTTGAATTTGACATCAATCTAATAGCATTCTATGGAAGTTCTATCAAATACGACACACTGTTATAAGCTATAAGTTGATGTTCTATGGATTCAATCTTAACGAAACAACGCTTTATCACTGCAAAAGATGTTATGCTTTGATGGCGGCTTTATTGCAGGCCTGTTTGGGGGGGGTTAAGCACTTCATCCACTAATGATTCTAATTGTTCGATTGTGAATACTGGCGATGATTAACAAGTTGGCACGGGGATACAATGCACCGTTCAATCACTTCGGCACTCATCCAAGCCTTAGTCTTGATAGCAACATCAGAACCACTGCTTCTAATAACGCTCAGCTGACGTGTCAAGCATACAGAAAATGAGGCACGATCACATCAAATAGTCAATGCTCTAATATTCAATAGACATTCAACTTGAAAGTCATCCAAGTCCGTTCAGATTGATACTGAGCAAGTGTTTAACAAGACACTAATTACTTGGCTCAGCACCGCCTTGTGCAAGGACGGTGCTGAGACGAATAATTTAAGACGAGGGCCGTTGTGTTGAATATTTAGTACAGGTAAACTGCGCCTGCAAGGCTGCTTACACCATTTGCGCCTACAGCAAGAGTATTCCCACTACTGCTTAAGCTCACTGAACTTCCAAAAGAAGCATTGACAGAAGGGTCTGTGGCTTTGATATAGGCTTGTTGAGCCCAAGTACCATTACCAAATTCAAACACATAGGTTGCGCCCGCATTATCTGTGCTATTATCATCTACGCCTCCAACGCCTGTGGCTGAACCATCCTCACCAGTAGCTCCGACCGCAAGGATATTGCCATCTGCACTTAAACTCACAGACTTGCCAAATTCACCCCCCGTATTTGATGCTTTGATATACGCTTGTTCGGACCAGATGCTGGAACCAGTGCCAGTGCTGAAGTGGAATAGATACACCGCGCCTGTATTAGTAGAATTATTATTCTGCGCCCCATTATTAACACCTGTCGATGAGCTGTCTTCAAACATTGCCCCAACTGCAAGGGTATCGCCATCGCCATTTAGACTGACACTCGATCCAAAATAATCATTTCGCCCCGTATTTGATGCTTTGATGTATGCTTGTTGTGACCAGATGCTGGAAATCGTATTGAAGCGGAATACATACACCGCCCCTGAACCAAAAGCAGTATTATCATCCTGCGCCCCATTAACGCCCGTAGATGAACTATCTTCAAAAATTGCCCCAACTGCAAGGGTATTACCATCGCCATTTAGACTGACACTAAAGCCAAAGTAATCGTTCAACCCCGTACTTGATGCTTTCGTATTTGATGCTTTGATGTACGCTTGTTGTGACCAGATGCTGGAAGTCGTATTGAAACGGAATAGATACACCGCCCCTGAATTAGGAGCAGTATTATCATCCTGCGCCCCATTAACGCCAGTCGATGAGCCCTCCTCAAAACCCGCTCCCACCGCAAGGGTATTGCCATCACCATTTAGACTGACACTAAAGCCAAATTGATCTGCAGTTCCTGTATTTGATGCTTTGATGTATGCTTGTTGAGACCACGCACCACCAATGCGACGGAATACATACACCGCCCCTGAATCAGAAGCAGTATTATTATCCTGCGACCCATTAACACCAGTCGATGAGCTATCCTCTCGCGAAGCTCCCACCGCAAGGGTATTGCCATCGCCATTTAGACTGACACTAAAGCCAAATTGATCGTCCGCCCCTGTATTTGATGCTTTGATATATGCTTGTTGAGACCACGCACCACCAATACGACGGAATACATACACCGCGCCTGAATCAGAAACAGTATTATCATCCTGCGCCCCATTAACGCCAGTCGATGAGCCAGCCTCATCAGTAGCTCCGACCGCAAGGGTATTGCCATCGCCGCTTAAACTCACTGATGAGCCAAAACTATCACCTCCTTCAGCGTTACTCGCTTGCAAACGACCAATCATGCTGTTTAGCTGCGCATTGGTCAAGGAGACCGTGTTATGACGGAATGAAGGACCACAAGATGATGCTGTATTACAAGTTTCCACCGAATATTGTGGATTACGCACATTTGGAATGTACCAGTGTAAGGCAACCAAAGCTTGCGCTGTAGTCTGTCTGATATTGGTGCTATTGGGACTGACAACAATGCCCGTGGTACTTAAGTCCGTAAAACCCGAAGTGCCATCGGGATTGCTTTGCAATTGATAATGCGTCGAAGAAGTGATCGCACTCCAAGCAAAATTAAGGGTTTTGATGCTGGTCGTAACAAGTAACGCAGGTGATAACGCGACGGTCACTACGGTTGAAACCGATACGTTAGCTGTATCGGTTGTTCTCAGAGTCAACATTATTTGAGATACGTTCAAGCCTAATCGAGTTAGGGTCAAACTCGTGGTGGTAATGGCTGTGTTAACAACACCCTGACCCGTTGAAACGCTGAAGGATAAGGTGCTATCCTCCAAATCGAAAGCGGAAACAGTCAGAACAACAGGGTCTAAACCGACAGTGACAGCGTTTGAAGTTACCGTTAAGGTCGGTGGATCATTAACAGATGTGACGTCCACCACCACCTGAGCGGTTGAACTTAGTCCGCCATCACTAAGGGTGATGGTTAAGGTGGTTTGGCCATTAGCATTGAGAATACTTGATACAGAAACCCCTGCGTCTGTGGTTGTCACAGTGATCACCCCTGCGTTTGATTCAGCCACAGTTAAAGTCAAGGTATTGCTATCAATATCCGTTCTGGTTGTTGCGATCAAAACCATTCCAAAATCTTCAAGCAAAGTCAATGCGTTGGTTGAAACAGTTAAGACTGGTGGGTCATTAATGGGTGTAACGTCAACCACCACTTGAGTGGTTGTACTTAGTCGGCCATCACTGAGGCTAATGGTTAAAGTCGTTCTGCCATTCACACCGCTAATGCTATTTACTGCAATACCTGAGGTTGTGGTTGTCACAGTGACCACCCCTGCGTTTGATTCAGCCACAGTTAAAGTCAAGGTATTGCTATCAATATCCGTTCTGGTTGTTGCGATCAAAACCATTCCAAAATCTTCAAGCAAAGTCAATGCGTTGGTTGAAACAGTTAAGACTGGTGGGTCATTAATAGGTGTAACGTCCACCACCACTTGAGCGGTTGAACTTAGTCCGCCATCACTAAGGGTGATGGTTAAGGTGGTTTGGCCATTAGCATTGAGAATGCTTGATACAGAAACCCCTGCGTCTGTGGTTGTCACTGTGACCAGCCCAGTAGTAGATTCAGACACGGTTAACGTCAAGGTATCGCCATCAATATCCGTTCTGGTTGTTCCAATCAAAATAGGCGTTGCAAAATCTTCAACCAAGGTCAAGGCAGTGGTGGAGACAGTTAGAACTGGCGGGTCATTAATGGGTGTGACGTCCACCACCACTTGAGCGGTTGAACTTAGTCCGCCATCACTGAGGCTAATGGTTAAAGTCGTTCTGCCATTCACACCGCTAATGCTATTTACTTCAATACCTAAAGTTGTGGTTGTCACAGTGATCACCCCTGCGTTTGATTCAGCCACAGTTAAAGTCAAGGTATTGCTATCAATATCCGTTCTGGTTGCTGCGATCAAAACCATTCCAAAATCTTCAGCCAAGGTCAAGGCAGTGGTGGAGACGGTTAGAACTGGTGGGTCATTAATGGGTGTGACGTCAACCACCACTTGAGCGGTTGTACTTAGTCTGCCATCACTAAGGGTGATGGTTAAGGTGGTTCGTCCATTGGCATTGGCAATGTTTGCAACTCGGACGCCTACGTCTGTGGCTGTGACACTGATCACGCCTGCGTTTGATTCAGACACGGTTAAAGTCAAAGTAGTACTATCCACATCCGTTCTGGTTGTTGCGATCAAAATCGTTCCAAAATCTTCAAGCAAAGTCAATGTGTTGGTTGAAACAGTTAAGACTGGTGGGTCATTAACGGCTGTGACGTCCACCACTACCTGAGTGGTTGTACTTAGTCTGCCATCACTAAGGGTGATGGTTAAGGTCGTTCGCCCATTGGCATTGGCAATGTTTGCAACTCGGACGCCTGCGTCTGTGGTTGTCACTGTGACCAGCCCAGTAGTAGATTCAGCCACGGTTAACGTCAAGGTATCGCCATCAATATCCGTTCTGGTTGTTGCGATCAAAACCATTCCAAAATCTTCAAGCAAAGTCAATGCATTGGTTGAAACAGTTAAGACTGGTGGGTCATTAATGGGTGTGACGTCAACCACCACTTGAGTGGTTGTACTTAATCGGCCATCACTGAGGCTAATGGTTAAAGTCGTTCTGCCATTCACACCGCTAATGCTATTTACTTCAATACCTAAGGTTGTGGTTGTCACAGTGATCACCCCTGCGTTTGATTCAGCCACGGTTAAAGTCAAAGTAGTACTATCCACATCCGTTCTGTTTACTAGGATCACAAAAGTTGCAAAATCTTCGTTAAGCGTAAATGCGGGGGTTGTAACACTTATGACTGGCGGGTCATTAATGGGTGTGACGTCCACCACCACTTGAGTGGTTGTACTTAGTCTGCCATCACTAAGGGTGATGGTTAAGGTGGTTCGCCCATTGGCATTGGCAATGTTTGCAACTCGGACGCCTACGTCTGTGGCTGTGACACTGACCACGCCTGCGTTTGATTCAGACACGGTTAAAGTCAAAGTAGTACTATCCACATCCGTTCTGGTTGTTGCGATCAAAATCGTTCCAAAATCTTCAAGCAAAGTCAATGTGTTGGTTGAAACAGTTAAGACTGGTGGGTCATTAACGGCTGTGACGTCCACCACTACCTGAGTGGTTGTACTTAGTCTGCCATCACTAAGGGTGATGGTTAAGGTCGTTCGCCCATTGGCATTGGCAATGTTTGCAACTCGGACGCCTGCGTCTGTGGTTGTCACTGTGACCAGCCCAGTAGTAGATTCAGCCACGGTTAACGTCAAGGTATCGCCATCAATATCCGTTCTGGTTGTTCCAATCAAAATAGGCGTTGCAAAATCTTCAACCAAGGTCAAGGCAGTGGTGGAGACAGTTAGAACTGGCGGGTCATTAATGGGTGTGACGTCCACCACCACTTGAGCGGTTGAACTTAGTCCGCCATCACTAAGGCTAATGGTTAAAGTCGTTCTGCCATTCACACCGCTAATGCTATTTACTTCAATACCTAAGGTTGTGGTTGTCACAGTGACCACCCCTGCGTTTGATTCAGCCACGGTTAAAGTCAAAGTAGTACTATCCACATCCGTTCTGTTTACTAGGATCACAAAAGTTGCAAAATCTTCGTTAAGCGTAAATGCGGGGGTTGTAACACTTATGACTGGCGGGTCATTAACGGCTGTGACATCCACCACCACTTGAGTGGTTGTACTTAGTCTGCCATCACTAAGGGTGATGGTTAAGGTGGTTTGGCCATTAGCATTGAGAATGCTTGATACAGAAATCCCTGCGTCTGTGGTTGTGACACTGATCACCCCAGTAGTTGATTCAGACACGGTTAAAGTCAAAGCATTACTATCAATATCCATTCTGGTTGTTGCGATCAAAACCGTTCCAAAATCTTCAGCCAAGGTCAAGGCAGTGGTGGAGACGGTTAGAACTGGCGGGTCATTAACGGCTGTGACATCCACCACCACTTGAGTGGTTGTACTTAGTCTGCCATCACTAAGGGTGATGGTTAAGGTGGTTCGTCCATTGGCATTGGCAATGTTTGCAACTCGGACGCCTACGTCTGTGGCTGTGACACTGACCACCCCAGTAGTGGATTCAGCCACGGTTAAAGTCAAAGTAGTACTATCTACATCCGTTCTGGTTGTTGCGATCAAAACCGTTCCAAAATCTTCAGCCAAGGTCAAGGCAGTGGTGGAGACGGTTAGAACTGGCGGGTCATTAACGGCTGTGACATCCACCACCACTTGAGTGGTTGTACTTAGTCTGCCATCACTAAGGGTGATGGTTAAGGTGGTTCGTCCATTGGCATTGGCAATGTTTGCAACTCGGACGCCTACGTCTGTGGCTGTGACACTGACCACCCCTGCGTTTGATTCAGCCACGGTTAAAGTCAAAGTAGTACTATCAATATCCATTCTGGTTGTTGCGATCAAAACCGTTCCAAAATCTTCAGCCAAGGTCAAGGCAGTGGTGGAGGCGGTTAAAACTGGTGGGTCATTAACGGCTGTGACATCCACCACCACTTGAGTGGTTGTACTTAGTCTGCCATCACTAAGGGTGATGGTTAAGGTGGTTCGTCCATTGGCATTGGCAATGTTTGCAACTCGGACGCCTACGTCTGTGGCTGTGACACTGACCACGCCTGCGTTTGATTCAGCCACGGTTAAAGTCAAAGTAGTACTATCAATATCCATTCTGGTTGTTGCGATCAAAATCGTTGCAAAATCTTCAAGCAAAGTCAATGCGTTGGTTGAAACAGTTAAGACTGGTGGGTCATTAACGGGTGTGACGTCGACCACTACCTGAGTGGTTGTACTAAATCTGCCATCACTGAGGTTAATGGTTAAGGTCGTTCTGCCATTCACACCGCTAATGCTATTTACTTCAATACCTAAGGTTGTGGTTGTCACAGTGACCAGCCCAGTAGTAGATTCAGCCACGGTTAAAGTCAAAGTAGTACTATCCACATCTGTTCTGTTTACTGGGATCACAAAAGTTGCAAAATCTTCGTTAAGCGTAAATGCGCTGGTTGTAACACTTATGACTGGCGGGTCATTAATGGGTGTGACGTCCACCACCACTTGAGTGGTTGTAATTAGGTCGCCATCACTAAGGGTGATGATTAAGATGGTTTGGCCATTAGCATTGAGAATGCTTGATACAGAAATCCCTGCGTCTGTGGTTGTCACTGTGACCAGCCCAGTAGTAGATTCAGACACGGTTAAAGTCAAGGTATTGCTATCGATATCCGTTCTAGTTGTTGCGATCAAAACTGTTGCAAAATCTTCAGCCAAGGTCAATGCATTAGTTGAAACAGTTAAGACTGGTGGGTCATTAACAGCTGTGACGTCGACCACCACTTGAGCCGTTGAATTTAATAGGCTATCACTGAGCGTGATGGTTAAGGTGGTTCTGCCACTCCTATGGTCTATGCTGGATACAGAGACTCCTGAGGTCGTTGTCTGAACTGTGACCACTCCTGTAGTGGATTCAGACACGGTTAATGTCAAGGTATTACTATCCACATCACTTCTGTTTGTCCCAATCAAAACCACTCCAAAATCTTCAGCCAAGGTCAATGCATTAGTTGAAACAGTTAAGACTGGTGGGTCATTAACAGCTGTGACGTCCACCACCACTTGAGCCGTTGAATTTAATAGGTTATCACTGAGCGTGATGGTTAAGGTGGTTCTGCCACTCCTATGGTCTATGCTGGATACAGAGACTCCTGAGGTCGTTGTCTGAACTGTGACCACTCCTGTAGTGGATTCAGACACGGTTAATGTCAAGGTATTACTATCCTCATCACTTCTGTTTGTCCCAATCAAAACCACTCCAAAATCTTCAAGTAACGTCAATGCATTCATAGTGACAGTTAAGACTGGCGGGTCATTAACAGCTGTGACTTCAACCACCACTTGAGTGGTTGTACTAAGTCTGCCATCACTAAGGGTGATGGTTAAAGTCGTTATGCCATTTATATTCTCTATGCTCGATACAGAGACCCCTGAGGTCGATGTCTGTACTGTGACCACCCCAGTAGTGGATTCAGCCACGGTTAACGTCAAGGTATTGCTATCAATATCCGTTCTGGTTGTTGCGATCAAAACCGTTCCAAAATCTTCAGCCAAGATCAAGGCAGTGGTAGAGACGGTTAAGCTTGGTGGGTCATTAATGGGTGCGACGTCAACCACCACTTGAGTGGTTGTACTTAGGTCGCCATCACTAAGGGTGATGGTTAAAGTCGTTATGCCGTTCACACCGCTAATGCTATTTACATCAAAACCTAAGGTTGTGGGTGTGACTGTGACCACTCCAGTAGCAGATTCAGCCAAGGTTAAAGTCAAGGTATTACTATCCACATCTGTTCTGTTTACTAGGATCACAAACGGCGCAAAATCTTCGTTAAGCGTAAATGCGGGGGTTGTAACACTTAAGACCGGTGGGTCATTGACAGCTGTGACAGTGACCACCACTTGGGTCGTTGAACTCAGTGTGCTATCACTGACTGTCATCATAAGCGTTGTTTGACCACTGACATCACGTAGGCTAACTATTTGTGCACCTGTAGCTGAGGTTGTGACCTTGACTATGCCCGTGGTGGATTCAGACACAGTAATCGTTAGGGTATCACCCTCCACATCGCTTGCTGTGGCAATGGTTAGAGTACTCGCAAAATCTTCTGCTACGGTTAAAGTCGCAGATGGAATGACAAAAGTGGGGGCGTCATTAACGGGTGTGACGTCGACCACCACTTGAGCCGTTGAAATTAATTGGCTATCACTGAGCGTGATGGTTAAAGTCGTTCTGCCATTCTTATTCTCTATGCTGGATACAGAGATTCCTGAGGTCGATGTCAGAACTGTGACCACTCCAGTAGCCGATTCAGCCACGGTTAACGTCAAGGTATTACTATCCACATCACTTCTGGTTGTTGCGATCAATACTGATCCAAAATCTTCATTTAATGTCAATGCTGTGGTAGAAACAGTTAAGGTGGGTGTGTCATTGACAGCTGCGACGTCCACCACAACTTGAGTGGTTGAACTTAGTTCGCTATCACTAAGAGTGATGGTTAAAGTCGTTCTGCCACTCCTATCGTCTATGCTGGATACAGAGATTCCTGAGGTCGATGTCTGCACTGTGATCACCCCAGTGGTGGATTCAGCCACGGTTAACGTCAAGGGATTGCTATCAATATCCGTTCTGGTTGTTCCAACCATAACTGCTCCAAAATCTTCGTCTAACGTCAATGCGTTGACTGAAACAGTTAAGACTGGTGGGTCATTGACGGGTGTGACAGTGACTACTACTTGGGCGGTTGAACTCACTATACGACCATCACTGACGCTGATAGAAAGCGTTGTGATGCCATTCGCATCCCCGCGGCTTGATATACGAACATCTGAGGTTGAGACGGTCACTCTGATAACCCCTGTGGTCGATTGATCCACACTAAATGTCAGCGGGTTGCCATCCACATCGCTTGCTGTGGCTACCGTTATACCACCCACAAAATCTTCTACTCTTGTTAATGTTGCATTCGGAATGTTTAGGATTGGTGGGTCATTAACTTCTGTCACGGTCACCACCACTTGGGCGGTTGAACTCAATGAGCCATCACGAACCGTAATTGTGAGCGTTGTAACACCATTGGCATGGGGACGATTAGAGATAGACACACCTGAGGCTGAAGTGCTCACTGTGACCAGTCCTGTAATCGATTCAACCACGCTAAATGTCAGCGTGTCGCCATCGATGTCAATGGCTGTGGCAATCGTACTGTTCCCTGAAAAATCCTCGGCTAAGACCAAATTGGCATTAGGGATCGTTAAGGTCGGCGTGTCATTAACGGACGCCACTACCACCACAATCTCAGTAGAAATTGTTTGTCCACCAGCAGATGCCGCTTGGACGGTCAAAATCGATGTGCCATTAGCATTGGCAACCGCTGTCAAGGTGATTCTATTGGTGATCGTGCTTATACTGTTGAGAGGGGTCGATGCGACCACATTCACAATATTTGAGGAGGAATTTACCGAGAGCGCGATTGAAACACCGTTAGAGTCTGTGGCAGTGGTTTGGATAACCACAGAGCCAAAGTCTTCTTGAACATTGACGCGGTTAGTAGAAACCATCAGCGTTGGCGTGGTGGCATCCAACACATTAACGGCGATGGTTTGCATAGCCGACAATCCAGCACTGTCGGTTGTACGAACCATTATGCTCGTTTGACCAGTAGAACCCGCAACAGCGTTCAAAGTTATGGCATTCGTTGATGTGGTTACTGTGACCACGCCAGCGGTGGACTCAGACACGGTGAAGGCTAAAATGCCGTCTTCAATATCGTTTGCTGTGGTGTTAATCGTGATGGTTGAAAAATCAACAACAGCTGTAATGTTGCTGTTTGAAACAGTTAAGGTCGGTGTGTCATTGACTGCTGTCACTGTAACCACTACTTGGGCGGTCGTATCGCTTGTGCCATCATTAACCGTAATGGTTAGGGTGGTTTGACCATTGGCATTGAGGATGCTTGATACAGAAACACTGGAAGCCGAAGTCGTTACTGTGACCACACCAGTGGTGGATTCAGCTATACTTATTGTCAGGGTGTTGTTTTCCACATCTGCAGCAGTGGCAATCGCAACCGCATTTGCAAAATCCTCATCCACAACGACATTGGTGGTTGAGATGTTTAGGCTTGGCGCGTCATTAACCGCCGTTACGGACACGGCTACTTGGGCGGTCGTATCGACAGTGCCATCATTTACCGTAATGGTTAAAGTGGTTTGACCATTGGCATTGAGGATGCTCGCTACTTGAACACCTGAGGCAGTGGTCGTTACTGTGACCACACCAGTGGCGGATTCCACCACAGTTAAAGTCAAGGTATCACCATCAATATCGGTTCTGGTTACTGTGATTACTTCAGGTGTTGCAAAATCTTCATTCAGTGTTAAGGCATTCGGTAAAACGCCTAAGGTGGGTGGGTCATTGACGGCCGTGACGGTCACGGGCACTTGGGTTGAAGTACTGGTTGTACCATCACTGAGGGTAATGGTGAGTGTCGTGGTACCATTCGCATTGTTAATGGCTGCTACAGAGACACCTGAAGCTGAGGTCGTTACTGTGACCACACCAGTGGTGGATTCAGCCACAGTTAAAGTCAGGGTATCACCGTCCACATCATTTCTTGTCGCACCAATTGCAACAGCTGTTGCAAAATCTTCAGCCAAGGTCAAGGCGCTGGTTGAAACGGTTAAGACTGGAGGATCATTCACAGGTGTGACGTCGACCACCACTTGAGCGGTTGAACTCAATGTGCCATCGCTGACGCTAATGTTCAAAGTGGTACGGCCATTCATATTGGCAATGGCTGCTACAGAGACTCCTGAAGCTGAGGTCGTAACAGTGACCAACCTTGCGTTTGATTCAGTGACAGTCACTGTCAGGAAGTCGCCACTATCCACATCAGCAAGTGTCGCCACTGAGCGGACATCATCAAAATCTTCTAATACAGTTAAAGTGGTGGTCGGGACTGTTAGGGTCGGTGTATCATTAACAGCTGCAACCACAACAACAATCTCAGTAGAATTTGTTTGCCCACCATCATCGGTGGCGCGGAAGGTCAAGGTCGCTGTACCATTGAGATTAGCAATGGCTGTTAAGGTAATGGAACTCAAGTTGTTGGTTCGGGTGGATATCTCAACGTTAACAAGACGCATTGATGGGGTCACAGTTAAGGTTAAGGTCGTACTGTCAGAATCGCTAGCAGTGGTTCTGATGACCACAGAGCCAAAGTCTTCTTGCACATTGATGCGGTTGGTCGAAACCATCAGCACGGGTGCGGCACCAGCCGTGACGGTCACACTGACATCAATGGTTTGAGTGACGGTTGTACCTGAACTGTCAACCAGACTAACGGTTAAGATGGTTTGACCTGAGGCACCAGCAATGGTGTTGAGCACAATGGCATTCGCTGATTGGGTTACTCTAACCACCCCTGTGGTGGATTCAGCCACGGTAAAAGTCAAACTGGCATCTTCTACATCACTTGCTGTGGTGTTAATGGTGATGGGCGTAAAACCACCCAAAGTAGAGAGGCTGTTGGTTGAGACGGTTAAAGTCGGTGGGTCATTAACCGCCGTCACTGAAACCGCCACTTGGACTGAAGTATTGGTTGTACCATCACTGAGCGTAATGGTTAGGGTGGTTTGACCATTGGCATTGGCTATGTTTGCAACTCGGACACCTACGTCTGTGGCTGTGACATTGACCACGCCAGTGGTGGATTCAGACACGGTTAAAGTTAAGGTGTCGCCTTCCACATCGCTTCTTGTGGTCACAATCACAACAGCCGTTGCAAAATCTTCATCTAAGGTTAAAGCGGTGGTTGAAATGGTTAATACTGGCGCGTCATTAACCGCATTGACTATCACAACCACTTGGGTTGAAGTACTGGTTGTCCCATCGCTGAGCGTAATGGTTAGGGTAGTTTGACCATTGGCATTGGCTATGTTCGTAACTTGGATACCTGAGACAGAGGTTGTCACAGTGACTATCCCTGTGGTGGATTCAGACACAGTTAAAGTCAAGGTATCGCCGTCCACATCGCTTCTTGTGGCATCAATCGAAACCTGTGCAAAGTCTTCATCTAAGGTTAAAGCGGTGGTTGAAACGGTTAAGACAGGAGAATCATTGACAGCAGTCACAGTGACCACCAATTGAGCGGTTGAACTTAATATGCCATCACTAATGGTAATGGATAAGGTGGTTTTGCCATTTATGTCGGCTATGCTTGCGACTTGAACGCTTGAAGCAGAGGTCGTCACTGTGACCACACCAGTGGTGGACTCCACCACAGTTACAATCAAAGTATTACTGTCCACATCAACCGCTGAAATAACCGTTCTGGCGCCCACAAAATCCTCAGCCAAGACTAAATCGAGGGTTGGGATTGTGAGGGTCGGCGCGTCATTGACCGCCGCGACCACAACCACAATATTCACTTCAGTCGATTGCCCACCAACATCTGCCGCAAGGACGGTCAAGGTCGCTGTGCCATTGGTATTGGCAACCGCTGACAAGGTAATGGTGTTGACGATGGTATTAGTGCTGATGACTGATGTGGCTATATCCGCATTCACAATACCCCTTAATGGACTCACTGAAAGCGTTATGGTATCGCCGTCAGCATCTGTGGCAGTGGTTCTAATGACTACCGCAATCCCAAAGTCTTCTTGTTCGTTGACAAGCATAGATGAAACAGACAAGGCTGGGATAGATGTACTGGTCGTTATGGTAACATTAACAGCGATTGTTTGAGTCACTGTGCTACCAGAACTGTCAACCACTGTGATGGTTAAAGTGGTTTGACCTGAAACATTAGGCATGTTACTCAGAATAATGGCATCGGCAGATGTGCCCACTCTGACCACACCTATGGTGGACTCAGACACGGTGAAGGCTAAAGCGCCATCTTCAATATCGCTTGCTGTGGTGTTAATGGTAATCGGCGAAAAACCACCCACAGTTGAAATGTTGCTGCTTGAGACGGCTAAGGTTGGTGGATCATTGACAGCGTTCACGGTCACAGTCACTTGAGTTGTGGCACTGAAAGCGCCATTGGTCGCCCTAATGGTTAAGATGGTGCGCCCATTGGCATTAGCAATACTCGATACATTAACTTGTGCGTTTGAGGTCGTTACAGTGACCACCCCAGTATTGGATTGACTAACCGTAATTGTTGTTGCATTGGATACAGAGGCGACTAACTGAGGGGTCGCAAAATCTTCATCAACACTAAAGTTACTGCTTGATACTGAAAAAGTGGGGGTTGTTGGGCTTATTGGCGCTACTGGCGCAGGTGCGTCGCTACCGCCGCCACCACCACCGCCGCCGCAAGCAGACAATAATGCAGATAGCATCAAGGTTGTACCTATGGTACTCAACGCGCGTCGATTCACTGCCTTGAATGCGCGAAGGATTTCATTCATAAAAACGAGAATAGATTGGCTGAACGCATGCCCTTGAAGCAATGAACTGATAGAAAATATTGAGAATAATTTATACATGACGGTTAACTTGAACTAGAGTGATTAAATTAAAATGGCTGGTTGAGCTTATAAAATCTGAATTTAGAATGATGAACGGCGCATTGTACGGGAAATTTTATAAAGTTGTATGAGAAATTTTATAAAGTTGCATTATGTTTAAAAATTAGTGGAAGCTGTTTAATTTAGTGAAATTTTTTAACATAACTGGTTCAATAAGCATTACGTAACATAAGCGATTACTGATATAGGAGACTATACTTATGCCACAACATCCGTTAAGAATAATGGCGTACAAGGTTTTTATGACTACCCTACAAAAAACGGTCATGTTTTGACTATGGATAGTGCAACGATTGGTGTCTGTTGTTGTCAATCTTTAAGCTTTTCAGCATCAGACCATGTTGAAAAATTAGAGTCTAAATTTAACATAAATCTATGCACCGCTTTGTTTATATAAACATTGATAAATTTAAAGCAATTTAGGCATGGGTCTGGGAGAAATTTTTCTCAGGATAGAATGAAAAAAAACAAAAATAAAATTACCCGCTACAGAGGGGGCGAGTCCGGCTGGCAATCCATGGAAGACTACCTTAAGTCATTATCTTATAGCAGTAACCTATAGAATCATGAATAAAAAAGATCACAGAGCGGTAAGTCATACTCAGTTTGCGAGGATGGTTAAGACGGTTATTTCTGCTACGTCAGACTTGTGGCAAGCTGTTGCTACTCGATGAGTGTCGCCACATAGGTCATCATCCTTTAAATTCGCTGCACATTACGAAAGCAATTGCCTAAAGCACAGAATTTGAATAAGTCCCCATAATTAGGTGGTTTTGTACATAGACTTGTTGAATTTGACATCAATCTAATAGCATTCTATGGAAGTTCTATCAAATACGACACACTGTTATAAGCTATAAGTTGATGTTCTATGGATTCAATCTTAACGAAACGACGCTTTATCACTGCAAAAGATATTTTGCTTTGATGGCGGCTTTATTGCAGGCCTGTTTGGGGGGTTCAAGCACTTCATCCACTAATGATTCTAATTGTTCGATTGTGAATACTGGCGCTGATTAACAAGTTGGTACGGGGGATACAATGCACCGTTCAATCACTTCGGCACTCATCCAAGCCTTAGTCTTGATAGCAACATCAGAACCACTGCTTCTAATAACGCTCAACTGACGTGTCAAGCATACAGAAAATGGGGCACGATCACATCAAATAGTCAATGCTCTAATATTCAATAGACATTCAACTTGAAAGTCATCCAAGTCCGTTCAGATTGATACTGAGTAAGTGTTTAGCAAGACACTAATTACTTGTCTCAGCACCGCCTTATGCAAGGACGGTGCTGAGACGAATAATTTAAGACGAGGGCAGTTGTGCTGAATATTTAGTACAGGTAAACTGCGCCTGTAAGGTTGTTAACACCAATTGCGCCTACAGCAAGAGTATTCCCATTACTGCTTAAGCTCACTGAAAATCCAAAAAAAGCATTGGCAGAAGTGTCAATGGCTTTGATATAGGCTTGTTGAGCCCAGGTGTTAGAACCTGTGCTGAAGCGGAATACATACACCGCCCCTGAACCAGAAGCAGTATTACCATTCTGCGCCCCATTAACACCAGTCGATGAGCTATTCTCGAATCTTGCCCCGACCGCAAGGGTGTTGCCATCTGCACTTAAACTCAAAGAATAGCCGAAATTATCGTTTGCCTCTGTATTTGAGGCTTTGATGTATGCTTGTTGAGACCAAGTGCTAGAACCTGTGCTGAAGCGGAATACATACACCGCCCCTGAATTAGAAGCAATATTATCATCCTGCCCCCCATTAACGCCCGTTGATGCACCATTCTCACGATGTGCTCCGACCGCAAGGGTATTGCCATCTGCACTTAAACTCACAGACCCGCCAAATTCATCGTCCAGCCCCGTATTTGAGGCTTTGATATATGCTCGTTGAGACCAGATGCTGGAAGTCGTATTGAAACGGAATAGATACACCGCCCCTGTATCAGTAGAGTTACTATTCTGCGCCCCATTAACGCCAGTCGATGAGCTATCTTCACCACTTGCCCCTACAGCTAATGTATTACCATCAGCGCTTAGAACCACTGAATAACCAAAGTCATCGTCGCGCGCCCCCGTATTTGAGGCTTTGATGTATGCTTGTTGAGACCAAGTGCTGGATCCAGTGCTGAAACGGAATACATACACCGCGCCTGAATTAGAAGCAGCATTATCATCCTGCGCCCCATTAACACCAGTCGATGAGCCATCCTCATCAGTAGCTCCGACCGCAAGAGTATTGCCATCTGCACTTAAACTCACAGGATTACCAAAACTATCGTTCGCCCCTGTATTTGAGGCTTTAATGTACGCTTGTTGAGACCAGGTGCTAGAACCTGTGCTGAAGCGGAATACATACACCGCCCCTGAATTAGTAGCAGTATTATCATTCTGCGCCCCATTAACGCCAGTCGATGAGCTATCTTCACCACTTGCCCCTACAGCTAATGTATTACCATCAGCGCTTAGAACCACTAAGCCAAAATCATCGCGCCCATCCGAATTTGAAGCTTTGATATATGCTTGTTGAGACCACGCACCTCCAATGCGACGGAATACATACACCGCCCCTGAATTAGCAGCAGAATTATCATCCTGCGCCCCATTAACGCCAGTCGATGAGCTATATTCACCTCTTGCCCCTACAGCTAATGTATTACCATCAGCGCTTAAACTCACAGGCCTGCCAAAATTATCATGTGTTCCAGCGTTACTCGCTTGCAAACGACCAATCAGGCTGTTTAGCTGCGCATTGGTCAAGGAGACCGTATTATGAGCAAATAAAGGGGCACAAGATGATGCTGTATTACAAGTTCCCACCGCATATTGTGGATTACGCACATTTGGAATGTACTGGTGTAAGGCAACCAAAGCTTGCGCTGTAGTCTGTCTGATATTGGTGCTATTGGGACTGACAACAATGCCCGTGGTACTTAAGTCCGTAAAACCCGAAGTGCCATCGGGATTGCTTTGCAATTGATAATGCGTCGCAATAGAGATCGCACTCCAAGCAAAATCAAGGGTCTTGATGCCACCTGTGGTCACAAACAATGGGGCTACAGGTATGACAACAATGCTGGTAAAAGTCGATACGTTAGCTGTATCGGTTGTTCTGAGTGTCAGCATTATTTGCGGCGCATTCAGGCTGAAATCTAATCGCGTTATGGTCAACCTGTTGGTGGTAATGGCTGTGTTAACAACACCCTGACCCGTTGAAACGCTGAAGGATAAGGTGCTATCCTCCACATCGAAAGCGGAAACAGTCAGATCGATGGACGCTGAACCTAAAGAGACTGAGTTTGAATTTACCGTTAAGATGGGTGGGTCATTGACAGCGTTCACGGTCACAGTCACCTGAGTTGTGGCAATGAGCGTGCCATTGGTCGCCCTAATGGTTAGGATGGTGCGCCCATTGGCATTAGGAATACTCGATACATTAACTTGTGAGGTTGAGGTCGTTACAGTGACCACTCCAGTATTGGATTGACTAACCGTAATTGCTGTTGCATTGGATACAGAGGCGACTAACTGAGGGGTCGCAAAATCTTCATCAACACCAAAGTTACTGCTTGATACTGAAAAAGTTGTTGGCGCTGCTGGCGCAGGTGCATCGCTACCGCCACCGCCGCCGCCGCTGCTGCAAGCAGACAATAATGCAGATAGCATCAATGTTGTACCTATGGTATTCAATGCGCGTCGATTCACTGCCTTGAACGTGCGAGTGATTCCACTCATAAAAGCGAGAATAGATTGGCTGGACGCATGCCCTTGAAGCAATGAACTGATAGAAAACATTGAGAATAATTTATACATAACGATTAACTTGAATTTATTTAAAAAATGATTAGTTGATACCTATAAAATCTGAATCTTACAATAATGCACAGTCCATTATATGAAAAATTTTATAAAACTGCATTATGTTTAAAATTAAAGAATATTCATCCAATACTTTTGACCGATACCGCATGCTTTTGACTGATGCCGTAAAAACCACTTTTTGATTACAGGTGCACCAAAACACCCACTTTGTTCATCTCAACTGTGTATCAGGCGGCGTAAAATCTTCATTGAATAATGGGCAACTACTCATTATTGTACGTGAGATATTTAGACTGTTAAAAAATGAATGTCTGAACTTAAGATACTTGAATTTATAAAAAAGTGTGAATTATTATTCTACGAAGATTGTACATTGAACCATTACATGATGGTGTTTACCAATTTTTTGTTTATCTGCCTAAGACTGAATGTCAAATTAAAATTCAATCTTTTATCAATTCTACCAATTAGCCCCACATTATCCATTACAATTCTCCGTACTTGCACTCATTGTGCATTGGTATTGCCAAGCGGGCGTTTTTAATGATTGAACGGCAGCATGACCATACAACTGAGCAACGCTTGTTGCGTTTATCCAATTTCAATGCATCTATGATAAGAACAATCCGTGTTTGAAAAACATTTCGATTACATCATTGTTGGGGCAGGTTCTGCTGGTTGTGTTTTAGCCAATCGTTTAAGCGAGGGCAATCATTCGGTATTGTTGCTCGAGGCGGGTGGTACGGATTGGAATCCTTGGATTCATGTGCCCGTTGGTTACTTCAAAACCATGCACAACCCCAATACAGATTGGTGTTACAAAACCGAGCCCGATCCTGGCATAAACAACCGCCAATTACAGTGGCCTCGCGGTAAGGTGTTGGGGGGTTCCAGCTCAATCAATGGGTTGTTGTACGTTCGAGGACAATCACAAGATTTTGATGAGTGGGCTTCTTTGGGCAATAAAAATTGGTCGTATAAAGACGTTCTGCCATATTTTAAAAAGTCCGAGGACCAACAACGAGGTGCTGACCACTATCATGGCACGGGCGGGTATTTAAAAGTCTCTGATTTACGCCTCAGACGACCCATTGCAGAAAATTTCATTCAAGCGGCACAGGAGTACGGTATCCCTCTGAACGAGGATTACAATGGGGCTGATCAAAATGGTGTGGCCTATTTTCAACAAACGGCACATAATGGTTTTCGTTGGAGTACGGCCAAAGGATTTTTAAAGCCCATAAGTTATCGAAAAAATTTAGAAGTGATCGTACGCGCTCAGACTTCGCGGGTTTTGTTTGAACACAATAAAACAATTGGCGTGGAATACCTCAAAAACAATCAGAAACACACGGTTTACTGCAAGAAAGAGGTGATTTTGAGTGCAGGTGCCATCGGAAGCCCACAAATATTAGAGTTATCGGGTGTTGGTCAAGCTAAAGTGTTAGAGCCATTGGGCATTCCAATGGTGCATGCCTTGTCTGGTGTTGGTGAAAATTTGCAGGATCATTTGCAAATTCGATTGGTTTTTAAAACCCATCAACAGACGCTCAACGATGAGTTAAACAGTTGGTTAAAACAAGGCATGGTTGGACTGAAATATCTGTTATTTCGCACGGGTCCAATGACTTTAGCTGCCAGCCAAGTGGCAATTTTTACCTATTCACAACCCGGTCTTGACCGCCCCGACATACAGTTTCATATGCAGCCTTTAAGCGCGGATTCTCCAGGCGAGGGCGTCCATCCTTTTTCAGCTTTTACAGCTTCTGTTTGTCAACTTAGACCGTACAGCAGAGGACACATCCACATTCATAGCAATGACCCATTAAAACATCCACACATCCATGCGAACTATCTTTCAGATGAGCGCGATTTCCCTGTGGTTATTGGGGGCATTAAGGTGGCGCGAGGCATTGCCCAATCGCCTTCGTTGAAGAATCAAATCTCTGGTGAATACATCCCAGGGGATAAATATCAATCAGATGAAGCCTTATTAGACGCGGCTCGGCAATATAGCCAAACCATTTATCACCCTGCTGGTACCTGCAAAATGGGATCTGATAAAAACGCCGTGGTGGACGATCAACTCAAAGTGCATGGCATTGATCGTTTACGAGTTGTGGATGCTTCCATCATGCCAACGATCACCTCGGGCAATACCAATGCACCAACGATTATGATTGCTGAAAAAGCAGCCGATTTGATCAAAATGGATGCAGACAAGTATTGAACTGTGCTATTCAATCGTAAATGTTCGCCTCATCAAGCGCAGAATTGGGCTAAAATACAACCGAATAAACAACTCAGGTAAGACTCATGAAAATAGCATTATTACTCATATTTGCCATAAGTTTACCCGCCCAAGCAGGTTGGTTGGACGATTTCACGACCGCAGTTGGGGGGCATATTGGCGACATAAAATCTCGCTTTAAAGACGATGAAATGGTTGAAGGGAAGACGGTGGCGTATGGCATGTTTCGCGATAAAGATCGAGGTCAAGACAGCTTCCATCGTGGTTCAGGGCAAGTTTACATCGTAGAAACAGACCAAGGTAAATTTGTTCAGCTTGCCCCTAATTTTGATTCGACGCCCGGTCCAGACTATCATGTTTATGTTTCCAAAGACCGCAATGTTGATCATGAAGACCGTTTTGACTTAAAAAAACAAACCGAGCTTGGCAAATTATCCAAGGGTTCTGGGGCTTCGTTTTACCGCCTGCCTGAAGGTGTGGACGTGAACTCAGTCACCATTTGGTGCAAAGCATTTGGTGAATTCATCACTAGTGCTGATGTCATGCCTAAGTAATAACCACTTTCGAGAGTAAAGACATTCTGCCAAAGATTGATGATTTTCACGACAAAAACAACCTTTCTTTAATGATGAGTCTGTTACAAACGGCTCGTCTCTTTCAAAAAACGCACCAGTCTTTGATGCAGGAAATATCCTGTTAGGGCGACTTGTCAAGTTTGCGTCGCTCCCAAGTTTTCCTGATAATCAAACGTGCGCCTCGGCGATAGAAAAAGTATGATATGCCCCATTGTATGAGGGTGAAAAACCGATTTCTATAGCGTACCAAATACACGACGTGCAGAAGCAACCAAACGATCCAAGCCAGCCAGCCCCAAAGCTTCAACTTGCCCGATTGCACTATCGCCTCTGATCGCCCAATGGTTGCCATACTGCCCTTGTCAAAATAACGAAAGGGGCGACGGGCTTTGCCTTCTAAGTCGGCAATAATCATTTTTGCGACGTGCTTGCCCGATTGCATGGCGACAGGTGCGACTCCAGCTAATACGGTTTCATTCTGTTTTATGTGGGCAAGGTCTCCTGCCACAAAAACATTGGGGTGATTGGGGACAGACAAATCTGGGTCTGTGAATATGCGTCCACTCTGATCGGTTGGCAGATCTGAATGTTTACCAATCGGAGACGCCTTAACCCCCGCTGCCCAAAGGACGGTTGAGCTGGAAATAAATTTGTCGCCGATGAATACCCCATCACCATTGACTTCGGTTACGCGGGCATTGGTCAGCAGTTCAACACCTAATTTTTTAAGAGAATGGGCGGCGCGACCCGAAAGTTCAGGAGCAAAGGTGTTGAGCACCAAATCTCTGGCGTTGATCAATATGACGCGTGCATCCTCGGAGTTAATGTTGTGAAAATCATCACGCAGGGTGTATGTTCTCATCTCAGCAATGGCCCCCGCTAATTCAACCCCAGTTGGACCTGCGCCCACAATAACAAAAGTTAAATGCTTTTGGCGAAGTGCCAAGTCTTGTGTTTTCTCTGCTTCTTCAAAAGCACTCAAAACCCTTAGGCGCATTTCCGTTGCTTGTGCCAGCGTTTTTAACCCTGGCGCGTGCGCTTCCCAATCGTCGTTACCAAAATAGTGGTGCACGGCCCCCGTTGCCAGCACGAGATAATCAAAATCAAATGGCAAAAAATCGGTTTTAACTTTTTTGGCTTGGGCATCAATCGATAATACAGCGCCCTGGTAAACCGTTATATTGGGTGACTTAGAAAAAATTGAGCGTATGGGTTCAGCAATGTCTGCTGCGTTGAGTCCAGCCATGGCCACTTGGTACAACAATGGCTGAAACAGGTGGTAATTTCGGCGATCAATGACAATGATTTCTAAATCGTGGCGTTTTTTTAAAGCACGAGTGACTTCAATGCCAGCAAATCCAGCGCCCACCACAATAACCCGCTTGCGTTGGTCAGTTGATTGAGTTTGATGGGACATCTTAATCACCGCCCTTTTGCTAAAATTTCCTCAAACTTACTCGCTGAGGGTTTGGTCCAATTGATCGTAGCTGTCTTGCGCACGATTGAGCTGTCTCTGTCGTTCTTGCTCTTTTTTTGCCATAATTTCTTCTGCCGTGGGGGTACTACTACAGCCGAACATAAATGCCATAAAACCCACAGTGACCAATAGTTGAATCCCTTTCTTTATCATCATTCTCGCCTCATATTTTACTTGCACCATCGTGCCAATCTATTCAAGCGCTCGATACATACCGAGCACGCTAATTAAAATGAGCACGACGCCCATCACATTTTTGGTGCTGCGTTCGTTTTCGATCATCTTTTGATGCACCATCACACCAAAATAATGCCCAATGCCTGCAAAAGGCAACATGAGCAATGCCATCACCCATTGTACTGAAATTCCGACAATGACAAAAGAACTCAGTTTAATAGACGTAAAAATAACCCACATCACGAATAATGTTGATTTTAATCGATGCCGACTCACTTGGCGAACGACGACTTGGAGCAAAATAGGTGCGCCACTTAAGGATGTGCCCATGACGTATCCAGCAAGCATGAGCAATCCGTAATCTTGCCAGCGCATTTGTGAGCGATAGCCCCAGTTAAACAGCCACTGCAAAGCGTAAATGATCGATATGCTATAAATGAATAATACCAGCCACTGTGCTGGCAGTGTGATGAGCCCCAAGATCCCAATTAAATTGGGAATGATTGTCCAGCCAAAGTTCTTTTTCAGGAAAGCGTAATCAATTTTGCTGGTCTCGCCGTAGAGCGTTAATGCGGCCGCTAATAACAGGTGCAGACCAATGACTGGCAACCAAATGAGTGCATCAGGAATGATGAAAAAAAATAACGGCAACCCTAAGGCTGCGCCACCAAAGCCTAAACCTGAACGGACAAAACCTGTCCACATGAAAATCAATGAGACCATGGCCCACTGAAAATGGGTCAGCGTAGGCGTATGCTCTACTATGAATGCCAACAAAACGGCTATGCCATTCTAAGACTTATTCGGCAACAACGTCACCTTCCATTCAATGGTCACCTTCGGTTTTAACATGGTGGACACTGAACAATATTTTTCATTGGACAATGATACGGCTCGATGAATGGATTCGGGGTCTAAATCCGCCCCATAGAACACAAATTCCAGGTTTATTTTGGTAAAAACTGCTGGTAATGTTTCCGACCGTTCTGCGTGCGCGATGATTTTGAAGTCGTCAAATGTCTGTTTCATTTTATTTAAAATATGGACGATGTCAATCGAGGTGCAGCCCATTAGGCCACATAAAATGATCTCCATTGGACGCGTGCCTTGATTACGTCCGCCCACTGACTCGATGCCATCCATTTTGACAATATGCCCACCTGTGGTGGTCACTTGTGTGGCAACATTCTCTTGCCAATCTAAGACTAATTTCATGAGGTCCTCATTGATGTGTTTTGTTTTAGTTTGATCATTCCTCGGTTTTTGATTTAACGCTCGTCTTGAAACAATCGCTTTAACGCTTGCCCTGGGTCGGCGCAACGCATAAAAGCTTCGCCTATCAAAAATGTTTGAACACCATTTGCTTGCATCAAACGAACATCTGCCTGAGTTTTTATGCCGCTTTCAGTCACCAGAATACAGTTTTCTGGCGCTTGTTGGCACAACTGGATGGTGGTTTGAATGTCCACCTCAAAGGTGCGTAAATTTCGATTGTTTATGCCAATCAATCGCGGATTCAACTGCGCCGCAATGTTGAGCTCGTCTGCATCGTGCACTTCAATTAAGACGTCCAAACGCAATTCTGTGGCAATGTGATAAAAACGCGCCAGCAACTCAGGTGGCAAAATGGCGGCAATCAATAAAATACAGTCAGCGCCTAAACACCTTGACTGATAAATTTGCCATTCATCAATAATGAAGTCTTTTCGTAACAGAGGTCGTGACGAAATGTTGCGAATTTGCTGCAAATAGGCGCCTTCTCCTTGAAAATATCGGCTATCTGTTAAAACTGAGAATGTCGTTGCGCCACCGCGTTCATAACTTTTGGCTATGGCAATGGGGTCGAAATCTGCTCGAATAACCCCTTGACTCGGTGAAGCTTTTTTGATTTCTGCAATCACCGCCGGCTGTTGTTGCGCCAAGGCATTGTTTAAGGCTTGAATGAATCCTCTGGGCGCAGCGGCTTGAGCGCTGGCTTGAACCATCTCTGCCAAAGACTTTTTGCCTTTGGCTTGCGCAACCTCTTGGCGCTTATGCTGCGCTATTTCAAAGAGGATGTCCATTGTGTCCTCAAAATTTATTGGTGTATGCCACAAAGTCTTGCCATAACTGCCAAGCTTTACCAGACTCTATGGCTTGTGTTGCCAATTCAACGCCATCAATATAGTGCGGCGTAAGCCCAGCAACATAAATGGCAGCGCCAGCGTTGAGGCGAATCATATCGGTTGCGGGTTTAAACGCATTGTTCAATGCTTGCTCAATCAATGCGAGGCTTTGTTGTGGAGACGATACGACTAAGTCTTGGGTATTTTCATGGCGACAATCGTAGTCACTTGGGTCAATCTCCTGCATGATGATCTCGCCATTTTTTAACTCCGCCACTTGGGTGATGTCAGCGGTCGAAATTTCATCCAAACCATCATTGCTGTGAACCACTAAAACATGGCGGCTGCCCATGGCGCGTAGGACTTCTGCCATGGTCTTGAGCAATTTTGGACTGAATACGCCCAATACTTGATTGAGGGCACCTGCTGGATTGGTTAAGGGGCCCAATAAATTAAAAATGGTGCGCACCCCTAAGGATTTTCGTACAGCCACCACGTGTTTCATGGCACTGTGATGGGTGGGGGCAAACAAAAACCCAATGCCAAGCGTTTTTATACAGTCGCTCACTTGC
The DNA here is from genome assembly GCA_965277775.1 of Gammaproteobacteria bacterium. Taxonomy (GTDB): domain Bacteria; phylum Pseudomonadota; class Gammaproteobacteria; order CAKMZV01; family CAKMZV01. Next base: position 1,282,805 of record OZ255843.1, on the reverse strand, counting down.
TCGGCTGTGAGATTTAAATTGACGCCCGCGGCACTCAGCACGTCAGAAGAGCCAGATTGCGAGGTGTTGGAACGATTTCCGTGCTTGGCGACCTTGACACCCGCAGCAGCAGCGACGAAGGCGCTGGCTGTGGAGATATTGAATAATCCTGCGCCATCCCCCCCCGTGCCACAAGTATCCACCAATTGTGATTTGTCTTCAAAGGCGACGGCTGTGGATAAGGATCGCATCACTTTGGCAGCACTGCTGATTTCAATGATTGAGGTGCCTTTAACCCTGAGACCTGCCAGAACGGCACCAATTTGGGCGTCTTCGGCTTGACCGGTCATGATGTGTTTCATTAAATCGGTCATTTCAACAGCAGTTAGGTCTTTGCCATTCAATAGATTGTTCAGTGTTTTTGAAATTTGCATCATCTTACTCCTTCAATTGCGCGGTCATTGTTTCATAAAATTTTGTAATACGTCTAAGCCAAATTCTGACATGATAGACTCAGGGTGAAATTGTACGCCCTCAATGGCTTTGGTCTTATGCCGAATCCCCATAACCTCTGAAGGCTGGTCATTCTCTGCAACGCTTCGGGCGGACACTTCCAAGCAATCTGGAATGTCTTCCAACGACAATGAGTGATAACGCGTGGCTTGGTAGGGAGACTTAATACCCTGAAATATGCCTTTGCCGTCATGCTCAATCATTGAAGTCTTGCCGTGCATGATGGTCGAGGCATTGACCACACGTGCACCAAATATTTGACCGATGGCTTGATGCCCAAGGCAAACGCCTAAAATTGGACATTTATCGCTGAAATGTTTGATTGCCTCCAATGAAATACCCGCTTCATTCGGCGTACAAGGCCCAGGTGATACGACCAAATGCGTTAAACCAACTTGCTCAATATCGGACAAGCTGATTTGATCATTCCGTCCCACCACCACTTCTGCGCCTAACATGCCAAAATATTGGACTAAGTTGTAGGTGAACGAATCATAATTATCGATCATGTATATCATTGGTCTGCTCTTTTTTTATACTGTGCTTGAACGTATTTTTCCACTTGATTTGCCGCGTGAACCAAGGCCTGACCTTTGTTGAGCGTTTCCTGCCATTCCTTATCTGGTTGGGAGTCTGCAACAATGCCCGCACCCGCCTGAATGAATAAGGTTTGATCCTTAACCACCGCTGTACGGATGGCAATGGCCGCATCCATATTGCCATTCCAGCCCACATAACCGACTGCACCTGAATAAACCCCACGTTTAAAAGGCTCTAATTCATAAATGATTTCCATAGCACGCACTTTGGGGGCGCCTGATACAGTGCCCGCTGGAAAGGTAGCCCTCAACACATCCATGGCTGTGATATCTTCATGCTTTTTGCCCGTGACATTGGAAACAATGTGCATGACGTGCGAATAACGCTCAATCGCCATTTTTTCGGTCAGTTCAATGCTATTATATTGACAAATTCGGCCTATGTCATTACGCCCCAAGTCAATCAACATCAGATGTTCGGCTAATTCTTTGGTATCTTTGAGCAGCTCAGCTTCCAAAGCCAAATCGTGCGCTTGGTTTTTCCCTCTTGGGCGTGTACCCGCCAATGGCCGAACGCATACTTCTTGCCCCTCCAATCGCACCAATATTTCGGGGGAAGCGCCGACGATTTCAAACGCCTCTAAACGCAAGTAAAACATGTAGGGTGAAGGATTGATATTGCGCAATGCTCTGTACAAATTAAACGCCGAATGCTTAAACGGCATTTTTAACCGTTGCGATATGACAACCTGCATGACATCACCGTCATGAATGTATTGACGAATGGTGCGCACCGCCTGCTTAAATTTTTCTTCTTCAAACTCGTACTCAGGCTGATATTTCGCGGGCGCAACGGCTTGAGTTTGGGTATAACAAGGGTTTTGTACCAAAGCTTGTTCTAATGTATCTAACCGAGCTTGACCTGCGCCATAGGCTTCGGGCTGTGGTTCGACGTGGATAATCAAGTGTAGCTCGCCTTTTAGGCGATCAAACACGACGATTTCTTTTGATAGCATCAAAAATATATCGGGGGCGCCAATGGCATCGGATTTATCCGGTTGACTGAGTTTGGATTCAATGTAGGTGATGGTCTCATAGCCAAAATAACCCACCAAACCACCGGCAAATAAAGGCAAATCTGGGTGTTCGGGTACATTAAATGTTTGAATCCACTCATCGACATAGACCAATGGGTCTTGAACGTCGTGACATTCTGTGCCCGATTGTTTATGATGCGACAGGGTTTTTCCGTGTACTGAGAGCCATTCTTCACAGTCCAAACCGATGATGGAATAACGCCCCCATTTTTCACCGCCTTGAACCGACTCAAACAAGTAGGAATTTGCCCCTTGAGCCAATTTAACATAGACCGACAAAGGTGTTTCAAAATCAGCGGGCAAGCGACGACTCATTGGGATTAATGAGTAATCGGCCTGACAGAGTTTGATGAACTGATCTCTATTTAGTTCCATAAGAAATTGAATCGATTATGCCATTTGATTAGATGGGTACTTGAACTTTTAAAATATTATAGCCCTTGAAGCGACTTTTATGGGCTTCATCGGAAGGGATGGCGTGACTTAAAGGCAAGGATTACCCCCTGAATGCTTTGATTAAACCAAATGGCCAACTCATCTTTGCCGTGTCTCTGCAATGGTTTGGTTCAAATTCTGTATGACCGCCTCGAATGGATTGGCATCGCTGGTGCAACGATGTGAAAAAATACCTGAACCCAGTACAAAGGTATCACACCCAGACTGCGCAATGCGCGCTATATTGCTCGTTTTTACGCCACCATCAATTTGTAGCCGAATATTCCTACCAGATTGATCAATGAGTTTGCGGCAGGTGGCTAATTTGTTAAGCGCATCGGGGATGAAGGCTTGACCAGCAAACCCAGGATTCACCGACATGATGACAATCATGTCAAGATTGTGCAAGTGATCTTCTAAAATCGTTAAAGGCGTTTCAGGATTGAAAACCAACCCCACCTGACATTGCTGTGATTTAACCTGTTTTATAGAATCTTCAATGCTTTCAGTCGCTTCTGGATGAAAGGTAATGGTTTGGGCGCCCGCTTGAGCAAAATCTCGAATCAATCGATCAATGGGCTGAACCATCAAATGCACATCTATGTCCGCATTCAGCTGGTTCTTTTGCATGTAGTTGCTCAACGATTCACAAACCAATGGCCCTATGGTCAAGTTAGGGACAAAATGATTGTCCATCACGTCAAAATGGACCATGTGAGCGCCGGCATTAAGCACATCCTTGACCTCTTTTCCAAGGTTTGAAAAATCGGCAGAAAGTACTGAAGGGGCTATCCAATCTGGTTGAAGGGGCATGGGTATCCTTAAAGTTTTAGCGAGCAAATGCTGGCGTTAGAAGGGCTGTGAACCTAAGCAATTGAAGGCTTAAATTTTACCCCAAATTGTATTAAATTGATTGATTGTCATGAATATTGGTTGCACTTTTCTACGATACGGGTAGAATGGTTTAGTATCTGCGGTGTTCGTGTTATTGGAATACAAGCCTTGCACTTTAAAAATTAAAAATTTGGGAATTTGATCTGGTCATGGTGTGTGACTCTTTAACTAGAATCCCTAAAGTAATCAGGATTTTTCCCCCCTTGAACTCAGGTTCAAGGCACTACTTCCAGAGCGGCACCGTGGAGTCTTATTTTGGTTATTGCGACCGTTGAAACAGGGTCTTTGTTGCAACGGCATTAGCGCTCATTAAACGTAAAAACAACGTGAATAAACCCAACCTCTGTCAGCAAAAAAACCACCTTCGGCAGACACTCAAAAAACAGCGTGCAACAGCTGTAAACAGGCACAAAAGGCGCCTTGAGCACACACTGGTCACCGCCATCTACCCTTGGATTAAAAAGCACAAAAAAACCAAAAATGTCGCTGTGTTCAAGCCCATGGCACAAGAGGTGCCCATCGATCGCCTCATCGACACATTACGTCATAAAAAATTCAAACTATTTCTCCCAGTGGTGCGTCACAATCGCTTAGATTTTGTGCCCTGCCGTTGGGGCAAACAACATTACAGCCACCACGCTTTAGGCATGAAAGAACCTAAGAGTAAACGCGCTGTGCCCTTCTCTACACTTGATTTTATTGTTGTACCCTTGTTGGGATTTACCGCGAAAGGTGATCGATTAGGGCTGGGTGGCGGATTTTACGACCGCACCTTGGGTCAAAAATCTGCGCGAACGCTGATGAAGGTCGGCGTTGCTTTGGAAGCCCAAAAATGTCGGACCATTCCGATGGAAAAATGGGATATTCAGCTTCATCAAATATTAACGGAGAAAAATCGATATAGGGGTAGAGCGCCAACAAAAAAGATGGGGCAAAACCACAATTAAGATAACCGTCGTCATTGACGTGCGCCGTACCGCCTTCGCGACAAGCGCATCCAATAATTTGTGAGATTGCTACTTCAAATTGCGAATCGCAGCCATTGTTGCTTCATAATCGGGTTCATCGGTCACTTCTGAGACCAATTCAACGTAGCGAACAATACCTTTTGCATCAACCAATAAGGTTGCTCTTGCGTATAAGCCGGCTAAAGGCCCGTCAGCCATTTGAACCCCTGTATGGGCAAGGGATTGATTGCGAAAGTCAGACAAAGTTTTGACGCCATCTATGCCCTCAGCGGCACAAAAACGACCCAATGCAAAGGGCAAATCTAATGAAACCGTCCAAATTTCAATGCCCGCTTCAGAGACTCGTTTATTAAATTCTCGTGTCTGAGTGGCGCACACGCCTGTATCAATACTTGGAAACAAACAAAGCAAAACAGGCGCATTGGGTAAGGTACATGTCGATAAATCTGCCGCAACCAACGCGATGTCTGAGAGGGATTCACCCTTTGCTATTAAGTTCCCTTTGAGGGAAACGCTATTGCCTTTAAATGTCACTTGTGTCATGTTTGCTCCTTAAGTTTAATCAGTTTCCTTAAGATTGTAACCGCTATCAAAGTGATTGGGCGGGTTCAAGCGTATTAAGGGTCAAAGCACAAACATTTAAGGCTGTACAAAATATCACCCTTGAAATGATGCTAAGCGATATAATAAACGCCTTCCCAGTACAATTTTTTATGCCTTTGCTCAGTCTGAGGGCATGATGATGAATTCTGAATTTTTTAAAAAACTAAACTAGATGTGTAACTTATGGCTCGTGTAACTGTTGATGATTGTATTTCTAAAATTGAAAATCCCTTTGATTTGACGCTAATTGCGGCCAAACGTGCTTATCAAATCGCCCAAGGGAGCAAAGCCAAAGTGCCCATTGAAAATGATAAGCCTGTTGTTTTAGCATTGCGTGAAATTGCCGAGAACGTCAGCACCAAAGAAAGCATTGAAGAAGAAGCGCGTGCACTGAATGAGCTGAGAGACATTCCCGCTTATCAGAACGAAAACAATCACGAATAATTCTTCAAACTTCCCAAACAAATCAAACTGTGGAATTAAGCGGCAACGCCTAAATTCCAACGGCGTTTTTACGCCACTTTCAAAACCGTGGTCTGACTTAAAAACCACCCCAAGATTACTGAATAAATAACGTATAATCAAAGGCTATGGCGCCGTTTTTTAAAAAGATTAGTAGCTTGCCTGGCACGCGTTTATCAGAGTTACGCCTGCCTGAGGTTCGCTTACCTAAAGCCTTATCCTTCAGGACTGAAACGCCCGTAAAAGATCAGTTTCAACCTTTAAAGGAAACGATTTCTTACCTGTCCCGAAAACAGAAAAAGTCCATTTATGCCGCCTTTATTTTGGCCCGCAAAGCGCATCAAGGCCAATCTCGCAGGGATGGGCAACCTTATATTACCCACCCTGTTGCCGTCGCCGTATTACTGGCTCAACTCAAATTAGATACCGATACGATCATTGCAGCGCTGATCCACGATGTGGTTGAAGATACTCAGATAACGCTGTCACACATAGAAAAGCAGTTTGGCTCAACCATCAGTCATTTGGTCGATGGCGTAAGCAAGCTCGATCGTGTTGAGTTTAACTCAAACATAGAAGCACAGCATGCAAGCCTACAAAAGATGATTTTAGCCATGGCGTCTGATTTACGCGTTTTGTTAATCAAGTTGGCGGACCGCGTTCATAACAGTGAGACTTTGGAGATTTTTAATCAAAGCAAACGCAACCGAATCGGCACAGAAACCTTAGAGATTTATGCGCCGCTTGCCGCTCGATTGGGTTTGCACGCTTGGCAAATGAGATTAGAGAACAATGCCTTATATGCGATGCAACCATGGCGTTATAAAATATTATCCAAGGCCATTAAAAAAGCCAAAGGAGAGCGCAGAACAAAAATTTCTGAAGTCTCCGATTTTCTCAAAAAGCGATTGAAAGAAGCGGGCATCAGTGCCGAAGTGCAGGGTCGAGAGAAGCATCTATATTCGGTGTTTTTGAAAATGCAGGCGCGTAGAAATACTTTTGATGAAAAACTTCTCTACTCTGAGAAAAACCGCGATCCTCGGAAAAAGTTTGACCAAATTTTGGATCTTTTCGCTTTCCGAATCATCGTCAATTCAGTCGATGAATGCTATAGGGTGCTCGGCATCATGCACAGCATCTATCGACCCGTGCCCGAAAAAATAAAAGATTATATTTCTCTGCCCAAAGCCAATGGCTATCAATCATTGCACACCATCCTGTTTGGCCCTTCTGGCGCGCACGTGGAAATACAAATTCGCACCAAAACCATGCATGAAAACGCAGAGAACGGTATTGCTGCACATTGGTCTTATAAGAGTTCTGGTTCTGAATCACCCAATGTCCAAAATCAAAAATTGTCACAAAAGTGGATCAACGATCTCATTGAAGTTGGAGAAAATGCTGGGACTTCCAGCGAGTTTCTAGAATCGGTAAAAGCCGATTTATTCCCTCAAGAGGTCTTTGTTTTTACACCCAAGGGCAAAATTTATACCCTGCCACGAGGCTCGACCGCATTAGATCTGGCTTATGCCATTCACTCTGACTTGGGTAACCATTGTGTGGCTTGTGAAATCGATCGACAACGCGTTGGAAAAGACACCTTACTACAAAATGGTCAGACCGTTTACTTTCATACTTCCAATTTTGGTCAGCCCAGTCCAGATTGGTTAACTTTTTTGGTGACCGCCAAGGCTCGAACACAAGTTCGTCAATACCTCAAGTCGCAGACGCGCGATGAAATCATAAAGTTTGGCAAAGAAATTTTAGAAAGAGCCATGGAAACATTAAAAAGCCCCTTTTCCGAGTTGTCGGATCAGGTGCTCAAACAAGCCTTAGATGAGCTGAAAATGCCTGATTTAGAACAATTATTTTATCAAATTGGCATTGGCGGCTGGCCACCGAGATTGGTCGCAAAAAAACTCTATGATCTGGCCAATCCTTACCAATCAGAGCCTTCAAAAGCCGTGCCATCTTCGGTTCAAATCAAAGGGGCTGAAGGCATATCAATCGCTTACGGCCGTTGTTGTTACCCGCTTCCAGGCGATAATATTATGGGGCATTTGAGTTTAGACAAAGGCTTGGTCGTTCATCGCCTACAGTGCAAAAATGTTCGGCGATTTAAAAAGAAACCTGAAAATTGTGTCCCCGTTCAATGGCAGGAAAATACACAGCAGGTCTTTCCCATTCCCATTTCAATAGAGTGCGAGAATAAAGCGGGCATGCTCTCAGATATTTTATCTGCCTTGTGGAAGATACAAGTTGAGATTGATTCCGCCAATGTTGAAAAAGGCGCAGACAATGCGACGATCAAACTAATCGTGTTGCTATCAAATCGTCGCCAGTTAGCCCAGACTCTGAGAGTGCTGCGCAAACTGCCTAATGTAACCAAAGGACTTAGAGGATGGTTTTATGAGCGCAGCTCGACCAGAAAGAAGAAAAAATAAAGCGATGAAACAATTTTGTCAATTGGGCTACTTGGTCTTGGGTCTCAGTGTGTTTTATTTAAGCGGGTGCTCAACCCCAAAAGTACAAACCTCAGTTGAATTGCCTGCGCGCATTGACGCTATGAGTAAGGTTAAAAAATTGGGGATTTACCGTTTTGAAAATGATGAAATTCTCATCGGACCCAAAATAGAACAGCTTTTTAAATCGATTGTGATCGATGGTGAAAAATATTTTGAAGTGCTCAATAGAAGCGACTTAGACGCCATCATAAGCGAACAAAAAAATGCCAACAGCATCTTATTCGACGACGATGAAATTGTTGAATTAGGGCAATTGGCCAAAGTACAAACGATCATAACAGGACAAGTTCAAAAACCCATTTTATCGCGCTCCTCCTATTCTGAAACGCGCTCAACCCTGGTTTGCCTTGAATATTCACAATATAGTTGTGTGAATTGGGGTGTAGACTATTATGAGGTGACGTGTAACCATTCTGAAGCGGCCGTTGCATATCAATTGCGGATTACCAACATAGAAACTGGACACAGCGTCCTATCTAAAACCTACCAAGCGAACGTCAATGAACAAACTTGTCGTGCGCCATCGTCGTTACAATCTTTACAAAGACGGGTCATTTCACGCACCTTAAACGAATTACGCCGAGACATTGCCCCTTATCACATTTGGACAACCATCGAATTGATGGAATCAGATAAAAGTGACCTAAGCAATAACGACGAAGCGTACAAGCAATTTAAGAAGGGCTTGGCTTTTATTGATAACGATCACCCCGATATTCGCAACGGTTGTGGCGCCTTTAATCAGGCAGCGGCAGCTTACGGCGATTCAGCAGCTGTTTACTATAATTTGGGCGTTTGTGCTGAACTTGAAAGCGATACCGCCAGCGCGAAAATTTATTTTGAAAAAGCCCACTCAAAACTCAATGAACCTTCCAAACTGGTCACACAAGCCTTGACCAGAATTGAAGATAGAATCAATAGTGAACAACAGTTGGACTTGCAAAAATCCAACAGAAGTCAGCCAGAAAGCTGAAATCTGCTCAGACTGTGACTATTCAAAGACTATTCTGGCTCTTGCTTCCTTTGATGCTCACAGCGTGCGCCACTGCACCAAAACAACCCGCTTGTAGTTGCGCCCAATATCAAACTCAAACACCCAAACCCGCTTGGGTTGAAGCTGATATTGTCAATGATAGTGAGCTGGTGACACAAGGGGCAACGCATTGTACTGGGGTCAAGTCATTAGACTTTAACAAAGCCGATCAAAATGCACGCGTTAATCTCAGTTTCATCTTGCGCTCAGTCATCGAAGGCGAAACCGAAGTCATTCGAAGAGATGATGGCTCAGGTGGCGGACGCTCAAACGCTCAAACACGAACTCAGCAATCAACCCACGCGCTCATAGAAAACAGTCAAATATTCGACCGTTGGGTGGATGCCACAAACTGCACCATCCACAGCGGTGTACGTGTGACTCGAAAAGATTTGCAAGCGACCCAAGAAAAGCAACAAGCAAGAGAGCGTTCAAAATTGATCAATCAACCTATAGAAGTTCAGTCAAGGGGCTTTTTGGCCGAACGGGGCAAACAATTGTTGCTTAAACAATTGAGTGATTTGGGGGCACAAAAATTACAATCGACAGAACCGTCATACACCTTCATTTTGAAAACACAGCCACCGCTCATCGTTCAAGAAGACGCCCTAAAAGCCGTTACAATCACCACAGACATTCAAGTCACGGCACCCGACAAAACCATTGTTTACTCAGCAACTCACAATGGAAAAGCCATCGTACTTTCAAATAGCAATCAACAATACGCCGAAGAGCGCGCCTTGAAAAACGCGTTCATTCGCATTAAAATGCGCCTTGATCGCTGGCTAAACCAACCGATCAAGCCAAAAACACCTTAAGCAAACTTGAACCATGAATATTCCTACGACTGCAGACATATATGACCAACAAACCGACGCCGTACACGTTGTACAACCGAGCCTAAACCACTATGGCCAAATTCGGTCGTTTGGCGGACAGATCGTAACGATCAAGGTTTTTGAAGACAATGTTTTGGTTAGGCAAACCCTCTCACAAAATGGCCAAGGCAAGGTTTTGGTCGTTGATGGCGGTGGTTCTCTTCGATGTGGTTTATTAGGCGATATCATTGCTCAGTTGGCCATTGATCAATGTTGGGCGGGTGTGATCATTTATGGTGCCATTCGAGATTCAGCCACCTTAAAAAACATGCCCATTGGCATTATGGCTCTGGCTACCAACCCTCGTAAAAGCGCCAAACGCGCTGAGGGTCAGTTAGACGTTCCCATTCATTTTCACGATGTGACTTTTCAGCCAGATCATTGGCTGGTTGCCGATGATGACGGGATCATCGTGTGTCAGCACAAACCCTACTAACAAGCCTTTAGGTTTTCTCTAATAACGCGTTTGCAGCCTGCAACCGTTGTACCGTGCCCACGTCTTGCCATGTCTCCTTCGGCACCACACTGCCATGAATTTTCTGCGCTTTGAGCGGATATTGAAAAGCCTCTAACAGACCAAAACAAGTGCTTTGATGTTGTTTGAGTATTTGTGGAGACAGTATGCTCAACCCAGTAAAGGTGTAGGTTTTGCTCGTTGATGCCTTGGGGGCCACAATCGCGTTGTTTAAGGAAAAATCGCCGTCTAAATGATGCTCAGGATTGTCCACCAAATACAGGTGTGCCCATACCGAAGGGGGCAATGTTGTTTGCAAAACCATGGCGTAATCCATGGTGGTTAAAACGTCGGCATTCACCAAAAAAAAGGGGTCATCACCCAACAGCGGTAAGGCATTTTTAATGCCGCCGCCCGTATCTAATTCAACGGGTTCTTGTGACCATAAAATCTTAACGCCATAGCGACCGCCGTCATGCAAATGTGCCCTAATCAAGTGACCCAGATAAAACACATTGACGACGACTTCTTTAAATCCAGCTTGACCCAAGGCGTATAAATGCCTTTCTATTAAGGTGATACCGCCCACTTTTAGCAAAGGTTTGGGCAAGTGCTTGGTCAAGGGCATCATTCGGTCACCCCGTCCTGCTGCCAGAATCATCGCCTTCATCAAAGCGCCTTTTGGGCTTGCTCAACCCACTTTTTGAACTCTGATGGGATGGGCAGACGATGGATGGCTTCAGATAAATGATTTAAAACCGTCGGCAAATAGGCCATATAACTTGATTTTCCTTCTCGGTAATAGAGACGGGCAAATATGCCAGCAACTTTAAGCTGGCGTTGAGCGTTTTGGTAGGCAAAGTCGGTTTCAAATAATGCCTCTGTTTGTTGGGCGTTGTTTTTCTGAATTTTCTGATAAAAATATTGCCTATAGAATGCGGGGTTGTCGCAGTGATAATAAGCATCGCACAGTAGTGAAACCACATCGTAGGTGTACGAACCAAGCACCGCATCTTGGAAATCGATCACACCGATTTTTTCGCCACACTGCAGTAAATTATTGCTGTGATAATCCCGATGTACCAGCGTTTGTGGTTGCTGAGTAATTTGTATGGCAATCTGATCCATCGTTTGCTGTAAAACTTTTAGTTCACTGGTATTCAAGCACAGCTTAAGGTGGCGATCCAAGAACCAATCGATGAACATCTGCATTTCGGCCATGAGCAGGTCGTGGCTGTAAATGGGTAAATCTGGCGATGGCGGTGGTGTCTGCATTTCAGACAATCCATCTATGGCTTTGAGCATCCATTTTTGCTCGTTTTGCTGAAGACATTGAATGAGATGCTTCGCACCGAAATCCTCCACAACGGCAAAACCTAATGGCTCATCAACGGCATAAATTTCAGGGAAAAGGAGCGTCTGAGTTGACTGAAAGAATTGGCGCGCTTGAATAAATTGTGCAATGCTTTCCTTCTCAGGGGGCGCATCCATTACAATGGCTTGTTTGATTTGGCGCGTATTGCCTGCGTAGTTGCGTTCATTTGACGCTGACCACCGATAATATTGACGCCAGCTGGCATCACCCTGTATGGGGCTTAATTTGCCCTCAAAGCCATTGTTTGATAAAAATTTATGTAACAGTCTCTGACGGTGTGTCTTAATGTCGCTAATTTCCTTAGACATATTTTAAAATGCGAATATCATGACCTTGATTGATATGCAAAAGGTGGGGGTTCTCCTACGCCATATTTTACCATTGATCCTCGTGTATTCTGGTATCAGTCAAGCGCAAAATTTAAATTGCCCAAAGCCAGCGCCGACGAGTGAGATTTTCACCGTCGAAAGCAAGTTCATTCAAGGACAACTGGATCGGTTTATCAATTTTTCTGGCTCGGTTAGCGCAAATCATCCCGATTTTAATTTAAGCGCTGATGAAATATTGGTCAATGTTGAAGATGATTCCATAACATCAACAAGTCGCTTGTACGTTCAACATCAAAATATTCGATTATGGGGCACAGGTTTTGCCAGTAATAAAAATTCATTTGACGTTGATCAAAGCATCCTAACGCTTTGTGAGGGCGAACAACAAGACTTGGCTTGGCGCATCGAAAGCAGTCGCACCCATTTTGATAAAAACGATCAAACCATCACCAGCCATAACGCCGTATTGGAATTTCAAGACATCCCCATTTTTTATAGCCCCTATTTAAAATTCAGTTTGCGCCGTCGAAGCGGTTTGTTGTTCCCTTCTTTTGGTTATTATCAACCCACACGAGTCAATTCAACCAAGCAAACTGAAGGCCTTTATTATCACCAAGGATACTACCTTAACCTTGCGCCCAACTATGATGTCACTGTGTATGCAACGGCTTTGCAAAATAGAGGCTTGCTAACAAGCGGCGAGTTTCGTTATTTACAAAGTCACAGTGAGGGCACATTAAGGGGGGCTTACTTACAAAATGATCCATTGCTTAGAAATAATACCAATGGGGGCGAAAATTTATCAACCTATGCCTGGAAAAACAAAACCACCGTCAATGAGAATCTCAAATTCAGCGTTGATTGGGCCGCATACAACCCCCGCTACATTTATCAAACCCTGCCCAGTATTTTTGACGACGAGCAAACCGCTTCCAAAGACCGTCACGTTCGCGTCACCTATGCCACAAAAGCCAGTCGCACCCATGTTTCAGTCCAAGATAATATATCATTGATCAATCCCCAACAAGATGGGTTGGTGCGTTTGCCTCAGATAGAACATTGGCAATACATCGACCGTCAAGGCGCTTCGCGTTTTACCATTCGAGGACAGGTGAGCAACTTCAGTCGTCCTGCAAGCCGCAAAAATGATGACCAGCTCACTTCTGGTAAACGCATTGTGTTTAACCCTTATTGGCAGTGGATAAAACCGGCGAATCAATATAGGCTCATCGTGGAAACGGGCGGGCGATATAACCACTATCAATTACAACAGAACCGCGACGAACAAAATTTTGACTTTTCCAATGCTTACCTCCACACAGGCGGGTCACTCTATTTTGATAATACCCCTGACTTTTTTAGAAAAGCGCTCAGCTTGACCTTTGAACCATCGTTGCACTATGTTTTTAGTCCCTATGTCAAACAGTCACATCTGCCTGATTTTGACACATCAACCAAACCCATCACCCGTTTACAACAATTGTACGACCCCGTTGAACTAAATGGCGACGATGGTTTACGCGAATCCAATCGTGTGGTTGCCATCGTCAAACAACGTTATCACCTAACCAATTCAACGGCCTTTGGTCACCTTGCCGCTGGCAGAAGCGTGGACATTTCTACGCCAACTGTCAGTCGTGAACGTCCCGTCAACGACAGTTGGTTTTTAGAATCTTCGTTTACCGTCGATCGCGTGCTCTTTGAAACGCTCAGTCAATGGGATTTAGATGTTTCAGATCCAACCTATATCAACAGTAATGTGCTCTACGATGGTGATAGCCACGATGTGCGAGTGAACTATCTGCATCAAAGCACGCTCACTGAAACGCTTCAATATTTTTCCGCAGGAGTGAGCGTTGACCTCAACACGCCCTGGCAGCTTCATGCGTTGAGCAATTACAACATCACCAATCAGCGACTTGATCATTCGCTCATTGGTTTTACTTACGATGATTGTTGTTGGCAATTCAACACGGCTATTGCACGAAAATACAATAACCTCAACAATGTTTCTGCTGAAGCTTCAACAGAAATCATCTTTGAGCTTGTGTTGAAAGGATTAGCGTCCTTAGGACCTAAAGATTCGCGCAATCGAATGTTTGACCAATCGCAAGGATTCAGCCCCTGAGTACAAACCCTTCCCCCCTATCGCACACAACCGCCTCACGCCTAATCTGACCGAAGGTTTCTGGTATAATCAGACAATGTAAAATGGAATCGCAACGATCACAGGATTTATATGAAACATTTTTTAATCAAACCTTTTCTTGCTCTCGCCTTAATTTCTTTAACCGCATTCAGTGCCAGTCATGCTGCTGACATCGCCAAAGGCAAAGAAAAATTTTCTACGGTTTGTGCCAGTTGTCATGGCATCAATGCTGAAGGCATTGCCACCTTCCCTAAATTAGCGGGCAATCCCATTGCAGCCACTGTAGAAAAATTAAAGAAATATCGTGCCGGCGAACAAATTGGCGCCAACAGTGCCATCATGTTTGGCATGGCTGCTGGATTGTCAGATGATGACATTGCAAACCTCGCTGCCTATATAAAATCCCTTTAACAATCGACCTCCCTGTAGTTCAACAGGATAGAACGAGAGCCTCCTAAGCTTTAAATCCGGGTTCAAGTCCTGGCGGGGAGACCAGCGATGCGCCATTCAGACAAAGCCTTTAAAACAATGCGCAAAAATGCGCCGTCGTTGTTAAAATCCATTTATTATCCATACTTAAATAAGGAATGCCATGATTGAATATCGTTCAAAAACCTCAACCCACGGTCGTAATATGGCAGGTGCTCGGGCGCTATGGCGTGCAACAGGGGTTGGTTCCGCAGATTTTGGCAAACCCATCATAGCCATATCCAATTCTTTCACGCAGTTTGTCCCTGGCCACGTCCATCTCAAAGATTTGGGTCAGTTGGTTGCACGAGAAATTGAACGCTGTGGTGGCATTGCCAAAGAATTTAATACCATTGCCGTCGATGATGGTATTGCCATGGGTCATGACGGCATGCTTTATTCACTGCCCTCGCGCGAGGTCATTTCTGATGCGGTTGAATATATGTGCAATGCCCACTGCGCCGATGCCGTCGTTTGCATATCCAATTGCGACAAAATCACACCGGGCATGCTCAATGCAGCCATGCGCCTCAACATTCCAGCCATTTTTGTTTCAGGTGGACCGATGGAAGCTGGAAAGACCGTGCTTGGCGGACAAACCATCAAATTAGATTTGGTCGATGCCATGGTGCAAGCGGCGAACGATAAAAATTCTGACGAAATGGTTGATGAGATAGAAATCAGTGCTTGCCCCACCTGCGGCTCGTGCTCAGGTATGTTTACCGCAAATTCCATGAATTGCTTGACCGAAGCCATAGGGCTTTCTTTGCCGGGTAATGGCTCGTGCTTGGCCACGCATACGGATCGAGAAAATCTTTTTCTGCAAGCTGGACGCACCATTGTTGATATTACCAAACGCTACTATGAACAAGGTGATGAAAGCGTTTTACCACGGAATGTGGCGAATTTTCAGGCCTTTGAAAATGCCATGTGTTTGGACATTGCCATGGGTGGTTCAACCAATACCATATTACATATCTTAGCCGCCGCCCACGAAGGTGGCATCGACTTTACTTTGGATGACATTGATCGTTTATCGCGTAAAGTGCCTTGTTTGTCAAAAGTCGCACCCAATAGCCCCAAATACCACATGGAAGATGTGCACAGAGCCGGTGGCATATTTGCGCTATTAGGACAATTGGAAAAAGCGGGGCTACTCAACACCGAGTGCACGACCGTTCATGCCCCAACGTTGAAAGAAGCCATTGACAAATGGGACATTTCACGGCAACCGAGCGAAGCGGTGCAAAAATTTTATCTCGCTGCACCGGGCGGCGTTCGCACCACTCAAGCGTTCAGTCAGTCAAAACGCTGGAAAGATTTAGACCTTGATCGCGAAAATGGTTGCATTCATTCGGTTGAACACGCTTTCAGCACCGATGGCGGATTGGCCGTCTTATTTGGCAATATTGCTCAGCAAGGCTGTGTGGTCAAAACCGCTGGGGTCGATGCCTCCATACTAAAATTTGAAGGTCGTGCCCGCGTATTTGAAAGCCAAGACAGTGCGGTAGAAGCCATTTTGGCCGACAAAATTGTGGCAGGTGATGTGGTGGTGATTCGTCACGAAGGCCCAATTGGTGGTCCTGGTATGCAAGAAATGCTTTACCCGACCAGCTACTTAAAAGCCAAAGGCTTAGGCAAACAATGTGCTTTGCTGACCGACGGTCGTTTTTCTGGTGGCACATCGGGCTTATCCATTGGTCACGTTTCGCCAGAAGCGGCAGAAGGGGGACTGATTGGCGTGGTTGAAGAAAATGATGTCATAGAAATTGATATTCCCAATCGTCGCATCCACTTAAAAGTGGCTGACGACGTGATCCAACAACGTGTGGCTAAAGAAAATGAGCGCGGCAAAGATGCTTGGTCGGTTCACACCCCACGCACGCGCAAAGTGTCTTTGGCGCTCAAAGCTTATGCAAAATTAGTGACCAATGCCTCATCGGGTGCCGTCCGTCATGTGGACTAAAACACTGGGGCTATGTGTTTTATTGGTTTCAGGATCCGCCCACGCTGTACTCAACGACACCCTGTTTCGGACGGCTGTGGTCGCAGGCATTGTGACTTATGTTGCGGCCAATCCTTACGGTGCCGATTCCATCGGCATTGATTCGGGTTATTCGGCAGATGGTCCAGACCTCTATGCGGGCAGATTGACCACGCGATGGAAGATAAAACCCGATGTCATTGTGTCAGGTCGCTACCATTTGGACGTCAATTTATATTTTAATTTGGGCCAGTGGAATCTGGGATTATTTTCAAATGAGGACGAAAACCTGTCTCGGTTTCGCACAATCAACAATGTGATCGATCTTTATTCTGCCTACAGACATCGCTGGCAAGGCTTCCCCTTGTACTTAGAAACAAACTTGGGGTTGGCTTATTTTTCTGCCACACAACTCGGTAACACACGCTATGGCACACACGGGCAATTTGTCAGTGGCGCCACCTTAGGTTATCAATCCGATGAATCCTCCATTGGCTTTCAAATAAAATTTCAGCATTATTCAGACAACGATTTTTCTGAACACAACCCCGGAACCAATCTTATTTTCTTCACGATTGAACACATTTTTAACCACAATGACACCGAATAATCATGTCCTTACAATTGCCTCATCGACCCAGACGTATCCGATTTAGTACTTTCAGTCGCGCGCTCACACGTGAGAACACCTTATCGCCCGCTGATCTGATTCAACCCGTTTTCATCATAGAGGGCACTCAGAACAGCGAGGCCATCGCATCGATGCCTGGCATTGAGCGCCTCACGCTGGACCGCTTACTGCCCTATGCCAAAAATGCACATCAATTAGGCATTTCAGCAATTGCGCTTTTCCCCGTTGTTGCTACCGATTTAAAATGCCCCCAAGCCAAAGAGGCATTGAATCATGAAGGCTTGGTTCCCCGAGCCATAGCCATGCTTAAAGCAGAATGCCCCGACCTGGGGGTGATCACTGACATTGCCTTAGACCCTTATACTTCTCACGGACAAGATGGCATCATAGATGAAACGGGTTATGTCTTAAACGACGAGACCATTGCCATCCTCATCCAACAAGCCTTGTGTCATGCCCGAGCGGGGGCTGACATTGTCGCCCCTTCAGATATGATGGATGGTCGTGTGGGCGCCATTCGGCAAGCGTTGGAAAAACAAAACTATCATAACACCCAAATCCTGGCCTACTCGGCCAAATATGCCTCTGCATTTTATGGCCCCTTTCGCGACGCGGTTGGCTCAGCAAGCGCTTTGCAAAAAGCCGATAAAAAAACCTACCAAATGGATCCCGCCAACAGCGATGAAGCCTTGCATGAAGTCCAATTGGATTTGGACGAGGGCGCCGATATGGTGATGATCAAACCAGGGTTGCCGTATTTGGACATCGTCTGGCGGGTCAAATCAACCTTTAAAAGACCTACTCTGATCTATCATGTCAGCGGTGAATACGCCATGTTAAAAGCGGCTGCCATCAATGGTTGGCTTGAAGAAGAGGCGGTTGTGTTAGAGTCATTATTGGCGATGAAACGGGCGGGCGCCGATGGCATATTGACTTACTACGCCGTTGAATGTGCGCAATGGCTCAATCGTTGAAACATCGTTGCGCCGTTATTGGCGACCCCATTGCGCACAGCTTATCACCCGTCATCCATCGTGCTTTTGCCCAGCAACAAAGCATTGATCTAAGCTATGAAAAAATCCATGTTCGGGCTGCTGAATTCGACACACACATTCACGACCTTGCGCGTACCTATGATGGCATCAACATCACCGTCCCACACAAAACCAAAGCATGGACCTTTGCCGAACAAAATGGCACCATTGATCCCTCAGCGCAACAATCTGGCGCTGTTAATACCCTAAAATTTACGCCCAATATCGTTGGTTTTAACACCGATGGGGATGGTCTGGTACACGACCTAACAACCCGATTAGCCTTTCCAATCACCGATCAAACAATCCTCATCCTTGGCGCAGGGGGTGCAGCACGCGGCATCTTGGGTGCACTGCTACAAAAAAACCCCAAAAAAGTTGTTTTAGCAAATCGCACCTTGTCCAATGCTGAGAAAGTTGGCGCTCTTTTTGGCCTTTGCAGCAATCGCTTTTCAGACATCAAACCGCAATCTTTTGACATTGTCATCAACGCCACTTCAGCCAGCTTAGATGGTGCCGTTCCCGATCTGCCCCACGCCATATTTTCAACGCATACCTTGGCCTATGATTTAATGTATGCCAAGCAACGCACCCCGTTTGAACAGTGGGCAATATCTTGCCAAGCGGGGGTGGTATGCGATGGGCTTGGCATGCTCATTGAACAAGCGGCATTGGCATTCTATCTGTGGACCCAAGTACGACCCTCAACCTCACCCATATTTGACAGCTTAAATCTTGAAAGAAACCGTTCATAGCCAAAGCGCCCAACAAACAGAGCAATTGGGGCAGAAGCTGGCTTTAAATTTGCTTCAAAACCAAGCACCGATTACGGCGTCGGCGCAGGGGTGCATCATCTTTTTAACGGGTGATTTGGGCTCTGGCAAAACCACTTTTTGTCGTGGCTTGATTCAAGCATTGACCGATGAAACCATTGTTAAAAGCCCCACTTATGAGATCATCAAGGTCTATCCAACAAAATATGATTTCAGCCTTTACCACATCGATCTATATAGGATAAAATCTATTGATGAATTAGAATATATGGGACTGTTTGACCACCTCGTGCACAACACCGTTGCCCTTATAGAATGGCCACAACCATTGCTTGATGGGTTGACTGAACAAGCGCTGGCGATTCATTTTGACACACAGCAAGATTGTTATGACAATGGCCGAACCATCACACTGGACATACCCGACAAATTTCCCATTCAGCTCAGATAATTGCAATGATTTTTTTTCGATTGTTCACAATAACAGGCTTTAGGGTACATTGCTTGCTGCTGTTCATGATGGCTATTCTGCCCATCCACGCACTGGCTGCATCGACCATAACAGGATTGACAGTCAGCACAAAGTCGCCGACTAAAACTCTGGTCTCAATCACCTTAAACCAGTCTTTTCAATATAAATATTTTCGCTTAGAACCCAAACAATCCAATGACCGATTGGTGGTGGATTTTAAGAATAGCAAAAGCGCCGCATCTTTAGAACGGAATTTTGGCGATAAATCGCTCATTCAAAGCATCCGAACAGCCACGAATAACGAAAAAAATTATTTTCGCATTGTCTTTGATTTAAAAGGCAACCCAAGCGTCAAGTTCTCTGTCAACAAGCACGATGGTTCGCACCAATTGAACTTGCAATTACATTCATCGGCAAAAAACCAAAGCAAAGCCAAAAAGGCGCAAACTTCACACATACTGCCGCCTTCCAAAAAAGTCATAAAGGCCAAGATCATGATCGACGCAGGTCACGGTGGCGTTGATCCAGGGGCGACAGCATTCGGCACCATTGAAAAGAAGGTGGTCTTTAACATCAGTAATAAATTGGCTGCATTGTTGAGAAAAGACCCGCACTTTGAAGTCTTATTAACTCGGCCCAAGGATAAAAAAGTTCCCCTCGTTGAACGCGTGCGCTTGGCCAATAAGAGTAATGCCGATGTGTTCATCTCCATTCACGCCGATGCGCTGCCTTCGGCAAAATACGTTAAAGGCGCATCCGTTTACACCTTGTCTGAAAAAGCGTCCGATAGGATGGCTCAAAGATTGGCAAAAAATGAAAACAGCGTTGACGGTTTTGAATTTAAATTGCAAGACTTACCAGCCGACCTACGACGGGCATTGTCTGACATCCAATTTCAGGCAACTTTGGGCAGCTCTCACAGATTGGCGAACACCCTCCTCAAATCACTCAAAAAGGCGGGGCCGCTTGCTTTTAAAAAGCCCCACAGTGCGAATTTTGCGGTGCTTCGATCGCCCATCGCATCAGTCTTGGTTGAAACGGGTTTCCTAACCAATCAAGCTGATGCCAAAAGGCTGCGTTCTAAGCGCGGGCAAAATGCCGTGGCTCAGGCACTCTACCAAGGATTGAAAGCCTACAAAAACCGTTACATTTTGCCCCGTCGCCCACTGACAACCTTAGAGACAGCGCCGCCACCCAATGAAGCAGAATATTTGCCGCTTCACGTTGTACAATCTGGTGAAACCCTTTACACCATTTCACGCTTATACGGTCGATCCATTCAAAACATTAAAAACACCAATGCCTTAACCTCTGATCGAATTTATGTTGGGCAAAAACTCATCATTCCAAAGTAATGCCAATAAAAATCCTCCCCCCCGCACTAGCCAATCAAATCGCCGCTGGCGAAGTGATTGAACGCCCCGCTTCCGTCGTCAAAGAACTGGTGGAAAATGCCATCGATGCCAAAGCTGATACCATTAAAATCCAACTGCAAAAAGGCGGCATTGGTCGCATCTGTGTCATTGACAATGGCATCGGGCTGTCTCAAGCAGACTTGAAACTGGCGGTTGAGGCGCACGCCACCAGCAAAATCACGCAATCGAGCGATCTGTTCAACATTCAAACCTTAGGCTTTCGTGGAGAAGCATTGTCGAGTATCAGCGCGGTGAGCCGATTGTCGATCACTTCAAAAACCAAAGCCGATGAACATGGCTGGATTTGGCGCAATGAAGACATCAAACCCATCGCTTGTTCAGAAGGCACTGAGGTGCAGTTGGACGATTTATTCTTTAACGTGCCCGCCCGCAAAAAATTCTTACGCGCTGAGTCCACTGAATACAGACATTGCTTAAACACCATTCATCGTCTGGTTTTGGCCAATCCGCATTGCGCTTTTGTCGTTGAGCACAATGGCAAACAAGTATTCCGTTGTGAACAAAGCAGCGACACCACCTCTCAGTTGGCGCGTATTCGTCAAGTTCTTGGCAAAGATTTCTGCGAAGCCGCCGTTGAAATAAAATTCAAACAAGGGGATTTTTCACTCCACGGTTTTGTCGCCAAACCGGTCTTCTCACGCGCCCAAAACGACATGCAATATTGGTACGTCAACCAACGCATGGTCAAAGACAAATTGCTTTCTGGTGCAGTACGACGCGCCTATAGAGACATGATGTATCACGATCGACAACCCGCTTATGTGTTGTATTTTGACCTGCCTGCCTCAGAGGTGGACGTCAATGTTCATCCCGCTAAACATGAGGTGCGTTTTCGTCAAACGGGCGCATTTGATTTCATTCGCCAAGCGGTGCACCACACCATATCGCGCCCCATCAAAGAACAGGATGAAGCGAACAAAAACAATCCGCCTGTTGTTAGCCGTGATTTGCCTGTACAGTCTCAGCAGTTGGTCTTTCAACGTCCGACGGGTCATAGTAGCCCACGTTCGCCTGCCGCAAATTCATCTCGCTTAGAGTCCTACATTCCGTTTGCCAACGAACCAGAACCTCGCGCACAAACTGTGGATCTGGCCTCAATGAACGCACCCTTGGGTGAAGCCTTGGCCTTTGTCCACGGGGCTTTTATTCTCAGCACCACTGAACTCGGCATTTGTGTGGTCGATGCCCATGGTGCGCATGAAAGAATATTGTATGAAAAACTCAAGGCGGCCTACCAAAATAATAATTTGTCTGCCCAAACCCTATTAGTCCCCATCAGTCTGAGCCTCAGCTCGGATGAACGCGAGCTGCTCAATAGCCACAACGACCATTTCACAGCGCTGAAATTCATCATTGAACCCGCCAGTGACAACGCCGCCATCATTCGCCAAATTCCTTCATTGCTACTGAATATGGACATTAAGCAATTGGTGCACGACACGCTCAGTGACCTACTGCAAGAGTCTGATTCGCATAGAATGCGCCAAAACATAGAGGCATTGCTGTCCACCATTGCCTGTCACAGTGCTGTTCGTGCCAATCGGATGATGAATCTCAACGAAATGAACGCCCTGCTGCGCCAGCTTGAAAACGTCGAATCTGGTGAAGTTTGCAATCATGGTCGCCCAATCATTCAACACTTTCCCGTGGCCGAGATGGATGCATGGTTCAAGCGTGGCAAATAACCATGGCGCTCTAACAAGCCCCATCATTGCCCTTATGGGCTTAACTGCCACAGGCAAATCATCTGTGGCCATCCAACTGGCTCAACATTTGCAATGCGACATCATCAGCGTTGATTCGGTGATGGTCTATAAAGGCCTAGACATTGGTTCGGCCAAACCCACGGCAACAGAACGACAACTTGTTCGCCACCATTTAATCGATTGCGTGGACGCCCAAACCCATTACTCGGTGGCGCAATTTGTCAATCAAGCAACACAATGCATCAATGACAACCAAGCGCAACAAAAGCCAACGCTGTTGGTCGGTGGTAGCATGCTCTACTTCAATGCTTTGCTCAATGGTCTGTCCGAATTGCCGAGCACGCCTGAGTCGGTTCGCTTGACATTGAATGAACAATTAAAAACCCAAGGCGTCCAGGCATTGCATCAGCAACTCAAGCAAGTGGATCCCATCAGCGCAGACCGCCTCCATCCCAATGATGCTCAGCGCATCATGCGGGCCATTGCCATTTGGCAAATTTCGGGGCAACCCATGAGCCAATGGCAAGACGCCGTTAAAATCTTCAGTAAACCCGACAAGATCATTGCCTTGACCATGAATGACCGCGACAAACACCGAGCCATCATAAAGCAACGCTTCTTAAACATGCTGGAAGCTGGCTTTGATGAAGAAGTCGAAAATTTGTATCAAAATCCCAACTTATCATTAGAAAATACCGCCATCCGCAGTGTGGGATACCGTCAGTGGTGGGATTATTTAGATCAAACCATCACGCGTGACCAAGCGATTGAATTGGCCATTACCGCCACCCATCAATTGGCCAAAAAACAGCGCACATGGTTCAAAAAATTCCCGACAGCCACTCTCATTGAAGTGGACAAGTTGACGACGTCTCAAATGTTTGATCAACTGCTGCAACACCTGAATCTCGAGTCATCATAATCATTAGAAGTCGCTGTTCACACCATAAAATCGGGCAAAAGTGAGCGTTTTTCGGCGTTTTTGCTTAGAAAACAAGATTTTTCATTGAAATAATACTCAAAATTGGGTACACTTGCGCGCCCTAAAGTTTGCCCCGCTTATCCTGCTCAAGCAGACTCTTTGCCCAATCGGCTCTTTTTTACCATCATTACGAATGATTTTTTATAGTAATCAAGCATCTTCATTTTCTAATAAAGGTGTGTTTTTTATATCGGAGAAATAAGTGAAATTAACGGGCGCTCAGATTGTAGTCGAATCGCTAAAGCAAGAAGGCGTGGAATGTATTTGGGGGTACCCTGGTGGTGCCGTCTTACACATCTACGATGCACTCTACAATCAAACAGACATTGAACACATTCTCGTGCGGCACGAGCAAGCAGCCACCCATGCGGCGGATGGTTACGCACGCTCAACGGGTAAACCTGGAACCGTTCTGGTCACCTCAGGTCCTGGTGCCACAAATGCCATAACCGGCATAGCAACCGCTTACACCGATTCTATTCCAATGGTGGTGATTTCTGGACAAGTGCCTGTTGACCTTATTGGCAACGATGCCTTCCAAGAAGTCGATATGATTGGCGTCAGTCGCTCTGTGGTTAAACACAATTTTCTGGTCAGAGACGTTGCTGATTTGGCAGTAACGATTAAAAAAGCGTTTTTCATTGCCTGCTCTGGTCGTAAAGGTCCCGTTGTAATTGACATACCCAAAGACGTTACAGCACAATCAATTGAATTTTCTTATCCCGACACCGTCGATATACGAACTTATCAACCCGTTGGCAAAGGGCATCTTGGGCAAATCAAAAAAGCCATCGACTACATGATGACGGCCAAAAAACCCATTTTTTATACGGGTGGCGGAGTCATTTTGGGTCATGCTTCTGAGCAATTGACGGCATTGGTTAAGCGATTTGACTTCCCCATTACCAATACGCTCATGGGCTTAGGCGCCTATCCTGCGACCGATCCTTTATTTCTCGGCATGTTAGGCATGCACGGCACCTACGAAGCCAATTTGGCCATGCACAACTGCGATGTGCTCGTTGCCATCGGCGCGCGCTTTGACGATCGCGTCACAGGTAATTTGGAAAGATTCTGCCCCCATGCAAAAATCATTCATATTGACATTGACCCCTCAAGTATTGCCAAAAATGTCGACGTCGATGTCCCCATTGTCGGTGACGTCAAACAAGTTCTCGAACAAATGTTAGACATGTTAGCCAAAGATACGCGCAAACCCAATGCCCGTGTCAGTGAATGGTGGGATCAAATCAATGAGTGGCGTAGTCGCAAATCTTTGGCCTACAAAACATGTGACGAAAGGATCAAACCCCAAGCGGTGATCGAGCACTTGTATGAAATCACCAAAGGGGATGCCTACATAACCTCCGATGTCGGGCAGCACCAAATGTGGGCGGCTCAGTACTATCACTTTACCAAACCGCTACGTTGGATCAATTCGGGTGGCTTGGGCACTATGGGTTTTGGTTTTCCTGCGGCCATGGGTGTGAAAAAAGCCCATCCTGATGCAGAAGTGGTGTGCGTCACCGGTGAAGGCAGCATCCAAATGATGCTACAAGAACTGTCCACCTGCTCACAATATGCTTTACCCGTTAAAATATTGTGCTTGAACAACGGCTACCTTGGCATGGTCAGGCAATGGCAGGAGTTCTTCTACGAGCGTCGCTATGCCATGTCCTATATGCAATCTTTGCCCGATTTTACCAAGCTTGTTGAGTCTTACGGTCACGTTGGGGTGCGCATAAAAGACCCTAAAACGCTTAGAGCTGAATTAGAGCAAGCCTTTGCCATTAAAGATCGCTTGGTCTTCATTGACGTCATCACTGACCGCGAAGAAAATGTCTTTCCCATGATTCCTTCGGGCGCTGGGCAAGATGAAATGATATTGTCAGAAGGATAAGAAATCTCATGTCAGCACACATAATTTCAGTACTCATAGAAAACGAACCAGGCGCATTATCCCGTCTTGTTGGACTGTTTTCTGCCCGCGGCTACAACATTGAATCACTTTGCGTCGCCCGCACCGAAGACCCAACCCTATCGCGCCTCACGCTGATGACAGAGGGCAATGATGCCACCGTCGAACAGATTGTTAAACAACTGAACAAACTCGTTGATGTGGTGAAAGTCATTGATTTGATCCAAAGTCGCCACATCGAACGCGAGCTGATGCTCATCAAAGTCAAAGCGAGCTCGAGTAAAGTGCAAGAAGAACTCAAACGCTTGTCTGATATATTCAGGGGCGCCATCATTGATGTGTCCGATCAAGTCTATACCATTCAATTAGCAGGCACTTCAGATAAATTAGACGCTTTTATTCAGGCGCTTGACACCTCCATCATTTTAGAAACCGTCCGCTCTGGCATCTTAGGCATACAGCGTGGTCAAAAAACCCTTCACATCAATTAGGAGATATTTATGAAAATTTACTACGACAAAGACTGTCAACAGGATTTAATCAAATCCAAACAAGTGACCATTCTTGGTTACGGCTCACAAGGTTTTGCCCACGCCAATAATTTACGCGAATCAGGCGTCGATGTGACCATCGGTCTGCGCAAAAATTCAACGTCTTGGAACAAAGCCGAAGCGGCAAAATTCACAGTAAAAACCGTAACGGATGCGGTTAAAAACGCTGACGTTGTCATGGTGCTGTTGCCTGATGAACATCAAGCCAGCGTTTATCGTGATGAAGTCTTAGGACACATGAAAGCGGGTTCTGCACTGGCTTTTGCCCATGGTTTTAACATCCATTTCGCACAAATTGAAGCCCCTGAAGGCATCGATGTGATCATGGTTGCCCCCAAAGGCCCCGGTCATACAGTCCGCTCTACCTATGTTCAAGGCGGTGGCGTTCCCACATTGATCGCCATTCATCAAGATGCCACTGGACAAGCCAAAGAAGTGGCCCTGTCTTATGCTTCTGCCAACGGCGGTGGTCGTGCAGGCATTATTGAATCAACCTTCAGAGCTGAAACCGAAACCGATTTATTCGGCGAACAAGCGGTACTTTGTGGCGGTGCCATGGCACTGGTTCAAGCGGGTTTTGAAACCTTGGTTGACGCAGGATACGAGCCCGAAATGGCGTACTTTGAATGTTTACACGAGTTAAAACTCATCGTTGATCTCATGTACGAAGGCGGCATTGCAAACATGCGTTACTCCATATCCAATACGGCAGAATACGGTGACATCACCCGTGGACCTCGCATCATCAATGACGAAAGCAAATGGGCGATGCAAGAAATTCTAAAAGAAATTCAAGAAGGCAAATTTGCCAAAGAATTCATCTTAGAAAATCAAGCAGGACAACCCATGCTCAAAGCCTCAAGAAGACTGGCTGAAGAGCATCAAATTGAGCAAGTGGGTTCAAAGCTGCGCGCCATGATGCCTTGGATTGCCAAAGGCAAATTGGTTGACAAGTCCGTCAATTAAATGATTGTCATAATGAAAAAACCCTGCTTTTGCGGGGTTTTTTTTGGTGCGTCCTACACACTGGTATGCCAAAGGCATCTCAACATAGTCACTCACTAATCAAACCCATAAAATAATACCAATACATACAGTAAAATTGAACAACTGTAGAGTTTACGAAACAGCAATATATGTAAAAATACAGCTTAGTGTAAGATTTATTCACCAAAGATAAGGAGAGCCAAATGGATTATAAAAAAATGAAAAAAAATGAGCTCGTTGAATATATAAAACAGACTCATCAAACACTTAAAGATTCTAAACAACTTATTGATGATATTCAAAAAAAATCTGAAACTATTAAGTCTTGTTATGACAACTCTACATCGTGGTCTAATGAAATTGATGTTTTGAAAAAAAGCATTGAAGACAGCGAAAAAGGAATCAATTCTACAAAAGACACTATTAAGGCACATCAGCTTGCAATCACTGATTTATATGATGAACTTTTTCAAGAGAGTGGAAGGAGCGATGGGGAAACGACTAGCAAAAAACAAAAAATTGAAGAATTTGTGAATACACTAACCACTCAAATCGATGCGCAGTCCAAACATATTGTCAATGAAAATGAACTCAACTCAAACCGATTTGAGCAACAATTTACAACATTAAAGGATACTCAAGAAAAAACATTTAAGCATATAGAAGAGAATCGTGAAGAGCTTTTTAATAGAATCAACGGTTTATTGCCAGAGGCAACATCGGCTGGCTTGGCATCCAGTTATAAGGCCGCTCAGGATGAGATTGAATACATTCCTTTGCTGTGGTTCGCTTTCATTGGAATTGCAATCGGGTTGTTTTTTTGGTTTGCATATCCTTTCTATATGGAAGAGGGGGTATCTGTAAAATCTGTATTTTTTAATCTGCTCACTGGATCGCCTTTAATTTGGTTAATATGGTACATACAGAGGTCCATTTCACAAAAAAGCCAGCTACGCTAAACATACAATCATAAACAAAGAGTCATGGTCATGTATGAGGGTTTTGTGAGAGCCATTGATGATTTTGGCACAGAAAGCCAAAAAGAACAACTTATGACAATCATGCTGAAAACCGTAGAATCTAATCCTGCAAATATTCTAAGTAATCACGAAACTCTCATTGATAATTTAAAATCGCATTTTCCTGGATTTGACAATAATGACAAGAAACCTTCAAATGGTGCCTAATCCCTTCTACTATACTGATGGCAAAGTCACTGCATTGACGGAGGAAATGACTGCATGACTAGAATCAACTGCATAACCGTTGAAGAATTACACAACAAACACTTAGTGGCGGAATATAGAGAGCTCCCGCGTATTTTTAAATTGGCGCGTGCGCATCCAAACATCCCCCCTAAATATACCCTTGGCAAAGGGCACGTCATTTTCTTTTACGACAAGCTCGAATACCTCTATGAACGCCAACAGCAACTCTATCAGGAGATGCGCCGTCGAAACTACAAGCCCAATTTTGACCCCTTAACGCTATTGCACTATAAAACTGAGCGGACAGCGCTTTGGAATAACTGGCGCCCTGACGACGAAGCGATCAAACTCAACCGCGAGCGCATTGCCGAACGCCTATCTCAAATGGCGGAAAAAGCCCAACTCAAAAAAACCCAATCCACCGTTTGATCACGCCCTTCAAAACGGCCCTTTGTATATCACTTTGCAATTCTTTTATGGCTGGTGGTATACTTATTCCATGCCACACGACAAGCACATTCCTGGAAAAGCTTACTCAAAAGATATTTATGCTAAGATCAGTCTGGTGTTAGAAGGGGGTAATTATCTTGGTATGGGTCGCATTGAGTTGATGGAAAGCATTGAGGCTTTTGGGTCGCTGAGTCAGGCGGCCAAACACGTCAAAATGTCGTATAAGCGCGCTTGGGATTTGGTCAATCAAATCAACCACAACCAAACAAAGGCGCTGATTGAATGTGCCAAAGGCGGTGTGGGCGGCGGCGGTTCCCATTTGACTGAACATGGCAAAGCACAACTGCGCGCTTACAAACAATTAGAAACCGAATTTTCAAAATTTTTAAACCAAAAAGGATTTTAACCATGATACAGAAACAGCTGCGTTTATATTTGATGATCGTTGTGCTCGCATTGACACCAAAAGTCTATGCCGAAGCGATAGCAACCGCCCATCCACTTGCCACCCAAGCGGGCGTTGAGGTGTTTGATCAAGGCGGCAATGCCTTTGATGCGGCGGTGGCCATAACAGCGGCTTTGGCCGTTGCAGAGCCTTACTCCTCAGGTCTGGGCGGTGGTGGATTTTACCTTCTGTATATTTCCAGCGAAAACCGCTACGTATTCTTGGATGCGCGTGAAAAGGCGCCACTAAAAGCGCATCGAGACATGTACCTTGATTCCGATAAAAACGTGATTCCCAACTTGTCAATTGACGGTCCCTTATCGGCGGGTATTCCAGGCATTCCCGCCGCCTTAGAGCATTTGTCCACCCGCTATGGCAAACAATCCATGGCTCAAAACCTGCAATCTGCCATTGCCATTGCCGAGAACGGTTTTCGAGTGGATGGCGTTTACCATCGTCTGGCCAAATGGCGCCTGCCCGTATTACAAAAATACCCGAACAGCGCAAAGGCATTTTTAATCCAAAACGAATTGCCTAAAATTGGCGACTTAATCGTACAGCCTGATTTAGCAAAGACGCTCAAACAAATGGCTGACAAAGGGGCGGATGGATTCTATAAAGGCGCGGTTGCTGACGCCATGATTCAAGCAGTGCAACAGAACGGTGGCATTTGGCAACACCAAGATTTGCTCGACTACGAGGTCATTGAGCGCGAGCCCATCGATATCAAGTTCAAAAATGCCCGCTTAATTTCTGCGCCACCGCCTTCTTCGGGAGGCATTGCCATTGCTCAGATTTTAAACCAATTGGAGCAGATGGCCCATTCATCAAACCCAGCGTTAAAGCAAGATGTCAAACAAACCCATGCGCTGATTGAATCCATGCGTCGTGCTTATCGCGATCGCGCCATTTATCTTGGCGACAGCGACTTTGTTGACATTCCCATTGAACAGCTGATCAGCAAAACCTATGCGGCTGGTTTGGTTGCCAGCATCCACCCCGAGAAAGCCTCCAAAAGCGCTTGGTTCAGCGCTAATATAGACCCAAGAGGGGGCAATCATACCACCCATTTTTCCATCACAGACAAGCACGGCAACAGCGTGGCCGCGACTTTGTCGGTCAATTATCCTTTCGGCAGCTGCTTTGTTGCGGGCAATACGGGGATTCTATTAAATGATGAAATGGATGACTTCGTCGCCAAAGCGGGTGAGCCCAATGTCTATGGCTTGGTCGGTGGCACAGCCAATGCCATTAAACCTGGAAAACGCATGTTGTCTTCTATGAGCCCAACCATATTAGAACAACCCGATCGAACCGTCATTCTGGGCACCCCAGGCGGCAGTCGAATCATTACCATGGTCCTGCAAGGATTGTTGACAGCCATGGACGGTGGTTCGGCTGTGGAAATCGTCAATCGTCGCCGACTGCACCATCAGTTTTTGCCTGATATGGTTGCCTTAGAGCCCAATACCCTTTCTGAAGAAACGATTAAAGATTTACAAGCCATGGGGCATAACATCAAACAACAAGATCGCACTTGGGGCAACATGCAAGCCATTGTGCACTACAAAGATGGCACCGTTGAAGCGGCCAGTGATTCCAGAGGCATTGGCACCTCTTGGGTGCGCCGAAAAGCGAATAATAATTAAATATCGGGGTCAGCTGGATGTGGCTGCCCTTGGCCATTCTCTAAGAGGTTTTTCAAACTGGTGACTAAGAAATAGCCCCATTTGCTATTACAGTGACCATAAAAATCGTTTTGCTCTGGCCAGCCTTCGTGTGAAAAAGCCAGCATTGTGCCGCCTTCATGCGCTTCAATGCGAAAAGTAAATTGACCCATTTCAGCCCAAGGACCGTTGGTGCAACGCCAAACCACTTTTTGGTTCTCTTCTAAGGCCTCAACCGCCATATTGAGTTCAAATTCCCCGTTCGGTCCAAAAAAGAACGACAGGGTATTACCCACCTCTGAAGCGCCCGTTGAACGCGCCCACCATTGACTCAGCCCTTCTGCTTGAGTTAATGCTTTGTAGGTTGACTCTGGGCTGGCTTTGATTGCTAATCGATGAAAAATTGTTGCCATAACTGTGCTCCGTTAATGATTTGTGTTAATAAAATTATACAAGCTGAGCGATTCAAACTGCGACTTTGTTAAGAAATAGCCCTAATCAGTGTTGTGCCTGCATTCGCCAGAATTCCAAATTGTATTAGTGTGTTCTTATTAATCCATGGCCCACAATCTTCAGAAATAAATCCAAAATACCCCTATCTTCGGTACAATGTATCACTTGCTTCGTGTGTCTCAAATCAGTCAATTTGGCAAGACCCTAAATAGGAAAAAAGCCTATGAACAACCTCAATGTAGAACCGCGCACCATCTTTTGTCATGATAATCTGGAAATTTTGCAGGGTATCAATAGTGCTTGCGTTGATCTGATTTATCTTGATCCCCCTTTTAATACAAAGAAAATCTTTTCCGCACCTATTGGCACTAGTGCAGAAGGGGCTGAATTTTCAGATATTTTCAGAGAAGAGGATGTAAAAGACGAATGGGTGGACAGCATCCGTTTTGAGTCTCCAGAGCTGCACGATTACTTAAAAGGCGTCAAATCCTTTAGCAATAAGTACAATTATTGCTATTTGGTTTACATGGCTATACGTTTGATTGAATGCCACCGATTGTTAAAGGATACGGGTAGCTTATATCTGCACTGCGATCCAACCATGAGCCATTACCTGAAAATTGTTCTGGACTGCATTTTCGGTGAGAAAAATTTTAGAAATGAAGTGGTGTGGTGTTATAGCAGACCATCTGCCCCGAATCAAAAACAGTTATCACGGGTGCATGACATTATTTTTTGGTATTCAAAAGGTAACACATGGACATTTAACCCAGAGAGCATTCGTCAACCATACGCCAGCTCAAGCCTTAACAGACAGGGATATTCTGCTAAAGCTTCTAAAGTTGCAGAAGGTGTTGTTGAGCTCAACGATAATGGCAAATTTCCAGAAAGTTGGATTTATATTCCTCCATTAAAAGGTAATTCCCGAGAGAGTACAGGCTACCCTACCCAAAAACCACTGGCCTTATTAGAGCGTATCATCCAAGCCAGCAGCAACGCAGGTGATGTGGTACTCGACCCTTTTTGTGGCTGTGCCACCACTTGTATTGCTGCCGAAAAATTAGATCGACAATGGGTAGGCATTGACATATCGCATAAAGCATATGAACTCGTTAAAAATCGCTTGGACAACGAAGTTCCTGCGGATATGTTCAGACCAGAGCCGCACTTCAGCACTCAGGTTCCAAAGCTCACAGAGGATGGCATTGATGCATTTGGACAGGGATTCGTCTATGTCATTGCCAATAGCAGCTGGGAAGGAATGTACAAGGTCGGTATAGCCAAGGACGTCAAGCGGCGCTTAAACAGTTACCAAACATCTGACCCATACCGTGCCTACGAATTAGAATATCAACTGCAAACACCCCACTTTAAAGCAATTGAAAAGCACATTCACAAAAATTTTAACGGTGACTACGAATGGGTTGAAGGAGAATTAGAAGAGATAAAAAACACCATCAAAGAACAAGCCGAATCCTACAACGAAAGCACTCTAAAAGTTAATATTTAGATTCCATAACTGTGACCGTTCTGATTCAATTGCACGATCATCGTACTAACAATTAGACTCTCTTTTAATCAAGATGTATTCATAACGATTTCTGCGGTTTTTGTCAAAGTTGAAACACCCAAACTCGTTATAATATTCAGCCTATGAAATCTTTTATTCAAACCCTCAAACGCATTGCCTGTATTGCGCTGTTGCTTGGTATTTCATCACAGGTCACGGCGGCAGATCTCGTCATTACTTTGACCAATCTTGACCCCATTGAAGGCAAGTTACGGATCTCCCTTTTTGACAAAGCAGAGGGTTTCCCTGGTGAAGACGAGCAGGCCTTCGTCAAAAAAGAAGTCGCTGTAACAGGCAAGACGATGGAAGTGACTTTTGAAAATATTGATCGTCCATCGATTGCGGTTTCTGTGCATCATGACGTTGATAATGATGATGAAATGGACACGAATTTCATTGGCATCCCTAGCGAACCCATTGGTTCTTCCAATAACGTCCGTCCATCCTTTGGTCCACCCGAATACGAAGACGCCGAGATTGTGATGACTGAACCGACCACACAAATAGCCATTAAGGTTGAACCCATTTTCTAAAATATTTTTTTCGTTTTTACCCTATTGGTAAAAGTTAAAAATACATCTATCTTGACGCGCTCTGCTCCTTTCATTTCAGCACCGCTTCGCCGCGATGAAGAATAGAGCGCCTTTGAAGAAATAGCGGATGGTTCTAGTATAATAAGACTATGTTAGCGATGCACACTCAGGAACAGGATTTTTAATGACAACCAAAACCACGGCTGATATTCGTCGCGCCTTCTTATCTTTTTTCGAGCAACGCGGTCACACCATTGTAGAAAGTGGGTCTTTGGTACCAGCGGGTGACAAGACTTTGCTGTTTACAAATGCCGGCATGGTGCCCTTTAAAGACGTATTTCTGGGGGTTGAACAACGCCCGTACAATAGAGCAACCACTGCCCAACGTTGCGTTCGTGCAGGCGGCAAACACAATGATTTAGATAATGTCGGCTACACGGCTCGACACCATACATTTTTTGAAATGCTTGGCAATTTCAGTTTTGGCGATTATTTCAAAGAACAAGCCATCATTTACGCCTGGGAATTTTTAACCGAAGTGCTCAAGCTCCCCAAGGAAAAACTTTGGATCACCGTCTATGAGGATGATGCAGAAGCTGAAGCCATTTGGAAAAATATCATTGGCATTGACCCCCTTAAATTTTCTCGCTGTGGCGAAAAAGACAACTTTTGGTCTATGGGTAACACTGGTCCATGTGGGCCGTGTTCAGAAATCTTTTACGATCATGGCCCTGAGGTTGAAGGAGGCCCGCCTGGCTCTCCCGAAGAAGATGGCGATCGATACATTGAGATTTGGAACTTGGTTTTTATGCAGTTTAATCGCCAAGCCGATGGCACCTTAGACCCCTTACCCCGACCTTCGGTTGACACAGGCATGGGCTTGGAGCGGGTAAGCGCGGTTATTCAAAACGTCCACAACAATTTCGACATTGACCTGTTTAAGGATTTGACCCAAGCGGCACATCAGTGCATTCCAATGGCTGATCCCGACAGTCCCTCATTAAGAGTCATCGCCGACCACATTCGCTCTTGTGCTTTCCTTATTGTGGATGGCATCCTGCCTTCGAATGAGGGTCGCGGTTATGTTTTACGCCGCATCATTCGTCGCGCCGTTCGTCATGGGCACAAGCTGGGGCAGAGCACGCCGTTTTTCTACAAAATGATGCCTGCTTTGGCTGCCACCATGGGCGAAGCATACCCCCAGTTGGTGGTACAACAAGCCCTATTAGAAAACACCTTGAAACAAGAGGAGATTCGATTCCGTGAATCCTTAGACAATGGCATGCGCATCTTAGAAGATGAAATCAAACAGCTCAAGGGTTCGGTTATTTCTGGTGAAACGGTTTTTCGTCTATACGACACATTTGGTTTTCCAGTGGATTTAGTCGCCGATGTTGCCCGCGAACACGATCTGACCATTGATGAAGCAGGCTTTGAAGATCGGATGAAAGTCCAACAAGCGCAAGCGCGGCAAAGCAACAAATTTTTTGATCAATCTGCCACCACAGCTGTGACAGAAAAAAATCAATTTGTGGGCTACGAAACAAGCATCCAACAGACAAAAATTCTAGCACTTTATCTAGACAATGAAGCCTGCGACAGCCTCACTGAAGGGCAGCAAGGCTGGATCGTATTAGAGCAAACGCCTTTTTACGCCGAGGCGGGCGGACAAGTCGGTGATCGGGGTGTTTTATCAACCACGACAGGGCAATTCAACGTGACTGACACGCAAAAAATGGGCGAAGCCAGCGTCTGTATTGGCACAATGAGCAAAGGATCATTCACCACGGGTGAAGCCGTTGAGGCAGCGATCGATACAGAAACACGAGGCCATGCTGAATGCCACCACAGCGCAACGCATCTATTACACGCGGCATTAAGAGATGTATTGGGCACGCACGTAGCCCAAAAAGGCTCTTTGGTTGAACCCGACCGCTTACGCTTTGATTTCTCACATGCCATGCCTGTTTCAGTCCAAGAGCAGCGCCGTGTTGAAACGCAAGTTAATGACTACATTTTGAGCAATCTTGCCGTGACCACCAACACCATGCCCATTGATGAAGCCAAAAAATTAGGCGCCATGGCGCTATTTGGCGAAAAATATGCCGACATTGTTCGCGTGGTTAAAATGGAAGACTGCTCCACTGAACTTTGTGGTGGCACCCACGTCTCCTCAACGGGTCAGATTGGTTTCTTTAAAATTGTCTCAGAATCGGGTATTTCCTCAGGCGTTAGACGATTAGAGGCTCTGTGTGGAAAACCGGCTCAACAATGGGTCAACCAGCACATCGGCACCTTGTATGACTTGGCCCAATCTTTTAATAGTTCATTGGAACAAATCGGTCAAAGAGTTTTATCGCAAGCGGATAAATTAAAACTTGCAGAAAACAAAATTGCCGAATTAAACCAGCAGTTAAATGCCCTAAAAAGCCAAGATTTTAGCCAACAAGTTCAACAAATTGCCGGCTTGCCTGTGTTGATTGAGCGCATCGACGACCAGTCAAATAAAGATTTACGGGGCATGATTGACGAGCTGAAGCAAAAATTGCATTCTGCCATCATCGTTTTAGCCAGTGTGGCGGATGCAAAGGTTTCAATCGTTTGTGGTGTGACCGATGACTTGACCAATCAAGTTAAGGCGGGCGATCTCGTCAACCATGTTGCTCAACAAGTTGGGGGCAAGGGCGGCGGACGTCCAAATATGGCTATGGCGGGCGGCTCAAAACCTGAGAAGATTGATGCGGCACTACAGTCCATTCCGCAATGGTTGGAAGCGCACATTTCAAAATAAGCCTCGTGTGCTAGGTACTTCATCCCTATTGAAATGAAGCAAAAAACCTATTACTTAGCAGAGCTTAATATTGCGCGCTTTATTAAGCCCATGGATGACCCCGCCAATGTGGACTTTGTCAACAACATCGAACGGATCAATGCCCTGGCTGAAGCACAAAGCGATTTCATTTGGCGATTTACTCAAAGCACGCCTGAATTAGAGTTTGCCGTTTTTGGTCATGCCCATGTCATTTCAACCCTATCGCTTTGGTCGAGTATCGAGGCTTTGAGCGCGTTTGTCTATCACAATGCCGAACACAGAAAAATCATGCGTCGGCGCAATGAGTGGTTTGAGCATTTGGAGGTCTCTGTGGTGCTTTGGTGGGTCAAGGCGGGACACAGACCTAATTTGGTTGAAGCCAAAAAGCGATTGGATCAACTGCAACGAGAAGGTGCAACCGCTGAGGCGTTTTCTTTCAAAAATCCCTTTCCAGCACCAAGTCCGAGCGACTCATAAAAAGCGCTTAATATTCTGTCAGCAGCATGGTTATAAAATTATCGGTTGATAAAAACCCTTTGCCCCATTGAGCGCTGATTTCAGCCAATGGTTTATCGGCAATTATTTGCGCAATAGACTTCCCTGATTGTTTGGCCTTGTCCAATTGTTTTTTGGTGTGGCTCAGCATGTCTATAAAACGGAGCAAATCCGCTTTGTTGCCCATTGCGCCGTGTCCAGGAATGATTTTCGTGTCGTCGTCGGCATAGCTTGCGATGATTTTGGCAGATTGGATCATACCAGCCAATGAACCCCCGTGTTCTCGATCAATGAAGGGATAAATCCCGTTAAAAAAAACATCGCCTGAATGAATGACATTGGCCTCTTTGAAAATCACAAAGGAATCGCCATTGGTATGCGCTGGCGGTAGGTGTCTGACTTCA
Organism: Gammaproteobacteria bacterium; assembly: GCA_965277775.1. Classification (GTDB taxonomy): domain Bacteria; phylum Pseudomonadota; class Gammaproteobacteria; order CAKMZV01; family CAKMZV01. Next base: position 1,245,593 of record OZ255843.1, on the reverse strand, counting down.
ATTTGCTCGTCGTTGAGAAAGAAGGTGGCGCGATCATTAAAAGTAATCACAGGCAAAGCAGCGCCGGTGCGTGCCGGAATTTTGGCTTTGAAAAATTTAATCTCTTGATTTGTGCTCATCAATTTGCGCACATTTTCATGGGCGATGATCGTTGCGCCTGCGCGTCCAAAATTTTCATTTCCGCCCGTATGATCTGAATGCCAATGGGTGTTTAATAAAAATCGGATGGGTTCATCGCTGATCGACGCAATGGCGTCTGTGATTTTTCGACTCAAAGGCGCAAATTGGTCATCAATCATAAAGACCCCATCATCCCCCGCTGAAACCCCAATATTGCCACCTTGACCCGTCAACATGCTGACACTGCCGCGGACTTTTTGCACTTTAATCGTCACCTCAGCATAAGCTGGCATGACGAAAAAGCCCAAAATGGAAACCATTAATACATACATTAAGGATGGTTTTTTGTTGAATATTTGATTGCTCATCTTTCGCTCCATAAGTTTAATTACGACATTGTGCATACGCGCATTGATCTGATTTTACTACATTAGCCATCGTTTTAGGTTGTGCTGATGCTTCAACTTCTGCAAGCCTCAACTTTTCAGCACCTCAAACCAATTCTGAATATAATGATTTGCTCTGATTTACAGCAAATACTCAAACAAAACAGGAGGCGATTCATTATGTATTCGGCAACATTCATCTACGATGCAGGCACCTATGATGACAAATTTCATGCCCTCAATAATTTGATTCAAGAAGTCGCAGAGGCCTCCGCTGGCTTTGAAGGCAGTGAATCGTGGAAGTCCATTTCAAGCGACCGCATCAGCTCAACCTATTATTGGTCAGATCAGGCGGCCTTAAAACAATTTGCCATGCATCCCAAACACTTAGAAGCAAAACGACAATATGCAAAATGGTACAAAGGCTACCACGTTGTCATTGCAAAAATAGAACGATCGTATGGCGATGCGGCTTTTGCCCACATCACCCCCAACAACCGTAAAACGAACATTCAAACCAACTGACTGTATTACCACCAACAGAGATTGATATGACTGCATTAAAAATTGGATTTATTGGATTAGGTAATGTTGGGTCAAAGCTCGCCGGCAGTTTGCTACGCAATCATTTTGACCTGACCGTGCTTGACTTAGACAAAGAGCGAATGAACGATTTTGTCCGCAAAGGGGCTAAATCTGCGGATTCCACAACCCAAATAGCGCAAAACGTTGATGTTTTAATCACCTGCTTGCCCTCTCCTGCCATTTGTGCCGAAGTGATGGCTGAAGCCCTCCCGCAGTTAAAGTCGGGGCAATACTGGTTAGAAATGAGCACCACCGACGCTCAAGAAGTTGAACGCATTGGGGCATTGGTTAAGGCAAAAAATGCGGTGTCGGTTGATTGCCCTGTATCTGGGGGCTGTCATCGCGCCGATACGGGCAATATTGCCATATTTGCGGGTTGTGAACGCTCCGAATTTGAACACATCCTGCCCCTATTAAAAACCATGGGGCGCAGAATTCTACACACTGGGCCTTTGGGCTCTGCTTCCGTGCTCAAAGTCGTCACCAACTATCTCGCCACCGCCCATTTATTAGCCTTAAGTGAGGCGCTCACCGTAAGTAAAGTGATGGGTTTTGACATGAATATAGCCTACGAAGCGATCCGCATTTCCTCAGGCAATTCTTTTGTCCACGAGACAGAATCTCAAGTGATTTTAAATGGCAGTCGAGACATCAGTTTTACCATGGACTTGGTGCTCAAAGACATTGGACTATTTCAAACCTATGCCGAACAACATCAAGTGCCTTTAGAAATTTCCCCCCTGATGATCGATATTTTTAAGGATGGCATCAAGCGCTACGGCGATCGAGAATTATCACCCAACATCATTCGGCGATTAGAAGATACGTGCCAAGTCCGTGTTTTAGGCGAAGGATTCCCCGAAGAGATGCTCGATGATGAACCAGAAGTTCCAGGCTATGAAGTCAATCCCAAACGCTGATCCTCAATGCGGCTGGCTTGATGAATGCACATTTCAAGTAAAAACGCCTCGGCGTCCCACTATGATAAAATGCATTCTTCGGGTGAAGTTGGTATAGACTATGGTCATCCGATGATGCATCCTTTACCGCCTTGTCACTGTGAGATTTTTTATGCACAAATTTTATAACATTAAATGCCTCATGACACTGTGTCTGAGTTTTACTGCGAGCGCTGCGCTGGCCGAGTACGCCTGTGAGCCCACACCACAAATGTCTAAAGGCACCCATTACAAAGCGGTGACCGCGGAAAAAGGCGATGTGGGCAAAGGTTTTTTTGTCCGTGGTACGGTGTTTTCAGCCACCGATTGCAAGGCCATTGCCAATGCCAAAGTCACGCACTGGCAAGCTGGCAAAGATGGACGCTATCACGATCGTTTTTATTCGGTCATTCGGGTCAACGCCAAAGGGCAGTTCGGATTTGAAACCGAGTACCCTGGAATCAAACCGCCGCATATACATTTCATCATTGAAGCGCCTGGATACAAAACGCTCAGCACTCAGTGGGTCTCGCAAGGTTTTCGTGATCGGATCACATTGTATTTAACCTTAGAGCCCAAAGAATAAACGCATGAGTGCGACGGAACTTGTCTTTGCCTCGGGCAATCTGGGCAAACTAAAAGAGGTGCAAAAAGCCTTCTCTGACTTTGATTGTCAGGTGCGCCCACAGTCCGATTTTGGCATCACCAGCCCCGAAGAAACGGGTATGACCTTCATCGAAAACGCCATTCTTAAAGCGCGCTATGCTTCTAAGCATTCTAATTGCCCAGCATTTGCCGACGATTCGGGTTTGGCCGTCAAAGCATTGCGCGGTGCGCCTGGCATTCACTCAGCACGCTTTGCCAGTACTGATGCAAGCGATCAAGAGAACATTGAGCATCTGCTCATGACGCTGGCGCAAACACAAGATCGTCAAGCCAAATTCATCTGTATTCTTGCTTTTGTTACGCATGCCGATGACCCGCTCCCCATCATCGCCCAAGGCGTCTGGCATGGGCATATTGCTCAATCGAGTCAGGGCAGTGGGGGTTTCGGCTATGACCCAGTATTTTTATTAGACAAGGGTTGTAGTGCAGCAGAAATCAGCCTTGAACAAAAAAATCAATTGTCACATCGCGGCCAAGCCATCCAAAAACTTAAGGAAAAACTCCGCCCTTGGCTCAGCCAATGAGCTTGTGACTGATTCAGAACAACCGCTCAGTTTATACGTCCACCTCCCTTGGTGTGTCCAGAAGTGCCCCTATTGTGATTTTAACTCGCACACCGCACCGCAAAACCTTCCCGAAACGCTCTACATTGACGCATTACTCGATGATTTGCGCCAACAATGCGAGCGTTGGCAAATCCAGCGTCCCATTGCCAGTATATTTTTCGGTGGTGGTACGCCCTCGTTGTTTTCTGGTGCAGCCATTGGTCAAATGATAGAAAGCATTGCCAAATTCTGTCGCTTGAGCGATGATTGTGAGGTGACCTTAGAAGCCAATCCTGGCACCTTAGATGAAGGCCATTTTAAAACCTATGCGGCCGTTGGGGTGAACCGTCTTTCGCTAGGGGTGCAGTCATTTAACGAACAGCACCTCAAGGCCTTAGGGCGCATTCACAACGGCAAACAAGCCCACCAAGCCATTGAATGCGCGCTGAAGCACTTTGCTCGGCTCAACATTGATTTGATGTTTGGTTTGCCCAATCAAACGCACGAACAAGGTCTGCAAGATGTGGAAACAGCGCTGTCCTACCCTATTGAACACCTGTCGTACTACCAATTGACACTTGAGCCAAATACACCCTTCTATAGACGCCCACCAGCATTGCCAGATGAGACCGTCATTGATGACCTCCATCAAGCCGCCATGGCCTTAATGGCTGATAGCGGTTTCCAAAGATACGAAATCTCCGCTTTTTGTCGAGCTCAAAAATATTGCAATCACAATATGAACTATTGGCAATTTGGTGATTACATCGGCATTGGTTGCGGGGCTCACGGCAAAATCAGTCATAACAATCAGCCATATCGTACACGCCATCCAGCGGCCCCCATGCGCTACGTCGAACTGATCAAAAAACAATCCAGCCTGCTTGTTCAACCTATAGCGCAAGCGGATATTCTGTTTGAAATTCTGCTCAATGCTTTGCGATTAACCGACGGTTTTGACCCGAAAATTTTGCGTTTGCACGGTTTAAAGCTTTCTGATTACGCGGTACTATTCGCCCAAGCAGAATCAAAGGGCTTATTAGAGATCAGCCCGCAAAGAATCAAAGCCTCTGCTTTGGGATTGCGTTTTTTAAATGATTTACAGGCGTCGTTTCTGCCCGAAAAATAACAGGATTAGAAGGAGGGGCAATAGTGCCCAAATCCATTGATTGCCCCAAATATAAAAGGGCGTTTGTCCTTTAAACATCGGCATGTCAGCGGTTAACACATCTGCTTGAGCTTGAGGCAGTTTTACCAGCACCACGCCTTGCTCATTGATGATGCCTGTGATCCCCGTATTGGTTGCTCTGGCAATGTAGCGGCCAGCCTCTTTGGCCCGAAGTTGCGCCATCTGCATAAATTGTGCTTGCTCAGAAGTTGATTCAAACCACGCTTCATTGCTTACATTGATGATGCCCCCTGCTTGAGGCAGGTGCATGTTAATGCCTTGCCAAAATGCCAGCTCGTAGCAAATATTTACACTTAGCTGGCTCGCACCAATCTGTAACATTTCTTGTTGCGCACGACCCGTGAGAAAATTGCTGTATTCATAGCCCCACCAGCGCATTAAAACAGTGGTCAGGCTCTCAAACGGCGTATATTCACTAAAGGGCACCAAGAGACGTTTGTCATACTGCCACCGATCGTCAATGGATTTGACCGCATTGGTCCATCCGCGACTATAACTATCTGAGTGGAGCGTGCCGGTGATCAGAGTCCATTGTTTTTGTTCAGCCAGTTGGTTGAGTTCTTTCTTCAATATTCTGGGAAAGAACGACCACACGTTGGCAACCGCTGATTCTGGCCATACCACCAATTGGGTTTGGGAACTAATCTGTTCGGTCAAAGACCGATATTTTTCTAAACTGGGCTTAAAATTCCAAGCCGCCCACTTTTCTTTTTGCTGCACATTGCCCTGAACCAGCGAAACTTTGACAACGTCGCCCGTTTTTTGAGCAAATTCTTGTGGCAATAATGCCACCAATAAAAACACCGCAATGGCCGAGAAAATGGCTTTTAAGCGCCGCAAATGGCGCAACCAAATGGCGAAAAACACGACCACCAACATCAACAAAAATGAGGCGCCATAAACCCCGAAATACGGCACAATCCTAACCAAGTCGGTATCCGCAGTGGCATAACCCACCGTCATCCATGGAAAACCTTGAAGTACTGAACCCTTTAACCACTCTAACAAGACCCACAAACTCGCAAAAATCAGTGTTTTGGCAAAAACCCCATAATAAGGATTCAGCCGATTGGCCATCCAAGCAAAAAGCCCAGTATAAATCCCACAATACAAACTGCCTATGCCGCATAACAAAATACTCAACCACGGCGCAATCGCTTGAACCTGCATGCTTGAATAGATCCATTCTGCCGTATGCAAATGTAAGCCAAACCCCCAAAACAGCCCAATCAAAAAGGATTGCCGTGGCGGTCTTTTTCTGAACATCAAAAAAATCAAGGCGATCAATGACACAAACAAGGCGATTTTATAGTCGTAAGGCGCAAAGCCCATACCGCCCAAATAGCCGAGTAAGATACAAAAAAGGTAGAGTAACAGAACCATTGCGTCATTGTATCGCTTCTGCGCACTTTTGTATAACCTCTCAAATCCTCTGAAAAAACTGGCATATATTCTGCTAAATGCGGTCATCATGCTTTTTTGTCCGCTGATGCTGTTTGCCATTGACCTCATCATAAGGACATTTCTTCAGGCATGATCAAGTTCACTGAGGGAAGCCCGCTGTTCGTTTGAGCGATTCAAGTATAATACCGCGTGGATAGGCTGTACTAGCCTGTTACTTTATGAGGCAAAGGTGAAAAATTTATTTATTAAAACGTACGGCTGTCAGATGAATGAATACGATTCTGAACGCATCGCGGGTTTGTTGAAAAAAACCCATGGTTTGGGATTGGTTGATAATGCCGATGACGCGGATGTCATCTTGATGAACACCTGCTCAATCCGCGAAAAAGCGCAAGAAAAAGTATTTACCCAATTGGGCGTTTGGAAAAACTGGAAGGCTGAAAAACCAGGTCGGGTTATTGGCGTCGGCGGTTGTGTTGCCTCCCAAGAAGGCGATAATATTCGGCGACGGGTGCCCTATGTTGATGTTATTTTTGGCCCACAAAGCCTGCACCGACTGCCCGCCCTCATAGATGAAGCCCTAAAATCTCAGCAATCGCAGAAAAAAGTCCCGTTGATGGACATCTCCTTTCCTGAAATTGAGAAGTTCGATCATTTGCCCAAGCACGAAGCCAATGGCGTGAGCGCCTTTGTTTCAGTCATGGAAGGTTGTTCAAAATATTGTTCTTTCTGCGTCGTGCCCTACACCCGTGGTGAAGAAGTCAGCCGACCCTTTAATCAAGTCATAGACGAAGTGTCAGATTTAGCCCAACAAGGTGTGCGCGAAATCAACCTGCTTGGACAAAATGTCAACGCCTACCAGGGCACAATGCCCGATGGCGACATCGCTGATTTAGCGTTGTTGATTGATTGTGTGAGCCAAATTGAGGGCATCGATCGCATTCGCTTTACCACCTCACACCCTTTGGAAATGACACCCGCTTTGATTCAAAGCTACGCCGAAGTCCCTGAACTTGTCAGCCACCTCCACCTACCCGTACAATCGGGCTCAGATCGGATACTGCAACTGATGAAACGCAATCACACAGCGCTTGAATACAAACACATCATTCGATCCTTGCGCAAAAACCGCCCTGAATTAAAAATGTCTTCGGATTTTATCGTGGGCTTTCCAGGTGAAACTGAGGCCGATTTTCAGGCAACGATGAAATTGGTAGAAGACGTGGTTTTTGATCGCTCATTCAGTTTTATTTACAGCGCTCGTCCAGGCACCCCTGCGGCTGATCTCATTGATGAAGTCTCTCTCAAACAAAAGAAACAACGACTGTATGCTTTGCAGGATTTACTGAACGAACAAGCCCAAAAAATAGCCCAGTCAATGTTGGGCAGTACTCAGCGCGTATTGGTTGAAAAACTGTCACGCAATGACGTAGAGGAAGTCGCGGGCAAAACAGAAAATAACATCGTCGTCAACTTCAAAGGTACGCCAGACCTGATCGGTGAATTTGTCGATGTCACCATCACCGACGTCTATAAAAACTCGCTCAAAGGCGCCCAAATCACCTCCTAATGACTTTGCAGCATTGATACGAATCGGTCGGGTTCCCAAAAATTAGGCCGTGCTGTCCCTTTTGCATGGACTAATATGTGCGCATGCTGGCCATTACCCACACGCGAATCATTTCCTCCATTCAAGCCGCTTTGGTCCAAATCGAAGTGCATTCGAGCACGGGCATCCCTGCTTTTCACCTGGTCGGTATGGCGGAAACAGCAGTCAAGGAAAGCCGAGACCGCGTCAACAGCGCCATTACCAACAGTGGTTTTGAGTTTCCTTGGGGGCGGTTGGTGGTCAATCTTTCTCCAGCAGACATCAGTAAGGCTGGCAGCGGCTATGATCTGGCGATTGCGGTGGGTTTGCTATTGGTTAGTGGTCAAGTGCCACTCAAGCAAGCGACTGATATTGAGTTTTATGGTGAACTGACCTTAGCGGGTCATTTACGTGGCATCAGAGGGTTATTGCCAGCGCTTTTAGCCCCTTCCAGTCGGGATAAAATCCGTATCATTCCCACCGAGAATGCGGATGATGCCGCCCTTGTTGACGACGACAATATTCTATTGGCTGACAGCCTCAAGCAGGTCATTGATTTTCTAACCGAGCGTACAGCCTTGACAAACCCGCCCAAAATCAAAACTCAAAAGCCCCCGCCCATGCCTTTAAATTGGCATGAGGTACGCGAGCAAAAGGCAGTCAAACAAAGTTTATTGCTGGCAGCCGCTGGGGGACATTCTGCTTTAATGATTGGTCCACCAGGTTGTGGAAAAAGCATGTTGGCTCAGGCTTTTCAAGGCATATTGCCTAATCTATCTCGCGAGCAAATGCTGCAAACGGCGACCATTTATTCAATTGCTGGATTGCCCAACCCCCATTGGTGTCGCCCGCCCTTTCGCAGTCCACATCATACAAGTTCTGCGGTAGCCATCATTGGTGGCGGTGGCAAGGCCAAACCAGGTGAAGTGTCGCTGGCGCATAATGGATTGCTTTTTTTAGATGAATTTCTCGAGTTTACACGCGCCGCATTGGAAGGACTGAGAGAACCTTTGGAGACGGGAGAGGTGCACATTACACGGGCCGAAGCAAAAGCCATTTATCCAGCGCAATTTCAGCTGATTTGTGCCATGAACCCTTGTAATTGTGGCTTTATGGGATCAAGCCAGTGCCGTTGTTCACCAGACAGCATCGCCCGCTATAGAAGCAAGTTATCGGGTCCATTATTAGACCGCATTGACTTGCACATCAATGTCTTCCCCATTGATCCTGAAAAATTGATGGACCCAATCGACCCTGCTGAAAAATCCAGTGAATACTGGCGTGAAAAAGTGTTTGAATGTCGGCAACGCCAGTATCAGCGCCAAGGTATGCTAAATGCCCAACTGGGTACCAATGCGATTGAAGCCTTGACGGTGATGGACGAGGACTGCCAGGCATTCTTACGCCAATCCATTCGCACACTGAATCTATCGGGCCGTGCTTTTCATCGTATTTTACGATTGCTGATTACCCTTTCAGATTGGCAGGGTCAGCCCATAAACCAACAAATGATTGCACAGGCCATTGCCTTGCGCAGTTTGGATCGTCAATAAAAGATAAAATTTAGCGCAGATGATGCGCACAAAGCGCGCCATTCATTGCGCATTGTCCTATAATTGCTTTTACGCCAAAATGTGCAATAAATCGCTGTCAATTGAGTGGGTTGCGTTATAATGCGCACCCGTTTATTTAGAGCCTTGAGCATGAGTAAGCGATTTGGTTGGGCCAGCCCACCGCCGTTCATAAAAATACGTTTGGAGTTAAACATGAAAAAGGACATTCACCCTGATTACCATGATGTGGTGTTTCAAGACATTTCTACGGGAGAAAGCTATATCACTCGTTCAACCGTCGCATCCGATCAAACCATTGATTTAGAAGGGAAAACTTACCCCTTAATTCGTGTTGAGGTGAGTTCTTCATCGCACACTTTTTACACAGGCAAACAGAATCTGATTAAAACTCAAGGTCGTGTTGAGAAGTTTCTCGAAAAATACGGTTTGGAGTAAAGCGACGCATTATCTAAATACTCCCTTGTACAAATCAATGATTAAAGCCATACGGCGCTTCCTGTATGGCTTTGTTTTTTTAAGCGCTTCAACTTCTGTCTTAGCAAATCCACTCTGTGTACCTGATGGCAAACTTTATTCAGGGCAAGTTAAAAAAGTCCTCGATGGCGATACGGTGATTCTCGATGGCAACAAACACCTTCGTCTCATTGGCATCAATGCCCCTGAAGTGGGCAACAAAAAAAAGCGGACCAAAGACCAGCCGTTGGCAAAAACAAGCAAGAAGCATCTATCTCAGTTGCTCCCCCCCAAAACCATCGTTCAATATCAGTTGGGCGCAGACCCACAAGACCGATACAGGCGCTTATTGGCCCATGTTTACCACAAAAACAACAACATCAATGCGCAGATGCTCCGTTCGGGGATGGCATTCTTACTGACCGTCCCACCCAATATTTCAAAAATCGAATGTTATAAATTGGCGCGAAACGTCGCCCAGAAATCCAAAAAAGGCATTTGGCGCCATAAACATTATGTCCCAGTCGCTGCTAAGACCCTAAAACAGAAGACCTTTAAAGGGGGATTCATCCGAATCAAAACCACCATCACCAAGCTTCGTCAAACCAACAAGTCTGTCTGGTTAGAGGGTCAGGGAGACTTTCGCATTCGTATCAGCAAACAAGACCTGAAATCATTTGAACTCTCTATGTTTAAAAATTTGGTCAAACGACAAGTCATTGTCAGTGGTTATGTCTATTGGCGCAAGGGCATAGCGACCTTAATTCTCCACCATCCGGCCCATATTCAAGTGATAATATAGCGACCATTCACCCCCTTTGGTTGCACGTGAAACATGCTCAAAAATAACCGTCTTATCCAGACTTTAACAGGCCAACCCACAGATCGCACACCCGTATGGGTGATGCGCCAAGCGGGTCGGTACCTGCCTGAATATCGCCAGACACGCCAACAGGCTGGGGGATTTATGGATCTGTGTCGGCGCGCAGATTTGGCGTGTGAAGTGACATTACAGCCCTTGCGTCGTTACCCCCAGTTGGATGCGGCCATCTTATTTTCTGACATTTTAACCCTCCCCGATGCCATGGGCTTGACGCTCAGCTTTGCTCAAGAACAAGGCCCCATTTTGGCGAATCCAGTGCGTGATAGCGCGTCTGTACGAGCATTGCAAAAACCACCTAAAAACAGCTTGAATTACGTTTACGAAGCCGTAAAAACCATACACGAGGCCTTAGATGACGCCGTACCGCTCATAGGTTTCAGCGGCAGCCCATGGACGCTGGCATGCTACATGGTTGAAGGTCGCAGTAGCCGCGATTTCGCAACGCTGAAATCGATGATTTATCAGGATCCAAAAACCGCCCATTATTTGTTGGACCTGTTGACTGAGGTGGTGACAGAGTATTTGCAACGGCAGATTGAGGCGGGCGTTGAAGTTGTACAAATATTTGATACCTGGGGGGGATTACTCAGCGAACAAGCATACAACGATTTCTCTTTACACTACATGGCCAAAATCATTGATCAAATAAAGCTCAGTCACAAGCGCGTTCCCATCATTATTTTTACCAAGGGCGGGGGCAATTGGTTGGAAGCGATGGCCGATTCTGGTGCAGATTGTTTGGGTTTGGATTGGAGCATTGATATGGGCAAAGCCAAGCAACGGGTGGGCCATAAAGTGGTTTTGCAAGGCAACTTGGACCCCATGGTCTTATGCGGTACAGATCAAAATATTCGTTCTGAGGTGCAACGCATAAAGGCGCCCTTCCAAAATTCGGGCGGCCATATCTTTAATTTGGGTCATGGCATTACCCCCCAAATTCATCCCGATAAATTGACCGTGATGTTGGATGAGGTGGTTCGTGATTAGTGTTCAATCCGCCGATTTTGATGTCAATGAATGTTTGCAATTACTGCGCAATTCAGCCACCAGTGTTGGCGCAGTGTCGCTGTTTATCGGTGTTATGCGAGACCTAAATCTGGGGGATAAGGTGAGCGGGATGTGGTTGGAACATTATCCTGGCATGACTGAAAAAACCTTGTTAGATATAGAAAACCAAGCAAGAGCGCGGTGGTCCTTACAAAATGTGGTGATCATTCACCGAGTGGGACACTTCAAACCAAGCGATCAGATTGTTCTGGTCGCCACCTGTTCTGAACACAGAGAGGATGCCATCAGCGCCACAGCTTACATCATGGATTATTTAAAAACGCGATCTCCTTTTTGGAAAAAAGAACAGACTGATAATGGCACGCGCTGGGTAGAGCAACGCGACAAAGATTTTAAGGTAAAAGAATGGACTTAAGACACAATGAAGTCAATCTTTACGGCATTAAAATACCTTTGTTTATTGGGGTTTTAGACTGGGAAAAACAACACGCCCAAACCGTTGAACTCGATCTTTCCATAAGTATAGAAAACTTAATGGTTGAACAAGAGCCTGTTGTGGATTACGATGACCTGACGCAATCGCTTTGCCAAAGCTTTGCCCATCAGAAAATCGAGCTCATCGAATCACTGGCCGAACAGGTGGCGCAGTTTATCAAACAACGCTACGCGGTAATATCCGTTCAAGTTCGCGTTAAAAAAGCTGTGGTCATTGCTGGTTCACCCAATACTGTAGAGGTTTGTATTAGACGATGAATAAGCTGGCCATCATGAAGGTGTTTGATAAAGCCATGGGGCATTGGTTGCGTTTGTTTGCCAAAAAACGTTCGACCCCTTATCCAAAATCGGTAAAACGCATTTTAGTTATAAAATTAGCGGCGATGGGTGATGCGTTTTGTTTGATGCCCAGCCTTCGCTACTTAAAGCATCATAGACCTGATGTTGAGATCCATTGGCTGACTACCACGCGTACACTACCGGATTTGTTCAAGTCATTGACTTTTGTCGATAAGCAGCTGATTATGCCAACGCGACCATGGGCATTGATTCGATTCATCCAAAACACATCGTGGCAACAATACGATTTGATCATTGACTTTGACCAGTACTACCATCTTTCAGAATGGCTGGCTTTAAAAGGCTTTGCTTGCGGCTTTCATTCCTCCATAAAAGGCCAATATTTTGACAGAAGCTTAGAATACGATGCCCAAGCCAATGAAAAACAACAGTTTCTGCAGCTCATACAAATGAGTTTGGACTTGAGCCCACCAGCGTCTAAAACCTGGTTATTGATGCCCGAATTGGCTCAACAAAGTCATCTTACACAAGCAGAAATTGCGCTCATGGCGCCTGTGAATGATGCCATTGTTATTTACCCAGGCTCCAGCCTGAATGCGGCTATTCGGCGTTGGGATGTCAGCAAATACATTGAGCTCATCGAGGCTTTGTCCGCCCGTGGCGAAACCATCATTATTGCCGGTGGCAAGGACGAGTTGAATTTGGTCGGTCAATTTAAAACGGGGCCGTCGATGATTTGGATTGAAAAGTTGTCATTATTTGCATGGTCTTGGTTTTTTGCCCACAAAGCCAAACTGTTTATCAGTAACGATGGTGGATTGCTGCACGTTGCACAAGCACAAGGTCTCAAATGCCTCAGTCTATTTGGACCGACTTCCAGCGAAAAATGGGGTTCAACCGATGGTCAAAGCGTTTCAATCGAAGTCCCTTTAGAATGCCGACCCTGTATTAAAACCTACTTGGGCATTGTGCCAAGCACTTGTGCGCGCGGCGATTTAGCTTGTATGCAACGCATTGAAGTGGCCGATGTCCTGTCAGAACTAAAATCCTAAGCTGATGCTGTTTATCACCACTTTCGTTGTTTCTGTTTTAACTGTGTTAGGCACGCTTTATCTGTCTAAAAAATGGCAGTTTGGCATAGATTCACAGCTAAAAGGCGCGCAAAAATTCCACACTGTGCCCACGCCGAGAACGGGTGGCATTGCCATTTTTCTGAGCATCGGTGTTGGCTGTTTTTTATTTGCAGAGCCCCCAGCGCTCTTGCTTTGGCTGGCAGGGTTTGTGGCGTTTATCGGTGGCATTGCTGAAGATTTAACGGGCAAGATCAATCCTTTTTGGCGCCTCATCCTAACCTTTGTTGCCGCCGCCATTGCTTTTTATCTGGTCGATGCTGGACTTCAGCGCGTTGGCGTCATCGGGTTTAATGAGTTATTCATGGCATCCACCATCGCTTCGCTGATATTTACCGTTTTTGCGGTTGGCGGTGTCGCCCATTCTGTGAATATTGTTGATGGCTATAATGGCTTGATGTTGGGATTTTGTCTCATGGCTATTTCGGTCTTTGGCGGTCTGGCTTGGCACCTTAACGACGTACTTTTATTGCAGCTCTGTGTGATGGGGGCGGCCGCCTCTCTCGGTTTATTGCTTTTCAATTGTCCAACGGGCAAAATATTTTGTGGCGATGGCGGGGCTTATTTTCTGGGTTTTTGGTTGGCTGAAATTGCCGTATTATTGATCGTTCGACACGATGAAATATCGCCCTGGCTTGGTTTTTTAGTCATGGCGTACCCCGTTGTTGAAACGCTTTTTTCCATGTATCGCAAAAAAGTATTGCGCAAAATGTCACCCAGTTTGCCCGATCGAGTCCACCTTCACATGCTGATATATCAACGTGTAGTCAGGCCGATGTGGCGTCACTCAAGCATGCCTAAAAACTTGCAAAACGCTATGGTCTCGCCCTTTTTGTGGGCGTTGGCGGCCATTCCAGCCTTGGTTGGCGTATGGCTGCGTGAAAGCACCGCTTTGCTATTGATTGCATTGCTCGGCTTTGTATTACTGTATTTGGGTATTTATTGGCGATTGGTCGCATTCGGTGTTCGCCAAAAAAGACGCGTTTGATCAAAGGATGGTGGGTCGTCCGCGGCTCGAACGCGGGACCAATGGATTAAAAGTCCAGTGCTCTACCAACTGAGCTAACGACCCATAATCAAACACGCGCGTATTATACCCATCTCCATAAAATCTTGCGAGCAATATTAAAGGGTTTGCCCTCTGATAGGCACCGTAGACGTTCGTCTCGAGCTGTCTCAGGCTCAGACCATTCAACACCGCGCTCTTAATTGAAGGAAAAATCAAAACAACCATAAAAAAATTCAATGAAATTTTTTTAATTCTTGCTTGCAATGTCATTTAAAATGACTGCCCTAAGGGACTAATATCTGTGATATTAAAACAACGTTCGTTTTGAATATTTTAATTATTCTCCAATTATATTCAACATCGCGATCTATATAGGTTGCCGTTCCAGTTAACAATGAATCAAAGGGCAACGACTCTAAAGGAAACACTATGAGCGATAAAAAAACCACAATCTTAGACGCCGCACGTTCGCATTGCGAAACCGTCATCAAACCCAATGTCGATGCTTGGAATAAGGCGGCCAAATGGCCAAGAGATGCCTCTGATCAGGCGGCCAAACTCGGTCTCACTGGACTCTATTGCCCTGAAGAATTAGGCGGTCAAGGGCTTTCGCTTGGCGACGGCATCCCTGTATATGAAGCCTTAGGGGCGGGTGATGGGGCTTATGCTTTTGCATTGTCCATGCACAATATTTGTGCTTATGCGGTCTGTGGTTTTGGCACAGAGGCATTTAAGCAACATTGGGCTAAAGATCTCACTGCTGGCAAAAAATTGGCCAACTTTGCGCTCACCGAACCTCAAGCGGGTTCAGACCCACGAACCATGCAAACCTTTGCCAAAGACAATGGCGACAAGACCTTCACAATCAACGGCGCCAAAGCCTGGGTCTCTCTGGCCACAGAAGCTGATGTGTATTTAACCGTGGCCAAGACCAGCGACGTGCCCGGCTATAAAGACATGATGATGATTGCCATACCCGCCAACACCCCCGGATTGTCATTTGGTCCTTTGTACGACACGCCTTCTTATCAATTTTTACCCATGTCTGAAATGATGATGCACGATGTTGTTGTTCCGGCAGAAAATATCATCCTACCCATCGGTCATGGATTCAGCGGTTCATTAATGGCCATTGATATTGCCCGCGTTTCCATTGCCTCAGGCTGTTGTGGTTTGATGCAATCGGCGTTAGATACCGCATTACGCTACGCCAAAGACCGCAAAATGTTCGGCTCAACCAATTTAAAATTAGACGGCATCCAATGGATGTTGGGTGAGGTATCGACTGATCTTGAGGTGTCTAAATTGCTCTACCAAAAAGCCGCCAACGCCTTGGGGACCGATGAAGGAACGCTTCTGGCGGCGCACGCTAAACGTTTTGTGCCCGACGCGGCCTTACGTGCGGCAAATACCTGCACCCAAGTGCTCGGCGGGATGGGATTATTAAAACCTTATGGATTGGATCGCCTCAGTCGCTTGGCACAAATGTTAAAAATCGTTGATGGTACGACAGAGATTCAAAGGCTCGTTATAGGCCGCGCCCTACAACAGCGCGCTGAATCTTTGCCCGCCATTGACATTCCTAAAGGTTTTGATGAGAAATGACAACGCTTTCTATATCCAGACGCATCAATAACTCGCCTTTTACTGGGCGCTTGCACGACTTGGGTGTTAAGAGTTATACCGTATATAACCACACGCTCTTAGCCACCAGCTTCGAATCGCTTGAAGCCGATTACCGCCACCTTAAAGACCATGTGCAAGTGTGGGACGTCTCTTGTGAAAAACAAATCGAATTACAAGGTCCTGATGCCGCCATCCTGTTACAAAAATTAACACCGCGTAACATGTCAAAATTGGTCGTCGGTCAATGTTATTACACGCCCATCATCGACGAAACAGGCGGGATGTTAAATGACCCCGTAACGTTGAAATTAGGCGACGATCGTTATTGGATTTCTATTGCCGACTCCGATTTACTGCTCTGGGTAAAAGGTTTGGCCGTTGGCATGAATTTGCAAGTAACCGTCAGTCAGCCCATCATCTTTCCCTTAGCTGTTCAAGGCCCCAAATCCACAGATCTATTAAAATCAATTTTTGGCGCAGACATAGAACACCTTCGTTTTTTTCGTTTCATAACCCTTGATTATTTAGGACAGCCGTTGATCATTTCACGTTCGGGTTTTTCCAAACAAGGCGGCTTTGAAATATACGTGAATGAAATGCAGGCATTGCCACTGTGGGACACAATGTTCAAAAATGGGGCGGATTTTGATGTGCGCGCCGGGGGTCCCAATCTGATCGAGCGAATTGAGGGCGGCTTGTTGTCCTATGGCAACGATATGAACAGAGAAAACACGCCACACGAATGCGGGTTTGGCCAATTATGCGACCCAGAAATGATGACACAGTGTATAGGCGGTGCCGCATTAGAGCAGCGCATCCAAGCCCCTGATCAACAAAAAATATGCGGGATAAAAATAGAAGGATCAGCCGTCCCATCCTGTATTGCCCCATGGCGCACCTTTGTCGATGAGCAATGCATTGGCCAGGTCACCTCAACGACTTGGTCGCCAGATTTACAGACCAACATCGCCATTGCCATGCTCAAGCTCCCCTTTAACGAGCCAGAGCAAACGGTTATGATTGAAACACCGAACGGATTAAGAGGCGGCATCGTCAGCCCCCTACCATTTGTTTGATGATCATTCGTCTGCCAACCTTTTTTTAACTTGCAAGAGACTTAATCATGTCGCATAAACACTATCAACAACTCCAGCCCAATCAAGCCAATTATGTGCCACTCAGTCCCCTGTCTTTCATGGGACGTACTGCGGCCATCTTCCCAGATCATTTGGCGGTCATTTACGGCAAAAGACGTTATACCTGGTCAGAAGTACACGTGCGCACCAAAAAATTGGCCACCGCATTGAAAAACAAGGGCATTCAGTTGGGAGACACCGTTTCTGCGCTTTTGACCAATACGCCTGAGATGGTTGAAGCCCATTTTGGCGTCCCCATGTGCGGGGCGGTGTTGAACACCATCAATTATCGGTTAGAACCTGCTACTATCAGCTATATACTCAAACATGCCGACAGCAAACTGCTGATTGTTGACAGCCAGTTTATTGAAACAGCGTCCAAGATCATCCAAGATGAAGGTTTGGATATCCCTATTATTCGAGTCGATGATTTACAAGAAAATGTCACTTCAACCTTGGGGGATTTTGAGTATGAAGCGCTGCTTGCTGAAACCCCTATAACAGAAGAAATTCTCGCTGACGCACACTTGCCTGAGGATGAATGGCAAGCGCTGACCCTGAACTACACCTCAGGGACTTCGGGCAAACCCAAAGGCGTGGTCTATCATCATCGGGGCTCTTACCTCATGAGCATGGGCACAATCGCTGCTTGGGAATTACCCATGCACGCCGTTTATTTGGCCACCGTTCCACTGTTTCATTGCAATGGTTGGGGGCATAGTTGGACAATGTGTTTGATGGCCGGCTCCATTGTTTGCTGTCGAGTCATTACCGCCAAACGGGTTTTTGACGACATTGCCGAACACCGCATCACGCACATGGGCGGTGCGCCCATCGTACTTGGGCTATTGGCTAATGCACCACCCTCTGAACAACGGACCATCGATCATGTTGTTAATGTCTTTACCGCGGGTGCACCCCCGCCGCCCGCAATTTTCATTGCGATGGAAAAACTTAATTTTAAAGTCACCCAAGTTTATGGTCTAACCGAGACTTATGGTCACGTTACTCAATGTTTGTGGCAGTCAAAATGGGACCAACGCGATGATCAAGAACGGGCAGAAATTAAAAGCTGGCAAGGCGTTACTTTCCCCATGAATGAGGCCGTGCAGCTACAATCTTTGGACTCTGGCGAGCTCATCCCTCAAGACTCTGATACCGAAGGCGAAATTCTCATCCGTGGCAATGCCGTGATGAAAGGCTACTATAAAGCCCCTGAGCAAACGGAGCGTGCTTTTGCCGATGGTTGGTTTCATACTGGAGACGTCGCGACTTGGCAAGAAAATGGCTATGTCCAAATCCGCGATCGCTTGAAGGATGTCATTATCTCGGGCGGTGAAAATATTTCTTCTGTAGAAATCGAAGCCACCCTATACAATCACCCCGCCGTTTCAGTCGCTGCCGTCGTGGCTCAAGCCGATGAAAAATGGGGGGAAGTGCCTTGCGCCTTTATTGAGTTGAAGGAAACCGCCCACACCGATGCAGCTGAATTGGATGCCTTCTGTCGTCAGCATTTGGCTGGTTTTAAAGTCCCGAAAAACTACGTGTTTTGTACATTGCCCAAAACCGTCACTGGTAAAATTCAGAAGTTCAAACTCAGAAACACCTTGAGCAATACCTGATTTTTAGACACAGAGCGAAGATTTGGGCAAATTTTTGCTCAAATTGCCTGTTAAATGCCTTTTTAATGGGATAAATCAAAACTTCCGCTCATGAATTTAGTATAATCCCGTCCTTTGAATAAAGGCGCGCACCGTCTAAATTGGATAAACGCTTGTTTTTTCTAAGATTAGTGGCTCAAGACGCTTAATGACAATATTCACCATAATCGTAATTTAACATGAAAATTCTATCTTCTTTAAAATCTGCCAAATCTAGACACAGAGATTGTCAAATCGTACGCCGTCGTGGCAAAGTGTTTGTTATCTGTAAGACAGACCCTCGATTCAAGGCTCGTCAACGTTAAGATTCTGCCCACAATATGGACATTGAGTGGCCAACAACGCTGATTAAGCGCCACTTGAGTCTGATCGAATAAGGTTTGTTGAAACCTTTATCCGAACCGCACTTTGAATCCAACTTCTACGATCCCTTTAACCCTTTGATCATAAAAATTCATGAAAGCAACCTTTACGACCAATAAGGACAAGCCATTAGAGCACCGAATGACTGTCGAATTTGCCGCAGAAAATGTCTCACAAGAAGTCACTCAAAGATTGGGTCGGTTGAAAAACAAAGTCAAATTAAACGGCTTCCGACCTGGCAAAATCCCCATGTCAATCATGCAACAACAATATGGTCAGGAAGTGTTTCTGGAGGTAATCAATGATCGCGTTGACAAGGCTTATAGTGCGGGGCTCAAGCAACTCGAACTAAACCCGGTCGGCACCCCAGACTTTCAAGACTTAGATGTAAAGGATTTAGAAAAAGCTTCGTTTACCGCGGTGTTTGAGATATATCCAGAATTTACCCTAGCGGATCATAAAAAATTAAAAATCAACACCATAAATACCGTCATTGAGGACACCGACATTGACGACATGGTAGAGAAAATGCGTTCATCGCACGCTTCATGGGCAAGTGTTGACAGAGCTTCAAAAACGGGTGATCAAATCACCATGGATTTTGAGGGCTTTTTAGACGACGTCGCTTTTGAAGGCGGAAAAGCCGAAAATCATAAGATGGTGCTTGGTGAAGGTCAGATGATCCCTGGTTTTGAAGAAGGCATTATTGGCATGAAACCCAACGATGAAAAAACCGTTGACGTCACTTTTCCTGAGCAATATCACGCTCAGCACTTGGCTGGAAAAGCGGCACAATTTAAATTCAAAGTTCATTCGATTGAAGAAAAGATTGAAAGTACCCTTGACGAGTCGTTCATCAAGCGTCTTGGCATTGCCTCGGGTTTGATAGACGATTTGAGAAACGATATAAAAACTCGGTTAGAACGCGAAGCCAAAGGTTTGGACTACCAAAAAAACCGTGAATCGACAATTGACGCCTTGTTAAAAGAAAACGATTTTCCCATCCCTGAAGCGATGATTGCACAGGAAACGGAAACCATCGTCAAACAAATTCAAGAACGTCAGAAAATGGCGAATCAACCGATCTCAGAAAAAACCGACTTATTGAACGATGAAATGCGCGAAAATGTTCAGAAACGTGTGCGCGTTGGGCTTATATTCTATAGCATCATTCAGCAGTCAGAACTAACAATAGACTCCAAATTGTTAGATGAAATGGTTGACGATCAAGTCAGCCAGTATCCAAATGCTGAAGAAGCTCGGCAGTATTTTATGAATAACAAAGCCGTTAGAGCCGATTTGGAAAATGCCGTATTAGAACGCCAAGTCGTTGAAAAAGTCTTGAGTGAAGCCACCCTGAAAGCGCAGCAACAATCGTTTAAAGAAACCACAAAATCGGAATAACAATGAGCATGCTAAACAAAAACAATCTAGACATTGACAACAACAGCCTTGTCCCAATGGTTGTTGAACAAAGTGGACGCAGCGAGCGCGCTTTTGACATTTACTCGCGCCTACTCAGAGAACGGGTGATTTTTTTAGTGGGTCCTGTGACCGATGAAACCGCTAATCTGGTGATTGCTCAATTGCTTTTCCTTGAATCAGAAAACGCCAAAAAAGACATTCATTTTTACATCAATTCACCGGGTGGAACCGTGAGTGCGGGTCTTGCTGTGTATGACACCATGCAGTTCATTGCGCCAGATGTGAGCACCATGTGTTTGGGCCAAGCCGCCAGCATGGGTGCGCTTTTATTGGCCGCTGGTGCCGCAGGCAAACGGTTTTGCTTGCCAAACTCAAGGGTGATGATTCATCAACCATTGGGGGGCTACCAGGGACAAGCCAGCGACATTGAAATACATGCCCAAGAAATACTAAAAGCCAAAAATCAACTCAATCAAATTTTGGCCAAACACACCGATCAGCCCATAGATAAGATCGCAAAAGACACGGATCGTGACTATTATTTAAGCGCTGATGAGGCCAAAAGTTATAGATTGGTTGATGAAATTCTGGTCAATCGAGAATAGAACCGTCAATTTCACCAAATATCTGTTGAAAAAACACCCTTTATTTGGTATAAAGCGCGCCTAATTAAATAAACTGAGACATTTGTCTCATACTAAAACACACGCTTCATCGACACAGTGAATGGGGTGATGATCTTGAACCGCCACAATCATTTATCTAAATGGTTGAGACACATTGAGATTATTTATTCACTGGGATAAGCGGAGGTTAAACCCTGAGAATAATACAGTAGCCTAAACAAAGGCGCTTGTACGGTTGGTTATAGACTCGCAGAAGCGATGCACTTCAGCGGTTTTTGACTTTTACTGTGGTCGCGCCATGCGATTGAGGGACTGCTACATTTATTCTCTACAAGACAAAGGAAAATATGTCTGAAATTAAAATACAAGAGTTATTCAAAATTGGGGCGCATTTCGGCCACCAAAAACGCTTTTGGAATCCTAAAATGCACGAATACGTTTACGGCGTGCGCAATAACATCCACATCTTGAACTTAGAAAAAACCGTCCCAATGATTGAGGATGCGTTAAATTTTATTTCAAGCATTGCCGCAAATAACGGAACCGTGTTATTTGTTGGTACCAAACGCAGCGCTGGAAAAATCATTGAGCAGTACGCTGAACGCTGTGGCATGCCTTATGTCTCACATCGCTGGTTGGGGGGCATGTTAACCAACTTTAAAACCATCAAACAGTCCATCAATCGCTTAAAAGAACTGGAATCGCAATCGGCCAATGGCTCTTTTGAAAAAATCACCAAAAAAGAAGCCTTGCTGCGAACGCGCGAAATGGAAAAACTCAGTCGCAACCTAAAAGGCATCAAAGACATGGAAAGCATGCCCGATGCAATTTTTATAATCGATGCACGCCATGAACACATTGCCATTTCAGAAGCAAAGGCGCTGGCGAAAAAAATCCCCGTCGTTGCTGTGGTCGATACCAATAGCTCTCCGATCAATGTCGATTACGTCATCCCAAGTAACGACGATGGCCGTAGAGTGATTGAGTATTACATTTCCCACGTGACTGAGGCCATTATGAATGCCAATGTTGACATCGTTGAAGAATTCGTGGAAGTACAGGCAGAGACTGAAGACAGCGTAACTGACTCTGAGGCTACCAATGAAGAAAATGCCGATGCTGTTCAAGACACTGCTGAAGCTGTAGAAGTGGCCAAAGCCAGTGAAACAGCTGAAACAGCGGTTGAAGCAGAAGCTGCACCTGAAGAAGTGGCGCCCGTAGAAGAAGTCGCAGAATCCACTGCAGATGTGGCGCCTGCAGAAGAAGCCGCAGAATCCACTGAAGAAGCAGTGCTTGCAAAAGAAGCGACCGAAGCTGTAGAAGTCACTGAGTCCAAAGAACAAGCCTCTGATACGGAGAAGAAATCATCATGACAACCATTACTGCAAGCCTCGTAAAAACATTGCGTGAGCGCACAGGCGCTGGTATGATGGCGTGCAAGAAAGCGTTGGTAGAAAGCCAGGGTGACCTTGAACTCGCTGTAGAAACCATGCGCAAGAAAGGCATGGCTCAGGCCGATAAAAAAGCGGGTCGAATTGCGGCTGATGGCTGCATTGTCACCAAACGATCAGACGATGGCACACAAGCGGTCATTGCTGAAATCAATTGTGAAACAGATTTCGTGGCCAAGGGTCAAGATTTTATTGACTTTGCAGATGCGGTCGCCGCCTTAGCCCTGTCATCTTCAACCACTGACATTGAAGCACTTAATAACCGCACGCTGAGTGACGGCAAAACCGTAGAAGAATGTCGTCGGGTATTGATTGCCAAGCTTGGCGAAAACATCACTGTTCGTCGGGCTCACCTGATTCAGGGCGGTCAAATCTCTTATTACAATCATGGTGTTAAGATTGGCGTGCTGGCTGCCTTAGACGGTGGCGATGATGCTTTGGGTAAAGACGTTGCCATGCATATTGCAGCATTAAAGCCCCAAGCATTGGATGAACAACAAGTTGACCCGACTCTGATCGAAAAAGAGCGCGCCATTTTTGCTGAACAGGCCAAACAATCTGGAAAGCCTGAAAACATTATTGATAAAATCGTTCAAGGTCAGATCAATAAATTTTTGAAAACCATCACTTTGGTCAATCAACCTTTTGTAAAAGATCCAGATCAAACCATCAATCAACTGCTAAAAGGGCAATCTGCCAGCGTTCTGAGTTTTGTCCGATTTGAAGTCGGTGAAGGCATAGAAAAGAAAGTTGACAACTTCGCGCAAGAAGTCGCAGATCAGGTTGCTTCAGCAAAATCATAGGTCAACCATGCCCAGAATATTACTCAAACTGAGTGGCGAAAAACTGGGGGATCGTTTTGGCGTCAGTGAATCGGCCTTGGCGCAGATTGCTAAAAAAATCAGCCTGTTTTGCGAGGCGCGGTGGCAACTCGGTGTGGTGATTGGCGGTGGCAATTGGATCCGTGGTGGCCAAGTGGCGCATATGGACCGTGTGGTCGCTGATCAAATGGGCATGCACGCCACCATTATGAATGGGCTGGCGCTTCAAACCACATTGCACGGCCTAAACATTCCGGCTAAGGTCATGTCGAGCTTCCCATCTCTGGGCGTTCAGCCCTGGGACTATGCCCAAGCGTTGGATGATCTGAATCATAACATTGTAATGATTTTTGTCGGTGGCACGGGCAATCCCTTCTTTACCACAGACAGTTGTGCCGCTTTGAGGGGCATACAAATTCATGCAGATAAATTATTGAAGACCACTCAAGTGGATGGCATCTACGACTGTGACCCTAAAGAAAATTCTGATGCAACCCGTTATAACACTCTTAGTTATAATGAAGCCATTGTTAAAAACTTAAAGGTTATGGATTTAACCGCATTTGCTCTGTGCAGGGATCATAAGCTACCCATCCAAGTTTGCAACATCAACAGTGACAAAGTCGTTGCAGATATTATTGCTGGTAAGCCTGTGGGGACGCTGGTATCAGACGAGTGCGATGGTAATGAATCAAACCGGTAATCATTAGAACGGAATAATTATGTCAGATATACTCAATCAAGAAATTCAAGAAAAAATGCAAAAAGCGGTTGATTCGCTTAAACATCAACTAAGCAGGTTGCGCACTGGTCGAGCTCATCCTTCAATTTTGGACAATCTATCGGTTGATTATTACGGTTCAATGGTGCCCATCAATCAAGTTGCCAATGTTTTGGTTGAAAATGCCCAGACCTTGAGCATCTCCCCATGGGAAAAATCAATGGTACAGGCCATTGAAAAAGCCATATTGGCTTCTGATTTGGGTTTGAATCCTGCCACATCTGGTGATGTGATTCGTTTGCCTATGCCCACTTTAACCGAGCAGCGTCGCCACGAGCTGATTAAAGTTGCCAAGGAAGAGGCTGAGAAAGCGCGAATTGCCATAAGAAATATTCGTCGTGATGCCAACCAAGACTTAAAAAAACGCCTCAAAGACAAGGAAATTTCAGAAGATGAAACCCGTCGAGAGGAAGAAATCATTCAAAATTCTACCGATCAACTCATCTCAATCGTTGACGACGTTCTGGCTGAGAAAGAAAAAGATTTGATGATCATCTAACGATTGTTCCGCATGGTTAATGAGATGCGTTTGCCTCAACACATTGCCATCGTTATGGATGGCAATGGCAGATGGGCAAAATCACGCCACCTCCCAAGAGCAATCGGTCACAAAAAAGGCATAAATTCAACCCGCCGGGTCGTTAAATTATGCGGTGATTACGGCATTCCCTTTCTCACGCTTTTTGCATTCAGTACGGAAAATTGGAGCCGTCCCGCGGAAGAAATTGATCAGCTGCTGACTCTGATGATGAATGGCTTAAAAAAAGAAGTTCCAGAGCTCCATAAAAATGGCGTCAAAGTGCATTTTGTCGGTGATTTGAGTCGCTTTGAACCCAAATTACAGCAGCAAATAGCAATCGCCCAAGAACACACCAAAAATAACACCCGCTTGACATTATCTATCTGTATAAACTACGGAGGCCGCTGGGACATTGTCCAAGCCGCCAATGCGGTTATTGATAAAAAATGGGCAAGAGGGCAAAAATTTGAAATCGATGAAAATGAACTGGCAGAATGTCTCTCTCTTCCTGATTCCCCGCCCCCTGATCTGTTCATCCGAACCAGCGGTGAGCAACGCATCAGTAATTTTTTATTATGGCAGCTGGCTTATACTGAGCTGTATTTCACCGAGAAGTATTGGCCCGATTTCAATAAAGCCGAGTTTGATAAAGCACTCCAAGCATTCTCAAAACGCCAGCGCCGTTTTGGCAAGGTTGATTAATCGTGTTGACGCGTGTCATTTCAGCGGTCATCATTGCTCCCATTGTCATTGCGCTATTCATTTTTCTTTCAAATGACTTGCTGCTACTGGTACTCAGCGCCATGAGTGCTTTGTTATCCTATGAAACAGCCATGATTTATCAGCTTAAAAAAAGCTGGATTGCCTTATACATGGGACTCAGCTTTTTCATAACGCTGTTGTTCGCAAACTCTGATTTTTCAAACATAATCATCCTCATGGCTGTGGCTGTTTGGGGGCTTTCGTGGGCATGGATCGTCGGGTTTAGAACCGTAGGACAAGCCAAACCAGCATTGGGCATGCTCAGCAGCCTGCTCCTCTTCCCTGCTTGTGCCATCGCATTATTATTGCTTCGAGCGGACTGGGGATATGCCATTGTTATCCTTTTACTGCTTATGGTTTGGTCCATTGACATTGTGGGCATGCTTGTGGGGAGAAAATGGGGTCAATTAAAACTCATCCCAACCATCAGTCCCAATAAAACATGGGTGGGCTTCTATGCCCAGATCGCTGTGGGACTTTTATGGAGTGTTGTGTTATTGTTATATTTGGAATGTACATTGGTAACAGCGCTGGCTCTGGGGTTGACTGTTGCTTTGGCAACCATCGGTGGCGATTTGTTTGAAAGCATCTTAAAACGGGAAAATAATGTCAAAGAAAGTGGCCGTATCATTCCTGGACATGGCGGTATATTTGACCGTGTTGACGGATTGATTGCTGCAGCACCCATTTTTTGGCTTCAAGTTCAATGGTATAACTGTGTTTGAATCATTTTTTGCATTTTTAATCGCGATTTTAGTCTTAGTCACCGTTCATGAGTGGGCGCACTTTGCTGTTGCTCGCTATTTCAACATCAAGGTGCTCCGATTTTCAATTGGATTTGGCAAACCCCTTTGGTTAAAAAAAATGGGGCCCGATGACATGGAGTTTTGCTTTGCCCCCATACCCTTGGGCGGCTATGTTCGGATGTTAGACACCCGTGAAGGGGCCGTTGCCGATGATGAGCTTCACAGAGCTTTTGACCAAAGACCGCCCTTAGAGCGAATTGCCGTTGTGATTGCTGGACCTTTGATCAACTTGGCCTTAGCGGCGGCCTTGTTTGCTTTTATTGGCACCTTCGACCGTGAAGTACTGCCCCCCATCATTGGAAAAACGGCCTCAGTGAATGCCGTTGCCCAATCTGCGCTCCAGCCCAACGATGAGATCCTCGCCATCAACGGCGTTAAAACACCGGGTTGGAACGATGCCTATGCTCGATTAAACGCCGAATCAATTCGCCAATCAGACTTTTCCATTTCTTATCTTAGGGCGGGTCAAGCCGAAAAAACCGTCTTAGACATTCAGTGGGATCAGCTGCCAAAAGCCCCTGATTTGTCTTGGCAAGATCTCGGCATCACGCCGTTTAGCCCCATAAAACCGGTTTTAGATGAGCTGTTACAAGGGCAGGCGGCCATTAACTCGGGACTGCTATCCAACGACGTGATTACCTCAATAGACGGACAAGCTATTTACTATTGGCACGAGGTTGTCGATATTGTACGAAACGCGCCGAATCAGACGTTGGACTTCCACATCCATCGATCAGAAGTCGCGCTTACAATCCCCGTAACCTTAGGTTCTAAAATTGATGATGGGAAAATGGTTGGGTTTCTCGGGGCCACCCCCAAAATCAGTGAAGATGACTTTAAGCCCTATTTAAGGGTTTATCAACAAAACCTTTTCCAGGCCATTGTTGAGGGATTCAAGCAAACGTACGACTTATCCATACTCATCGTGGTGTCGATTGGCAAAATGTTGACTGGACAACTTTCCTACGAAAACATCAGCGGTCCCATCACCATCGCCGAATATGCGGGCAAATCTGCCAACAACGGCTTGTTAAGTTTTTTAAATTTTCTGGCTTTTTTAAGCGTCAGTCTCGGTGTACTCAATCTTTTGCCCATTCCGCTACTCGATGGTGGGCACATCCTGTTTTATGCCATTGAATATGTTCGGGGCTTGGCGATTTCGGATAAATTACAATTAAAACTTCAGTACATTGGCGTCGTCATTCTTGGTATGATTATGATATTGGCATTTTCAAACGACATTATTCGCCTAATAAACTAAACACGACTCAAATTCTCATTGATACGTCCCATTTTAATGCCACATTTAAGCGATAATGACCCGTTTCGTTAATCTTTCCAATTTTTTATAAATGGTGCCTCAAAGAAAGGGTCTTTTCGCCGTGTTTAACGTTTGTAACCATGTTGATCAAATTTAAGCCCAAAAATCGTTTGAATGGCTTCATTCAAGCCTGCTTTATGGTCGGGATGATTCTGTGCTGGAAGCCGACAACTGCCTTGGCTCAACCCATTCAAGCGCTTAAATTTGAAGGGCTCATCCGACACGATGCGGCCATTGTTAAATCCTACTTGCCTGAGATTTTGGGCCAGCAATTGAATGACGAAAACTATAAAGACATCATCCAATCTCTGTACGACAGTGGTTTTTTTGACAACATTCAATTACTGGTAGATGAGCAGACTTTAACCATTAAAGTTAAAGAACGCCCAACCATTGTAGAAATTGAGTTCAAAGGCAACAATCTCATTGAGACAGAGCTTTTGACCAAAAATTTAAAAGCCCAAGGCATCGCGGTCAATCGCGCCTTTAATCAAACCTTGTTCAATCGCATTCGCAGAGGCTTAAAAACAGAATATTTCAATGCTGGTTACTATGCCGTTAAGATTGACAGTCGAATTGAATCCTTAACACGCCAGAGGGTCAAACTACTGATCGAAATTAATGAAGGGGATGCGGCAAAAATTGAACGCATAGATGTCATTGGCAATAAAACTTTTTCCGACAAACAGCTGTTAAGACAATTTACTTTATCACCTTATTCTGAAACGTCTCTTTTTGGCGATCATGAGTACCAGAAACTTCCCTTAGAAGGCTCTTTTGAGGCCTTAAGAAATTACTATTTTGACCGTGGGTTTGCCCAATTTCAAATCCTGTCTTCTCAAGTCCAACTGTCTCCTGAGAAATCGGCTGTTTACATCACTTTGAATATAGAAGAAGGCTTGCTGTTTCATTTTAGTGGCGTTGCTTACACAGGTTACGAAAAAGTGCTTAGCAAAAAACGCGTCGATGGACTCAATCAAGTTGAGGCTGGACAAGTTTTTTCTCGCCGTAAAATATTGAACTCGATTGAAAATCTTAAAACCGCCTTAGGCGATAAAGGCTATGCATTTGCTGATGTTCGGCCCAATATCAAATTAGACACCCAAACAAAATTGGCTTCGGTAACCATTGTTGCCAATCCTAAAAAGAAAGTTTATGTCAAACGCATTGAAATCATAGGGAATAATGCTTCCATCGATTCCGTTGTGCGTCGTGAAATGACTCAATACGAAGGTGCTTTATACGTTCCTCGATTGGTTCGCAATTCAGAAGCCCGCCTTAACCGAACGTCTTTCTTTTCAAGCGTTTCGGTCACACCGAGAAAAATCAGCGATAATCAAGTCATCCTCACCGTCAAAGTAAAAGACGTTTCTACGGGCAGTTTTAATGCCCGAGTTGGTTTTACGCTTTCTGGTGGAGCGAGCTTGGGCATTAGTCTGACTGAATCTAATTGGTTAGGCAGAGGATATAACGTCAACTTCAATGCCAATAAAGACAGCGCCGTTACTCAAGCGGATATAAGCATCACGGACCCTTATTACACGCCAGAAAATATCAGTTTGACATGGGGACTGAATTTTTCTGAAACTGACGCCCACCAATTAAACCAAGCCAGTTATTTAAGCAATCGTCTTGGCGGCAATGTCTCATTTGGTGTCCCATTCAACGCTCAACAACGTTTTAACTACGGTGCGCTTGTTGAACGAACAAAGGCTGTTTGCGGCACTGGGTTTATTGAATGTGAGAGCTTTACCCGTCGATTTCCAGAAGGCGCAATTAAATTTGCCTTTACCTTTGGTTGGAATTACGATACTCGTAATCGCGGACTTTTTCCTACCAAAGGGACAACGCATCGGGTTTACGCGATTTTGGGTATACCAAATACAGACATAGATACCTTTCAAATAACCAGCTTGAGCAGTTGGTATTTTCCCTTGGCCGCCAACACAGCCGTTCTGTTTAAACAACGCCTTGGAATTATTCAAACTTATTCAGGCGATCAAGCGCCCTTTTTTGATAGATTTTATACAGGTGGCGTGACTTCGGTGAGAGGATATCTCGCGAATACCTTAGGAGAGCAGTATAATACAGCAGATGGTGCATCTGGCGCCCGTGGCGGGGCTTTTGTATGGGAGAGTCGTTTTCAGACATTATTCCCGCCTTTTGGCGATGATAATGATGATGTTGATATCAGGTATGGGCCTTTTGTTGACGTAGGCAATGTATTTGTTGATCCCAAGAACATTGACTTTTCTGCATTGAGAGGATCCTATGGTATTGGGTTCCTTTGGCTGACCCCGATTGGTCAGATCACATTAAATTATGCCGAGCCTTTTAACCACAAATCATCAGATTCTGTTCAGCAATTTCAATTTGGTATAGGATCTGGTTTTTAACGCAAACAATGATATATCAGGAGTTAATCATGCATTTATTTAGAATATTTTTACTGTCCTTGGCAATGTTGCTATTACCTCAAACGGGTTTTGCTTTATCTGTCGGTGTGGTTGATGCACAAGTTCTGCTTAAACAATCTCCACAAAGAGCGGAAGCAGAAAAAAAATTACAGGCTGAATTTGAGCCAATCCAGCAGGCCTTGAACAAAAAACAGCAAGCTCTGAAGGACGCTGTGACTCAATTAGAAAAACAACGCCTCACTCTAAAAGAGGCAGAAATCACTAAAAAAGAGCGTGAACTGCAATTGATGCAGTCGGACATTCAACGCGAAGCACAACAGGCCCAACAAAGCTTTCAAGCCCGCCAGCAAGAAGAAAATCAACTGGTTACTGAAGAAATCAATGCGGCCATTGAAAAAATCTCCAAACAAAAATCACTGGATCTGGTTTTGTTTAGAGGCGCGATCGCTTGGCAAAAAGAAACGTCAACGGAAAATTTGACCGATGCCGTTTTAGAAATGCTTTCGCCCAAAAAACCTTAACAGCGCATAACCTATAGAGCAAGCATGGATCTTTTTGCTCTGGCCAAGCACCTCAATGGAACCGTCCATCCAGAGTCGGCAAAAAATATCGCAATTCTGAATGCCCAAGTTTTAGAAAAAGCCACAGCGACTGATATCAGCTATATCACAACGCCCGCCTTCTTAACGCAAGCACAGCGTTCTGCGGCTGGGGTCATTTTGTCGCAAAACCCCGTTGAAGGAAAGATCTGCCTTCTCGTTAAGTCGCCTTACTTGGCTTTTGCCCTTGCACAACAAGCGCTTAATCCAAAAAAAAGCATCAAAGGTCAACAATTACATGGACGCTGTTACGTTGATCCTTCAACTGCTTTACCAGCAAACATCCAAATAAAATTTGGCGCTTTTGTCGGCGCCAATTGCTCGCTGGGCGAAGGTGTGATCATTGAAGAAAATGCGGTTATCCAAGACAATGCCTGCTTAGGCGAAAACACCGCTATAGGCCCCAATGTGACCATTTATCAAGGCGTCATTATTGGTGATGATTGTTATATCGGCTCAAATACCACCCTTGGTGGTGATGGCTTTGGCTACGCGCCAAATAACGGAAAATGGGCGAAAATCGCGCATACAGGCACCGTTAGAGTTGGACATCGAGTTTATATGGGATCAAATAATGCCATTGATCGAGGTTCAGCAAACGATACCATCATAGGCGATGATGTTATCATTGATAATTTGGTCCACATTGCCCACAATGTTTCTATAGGCCGCGGTTCTGCGCTTGCGGGACTGATCGGAATTGCAGGTACCGCGTCAATCGGTGAAAATTGTATGTTTGGCGGTCAAACTGGGATTGCCGATCACGTTCAAATTACCAATAATGTTATCGGTATGGCTCGAGCAATGATCACATCGTCGATAAAACAGCCAGGCGTTTATGGCGGACAACCCGCCGCCCCAATAAAACAGTGGCGGAAAAATTCTGTTTTATCATTGCAGTTGGAAAAAATGTATAATCGTATCAAAGAATTGGAAAAGCACACCGCAAGGAAATTATGAAGATCATTGAAGCCGCTGAAATATTACGCATACTCCCTCACAGATACCCAATGTTGTTGATTGATCGGGTCATTGACTTTGAGCCTGGGGTTTCTTTGACTGCCATTAAAAATGTCACGATCAATGAACCCCAATTTACTGGACATTACCCTGATGTGCCAGTGATGCCAGGTGTGTTGATTGTTGAAGCCATGGCGCAGTCCACGGGTGTACTGGCACACGTCTCTATTGAAAACTATGCCGAAAAAGCAGGATCTAAATTTTATTTGGTCGCCATCGACAAATGTCGTTTTAGGGATCTGGTTTTACCCGGAGATACATTAACCTTTAAGGTCACGGTAAAAAGAAACCCCAAAAGAGATTTCTGGAAATTTGATGCGACCACACACGTTGGGAATAAATTGGTTGCCAGCTGTGAAATCATGTGTGCGGCCAGAAAATAACCCCCCATGCTTATCCATCCCACGGCTGACATTCATCCCTCAGCCAATATTGGCGAGCATGTTCAAATTGGCGCTTATTCCATTATTGGGAAAAATGTCCAAATTGGCAAAAATTCCATTATTTCACCGCATGTCGTCATCCAAGGCCCAACAACCATTGGCGAGCGTAACCAAATTTATTCCTTTGCAACCATTGGTAGTAATGCACAGGATTTAAAATTTAAGGGCGAAATTGCGTATTTAGAAATCGGTGACCACAACATCATTAGGGAGTATTGTTCTATAAACCGAGGAACGGGACACGACCGATCGATGACGTCCATTGGTTCGCACAACGTCTTGCTTGCTTACACACACATCGCCCACGATTGCGGTATCAAAAATCATGTCATTATGTCAAGCAATGTTGCCCTGGCCGGTCATGTTCGGGTGGATGATTATGCC
This sequence comes from Gammaproteobacteria bacterium, assembly GCA_965277775.1. Classification (GTDB taxonomy): domain Bacteria; phylum Pseudomonadota; class Gammaproteobacteria; order CAKMZV01; family CAKMZV01. The sequence continues at coordinate 1,213,158 of OZ255843.1, read as the reverse complement.
GTATTTGGTGGCTTTTCTGGCGTTCATCAGTTCGGTCACATTGGCGCACACGCCATGATAGGCGCTTATGGTTGGTGTAACAAGGACGTGCCCGCTTATATTATGGTAATCAACGATAATGGCACCACTCGCCCAGCCTGCATTAACAAAGAAGGACTGAAAAGAAGAGGCTTCTCTAAAACTGAAATAATCACTTTGGATAAATGTTACAAGCTCTTTTATAGACGTGGATTGAAGTTAGATCAAGCGCTTGAAGAAATTGAAAAATTAGAAACCCCGGACAACCAAACCATCATTTCAACGTTCATTGATTCAATAAAACAATCAAAACGTGGTATCATTCGATAGCTTACAACAAGCGTAAGACATTAATGTAACTGCAATGCTTCGGCTCTGACGCCCATCGACAAAAACAGCTGTATGTCTACCCCACCTGATCTTTCAATTGCCCTTGTTGCAGGGGAACTCTCTGGGGATTTATTGGGCGTTCAACTTATCAAAGAACTCAAACAAAGCTTTCCCACAGTGCGTATCACTGGTGTCGGCGGCAAGGGTATGCTTGAAGCCGGTCAAGAACAATGGTTTAGCAATGAGCCTATGAACGTCATGGGTTTTACCGAGGTGCTCGGTTCTTTGAAAAGTCTGATACAGCTCCGAAAAAACATTTATCAAAAAGTGTTGCACGAACAAGTCAATCTGTTCATCGGCATCGATGCCCCTGACTTCAACCTCCCCTTAGAAAAAAAACTGAAGCAACAAGGGCTGACAACTTTCCATTATGTGAGCCCTTCTATTTGGGCGTGGCGCTCATCTCGCATAAAAAAAATTGCGGCCTCTTGCGATCATATTTTTTGTTTATTTCCCTTTGAGCCGCCGCTTTACCAACCCGTCTCTCTGCCGGCAACTTTCGTGGGTCATCCCCTGGCGCAAAACATTCCACAAAAGTTAGACAACCAAATGGATCGCAAAAACCTGGCATTAAACGACCAGACTAAAATGCTTGCCCTACTACCCGGCTCGCGCCAATCTGAAATCAAAAAAAACTTGCCAATCATGTTGTCAAGCATGCTGTGTTATCACAAACGCTATGCCAAGTTACCTGCGATGGTCATTCCCATTGCGCAATCTTCGCTTAAAAAGTTAATTGATTACATCGTGCAAATGCAACCAGACCCAATAAAAAATCAAGTTCAGTTGGTTGATGGCCAGGCGCGCCAAATTCTCAATGCCAGTGATGGTACGCTCATTGCATCAGGTACCGCAACCTTAGAGGCTCTGTTGTTAAAGAAACCCATGTTGATCATATACAAAGTCAATCCCATCTCAGCCGCTATTATTAGACGGCTGCTTGAAAAACCTTGGGTGTCTTTGCCCAATGGCTTGGCTAATGCGGCCATTGTGCCCGAGTTCCTGCAAAACGATGCCACTCCAAATAATATTGCGACTGGGTTGGAACAACTTTTAAACGATGAAGATTTTAGGCAAGACCAAATCGCACATTTCAATGCCATACATCAACAATTATTAGCCGAGCCCAATCAAATATCAAAGGTGATTAAAAGCACACTATGTTGGATCTGATTGCTGGTGTTGATGAGGCCGGACGCGGTGCACTCATTGGTGATGTCGTCAGCGCCGCTGTCGTACTTGCGCCTCAATTTGATTGCACACCGTTGAAAGACTCCAAGAAGTTGACTGAGAAGCAACGCACTGAATTGGCGGTTCATATAAAAGCAGACGCCTTGGCGTGGGCGATTGGTCGCGCCAATGCCAAAGAAATCGAAGGGTTAAACATCCATCATGCCAGCTTGCTTTCAATGGTTAGGGCGATCAATGCCCTCAAGCGAACGCCCGCAGAAGTTTGGGTGGACGGCAAATTTTGCCCTGATACACACTTGCCTTGCAAAGCCTTTGTCAAAGGCGATGATCGTTTTCCGTGCATCAGCGCGGCATCCATCCTTGCCAAAACAACCAGAGATTTGGATATGCACAGACTGAACGCTGCGCATCCAGGGTATGGTTTCGATCAACACAAAGGCTATCCCACCAAAGCCCATCTTGTGGCGATTGAAGCGCTTGGATTAATCGAGGATCATCGGCGCAATTACCGACCCATTCAACAGTATTTAAACCAGACAGCGCTTTTAAACTGATTAAATACGCACCTCAAGACTCTTGATCGTCCGCTTGCACGATTTCACGAGCCAGTTCCGAGTCGTAACCTCTTTGTATTAAGTATTGAATGCGCTTGAACACATCCATTCTGTTTTTGGGCTTGGTCGAAAATTTCTTCTGGTAAATCCGCTGACATTGCATCTGCCATTCGCCATCATCAATGGCCTCTAAAGCCGCCCAACCTAGGGATTTATCGATACCCCCTTTATAGACTAAGGCCTGATGGATGATTTTTGCCCCTTTGCCGCGATGTAATTGCGACCGAACAAAAGCTTCTGCGTATCGCTCATCGCTTTGATGCCCTCGCTTGACTAATTCATCTAAGGCTTGGTTGATAGTCTCCGTGGGAAAGGCGCCCATTTTTTTAATCAACTCTGACTGCGAATATTCCCGCCGCGCCAGTAACATCAGGCATTTTTTAACGATGGATTTTACCGCCTCGTCCAAAATTTATCCTGCGGCTTGTTCTGTCTCATCCTTGGTTGTTTTGGGCATTAATTTATCGCGTAATTTTTGCTCCAACACCTTTGCCTGCTCTGGGTGGTCTTCAAAAAACTGTTTGGCTTTTTCCTTACCTTGTGCAATGCGCTGTCCATCGTAGCTGTACCATGCGCCCGACTTTTCAACCAGCTCTTCATTGACACCAAGTGAGATTAACTCGCTCATTCGTGAAACACCCAGTCCATAAATGATTTCAATTTCAACTTGCTTGAAAGGGGGCGCCATCTTATTTTTGACCACCTTAACGCGCGTTTCGTTGCCAATCATCTCGTCGCCTTTTTTGATCGCACCAATGCGCCGAATGTCTAAACGAACAGATGAATAAAACTTCAGCGCATTGCCGCCAGTTGTGGTTTCAGGATTGCCAAACATCACCCCAATTTTCATGCGTATTTGATTGATGAAAATCACAATGGTATTGGTTCTTTTAATGTTCCCAGTAAGCTTACGTAAGGCTTGGCTCATCAAACGCGCTTGAAGCCCCATGTGAGAGTCACCCATATCACCGTCAATTTCAGCTTTTGGCGTTAATGCCGCCACGGAATCGACCACAACAATGTCAACCCCGCCTGAACGAACCAAGGTGTCTGTGATTTCTAAAGCCTGCTCGCCTGTGTCTGGCTGAGAAACAACCAAATCGTCGATTTTGACGCCGACCTTTTCTGCGTAGTTCACGTCTAAAGCGTGTTCCGCATCGACAAATGCGGCCGCACCGCCAGCTTTTTGCACTTCCGCCACCGCATGGAGCGCAAGCGTGGTTTTGCCCGAAGATTCTGGCCCATAAATTTCTACGACTCGGCCACAGGGATAACCCCCAATGCCTAAGGCGATGTCCAAACTCAAAGAACCGCTCGATATGGTTTTAATGTCTCGATGAATACCGCCATCGCCCATTCTTATGGCAGAACCTTGACCAAACTGTCTTTCAATTTGTTTGATCGCTGCGTCTAATGCTCGTTTTTTGTTTTCATCCATTTTGTTTTTTACTCACTGATTTTCGTTGTTGAATTAACGGTTACTTTCGACTGCTTATTTCGCTCAATATTTGGTGCGCCCCACTCAAAGCATAATAAACTGATTGCATTCTAACGGCGGCTCTGTCTCCATCAAAGTGCATCCGCCGACTTTGATGAACCCCACAAACCGTTTGCCAGGAAAAACAGACCGTACCCACTGGCTTATGTTCCGTACCCCCGCCTGGACCAGCAATGCCGCTGATGGCAACCCCAATACGCGCAGGCGTCCGAAGCAATAGTCCATTAGCCATCATGTCTGTCACTTGTTCACTCACCGCCCCATATTGATCAAGGGTTTGCTGCTTAACGTGAAGAAACTCGCGTTTAGAATGAATGCTGTAGCACAAGATACCACCATAGAACCAGACAGAACTACCCGAAATATCGGTACAAACCTTCGAGAGCCAACCGCCAGTACAAGATTCTGCTGTTGCCATTGACCATTCTAAGCTTGTTAGAATCTCAGCGATCCCTTCCACATAATGCTGACATTTTTGTGCCAATATTTGATCGTGGTTCATGATCATATTGTAGCCTTTGTCTATGAAGTTTGCTTCACCGAACATTGGGTATTTGCCTCAACAAATAAGCATTTGTTGCATGCGCACTCGCTTAAAACATAAACGTCTTTATTTCTTGTTAAAATGGCTTTGCCAAAAAGCCATGCCTTTGAATACCAGTGCTGGATCGTGGTGAATCTCAATATTCAACAATGACGGTAGCGTTGAGGGCGCACCGCCTCCACACAATATAATGGGGAGGGGCTGTTGCTGGTAAAGCTGCTGAATGGTCGCATATAAAATGAAGTCCACCCCTCGATTGATACAGCTGGCGGTATCATTTCCAAGGGTCACTGAAAATCGCTGTGATTCAATGTTTGGCAAATGCGTTTGAGTCGTCAATGCGTTGTGCATCAGATGGGCGCTTGGCATAATCCACCCACCTTTGTGCACAGACCCCTTCTCCGTTTTATGCAGGCGGTCTATGGTTGTTGCGGTTCCCATGTCGATCACCCAGCAGGAACCCCGTCCCAAAGCGCCAAATAGTGCAAGCCAACGATCAATGCCTAATTGAAAAGGATCCTCATAAGCCGTTTGAAGCTTGTGGGTGAATGTGGGTGAAACTAGAATGCGCTGAACTTCGATGTTGTTTTGGGTCAAAATGTCAACCGCTTTAGCGGTCCAAAAATTGCCTAAAACCGAACTTAATAGTGCGGTTCTAACTGGAATTTGCCACGGAAGCGGCGCACCGTGCTTTTGTTGTAAAAAATCAGCCAGTCTAAGCTGACCTTGCTCATGAACTTGAGCCGCTTGTGTCATGACAGCCCACTTTAAGTAGCTATTGCCCAGATCTAAATAAAGTTGCATCAGTGAATGGCCCTCAAACTGTGGATGTGATGGTAATAGCTTAAATCACCGTTTATTTCTATGCCAATGCCACCCTGACTGTCAATATCGCGAACAACACCTTGTTTTTCAACAGATCCTTCATAAAAACGAACGACTTGATTTGCCAAAGCATGATAACGAGCCACTGCCTTTGGTTGTAATTTCGGTCTAAGGCACTGTTGTTGAATGGCTCTAATAACATTTAATAACAGCTTCTCTCTATCTAATGATGGCTCGAGCGCCGACGGCTGCGTCACAACATTGACACCCACACCAATCACCCAGCATTGCAGTGGTTTTTGATCTTGAGGGAAGGTTTCAATAAGAATCCCAGCGTGTTTTAAGGTTTCTTGACCCGAAAAAGACACAATATCGTTGGGCCACTTAAACATAAGTTCAGCGGGAGAATATTGTGCCAGTGCCGTTAAAACCGCCATGCCAACACATATCGACAAATAGCCAGGGGGCGGGGCGGCTTGAGCAAGGCTCAATGAAAATAACAGATCACCTTGGTTGCTGTGCCAAGCCTGCTCTCTTCGGCCTCGGCCCGAATCTTGTTGATCGGCAATAACCAATGCATTCAGGCATTTATTTTGAATGATAAAATCATTGGTAGAGGGCAGACAAGCAAAATGATGTCCCTGAATGCCCCATTGGTCAAGTTGATCAAAAAAATATTTTGATGGTGTCAACGGGCTATATCCCTAAGTAAGTTGGTTTGCATTATAATTGACTGTGTTAAAACCGTAGCTTTTCTACATAGAATCATCGTTGTATGCCTATGGTTTTCACATAATTAAATGAGCAAAATAAACTCAAACCGCATTTAACCATTCGCAAATACCTCTACTATATGCCTGCATCTTCCATCCCTCGTCTGCAAACCTCTTTAACCGGTCCTTTATTAGAGCTTGAGAAAGTTTTTCTCTCTCGCCAATACGACATTGAACATTGGTTTCACCGAACCTGGTTAGAAACGCCTGCACCATTCTACACCTCTGTGGACTTGCGCAATTCTGGTTTTAAAGTAGCGCCTGTCGATACCAACCTATTCCCCGCAGGATTTAATAATTTACACCCCGACTCAATACCGCTAAGCTTACCCGCTTTAGAGTCTGCGGTTCTGCGCTTTTGCCCGACGGCCAATAAAGTGCTCATTATCCCTGAAAACCATACCCGTAACACCTTCTATCTCGACAGCATCGCCCAGCTGAAAAATCTATTATGTAAAGCGGGCTTTCGGGTCCAATTAGGGAGCCTTGACCCGAATTTAGAGGCCCCACAATCTTTGACCCTGACATCGGGTGAAGTTTTGCACATTCATCCCATCCAAAGAGAGGATTATCTATCTATTGAGTTAGAAGATGAATCGTTTATGCCTTGTGCCATTTTATTAAACAACGACTTGTCTTCGGGTAAGCCTGAAATATTAACTCAGCTTGTGGATCAGTATGTGATCCCGCCTTTGGAATTGGGTTGGCACAGCCGCACCAAACAAAGTAATTTTAACGCTTACAATACCGTCGCACAGTCATTTTCTGACATGTTGGGCATAGACCCTTGGTTACTTTCTACGCTCTATGCACCCAATGAGCTTGCCATAGATTTTAGAGACAGTCGAACCACAGATGTCCTGCAAGATGCCACGCATGAATTGCTTGTACGTATCCAAAAAAAGTACGATGAATACCAAATAAAACAAAAACCCTACGTCATGTTAAAAGCGCGCTCAGGTACTTATGGGATGGGCGTTATTGCCGTCAATTGTGCAAAAGATCTGGCTGAATTAAACCGCAAACAACGCAAAAAAATGAATGTGGGTAAAGAAGGGGTCAGCATTTCCCATGTGGTGGCTCAAGAAGGCGTCCCGACTTTTGAAACCGTTGGCGCAGACAACAGCGTTGCTGAACCGGTTATTTATATGATCAATCATTATATTGTCGGTGGGTTTTACCGCATACACAGCCAAAAAGGCAATAATGATAACCTTAATGCGCCTGGCATGCATTTCTCACCCCTGCCTTTGGCCGAACCATTGATGAGTCCCGACTCCAATCGTCCCCCCGACGATTCTCCCAATCGATTTTACGCTTATGGTGTCACAGCCAGGTTAGCCATGGCTGCCGCCGCATTAGAGATTGCCAAAGCCGAATGAAAAAAATCGCCTTTTTTATAAATCCGATTGAGTCACTTAATCGGCATAAAGACACAACCCTTGCCCTCATGTTAGAGGCCCAAGCCTTTGGCTACCAATGTTACTTTTTCCTAAAGGATTCTTTAAAAATTGAGAACAATCGGGTTTTTGCCGATTTATGTTCCATCAATGTGGGTGAGCCGCTCATCACAGCGCCCATAGACGTTGGCACAAGCAAAACCCAACCCCTAACTAATATGGATGCCATATTCATCCGACAAGACCCGCCATTTGACAGCGCTTATCTCAATGCAACCTACCTTTTAGAGAAGGTTCATAATGCGGGCACGCCCATTTTTAATCGACCAGATTCGGTTCGAAATTGCAATGAAAAACTGTTTGCTTTGGACTTTCCTCAATGTTGTCCGCCCCACTGTGTGACCTCACAAAAAGCGATCTTGTTGGATTTTCTTGATCGACATAGCGACATCGTGGTCAAACCATTAGATTCAATGGGTGGCGAGTCTATATTTAGGTTGCAAAAATCGGACTTAAATACCAATGTTATTTTAGAAACCGTCACCCAAAACGAAACCCGCCTTATTATGGCTCAAAAATACATCCCTGAAATCACCGCTGGCGACAAACGGGTGCTATTGGTCCACGGCGAAGCCATTGCGTTTGCTCTGGCAAGAATACCGGCATCGGGCGAATTTCGCGGCAATTTGGCGGCAGGTGGCAAGGGGGTGGTTCAACCCCTCTCTGATAGAGATCAATGGATTTGCGACCAGGTTTCACTCGCCCTTATTGATAAAGGATTGGCCTTTGTTGGATTGGACATCATTGGCGACTATTTAACCGAAATCAATGTGACCAGTCCAACGTGTGTTCGAGAAATTGAAGCCCACAAAAACGTAAAAATCGCCCACAAACTGTTTTCTGGATTAAAGCTTTAGTCCGCCTCTGTACTAAAGTGTATGACAAAGTGTGTAGGTTTTGCTCTGACTATAAACCGTATCGCTTTCTGAAATCCGCACGCTGCCTGAATGAGGCCGTCCATCGTCTAAACTGCCATCCAGAATCTGCGCCTTTTCCCCAGACAATGCCGTTAAACACAGGCTGTTTTTAGAAAAAACACTGCTATAAATCAGTTGATAGGGTGCGCCCCATGGGTGAATCGGTGCAACCGTGCCCGATCCTGTCATCAAGCCAGCGGCCCTTAAATGCAACCAGGCATTTTTCGATTCAGCCGCGCTAATTTGAGCATTGCCATCGCCATCACCACTGGAAGGGCCAAACCTTGACGACGCTAAGTTATCGTCTCCTGGGGCATTTAAGTAACGCTGTAAATAGGTTAAATAGGCGCTTCCTATGCTTTGTATGCTTTGCTTGGCTTGATTAAATCTTGCTTCATCAACAAAAGCCAATCCTTTAACCACCACTCCGGCCAAAACACCCACAACAATCAGCACAATGGCAATTTCCACCAAACTGAATCCCTGTTCTCTATACCGCATATTAATTCTCCTGAAAAAACAGGCATCATAGCGTTAGCAATTGGGACAAGAAGGGGCGATTTTTAGGAACGTTGTGGACGGTGTTAGGCCATCCTTTGATCAAGAACCTCAATCCAATGTCGAACGGGGCGGGTTGTGTGACTTTCAATATACAGTTGACAGCCAATATTGGCCGTGACAATGAGCTCTGGTGATTGCGATTCCAAGTGTTTGACCTTTTGTTCAATCAGTTTTTTTGAAATTTCGGGTTGAAATATTGAATAGGTTCCCGCTGAACCACAACATAGGTGACTGTCTGCAAAGGGTAATAGCTCACAGCCACTGGCTTGTAATAAGGCTTCTACTTTTCCGACTATTTTCTGACCATGCTGCAAGGTACAAGGCGGATGGAATACAATTTTTAAGGGCTTGAGGTCTTTTTTAAGTCGCTTTTTAACCGCCTCTGGCGTCAACCATTCGCTGAAATCCCGTGTTTTTTCGACAATGTGTTTCGCCATCGCCACATCTTCTGGGTGATCAAACAACGCGCCGTAATCTTTAACCATTGAACCGCACCCCGAAGCTGTCATAATGATGCACTCCGCGCCCGCATCCAATGCCGAACACCAAGCCATCATGTTGTTACGAGCTGTGGATTGAGCGCTTACTTGATCGGATAAATGATGCGCAACGGCACCACAACAACCATCATTGGTTGCCACGACTTCAACCCCTAAACGCGACAGGATTCTTTGGCAAGCCTCATTGGTGTTGGTTTTCGATAATCGTTGGATACACCCCTGGGGCAAAATAACGCGTTGCAATGATTGAGTCTGGCGCATTGGTTGAGTCGCATCTTTAGCGGGAATGCTTATTCTGATGCTTTTTGGTAATAGAGGGCGGAACCACTGACCAATGCGTAAAAAGGGTTTAAGTCGGTTCGGATAGGGTAAAAATCGCAATAACAAGTATCGAATAATGCGATGTTTTAAGGGTCTTTTGGGGCCTTTGTCTTGTACCAGTTGCCTGCCAATATCTATCAATTTGGCATATTCAACGCCAGAAGGGCACGTTGTTTCACAATTTCTGCACGTTAAACAACGATCAAGGTGCAGGCTTAGTTCTTGCCCAACAACGCCTTCCTCTAAAGCTTGTTTGATTTGATAAATCCGACCGCGAGGTCCATCTGATTCATCACCTAAGAGTTGATACGTTGGGCAAGTCGCATTGCAGAGCCCACAATGCACACAACGTCGAATGATGGATGTTGCTTCTCTCTGTTGTAGTTCTGGGATTAAATTTTCAGCAACGATGACATGCACAACACACGATTATTTTTCTAAACGAACTTGCTGTGCAGCTTCTATTAATTGCTTAGCAGGCAAATAACCTGGAATGATTGAGCCATCAGACAGGACAATGGTTGGTGTGCCTTTTACGCCAACCGCAATACCAGCGTCATATTGAGCGGCAATGTCCACATCACAATCTGCATCCAATTCATTGAGCGAGTCTCCTGATTTTGCTATGTCCATTGCTTGTTGTTTATTGCTTGCACACCACACTTTTTTACTTTTATCCCAAGAGACCGTATCCAAACCGCCCCGAGGGAAGGCGAGATAATTGACCGTTATGCCACCTTGGTTAATGGCTTTCATTTCGCGGTGTAACTTCCGACAATAACCGCAATCAATGTCACTGAAAATCCACACTGAAGCTTTCTCATCCTGCGCTGGGTAGCGAATAATTTCTGCCGTTTTTATGCCCTTTATGACGCGGAGCGCTTGGGTATTTTTAAGGGGTTCAAACAGGCTTTGTTGGGTCTTTAGGTTTAGAACATCGCCATCAATTAAGAATTGACCGTCCTTGCTAACCATGGCAAATTGACCATTTAATTCAATGATGTAGAAGTTAGATAAATCCGATTCATACACTTTAACACGACTGGCATTCGAGACAATATCTTCCAGCTGTTTTTGAATGAACTTTTGTTGAGTTTCCGGAACAGGAGCTGAAATAGCAAAAAGCGATAAACTTGAAAGCAGAATTATTAAGAATGTTTTAAACATAGTCATTTATTTTTAAAGAGGTTCTTTTAAAACATACGCGCTTATTCCAAGTTTACCTCGGAATGAGTCTCTATAATTGCCGTGACATTAAATCAAAAGAAGGGTTTGTTGTAAACTGGCAATGATCCCATTGCCCAAACCTAAACCTTTTCTTTGATTCTCGCTGATTTCCCTTGTCTTTGGCGCAAGTAATAAAGCTTTGCTCGGCGAACCAAGCCTCTACGCAAGACTTTTACATCGCTGATTAAAGGGCTGTGTGTTTGGAAGGTTCGTTCAACGTTTTCACCATAAGAATGTTTTCTAACAGTAAACGAAGAATTTAGGTTTCTATTTTTTTTGGCAATCACAACCCCTTGAAATTTTTGGATGCGTTCCCGCTCGCCCTCGCGTACCTTGAGAGAGACGACCACAGTATCACCCGGGTTAAACTCAGATAAGTTGTTGTTTAACTGAGCATCTTGTATTGCTTTAATAATTGAATTCATCTTAATAACCTATTTTTCAACCATGACTTGTTCTCACAAGTCGAATTCACTCAAAATTAATCGAGCCAATGAAGGGGCGGAATTATACCCTTTTCATTGATTTATGTCTATTGTTGTTTAATAAAGACATCGCCTTTTTGTTGATTTTTTTCACTCAGCCAGAAACTTTGCTTTAATATAGAATTATGGGCGGTTTTTGCTGCCAACAATTCTGTTGTTGGGCGCATACAATAGCGAGTCAGAACAGTGGAGGGATAAAACCCAAAGCTATTAATTATCGTACAAACAGAGACATTTATGATGGATAGAAAAAAATCATTAACCAAAGAACAGTTTTATGTCACGCAAGAAAAGGGGACCGAAACGCCTTTTAGAAATGCATTTTATGCCCATAAGGAAGCTGGAATTTATAGCTGTATTTGCTGTGAATCTGACCTATTCGATTCTCAGCATAAGTATGATTCAGGTACAGGATGGCCAAGTTTTTATGACTGTATTTCAACAAACAATGTTCGCCTATTAAAGGACTCGAGCCTTGCTATGGAAAGAACTGAAGTGGTTTGTCATCAATGTGATGCGCACTTAGGCCACCTTTTTAACGATGGACCACCAATAACTGGTTTACGCTATTGTATTAACTCGGCAAGCTTATTGTTTAAACCGCATAAAAACTAAAAACAATCATTTATTTTGTTATTTATCCACAGTTCTAACAAAATACAAAACATAGAATCAATGGTTATTTCGACGCTAATTTTAAAAATAACAAGGGTTTACTGGGGTTATAAACAGATATAAGCATGTTAAATACTACTATTAAATTAATTCTAATCTTATTATTCTTATTTATAACCTCAAGTTCTGCTGAAACCCAAAGATCCTTAAAAGAAGAAGATTCATTAGAAGGATTAAATAGAGCCACTTTATCTTTCAACTTATTTTTAGACACCATAATCATAAGGCCGATTAGTTATGGTTATAACTTTATCACCCCTAATTTTGTGATTAAAGGCGTTGATAATGTGTTTGCTAATTTGGATGAAATCCCTTCTTTATTCAATCACATATTTCAGCTTGAATTTAAAAATAGTTATACGACACTCGGCCGTTTCAGCCTAAACAGTTCTATTGGGGTTTTGGGATTATTTGATGTTGCCTCAGCCGCAGAAATAAAACGCGAAACAAATGATTTTGGCAAAACCTTATTTTATTATGGTTTCTCTGAAGGGTCTTATGTTGTGATTCCGCTTTTGGGACCTTCAACCCTAAGAGGGTTTATTGGCCGTTTTTTTGATTTTAATTTTAATCCGATCTCCTACTCAAAATACTCAATAGGGCTAACCGCCGTTAAAATAATCAGTATTAGGAGAGGATTTTTAGACTCAGATTCTTTTTTGGATACAGGTGTTTCAGATGAGTATATCTTTATCAAAAAGACCTATTATGAGAAAAGGAAAAAAGATTTAGGGATTGAAGAAGAAGATTCCTTTGATGTCTTTTTCGAATTTGATTGATAATTTGGCGCGCCTGAGACGATTCGAACGTCCGACCATCAGCTTCGGAGGCTGGTACTCTATCCAACTGAGCTACAGGCGCAGAAAAGGATCATCAATTTTATCACTTACTTAGAATATAGGGCTTTTATTTTCGCTTTTATTTGCTCAGTCGTTTCTTTTTTCGCCTCAGATTTAGCGCTTTTTATAACCATCTCATTGATAAATATACTTGGAGTGCACAGGATTTTTTTACCCGATGAATTTCGACTTTTAGCATAAGAGATCACCAGCTGTATCTTCGCTCGAGTGACCGCAACATACATCAGTCTTCTTTCTTCTTTGATGGTCTTGGCCTTTATGCTGTTTTTATGGGGAATTAGCCCGTCCTCAACACCCGTTAGAAAGACATAAGGAAATTCCAACCCTTTGGCTGCATGAATGGTCATCATATTAACTGCATTGTCTTGATTTTCTTCTTCTTGCATTTGCCCAAGGTTCATCTTCCATAAAACCGCATCTAAATCAGCGTTTGGATGCTTTTTAGAGCACATTTCAAACCAAGATTTAAAAGAATAAACACGCTTATTTCTTTTTTCAAAATCTTTGGTTGAGACACTGACGGTTCGCAGATAAGTTTCGTAATCTATATCAGAGTACAGTTGCTTTAAGGTTTGTAATGGGTCGCTGAGTTTGGCTAACTGTCTGATCCAGAGCGCAAATTCTCTTACAACGGTTAAGGTGTGATGGTCCAAAATGGTTGATAAACGGCTGTCGGTGCAAGCATAAAATAAAGAAGTTTTAATTGAATTAGCAAAATCCACCAATTTAGAGATGGTTTTTAAGCCAATTTTTCGGGCGGGTTTATTAATGATTCTAAGAAAGGCTTGATCGTTTTCAAAATTTGTAATGAGTTGCAGATAGGCGAGTAAATCTTTGATTTCCACGCGATCAAATAGTCCGATTGAACCGCTTACCGTATAGGGAATCATAGCTTGTCTCAATTGCTGTTCAAAAACATCAGATTGATAGTTTGAACGATAAAGTATGGCGAAATCAGACCATTTTAATCCAGCAGAAAAGCGGTAGTTTCTCAGCGATTCAAGCACTATAATTGCTTCGTGCTGCTCATCTCGGCAAGCAAGATATTTTATTGGGTCACCATCACCGAGGGCGGACCATAGGTTTTTAGGATTTTGCTGATCGTCTCGATTAATCAGTTGATTTGCTGAGCTTAGAATGCTGTTTGTGGAGCGGTAATTTTGAGTCAGGACGATTTTTTTTGATTCGGCGTAGTTTTTTTCGATTTCAACCATATTTTCGGGTTGAGCACCTCGCCAAGAGTAGATTGATTGATCAATATCCCCAACGACCATAAACATTCTATAGCGATCAACCAGGGCGTTAAATAGATGATATTGAGCAGCATTGGTGTCTTGATATTCATCCACTAAGACGTATTGGAATTTTTTTTGCCATAGTGTTGCTGCTGGGGTTTTTGAATTTAAAATGATCAGGGCAAGATCAATCAAATCGTTGAAATCAACCAGGTGCAACTTAGATTTTCTTTGTTGATATTCTAAGTAATATTGGGCTGTTCGAGTTCCATCAACGTCGTTCTGCAATAGAGCGTCATTGGCCGAAATGTTTTTGCTTTGCCAAGTCTTGATTTGATTGATTGAATTTTTAACCGCTTCTTTATTTTTTGAATCAATAATGTCGGTCATCATTTGTGCCGAGTCTTTATCATCAATCAAGGAGAATGAGGACCGAAGGTTGACGATTTCTGGGGCGCTTTTGATGATGGAAAGCCCCAACGAATGAAAGGTGGACATATGGATGGATTTATACTGGCTGGTAGGTAGTAGTTTTTTAATCCGTTCGTTCATCTCAATGGCCGCTTTATTGGTAAAAGTGATCGCGGCGATGTTTTGTGGGGCAACATTTTGTTGCGAGATTAACCAAGCAATTTTATGGGTTATAACCGTTGTTTTACCGCAACCCGCCCCAGCGACAACAATCAATGGTTTGGTGTTATCGGTGATCGCCTGTTTTTGCGCTTGATTGAGCCCCTGAAGCAGAATGCTGCGCATTAATCTTGAGATTGTCGTTTTTTAAGATTTTTTTGAGCGCTACGAGTGAGAGATAGCAAATCGCTGGGCACATTTTTTGATAAGGTCGATCCAGCGCCGACAAAGGCATTCGAACCAATTTCAATGGGTGCAATGAGCTCTGTTCCAGAACCAATAAACACCCCTTCGCCAATAATGGTTTTATGTTTGCGTTTACCATCATAGTTGCAAGTAATGGTGCCAGCGCCAATATTGACATTTTTACCAATAATGGCATCGCCAACATAACTCAGGTGATTGACTTTGGTGTGTTCAGACAATGTTGATTTTTTAACTTCGACGAAATTACCAATGGACACATTTTGAGCCAATTTAGATTCAGGTCGAATTCGAGCAAAGGGGCCAATGGTGCAATATTTTTCAATGGTTGCCCCATCAATTAAGGAATTGGCCTTTATATGAACCTTATCATCAATCTGGCTGTCTTTTATGACACAACCTGATTCAATCACACAGTTTGCCCCAATCTTTATTGTTCCTGCGAAGATAACATTGACATCAACTGTGGTTTCGGCAGCGATTTCAACGTCCCCTCGAAAATCAACGCGGTCTGGGTCTTTAAAAACCACTCCTTTATTCAAAAACGCCAAGGCTATTTTCTTTTGATAAATGCGCTCTAATTGAGCGAGTTGCTGTAAATCATTCACGCCACGAACTTCATCATTATTTGAACACAGATGGGTGTCAATGTGTTCGTTGTCTGCAAAGGCATGCTCGACAATATCGGTTAGATAAAATTCTTTTTGGTTGTTGTTATCGGTTAGCTGATCTAACCATTTTTGGAGATTATTGTGTTTTGCGGACAAAATGCCTGTATTGACCTCAGTGATCAATTTTTGCTCATTATTGGCATCGTGTTCTTCAATGATTTTCATTGGATTATTGGCAAAATTTCTAACAATTCGACCGTAACCGAAGGGATTATCCAGATTCATCGTCAGCAAAGATAGGGAAGCGTCCGTTAATGATAAGCAAAGATTATCTAAGGTTTGGGCGGTTATCAGAGGGACATCACCGTACAAAATCAGTACGTTTTCAGAAGAAACCATGGGCATTGCCAAACGGACGGCATCACCAGTTCCGCGCAACTTTTTTTGTTCGGTAAAAAGACAGCCAGATCCAGCCAGAGCCTCTTGAACTTGATCGCCGCCATAACCATATACAACAATGATTTCTTGGCAACAGTGTTTGGCGGCCAAAACCACATGATCTAACATAGTCTTACCGCCAATCTGGTGGAGTGTTTTGGGTTTCTTTGACCCCATACGGCTCCCCTTTCCCGCAGCTAAAATGATGGCAGTTGTATTCGACATGGCGCGTTTATTCAATTATTTTTTATTTAGTGTGTGTAAATGAGAGCTTCAGTTTTTGAAAGAGCCACTGAAATTCCCTGATCTACCTGTTTAGAAAACGAAACTCGGTGTTTATTGTAAAACATTTTAAAGGCAAAGGCGTTTTGAAAGTTGACCAGAGATTAAATAAACAGCGATGCAATATTTGCACAGCGCACTCATTATTTCTGTCATCAAGCTCAACAAGAGACTCATAGCCCATAGAAACGTTATTAAAAAGCGGAAACAGCATACTTACAGTGCGTAAAAACGTCAAGGCAAAGATCAATGAATACAATTAGGTTTACAAGATTGAGCGTGCAAGTATAGAATTAAAAAGCATATTTTTACCGTTCTTTGTAAATTAAGGTTTTAAGTCAGCACAAATATCAGCGATAATGACGCCCGTTTTATAAGATATTCTAAAAGAAGGATGTCTCTATCATTTAGATGGAGATCAGATTAAATCAAGCAACAAAACAATAGATGACAAATTTAATAATTGTAGAGTCTCCAGCAAAAGCCAAAACAATAGAAGCGTACTTGGGCAAAAAGTACACGGTTGCCTCCTCCTATGGTCACATTCGTGACTTAGAAAAGAAGAAAATGGGCATAGACATGGAAAATGGTTTTATGCCAATCTATCAAATCTCACCACAAAGCAAAAAAACGGTTGCTGAGCTCAGAAAAAGCGTGAAGAAAGCGGAAATGGTTTGGCTCGCAACGGACGAAGACAGAGAGGGCGAAGCCATTGCTTGGCATTTGTATGATGCGCTCAAGCTCACCCCAGAGAACACCAAACGCATCACCTTTAACGAGGTGACCAAAGAGGCGGTCGTCAAAGCGATTGAAAACCCACGAGATATCAATATAAACCTTGTCAATGCTCAACAAGCACGCCGAGTATTAGATCGATTGGTGGGTTTTGAACTGTCCCCCGTCCTTTGGCAAAAGGTTCGCCAAGGCCTCTCGGCTGGGCGTGTTCAATCGGTTTCTGTCAGGCTGGTTGTCGAACGGGAGCGTGAAATACAAGCGTTTCGTGCCAATTCACACTATCAAATCAGTGCGGATTTTGAATACGATTCAATGGCATTTAAGGCTGATTTTTCCGAAAAACTCGATACCGATACCTCCGCTCGACAGCAATTGCAGCAATTGCCGACAGAACCTTGGACCATCGAGCAAGTCCAGAGAAGCGAATCTAAAAGGTCACCATCGGCGCCCTTCACCACCTCAACCTTACAGCAAACCGCCTCGAGCCTGCTCGGTTTTTCGGTTAAGCGCACCATGACAGTGGCGCAGAGGCTTTATGAAGCGGGGCACATTACCTATATGAGAACCGATTCGGTTTCATTGTCAAATCGGGCGCATTCAGAAATTAAAGACTGGGTTTCATCGGAACACGGTTCAAATTATTATCAAAAACGTGCCTATAAAACCAAATCTAAATCAGCACAAGAAGCGCATGAAGCCATTCGGCCTTCTGATGTTACGGTCAAAAGCCCGAACGTTGAGAGCGACCAGAAGCGGTTATACCAGTTGATTAGAAATCGCACCATTGCGTCACAAATGGTGGATGCCAAAATTAATAAGACCACCGTTATTTTTTCAGTTGGGGATCAAAAGCATTTTACGGCGCAAGGCGAAGAGATGGTTTTTCTTGGTTTCCTTAAGGTGATGGGCCAAAAGAAAGAGCTGTCAGTCTTGCCAACGCTTACACAAGGGCAATCATTAATGCCCCTAAAAGTCACAGCAAAACAAACCTTTGCCAAGCCAGCGGCCCGCTATTCGGAAGCGAGCTTGGTTAAAAAATTAGAAGAACTCGGTATTGGTCGCCCCTCAACCTATGCGCCGACAATGTCAACCATACAAGAACGAGGCTATATAGAAATTCGCGACACAGAAGGCAGTTTTAGGCAAGCAATAGAGCTGATTTGGACAGGAGATGGCAAGATTGAGCATTCGATGGCTGAAGAAAAATATGGGTCTGAAAAAAGCCGCCTGCATCCCACGCCTATTGCAGGGCTGGTCACCGACTTTTTGGTTAAACATGTCAATTCGGTTATTGATTATCAATTCACAGCAAATCTAGAAACCGATTTTGATAAAATAGCCAAAGGAACGAGTGTTTGGAACACCATGGTGGCTGATTTTTATCAAGCCTTCAAACCCATGGTTAAAGCCGCTGAAAAAGCAGAAAGACCCTCAGAATCAACAGCACGTAGCTTAGGCAATCATCCAGAATTTAATCAGCCGATTACGGTTAAAATCGGTCGTTATGGGGCTTATGTTCAATGTGGCGTGACAGAAGGCGATGATAAACCGAAAAGCGCAAGCCTATTGAAGCACCAGAACATCGACACCATCACCCTTAACGAGGCCATTGATTTACTCAAACTGCCTCGTGATTTGGGTGTATTATCGGAACAAATTAAATTTGTGGCCAAAGACGGGACGGTTTTTCAAGCTGAAAACGGTGCAAGTATCAGTGCTAGTAGAGGTCGTTTTGGCCCCTATCTCATGTTTGGTCCCAAAAAATACGCGGGTTTAAAAAAGGAAGAACCTGTACCAGAAACCATTACATTAGAACAAGCGATCGATGTCGTACGAAAGAAACTTCAGGCAGATGCCAAGAAGCATCATGGGACTTTTGGCGCTTTTAGGGTATTAGAGGGCCCTTATGGACTTTATGTTAAAGATGGTCGAAAAAATCATAAAATCCCCAGTGACATTAAACTTGAGGGGTTGACAGAAGAGATTATCAAGCGCAAAATTATAGGGGCGACCAAAACAGTTAAAAAAAGAAAAAGCGCCAGTCGCTAGGCATTGAAAACACGATGCAACAAGAAGCATTATAATTCTTCATAACATCCACCTAAACTTATATATCGATAGGAGTAATACGATATGACTGCTCAACCTGATGTTGCTATTTTAATGGGGTCAGATTCAGACTGGCCTGTCATGCAAAAATCAACAGAGATTTTGGCACAATTTGACATTGCATTCGAGGTGAAAATCACCTCCGCTCATAGAACGCCTCAGCAAACGCATGAATATGTGGTTGATGCTGAAAAAAGAGGTGTGAAAATCTTTATAGCAGCGGCCGGTCTTGCGGCACACCTTGCGGGTGCTGTTTCAGCCATAACGGTCAGACCCGTTATTGGCGTTCCCATAGAATCTGGTGGATTGGGGGGCATGGATGCTTTGTTGTCAACGGTTCAGATGCCCGCAGGCATTCCTGTTGCGACGGTTGCTATTGGCTCCGCAGGGTCAAAAAATGCGGCGCATCTGGCCATTCAGATGCTGGCTTTAAGTGATGAGCGCTTAAAGCAAAGAATTTGGAACATGCGTTTGGAAAACCAACAAGAAATACAAAGAAAGGATGAAAAAATTCAAGGACAATTGTTTAAAGAGGGATGAGCTTGCTTTTGTGGTTAATAACGTTAAGTTAATTGGAAATTAGAGGTCGTTAAGAGTAGAGGTGAAAATGTTTGATAAAAAAAGATGGTATTTGCTGGTTTCGGGCGCATTTTTGGGATTATTGCTGACCGTTGTGCTTCAAGTGGGGGCATCATCGGAAGAACAGCTACCCATTGAAGAAATTCGCCGGCTTAATCATGCATTTGAGACAATAAAAAAGTTATATGTCGATGAAAAATCAAGCGATAGCCTAATGAATGCAGCAATCAAAGGGATGATTTCAAACCTTGATCCTCATTCAGCCTACCTTGAACCCAAAGCCTTGACTAACTTGAATGTATCGGCACAAGGAAAATTTGGCGGTCTGGGCATAGAAGTTGTCATGGAAAACGGATTTGTCAAAGTTGTTGCGCCTTTAGATGACACGCCCGCTGATAAATCGAATATTAAAGCTGGAGACGTTATCATTAAACTTGATGAACAGTCCGTTAAAGGCATGACTTTGACAGAAGCGGTTGACATTATGCGCGGTAAGCCAGGCAGCGATATTAATCTAACCATTGTCAGAGAAGGTGAGGATGCGCCCTTAGTGAAAAAACTAACACGCGCCATCATACAGCTGACCAGTGTTCGATCACGCAAGTTAGACGACGATATTTTGTACGTTCGAATCTCGCACTTTCAAGAGCCAACCGCTCGAGAAATGATTAAAAAAATTGAAAAATCACAGAAAGAAGGCAACGTAAAAGGTTTGATATTGGATTTGAGGAACAATCCTGGCGGCGTTTTAAGTGGTGCTGTTAACGTTTCTGGGGCATTTTTGGACGGCAGCACAGTTGTGTCCACCATCGGACGTTCCAGATCCAGCAACGAAGTCATATTAGCGAGAAAAGGCGATGTCATTCCACAAATTCCCATTGTGGTTTTAATCAACGAAGGCTCAGCTTCCGCATCAGAGATCGTTGCAGGCGCATTACAAGATCATAAAAGAGGGATGATTGTTGGCAGAAAGAGTTTTGGTAAAGGCTCGGTTCAAACCATCATCAACCTTTCTGACAACTACGGTATGAAATTAACGACAGCGCGATATTACACGCCAAATGGCCGTTCTATTCAGGCAGAAGGCATTAAGCCAGACATAGAGATTCCTTTGATCAAAGTGACTCAGCTCAATGAGAATTTTAATCGTGTTCAGGAAAAGGACCTGGAAGGGCATTTAAAGAGCGAAGGCACCACAAAAACAGAAAAAACGGCAGAAAGCAAAAAAGCGGACGAAAAGACGCTCATCACTGAGGACTACGAATTGCAACAAGCCCTTAATGTGATTAAAACCCTTACTTGGAATAAATAGTTTTCATGGTTCAGTCCCACTTGTGCGAATACATTCAAAGCGTTTGAGCATATGAAAAAATATGATTTGATCGTAATTGGTGGGGGCAGTGGCGGCATCTCTGTTGCAGAATACGCGGCTCAATATAATAAAAAGTGTTTGGTTGTTGAAAATAGGCATTGGGGCGGCACCTGTGTTAATCTGGGCTGTGTGCCTAAGAAGTTATTCTGGCAAGCGGCAAACACGTGGAAAAACTTAAATCACACCCAAGGGCTTGGCATCCACATCAAAGACAAAAGCTTTTCATGGTCTATCTTCAAAGCCAAGAGAGATCAAACCATCAAAGGCATTGAGCAGTGGTACCAAGGCTATTTGAATAATAATCTCATAGACACCTGCTATGGCACCGCAGCCTTTGTTGATTCGAACACGCTTCGGGTTGGAGACAAGGTTTTTTCTGCAGATAAAATTGTCATTGCAACGGGCTCAAAACCCATTGTTCCTGATGTTGCGGGGTCAGAACACGGCTTAGTGTCTGACGATCTGTTTTATCTTGAAGAACAGCCTAAAAGCGTCACCATCGTGGGCTCTGGCTATATCGCTTTAGAATTTTCATTTATCCTTTCTGCTTTGGGAAGCGAGGTCAATTTAATCATCCGCAAACAAAAACCATTAAAAACGGTCGATGATGAAATCGTAACGCACCTTATGAAAGCAATTGAAAAGTCAAATATTAATATGCTTGTAGGCGAGGATGTTTCACGTGTAACACTGAGCGGCAATACAACTGAGGTGGCACTTAAGTCAGGTAAAACCATAAACACAGAGCGTTTGGTATGGGCAATAGGGCGAAAAGCGAACATTGAACCACTACAATTACATAAGGCGGGTATTACGCTAAAACATGGCTTCATCGATGCTAATGAATACAGTGAGACCAACATTGATCATCTATTTGCTGTTGGAGACGTTGCCAATAAACCACAATTAACCCCAGTTGCCATCCAAGAGGGCAGACGATTGATGATGCGGCTTCATGGCGGGATGAATAAAGAGAAAATTGATCTGGATTTTGTGCCAACCGTGATTTTCACCATGCCACCCATAGCAATGGTCGGGCTTACAGAAGATCAAGCCATTGAAAAAATTGGCGCAGAGCAGGTCAAATCCTACATTAGCGCGTTCTCTCCGCTGGCCAATACCCTGTTAGATAAGGATGAAACAGTTGTGATAAAGCTTATTTGCCGAAAAGACACGCATCAAGTCTTGGGCTTGCATATGTTAGGCGAGGGCGTTGAAGAAATCCTACAAGGGTTTGCTGTGGCCATTAGAAAAGGCATCAGCAAAAGGGATTTGGACAAAACCATCGCCATTCACCCCACATTGGGCGAAGAGGTGGTTACCCTAAAGCCCATACTGTAATAGGCATCAGCAAAAGGGATTTGGACAAAACCATCGCCATTCCATTGGGCGAAGAGGAGGCTCCCACCCTATAGCCTATGCTGTAAAAGGCCTTATTCTCACTGTTTGACCTCCATGACACCCCTAAATACGATGCCCTAAGACGCTTGTCCTATGATTTTGGAGGCTTGCCAGAAGTCTTCGATGGTATCAATGCCTTGAGAAGGCTCTTCCGTTGCAATGATTTTGATCTTCATCCCCGCGTTCAGACCGCGCAGTTGCTCCAATTTTTCAATTTGTTCAATCCGACACGGTGGTAATGCAGCCAGGGTTTGCAGGGTTTTTCTATGATAACCATAGACCCCTATGTGTCGCAGTGCTGGATTCAGCATATCTGGACAATCGCGATAGAATGGGATGGGTGAGCGTGAAAAATAGAGCGCGTTACCGCGACGATCAAGGACGACTTTAACGGCATTTTTATTGGTTAATTCTTCCAATGACTTAATGGGATGCGCGGCACTGACCCACGGCGCCCCTTGTATTAAGTTCTGATGTAGCGCTTTAATGAGGTTGATGTCAATAAAGGGCTCATCGCCTTGAATGTTTATGATGGTTTCTGGTTCCAATGTTTGAGCCGCTTCAGCAACACGATCGGTGCCCGAGGCGTGTTCTTGAGTCATAATCACCTGGGCAAACCGTTCGCAAACCTTAAAGACCTTTTCGCTGTCTGTGGCTATGTAGACAGACCCCACATCCGCCGCGACCGCCTTTTCATACACGTGTTGCACTACGGGCTTGTCGCCCAACATGAGTAAAACCTTACCGGGTAAACGGGCGGAGTTATAACGGGCAGGAATGATGACGGCGCTTCGTTTGCTCATAGCCGTTCGGCCAAAAATGATTCAATGGCCTTAAGATTTATCTGTTGTGCTTCATTTTCTGTGCGATGTTTGTACTCCACACAATCATCAACAAGGAGTTTGGGGCTGACAACCACTCTATGGGGAATACCAATCAGATCGAGATCTGCGAACTTTATACCAGGTCGTTCGTCTCTATCATCAAATAATACTTCGATGCCCTGTTGTTCTAAGGTCTGATAGAGGGATTGGGCAATGGCATTGACACGGGGCTCTTTGTGCGCATTTAGTGGCACAATGGCGACTTTAAAGGGCGCTAAGGCCATAGGCCAAATGATGCCGCGATCATCATGGTTTTGCTCAATAGAGGCCGCAACCACGCGCGAAACACCAATGCCATAGCAGCCCATCATCAATGGTATGGATTGGCCAGTTTCGTCAATGACTTGAAGGTTCATAGCGGTTGAATATTTATCGCCAAGTTGGAAGATATGTCCGACTTCAATGCCTCTTTTTAATACAAGTCTGCCATTGCCATCTGGACTGGGGTCTCCAGCGACGACGTTTCTTAAGTCCGTAACGGTGGGGAGCGCGACGTCACGATCCCAGTTGACGCCAAAAAAGTGGTGGCCTTCATCATTGGCACCAACGGCAAAATCGGACATGGCAGCAACGCTTCGATCAACCACAAATGGAATGGGTGAATTGACCGGACCCAATGAACCAGGGCCTGCACCATAGGTCGCTTTAATTTCTGATGCTGTGGCAAATGTGAGCGGTTTGGCAACGGCGTCTAATTTCTCTGCTTTAACGAGGTTTAGCGTATGGTCACCACGCACCAGTAAGGCGATCAGAGGCGATGGTTGATCTTTTTCTGCTTTGACAACCAAAGTTTTAAGGGTTTTGTTGATGGGCAGTTTAAATTGTTGGACCAGATGCTCAATGGTTTTGACATTTGGGGTGGGTTTTTTGCTCATGTCTAAGGTGGGTGACCGGCGTTCTTCCAAACAAATCGCTTCTGCCAGCTCAACATTTGCTGAATAGTCGCTGTCAGTTGAAAACACAATGTCATCCTCGCCCACATCGGCAAGTATATGAAATTCCTGAGAAACCTGTCCACCAATGGCGCCTGAATCGGCAGATACCGCTCTAAAATCCAATTGAAGTCGAGAAAATATCTTGGTATAAGCCTCAAACATTAAGTCATAACCTTCTTGCAAAGAAGCCTTGGTATTGTGAAAAGAATAAGCGTCTTTCATAACAAATTCGCGGGAACGCATGATGCCAAAACGTGGGCGGACCTCATCGCGGAATTTGGTTTGTATTTGATACAAATTTATGGGCAGTTGTTTGTAACTTTTGAGGTTTTTCTTGACGAATTCGGTGATCACTTCTTCGTGTGTGGGCCCCAAACAAAATGCCCTGTCGTGGCGATCGGACAATCTCAGCAATTCCGCGCCATAATCCTGCCAGCGCCCAGATTTTTGCCACAATTCTGCCGGCTGTACGGTTGGCATGGTCATTTCAAGCGCACCCGAACGGTCCATTTCTTCGCGAACGATGGCCTCGACCTTTTTAAACACTCTAAGCCCTAGGGGCGACCAGGTGTAGATGCCAGAGGCCAACTTTTGAATAAAACTGGCGCGCAGCATCAACTGATGGCTGATGGTTTCTGCTTCAGCGGGGGATTCTTTGTAGGTGTTGATGAGGAACTGGCTGGCTTTCATAAATTTTTTAGGGTCATAATCAATGGAGGGGTTATTTTACTTTACCGCGAAGCGTCTGTAACCGTTGCGCGCTAATATTTATCTGTGTGAAATTCTATTTTTGCCATATTAGGCGTTTATAAACTGACCCGCATGGTCGTTTTGTTCTTCAATCAAGCTCAAGGCGGCTTCAGGGTTATGAGCCCACAATTGATCGGCTATGGTTTTGGTTTTTTCAAATAACACATAGTCTCGAGAAATATTAGCGAGGTGAAATTGTTGATCGCCCGTTTGACGAGTGCCGAGGAGATCTCCCGCATCCCTTATGGAGAGGTCGATTTCGGCGAGTTTGAAGCCATCGCTGTGCGCTCTGATGGCTTCTAAGCGCATTTTTGAGGCCTCAGAGAGGGGATCTCTATACAGTAGGATACAGTGGCTGGCAATGTGACCTCTGCCCACGCGTCCGCGCAATTGGTGAAGCTGGGCTAATCCCAATCGCTCAGGGTTCTCAATGACGATAATACTGGCATTTGGCACATCAACACCGACTTCAATCACTGTGGTTGATACAAGCAAGCTGATTGCATTGGCATTAAATTTCAACATGATGTCAAGCTTTTCTTGGGGCTTGAGCCGTCCGTGTATCAGCGCCACGGTTCCAGAGATTTTGGTCTGTAAATCGGCATGACGGGTTTCCACATCCTGTGCCGTAATGTGTTCGGAGGTTTCAATCAGTGGGCAAACCCAGTAAACTTGCTTACCCTCTTGTATGTTTTGATTGATTTTTACCACCAGTGATTCGTATTTGTCTAAGTTGATGATCGAGGTTTGGATTGGTTTTCTATTGACTGGTAATTGGCGAATCACAGACAACTCCAAATCGCCGTATAGGGTCATGGCCAGTGAGCGCGGGATGGGCGTGGCACTCATAATCAGTTGATGGGGCTGGTGCGCGGTTTTTTGGCTGAGCGCCAGCCGCTGTTCGACGCCAAATCGGTGTTGTTCATCAATCACAATCAGCGCCAGTCTATCCAAGGGGGCATCTAGGTGCAAAAAAGCGTGGGTGCCAATGAGTATATCTGCTGAGGGTATTTGTTCGAGCGCTTGTCGTCGCTGTTTGGCGGTGATGGAGCCCGATAAAAACAAGGTTTGAACGTCTAATGGCTCAAGCAAAGCATTGATGTTTTGATAGTGTTGTTGCGCTAATAGCTCTGTGGGCGCCATAAAAATGGCTTGATTGCCATGCTGCACAGCCACCAGCATAGCCGCGATGGCCACCACGGTTTTTCCGCAACCCACATCACCTTGAAGCAAGCGTAACATGGGTTCAGAGCTGGCTAAATCCGCCTGAATATCTTTGATGACCTGTTGCTGGTCAGCTGTCAGTTCAAAAGGCAATGCATGAATAAATTTTTGACTCATTCGGTCTTCTGTTAAGGTGATTGTTTGTTTTTGCGCGCTTAAACTCCGATGGTATTTGGTGATGAGGTGGTGCAAATAAATTTCTTCTACAATCAGGCGGTGATGATAAGGGCTTTTATAATCCACAAAGGCGTCCATGTCCTCGGTGAGCGGTGGATAGTGGATGTGTCCGACGGCTTGCCAAAAATCATAGTCTGGACGGTTGACCAAGTCATAGAGTGTGGGCTTGTGGTCTATTGCGCGAAAAACCTGCTGAATAAGCCCCCGCATTAGGTTTTGGTTTAATCCTTCAGTTAGGTGATAACAGGCCACATAATGATTGGGTAGAGGGGTTGGCGTATCTAACCAAACAATTGCTGGATGAACCATCTCATAACGATTCATTTTATACTTGGGTACGCCCGTACAACGAATGCGTCGCCCCTGTTGGAACTGCTTGGCGAAATAAGGACGGAAGTTGAAGAATCGAACGAGCAAATAACCTTGCTCGTCTTGTACGGTGACCTCTAAAGTTTGGCGCCGCCTGCCGCCTAATTTTTGATGGCAAATGATGCCTTCGACCACACAAGTCTCATTGTCTATCAAATTTGGAATGGCCGTCAGGCGACTGTGGTGCTCATAGCGATAAGGCATGTGAAGCAGTAAGTCTCTAATCGAATAAAGCCGCAACTTGGCCAGTTTTTTAACGGTCTGCGGCCCAACGCCACTTAGGCTTTCAATGGCGCTTTGCTTATCGACCATTAAGGCAAATACAAGACCGCGTCAATTTCAATGCGAACCGATTTTGGCAGGCTGGCAATACCAATGGCTGCGCGTGCAGGAAAGGGCGCCGAAAAGTATTGGGCCATGATTTCGTTGACGGTTGCAAAATGGCTCAAATCGGTCAGATAGATGGTTAATTTAACCGCATCGCTCAGTTGGCCGCCAGCGGCTTCAGTCACGGCTTTTAAATTTTGAAACACCTGGTGGGTTTCGTCTGCAAAAGAGGCATTATTGACTTCCATGGTTTGTGGGTCAAGGGGAATTTGACCAGAGATGTAAACAAAATCACCCGCCTGTACAGCTTGTGAATAAGTGCCAATGGCTTGAGGGGCGTGTTCGGTGTTTATGATTTTTTTGCGCATTCTATGCTCCGTATTATTGGGTGTGTTTGAGTCAGCCATTATATGATTATTGGGAATGAGATGCGTTTGCTAATTATTCAAATAAAGTGCTTTCAGCATTGAAAGTTGAGATACAAGGTTGAATGCGACCATACAGTATAATGGACAAGCGAGTCAGTCAGGCAGTCGCTGTACGCAGAGGAAAGTCCGGGCTCCATAGGGCAAGATGCCAGATAACATCTGGATAGCGTGAGCTAATGGAAAGTGCCACAGAAAAGATACCGCTTTTTTAAAGTAAGGGTGAAATGGTGCGGTAAGAGCGCACCGCATTGGTGGTAACATCAATGGCAGGGTAAACCCCATCGGGAGCAAGACCAAATAGAGAAGCATGTGTAACAACACAGTGTGCCCCACTGGCTTCTGGGTAGGTTGCGAAGAGGTTGTTGGTGACAACAATCCAAGATGAATGACTGTCCACGACAGAACCCGGCTTATAGACTGACTCGTTTCTATCAACACTAAGGTTAAAGGTTGGCGATGACATTGACTTATTTAGAGCTGGGTTTAATTGCCGTTGTCGGCATCGCTTCAGGCTGGCTGAATGTTATGGCTGGCGGTGGTTCATTATTAACCATACCCATCATGCTATTTATGGGCATTCCCGCGCCTGTGGCAAATGGGACCAATCGCATCGGGATTTTATTTCAAAACATTTTTGCGGTATTGAGCTTCTTTAGAAAAGGCTTTCACGACCTGAAGCTGAGTATAACCTTATCAATTTGTGCCGCTTTTGGAGCGCTTGGTGGCGCCTCAGTGGGCATTAAGCTTGAGGGTGCTTGGTTTAACTACGTATTGATCACAGTCATGATTGCCGTCATGGTTGTGACGGCATTCGGCGGCGGAGAAGGGGCAAAGGCTCAAGAATCCAAAACTCAAAAAAATCTTGTTTTGGGACACATTTGCATGGTATTTGCCGGTTTTTGGGGTGGCTTCATTCAAATAGGCGTTGGTTTTATTCTCATGCCCATTTTAAACCGCATTATGGGCATAGATTTGGTCCGAACCAATATGCATAAGGTCACGATCGTATTGACCTATACCATCGTCGCATTGGCTGTTTTTGCCTCAAATGTTGAAATATTATGGGTGGTGGGTCTAACGCTCGCTATTGGCACCAGCATTGGGGGCTATTTGGGCGCGTACACTTCGGTGGTCAAAGGCGAAGTTTGGATAAAACGCGTACTTTACGTTGTTTTAACCGTCTTTATCATCAAGCTTTTATTGAATTAGCAAGCGATTTAACTCAGGCGTGGGCCCGCTGCTATGACTGCTGGGCTGACTTGATCCTCAAATTTTTTGAAATTTTCCACAAACTTTTGAGCAATGGCTTTGGTTTCAGCCGCGTAGGCTTCTTTATCCTGCCAAGATTCTTCGGGAGAGAGCACTTCAAATGGGATGTCTGCACATTCTATGACCATCTCAAGGTTCAAGATGGGATGTCGTTTTAATGGCGCATCATCCAGTTCACCGAGCCTTGCAGCGGCAATCATTGCGCGGGTATAGGCCAGATCAATGCGCTTACCAAAGCCATAGCCCCCGCCTTGCCAGCCGGTGTTTATGAGCCAAACTTTAACGTCGTGCTGTTGTAATTTTTCACGCAGCAGTTCAGCGTATCGACCAGGAGGTAAGGGTAGAAAAGGACTGCCAAAGCACGTGCTAAAAGTTGCCTCGGGTTTTACCACGCCCCGCTCTGTTCCAGCCAGTTTTGAGGTATAGCCAGATAAAAAGTGATAAATGGCCGCGTCGGCGTCTAGTTTGGATATGGGTGGAAAAACACCAGAGGCGTCCGCAGTTAAAAAGAAAATGTTTTGCGGATGAGGCGCTTTGCCCAAGCGGCTGCCGTTTGCAACAAATGATAATGGATAGGCGGATCGGGTATTCTCTGTTTTGGTGGTATCTGCGTAGTTTGGAACGCCCTGCTCATTGATGACGACATTTTCTAAAACGGCGCCAAACTGATTCGTGGCGGCATAAATAACGGGTTCTTTTTTTTCTGATAAATCAACGGTTTTGGCATAACATCCGCCCTCAAAATTAAAGACACCGTCATGGTTCCAACCGTGTTCGTCATCACCCACCAGAACGTGTTCAGAATCTGCTGATAGCGTGGTTTTTCCTGTGCCAGAAAGCCCAAAAAATAAGGCCGTGTGACCATATTGATCGTGATTGGCGGAGCAGTGCATGGGAAAGACGCCATGCGCTGGAAGCTCGCAATTCATAACGGAAAATAAACTCTTTTTAATTTCGCCCGCATAAGCCGTATTGGCAATCAACACAATGCGCCGAGAGAAATCAAGCGCAATCATGGTGTTGGTCAAACAACCATGGCGCTCAGGCACGGCGGGCATGCTCGGTAAATCGATCACGGTCCAAGGGTCTTTGGCATCCTCCCAAGGCTCGTTCACAAAAAGATTTTGCGCAAATAGGCTGTGCCAAGCAAATTCAGTGATGGTGCGCACGGGTTTACGCTCTGCTTCGTCCATGCCAACATAGAGTTCTTGTATGTACAAAGGCATTTTTGAGGCGTGCTCGAGCATGTCTTGCAGCAACAAATCAAATGACTCTGAGGAAATGGGTTTGTTGACCGCACCCCAGTGGATTAAATCAGCGGTTTTATCATCTTTAACAATGAATTTATCTTTGGGCGATCGGCCGGTAAATACCCCTGTATTAGCCACCAATGCGCCGGTGATAGACAGGTCGGCTTCTTTATTTAAGATGGCAAATTTCATCAATTTGGCCACACTTAAGCGAAGGCGTTCCTTATTTTTTTCTATTAGGGAGTCAATGGATACTTGAGCGGGATCAGTTGGCATAGCAGTTTTAAAAAGTCTATAAAGTTAGGTTTTTCTCTGGTAAGAGGCGCTTGGAAAGACAGTTCATTTTAAAGTATGGTTTTATATCATAAATAAAGTCGGTTTTTTATCAATATTTTGCAAAGTTTGCCTCAATCGCTTCGGTTTTTAGATTATTTAAACCGAACAAACGGGACAAGCGGAATCCTTGCTAAGCTTTACTGTGCGAAGCTGCCAAAATTGGGCGTCTAACAAAAGCAATTTTCCAGCGAAGGAGTCGCCAATGTTTAGCAGATATTTGATGGTTTCTGTGGCCTGAATACACCCTAATAGACCGGCAACTGGTGAAAGAACGCCACTGTTTGCACAGGTGTCAGATGTGTCCTGTTGATCGTATAAGCATCGATAACAAGGGGTGTTAGATCGAGGCTCAATCACACAAAGCTGACCTTCTAAACGAATGACTGCTGCAGAAATGAGCGGCACTTTTTTTTGCCAAGCGATGCGATTAACGGTTTGGCGAGTGGCAAAATTATCACTACAATCTAAGACCACGTCAATGCCATCCATTAATTCAGGCAAAGTCGCTTGGTCGGCTTTTTGAGGGTAAGTGTGCAATTCAACATTGGGGTTTAGGGCAGATAAATTATTTCTTGCGGAGTCGGTTTTTAATTGGCCAAGCGATAAACTGCTGTGAATGGGTTGGCGCACCAAGTTGGATTCATCAACGACATCAAAATCGATGAGAGAGAGCCGCCCTATGCCCGATGCGGCTAAATACTGAGCGACTGGAGAGCCCAGTCCGCCCAGTCCAACGATGAGAGCGTGGGTGTTTTTTAAGGTGGTTTGACCCGCTATATCAATTTGCGGGAGGAAAATGTGTCGGCTGTATCTTAGGATTTCATCATCCCTAAGCGGCACAGAGTTCATTGGGTATTAAAGCGTAATCGAAAGTCCCCAGATGGGTTTATGAATTCAGCACCCAATAACAGCAATGACTCTAAGGCCGGATTGGCTTCTTTCAGCTTTATGTTTCCTTCCAGAATAAGCGCTTTCTCTTCGCTAAGGTGATCAAGGCGGGCATTAATCTTTAAGGGGCTTGCAACATCCTGCAAGGTGGCTTGTGCCTGATCCGAATAATCTGCGCTGATGGCAAAATCACCAAGATTTAATCCGAGAACGTTCAATTGATTGACTTTGATGTCGTAATGAACCCTAAACTCTTTGAGCGCCTCAAAATCAAGTTGCCATTCAATTTTAGGCGCATTAAACTTAATCGCTTGGAGCTGGGGGGCGTTTTTAAGCGAGGCATGACCCTGCCAAAAACGACCGGAGATGTTGGTTACAGATACATGGGTCATTTTTTCGGATACAAATTCGTCATAAAAAAACTTAACTGGCATATTGACGAAGCCAGTAATGCACAAGCAAATCAAAAAGAAAATGAAGAACCAAATACGCATGAAGATTATTATTTGGGGGTGTCGCTCAAGACCAGTTTTACGTCAACATAACCAGCGGTATCTAGGGCTTGGATGGTGGCGTCAATCAGGAAAATTGAATTTTGTTCTTGTAAGTCTAAAAGCCAAGCATTGAATTGGGTATATGGGATGCGACCCAGTTGTAATACGGTGTTCGATTGCGAGTCTTTAAACAGCCGAATAGAATAACTGCTTAAACTGGCCTCTTGTAAACTGGTTTCAACCAATGTTGCCAGATTTTCATTGAGTTTAATGGTTTTTAGGTTGGATGCGTACAGTTCGGCTTGTTCATTCAACCAGCGGTTGAGGTTTTGTTGCGTTTGTAACTCACGTTCAAGCACAGCACGTTGTTCAACGGTGGGTTCCCAAAAAAACAAATAAATCATCATGACGAGAATGACTGGAAAGCCGATAGATAAGAATAGCTGCTCCCTTGTTTGTAGGGCGCTATACCAGGCTTTGAACGTTGGGAACATTTAGACGGCCTTTCTTATGCTGAGGGTGGTT
Source organism: Gammaproteobacteria bacterium (assembly GCA_965277775.1). GTDB lineage: Bacteria > Pseudomonadota > Gammaproteobacteria > CAKMZV01 > CAKMZV01. The sequence goes on along the minus strand of OZ255843.1, from coordinate 1,180,847 downwards.
TTGGTCAGCGACCCGTCTTGAGAGAGATTTTGCACAGTCACTTCCAAGCCAGGTAAGGCTTTAAATGCATTATTAACGTTTTCAGCAACGCCGACGCTCGGCGCGCTCATTTGTAACTGTAGCGTATATTCGTGATAAGTGATGGCCTCAATTTTAACTTGGTTGTTTTGCTGTAATATGGGGATGCCCGAGTTGAGTAATGCGCTCAAGCTGGTTGATTGTAAATCTTGCAGTTGTTTTAGTTTTCTAAACGCTTGGTTTGCTTGACTGCGGACATTAGACACCTTTTCAATTTTGGGAAAGATGGCTTTAAAGCGCGCAACATTGGCTTGTTTTTGCTGATTGATGCTCTGCTGTAGCGACTCGTTTTGAAGCGTTAATTGAGAGCCGTAAGACAATATAAGTAAGATTGAAGCAGCAACGCCCCAATGCCAAGGGCGTGTGATGGCAGAAATATCGGTTTTTGTGCTGTATCGACCCTGTAATAAATTGATGGGCGAGCGCACATTCTTTGATTGTTCAAATAAGGTTGTAAAAGGCGTTTCAATGTGATTGACATCCGCCAACTTAAGACCAACGAGGCTTAAGGCGAACTCTAATTTATCGTGATGGGTCGAAAATCCACGAAATTCATCTAATCGAACAATGGCGCGTTGACCCTCAATGCAATAACACGGTGACTCACTGGCCGGTAGCACCATGTAGTCGGGCAGTAATTTTTTAGGCTGACAATTGAGCTGTTTCAGGCGCTCTAGCCAATGCTCTAAAACATCGGCATCACAAAGCCAGACAAACCATTGATTCTGATGCTTATGAACGGAGGTGTGCAGTTTTTCAATGTCCTGATTGCTTTGCTCTTCTAAGGCAACAGGGGCAAGTGTGAGCGCTTGTTTGGCGCTTTTAACAGGCAGTTCAAGGGTGTGGAAAGAAAGCAAATTGGCAGGGAAAAGCGCCACCTTACCTTGGTAAAGCTCAGTGATTTGGTCAAGATCGAGCAGAAGTTTATCAGTCATCTGCCCAAGCGCCTAGTATTCGATATATCACTTTGATTTCTTTATCGTTTGTTCTTTGTATGATTGAAATAGCTCGCGTTTGGGTGTCATTATAATTCACAACGGTTTCTAATCTAAAAAATTGGGTGGCTGTGTTGATGATTTTATTGTTTATTCTTTTGCCCAAATCGGGATCTTCACTAAAACTTTGCATGGTTTGTGCCAATGTTTGATATTGTCTGAATGCCTCTTTTTTGTTTTGCTTGCGAATGACTTCGCTGGCAACTTCAGCGTTTATGCCTTTATCTAACATGCGCAGCGTTTTATCATTGGCAAAATTTGCGTTCACTGGGGTTGGTAAAGGCAGCACCGTCAAATGCTGTTTAAGCGCATTGTAGTACTTAGGTTTCATCCCATAGACCAAACGCAGCTCCGAAATATCAGTCAATTTTTGATTGGCTGTGCGATAAGGGGGATTAAGGCTGGAATAACTGCTGTCTTCAGCCCCATATCTTCGTGCGGACCCATTTGCGTCCATCCAGTCCGTGATTGTATCGGCTAGAGCCGAAGGCAGTGATAGTAATTCTAGCAATCGCGCTAATCGTTCATATTCGGCGGGAATCACTTTGCCGTCTTTATCGATTAAATTATTAATGTTGTAGCGTGCGGTGGCATCGGTGAGTGTACCAGAGACGTTTCCGCCTTCGATGGGCAATGGTGGTACAGAGGTGGTCCAGTCTTCCCCAGGAAAGTCAGCGCTACTTTCACGCGCATCTTTGGCTAAAAAGTGAAACACCCAATTTTCAACGCTATAAACATACAACAAACCTTGATCAGAGCCAATGATGTTGGTGGTGCTTCGGATCGCATTTTGATTGTCAAGCGTTGTCTTGGCTGCAATTAATGCAGCAATACCCGAGATGAGCATGACGGTGATTAAAGCAAAGCCTGCTTTTTTGGCAGTTTTTGTGCGCAACAGGTTTTTCATGATGACGTTTTTGGAGCGGTTGGCGGTTCTAGCACAGGGAATAAATGCGTGTATTCATTGCCCCCTTGTATCGTCAGCTTGATTTCAATGGCCACAGGCAACTGCTCTAAATCCGTTTTAGAGGTGAGCCAAAACTTACTCCAAGTTCGATCTGCGCCAAGAAATCGTACGGAAAAATCAAGCACATCTTTTAGCATCAGCGTTTTACTTGGGACTGTGCCCAAGGTGCGATCCAAGGTATTGTAGTGTTCACGATAAAAATCGCTCCCCTCTAATTTATAACCCACTCTTGTGAGACGCGATCGACGAAATTGTGCTTCTTCCTCGGAAAAATAGGGGATGGCACTGTTTAATTTGGTAAATTCAATAAAATTTGAGTTGTCATCAAAGACCAGAGTGGCGACTAAATTCCCTTGATTATTGCGCACCGACCGCGGGACGATTTGATAAAAGTCACGAGCCATAACCAAGAGCGCGCGCTCAATGTCTTTGATTTTTATTTGCGCTCTGGTCTGCGCTTTCTGGGTTTTGATCACTTGGGACAAACCCGAATAGCCCATGGTTGCGATCAGCGAGAATATTCCGACGGCAACCAGAAATTCAATCAGAGTAAAGCCAAAGTTTTTTGTGTTCATAACGGCTTCGACTGAAAGATTAAAACTTTGGCTGCAGACTTATTTTTACCATCTGGATAAATTTCAATGGTCACACGACGGACATTTTTGTCGGGTGTATTTGTTGTGGTCGCTGTCCATGCCCACCTTTTACCACCAACCTGAATGGACTTATTTGTGCGACCGAGAGCCGGCCAAGACTTCAAAACCTTATATTCTGCCGCAACGTGCATAGCCACACGGTTGGCATGAAAACGATCGCGCGACTTACCCAGCTGGAAGGAATAGTGATTGACGCTACTAAACACCGCGCCGAGTGAAAATGCCAGCACCACTACGGCGACGAGCACTTCAACCAAGGTGAAGCCAGAAGATGTTGATGTCTTATCTGTGGTCATAGATTGTTCTTATACTCATCCAATGTTGCTCTGCCAAGAATGTCACTTTTTAAATCAAATATAATGCTGGCGCCTTTTTCTCGATCATTGAACGTTGCTGACAGGGTGAATTCAGTCATTTCAGCGGTGGGTAAGAACACAACTTGGGGAAAAAAAGCGCTGTCGTCGTCTTCATCTAAAAGTCGGATGGACAGGCCATCCACAACCAAATTTGCCAATGCCAGATCAATATCGGCGCCGCCAATGTCGGAAGATTGCCAAGTCTTTCCTTGAATTTGTAAGAATATAAATTTGTTGTTAAAAAATAGAATGCCATAAGGGACACCGCTCAAAAGCGCTCTTTCTTGAGCAATAGAGATGTTATCTTGTAAATTTTCAAACACCGCTCTTTGCTCTCTAAACAAAGGGGGCGAATAGGTGAGAATGGCGGTGCCTGCTATGATGCCAACGATCAAAGCAACCACCATCAACTCAATGAGCGTAAAACCCTGTTGATGTTTCTGTAATTTAACGAATTTGGCTGAATTCAAGGGTGTGATTTAAGGCGTTAAGTGGATGCAGTGTGAGATTGACAAATCTTAAAATCCCATTTTATCACGGCACCATAGAAGATTCCATATGTATGTTAAACGCACAAGGCATAAAAACCCCATAAAATAAGGCGAAAATTGGCGCAGGGTCAAAAACCAATGGCTTCATTCATCGGTTACAATGTGACCTCAATTGCTTAGAGACAGCAGAGTTATCAAAATGCAGGAGCGCAGAGCCATGTTTAATAAAGCGGGTATGGGCAATATCCTAAAAAAAGCCCAAGAAATGCAACTAAAAATGCAAGAGGCACAGGAACAAATAAAAAAAGTTGAAGCAACGGGTGAATCGGGTGGTGGTTTGGTTCGTCTGAACTTAAATGGCGCAGGACACGTGCTGAAATTGTCCATTGATGATGCCGTCATGGATGATAAAGACATGTTGGAAGACCTGATCATTGCCGCCCACAATAATGCCAAACAAAAAGTGGATCAAGCCGTTGAGCAAATGCAGGCAGAAGTGACGGGTGGATTAGACTTGCCGCCTGGCATGAAACTGCCATTTTAAAACGACAATCATCCTGAGATACTGAATGTATGATCATTTGCTGAAAGAGCTGGTTATGCGTTTGCAGATTTTGCCTGGTGTTGGCGCACGAGGGGCAAAACGGATGGCGCACCATCTCCTCCAATACGAGCGAGAGGGGGGCAAACAAATGGCCCAAACGCTGCATCAAGCCTTAGAAAAAATACAACACTGTGATAAATGCCGCAACTTCACCAGCGAAGTTCGATGTCAACTGTGTTGCCAGAGCCAAAGAAATCAAAACCAATTGTGCATCGTGGCCTCAACGGTGGACGTCGATGCTTTAGAAGACAGCGGCTATGTTGGACAATACTTCATTTTGCTCGGATTGTTATCGCCCATGCGCGGCATTGACGTCAACGACATTGGCATGGATCAACTGTTTCAGAGAATCGAGCAAGAACCCATAGAAGAATTGATTTTTGCTCTGCCTGGGCACGTTGAAGGCGAAGCGACAGTACAGTACATCATCAGCCGATGTCCCACACACCTTAAACTAACCCGTTTGGCTCAAGGCGTTCCAATCGGCAGTGAATTGGCGTATTTGGATGGTGGCACTTTGAAAGAAGCCTTAAACAAACGTCGAGAAGTGGTCGCAAATGAATAATTGTATCCAGTTGAAGCACGACAAATTGCACATGGAAGGCGTCGCATTAGACGTTTTGGCTGAACAATACGGATCGCCCCTTTTTGTTTATAGTCAAACCGCGTTCACCCACCAATGGCAAGCCTATAAACAGGCATTTGGGACCAGAAGCCATGACATTTGTTACGCCGTCAAAGCAAATAGCAATCTGAGCATTTTGCAGCAATTTGCCAAATTAGGCAGTGGCTTCGATGTGGTCTCTGGCGGCGAGCTCAAAGCCGTTTTGCTCGCAGGGGGCATTGCCAGCAAAACCATCTTTTCAGGGGTGGCAAAACAGCCATGGGAAATTTCATTGGCTTTGGAAGCGGGTGTCAACAGTTTTAGCGTTGAATCAGCCGCTGAATTGGATAGAATTGCATCGATTGCTCAAAAAATGGGTGCAATTGCGCCGATTTCAATACGTGTCAATCCAGACGTGGACGCTAACACCCACCCCTATATTGCTACAGGCTTAAAGGATAATAAATTTGGCGTGACCATCGATGAAGCCCAGCGTTTATACCTGCAAGCTCATACAGACCCCTGTTTGAAAGTAAAAGGCATTTCTTGTCATATTGGCTCACAACTGTTAGACATACAACCTTTTCAAGACGCGGTTCAGAAGGTGTTACAAGTGGTTGACCAGTTAAAAGAAGTGGGCGTTGAATTGAGCCACATTGATTTGGGTGGCGGCTTAGGCGTTCAATATGCACAAGAATCGCCGCCGACCATCAACGACTATTTATCTCAAATATTGGCGCTTATACCCGAGGATTACACCGTTATTATTGAACCGGGTCGCTCTGTCATAGCAAATGCCGGTGTGTTGATTACCAAAGTTGAGTACTTGAAACATAATGGCGGAAAACACTTTGCCATTGTTGACGCAGCGATGAACGATTTAATTCGACCCGCGCTCTATTCAGCGCATCATGAGATTGAGCCCGTGGTTAAAAGAGCGGGTTCCAAAACGGTTTACGACATTGTTGGCCCTGTGTGTGAATCCAGCGATTTTCTCGGCAAAAATCGCGACCTAATCATCCAGGCAAATGATTATTTATGCGTGCATTCGGTAGGGGCTTACAGTCGGGTGATGGCTTCAAATTATAATACACGACCGTTTGTGGCCGAGGTGTTGGTCCACGAGTCTAACCATCGGCTCATTCGTGCCCGTCAATCTTTTGAGTCTTTATTTGCGCCGGAACAAGCGTGTTTGGAGTCACCATAGAGCACAGTCTTAATCCCATTTTTAATACGACAAGAGGATGAAATCATGACACAGGAAAAAATCGATTATGTAGAACTCCCAGCGCGGGATTTAAAAGCGGTTAAACAGTTTTATGGGGCAGCATTTGGTTGGACATTTGTCGATTATGGCCCTGAGTACATTGCCATAGAAAATGCGGGTTTGGACGGTGGATTTTATCAGTCAGACTTGGTCAGTAACACCGACACGGGCTCTGTTTTGGTTGTGTTGTATAGTGACGCGCTCGAAAGCACACTGAAAAAGGTTAAGGACCATGGTGGTGTGATTAACAAAGAGATATTTTCATTTCCAGGCGGGCGCCGTTTTCATTTTAGGGACCCAAATGGTAATGAATTGGCGGTTTGGACTAAAACCTAATTATTAGGATGACAGAGCACGGGCTATTATTGATCATCGTTGTTGCGCTGATCGTCTTTGTTTTTGCGCTGTTGCTTTGGTTCATTAAACGCCCTTGAGTTTTGCAAGATCCGTGTCAAGCGCTTGCAATTATTCGTATAATGATTTATTAACACGATGCTTTACTAATTAAAATGTCCGATACGCTTTATTGGCTGAGTGCCCCGATTTTGGTTTTAATCGCCATTCATTTGTTGCTTAGACTGTTTAATCCCGCGCGATCATTTATCAGCTTCAGCACGTGTTTAAGGTTGGTGATTATTGCGGCGTTTTTGGCGTTATTCGCAATCAATGAGCCGTCAACGGCACATTTCCTGAAAAAGTACAGCATAACCCCGAGTCCGATCTTGGCGCTTGCCTTGGGGTTGTTTTTGGGCCCATTGCTGTTTGTGGTATCGCAAAACCTTGAATGGCTAAGCTACGAAACCCTACCCCAATTAGATACACGGTTAAAGCAATCCATGTTCATCCTGCTACTACCCCTCTTAGAAGAAATCCTTTTTCGGCTGTACGCCATAGAATGGTTTAAGGCACTGCCTGCTTGGCAAGGCATTGCACTGTGTATGATCGGCTGGATTTTATGGCGCATAACACCCAATTACAAGGAATGGGCTTTCCCTTTAATCATGGGCTTCTTGCTGTTGATTATTGCTTGGCTGACCCAACAAATCTACAGCACTGTACTCGCGCACATACTGTTGCATTATTTGATTTACCTGAAGCAACAAAAGCAACTTAAACAAAGGGTCGCTTCCTAATTGGATTTTTTAAAAGCAAATCGCTTTTTAATGAAAGGAACTGACTTTACTTTCTAAGCGGGGGTTTTTTGCCTATGGTGCGCATAAGAACGGCCGCTTCGTCATCTTCAATGGCGGCTTGTTGATTTGACGCGGGCTCAGGGATGTCCAATGTTTGAGTTGGGAAAGGACAGTCGGCGCCGTGCTCTTTGATGATTTCTAAAACTTTTAACAAAACCTCTTGCTTAATTCTATGGAAGGTTTCCCAGTTGGTTGTAACGGTTGAGGTATAGACGCAACAGTCTAATGAGCTGGCATTAAAGGAGTCTAAGTAAACCATCAAGGTGCGCGTATTATCAATTTCTGGATTTTCAATTAACCACTGGCGAATGTCGTCAATGATGGATTTTGCGACGTGTGCATCCTTATAACGTAGGCCAAAATGCTCAGTAATCAAGCGATTTGACATTCTCGAAGGATTTTCAATAACGATGTTACCGAACACCGCATTGGGAATATATAGTGGGCGGCTGTTAAACTTTCTGACCATGGTTTGACGGATGCCAATTTTTTCGATGGTGCCCTCTATTTCGCGATCATCTGAGCGCACCCAGTCACCCACAGCAAAGGGTTTGTCTAAATATAGAAAAAGGCCACCAAACATATTGGCCAGCATGTCTCGTGAAGCCAGACCAATGGCGATACCAGCAATACCACCAGCCGCTAAAAAGCTTGAAACGTTATAACCAAATGAATTGAGCGCAAAGACGATGAAAACGATGATGGCGGTCGCCAAGGCGAGCTTTTCTAATCCATGAATATTGGTTTTCCATTGTTTGTCTTGCTTTTTACGACTGATGAAGAATCGAGCCAGCAGGCGAGAAAAAATCACAAAGGCCCAAGCAACGATGAAAAAGTGCATAATGGAAAAAGCGGATCGAACAACGATCGAGTCAGTGAAACCATAAATTGAGAGGCTCACCTCATAGGAAAAGCGGATTAACACCATCCATAAGAATAAAATAAGGGGAATGCGCAAACGTCTGCGAATGGAGGGGTCAAACCACTCAGGATAAAACGTTCGATGGAGGATCCATCTTGATATGGGGACAACGATAATCGCTATAACAAGTGCTAAAGCAATGACGCCTATAAGAATGGAATGGTCGGTTATAAAGGTGTCTATCATTGATATTCTTTGGAATGGCGCGCCCGGGAAGACTCGAACTCCCAACCGCCTAGTTCGTAGCCAGGTATTCTATCCAGTTGAACTACGGGCGCAGCTTATCTAATAACGTGGCGATTATACCAGCGTGGGGTAAGGACTTTGGTGTTTTTGGTATTTACGATGAAGATTGTTTACAATTTTCGCACAGAAATTCATCTGAATCTGAATTTGCCTCATTGGTGGGGACATGGACGCCGCACCGTTTGCAGGCAACCAATTTATCGCCAGTGGCACGTTCGTCGGTCGCACGCTTGAAATTGTTGACTATGAGGTTCAGGCCCCGATATAAAATATAGAGCGCCCCGAACGCAACTAAAATTTTGATTATTCCCATAAGACGATTATAATACTTATAACAAATTTGCTCTACCGAAATGCTTAGAGATTGGCAGGACACGTTTAATTTTGACGCGCTTGCAAGCACGACAAGCACAGGTCTCTATCCCATAACAATGAAGTTTACCACAGCCTAATATGAACAACATTATCATTGGTCAAATTAATCCGATTGTCGGAGATATTGTCGGTAACGTCGAGAAAATCACAAGGATTATTGAGAAAGTTGAAAAATCCAACCAGACGCCCTGTCTGATTGTTTTTCCTGAGCTGGTGCTTTCAGGCTATCCGCCAGAAGATTTATTGCTACGTTCAGATTTTCGCCGCGAACTTGAAAGTGCCATGGCGCAAATCTTAGCTTATTGTCATCAATCAACGGTTTTACTCGGCGTGCCTTATTGGCAGGGTTCAGTGTGCTTTAATGCCGCCGCTGTGATACAAAATGGTGCGGTTGTACAATACTACAAAAAGCACCAACTGCCCAATTATGGGGTATTTGATGAGCGTCGTTACTTCACATCAGGGACAGAGCCTGTTTTATTTGATTGGCAGAACCAAGTCGTCAGCGTCGCCATTTGTGAGGACCTTTGGCACTCAGAAACGGTCGAACACTTGTCTAATGGTTGCGACCTGTTGGTCAGTTTGAACGCCTCCCCTTTTGATCAAAGCAAATACCACGCGCGTCTTAAAATGATCAGCGCCGTGGCTCGGTCGCAATCGTGCACCGTTTTATATTGTAATTTGGTCGGAGGACAGGATGAGTTGCTGTTTGATGGCGGTTCATTTTTGATAAACTCTGAAGAGAAAATCCTGTATCAAGCGCCCTTCTTCGCTGAATGTGTGCAAAATGTTGCTGAATGTCAGGTTGAGCCCCATACAGTGCTTGACCCTATAGACCATTTGTATCAAGCACTGGTCTTGGGCATTCAAGACTATGTTCGCAAAAATCATTTTTCTGGGGTTATTCTGGGGCTTTCAGGCGGCATTGACTCTGCATTGACTTTAGAGTTGTGTGTGGCGGCATTGGGTAAAGATCAAGTGACCGCTGTGATGATGCCCCATATTTACACTTCTGAAATGAGCCGACAATTAGCCCAAACCCAAGCCCGTCTGCTTCAAGTGGCGTTGATTGACTTGCCCATCACATCGATCGTCGATGCGGTGTCGGCGGTGCTCAATGACAAATTAGCACAACCCCTGAGCGCAGTCACAACTCAGAACATTCAAGCTCGAACCAGGGGTCTATTGCTCATGGCGCTTTCTAATCAACAGGGCAAATTGTTGATCACGACGAGCAATAAGAGTGAGACAGCGGTTGGATATACCACGCTGTATGGCGATATGGCTGGGGGGTTTGCGCCGCTGAAAGACGTTTTGAAAGAACAAGTTTATGCGCTGGCAAACCATTGCAACCAAAACGAGATAAGAATCCCGCCCGAAGTCATCACCCGCGCGCCCAGCGCAGAACTTTCGGAAAATCAGAAAGACTCAGACAGCTTGCCTGAGTATCACGAACTCGATGATATGCTTCGATCCTTTGTGGAACAGGATACAACACCAGAACATTATCCTGCGTCCGAGGTTAACCCGGTCATTCAAAAAGTCATCCAAAACGAACACAAAAGAAGGCAGGCTGCACCGGGTATAAAAGTCAGTGAGAAATCGTTTGGTCGCGAACGTCGCTATCCCATCACCCAAGGGTTCTTCCGCAAATAGCCAACATATTGATTGGAATTGCTAAGGGATTTATCTGTAGAAGATCGCCTGTTAAAAGGCGTTAAAAACCACGGCAAACGGGCTTTATTGCCAGACTTATTGAACCAACTTCAACACAACATCCACCAATTTTTGCTGCATGGCAGGGTCTTTTATTTCATTTTTCTCTGAATCAAATTGATCATAGAAACTTGGCAGAGAAAAGTGCCCAACCACCTTTCCAGCAAAACGTGGTACTTCAATCAGCGCTTTTTCTAATGCACCCTTGCCACCCCGACCGCCTGGAGAAGTTGCCAGCAATACCATTGGTTTATCTTGATAGACTTTGTTATTGATTCGCGAGCACCAATCGAACAGGTTTTTATAAGCGGCCGTCATAGAACCATTGTGCTCTGCAAATGAAATCATCAGCGCATCACATTCCGCAATTTTCATTAAAAAATCGTGAGCGATTTGCGGTTGTCCCAATGCCTTCTCTCGATCTTCACTGAACAGTGGCAACTCATAGTCGTTTAGGTCTAAAACCTCTGTAATCGAGTTGGGCACGAGCTGAGCGGCGTAACTGACGAGGCGTTTATTGATCGATTGGCTGCTGTTACTGGCAGCAAAAGCTAAAAGTTTCATAATGATTACTTAATTTTGATTTGTGGATGGAATTATTGGGTGTCGAAGCGACCTAATTTATTGTATTTTATCATCGAAATGATTTCATCAACGTAGGCCTGACGTCTTTCGGAGTATCGAATTAAGCCACGCGCCAAATCGACGCCCAGCGGTTTTTTGCCTTTGACTAAGGATTGGTATCGAATTTTACGTAATAAGGCATAACTCCTGTGGGTATTGAGGTTTCTCATGTAACTGGTCACCGAGCCTAAGGGAGAGCTGAATTTCTTCACCTCTTGGATGTCTCCCTTTGAACGCTGTTTAGGAACTAGGCCACAGCCTTTAACAAAACACCATTGTCCATAGAAGTTATTGCCTTTTCGTGCAAATCGAGACGTTCCCCAGGCGGATTCATTGGCGGCTTGAGCGATGGCTAAAGAAGGCGGAACTTCAGCGACGCGGACCAATAACTGGTCGAGCATTTTTGCCACAGTTGTCGATGTTGATACGCCATATTTTTCAGCCAAGGTTGTTACTTGGACGATCTTTGCTGGGGATAATGCCTGGTTTTGTTGCCATTGCGCATGCAGACCACTCACAATATTTCTTTGTGCGGAGATGGATTTATTGGCTTCTATGATTCGTACCAGCATGAATTCGATGAAGGTTCGCTTTTTTTCTTTGACATCTTTTATGGCACCAAAATCAGGGATATGTTTTGAGGTGGGCAGGGTCTTTTTAACGACTTCCTTTTTGTCGGGCGCTTCGGGGACGCTGACAACCTTTTCCTCAGGCGCTTTGTCAGCAGCGCGTTCGGGGGATTGACTGAAATAATAGGCGAGGAAGCCGAGCACAATAACAGAAATAGCAATGACGATTTTCATTTGATTTGGATGGTCGTATTTAAAGGCATATATATTCTTTCAAAGCGGGGCTGGCTGATAAAATAAGCGCATGAAAACAATCGGTTTATTTTACGGCACAGATACGGGAAACAGTGAAAGAGTTGCCCAAGAAATTCAACAACGGCTGACAGGAAAAGCAAAGGTTGATTTATTGGACATGGCCACAGTCAGTGAGTCTCAATTCGCTCCGTACGACTATATTATACTTGGTCATCCTACTTGGTACTATGGAGAACTCCAGAGCCACTGGGAGGATTTCTGGGAACAATTTAAAACCATCGATTTTTCCAATAAAACCGTGGCTTGTTTTGGCTTGGGGGATCAATACGATTATGCCGAATATTTCTTGGACGCCATGGGGCTAACACACGATATAGCGGTCAGCAATGGTGCAACGCCTTGTGGATATGTATCGACCAATGGTTTTGATTTTGAGGCATCGAAGGCGGTCACAGAAGACAATCTGTTTTTTGTAGGACTGGCTTTGGACGATGATCAGCAGCCTGAGCTATCGGAATCTCGATTAGACGACTGGATTGAGCAAATCATAGAAGAATTTGAGTTGTCGTCTTGAACGTCATTGAACAGGATTCTGCCCATGTTATCCACCCCTACGCCAAACCCATTGGACATCCCCCTCCCTTATTGGTTGAACGGACACAGGGCTGCAAGCTCTATTTAGAGTCGGGCCAAACGCTGGTCGATGGCATGTCCTCGTGGTGGGCGGCCATCCACGGCTACAATCACCCCACTCTATTGGCGGCCGCCTCTGAACAATTGGCTCAAATGCCGCACGTCATGTTTGGGGGTCTGACCCATCGACCGGCGGTTAGCCTTGCTCAACAATTGGCTGCTGTCACAGGATTGGATCGCGTGTTTCTGTGTGACAGTGGTTCGGTAGCGGTCGAAGTTGCCATCAAAATGGCCTTACAGTACTGGCAAGCTCAGCATCAACCCAAGCAAAAATTATTAACCATTCGGGGTGGTTATCACGGTGATACTTTTGCAACCATGGCCATTTGTGACCCCGTAAACGGCATGCACCAGCATTTTCAAGGCTTTCTATATAAACATATTTTTGTTGATAGACCCTATGGTTTGGGACAGGAGCCAAACGACGATGACCTTTTGGCGGTTGAGCAAGCCGTTAAAGCAAGTAAAGATCAAATTGCCGCCATAATTGTTGAACCAATCGTTCAAGGTGCTGGCGGAATGAGGGTCTATCGTGCAGAATATTTGGCTAAACTTCGACGAATTTGCGACGAAAATGACATATTGTTGATTGCAGATGAAATTGCTACTGGATTTGGACGCACGGGCAAATATTTTGCCTGTGAACATGCAAACATTCGCCCAGATATTATGTGTGTAGGCAAGGCATTAACGGGCGGGGTCATGAGTTTGGCCGCAACGCTTTGCACCAATCACATTGCTTTGAAGATCGGTCAAGGGGAGCCCGGTTTGCTCATGCACGGTCCGACGTTTATGGGCAATCCTTTGGCGTGTCGCATTGCGCTTGCCAGCCTTGAACTGTTGAAAAGCCAAGTTTGGATGACCCAAGTGCAAGCCATTGAGCAACATTTCAAAAGCCAGCTGTTGCCGTTGAGGCAATGTGAACAGGTCATCGATGTGCGAGTGATTGGAGCCATTGGGGTGATTGAGCTTAAAAAACCTCTGGATCCAGAACACGTCACACGGGTATTATTAAAAAACGGCGTGTGGTTGCGCCCTTTTGGGCGCTTGCTTTATGCCATGCCACCTTATATTATCAGAGAATCAGAGTTAGAACAACTTACCACAACCATGATTGAACTGGCGCAATCGTAGGCTTGTTTTTCTTTATGGTCTGCGAGAAGCTTGCGCTTTTTGGTGATCCTGCCAATCCTGTTTAAGGTGTTGCCATTTTTGCATTATCGTCGCTTCTATAGCGTTTTTCTTGCGCTGTGCTTCATTGACCGCAAAAGCCGGCACATAGTCACTTAACAAAGATGCCCAATCAATGTTTGGTGTTGTTAAAAGGCAGGCAAAATCAATGATTGTCTGATAACTTCCGCTAAATTGAAGGTTTTTGCGCAAATCTTCGCTCAATTCGTCTTGTGCTATTTTTTTGAGCGTTTGCGGTGAGGCTTTAATGAAACAGGTGGTTTCAGCGGTTTTCATGTCAATAGTAAGGGCGCCTTGTTCAACGCGCACAATAAGGTTAATGCCCCAATTTTCAATCACCCAGTTGAGCGATTGCTGGTCGAGTTGTTGCAGTCGTTTTTGCGCAGCTAAATCATAGCTGAGCAAAGCATTAACCACGGCGTCCAGCTTAATGAGCGACATAGCCGTAATGGATGGCTACAATGCCATCATTTAGATTGAGGAAGCCACTGTGACTAAAACCAGCCTCATCTAGCATGTTTTTGAGGCACACTTGGTCTGGGTGCTTGCGAATGGATTCAGCCAAGTATCTATAACTGTTTTCATCATCCAACACAGCTTTGCCTAAGCGCGGGAGGACTTGGAAGCTATAAAAATCATAAGCCTTGCTCAGTAGCTCGGTATTGACCTTGGAAAATTCCAAGATGATCGCTTTACCGCCTGGTTTTAAACAACGTCGCATTTCATTGAGTGCTTGCTGTTTATTCGTCACATTGCGCAAGCCGAATGCCATGGTGATTAAGTCAAACTGCTGTTCGGGAAAGGGCAAGGACTCGGCATCCGCCAGTACAAATTCGATGGGGCAATGGTTGATGTTTGCCAATCTCTCCATGCCCACAGCCAGCATTTTTTCGTTGATGTCGGCAATGGTGATTCGCCCATTTGCATTTAAAAAAGGCGCCAGTCTATTGGCAATGTCGCCAGTACCGCCAGCCAAATCCAAGATGTGGGCATCTGCAGCGGGACGGCAAAAATCGACGGTGAAATTCTTCCACAGACGATGAATACCAAAAGACATTAAGTCATTCATCAAATCATATTTTGGCGCGACTGAGTCAAAAACCGAGCGCACGCGTTTGACTTTTTCGTCGATGGGGACTTGTTCAAAGCCAAAATCGGTGGTTTTATTCATATTTATTCGTTCAAATGTTTTGTTAAAGGGCTTTGAATTGTCCGTTGTTTGATCTGTGTTGTTCTACTTGCTTTAAATACTTGTGCCAATAGGCATCGGCATTCTTGCCATAATCGTAAAGCGTATCCCAAGCGTAAATACCCGTATCGTGTCCATCATCAAAAACAATCTTTATGCCGTATTGTCCAACGGGCTCCAAGGCTTGAATTTTAACCGCTTGTTTGCCCAATTGTAGGGTTGCCGTGCTTGGACTGTGTCCTTGAACTTCAGCCGAAGGGGAAAGCACTCTTAGAAATTCTGCCCGCAAGGCGTAACTTTGATCGGCAAATTCAACGGTCAAAACGTTCTTCTCTTTGTTCAAGCGAAGCGTTTCTGGAACAGGGGAAGTGGTACTCATAAAATATAATGACTCAAATCCACGTCTTTGGCCAAAGATTCTAACTGCTCATTGGCCATGGCTTCGTCAATGACTAATTCTGGCTGCTGGTGATCAGGCGCGGCAAAGGAAATGTTGTTCAATAAGCGTTCGAGAACGGTGTGTAATCTTCTTGCGCCAATGTTTTCTTGACGGTCATTGATTTCCCAGGCAATCTCAGCCAATCGACGAATGCCTTCAGGACGCCATTGCAGCTTGACACCATCAGCGCCTAAGAGCGCGGAGTATTGCTCAGGCAAAGAATGTTTGGGTTCTTTGAGAATTTTTTCAAAATCGTCAACGCTGAGCGTTTTCAGCTCTACGCGGATGGGCAAACGGCCTTGAATTTCAGCAATAAGGTCGCTTGGTTTGCTGTTGTGGAATGCGCCAGAGGCAATGAAAAGCATGTGGTCGGTCTTCATGTTGCCTAATTTTGTATTAACGGTACACCCTTCAATGAGGGGCAATAAATCTCTCTGAACGCCTTCGTGCGAAACATCGCCACTGTGATTATTGTTACTATTTCGGGTGATCTTATCGAATTCGTCGATGAAAATGATGCCATTTTGTTCGGCATTGCGCACGGCTTCAAGACGAATTTCTTCCTCATCAATCAATTTGGCCGCCTCTTGGTCGATCAATACTTTCCAAGCATCTTTGACTTTGACTTTGCGCGTTTTCTTTTTAGACTTCATGTTGCCAAACATTTCTTGAAGCTGTTCGGCCATTTCTTCCATGCCTGGTGCACCCTGCAATTGAATTTTGGGCGTTACGTCCGACTGTATTTCGATCAATTTATCGTCTAAGGCGTTATTGCGTAATTGAATCCGCAACTTTTCTCGGGTTTTTCGGGATTTTTCATGAGAGTCCAAGTCATCTGTGACACTGGTTGTGGTAATTGGAGGCAACAACAAATCCAACAAGGCTTCTTCTGCGGCAAGTTCGGCTTTGGGTTGAGCTTCCTCAATGGCTTTTTCGCGCGTTTGAGTTTGTGAAATTAACACCAAATCGCGAATGATAGAATCAACGTCCTTACCCACATAGCCAATTTGGGTAAATTTGGTCGCTTCTACCTTGATAAAGGGCGCGTGGACTAACTTGGCCAATCTTCGAGCGATTTCTGTCTTACCAACACCCGTAGGACCAATCAAAAGGATATTTTTAGGCATGATCTCAGCTTGCAATGCTTCATCAACTTGTTGGCGTCGCCAACGATTACGAAGCGCTATGGACACAGCGCGTTTGGCTTCATCTTGTCCAATAATGTGACGGTCTAATTGGGAAACAATTTCTCGGGGTGTCATGATCGACATATTTTTTCTCACGGTGCGTGCGCGTTTAATCGCCTTCATTGTATGCACAATGTACCCAAAGCTAAATATAATGGGCACACTGACAAAGATCAATAACGGCGCCACCCGTAGCAGAGACCACAGAGGCTGGTGAATGTCTCATCCTATGCCCTGTCATGGAACGCGTTACAAACCTTTTAGTATCTAATTATTATATGGACAACAACGACAAACTTCAAGCTGGGCAGTTATTAAGTTTTGGGGTTCGCTATGCTTTGCACCGAGGCATCGGCTTGGGCTCAAGCTTCATTATTCTTGGCATTTTATTGTCCACGGCAAATTTTAGTCCAATGCAGGCCTTCTTCTCCACCTTTACCATCTATGCCATGCCGGCGCAGATTGTTCTGGTTGATCAGTTTTTAATTGGCAGTTCGTTGTTTTCTGTTTGGGTTGCCGTGATGCTGGCCAACATTCGGTTTATTCCAATGGCTATGGTTTTATCTCCCCACATCGGTCAGCACGCCCCCGCCTGGCAGTTGAATGTGGCGGCATTTTTTGTGGCCATTACCGGTTGGGTTTCGTACATGGGCGTTTATAAGCGCATTGACCCTGTCGATCGAATGCGATTTTTCCTCACTTTTAGTGTTGCTCTGTGGTGCTTGTCCTGTGCATGCACCATGATTGGTTATTATATTGCCAACCGCGTAACACCAGAGTGGCTCGCCTTATTAACCTACATTAACCCCATCTATCTCATGGCACTCATGCTCGTCAATGATACAGAAAAACCCGTCCTATTGAGTATCATAGGCGGGGGTTTACTCGGCATTATTTTTACCCTTGTTATGCCAACCTGGGGGGTTATATTTGCCGGTATTGTGGTGGGAACAGGCGTTTACTTTTATACGTCTAAGGACGCCACTCATGAGCACTGAGACCGCCATTTGGATTGCTATTTTTGGCGCCGCTGCGGGCAGCTATTTTTGGCGTTTTCTTGGGGTACGCCTGAGCAAAAATCTCAGTCCGACGGCGCCCATAATCTTATGGTGTAAATACATTGCCTATGCGACGGTCAGCGCCATCGTTATTCGGATGGTCGTTCTACCCTCAACCGTTTTGCAGAACGTTGAATGGTGGATTCGGATCGGTGGATTGGTTTTTTTCTTGCTGATTCTTTACCCCTTAAGACGCCATCTGTTATTGAGCGTATTGTTGGCGTGGAGTTTTTTCCTCGGGCTTTATTTTTGGGCATTATATACCTGATGCCACAAGCTGAATTTTAGTGGAGGCGCTTAAAGTTCCCTTTTGTTTTGAATATGCTATCTCTGAACAAAATGCCATAAATGATTAGAATTTCTTGGTAATTACCGCTCCCTTTATAAATTGCTTTCGCTACTGTTGATCGTTTATCCTGTTCCATTATGTTCATGAGTTCTGAAAAGGCATAATCAAAGCAGACCTGTTGAATTTTTAATTTGTTTGCATCGTTGGGTATCTTCGGTCTAACGCGGTCAATGTATTTACCGACTGTATCAGATGCTCTGATATTCTTGGCAATTTTCAATCCGTGTTCCGTAAGAGGGCTTGATTTTCCAGCTGTTTTAATTCCGTGCATATCAAGAGGGATGTTTATCGTTGCCTGATAATGACCTATGAGTTGATGCAACTTGTTAGATAATGTAACAAACTGATCTTTTAATACTTCAATTTTTTCCTAAACTTTCACTGTTTATAATATTGCTTATAACAACTTCTATGGCTGCTATGAAGGGCGCCACTATTGCTACTGTTTCTGGTGTAATTTCAAAAATCGTTTTAGTACCTGTAATAATGATGCGTGATTGGAGCAGGGATTAGGATTTTTCTATTTTTCCAGTACGCAGTTTAAAAGAGAAGCGATTCGATAACTGCTTGGGCGTTGGATTTGATGTTCTTGGTGAATTATTGGCGCGCTCACTCATCTGACGACCGCCACGCAAGATGTTACGTAATTCCTGTTAAAAAAGCGCATCACCAAAGGCGATTAGTTTATTGCTGAAGATGCCATGCTGGTACTTATAAATCGTGGGCACGACCAGATTGTTGTTCGCTATTTCACCGCATCTTTGTGGCCGTGATATAGATTAGTAGAGTTCAAAATTTCTTCTAAAGGCTCTACCATCACCAATCAAATCTAAAGCAGGGATGTCTATTCTTCCTTGTGAACTGCTTTGTAGTTGACCATGATGGAGCCAATTAGCTGTTCCACCGACGAAATTGCGTGTATAAACGTAAATCTCATGTAGTCCGATAGAAGATCCTGATGCTGAGTCCGCAACAAGTAAATTGCCATCATCGTTCAGAGCAAAATTTGGACGAAGTAAAGGGAGACCATCGGTCACAATAAGCCTAGCTTGTTGAACCCAAGCACCGCCAATGCGTACAAAGACATACACAGGACCTCTTTGAGTGGAATCTAGGGAGGATGATTCTAGTCCAGCAACCAATGTATGACCTTGACCGCTCAGAGCCATTTTATCGCCAAAAAGGGACTCAGCGACTGAATGGCGTGCTTTTATATAGGCTTGTTGAGTCCAAACGGCTGAACTAGTTCGTGTAAATACATAGATTGCACCAGAGTTCGATGCACCATTATTTGTCCCATCACCGTTGATCACCGTCGCTGAACTATCCTCAAACGGCACACCCACCGCAAGGGTATTGCCATCATTGCTCAGGGCAATGTTCTCGCCAAATTTATCTCCAGAGTCTGGATTGCTCGCTTTTATATAGGCTTGTTCAGTCCAAACGCCTGAACTGTTTCGTGCAAATGCATAGACTGCGCCAGATCTCGCTGCACCATTATTTGTCTGATCACCATTGATACCTGTGGCTGAACTACCCTCATTTGGCGCAACCACCGCAAGGGTATTACCATCAGCGCTCAGTGCAACAACTTGGCCAAATCGATCTCCTAATTGATTTGTTGGGTCAATAATGAATTCAGATTCCACATAACTTGGTTTTATATAAGCCTGCTGACGCCACACCCCAGCAGCATTGCGGGTAAAGGCGTAAGCTGCCCCAAGATATACAGTATTCAAATGAGTAGGAAGAACAGGAGCAAGTGTGGTTTGGTCACCATCGACACCTGAGCCTATAGAGTCTTCGCTGGGTGAACCAACCACCAGGGTATTGCCATCAGCACTCAGTGCAATGGCTGCGCCAAATGAACCACCTAGCTGTGTATTACTCGCCTTAATATAAGCCTGTTGAGTCCAAGCATCAGTGCTACTGTTGCGGGTATAAACATATACTGCACCAGAATTAATGCTAACGCCTGTAGAAATATTATTGATGCCCGTTGAAGCCCCGTCTTCTAGTGGGTATCCAGCCGCCAGCGTAAGACCATCATCACTCAGTCGATATTGAACCGTACCAAAACTGGGTATATTGCTGATATCGATTTGACCGCTTAATCCGCTCACCGCTGCATTGCTTAAAAAGCCGAATACATGCGACGTACACACGCCAGTGTTGGTACAGCTTTGAATGAGAAATTGAGGGTCATTCACCGAAGGAATATAGTAGTGCAAACTCACATCTATTTGGGCGGTGGTTGCCATGATATTGGCGCTATTGGGCGAAACAATCAAGCCAGCGGTGCTGGCATCGACAAAACCACCGCCACGACCCAAGTCGGTCAACAGACGATAGTAGCTTGCCCCAGGCACAGCAGGCCATGATAAATGAATGGTTTTGACCGCTGTTGTGATGGTCAGTAGGGTGTTGCTCATACGGCTCACTACTACGGGGATCTGTAAAATTGAAAGCGCACCACTGCTATCGGTTACTGTCAAGGTCAAAGTGGTGGAAAACGTTGCCGTTGATAAAGTGGTGGTCGTCACCATTTGTATCATCCTTGTATTGGTACCAGGTGTTAATTGGATACCGCCCGTAACAGTGGTTAATGTTACCACACCTGTGGTGGACAGAGCGGTTACTATGTTTAGCAAACGATCCTGATCCTCCAAATCGGTGGCAGACGTTAGAATGGTGAATGGCTGAAAATTAAAAGGCAAGTTGGCTTGCATCAAGGACGCTGATACAGTCGGGGGGTCGTTAACGGGTGTGATATGTACCACCACTTGGGTGGGCACACTCGTTCGGCCGCCGCCTTGAGCCGTAATGGTCAAGGTGGTCACACCATTGGCATTTGGTAAACTAGAAATGCTTACCACGCCTGTTGCAATAGAAACTTGCACAATACCAGTACTTGACTCAGTATAGGTCACAGTCAATGGGTCCGAATTTGCTGAAGTTGCTGTGGCAATGGCGATCGGTCCCGAAAAATCTTCATCAAGGGTGATTATTGCGCTTGAAATCATGGTGGTTGGCGTATCAACGGCTGCTGTCACCACCACCACCGCTTGAGCCGTTGAACTTAATTGGCCATCACTGGCTTCAATGATTAAGAGGGCGGTACCATTGGCATCAGGGATGCTTGATATTCTAATGCCAGAGGTTGTCACAGCTGTATTGACAATATGAGGGGTTGGTTGGGTCACGGTTAAAGTGATGGTATCACCCTCAATATCTGAGGTCATGGTGCGGATAAAAGTAGCCACTGCAAAATCCTCAGTTAGAACGATTGCGGGGTTTAATATGGTCAAAGTTGGTGTATCGTTCACGGCATTCACTTGGACCACCAATTGGGTGGTTGTCACCACCATACCATCGTTGATGGTAATGGATAGGGTGGTTACACCATTGACATTAAGTATGCTTGATACAAGGACACTTGAGGTGGCGGCTGTTACAGTGACAACGCCAGTGGTGGATTGAGTGACCGTTAAATCGGTCGCATCTGTTGCAGTGGCAACTAATTGCTCACCAACAAAATCTTCATTGACGATCAAGTGACTGCCAATGATTGAAAATGTCGCTGTTGGCCCTGGCGTATTTTCGTCGCTACTCCCGCCACCACCTCCGCCACCTCCGCCACCGCAAGCAGACAATAAAGCTGATAGCACCAAGGTTGTGCTTATTGTACTCAGCATGTGCCAATTCACGGATTTGAATGCGTGCGAGATTGCGTTCATGAAAGCGAGGAAAAATTGAGATACAGGTGATTTAGAACAGGAAGTGTTTAATATCATTGAGTGCAAGTAAACCTAGTTGGCTATAACATAAATAAAAGTACACATACTAGACCGTGTAAGCATGTGAATAAGGAATTTACAATAGCTTGTCAATTATACATATTCAAGTACAAGATTACACGTATTCGAGTACAAAATGTGAATACTATAAAATAAGACAATGTTGAAAATCCGTCTCAAAGGGTTCTCATTGTGCATGAGGCATACACTCAAATGATGTTCAGTTCAACTCAATGCATGGTTGTTCTTGAACTTAATTAAAAATTCAACAGGTATACTTTGATTATGTCTTTTCAGAACTCATGAACATAGTTCTGACGATGATCTGGCAATATGTCCATGTGGATGCATCTGCGAAGATTATTCCGATTGTTGGGCTATTTCAGTCAGCTGATATGGAAAATCAACGACTCACTATCATTTTTGATAAGGACGGAGTTGTAAAACATTATGTTATTGCTTCCCAAGACGTCGAGCTATAACAGAACAAATCACAAATAGGGGATTATATGCTTGTGACATCAGGTATATAATTTCCTTATTTTTTACACCAAAATCAACTCATTTGAGGTTGTTTAGTCATAGTCGATCAGATTTTTAAAGCGTCGATGCGCCCATAAATACTGAGCTGGATAGCGTCGTATTTGTGCTTCTAAAAGATCATAAAAGCGTTGAGTGTCGTCTGTTTCACTGCCACTGGGAAAATT
This sequence comes from Gammaproteobacteria bacterium, assembly GCA_965277775.1. Classification (GTDB taxonomy): domain Bacteria; phylum Pseudomonadota; class Gammaproteobacteria; order CAKMZV01; family CAKMZV01. Next base: position 1,158,319 of record OZ255843.1, on the reverse strand, counting down.
CTCTAAGGGTGGTTGAAATCGGGCAACATAGCCAGATTTCTCGCGATAAAAAACAATGAAAAGCGCCTTGGCCTTGGTCAATGTCGTTAATTCAGAAGTTAGGGTTGAAGCATAGACCGAATGTCCGAAAAACGTTATTTTGGTGCTCAATTTGCCGCTGTGGAATTGATCTGGCAGAAAAAACAGATTCAAGCCTTCACGAACTTTGCGAACGATGCCAAGCATGTTATTTTTAGGTTCAACAAATTGGTAGCTGTTCAAACGCCCTCTGAGTGAAACGGTTTCTAAAAAGGGATTGTTGCCTATGCGGTAGCTGGTGCTGAGTGGAAAGGATTTTGCCAGAGCACAACCAATGATTTCCATGGGTAAAAAGTGTGACGCCAAGATGATCACACCGTGGTTTTGCGCATTCGCTTGTTTGATGTGTTCCAATCCGCTCACCTCCATCAATAGAGATTGCGCGCGCTTGGGTTGCCACCAGCCAATTGCCGCTTCGAAAATCATCAACATCATGTTGTTGAAGTTCTCATTACGAATTTGCACCCGCTCTTTATCGGATTTTTCAGGAAAACACAGTGCCAAATTTTGATCAATGGTTTTTTTACGCTTGCCAGCACCCAAACGCAGTATCCAACCCAGCCCTGTTGAGATCTTAACGAGTACAGGGAAGGGTAGGATGATTATAAGGCGGATGAATAAGGTCAGTAAAACCCAACCCCACCACCTGGGTTTAAGGAAGGGTAAATAGGGGCGAAGCGTCATCCGTCAGCCAATGATAGCTTTAAAATCAATTTGACCAAACCGACGAGCCCCAGCACAAATAGAGCAGCATAAATAAGTCCTGCAATGATGAAGGGGGTGGCGCTTTTACGCGAAAAATCTTTTTTTAATTTTTCTTTGTTCTGGACGCCGATCATGGCAGCGCAAGTACTTTGAATGACCGATAAAACGTCTTTGATCAGTTGCATTTATGGTCTGTCTCTCTTGTTAAAATGGTGCCAAAAGGTCGTATAAAGTAAACAACAGGTAGTGATCTACCAATAAAACCACGAAAAGGATCATCAAATACCAAATCGAAAATCCAAACGTTTTCATGGGCAACTTAAGATTGTCTGGCTTTTGCCAAAGCTGTAAGGCGTAATACAAAAATCCCCCACCGAGCACCACAGAGCCGACCAGATAAATCAGGCCGCTCATGCCCGTTAAGAAGGGTAGAAGGCTGACCACAAATAACAGCACCGTATAGAAAAGAATCTGCAACCGAGTAAAACGATTGCCGTGCGTGACGGGCAACATGGGCATACCGACCTTGGCGTAGTCATCCTTGCGGTGAATGGCCAATGCCCAAAAATGTGGGGGGGTCCAGACGAAAATAATCAGAAACAGCAATAGTGCACCAGGGTCAACGGCGTTGGTAATTGCGGTCCACCCTAATACAGGGGGTGCAGCGCCAGAAGCGCCACCAATCACGATGTTTTGTGGCGTGGCTCGCTTGAGAAAAATGGTATAGACGATGGCATAGCCAATCAAGGCGAAAAAAGTCAGCCAAGCTGTCAGAGCATTGACCATTATAGCCAACAAGCCTAATCCTAAAACACCGAGGCTGATGCCAAAGATGGTGGCCTTTTGTAAAGACAAGGTGCCTGCTGGCAAAGGACGATTTTGAGTGCGAGTCATTTGTTCGTCCATGCGTCGATCAATCACCTGATTAAAAACTGCCGCCGAAGCCGAAGCAAGGGCAATGCCCAAAGTGCCAAAAATCAGCGCGTCTAAGGGCGGGAAGTCGGGCGTGGCTAAGAACATACCAATAACGGCCGTCAAAACCAAAAGTGCCACCACCTTGGGTTTGGTCAGTTTTAGGTATTCATGAAAGATTGACATTGGATTAACCGATTCGGGAGTACTTAAGCAAACGTTTCAAGTCGGTCAGCATATATTTAACGTCTCTGCTTTGGGCGGGATAGTACATCATGGCTTTGGCCAAGGGGTCAACCAAAAAAATGTTTTTTTCATCAGAAATCACGCTGAACTGTGCCAACATTTGTTGATACTGTGCCTGGTCTAAGAGAATGTTTTGAATATTGTGCACTTGAATGTTATTGGGATAACGGCTGCGCTCCAATGGTTGGACAGAGACGACAATGGTCTGGAGACGACGCATATTGTCATTGGTCAAAATGCGCAAAGTCTCTGCGGTCTTCAATCTATTGGCGCATGCTTCAGTACAGTGCTCAGCAAAGACCACCAAACTCCATTTACCTCGAAACAGGTTTTGGTCATTTTGGACGTGTGATACGGGTCTGACGGGACTGATGAGCGTCCCATAATTGGTGGTCGATTGCACGCCCGTGGACGAAACCCATTGAAATACAATCACGGCGAGTAGCAGCGGCAAGGTGAAAATCAGAACCAGGCCCAAAAGGGTTTTTTTATTAGGGTTTTGCATAGGGTTTCAATCAAGCAATGACCGAATGGCGCCGGAACGGCTCTCAAAAATATTGTCTTCGCCAACAATGTCAACCACTTCGGATTTTCGTAACAATCTGAGCACTTTTTCAACGTCCACACAACACAGTTTGACCGAATCAATGTTCTCGTTTAAGCGATCGATGGTTTCTTTTAATGTATGACACGCCGAACTATCGGTCAGCACAACGCGAGACATGTCGATGATCAGCGTGCCTTGCTGGACGTTATTGAGCAATGTATTGGAGACGTGGCGCGCCGCGCTGAAGCTGAAAGTGCCATCCATCTTATAAAGACTGACTGGCTGATTGAATTGCGTGATGATTTGTCGTTCTGCTTCGGTTAAATCGGCCACAGTGGCGATGTCATCATAAAGTACCGACGTTCGATTGAACGCCAAGCCAATGCGGTAAGTTAATAAAACCGATGAAATAACAAAACCGACGATCACAGCAATGGTTAAATCAACAAAAACCGTTAGAATCAGCGTTGAACTCATGATCAACACTTCTGAGACGGGCGCGATTGACAGACGTTTTATCGAATGCCAGTCAATGATGTTCACACCCACCATCACCAATATCCCACCCAAGACGGCCAAGGGAATTTTGCTTGCGATGTCGCTGAATAACAGAACAATCAACAACAAAAACACCCCGTGTAACACACCACTCATACGACCGTGGCTGCCCGATCGAATGTTCACCATGGTGAGCATGGTTGCCCCTGCTGCGGGCAGTCCGCCAAAGAATCCAGCCACCATATTACCAATACCCTGACCCACCAATTCCTTGTTGGGGTCGTGCGTGGTTCGGGTCATGTTGTCTGCAACCAGTGAGGTCAACAGCGAGTCGATCGACCCTAATACCGCAAGGACAAAAGCAAATTTGATCACATCAACAAAGCGTTCAATGTCAATGGTCGGTATGCGCAGGGTTGGAAAAGCCGAAGGAATATCGCCAATGGTCGGCGCAGAAGTGAATACAAAGGTGCCGAGTACGGTTCCGACGACCAGGGCAATCAGTGCGGGCGGGATATATCTTTTAAGCGTCGGTGGAATGAACACGATAATTAAAATCGACATGGTGCCTAAGATCAATGCAGAAAAATTGGACTGCGGTAACATGCTGGGCAAGGCAAACAGTTTATCAACAATACCACCGGGTGGGGTTGCATAACCAATTAATGCACCCAATTGAAGCAAAATGATGATGACACCAATGCCACTCATGAACCCAGAAATGACGGGCTGGGGCATCAAATTGATGTATTTGCCAATGCCCAACTTACCCAATGAGATTTGCATGGCACCAGCTAGGATAACCACCAAAAAAGCAATGGAAATATCAGGCGCAAAATGCGGAATAACAATAGCCATCACCACGGTCATGGGTCCCGTTGGGCCGGAAACCTGGCGAGGCGTACCGCCTGTCAGAGCCGCAAAAAAACCAGCAAAAATGGCCCCATATAACCCAGCCAAAGCCCCAGCACCTGAAGCCACGCCGAAGGCCAAAGCCAATGGCAGCGCAACCACAGCGACTGTTAGTCCAGCAAAAAGGTCATCGCGTATTTGACGAGCGTTCATCATCTAATCTAAATATTTGGCGATCATGCCGAACTGTGGATCAGCAATGGGCAGAGGTATTTTCAAAATGACGCCGCCACCTTTGGCCTCAGAAACGGATTCCCCTTTTTCAGTTTCTAAATGTTCAACCGTGTGCTCAAAATTGCCCAAGGGCTGAATGACCTCAACGGTGTCGCCAACTTGTAACTTGTTTTTTGTTAAAACGGTTGCCACGCCATCGTTAAAATCGGTGATTTCTGCACAAAACTGCTGCTTTCTTGAACGCGAATGTGAATCAAGGTAGTTTTGATAGTCTTCATTTTTATGACGTTGGAAAAAGCCATCTGTATAACCGCGGTTGGCTAAGTTTTCTAAATCGTTGAGCAAGGCGGGGTCAAACGATTTGCCCAAATAAGCATCGTCAATGGCACGCCTATAACTTTGTGCTGTTCGAGCCACGTAATAAGCCGACTTGGTTCGCCCTTCAATTTTTAAACAATGAAGCCCCATTTTGGTCAATGTTGATACGTGTTCTATGGCTCGTAAATCTTTGGAGTTCATGATGTAAGTGCCGTGTTCATCTTCTTCAACGGGCATCAATTCACCTGGACGGCGTGCTTCTTCCAACAAAATGGTAGTCGGCTTGGGCGCGCTTAGCTCAGTGTGCTTGGGAATAATATCTTGTTGTTCATCAACCTTGGCATCGTGGACGGTATAGTTCCAGCGACAAGCATTGGTACAAGTGCCTTGATTGGGGTCGCGATGATTGAAATAGCCTGAAAGCAAGCACCGCCCACTATAAGCAATACACAGTGCGCCGTGGACAAAAACCTCTAATTCAACGCTAGGGCAGTTCTTTTGAATGTCTTTGATTTCGTCCAAAGACAACTCACGCGACAGTATGACCCGTTCAATGCCAGCGCGTTCGTGCCAAAATTGAACGCTGGCCCAATTGACCGCATTGGCTTGGACCGAAAGATGGATGGGCATATCGGGCCATTTTTCCCGCACCATCATAATCAACCCTGGGTCAGCCATGATTAAGGCGTCGGGTTTCAAAGCAATGATTTCTTGCATGTCCCGCTCAAAAGTTTTTAACTTGGCGTTGTGCGGCAGTAAGTTCACAGTGCAATAAAATTTTTTGCCTTGGGCGTGGACCTCTTCCACACCAATTTGGATGTTTTCTGGTGAGAATTCATTATTTCGCGCTCTGAGCGAATAGCGAGGCGGACCTGCATACACGGCATCAGCGCCATAAGCCAAGGCAAAGCGCATATTTTTGAGCGTTCCTGCAGGGGAGAGCAATTCGGGTTTAATCATGAGTGCGTATTTTCCCTGAAAACGTGGTTTCGTGTAGTATAATTCGCGCCCTCTTGTCCCGTAGTTCCGTTATTTGTGAGAGATGGTGATTGATGGTGGGATTCCCGAGCGGTCAAAGGGGGCAGACTGTAAATCTGCTGGCACTGCCTTCGAAGGTTCGAATCCTTCTCCCACCACCATTTTGCGCATTAAAAATTATTGCACAGTCATCAAACATTCGATGGTTTAGATACCACTAAACAAGTATCTGCCTAAGGATTGCGGGTGTAGATATGTTTATGCGGGCGTCGTATAATGGCTATTACCTCAGCCTTCCAAGCTGATGATGTGGGTTCGATTCCCATCGCCCGCTCCATTTAACGAATTGGCTCATGTAGCTCAGGCGGTAGAGCACTTCCTTGGTAAGGAAGAGGTCACGGGTTCGACTCCCGTCATGAGCTCCATAGGCTTGTCCATTCGCATCCAATACGATATAGAAAACGCTTGTAAATAGGCATAGAGCTATATTCATTTTCTTTCACTGTTCAATAATATACAATAAGATATTAGGTCTCGATGGGGGCAACTTGAGAATGTAAAAAGCTATTGCCCCCAAAACGCTATCGATAAAAGCCTTTCCTACCAAAAACGCATCGAAATGATGCAAGTATGGGCGGATTTTGGGGACGTTTAAAACCCAAGCTATGGGCATTCCATTAATCAAAGAAATATAGAATAATGCAGAAAAATATAAATTTAGTACACGGCGATGCTACTAACCATAGGTTATTCAAAGAGCCATTTATAGACCTTACTATAACCTCACCACCCTACAATGTTGACATGCCATATAATTCAAATGATGATGGATTGGATTATGAAGACTATCTAAAATTTACAAAAAAATGGTTAAGAAATACTTATAAATGGACTAATGATAGTGGTCGTTTATGTTTGAATATTCCTTTAGATAAGAATAAAGGAGGGCAGCAAAGTGTTGGAGCGGATATTACTAAGATAGCAAAATCTATTGGTTGGAAGTATCATAGTACTGTTATTTGGAACGAGCAAAACATAAGCAGGAGAACGGCTTGGGGAAGTTGGCTATCAGCATCCGCACCGTATGTTATTGCTCCTGTTGAGTTAATAGTAATCCTATATAAAGGCACATGGAAAAAATCGTATAAAGGCGAAAGTGATGTAAGTAAAGAAGAATTCATGGCTTGGACAAATGGAGTTTGGACATTCAATGGCGAAAGTGCCAAAAGGATAGGTCATCCTGCCCCTTACCCTGAAGAATTACCGTATCGTTGCATGAAACTATTTTCATATCTAAATGATGTGATTTTTGACCCATTTTCAGGAAGCGGAACTACAGGAGTAATCGCAAAAAAACTTGGTCGGATTTATTATGGTGTTGAGATTGATAAATCTTATTACGACTTAGGTCAAAAAAGAATAAATTCAATTAACTTTTTACTATGAAAAAAATATCACAATCAGAGCTAATTAAAGAATTCTACATAAACAACCCAAACAGAGATATAGAGCATCAAGAGGCGGTTGATTGGTTAACTTTCGAATATACCAAGCGGACAGGCGAAGTATTCAGAGACCCTGACAGAGGTATTAGAAAATTATCTCAAGAGGGGTTTTTAATAAAAAAAAGTAAAGGCGTTTACCGATATGAGCCCTTATCAGTTACAAAAAAAGAGTTAGAAGATTTTACAGAAGCCCAAAAACAAATTATTAAAAAGCGAGATGGATATAAGTGTGTAATTTGCGGTGCAAGTACAAACAATGGTGTTGAATTACATGTTGACCACATTAAGCCCAAACAGTATGGAGGTAAAGCAACAATAGAAAATGGTCAAACGTTGTGCGCTAAACATAACTTCCTAAAAAAGACGCTGAAGCAAACAGAAACGGGCAAAAAGATGTTCATTAGATTATATGAACTGGCAAAACTAGAAAACAATATTGAAACTATGAAGTTTTGTGAAGATGTGCTAAACATTTTTGATCAGCATGACTTTAACGGACATATAGAGTGGAAAAAATAAGTTCAATAATAGTTAGGGAGGATGAGCTTCAACCATTTTTTCCAGAAGAAAACGACAAATCCAAGTTGCAAAAACTAGCCGAGCTTATCACAGCTGATAGTCAAACCTATTTCGAGCAAAAAGAAGCGTTAAAAATTGAACAAAGCGTTGATAAAGCTCTAAAAGGCATCAAGGATATATTGAGGGTGGAAACGGATGATGTCGGCGATTTCGAGCGATATTGTCAAAGCACACCCGATTCAGACGAATTTAGAGAATCTTTTGCTATCCTCACAAAACACGAGCTTGTCAAAGCAGTTCAACAAGCTATAGCCAATATCCTGAGAAATAGTGGTCATTTATCTAAAGGTAAAAATGACCAATACGATTTTCAAGTATCTATTGATGGATTTCTTGAGCAAAGAAAGACCAGAGACAATAATCCACAGCCTGAAATTCACTTTATCACTTTCCTTTTAATACGGTGCAAGAATTTAGGTATAGAGCCAACCAGTACAAAGAAACTTTGTTCTTTCTTGGTGCGGGGAAAATTAACCAGCATAGAAACCCCAAGCACCTATAAAGGCGTAAATGATGATGAAACCATAAATAGTTACATCAAACAAGCCAACCAAAAAATCAAGACGATAGATACGCGTCGAAAATAAAGTTTTAGAGAGAGTCAATATTTATAAGGGGTGATTTTTTACCCCTGATTTCTCACCTGTACGAATGGCTATACGCCGGGTATAAATACGTTTAATAACATTTTATTAGGAGTATTTATGACAACGAAGATAAACCGCTGGTCTGAATTAAAAGACCTCATCCCGGTATCCCTTAGCCGTATTAATCAACTTATGGAAAAAGGGGTATTTCCAAAGCCTCTAAAGTTGAGCGATCGAGCAATTGGCTGGGAGGCAAACAAAATCAATGCTTGGCTTGAGCAAAAAACGCAATCAAGCAAGGAGGGCAACAATGGTTAAAGCCTTCCATAAAAAAAGCCTTGTGGGTTACGGCAATAACCCAAACAAGGCAAGCAGTTCTTCCATATCTCAGGAATTCAACCATAACGCTAATTTTAAGCTCATGCAGACAAAAATACCAAAGCATATTAGGGTTTTGCTGTATTTTTATCAAAATACCCTTAAGGGTGAATCCTCTACCGCTTTTGGGAGTTTTACTGCCAAAGCTGATACCTCTTTTAGAAAGCATATAAGCATTTTACAAAGTGTGTATTCCATACACATACAGAGCCACTGGGTATGTAACCCGCATACACACTCACGCTATAAGGAATACACATTAGCACCAAGTAGCATACATACCACACAGCAAATATTAACCAAATTTGGCTTGTTGGGGTGTAAAGTGAACCAACATACTTCCCCAAAAAACCATAAAACAAAAGTTAGAAAATTATGCGGAAATCTGCCGTTATTATTGAGCTGTTTTCTGCTGTGCAAAATTCTCTCTTTTTCACCACTCAAAGCCTTAAATTATGGGCATTTATATGGTGACAATCGGTGGATTAACATTCAGCAGCCCTATGTTATCCTTTTCATCATGGATCGGGGATGTATTAGTAAAAGCCATGAAGATTTACAGTTACCTAATGAGACAAAAGAGACAAAGCAGATTAAGAGCCAAACTAAACACAAGCCAAGCAAACCAAAGAGGCAAAGAAACAACAACCGCAAACTTAGTAGCAAAAAGCATACATACAAGTTTGAAGAGGCTTGCTATAGGGTGTGATGCAAGATAATATTCCTTTTACGCTTAATCAAAAAGCAATGAACGGCTTTGTGCTTATCAGAATGAATGGACTCTCGAAATTTGACATAAGGCATTCACTTGTTTTAGGGTGGTATTTTTATAGCCATTTCATACAAAACAACCCTTTAAAACCTGAACATTTTGACTATCGCCAAAGACCGTAGGACTCGATCAATGGTTGGCGCGCTCAGTCGCAGTGTAGCGGCTAAAAAACCAGATGGAACAAGGCTTTAGCGTAGTCGTGCATTACAAATTGAATTGCAATTAACCTCAAAATATCTGTTTTTTGGGTAGAGAAAATGGTGGTTAGTTTGCGTATGTTATTGTTCTGTATAGACTTTAATTTTTATTTATATTTTGGGTGGTTTTTCCAGTCACGGGAGGAAGACACTTGATCTATAATATCCTCCAAAAAACGTAAGTATTTGAATCTGATTATGACCATGGAGAAGTTGTGATCTCTGGGTAAGGAAAAGGCGCAAATCGTTTATTTGAATCTGTTTATGACCAAGGAGAAGTTGTGATACAAATTACTCAAAACACCCAAGAAATTGACATTTCACAGCCTTTGTCAGCCCATTCTCAATACAATGTATTGCGTAGAAACGGCGAAATCACCTCCTTTGATCCCAATAAAATTGTCGTTGCCATTGCCAAAGCGTACAAGGCGACAATCGGCGAAGATATGGAATCGGCACAAAGCACGAGAGCCGTTATCATCGATCTTACGCATAAGGTCTGTGCGGCAGTCACGCGTCGAGTGGCGGCGGGCACCCCCATCAATATTGAAGACATCCAAGATCAAGTAGAATTGGCTTTGATGCGCCATGGCGAACCGAAGATTGCTCGGGCCTATGTGCTTTACCGTGAACAAAGAGCTGCTGATAGAGCCAAGAAAAATGCTGCCCAGCATAAGGTTACCAAACCCAACATTATTGTGCAAATGGCTGATGGCACAGAGCAACCTTTAAACATTGAACGCATTCATGAAGTCGTCAACGAAGCGTGTCAAGGTTTGCCCGATGTGAACACACAGAAAGTTATCGATGAGACCATGAGAAGCGTTTATTCAAGAATGTCTGAGCGGGACATCAATCCAGCCATGGTGATGAGTGCTCGAACCTTGATTGAAGCAGAACCAAACTATGCTTTCGTTGCAGCGCGTTTATTGTTGGACGACATTCGTCGCGAGGTGCTTAGCGGATTGTATGGCAAGAGCGTTCTTGCAACTCAGGCTGAAATGCCACACTACTATCAAGACAGTTTTTCGTTGTATCTTGCCAGAGGTATTGAGCATGGTTTGATTGATGAGCGTTTGGCCAGTGATTTTGACATAGATCAAATCAGCAAAGCGTTCCAACCAGAACGAGATTTGCAATTTAATTATTTGGGCATTCAAACCTTATACGACCGCTATTTTATTCACCATGCGGACAATCGCATCGAATTGCCACAAACGTTTTTCATGCGGGTGGCCATGGGATTGGCATTGCATGAACAAAATAAAACAGAAAGCGCCATTCGGTTTTATCAGTTACTGTCCTCATTTGATTTTATGAGTTCAACGCCCACCTTATTTAACTCTGGAACTTTGCGTCCACAACTGTCCTCGTGTTATCTCACGACCATTGCCGATGATTTGGATCAAATTTATGAAGGCGTCAAAGAAAATGCATTATTATCAAAATTTGCGGGTGGTTTGGGCAATGACTGGACGCAAGTTCGTGCAATGGGTTCTCGTATTAAAGGGACCAATGGCAAATCGCAAGGGGTGGTGCCCTTTCTTAAAGTCGCCAATGATACCGCTGTGGCGGTCAATCAAGGCGGTAAGCGTAAGGGTGCGGTTTGTGCTTATTTGGAAACATGGCATTTGGATATTGAAGAGTTTTTAGAGCTCAGAAAAAACACCGGTGATGATCGCCGTCGCACGCACGATATGAATACGGCCAACTGGGTGCCAGATTTATTCATGAAGCGCGTGGCCAAAGAGGCAGATTGGACGTTGTTTTCACCCAATGAAGTCCCTGATTTACACGATCTTTATGGCAAAGCGTTTGAAACCCAGTATGAAGCGTATGAGGCCTTGGCTGAGCAAGGCAAAATCCAAAGTAAAACCGTCAATGCCCAAGATTTATGGCGGCGGATGCTGACCATGTTGTATGAAACAGGTCACCCATGGATCACTTTTAAAGACCCTTGTAATTTGCGTTCACCCCAGCAACACAAAGGGGTGGTTCACTGTTCAAATCTGTGTACTGAAATCACCCTGAACACCAATGAAGAAGAGATCGCTGTTTGTAATTTAGGCAGCGTTAATTTGGTCCAACACATCACGGACGAAGGAACGCTTGATTTGCATAAATTAGAGCGGACCATAAATACGGCGATGCGGATGTTAGACAATGTGATTGAGTATAACTATTACAGCGTTAAAAAAGCTGAAGTCTCTAATTTACGCCATCGCCCTGTGGGCATTGGCCTGATGGGTTTCCAAGATGCGTTGTACAAGCTGGGTCACTCGTACGCCAGTAATGAGGCCATTGAATTTGCCGATCGCTCGATGGAGGCCATCAGCTATTATGCCATTCAAGCTTCAAATGATTTGGCAAAAGAACGCGGCAAATATGAATCATTTGAGGGTTCATTGTGGTCTAAAGGCGTATTGCCCATAGATTCCATTGCTCAGTTGAGGCAATCGCGTGACGGTTATTTAAAACAAGATGAGAGCCAAACGTTGGATTGGGAAGCTTTACGGCAAAAGGTTAAGACGCACGGCATGCGAAACTCCAACACCATGGCCATTGCGCCGACAGCAACCATTGCAAATATCTGTGGTGTGAGCCAGTCCATAGAGCCGACTTATAAGAACCTTTATGTGAAGGCAAATTTATCTGGTGATTTCACTGTGGTCAATCCCATGATGGTCGAAGCCTTAAAGAATCATGGACTTTGGGACAAATCGATGGTGAATGATCTTAAGTATTATGATGGTGATCTCGGTGAAATTGAACGCGTACCCAAAGACATAAAAGCGCTCTATTTGACGGCATTTGAAATAGATGCCGGTTGGTTGATTGAATGCGCCTCTCGTCGTCAAAAATGGATCGATCAAGCCCAATCATTAAATTTATATTTGGCCGAACCTTCGGGCACAAAGTTAGATAATATCTATAAGCTGGCGTGGATAAAAGGCCTGAAAACAACGTACTATTTGCGTTCACTGGGCGCTTCTTCTGTGGAGAAGAGCACTTTAGACAAAAGCAGTCATTCAAGTGGGGTCACACTTTCAGAAACGAATGAGTCACCCAAAGTCTGTAGCATTCTCGATCCAGAATGTGAAGCGTGTCAATAATTAAAATTCGGCAAAGAGGTTAAAATGAAAGACTGGGACAACCCATTAGAAATAAATCTAGAAGAGTCAAAGATTGACCCATTCTTACAAAATGAGCTGAATGAACAGAATCAGCCTTCCATGGGTGATGCTCAAAAAATCGATACAGACAGCGATCCATTAGTCGATCTCATTTTACAAGAATTCAAAAATGATCATTGGGCGAAGCCCCAAGAATCAGAAGCACCGAAAGAAATTGTATTAGAACAATCGGCTCATGAAAGTTTGTCTGTGGCCAAACCGGTTGAAGGGGCAAAGAGTTCGCGCGTGCGCGTGGACGATAAATCCATGTTGAATTCGCGGGCAGATGTTAATCAATTGGTACCCATAAAGTATCATTGGGCGTGGGAAAGCTATTTAACGGGCTGTGCAAATCATTGGATGCCAACCGAAGTGCCCATGACCAAAGATATTGAAACGTGGCGCGACCCTAATGGTTTAACCGATGATGAGCGTCTCATGCTCAAGCGCAATTTGGGCTTTTTTGCATCTAGCGAGTCGTTGGTGGCCAACAACATTATCTTCTCTGTTTATCGCCATTTGAGCAATCCAGAATGTCGTCAGTTCCTATTGCGCCAAGCGTTTGAAGAAGCCATTCACACCCACACTTTTCAATACATTGTTGAGAGCTTGGGATTGGATGATGGTGAAATTTTTAATATGTACATGGAAATTCCATCAGTACATGACAAAGCGGCGTGGGCGTTAGAGCATACAAAGGCTTTAGAAGAAGGTCATTTCATGCCCAACACTTTAGAAAACAAACGGCGTTTTGTCTGTAATTTGTTTGCCTTGTACGTGTGCATGGAGTCCTTATGGTTTTACACTGGATTTGCTCAAGTATTGTCATTGGGTCGGCGCAATAAAATGATGGGCATTGCTGAGCAGTATCAGTACATTATGCGCGATGAGTCGGTCCATTTTAATTTTGGTATTGATGCCATCAATCAAATCCGCAATGAGAATGTGGGGTTGTGGGATGAGGCGTTTGAACAGCGCATTTTAACCATGCTACACGAGGCCATTGATTTAGAAGTGAAGTACGCGCAAGACACCATGCCCAATGGCATGCTGGGCTTGAATGCAGACATCATCCAAGAATATTTACAATATGTTGCCAATAGGCGTTGTAAGCAATTGAATTTGCCTGAGCAATTTGTCGGAGCGACCAATCCTATGCCATGGATGAGTGAAGCCATGGATCTTAAAAAAGAGAAAAATTTCTTTGAAACACGAGTCACTGAATATCAATCGGGCGGCTCGTTAAGCTGGTAATCAGTCATTGACCTCTTGAACCGCTGAGTGTGTTTGGCCTCAGCGGTTTTTTTTCGCCCGCGTATTCAATGGCATTAACATTGGCGAATGATTTTTTCAATGAGCTCGCGACTATTAATCGAACAAGCCTCATCTAAGGCGCTCTGTAAGCAAGCTTTGGCGGCGTTTTTATAGGAATTAGGTAAGTATTGGATGCCATCAAACTGACCATATAGACGAGCAGCCAGCTGCGGATTAAGCGCATCAACCTTCTGTAAGGCCTTAACGACTAGTTCATAGCCTTGGGCTTGATGAAAGGCGTGCGGGTTTTGCATCAGTGTGCCAAGCACCGCACGCACTCGATTGGGCAGCAACCAATCAAAATCAGGGTGATTCAACAAATTTTCAGCAACAGCCAGACTGCTTTTTATGGGTGGGCTCACGGATAACGCAAACCATTTATCCAGCATCAGAGGCTCATCCTTGTGCATTTCATAGAAGTCTTTTAATAATGCTTCCCGTCTCAGGCATTGGGGTTTGGGACGCATGAGTACAGACACAATGGCGGCCATTCGATCGCTCATGTTGTTGGCTTGATCAAATTGTTGACTGGCATGGCTTGGGTCGGTAACCGTCAAGTAATGCAGGCATTGATTTTTGAGCGCTCTTAAACCAATTTGTTCAGGATTGGGCGCATAAGGTTCATTCACAGCAGGGCCCAGCTGTTGATAGTGTTCGAGTAATGTCGCTTGTAACTGTTGTCCTATCTCTTCAGCCAATTTAAGATGACGCTGACACAGGTCATCAATGTTTTGACCATGGTTTGACAACATGGCCGTGATACGGGGCAAACGTAAAAAATAACTGCGTAGTCGGGGTGAGAGCGTGGGGTCGGATAAGTTATGTCTTAACACTTCTATCACCGGTTCAATGGTGAGTTTGTCGAGTAAAACCATACTGTATAGCTGCTGCATGGCAAACCATCGATTAAAGGCGTTGCCATCGTATTGGGCTAATTTTAATTGGTCTGAATGAGCGACATCCCAACGCAATCGAACAGGGGCGGAAAAGTCACGCAAGGGCGATAACACACTGCCTTTGGGGGCTTGTGGCACGTGGAGTGTGATGGATTCACTGTCCAATAAGTAGAGGCTGTCTGGTTGAACAATACCGCCATCTTGGTCAATCACGCCATATTTAAATGGGATGGGTAACAATGCACCCGTACCAGACTGTTGGCGCAAATGAATGTGAAAGCCTTGGTCATCCCAGTGGGTATTGATAAATAATTCTGGGGTTCCAGCCACATCATACCAGGGTTGTAGAAAGGATAAATCTCGATCATTTGCCTCG
Organism: Gammaproteobacteria bacterium; assembly: GCA_965277775.1. GTDB lineage: Bacteria > Pseudomonadota > Gammaproteobacteria > CAKMZV01 > CAKMZV01. The sequence continues at coordinate 1,143,174 of OZ255843.1, read as the reverse complement.
CCCATGGCTTGCCAAAAATCAGCCACGGTTGCACCTGTGCCATCGTTTTTTTGAAGATAGTGCTGCAACCCTTTGGCGAACCCAGCTTTGCCCAGAAGCGTTTGGTAAATGCGAATGACTTCTGCCCCTTTCTCATAAACCGTGAGGGTATAGAAATTATTGACTTCCTCATAGGCTTTGGGTTGTATGGGGTGAGACAATGCGCCGCTGTCTTCGGCAAACTGATATTCCAAAATGAGCTGAGCATCTTCAATTCTTTTGCACACCCCATCTCGTAAATCGCGGGTGAATTCTTGGTCGCGAAAAACGGTTAGCCCTTCTTTGAGGGTCAGTTGAAACCAGTCTCTACACGTGACGCGATTGCCTGTCCAGTTGTGGAAGTATTCGTGGGCAATAACCGATTCAATGCGTTCATAATCCAAGTCCGTTGCCAGCTCAGGCGAGGCAAAAACCAATTTGGCATTGAATACATTCAGACCTTTATTTTCCATTGCGCCCGCATTAAAGTGATCCACGGCAACGATGTTAAATTCATCCAAATCATAACTCAGCTGAAAACGTTGCTCATCCCAAGCCATGGATTTTTTAAGCGCAATAAGTGCAAAATCACATTTATCAATATTGTGCGGCTCGGCATAAATGCCACATTGAACCGTACGTCCCTCAGCCGTTGTAAAAGTATCAAATTTTGCTTCGAGTTGACCTGCAACCATGGCGAATAAGTAGCAAGGTTTGGGGTGCGGGTCGTGGTAAACGACATAATGACGCTGGTTGTCACATGGGCCTTGCTCTATGCAATCGCCGTTACTCAACAAGACGGGGTTGGCTGCCTGATCGGCTTCAATTCTGACTGTATATTGGGACAGCACATCGGGTCGGTCTGGGAAGAATGTGATGCGCCTAAACCCTTGCGCCTCGCATTGCGTACAGTATAGACCGTGCGAGCGATACAAACCTTGAAGCTGGGTATTTTCATCGGGCTTTATTTTGACTTGAATGCGCAAATTGAGGTCGTCAGTTGGGTTGAGCAGCGTCAGTCCGTGCTCATTGAGTCGGTATTCATCGGCATGAAGTTCAATGCCATTGGCTTGTATGCAAACCAGTTCAATGGATTCGCCATTGAGAAATAAGGGCGCATCCGCTTTCAATCGATGCAGTTGTAACTGTGAATCGACGGTGGCGTAATCGTCAAAAAGGGCAAAATCTAAGTGGACCTGTTCTAAACGCCAGCCGTAACTTTTATAGTCGGATAATCTAATCAATTTAATACCTTTTAATAGTTGTTGTGTGGTTAAGACTCATTGAATGTGGTCGTTGTTATGAGCGTTACAACCACCATTGGGTCATTGTAAAGGCAAAGCTATGACCGATTGCATGGCTTTTTTCTCAAGCGCAGCAAATGTTCTTCGCCTATGCCACCAGGCACATTTTTTTCTGCGTGGCTCTCGATGTGCTCCACCTCAAATTCAGCTTTGTATAAGGCACAAACATCGGCCACTGAGATCGAGAAGGGTGGGTTTTTTTCACTATTATGCTCCAATGTAATGAGTAAACCGTGGGCGTTATCGGTCAATGATCGGGCCAATGCTTGAACATATTTGGGGCGCATTTCAGGCGGCAAAGCAATCAACCCAGCGCGGTCATAAAACGCATCAAACCCTTGTTCCGATTGGGCAAAGTAGTCCCCACAATGTAAGGTGAAATTGTCATAGCTTGCGGTGTAACCCAGTTCATTATGGTGGATTTTGGGCACCAGTTTGGCCTCAGCAAAAAACGCTTGGGTGGCCACTTGGCTGATTTCAAAACCATGAACCTGCGTTTCTAACTGGCGGAGAAAATGAAGGCAAGGCGCTTTGCCACAAAGCGGGACTGAAATTTTGCTGGTGGCGCCAATCAATGGCATCCAATGTTCAACCAGCAGCGGGTGCGCATGATCCAATTGGAATCCAAGCTGTTTATTTTGCCATCGCTGCAACCAAAATTCTTTATCCATAAAAATCAATTAAGGGGCATTGCTCTGCGCAATCTCGGTGTTTGGTGTCACTTTAAAAAACAGATCTAAGGTGTCGGAGGGTACCAGTATTTTGACTTTGGTTTTACTCCGTGTGATGGTCGTATAAAGCATTTTGTGGTTTAGTAAATTTTCATTCATGTCAGAGGTTGCCCAAAGCCAGACTTCTTCAAACTCAGAACCCTGTGCTTGGTGAACACTGAGGACCCATGCGTCATCCACTAAAACGGGACAATGGTCGTAACACTGAACGCAATGATTGGCATTGTTGAAATAGTAACGAGTTCGGCCAGCTTGTTGTACGGCAAATCCCATGTCGCCATTAGACCAATGTGCGGTGTTTTGACGCACGATGATTGGGCGAACGCCAAAAGCGCTAAATCGTTCAGTAAAATTTTTATTGATGGCCTCTAAGCCAGTCAAGCCAACGCGTTGGGGGTTTAGGATGACAAAGTCACGGTGGCAGTTTATGAGCGCTTGAAAGTCTGATTTATCAACCAGTTCTGCCCATTTTTGCACGTTGTCAGATGCTTTCTGAGTGAGCGCCTCCCACGCCTGTTGACTGTCCTCAATCCAAGTCTCTTCGTGCAAGAGCGATTTAAAGTGCGCAATATTTCGTTCCAAACAACTGCGCGCCAATTGATTGATGATCGTTTGTTTTGAAAATCGATACTGAACGTTTAGTACACAGACATTGTGTGGGGTTGCTTCATTGATGATTTCAATGACTTGTCCGACATCGATGCTGGGCAATTGATTGGCATCACCCAACCAAACCATATTTTTGACGTATTGACTGGCACGCATCAGCTGAGCCGCCAACTCTAATGACAACATCGAGACTTCGTCCACGATGAGTAAGTCAAAAGGCAGAAAAGGTTTTTTGTTGCTGTAAACGGAGGGATTGATTTTCATCAGTCCGTGGACCGTGTTGATTTGGATATTGTTGTCATTCAATCCAGAAATTTGTGCCAGCATAGACTCCAACCGCCGCGTCGCTTTGGCAGTGGGGGCACAGATGGCAATTTGCGCTTGTGGATTTTTTTTGATTAAGCTGAAAACAATTTCAGTGGCTATGGTCGTTTTCCCCGTGCCAGGTTCGCCATTGATTAGAGTAAATCCATGGCTGAGAGCCTGTTCAATGGCTTGCTGTTGTTGGGTATCGACCCGTGGACTGATGGGAAAATCTGTATGGTCATCGAAGTGGGTTTTTTGCTTCAAATGCTTTAGAAGGGTGGCTTTATCACGCCAATAACGAATAGGAATGAGGTGATTGTCATCGATCACCCAGAGCGTGGATTGAGACAGATTGCAATCAGCTGAGGTTTGAACAAAGGGCAGCCTCGCTAAATTTTTGTGCATTGATGCATTGGGTATGGCCACGGCAAATTGTTTTTGCCATATGCATTGAGTCAAAGCATTGTTCAAGAAATCTTTAGTCGCTTGATCACTATCAATGGCTAAGGTGGTTAAAAAAGTATCCGTTAAATGCATTTGTCTGCTATGAAGTCATCAGTTTTTGTCATCAAAGCTGAATGGTAAAGTCTCATTGGAAACCTTTATGATATATGATTAGCGCCAATAAGATTGGCTTAGAAATTTGGTGTCAAGCCGTATGATTTTATCGTACGTCCCCCTTCAACCTAAGGCCTATCGCACCAAGACTGTTAGCTGAGTCCTCACAAGCCAGAGAAAGATTATCTCATTGCTCCATGATCCAGTATTTCAACTTAAAGCCACAACTTTCAAACAATTCTTTGCTTGCTTCGTTTCCAATTTTTATCTTAGCGTAGGAATTTGGGAACCGAATCATCAACGCTTTTATGAGTGCTTTTCCAATGCCTTTTTGTTGATAATCTGGATGCACACAAATAGCAATGTCATTGTTATTTGAGCTAGCATATCCTGCGGGTTTTTTGTCGAACAGTGCCACAAGATAAATGTTGGCGTTCTTCTGCATGTATTGTTGCTGTTGTTGTTCAGTGATGTATATGGGATCTATGAAAGCACTCACTACTCGTGGGTCATTGCGTAGCAATCTTATAAATTCATAATATTTTGGTGCGTTATCAACGATTTCTATCATGGTTTTCCCCTCACACTTGATGATGTCCATAAATTTGTTACAAATCACCAATTGTCATTATATTAATGGGTTTATCTATGAAGGTGTCTATATTGTCTAAATTGCAAATAATCATTATTTTGATTAATTTTCATACGTACATTCTATCATTTTTGCATCTGCATCTATTTGGAAATCGAATGGCCAACCACCCGACCAAAGCAAGTTTAAGATAAGGCTTTGATTGAGAAAAAACGTTTTTCTGTAAATGCTTCTTTTATAATGATAATTCATGAACCCTGAAAAAATCATTATTCGTCCAGCTGTCATTGACGATGCGCCGTTAATTTTGCAATTCGTTCAAGCATTGGCAGAATATGAAAAAGAACCGAATGCGGTTGTGAATACGGTTGAGTCGATCAAGCAAATTTTGTTTACCCCGCCTGTTCGGGTTGAGGCCTTGATTTGTGAATTGGCAGGTCAAGCCATTGGTTTTGCGGTCTATTTTTATAATTATTCAACGTGGTTGGGTCAGAACGGCATTTATCTTGAGGATTTATACGTGCAACCTGAGCATCGTAAAATCGGCGCGGGCAACAAACTGTTAAAATCCTTAGCGACCATTGCCGTTCAAAATAATTGTGGTCGATTGGAGTGGAGCGTTCTAAATTGGAATCGTTTGGCCATTGATTTTTATGAATCCATAGGCGCCAAACCACAGGATGAATGGACCGTTTATCGCTTAACAGGGGACGCATTGAAATCATTTGCAAGGAAATAAATACTATGAGTACAACAGACATTGATAAACCCATTGCTTTAGAGCTGGTCAACATCCATAAAAGTTTTGGCGATCTATCCATTATTAAAGGAGTTTCATTAAAAGCCTATGAAGGCGATGTGATTTCAATCATAGGCGCCAGTGGCTCTGGCAAGAGCACGCTGTTGAGGTGCATTAATTTATTGGAAAATCCCAGTCAGGGTGAAATCCGCGTTTTTGGTGAAACACTACAGATGGCCGCTGACAAGCAGGGCGATTTACAAGCGACTTCCATCAAACAATTGAGAGCCATGCGCGAAAAAATCGGCTTTGTTTTCCAAAGCTTTAACCTTTGGCCACACAAGACAGTCATTGAGAATCTCATTGAAGCCCCCACCAAGGTTTTGAAACAGTCAAAAGAGATGGCCATAGAAAAAAGTGACGATTTATTGCACAAAGTGGGGTTGTTTGAACGCCGAGATTATTACCCAAGCCAGTTGTCAGGTGGGCAGCAACAACGTGTTGCAATTGCCAGAGCTTTGGCTATGGACCCTGAAATTTTATTGTTTGATGAGCCGACCTCATCCTTAGACCCTGAATTGGTGGATGAGGTATTATCGACCATGAAGTCGTTGGCCGATGAAAAACGCACCATGTTGGTGGTCACTCACGAAATGGCTTTTGCACGAGAAGTTTCGAGCAAGATGATCTTTTTACACCAAGGATTGGTTGAGGCAGAGGGTGCACCAGAGTATATTTTCAATCAAGCTGATTCGCCAAGGCTTAAGCAATTTTTGTCGCGCGAATACGAAGCCTAATCGGCCAAAAAGCGCTCAAAGTGTTGCAGAGTTCATTATGGGCAACCGTTTTTTAATCACTTAATCCGACCAATTGTATTAAAATCTATGTCGTTACATTGATGAATAGCTCCTTTGTGTAGGCACATTGAGGGCATCATCTTGCTTATTTTCAATCATTAAAAGGACATTACTATGAAAAAATTATTTATTGCAACATTGGCTGTTTTGATGCTAACAGCATTCAGCAGTATCACTTTTGCTAAGACCATTAAATTTGCAACCGAAGGGGCTTGGGCGCCTTTTAATTTCGTTGATGCTTCAGGCGAAGCCAGAGGTTTTGATGTGGATATTGCTAAAGCACTTTGCGCTGAGATGAAAGTGGACTGTGAGATCGTCATTCAAGATTGGGACGGATTGATTCCCGCATTAAAGCTGAAAAAATTTGATGCCATCGTCGCCAGCATGTCAATCACAGAAGAACGTTTAAAACAGGTTGATTTTACCAATTCGTACTACAGCGGTGGTTTACGTTTTATGGGTAAAAAGAAAAAAGATCTAACCTTATCGAAAACAGGATTGAAAGGCAAAAACATTGGTGCTCAGCGTTCGACGGTCGCGAGTGCTTATTTAGAAAAGCATTACGGTGATTTCGTCAATGTTAAGTTGTACGACACCCAAGACAATGTCTATTTGGATCTGATTTCAGGTCGGTTAGATGGCGCATTGTCTGATGAATTGCCAACTTATAATTGGTTGAAGTCCAAAGACGGTAAGGATTTTGAATTCGTCGGCGAAGCTTTCGCAAAAGACGACAAAATCGGCATTGCCGTTCGTAAAGGCGACGATCTGCGCGAGAAAATTAATGCTGCATTGACGGCCATTGTTAATAATGGCACCTATGAAAAAATCAATGCAAAATACTTCCCCTTCTCAATTTATTGAGATCACTCGTTAAATCAAACGCCAGAAATTAAATATTTCTGGCGTTTACTTAAAACCATCTTCAGTATACAGTGATTGAGTTACACGGATTCGGCTACCAGTTAATGCTGGGCACCCTTGTGACCTTACAAGTGGCTGCCGGTGCTATGGTCTGGGGCTTGACGATGGGGATATTGAGCGCATTGGCGAAATCCTCGCATTCAAAAATTCTTCAATCAATCAGCACCGCATATACCAGCATATTCAGGGGACTACCCGAATTATTGACCATATTGCTGATTTACTATAGTGCAGAAATTGTCATTGGTATTATTGCCAACGACGTATTGGGCTTTGATGAACCCATTGATTTGAATCCGTTGTTCACGGGTATGTTTGCATTAGGCTTGATTTTTGGGGCTTATGCCAGCGAAGTTTTTCGAGGGGCATTGCTTGCCATCGCCAAAGGTCAAACGGAGGTGTCAATGGCTTTGGGCATGTCCAAACTCCAGTGTTATCAGCGCATTATCATTCCGCAGATTTGGCGATTGGCGATTCCAGGACTGGGCAATTTGTTTTTGGTTTTATTAAAAGATACGGCCCTGGTTTCGGTTATTGGTTTGAACGAACTGATGCAAAAATCAAAATTGGCGGTGGGATTTACCAAAGAACCCTTCACCTTTTATATGTTTGCGGCCTTGATCTATTTAAGTTTAACAATCATTTCGATGGTGGCGCTCCACTATTTAGAAAAAAGAGCCAATAGAGGCATGGCGGTCAGCTGATGGAACTTAAATTTCAAAACATGATCGATAACTTTCCAGCGTTGCTGGAAGCGTCCTTAACTACCTTAGAATTGCTGGTCGTTAGTTCGCTGATTGGTATCGTTTTGGCCATTCCTATCGGGCTATTGCGGCGTTCAAAAAACAAGTATATTATGGCCTTGCCCTACGCCTACATATTCTTCTTTCGCGGCACGCCTTTGCTGGTTCAAATTTTTTTGATTTACTACGGTGCTTCTCAGTTTGAAGTGGTGCGCGATAGTTTTTTATGGCCCATTCTTAGAGAAGCGTATTGGTGCGCCATTATTGCCTTCAGTTTGAATACTTCGGCTTATATTGCTGAAATTCTACGAGGGGCCTTAGGTAGTATTCCAAAGGGCGAGGTGGAAGCCTGTGTTGCCTTAGGCTTTTCTAAGTTTGCCATGTATAAAAATATATTGTTTCCGCGCGCTTTTGGCATCATGTTGCCAGCCTACAGTAATGAGGTGATCTTACTGCTCAAAGGAACCGCCTTGGCGAGCACCATAACCTTACTGGATTTAATGGGCATGGCACGAACCATCATTGCGCGAAATTTAGCCACCATAGATATATTAGTGGCGGCAGGGGTGATTTATTTGGCTATGAGCGTGGTTATATTTGCCATCTTTAAGCAAATTGAGAAGTCCTATAACGCCCATCAACACTTAAGATCATAAACAGACGATCCAAATGCTTAGACAACCTGTGATTGAAGTTCTTCCAAGATTCTGAATCAGGTATTAAAAGCCGTAACCTATCTCAAAGGTAATGCCACTAAATCCTATGGTAGCACTAATTGGAGTGGTGACTCCACCAGAAACAAACTGATGAGTAAAAGCAAAACTACTGCCTGAGTACATAATGCTCCACTGGAGTCCTTTGTTTAACTCAGCAAATCCAATGTTAAAATGCGTTGCTGTATTGCCTGAGTTACTGATTGAAATAGCAGAAGGTTTTTCGCGATAAGCCCCAACGCCTGCCCCAAGTCCAACGATAAATCCGCCATCAGAAATATAATCCACACCAATAAACGAAAAATCGACGTCAGCGACGACACCGGAAGAAACGTTTTCTATATGTGATCCAAATAGACGAATATTTTCAAACTGATATCCTGCTTTGAAAGTAACAGGGACTGAGTCTAGTCGCCCATTTTGAGAGTTGCTCGTGTTATTACCACTAATATTACGTGTAAGTGAAGGGAAAACATAGGGAGAGATGCTAACAAAGGGCCCAGTGTGATTGTTGTTGTTCGCATAGCTGTAAGAGGTCGCCAGGCATAGAACTAATGCCAAAATGGCTTTTGTTTTAATCATATATAAACTCCTTGTTTGAGTAAATTTAAGCTTAGTGTATCAGTTTTTTGCGAAAAATGACCTCAAGAATTATAACATTCTAAAATCAAGTCTCATAAAAGTTTGAAAATTATGAGCTTTAGAGCAGTTCACTCATTTTGATGAAGGAAATTATTCAATGATCAAAATCCCTAACATTGGGTATGAAGCGGGCTACTTAAATTGACAGGGGTTCTAATACCGCTTTCATTTTTCTCTCCAGCTGGTTTTTTCATTTTGTTTATACCTTAAACTAAGAAAGTGTGACAGTATGAACTTCTGCCACGATTAATGCTAACCAGTTATACGTCCAAAATCGTGTTTCATTGTTTAAGACCCGCTCAAATGAAGAGGCGAATGTCCTAACCAAGTGCTCTAAGGATTGAATCCAAATACGTCATAGGGTCATTAGCATTCAGCCCAGTATTTTAGGTTTTACATTGTGCATATTTGTTTTAAAGTCAGCCAACTTGACTCTAAGCGCACCTTCTTATTGCCAATTAAATTTTAAAAACCGTATGAATTAAAATGATCTGGTCAATGAGATGTATGAAAAAATTCTAAGCATATCACCGATATAAAAACGGGCTTATTGGTAAAATATGGAGAAATTTCATCAATGGAAAAAACCTTGCCACAAATAGTCGTAAGGTTGAAGCGAACAAGTTCTAATCACACTAGTACGATTTCCACTGTCGCGCAGAGGAATTTAGGACAACGTTTGCTTCATTTTAAACAGAAATGGGAAAAGATATTATGAAAATTGGTATTCCAAAAGAGATCAATGCTGGCGAAAAAAGGGTCGCTGTCACGCCTGAAGTGACGGGTCAACTGATCAAATTAGGCTTTGAAGTTCAGGTTGAATCCCTCGCTGGCAAAAGCGCAAATTTCATCGACGCTGATTACGAAGCGGCAGGTGCCTCAATCAATAAAGACACCAAAGCCTTATGGCAAGAGAATGACATCATCCTCAAGATTGGTGAGTTAGGACATCATCCAACGTTAAAGTGCGACGAGACAGATTTATTAGCGGAAAATAAAATATTCGCCTCCTTCGTTTGGCCATCACTCAATCCAGAATTGTTGAAAACCTTAGCCGATAAAAAGGTCACCACCTTGGCCATGGACAATGTGCCCAGAATTTCACGCGCTCAAAAATTAGACGCTCGAAGCTCAATGGCCAACATTTCTGGTTATAGGGCGGTCCTTGAAGCGGCGCACAATTTTAATCGCTTTTTTGCGGGACAAATCACAGCAGCAGGCAAGGTTCAGCCCGCTAAGGTGATGGTCATTGGTGTGGGTGTTGCGGGTTTAGCCGCGATCGGCGTTGCCAACAGCATGGGTGCGGTGGTGCGCGCTTTTGATACGCGCTTAGAAGTTAAAGAACAAGTAGAGAGCATGGGCGCCGAATTTTTAGAATTGGATTTTGCCGAAGATGGTAGCGGTGAAGGCGGTTATGCCAAGGTCATGAGTGATGAGTTTATCCAAGCTGAAATGGCCTTGTTTTTGGAGCAGGCCAAGGAAGTTGACATCATCATCACCACCGCTTTGATCCCTGGAAGACCGGCACCAGAGCTGATTACCAAGGAAATGGTCAGCGCTATGAAGAATGGCAGCGTCATCGTCGATCTCGCTGCAGAACAAGGCGGCAATTGCAAGCTGACAAAAGCGGGCGAAATTGTCGAAGTCGATGGCGTTCAAATCATTGGTTATACCGATCTTCCCAGCCGACTATCCACCCAAGCCAGTCAGATGTACGGAACCAACTTACGTCATTTATTGACCGAAATGTGTCCGGAAAAAGATGGGATTTTGCAAATCGATATGGACAATGAAGTTGTGCGAGGTTTGACTGCGACCCATCAAGGCGAAGTGACTTGGCCGCCACCAGCGCCAAAATTGTCGGCAGCTGCACCGAAGAAAGTTGAACCGGTGATGCCCGTCGAACCCGAAAAGCCCAAAACAAAATATTGGCCAATCGTCGTGGGTGCTTTGGCTTTGGCATTAGTGGGCTTGTTTGCACCGCCTTCATTTCTGGGACATTTTACGGTTTTTGTGTTGTCGTGCTTCATCGGGTATATGGTGGTCTGGAATGTCACACCAGCGCTGCACACACCACTCATGAGCGTTACCAATGCCATCAGCAGCATCATCATTGTGGGTGCGATTGTACAAATTGACTCGACCCAGAGTATCGTGCTGTGGTTGTCTGGCATTGCCATACTCATTACCGCGGTCAATATTTTTGGTGGATTTGCCGTGACTCAGCGCATGCTGGGCATGTTTCAGAAATAGTTTTAAGGAGATATTATGTTAACAAGTTTGGTTGCCGCTTCGTATCTCGCTGCGGCTATTTTATTCATTCTCACCTTGCGCGGTTTAAGCAATCAAGAATCTGCTCGTCGAGGCAACTTAATGGGCATGGTTGGTATGGGCATTGCCATTTTGGCGACCATTGCCAGCGTGCAAGAAAATATCATGATTTTGGTTGGCGGTTTGGCCGTTGGTGGGACATTGGGATTCATCCTGTCACGTCGCGTGCAAATGACTCAAATGCCCGAATTGGTGGCATTTTTACACAGCTTAGTGGGTCTGGCAGCGGTGATCGTTGGCTTTGCTAATTTTTATGATCCAGTGTTTGATTATGTGGGGGTTGAGCGCTCCATCAATGCAACTGAAACCGCCATTGGGGTGATTATTGGCGCTTTGACCTTTACAGGGTCGGTCGTCGCATACGGCAAACTCAGTGGTAAGATTGGCGGTAATCCATTATTATTGCCTGCGCGCCATTGGCTGAATCTTGGCATATTGGTTGCGCTGGTCTTTTTGACCATTGCTTTTGTCAGTGCCAACCATTCGGGCGGCGGATTTGTTTACTTAGTGATTATGACCTTACTCGCCATGTTCATCGGCGTGCATTTGGTAGCGGCCATTGGGGGCGCAGATATGCCTGTGGTGATTTCTATGTTAAACAGTTATTCTGGCTGGGCAGCGACGGCAATGGGTTTCATGCTGAGCAATGATCTGCTCATATTGACTGGCGCATTGGTTGGTAGTAGTGGTGCCATTTTGAGTTATATAATGTGTAAGGCGATGAATCGCAATTTTATTGCGGTCATATCCGGTGGCTACGGTCTAAGCACGTCAAGTAGTAGCTCGAGCAGTGAAATAGAAGGCGAGATAGAAGCCACCTCGGCCATTGAATTGGCAGAACAGTTGAAGCACGCCAAAAATGTGATGATAGTCCCTGGCTACGGCATGGCTGTGGCGCAAGCTCAGCACATTGTTTCAGAAATTGTCAAAGCGCTTCAAAGTCAAAAAGTCAATGTGCGATTTGCCATTCACCCCGTGGCGGGACGGATGCCCGGACATATGAACGTCCTATTAGCCGAAGCAAAGGTGCCTTACGATATAGTGTATGAAATGGACGAAGTGAACGATGATTTTTCAGACGTTGACATCACCATCATTGTTGGGGCAAATGACATTGTCAACCCATCTGCGCAAACCGATGCCGACAGTCCCATTGCAGGGATGCCTGTGTTGGAAGTGTGGAAAAGCGAGTCAGTCGTTGTCCTCAAAAGAGGCATGGCAGCGGGTTATGCGGGCGTTGAAAACCCCCTATTCTATAAAGACAATACGCGGATGCTATTTGGTGATGCCCAAAGCAGTTTGGATGAGATTTTCCGTCATCTAAAATAAGGTTTCAAAGAAGGGCCGCTGCGACAAGAGCGGCCTTTTTAATGATTGAGCCAATCATCATAAGGCGAGGTCTAAGCAATCATTCTTTAAGCGCTCGGCGTAGCACCTTACCCACATTGGTTTTAGGCAATTCTTTGATGAATTCAATGTGTTTGGGTATTTTATAGCGCAGCAGTTTGTCATCGCAATAATCCAAAATGTCTTGTTCGGTTAAAGTGGCGCCTTTGGCGATCACGACAAAGGCTTTGACCACTTCGCCACTCTTTTCATCTTTGACCCCAACACAACCGCATTCAGCGACTTGTTCCATGCTGTTGATGACCTGCTCAACTTCAGTGGGATAGACGTTAAAACCTGAAACAATCACCATGTCTGTGGCGCGCTCTAATAAGTAGATGAACCCTTTTTCATCCATTCGGCCGATGTCGCCTGTTTTAAACCAGCCGGTCTTTGTTAAAGCCTGCTTTGTCGCCTCTTCATTGTTCCAATAACCGCGCATAACTTGTGGTCCTGCAATGGCCAACTGACCCTCTTCGCCAAGCGGGACGGGTTGATCATTGTCATCGACAATGTAAACGGTGGTGCTCGGTATAGGCAGGCCAATGCTGCCGTTATAATCGCTGACTGTGTGCGGGTTGATGGTTGCTGCTGGCGAAGTTTCAGTGAGTCCATAAGCCTCTAAAATGAAGCAACCGGTTATTTGTTTCCACAACTGCGCGGTGAACTTTTGTACAGCCATGCCACCCCCCAAGCTGAGCTTCAAATGTGAAAAATCAACTTTTTGAATGTCTGGATGGTTCGCCAATGCGTGGAATAAAGTATTAACACCGGTAATGGCGTGGGGTGGGTTTTCGATCAGCGTTTTTATGAAGGTTGGCAAGTCTCTGGGGTTGGTGATCAGAATATTTTCTTTGCCTAAGCCAAACATGACATAGAAATTGGCTGTGAGTGAGAAGATATGATACAGCGGCAACGCCGTAATGACATTTTTAGTCTCGTCTGTACGGAGCTCTTTGGGTAAATAGCTCGTTGCTTGTTGCACATTGGCCACTAAATTTTTGTGCGTCAGTATCACGCCCTTAGAACGTCCAGTGGTGCCGCCGGTATATTGCAAAAAGGCGATGTCTTCGGCATTAATGTTGGTTTTTTTGACCTTGCCTGAACCATCTTGTGCCAGAAGGGTACTCAAAGGCGTATGTTCGACTTTTGTTAAATGGTAGGGCTTGATCAATCGTTTGACGTATTTCAACACAAATTGAACAACCACGCGTTTGAAGGTCGGAAAGACATCGGCAATAGATAGGGGGATGACGTGTTGTAGCGCATGAATATTTTCTAATTCATCGATGGTATGCGCGGCACCATCCCACACGAACAAGGCGCTTGCCCCGCTGTCTTCAAGAATGTGTTCCAGCTCTCTGGGCGTGAGTAATGGGTTGATATTGACCACAATCATGCCTGCTTGGTGGATGGCTTGGATCAAAATGGGGTATTGCAGGCAGTTGGGTGACATGATGGCAATGCGATCTTGTTCCTTAAAGTGCTGTTGCAACCAGGCTGTGATCGATTGCGCATGCGCTTGAGAAGCTTTGTACGTTAAAGACACGCCCAAATTTTTAAAAGCAATGCGGTTGGCGAATGTTTGGTTGGATTCGTCGTAAAAAGCGCATAAATGCGGATGGGCATTTTCATCTATTTCACGTGGAACATCCTCAGGATATTGTTTTAACCAAATTTTATCGTCATAGGAAGACATAGCAATACCTCGTGTTTTGAAAATTAAAGTTTGTGGTAGTCCTTATGGATCTGGCGAATGAGTTCTGCCACAGTTGGGCAATCGTCGATTTGCCCGACCCCTTGCCCCGCTGAATAAATTTCTTTCCAGCGTTTTGCCAATTTACCCGAGTCTAAAGAACTGAGGTCTAAGGTCTGATTGGAACGGTCTTCTACTCGATTGTCCATTGCTTGTTCTAATGAAGATTTGAGCCAGTTGGCTGGTACACCAGTGATTTTATTTGAAAGGACAATGTCTGAGCAATTGGAGTCGATGATCATTTTTTTAAATTCGGGGGCTGCCCAGCTTTCTTCAGTGGCAATAAAGCGCGTACCCATATAGGCTAAATCGGCGCCAAGTGCAATCACAGATCGTATCGAAGCTGCATTGGTGATACCACCGCCAACGACGATGATGCCATCAAAAAACTGGCGCACCTCATTGACAAACACAAAAGGCGACAAGGTCCCTGTATGACCGCCCGCGCCCGCGCAAATCAAAATCAAACCATCGACTCCAGCAGCCACGGCTTTTTTGGCGTGCTCGATGCTGATGACATCGCTGAAAACTTTGCCGCCATAATCGTGAATTTTATGAATGATGTCCTTAGGGCTGCCTAAGGCTGTAATGACTAAGGGGACTTGATGCTTTAAGATGATTTCTAAATCTTCAAGGTGCCGAGGAAAGGAGCGATGGGTGATGACGTTAATTCCCCAGTGATCTTTTAACGCAGTTTCGGAGAGGCTTTGTTTGATGGTGGTGATCCAATCATCTAATATTTGTGGTGTTCTGGCATTTTGTGAGGGGAAGGTACCTATGATGCCCGATTGAGCGGCGGCCAACAGCAGAGGTGGCCCAGAAATTAAAAACATCGGCGCTTGGATGACTGGTAAGCGCAGTGATTGGAGCCGTTTTGTCGCTGTGGTCATCTTAGCAATGGCTTGGTTTCAGGGCGTCTTAAGGTTTTCGAAAATGCCTGCTGCACCCATACCTGTGCCAATACACATGGTGATCATGCCATATTTAATAGCGTCGCGTTTAAAAGCAGACATGAGGGTCGCGGTGCGGATGGCGCCCGTTGCGCCGAGCGGGTGTCCCAGCGCAATGGCGCCACCAAGCGGATTAACCACCTGAGGGTCTAAACCGAGCGTGTTCATGACCGCTAAGGATTGCGCAGCAAAGGCTTCGTTGAGTTCTATCCAGCCCAAATCATCTTGGCTGATTTGAGCGCCTTTAAGCGCATGTGGGATCGCTTCAATGGGGCCAATGCCCATGATTTTGGGATCAACGCCAACAACTGAATACTGGACAAATCGTGCAATGGGGTCGAGCTGTAATTGGTTGACGATTTTCTCACTGACGACCAAGACGCAGGCTGAACCATCGGACATTTGCGAGCTATTGCCGGCTGTTACGCTGCCAGCGGAAGCAAACACAGGTTTTAAGGCATTGAGTATGTCGAGTGTGGTGTCGGCCCGAGGGCCCTCGTCAGCCCTTATGAGGGTTGATTGGGGGGTGACGCTGTCGTTGTCAAATTGTTGTACTGTGGATTCAATCGCAATGATCTCCTGGTCAAACAGTCCCTGTTCTTGGGCTTTCAAGGCTTTTTGGTGGCTGTCAAAGGCGAATTGATTTTGTGCGTCTTTGGTGACATGGTACTGTTGTGCCACTTTTTCAGCGGTCAGGCCCATGCCGTATGCAATGCCAACGTTTTCATCGCTAAATATTTTTGGATTCAGCGCGGGTTTATTGCCCATCATGGGCACTTGTGACATGCTTTCCACGCCACCTGCAATCACAATGTCGGCTTGATTGGATCGAATCATCATGGCGGCATTGGCCACGGCTTGAACGCCCGAACAACAGAAGCGATTGATGGTATAAGCAGGGGTGCGCTCAGGCAAGTGCGCCAGTAATGTGGCAATGCGCGCAACATTCAGCCCTTGTGGGCCTTCGGGCATGGCACAGCCAATAATGACATCATCAATGGCATTTGGGTCAATCGTTGGATTACGCTTGATGAGTGCGCTGAGGCAGTGTGCCAACAAATCATCTGGGCGGACGTGCTTTAATCCCCCATTCCTTTTGCCAACGGGGGTTCTAATGGCATCGATAATATAAGCTTGGATCATGGGCGTTTAATTTCTTAAAGGTTTGCCTTTTTTCAGCATATGTTCTATGCGGTCTTGTGTTTTGGTCGTTTCTAACAATGTCATAAAATATTTTCGCTCCAAATTTAACAGCCATTGCTCACTGACTGGGATGCCGTCGTCCACTTCACCACTAAAAATTTCAGCAATGTATTGGGCGATTAAGTGATCGTGTTCAGAAATGAAGGCGCCTTCAACTAGATTGGTCAATTGCCCCAATATATTGGCTTTGCCCGTTTGCCCGATGGGCATGATGGGTTCAAGTTTGGTTGCAGGGTAGGTTGCACTGTCGATGTGGTAGGCGGCTTTTTTCAGGGCAACGAAAAGCAGCTCCTGTTGATGCGCAATAATGGTGGTTGCTGGGTCGAGGTAGCCCATCTCTATGGCTTCAGCCGCACTGCTTGAAACTTTTGCCATGGCAATTTGTTCAAAATACTTAGCCGCAAGCGGGAACACATCGCCGGTGATAACGTTTTTATTGGCGCGCCTCATCATCTCCTTAGTGCCACCAAAAGCGGGGAGGATGCCCACCCCAACTTCAACCAGACCAATGTAGGCGTTTTGCGTGGTAACGGTTGCATCGCAATGTAGGATCAATTCGCAACCACCGCCCAATGCCAGACCATTGACGGCCGCAATGGTGTACAGCGGGCCGTGTCTCAAGCGCAATAGGGTTTGCTGACCGAGGGCAACAACATCGACAATGGCACCTTCGTATTCAATGTCAGGCAAATGGCTTGAACTGACTTCAAAAACCTTTTGTTTGGCCGCTGACAGCAGGCCGCCGTCATCATAAAAACGACCCAATTTACAGCCAACCAAGACCTCATACAAATTGGCGCCTGCACAAAATGCATTGGGGTGCTTAGACCAAAATATCAAAGCTTTGTAATTTGATTGCTCCAACAAATCTAAACAGTCATTGATGCCAAGCAAAACCCCATAACCGATGCTCGATAATTTAGTCTTGAAATGAATGGCTGCAATGCCGTCTTGTAAGACTTGTAGGCACACGTCTTTGGTTTCAAACAGGACTTCAAAATCGTGTTGTTGGATCTGGCGCTCATAAACGGCATGCGTTTGCCAGTTAAGAAATTGTTTGGTCTTTGGTGCATATCCTTGGCCATCTTTATAGAATTGGTCAATCGCATTGATCCATTCAGGCAAAGGCGTGGCAGCGACTGTTTTGCCTGAGGCAATGTCGGCATTGATCAAATCACGAATTATTTCAAAGCCAGCCGCCTGCCACAGTTCAAAAATGCCTTGTTTCCAGCCAAAGCCAGCACACAAAGCTCGATCAACGTCGCTAACTGACTCGGCAATGTGCATTAAGTGGCACGCTGCATAATGCATTGTGTCGCGGTGGATAGACCACAGCAATTGCATCTGCGGATCATTGCTGGCGGCCATTGAGGGCAGTACTTTTGCTAATGATTGTTTTTTTAGTGCGCTTTGAAGGGCTTTATCGATGGTTTTGTTCTGGGCACGGTCCGTTTGTGATTTTGGATCAAAGACGAATATCTCTTGCCCTTTTTTTTGATAAATGCCGTGTTTGGTTTTCTGTCCGAGATGGCCATCAGCAATGAGTTTTTCTATCCAGTCTGGCAATCGAATGATGGGACACCAAGCCTGATCCTCTTCGTGTTCTGCCACATTATCAACAACGTTTTTTAATATATCCAAACCCACAACATCTGCGGTTCTATAAGTGCCACTACTGGATTTGCCCGTCAATTTGCCTGTCAAGGCATCAACGGTATCGGGTGAAATTTCTAATCGGTCGGCGTGGTGAAGCGTTGTGAGCAACGAAATGACTCCAATGCGGTTTCCGACGAAACCGGCGGTATCTTTGGCATAAACCACCTCTTTGCCTAAACAGGTGGTGATAAAGCCTTCCAAATGTTGTAAGACGTCTGGATGTGTTGACTGAGCTGGAATCAGCTCCACCAGCGCCATGAATCTGGGGGGATTGAAAAAATGGATGCCACAAAAGACGGGTTGCATCGCTTTGGGTAAGACGCTGGCGATTTCATTAATGGATAAGCCTGAGGTATTGGTGGCAATAATGGCTGACTCAGCAATATGCGGTTGTATGGACTCAAAAAGCTGTTTCTTCAGATCAATGTTTTCAACAATGGCCTCAATGATTAAATCACAATCGACCAACTGAGCACTGTCGCTTTCATAGGTTGCACGCTCAATCTTTTGCATAACTGCTTTTAATGCTAACGGCGGCGGCTTGAGTTTTTCAAGCGCGTTCAGGTTGGTTGTTAAGGTTTTATGGTCCAGTTCAAAGAGCACGACTGGAATATTCATATTGGCACAGTGCGCGGCGATCTGACTGCCCATGGTGCCGCTGCCGAGTACAGCAACTTTGTTTATTTTTGGGTGAAGTTTAGACATTTCAAATTTGTATGGCGAGTGACTATTAACAAGTTATAGGCGTGAATTTGATTAACTGACATTATGCCCATAAAAGCAACTCAACTTGTGCCCTTTTGCTCTGAACATCTGTCACATTGTACTAGACTTAGCGCATCTTAATGAATTAAAAACCATTCACTATGGTGCACTGAATAACAGATCGCCATACAACCGAATACGTTTCATTGGTTGCCATTCAAGCAGTCATGTTCAACCGATAACCAACGAAGGACATTTCATTTTCTAATGCTGTTATTGAATAAAAAAATCAGTTTATACGGCGATCTATTAGAATAAGCGTCATGACGATTGAACAACTGACTTATCTACATTTGCTCACAATTGTACCGTGCTTATTCATCGGTGGCTATCTGTTGCTTCGGCCAAAGGGGACGCCCGTTCATCGTTCGCTCGGCATAAGCTATATGCTGTTGATGCTGGTGACGGCTTTTATTACATTAGCCATGCCCGCAGAAATTAGTCCGTTTTTATTCAATCATTTTGGCCCCATTCATGGCTTTAGTTTTATGGTTTTATTCAGTGTGCCAAAAGCTTATATTGCCGTAAAAAACAACAACATTCAAGCGCACAAAATCAACATGACCGCACTCTATATCGGAGGCATCCTTATTGCTGGATTATTCACCTTAGCGCCCGGTAGAATGATTCATGGTTGGATCTTCGGATAATCATTGGCCAAATCACTGATTTGATGCAAGTCGAGGGATTTGTATTTTATCGCTTTAAACTCAAATTTTTATTGCACAGCTGCCGTTCTCGCATAAAATACAGTCCTACATAAACTCAACAGAACAATCAGGAGAATTCATGAATAAACGACCTCTAATTTCAATTTGCGCGCTTTTTATTTGTTCATTGGCTGTATCTGCAAGCGCAGCAGAACTTGATCTTACCAATAAAGAACAGAGACAAAGCTATGCCATCGGTATCAATTTTGGTGAAAACCTTAAACGTCAAGGCATTGAAATTGAGCCAGAGTCATTTCTAGTCGGCGTTAAGGACGTCCTGACTGGGGGTAAAAAGAAACTCACGGAAGCAGAATTGACACAGGTCATCAATGAGCTATCGCAAGAATTGAGAGCCAAACAGACCACACAAATCTCTGAACAGGGCGAAGAAAATCAAGCAAAGGGTGAAGCGTATCTGGCCAAAAATAAAACGAAAGAAGGTGTCAAAGTCACAGCAAGTGGCCTGCAATATAAAGCAATTGTTATGGGTGATGGGCCAAAACCCAAATTGACTGACACGGTAAAAGTACATTACGAAGGCACATTGATCAATGGTAAAGAAATCGACTCTTCGTACAAACGTCAAAATCCCGCAACATTTCAGCTGACAGGAGTGATCAAAGGTTGGACAGAAGTGCTACAGCTCATGCCCGTTGGATCAAAATTTGAAGTAGCCATCCCAGGTGAATTGGCTTATGGTGAAAATGCCCCACCCGCCATTGGACCGAACCAAGTCTTATTGTTTCAAATTGAGCTACTCAGCATTGAATAGGTCGCGCACAAATCGTGCGTTGTGACGTGCTCGCGGCACAGATTGTTTGTTCTGTGTGCTAAGGGCGCAGCCTCATAACCGACAATCCTGCAGGCGTTGACATTTTAAAACCACTACCTTTGCTCGCGTTTATCTTTTTAAGCGTGGTTTGGGGCAGCAATTTCATTTATATGAAATGGTCGTCCGAATGGGTAACACCTTTGCAGGTCGTTTTTTTGAGAGTGCTGTTCGGCTTTATACCCATTGTCATTTACGCCTTGTATCGCAAAGCCCTGCGCTTTGAGCATTTGGCTCACACACATCATTTTTTTGTGATGTCATTGCTGGCAACGGTTATCTATTACTATGGTTTTGTACAGGGTTCATCCCTGCTGTATTCGGGTATTGCCGGTGCGATTAGCGGCACCATCCCTTTGTTTTCGTTTATTATGGCTTTGATTTTTCTACGCGAAGAAAAGCCCAATTTTTGGCGTTTATCGGGCATTATTGTGGGATTAGTGGGGGTGATTTTATTGGTCAATCCATTCAAGGCCAACACAGACTCAGCGAATATTGAAGGGGTGCTGTACATGGTTATGGGGGCGGGCAGTGTAGGGGCTTCATTCATCTATGCTAAAAAGTACATCGTGCCACTCCACATTCCACCCATTGCATTGGTCAGTTATCAGCTGGCCTTTGCTCTGATTGGCTTGGCTTTATTTACCAATTTTGATCATATTGAAAATATTTTTATCGATACCCACACCGCTTGGGGGATGGTTATTGGCTTGGGCATTCTGGGCACAGGCGTTGCTTACTTACTTTATTATTATTTAATTGATCAATTAGGTGCAGTCATTGCTTCATCTTCTACTTATACGCCACCAGTGGTCGCCCTAATCATTGGTGGGCTTTTTGTGGGAGAAGACATCAAATTTTTAGATGTTTTTGCCAGTGGCTTAATTCTTTCAGGCGTGGTCCTGTTGAATCGTCAAAATCAGAGAGCCAGCTAAAATGACCGAATCGATTATTGCAACGTTTTTATTTTGGTCAGCATTTGTCTTCAGTGCAGGGGCTTTTTGGACAACTGTCATGGAGGTTGCCAATCATACCGATTTTAAAACTCTCTATAAAAACTACTGTTTGTATCTGATTTTTGGCTGGCTGCCGATCATTGTGGTCATTGGTTTGGTGGTGGGTGTGATTGGGGGATTTGACCCCAACATTGTTAAAGCGCTCTATTTCATTGGGGCTTTTGTCATTCTCTACTTGGCTTGGAAGATTGTACGCACTCGGCAAGGCAGTCATAAGAAATTGGATTTTAATTGGAAAGCCATGTCCTTGCTTTCATGGACCAACCCCAAGGTTTGGATCAGCATTCCGCCTGGGTTTTTAGCCGCAAACTTCACCGATCAATTATGGCTAAACATTGTCTTGTTTTATGTGGTGGGCATTCCTTTGTTTTTGCTCGGCATTTATATGTGGGGGATGATCGGTCGTCAAGGCGCCAAAATAGCCAAGGATAAGTTGAGTTATTTTAATGCTGGGTTATTGGCGCTTTTTGCCTCTTATCTTCTTTATCAGGGCGTTCAGTTGTTATAACAAACGTGCTAAATCAATCCTTCTTACTTCGATGTGCGCCCGCGGTATTCGTGATTTTATGGAGCACAGGTTTTATTGGCGCACGGTTATCTGCGCCCTATGCGGATCCTTTGACATTTCTATCGATTCGGCTTTTTATTGTCGCGCTCATTTTAATGCCTCTGGCTCTGTTGCTAAAGCAACCTTTTCCAAAGCAAGCGAGTGGTTTGGCACACGCCAGCATGATTGGATTGCTGATTCATGGCGTCTATCTTGGTTGTGTATTCTATGTGGTTAGACAAGGCTTTCCCATTGCGCTGACAGCGCTCATTGTCGGGCTACAACCCCTATTAACGGCTATTTTTGCTGTCATATTTTTGCGAGAATCATTAACCAAAAACCAATGGTTCGGTTTAACCATTGGTTTTTTAGGTATTGTCGTTGTGCTTTATCCAGCGTGGCAGTCGCTGTGGGATAGCACTCATACGGCCACGCTTGATTTGGGGCTGGTTGGTCTGGTCTTTTTGAGTTTACTCGGCATCACCATCGGCACTGTTTATCAAAAACACTATGGCAAAAACATGGCGCTCATTCCGGCCACGGTCATTCAATATTTTTCTGCCAGCGTGTGCATGTTTGTTGTGGCATATGCTATTGAGGACGGGCACATAGAATGGAATGGACAAGTTGTTTTTGCCATGGTTTGGTTAGTATTTGTGCTGTCAATTGGCGCTGTTTTACTGTTTCTGCTGTTACTCAAACATAGCGCGACAGCTTCTGTGACGTCACTGTTTTACCTCACACCAGCATTGGTTGCCATAGAGGGCTATATGATCTTTGATGAGCGATTAGAACTCAGTGCTTTATGGGGGCTGGTATTATCGTTATTGGGCGTTTTTATGGTGATAAGAGCGCAACGAAAAAATATTGAATAAGCGCAAGATTCGGGTGGTTAAGCGTCTGAAGCAAGACGTAAAATAACGGCATGTTTAAAGATGAAAAGTTAAAGCACCCAGAGGCATACGATCGAATCGCTTCTGCCATTGGTTATATTCGAGCGCATATCCATCAGCAACCCTCATTGGCAGACATTGCTAACAGTGTTCATTTAAGTCCGTTTCATTTTCAACGCCTGTTTAGGCGCTGGTCGGGTGTTACACCTAAAAAGTTCTTGCAAATTTTGACCTTAGAGCAAGCAAAAACCCTACTCACCGACGTTCATTGTCCTGTTATGGAGGCTTCGTATCAGCTTGGTTTGTCCAGTGCTTCTCGGCTATACGACCATTTTGTTCAACTCAACGCAGTGACGCCGAAAGAATTTAAGGAACAAGGGTGGCGCTTAAACATTGAATACGGCGTGCACACCAGTCCTTTCGGTACGGTATTCATTGCAGTCACTGAGAGAGGCATTTGTCAGTTGACTTTTTTAGATGACATAGCCGCCACCAATTCATACATAGAAAATTTACAGTATCAGTGGCAAGCGGCTACCATCAAGTTAAATCAACGAACAACAGCCGCTTATGTGGCACGGTTATTCGATTTAAATGCATCGGCTTCAACCCAGCCGCTGTCGTTATTGGTTAAAGGCACCAATTTTCAAATAATGGTTTGGCGTGCATTGTTAAATATCCCCCAAGGTCAATTATGTAGCTACAGTCAACTTGCGCAGGCCATCGATAGACCCAAAGGGGCTCGTGCTATTGGAACGGCGATCGGCGCGAATCCATTGGCCTTTGTTATACCTTGCCACAGAGTCATTCAAAAAAATGGACACTTAGGTGGGTATAGGTGGGGTTTGATTCGCAAACATGCCATGCTTGTTCATGAATTGTCTCAAGGTGAAGCATGAATGATGAAATGGTGGTTCTTAAGACGCCCATTCTCAACAAAGATTTTAACTTTGGATGATATGACCGAACAACGGTTTTGTTAAATCATTCTGATGAGCATCAACGCACTAAACCATTTGCAGTGGACCAGAACAGTTTATCCGTCGCAATCAATTCTGGATGATCGTTTGATCACCATTGAATCCGATTGAGCGGAAGGGAAAATTAATATAAGTAAACAGCATTTGAGCTTGGACCCACAAGCAAAGTATTACCATCGCTGCTTAAACTCGATGCACGACCAAAAAATTGACTTGCTGCAGGATTTCTGGCTTTGACATAGGCGCGTTCAACCCAGACGGTTCCAAATTCATACATATAGACGGCGCCTGAACTATTAAGCGTATTATTTTTTACGCCTCCAACCCCATTGCTTGAGCCATCTTCACCAATTGCCCCTACGGCAAGTAGATTGCCATCAGCGCTTAGACTGACTGATGTGCCAAATTGATCGCCACTTTCCGCATTTGATGCTCTGAAGGTTGTGTGTAGGCCCCAATGTCGCCCAAATGCAATGTGGTACACATAGGCAACACCAGCTGCCGCGTCTTTGTTTGGCGCTCCTACAGCAAGGATATCACCATTAGCGTCTAGGCTGACTGATGAGCCAAAATGATCGTCAACTGCTGAGTCAACTCTAGAAGGGAAACTTAAAAATGATGACCAAGAGGTACCACTGCGGCGGAACGTATCCACCCTACCTATTTTATTCAGCCAAAATGGTGCACCCACGGCAAGGGTGTTGCCGTCTCCGCTTAATGCCACAGCAGCACCAAAATTCGCATTAACATTAAACGCATGTGTTGGTTTAAGAAACGCTTGTTGAACCCAAGTAGAAGTAGTCGAACCAGCAGTGCGGGTAAAAATATAGACTGCGCCTGAATCAGTATCCCCGTCATCCTCGAAATGAGCGCCCACGGCAAGGGTATTGCCATCATCGCTTAAACTGACAGAACTGCCAAACTCATCGCCTACTTGCCTATTGCTTGCTCTTAAATCTGTTACATATGTCCAAGCGGAACCATTGCGCTCGAATATGTAAACTGCGCCTTCATTGACACTGTCGACAGAGGCTACCCCATCATCACCAGTAGCGCCTACGGCAACCGTATCGCCATTAGCGTTTATGCTGAC
This sequence comes from Gammaproteobacteria bacterium, assembly GCA_965277775.1. GTDB lineage: Bacteria > Pseudomonadota > Gammaproteobacteria > CAKMZV01 > CAKMZV01. Next base: position 1,118,323 of record OZ255843.1, on the reverse strand, counting down.
AGATACGCCAAAATTATCGTTGCTGCTGTGAAAAACCGAAGGCACTTGGAGGAATGCTTGTTGAGTCCATGTGCTACCGTTGCGGGTGAATACATAGGCGCCACCACCATTATTGGTTAAGTTCGGGGCATCGTAAAGATTTGCTCCGACGATAAAGCTATTACCATCACCGCTCAGATCCAAAGACTGACCAAATGCATCATTTGCAGTACCGACACCAGTAGTGTTAGCCCTCTGTATTCTACCAATCATATCGTTCAGCGTAGAGTTGGTCACAATGGCGGTGTTATGCCGCATGCTGGCTTCACACTTTGCTGCTTGAAAACAAGTTCTCACGCCAAACTGTGGGTCAGTCACATTTGGGATGTAACGATGTAGGGCTACCACGCCCTGTGCCGTTTGTTGAGCGATGTTGGTGCTATTAGGTGTAATAACGATGCCAGTGGTGCTCAACAAGCTCAAGTTGGTAAAACCTGAATTTCCATCGGGATTGCTCTCCAACAGATAAGAGGTCGCACTTAGCATCGCACCCCCGGGTGTGTTCTCCAACACAAAAGTTATCACACCTTGGATCGCACTCCAACTAAAATCAAGGGTCTTAATGCCAGAAACATGGACTGAAAGACTTGGCTGTGTAGTAATATTAATATCAACTGCAGAGGTCGTGACCAAACCATTCACTTGTAGATTGATGAAAATAGGCACGTTTCCTACAAAATCTGCAGGCGCGGTGTAAACCAAATCCACCGTTTGAATGCCTGAGCTTTGAGAAACAGTGTTAATACGCACCGTACCAGTTGCTACGGATGCACTCCAATGAGCTCTGGTTATTGTCTCACCAGTTAAAACGATGCCCGTAATGCGTACGGTTACACTTGATCCAGCAAATAATGAAAATCCTATGTCGGTCGCGTGGGGCAAGCCTTGAGGAAATTCATAAAGTCCAACTCGAGGTGTTGTATCACCTCGATCTCCTAATAAGAAAAACGAATTGAGTGTTTTGGAATAATTTGCTGCATTAAACACAGACGGTTGGGTTGATCCTCTATTGGCAAACAGCCCAACAAAAGGTTCCCAAGGTAGGGCAAAATGACCAGGATAGACCGTGAGCATGTCATTGACTCGGGCAAATCCATAACCAGTGGTGCTGTCATTTGTTTCCCAAGATAACTGACCTGGAAATTCTAGCTGCCGTAAAATCAAACCAAACCAAGCATTCTGCGAGGTTAGAGAACTAGAACGAATAAAATTTAATTCCTCAACCGTATTGAGGTTGATCAAATGGCCACCCAGTGCGCTGGCTTCTGTCAAGTACGGATTGACCGATGTTGTCGATATCATAGAGTTGGCATAAAGACGACCGCCATGAACAACAAGGTTTTGAAGGCCTTGGTCGGATCGCGTTAAGATGGGCGCTACATTCGCTGTGTGAACGCTAACAACCACGGTTTGTTGCGTCGATTCGCGGCGGTCCAGATCGTCGAGTTGAATTGTCAAGGTCGCTGTGCCTGTTTGGTTAGGGGCGATTGAAAAATACAACTGTGCCGTGTGCATGGGTGAAGACAACATCATTGAAGTTGTTAATGCATTGGGGGTGAAACTCACCACCGGCGCAGGATTGGTTGAAAATATGGAACTACCACTGCTCGTCACAGTAAATTGAGTGCGTAGATTTAAATCCCCTGGGTTACGGATGTTAATGTTTTGTATGTTTCGATTGAGTTGATTGCCGATGGCAGACAAGGTGATTGCAGAAGTTGATACAGTGAATGATATGGGGTTGGTCTCTACAACGGGCGTAACCACGACGACAGTCTCCTGAGTAGTGGATCGACCGCCTTCATCGGTCGCTATCACGGTCAATGTCGCAATGCCATAGAGATCGCTAACCGAAGTTAAGGTGATTGTGCTCGCGACGGTACCTCTGCCGGTGGACGGACTGGCAATCACAGCATTCACAAGATGCGAGGATGAACTCAGTGAAAGCGTAACTATTTGATTGTCAGAATCTCTGCCGTTCACTTGAATGCTCACTGGTGTCGAAAAGTCTTCTTGTACGTAGATGAGGCCGGTTGAAGTTGCCAGCGTAGGAGCGTTGCTGCTGAGAATAATGACCACATTGACAACGATTGTTTGTGTCGCTGTTCGACCAGTTCCATCAATTGTACGGACGGTTAAGGTTGTTTGACCAGTGGCACCAGGTATACTATTTAAAACGATTGTATTTGCTGCTGTGGTTATTCTGACCAAACCTGAAGTGGACGTTTGTACGGTAAAAGGTAAAGGAATAGCAACATGATCGACATCTTGTGCCGTTACGCCAATAGAGATGGGCGAAAAGCCATTTATAGCTGTAATATTATTGGTTGTGACGTTGATTGTTGGGGTGTCTGGTGTCGGTTGTACTGTGACGACGACAATGGCTGAACTTATTTGCCCGATAGAATCTGTTGTTTGCGCCGTTAGAGTGACCAAACCGTTAAAATCGGGCGCGCCCGAAAATTGAAAGCCATTGGCCAAGGCCGATATGTTCATAATACCCGCGTTTGAAGCGCGCACCGTAAACGGCAAAGTGTCACTAAAACCTCGATCGGTAGCGGTGGCGGCGATGGTAAAGGTGGTAAATTCTTCGTTAACCATTACGGCATTCGTTGACAAGACAATGGTGGGTGGGGCATCAAGCACGGTGAATAAAATGTCTCTGGAGGTGCTTAATCCATTCACTGTTAGAGTAACGACGACGATTGTTTGACCCAGAAAAGATGTTGGAGCGGTATAAACTAAATCCATTGTCTGAACGCCGTTTGCTTGAGAAACAGGCCTAAGATTGACTGTACCAGTCGCTACGGATGCGCTCCAATCAGCTGCAGTTATCGCATCACCATCCAAATCAAAACCCGTCAATCGAACAGTGACTGTTGAGGTTACATCTGTCTGTATTGGTGTGACTGGCAAGCCTTGCGGAAATTCATAAAGCGCATAACGACTCCTATCTCCAATATCGTCTAATAGGAAAAAACTATTTACGCCAGGGGAATAAATAGTCCAATTGAATAGGGTGGAGGCACTACCCCTTCTATTGGCAATTACCGCTCCACTGGCAGTCCACCTCAAGCCATAATGACCCGGATAGTTGACCGCGTTGTCAGTGCTGGCATACGCATAGGCTATAGTGCTGTCATTCGTTACCCAAAAAAGCTTGCCCGGAAAGTGTCGCTGGGGTAAAACCAGCCCAATCCAAGTTTCAGAAATGCTTATCCCGCCTGCACCCGATTGCAAAAACGTCAACTCTTCTTCTGTATTGATGTTGGCCAAATGGCCACCCAAAGCATTCGCTTGTGCCAAAAAGGGCGTAATTGCTTGTGATGGTGTCGCTGAATTGGCATAGAGATGACTGCCATGAACAACTAAATTTTGAAGATTTGGGCTGGCCTGAATGATCGTCGGAGGTTCAGCCGCTGGAATAACTTGCACAATCAGAGATTGTTCAACTGATCTTATTGTATTATCGCGATTGGTAAGTTGTATGAGAATGGTTCTCGTACCCGATGAATCAGGGGCGATTGAAAAATACAATTGCGCCGTTTGCGGCACTGAACCAATGCTGGCAGTGGACATTATGGCATTGGTCGAGAAACTGATGAAAAACGCAGGTTGAGTAGAAAATGGGGAACCAAGATCCCCAGTAAACCGCCATTCTAAGTCTTCGGTGGTTGTTGTCCCAGCGAGCGCTGGAATACTAATATTGGTGATAGTTAGTTGATGGCGAATGGTTTGACTACTGTTCTCGGTCAAGACGACTTTGTTTGTAGGCAAATTAAATGTCGGCACCACAGTAACAAATCGCAGCGGAATGGACGTGACTGTACTATTTACTGTTAGGGTGGCAGTAACGGTTATTTCGCCTGTGAAACTAAATGGCAGAGTATAATGGAAATCCACTGTATGAACGCCTGTCGTTGCAGAAACATGGGTAAAGCTGAAGGTTCCCACAGTCGGACTGGCGCTCCAATTTGCTGTACTTATTGAGTCACCATTCAAATCATATCCGGTCAAGCGTACGGTTGCGCGTGCGCCAGCAGTGATTATGACAGGCTGATTGGAAGTGGGTGTTAAACCTTGGGGAAATTCATAAAGTGCTGAGCGAGGTCGGGTATCACCGCCATCGCCTAATAAAAAGAATCTATCCAATGGTGATTGGTTATAAACCGTCCAATTGAAAGTGGAGGGGACTGATGATGGCCTATTAGCAATTAATCCACTTGCACTGTCCCAAGCTAAGGGATAAATACCTGGATAGACAGAGATATTGCCAGTGGTATTGGCACTGGTACTGACAAAACCATAGGCAAGCGTGCTGTTGTTTGTTTTCCAAAACAGCTCGCCGGGAAAATTCAGATTGGGTAAAACCAAGCCATACCAAGCCTCATGAGTGTCTAATCCACTTGAACGCAAAAAATTAAACTCTTCAACTGTATTGATGTTGACCAAATGACCACCCAAAGCGCTCGCTTGTGCTAAAAAGGGCGTGATTGCTTGTGATGTTATTGCCGAATTGGCGTACAGATGCCCACCATTTACAACTAAATTTCTAAGGTTTGTGTTTTCTCGAATGATCGCTGGAGGCAAATCCCTAGGAAAGACTTGAATCGTCAGAGTTTGTGTGGTCGCTTCTGAATAAGTCAGATTGGTGAGTTGAATAAACAGATTGGCGAAACCTGTTCGATCAGGCGGAATTGTGAAATACAAGTGCGCTGTAGTCGAGCCTGAGTTCAATAGGGTCGTGGTCGTTAAGGTATGGGTGGTGAAGCTAACCACTGGGGTTGGATCTGCTGAAAATAGGGGGGGGGGGGGGTTATTACTCGTCACCCGTATTTGAGCCACAATGGGTTCATTGTCTATATGATTGATATTAATGCTTTGTATGTTGCGGTAAAGCTGATTTTCCCCAGCAGTTGTACCAAGGAAAGAAATCGGCAAAGAGAGCGTAACGGGATCATTAACTGGGCTGACGACCACGACAATTTCTGTAGAATCTACAAGACCACCTGGGTCGGCCGTTTGGACGAACAAAGTTGATGTGCCATGAGCATGAGCAACTGGCGTTAGAGTAATGGTTCTCCTGTCGCTGCTTAATGACGAAATTTGTGCATCGACTAAATAGGTTGTTGATGTTAAAGAAAAGGTTAATCTATCACCATCATCATCTGTTTCAATGGTATCGATGACAAAAGGCGCACCAAAATCTTCTTGAAGGCTGATGCGGGTCGTCGTAACCTGCAGTACAGGTGTTGATCCACTGCTTATTATGGTGACATCAACAGCGATTGTTTGCAAGGCTGTAGAACCCAAACTGTCAACGACACGGACCGTTAAGGTGGTTTGACCTGAACCGCCAGCAATAGCACTTAAGATAATCGAATTGGTCGTTGTGGATACTCTGATTACCCCAGTGGCGGATTCTTGCACATCAAAGGATAAAACGCCATCTTCAACATCACTTGCTGTCGTGCGAATGGTGATGGGCGTAAAAACCCCCGTTCTTGAAATGCTATTGTTTGAGACGGACAGGGTTGGCAGGTCATTGACAGCCGTAACCGCCACGACAAACTCAGAAGAAGCGGTTTTGCCACCGACATCTGTTGTCTGGACGGTAATAGTGGTTCGTCCATTGGCATGAGCAACTGGCGTTAAGGTAATGTTTCTCACGTTGTTGATTGGTGGTGAAACAACAGCATTGACAATACTGGTGGAGGATGTCACTGTGATGCTCAATGTACCAGGTTCGGCATCCGTGACAGTGGCTCTGACGACTATGGAATTGGTAAAGTCTTCTTGCACGAGGATAAGACTGGTAGAAACATTCAGTACAGGGGAAGAATTAACCACAACAACCGATATTGTTCTGGTCGCTATTGCACCTAAAGGGTCAGCTGATGATCTGACCGTTATGGTGGTTGTACCTGAAACGCCAGTAATAGCATTCAATATGATGGCGTTAGGTGAAGCCATTGCTCTGACCACCCCTGGGTTAGCGTCTTGGATGGTGTAGCTAAAATTGCCGTTATGATCAGCATCAGTGATGGTCGTGCCAATGGTGATCGGCGAAAATCCACCGAAGACTGTGATACTGTCGGTTGAGAGCGATATTGTTGGTGGGTCATTGACGGCTGATACGTTCACCACCACTATTTCATTAGACGAACGCAGTGAACCATTAAAGGCGGTTATGGTTAAATTGGTTCGCCCACTGACATTAAGCAGGCTGGATAAACGGACATTTGAGGCTGAAGTTGTGATGTTGACCACTCCGGCTTGGGATTGAGTAACCATTGTTCGGTCGGCATTGATTGCTGTAGCAATGATAATGTCTGCAAAATCCTCTTGCAGGTCATAGCTATTGATCAAAACTGACAGTGTGGGCGTCGTAATTGGGTTAAGGCGTGTTACCTCTACCACGACCACTTGAGGAGAAGAGCTCAGTGAACCATTAAAGGCGGTTATGGTTATGGTGGTTCGCCCAATTTCATTGGGCAGGCTGGAAATACTGACACGAGCGTTTGAGGTGGTGATATTGACCACCCCAGGATTTGACTGAATGACTATTATTTGGCCTGTATTGGTTGCAGTGGCAATGGCTATAGGACCCGAAAAATTCTCTATTAGATTACGGCTATTGCTCAAAACCGTCAGCATGGGTGTAGAAGAAGTTACCTCTACCACCACCATTTGAGGCAGTGAACTTAGTGAACCATTAAAGGCGGTTATGGTTATAGTGGTTCGCCCATTTGCATTAGTTATGTTAGAAATATTGACACGAGCGTTTGAGGTGGTGATGTTGATCACACTAGGATCTGACTGAGTGACCGTTATTCGGTCCGCATTCGCAGCTGTGGCAATGGTTATCGGAACTCTAGATCCCACTGTGAGGGAATAGCTACTGTTCAAAACCGTCAGCGTGGGCGTTGTATTTGGGTTAAGTCGTATTACCTCTACCACGACCACTTGAGGAGAAGAGCTCAGTGAACCATTAAAGGCGGTTATGGTTATGGTGGTTCGGCCACTTGCATTAGCTATGTTAGAAATACTGACACGAGCGTTTGAGGTGGTGATGGTGACCACTCCAGGATTTGACTGAGTAACTGTTATTTGGCTTGCATTGGTTGCAGTGGCAATGTTTATAGGACCCGAAAAATTCTGTGTGAGGCTACGGCTATTGCTCAATACTGTCAGTGTGGGGGGTATAGCAGGCGTGACCTCTATCACCACCACTTGAGGCAGTGAACTTAGTGAACCATTAAAGGCGGTTATGGTTATGGTGGTTCGGCCACTTGCATTAGCTATGTTAGAAATACTGACACTGGCGTTTGAGGTGGTGATGGTGATCACACTAGGATCTGACTGAGTGACCGTAATTCGGTCCGCATTGGTTGCAGTGGCAATGGCTATAGTATCCGAAAAATTCTGTGTGAGGTTACGGCTATTGCTCAATACTGTCAGTGTGGGGGGTATAGCAGGCGTGACCTCTATCACCACCACTTGAGGCAGTGAACTTAGTGAACCATTAAAGGCGGTTATGGTTATGGTGGTTCGGCCACTTGCATTAGCTATGTTAGAAATACTGACACTGGCGTTTGAGGTGGTGATGGTGACCATCCCAGGATTTGACTGAGTAACTGTTATTTGGCTTGCATTGGTTGCAGTGGCAATGTTTATAGGACCCGAAAAATTCTGTGTGAGGCTACGGCTATTGCTCAATACTGTCAGTGAGGGCGTTGTATTTGGGGTGCTTCCACCATCACCACCGCTGGTACCGCCACCACCACTACAAGCAGTCAATAGCGCTGAGAGCACTATTGTTGTGCTAATGGTACTCAGCGCGCGCCGATTCACCATCTTGGATACGCGCATTAGTTCACCCATGAATGCAGAAATAAATAGGCTGAGAGCGTGCCCTCGGGAAAAAAGAATGATAAAACATTGAGTTGAATTGCTTGAATATAACTTATACATATCGGTTCTAACTGTTAAATAGGCTATTGAAGTTGAAAATTTATTACAATTCACAAGTTATACCAACTATTCTATTAAAGATCTGTTTTAAATGTTGGTTGTATTTGCTCTTTTTCTCGCAATCAACGGAGTCGCTAAAATGGCTCTTTTACTTGCGACAGTGCGTAGGTTTGGTTGGTAATATTTGGGTGGTGCCGTTGTTCAAATTATGCTCAAATTACCCAGCTGTTGAAAACAAATGATTACCCAAAATGGCTTAATTGCCAACCATTCGAACATACTCGGCATCATCTGTGAGATGAGTGGGAGGACGAAATAAATACAAGTAAACGGCGCTGGGTTTACTAGAGTTTATAAATGAAACCATAGCAAGTGTGCCACCAGAACAGCCTAAGCTCACAGCGTTTCCAAAATCATCATCATTACTTAAATTTAATGATTTGATATGCGCTTGTTGTGACCACATACCACCATTGCGACGGAATACATACATGGCCCATGCATCTAAGGCACTTCTCTCATTCGGTGCCCCAACGGCAAGGGTATTGCCATCACCGCTCAAGCTTATTGAATTGTCAAATTGATCACCTGACTCACTGCTACTTGATTGTAAACGACCAACCATATTGTTCAGTTGTGCTCAGGTTAAAGTCGTCATGTTGCCAATAGAAATCGCACAAGATGCACCATTACAGGGATACACCCCGTTGTGTGGATCGGCCAGTATGTTTAGTCATAAGGATACCAGGTCTTGCGCTGTGGTTTGCCTAATATTGGTACTATTCGGACTAACCACCATGCCCGTTGTACTCAAGTCCACATAACCAGAACTGCCATCTGGATTGCTTCGCAATTGATAATAGCTCGTAGCAGAGACGGCACTCCAAGCAAAATCTAGGGTCTTAATGCCAGTCGTTACACAAAACATGGGTGTAGGAAGGACGGTAACTATGGTAGAAGTTGTTAATCCGTCTAATTGGTTGTTTTCAGGGTCAACAGAACCTAAGTGGCATTTATGCCCAATCGGATTATGGTCAAACTTGAGGCCGTAATTATTGTGTTCACAACGCCCTGCCCCGTTGAGATACTGAAAGATAAAGCGCCTTCCTCGGTGGGCATTCCTTTGTTTTTGCTCGGCATTTATATGTGGGGGATGATCGGTCGTCAAGGCGCCAAAATAGCCAAGGATAAGTTGAGTTATTTTAACGTATTGGCGTTTTTTGCCTCTTATCTTCTTTATCAGGGCGTTCAGTTGTTATAACAAACGTGCTAAATCAATCCTTTTTACTTCGATGTGCGCCCGCGGTATTCGTGATTTTATGGAGCACAGGTTTTATTGGTGCACGGTTATCTGCGCCCTATGCGGATCCTTTGACATTTCTATCGATTCGGCTTTTTATTGTCGCGCTCATTTTAATGCCTCTGGCTCTGTTGCTAAAGCAACCTTTTCCAAAGCAAGCGAGTGGTTTGGCACACGCCAGCATGATTGGATTGCTGATTCATGGCGTCTATCTTGGTTGTGTATTCTATGTGGTTAGACAAGGCTTTCCCATTGCGCTGACAGCGCTCATTGTTGGGCTACAACCCCTATTAACGGCTATTTTTGCTGTCATATTTTTGCGAGAATCATTAACCAAAAACCAATGGTTCGGTTTAACCATTGGTTTTTTAGGTATTGTCGTTGTGCTTTATCCAGCGTGGCAGTCGCTGTGGGATAGTACTCGTACGACCACGCTTGATTTGGGGCTGGTTGGTCTGGTCTTTTTGAGTTTACTCGGCATCACCATCGGCACTGTTTATCAAAAACACTATGGCAAAAACATGGCGCTCATTCCGGCCACGGTCATTCAATATTTTTCTGCCAGCGTGTGCATGTTTGTTGTGGCATATGCTATTGAGGACGGGCACATAGAATGGAATGGACAAGTTGTTTTTGCCATGGTTTGGTTAGTATTTGTGCTGTCAATTGGCGCTGTTTTACTGTTTCTGCTGTTACTCAAACATAGCGCGACAGCTTCTGTGACGTCACTGTTTTACCTCACACCAGCATTGGTTGCCATAGAGGGCTATATGATCTTTGATGAGCGATTAGAACTCAGTGCTTTATGGGGGCTGGTATTATCGTTATTGGGCGTTTTTATGGTGATAAGAGCGCAACGAAAAAATATTGAATAAGCGCAAGATTCGGGTGGTTAAGCGTCTGAAGCAAGACGTAAAATAACGGCATGTTTAAAGATGAAAAGTTAAAGCACCCAGAGGCATACGATCGAATCGCTTCTGCCATTGGTTATATTCGAGCGCATATCCATCAGCAACCCTCATTGGCAGACATTGCTAACAGTGTTCATTTAAGTCCGTTTCATTTTCAACGCCTGTTTAGGCGCTGGTCGGGTGTTACACCTAAAAAGTTCTTGCAAATTTTGACCTTAGAGCAAGCAAAAACCCTACTCACCGACGTTCATTGTCCTGTTATGGAGGCTTCGTATCAGCTTGGTTTGTCCAGTGCTTCTCGGCTATACGACCATTTTGTTCAACTCAACGCAGTGACGCCGAAAGAATTTAAGGAACAAGGGTGGCGCTTAAACATTGAATACGGCGTGCACACCAGTCCTTTCGGTACGGTATTCATTGCAGTCACTGAGAGAGGCATTTGTCAGTTGACTTTTTTAGATGACATAGCCGCCACCAATTCATACATAGAAAATTTACAGTATCAGTGGCAAGCGGCTACCATCAAGTTAAATCAACGAACAACAGCCGCTTATGTGGCACGGTTATTCGATTTAAATGCATCGGCTTCAACCCAGCCGCTGTCGTTATTGGTTAAAGGCACCAATTTTCAAATAATGGTTTGGCGTGCATTGTTAAATATCCCCCAAGGTCAATTATGTAGCTACAGTCAACTTGCGCAGGCCATCGATAGACCCAAAGGGGCTCGTGCTATTGGAACGGCGATCGGCGCGAATCCATTGGCCTTTGTTATACCTTGCCACAGAGTCATTCAAAAAAATGGACACTTAGGTGGGTATAGGTGGGGTTTGATTCGCAAACATGCCATGCTTGTTCATGAATTGTCTCAAGGTGAAGCATGAATGATGAAATGGTGGTTCTTAAGACGCCCATTCTCAACAAAGATTTTAACTTTGGATGATATGACCGAACAACGGTTTTGTTAAATCATTCTGATGAGCATCAACGCACTAAACCATTTGCAGTGGACCAGAACAGTTTATCCGTCGCAATCAATTCTGGATATTCGCTTGATCACCATTGAATCCTATTGGACGGAAGGGAAAATTAATATAAGTAAACAGCATTTGTGTTTGGACCCACAAGCAAAGTATTACCATCGTTGCTTAAACTCAAAACACGACCAAAAAATTGACGTCCCGCAGGATTACTGGCTTTGACATAGGCGCGCTGAACCCATGTGGTTCCAAATTCAAACACATAGGCGGCGCCTGAATCCCCAAGAGAATTATTATTTGCGCCTCCAATCCCATAGTTTGAGCCATCTTCACCAATTGCCGACACGGCAAGTAGATTGCCATCACCGCTCAGGCTGACTGATCTGCCAAAAAAATCGCCACTCTCCGTATTTGATGCTCTAATGAACGCTTGTTGTGCCCAAGTAGTCCCATTGTAACGGAACACATAGGCAGCACCAGTTGCCCTGTCTTTTCCGTCCGCCCCCACGGCAAGGGTATTGCCATTAGTGCTTAGACTGATTGCGGTGCCAAAGTAATCGTCAGTTACTGTGTTTGATCCTCTAATAAGGCCGCCTTGATTCGACCAAGCGCCACCACTGCGGCGGAATATATACGCCGCACCTGTCCTACGCTGCCTAGCTGGTGCTCCCACGGCAAGGGTGTTGCCGTCTCCACTTAATGCCACAACCTGACCAAAATTCTCTCCTGCTAGCACACTTGGTGATTTAATAAACTTTTGTTGAACCCAAACAGTCGAATTAGTGCGGGTGAAAATATAGACCGCTCCTGAATTAGAACCATTGTCATCCTCACCAAGAGCGCCCACAGCAAGGGTTTGGCCATCATCGCTTAAACTGACAGAACCGCCAAATACATCGCCAGCTTGCCTATTGCCTGCTCTTATGTCTGTTAATCGTATCCAAGCGGAACCATTGGAATTAGGGCCGTATATGTAAACTGCGCCTTCATTGACATTGTCGCTACTGGATTGCCCATCATCACCAGTAGCTCCCACGGCAACCGTATTGCCATTAGCGCTTATGCTGACAGATCCGCCAAAACGATCGTTGCTGCTGTGATGAGACCCAGGCACTTGGAGGAACTGTTGTTGTGACCATGTACTACCCTTGCGGGTAAATACATAGGCGGCTCCATCATCGGTAAAGCCCGGAGCATCATAAGAACTTGCTCCGACGACAAAGCTATTACCACCACCGCTCATATCCAAAGCCCAACCAAACAGATCAACTGCAGTACCGACACCAGTTCCAGCCCTCTGTATTCTACCAATCATATCGTTCAGCGTAGAATTGGTTACATGTACGATGTTATGCGTAAATGAGGCTTCACACCTTGTTGGAAAACAAGTTCTCACTGCATACTGTGGGTTAGTCACATTAGGGATGTAACGATGTAGTGCTACCAAGCCTTGTGCACTTTGTTGAGTGATGTTGGTGCTATTAGGTGTAATAACGATGCCAGTGGTGCTCAAGCTCGTAAAACCTGAGTTTCCATCGGGATTGCTCTCCAAGCGAAAATGGGTTGCACCATTGACTGAACCCCAATTAAAATCAAGGGTCTTAATGCCAGCAACATTAACTGAAAGCGTTGGTGGCCTAGTAATGTTAAATACAACTGTAGAGGCCGTGACCAAACCATTCACTTGTAGATTGATGGAAACTGACGGTTGTCCTGTATAATTTGCAGGAGCGGTGTAAACCAAATCCACCGTTTGAATGCCTGAACTTTGAGAAACAGTGTTAATAATCGCCGTACCAGTTGATGCGGATGTACTCCAATGAGCTCTGGTTATTGCATCACCGGTTAAAACCATACCCGTAAAGCGTACGGTTGCGCTTGATCCAGCAAATAATGGAATTGTTATGGCGCGCGCGTGGGGCAAGCCTTGAGGAAATTCATAAAGTCCAACTCGAGGTGATGTATCACCTCGATCTCCGAATAAGACAAACGTATTGCTTGGATTGGTATAAATTATCGCATTAAACACGGACGGTCGGGTGATTCCTCTATTGGCAAACAGCCCAGACGGGGAGGACCAGTCTAGGGCAAAATGACCAGGATGGACCCTGAGATTGCTTACACCATTGCCAGTGGCAAATCCATAAGCAATGGTGCTGTCATTTGTTTCCCAAGATAACAAACCTGGAAATTCTAGCTGCCGTAAAATCAAACCAAACCAAGCATTATCCGAGGTTAGACCACTAGAACGTATAAAATTTAATTCTTCAACCGTATTGAGGTTGATCAAATGGCCACCCAGTGCGCTGGCTTCTGTCAAGTACGGATTGACCGATGCTGTCGATAGCATAGAATTGGCATAAAGACGACCGCCATGAACAACAAGGTTTTGAAGGCCTTGGTCGGATCGTGTTAACATGGGCGCTACGTTCTCTGTGTTAACGCTAACAACCACGGTTTGTTGCGTCGATTCGTGGCGGTCCAGATCGTCGAGTTGAATTGTCAAGGTCGCTGTGCCTGTTTGGTTAGGGGCGATTGAAAAATACAACTGCGCCGTGTGCATGGGTGAAGACAACATCAATGAAGTCGTTAATGCATTAGGGGTGAAACTCACCACCGGCGCAGGATTGGTTGAAAATATGGAACTACCACTGCTCGTCACAGTAAATTGAGTGCGTAGATTTAAATCCCCTGGGTTAAGGATATTAATGCTTTGTATGTTTCGATTGAGTTGATTGCCGATGGCAGACAAGGTGATTGCAGAAGTTGATACAGTGAATGATATGGCGTTGGTCTCTACAACGGGCGTAACCACGACGACAGTCTCCTGAGTAGTGGATCGACCGCCTTCATCGGTCGCTATCACGGTCAATGTCGCAGTGCCATGGAGATCGCTAACCGAAGTTAAGGTGATTGTGCTATCGACTCTACCTCTGCCGGTGGTCGGACTGGCAATCACAGCATTCACAAGATACGAGGATGAACTCAGTGAAAGCGTAACTATTTGATTGTCAGAATCTCTGCCGTTCACTTGAATGCTCACTGGTGTCGAAAAGTCTTCTTGTACGTAGATGAGGCCGGTTGAAGTAGCCAGTGTAGGAGCGTTGCCGCTGAGAATAATGACCACATTGACAACGATTGTTTGTGTCGCTGTTCGACCAGTTCCATCAATTGTACGAATTGTTAAGGTCGTTTGACCAGTGGCACCAGGTATACTATTTAAAACGATTGTATTTGCTGCTGTGGTTATTCTGACCAAACCTGAAGTGGACGTTTGTACGGTAAAAGGTAAAGGAATAGCAACATGATCGACATCTTGTGCCGTTACGCCAATAGAGATGGGCGAAAAGCCATTTATAGCTGTAATATTATTGGTTGTGACGTTGATTGTTGGGGTGTCTGGTGTCGGTTGTACTGTGACGACGACAATGGCTGAACTTATTTGCCCGATAGGATCTGTTGTTTGCACCGTTAGAGTGACCAAACCGTTAAAATCGGGCGCGCCCGAAAATTGAAAGCCATTGGTTGAGGTCGATATGTTCATAATACCCGCATTTGAAGCACGCACCGTTAACGGCAAAGTGCCACTAACACCCCGATCGGTGGCGGTGGCGGCGATGAAAAAGTCGGTAAAATCTTCGTCAACCAATACGGCATTCGTTGACAAGACAATGATGGGTAGGGCATCTCTCACGGTGAATAAAATGTCTTTGGAGGTGCTTAATCCATTCACATTGAGAGTAACGACGACGATTGTTTGACCCAGAAAAGATGTTGGAGCGGTATAAACTAAATCCATTGTCTGAACGCCGTTTGCTTGAGAAACAGGCCTAAGATTAACTGCACCAGTCGCTACGGATGCGCTCCAATCAGCTGCAGTTATCGCATCACCATCCAAATCAAAACCCGTCAATCGAACAGTGACTGTTGAGGTTACATCTGTCTGTATTGGTGTGACTGGCAAGCCTTGCGGAAATTCATAAAGCGCATAACGACTCCTATCCCCAATATCGTCTAATAGGAAAAAACCCTGGGAGGGGGAATAAACAGTCCAATTGAATAGGGTGGAGGCACTACCCGTTCTATTGGCCCTTAGCGCTCCACTGGCAGCCCACCTCAAGCGATAATGACCTGGATAGATGATTAGGTTGTCAGTGCTGGCATATCCATAGGCTATAGTGCTGTCATTCGTTACCCAAAAAAGCTCGCCTGGAAAGTGTCGCTGGGGTAAAACCCGCCCAATCCAAGTTTCAGAAATGCTTATCCCGCCTGCACCCGATTGCAAAAACGTCAACTCATCTTCTGTATTGATGTTGGCCAAATGGCCACCCAAAGCGCGCGCTTGTGCCAAAAAGGGCGTAATTGCTTGTGATGGTGTCGCTGAATTGGCATAGAGATGACCGCCATGAACAACCAAATTTTGAAGATTTGGGCTGGCCTGAACGATCGTCGGAGGCTCAGCCACTGGATTGACTTGTACGGTCAGAGTTTGTAGAACTGATCTTATAGATCTAGCGCGATCGGTGAGTTGTATGAGAATGGTTTTCGCGCCCGATTGATCAGGGATGATTGAAAAATACAATTGCGCAGTTTGCGGCACTGAACCGATGCTGGCAGTCCTCATTATGGTATTGGTCGAGAAACTGATTTCCAACTCAGGTTGATTAGAAAAAAAGCTAGAACCAACTCCAACAAATTGCCATTCTAAGTCTTCGGTCCTTGTCGTCCCAGCGAGCGCTGGAATACTAATATTGGTGATAGTTAGTTGATGGCGAATGGTCTGACTGCTGTTCTCGGTCAAGGTTATGTGGTTTGTAGGCAATTTAAATGTTGGCGTCACAGTCAAAAATCGCAACGGAATAGTCGTCGTTTGTCCATTCACTGTTAAGGTGACATTAATGGTTATATCGCCATTAAAACCAAATGGTGGCCTAAAACTAAAATCCACTGTTTGAATGCCTGTCGTTGCAGAAACATGGGTAATGCTGTGTGAACCCACGGTCGAAGTGGTGCTCCAATCTGCTATACTTATTGAGTCTCCATTCAAATCATATCCGGTTAAACGTACGGTTACGGGTACGCCAGCAGTTACTACGACGGGCTGATTGGGCGTGGCTGTTAAACCCTGGGGAAATTCATAAAGTGCCGAGCGAAGTCGGGTATCACCGCTATCGCCTAATAAAAAGGATCTATCCACTGTATAGTTATAAATTGTCCAATTGAGAGTGGGGGGGACTGATGATGGCCTATTAGCAATTAATCCACCTGCACTGTACCAAGCTAAGGGATAAACACCTGGATAGACAGAGACATCGCCAGTGGTATTAGCACTGGTACTGACAAAACCATAGGCAAGCGTGCTGTTGTTTGTTCTCCAAAACAGCTCGCCGGGAAAATCCAGCTTAGGTAAAACCAAGCCATACCAAGCCTCATGAGTTTCTAATCCACTTGAACGCAAAAAATTAAGCTCTTCAACTGTATTGATGTTGACCAAATGACCACCCAAAGCGCTTGCTTGTGCTAAAAATGGTGTAATTGCTTGTGATGTTATGGTTGAATTGGCATAAAGATGTCCATCATTTATAACTAAATTTCTAAGGTTTGTGTTTTCTCGAATGATCGCTGGAGGCAGATCCTCTTGAAAGGCTTGAACCACCAAAGTTTGTTCCGTCGTTTCTGAATAAGTCAGATTGGTGAGTTGTACAGTTAGTGTGGCTGTGCCAAATTGGTTAGGCGCGATTGAAAAATATAATTGCGCTGTATGCGCGGCTGAAGTCAATGTGGTCGCAGTCGTTAAGGCATTGGTGGTAAAGCTCACTACCGGGGTTGGATTTGCTGAAAAGAGGCGGCTGTTAGAACTCGTTACCTGAATTTGAGCCATTATGGCTTCATTGTCTACATGATTGATATTAATGCTTTGTACGTTGCGGTAAATCTGATTTCCTATGGCAGATATGCTCAGGGAAGAAGTCGATAAAGAGAGCGTAACAGGATCACTAACTGGGGTGACCACCACGACAATTTCTGTAGAATCTACAAGACCACCTGGGTCGGCCGTTTGGAGGGTCAAAGTTGCTGTGCCATGGGCATTAGCAACTGACGTTAGAGTAATGGTTCTCCTGTCGCTGCTTAATGACGAAATTTGTGCATCAACTAAATAGGTTGTTGATGTTAAAAAAAAGGTTAATCTATCACCATCAGCATCTGTTTCAATGGTTCTGAGGTGAACAGGGAACGAAAAATCTTCTTGAAGGCTGAAGCGGGTCGTCGTAACCTTCAATACAGGTGCTGATCCACTGATTACAATGGTTATATTAACAGTGATTGTTTGCAAGGCTGTAGAACCCAAACTGTCAACGACACTGACAGTTAAGGTGGTTTGACCTGAACCGCCACGAATAGCACTCAAGATAATTGAATTGGTCGTTGTGGATACTCCGATTACCCCAGTGGTGGATTCTTGCACATCAAAGGATAAAACGCCATCTTCAACATCACTTGCTGTCGTGCGAATGGTGATGGGCGTAAAAACCCCCGTTCTTGAAATGCTATTGTTTGAGACGGACAGGGTTGGCAGGTCATTGACAGCCGTAACCGCCACGACAATCTCAGAAGAAGCCGTTTTTCCACCGACATCTGTTGCCTGGACGGTAATAGTGGTTTGCCCATTGGCATTGGACATCGGCGTAAAAGTAATGGTTCTCACGTTGTTGATTGGTGCTGAAACAACAGCATTGACAATACTACTGGTGGAGGATGTCACTGTGATGCTCAATGTACCAGGATCGGCATCCGTGATTGTGGTTCTGACGACTATAGAATTGGCAAAGTCTTCTTGCACGAGAATAAGATTGGTGGAAACAGTCACTACAGGTGAAGAATTGACCACAACGACAGATATTGTTCTGGTCGCTATTGCACCTAAAGGATCAGCTGATGATCTGACCGTTATGGTGGTTGTACCTGAAACGCCAGTAATAGCATTCAATATAATGGCATTAGGTGAAGCCATTGCTCTGACCACCCCTGGGTTAGCGTCTTGAATGGTGTAGGAAAAATTGTCGTTATGATCAACATCAGTGATAATCGTGCCAATAGTGATCGGCGAAAATCCACCGAAGACTGTGATACTGTCGGTTGAGAGCGTTATTGTTGGTGAGTCATTGACGGGTGATACTCGCACCACCACTACTTCATCAGACGAACGCAGTGAACCATTAAAGGCAGTTATGGTTAAATTGGTTCGCCCATTTGCATTAGGCAGGCTGGATAAACGGACATTTGAGATTGAAGTTGTGATGTTGACCACCCCGGCTTGGGATTGAGTGACTATTATTCGGTCCGCATTGACTGCTGTGGCAATGTTAATGTCTGCAAAATCCTCTTGCAGGTCATAGCTATTGATCAAAACTGACAGTGTGGGCGTTGTATTCGGAAGTCGTATTACTTCTACCACGACCACTTGAGGCAGTGAACTTAGTGAACCATTAATGGCGGTTATGGTTATGGTGGTTCGCCCAATTTCATTAGGCAGGCTGGAAATACTGACACGAGCGTTTGAGGTTGTGATGTTGACCACCCCAGGATTTGACTGAGTGACTATTATTTGGCCTGTATTGGTTGCAGTGGCAATGGCTATAGGACCCGAAAAATTCTCTATTAGATTACGGCTATTGCTCAAAACCGTCAGCATGGGTGTAGAAGAAGTTACCTCTACCACCACCATTTGAGGCAGTGAACTTAGTGAACCATTAAAGGCGGTTATGGTTATAGTGGTTCGCCCATTTGCATTAGTTATGTTAGAAATATTGACACGAGCGTTTGAGGTGGTGATGTTGATCACACTAGGATCTGACTGAGTGACCGTTATTCGGTCCGCATTCGCAGCTGTGGCAATGGTTATCGGAACTCTAGATCCCACTGTGAGGGAATAGCTACTGTTCAAAACCGTCAGCGTGGGCGTTGTATTTGGGTTAAGTCGTATTACCTCTACCACGACCACTTGAGGCAGTGAACTTAGTGAACCATTAATGGCGGTTATGGTTATGGTGGTTCGGCCACTTGCATTAGCTATGTTAGAAATACTGACACGAGCGTTTGAGGTGGTGATGGTGACCACTCCAGGATTTGACTGAGTGACCGTTATTCGGTCCGCATTCGCAGCTGTGGCAATGGTTATCGGAACTCTAGAACCCACTGTGAGGGAATAGCTATTGTTCAAAACCGTCAGCGTGGGCGTTGTATTTGGGGTGCTTCCACCATCACCACCGCTGGTACCGCCACCGCCGCCACCGCCGCCGCAAGCAGTCAATAGAGTTGAGAGCATGACTGCTGTGCTAATTGTACTCAGCGTGCGCCAGTTCATCATCTTGGATACGCGCATTAGTTTGCCCGTGAATGCAGAATTAAATAGGCTGAAAGCGTGCCTTTGGGAAAAAAGACTGATAAAACATTGAGTTGCATTGCTATAAAATAATTTATACATAACGATTCTAAGTGCTGAGTTGAATGGGTTATTGAGGTGACATTTTATCAATACTTCACAAATTATGCCAAACATTGTATAAAAAATGTGTTTTAAATGTTGGTTTTATTTGCTCTATTGCTCGCAATCAACGGATTAGCCAAAAATGGCTCAATTATCTACCATTTGACCATACTCGGCATCTCCTGTAAGATGAATGGAAAGACGAAATTAATACAAGTAAACGGCGCCAGGTTTACTAGCGTTTATAGATAAACCCACAGCAAGTGTGCCGCCAGAACTGCTCAGGCTCACAGAATTACCAAATTGTGCAACAGTAGCATTCTCGGTGGCTTTAATATAAGCTCGTTGAGACCAGGTGCCATTGTTAAATTCAAACGAATAGGTTGCGCCTGCACGAAATATTGTATTATCATCGACGCCGCCAACACCTGTAGCTGAACCAAATTCAAGATTTGCACCCGCCGCAAGAATATTACCATCAGCGCTGAGACTCACAGCATTACCAAAATTATTTCTATCTCTTAAATTTAATGTTTTGATATACGCTTGTTGTGACCACACACCACTACTAATGCGGAATACATACACCGCTCCTGTATTAGTCGCACTACTATTTTGGACCCCATTGACGCCAGTAGATGCGCCATCTTCATTAGGTGCTCCCACTGCAATAGTATTGCCATTAGTGCTTAGGCTCACAGAACGGCCAAAATCATCGGAAGCTTTCACTTTTGTTGCTTTGATGTATGCCTGTTGTGTCCAATGACTACCGTCAAAGCGGAATACATAAACGGTTCCTGAACCAGTAGCTTCGTTATTGCTTTCACCACCATTGTTGATACCAGTTGATTTATTACCTTCCCCAGTCGCCCCTACTGCAAGCATATTGCCGTCAGCGCTGAGACTTGTAGATTCGCCAAACCGATCGCTGCCCCCAGGATTTGAGGCTTTAATGTACGCTTGTTGTGTCCAAACGCCATTATTAAAGCGGAATACATAAACCGCGCCTACGAACGTAGCCGTATTACTACTCTGACCGCCATTATTAACGCCAGAAATTGAATTTGCTTCGCCTACAGCACCTGCGACAAGGGTATTGCCATCGCCGCTTAGACTCACAGTTATGCCAAACCGATCGTTGGAGTCAGTATTTGATGCTTTGATGTATGCTTGTTGTGACCACACACCACCACTGAAACGGAATAGGTGGCCCCTGCACGTGACGAATTTGTGGTGGTTTGCAGCCCATTGATGCCAATAGATGAGCCCGCCTCACTTTCTGCCCTCACGGCAAGCGTATTGCCGTCAAGGCTTAAACTGACAGAAAAGCCAAACAACGAGCCCAGCGCAGTATTGGATGCTTTGATATACGCTTGTTGTGACCACACACCACCACTGAAACGGAATAGGTGGCCCCTGCACGTGACGAATTTGTGGTGGTTTGCAGCCCATTGATGCCAATAGATGAGCCCGCCTCACTTTCTGCCCTCACGGCAAGCGTATTGCCGTCAAGGCTTAAACTGACAGAAAAACCAAACAACGAGCCCAGCGCAGTATTGGATGCTTTGATATATGCTTGTTGTGACCACACGCCACCATTGCGGCTGAATACATACACGGCCCCTGCTTGAGCGGCACTATTATCACTTTTTACGCCACTGACACCAGTTGAGGCGCTACGCTCATTCGGTGCCCCAACGGCAAGGGTATTGCCGTCACCGCTCAAGCTTATTGAATCGCCAAATTGATCACCTGAGTCACTATTACTTGATTGTAAACGACCAATCATACTGTTCATTTGTGCTCGGGTTAAAGTAGCCATGTTACCAATAGAAGCCCCACAAGATGCACCATTACAGGGAAACACACCGTACTGGGGATCGACCAGTATGTATCGGTGTAAGGATACCAGACCTTGCGCGGTGGTTTGCCTAATATTGGTGCTATTGGGACTAACCCACCATGCCCGTTGTGCTCAGGTCCACATAACCAGAACTGCCATCCAGATTGCTTCGCAATTGATAATGGCTTGTAGCAGAGACTGCACTCCAAGCAAAATCAAGGGTTCTTAATGCCAGTCGTTACAACAAACATGGGTGTTGGAAGGACGGTTACTATGGTAGAAGTCGTTAATCCGCCTAAATCGGTTGTTCTCAGGGTCAACAGAACCTGAGTGGCATTTATGCCCAATCGGGTTATGGTCAAGCTTGAGGTCGTAAATATTGTGCTCACAACGCCCTGCCCTGTTGAGACACTGAAAGATAAGGTACTATTCTCAACATCAGAGGCAGTGACATTCACGACAATGGGGTCTGTATCTATGGTAACCGTATTGGATGAGACGGTTAAGGTCGGTGTGTCATTAACAGCTTCCACCACGACAACAATCTGTGTCGAATCAAATAGCCCCCCATCATCGGTTGCACGGACAGTTAAGGTGGTGGTGCCAGATTGATCAGTCACTGCACTTAAAGAGATGCCTTGTGTAGAAACCAGGGCATTGATCAAAGCCTTTGATGAACTCACTGAAAGTGTAAGGGTATCACCATCAGCATCCGTGGCAGTGGTTTGGATGAACACCGAAGCCGTAAAATCTTCTTGCAAACTGATGAGATTGGTGGAAACAGACAACACCGGTGTTGTGCTTTTGCTTACAAATACATTGACAACGATGGTTTGAACCACAGTCACATTTGAACTGTCAACCACTGTCACCGTTAAAGTGGTTTGACCCGAACCACCCACAATAGAGTTCAAAACAATGGTATTATTAGAGGTGGATATGGTAACCACACCTACAGCTGAGGCTTGCACGGTAAAGGGTAAGGTGGCGTCCTCCACATCAGTGACCGTGGTGCGAATGCTGATGGGCGTAAATCCACCAATGGTTGCAATGTTGTTGGTTGAAATGGTTAGTGTTGGGGTATCATTCACTGCTTGTACAGTAACCACGACCTGTGTTGAAGTGGCTTGAAAGGCAGAATCTGTGGTCTGAACCGTTAGAGTGATCCTGCCGTAGGCATGAGGCACGGCCGTTAATTGAATGGTATTGGCTGAGGTGGTTATGGTCAAAACTTGAGTAGCTAAGGCTAAAACCATAAAGGGCAATGTGCCACTCACACCCTGATCAGTCACAGTGGTACCAATGACAAAGGCGCCAAAATCTTCGTTTAACACGATGGTATGGGTTGGCAATGCGATACTGGGTGGCGTATCCACTGTGAATGAAATGGCCGTTGCTGTGTTTAAGCCATTCACTTGTAGGGTGACCACAACCGTTGTTTGACCATTATATGTCGCTGGTGCCGTGTAAACCATGTCCACCGTTTGAACACCTGTGCTCTGAGAAATATTTTCAAAGCGCGCTGTGCCACCGTTTGGATCTACTGCTGACCAACTTGCAGTGCTTATCATATCACCATTCAGATCATACCCAGTAAAACGTAAGCTCGTTGTAGATTTCGCCAATACGCGCATTAATAGATTGGAAGCGGGTGCTAAACCTTGCGGAAATTCATAAAGTGCTCGACGAGGCGTTGGATCTCCTCTATCTCCTAAAATGAAAAACCTATTTAAACTTTGTCCAGAAAAAACCGTCCAATTAGCAGTGGTGGCGGAACCAAACCGCCCTCTATTGGCAATAAGTCCATTACTATCATCCCAATTTAGGCGGTAGTTACCCGGATAGACTGTGACAGTACCAGTGGTATTGACACTGGTGCTGACAAAACCATAGGTAATGGTGCTGCCATTCGTCCTCCAATACAGCTCACCAGGAAAACTCAGCTGTGGTAAAACCATGCCAAACCAAGCATTGTGCGAGATTAAACCACTTGAACGCATAAATGTAAATTCTTCAACCGTATCGAGGTTGATCAAATGCCCACCCAAAGCGCTGGCTTGTGCCAAAAACACCGTGACCAGCGGTGTGACTATGACTGAATTGGCATAAAGATGCCCCCATGAACAATAAGATTTTCAATGTTTTGACTGGCTTGAGTGATGACCGCAGGCACATTCACTGAATTGACTTGAACCACCATGGTTTGCTGCGATATTTCCGAAGCAACGAGATTGGTGAGCTGAACAGTTAGGGTGGCTGTGCCAAATTGGTTAGGCGCGATTGAAAAATATAATTGCGCTGTATGCGTGGCTAAAGTCAGTGTGGTCGCAGTCGTTAAGGCATTGGTGGTAAAGCTCACTACAGGGGCTGGATTGGCTGAAAAGAGGGCGGCTCCACTACTGATCACTTGAACTTGAGCCCTTAGGGAATCACTGCTCAAGTTACTGATGTTGATGCTATGTACATTGCGTTCAAGTTGATTAGCAGGTGCAGACAAGGTGACGACACTGGTAGATAAGGTAAACGGGATGGCATCGCTCACAGGATTGATCACTATGACAATTTGTTCAGAAATGGAAAGACCATCAGAGTCGGCCGCTTGGACTGTCAAGGTTGTTGTACCATTCGCATTGTCAATCGCTGTTAGGTTGATCATATTGGTGAGGGTGCTTATATCACTGATTGGTGTCGATATAACAGCATCCACAAGACGCGAAGTTGAACTCAGTGAAAGGGTTATGGTATCTCCATTAGAATCTGTGGCTGTGGTTCTGATGACAACTGAACTCGTAAAATCTTCTTGCACAGTGATACGGCTGGTTGAAACAACCAGCACAGGGGCAACTCTGGGCATAGGAAGCACATTGACAGCAATTGTTTGCATAGTCGTTGACCCCGAACTGTCAACCACACTGACGGTTAAGGTGGTTTGACCTGAAACACCATCTATGGGAGACAAAACGATAGCATTTGCTGATGTGTTTACTCTGACCACGCCTCTGCTGGATTCAGTCACGGTGAAAGATAAATCGCCTTCCTCAACATCATTCGCTGTGGTATTGATGGTGATGGGTGTAAAGCCGCCGAATGTTATTATGCTATTGGTTGAGACACTGAGGGTTGGTGGGTCATTGACGGGTGTAACGGTTATGCCCACTCAAGCTAGGGTGTTGGTTCCGCCATCACTAATGGTAATAGTTATAGTGGTTTCGCCATGGGCATTGGCTATGCTTGACACATCGAAACCAGAGGTTGAGTTTGTAACTGTTACCACGCCAGGGTTTGATTGCGTCACAGCAAAAGCGAGCGAATCACCATCCACATCGCTTCTTGTTGAAGCGATTAAAACAGTGGCAAAATCTTCGAGCAATGTCAATGCGGCGGTTGAGACTGTTAAAACCGGTGGGTCATTGATGGCGTTTACAGTTACCACCACTTGGGCCGTCGAACGCACTGAACCATTTGTGGCAGTATGGTTAAGGTGGTTCGCCCATTGGCATTAAGAATGCTCGATACGTTCACCGAATTTGCTGTTACGCGCACAGAGACGACCCCTGTGGTGGACTCATTGAACGATATGTTTGTCGCATTGGTGGCCGTAGCAACCAATTGAGCCGTTGTAAAGTCTTCATTAACACTCAAAACGCCTGCTAACACCGATAGTGTTGTCGTTGGATTAGGCGTTGTCGTGTCGGCACGACCTCCGCCACCACCGCCACATGCAGATAATAATGCAAAGAGCACCAAGGTTGTACTCATTGTGCTTAACGCGCGCTGATTCACGTTCTTGAAGGTGTTGGTGATGCTGTTTAAGAAAACGCGCAAAAAAGAATGGGCAGAAGTTTAAGTTATTTTTGTTGAGATTAGTTTATTCATTATGGTTATTTTGAAATTTTTAGAGTTTCATATTGGATTTATGAATGGGCGATTGTACTAAAGTCATTTTTATAAATGATATTATTTTAACTTCAATATACAAAAGTGCATTCTGCATCACCTTATTCTAACTATGATTATAATCACAATTTTAGCTTTTAAGAAAAACAGCTTGATACATTCACGGAAAGCACAGTTGGCGCCATATGTGAATAGTCAGATCGTTCATACATCGTTCATCTGGTAATCAGATGGGTAAATGATCATAATGCGTAAATTGTCTGTCTTTTAAGGTGTGGTCTGGGTTAGAAACTCTTTTAAACGTTAAGCTATGATGGTCACTTTTTATATGAGTGTCATGCTGTGCGTTTAGGTTTTTAAAAAATAGATAAATCTGTTGACCTTTATTTAGGATTCCGTGTCACTTAGGCTGAATAAATCAATGTTTCCGCCTTTGGCGTTTAAGTTTTCAGTGCGGGTTTTTTCACTAACGAATCGGTACAAATAGTTTGGCCCACCTGCTTTGGGTCCTGTTCCCGATAGACCGCAACCGCCAAAAGGATTGACCCCAACCACAGCCCCAGTGATGTTGCGGTTGATGTAAGTATTGCCGATTAAAGTCTTGTTGAAAATGGCATCTGCAAAGCCAGAAATTCGGCTGTGAATCCCAAGAGTCAGCGCGTAACCCGTATCGTTAATGGCGTCTATGACAGAATCTATGGCGCTGGCTTCATATCGAATGATGTGTAGAATGGGGCCGAAAACCTCACCTTCTAATTCATTTAAGTGGTCAATCTCAAATACGGTTGGCGCAACAAAATGCTGTTTTTTCTGATTTTCAGTCAGCGCACATTCTGCAATGAGAATCGCTCGTTGTTTCATCTCTTTGATATAGTCATTCAAAGCATTTGCCGCTTCATGATCAATGACGGGGCCAATGTCTGTTGTGAGCTCAGTTGGCTCACCAATGACCAATGCTTGCATGGCGCCCTTGAGCATGGTAATGACTTCATCGGCATTGTCTGATTGCAAGAATAATACACGCAAGGCAGAGCATCTTTGTCCCGCACTTTTGAAAGCTGAACTGATGATATCGTCCACCAATTGCTCGGGAAGCGCGGTAGAATCCGCAATCATTGCGTTGACACCCCCCGTTTCAGCAATCAGTGGAATGATGGCGTCTTTGCGTGTCGCCATCAGTCGATTGATGGCCTGAGCCGTTTCGGTTGAGCCTGTGAATGCGCAGCCTGAAAGGCGTTTGTCAGTCAATAAAATGGGGGTGATTTCTGAACCACGACCGAGTAATAGGTGTAACAGTTGTTTGGGGATGCCCGCTTGATGAAATAATTCAATGGCGTATTGGGCAATGCCAGATGTTTGAGTGGCCGATTTTGCCAAGACCGCATTGCCTGCAACCAAAGCCGCGGCAATTTGCCCCACAAAAATGGCCAATGGAAAATTCCAGGGACTGATACATAAAAAAGTGCCTCGTCCGTGAAACGATAGATGATTGCTTTCGCCCGTGGGTCCGATCAGAGCTTGGCTATGGCCTAATTTATTTCGAGCCAACGCCGCATAATAATAGCAAAAATCAATGGCTTCACGGACTTCAGATACGGCATCATCTAATGTTCGATGGGCCTCATTGACAAT
Source organism: Gammaproteobacteria bacterium (assembly GCA_965277775.1). GTDB lineage: Bacteria > Pseudomonadota > Gammaproteobacteria > CAKMZV01 > CAKMZV01. The sequence goes on along the minus strand of OZ255843.1, from coordinate 1,091,262 downwards.
GAGCGATATGAGCCTGTCTCTATTTTTTTGGAGGGCATCGCCCACGCGTTCGATTATTTGGGCTCGATGTTCGGTGCCTTGAGTATCCCAACTTTTTTGTGCTGAACATGCACTAGCAAGTGCAGCCAGAGCCTGATCGCTTTGGTGTGATACTTTAGGTAATTTGCCAGCTGTTTGGTGAATGTAAGACAATAGTGGGGGAACGGTTAAGGGGCAATTAAGGTCTAGCCCTCGAGCTTGCTGGCGACTTTCGTCAGCAAGCCTAAATTGATCTAAGGGCAGAGCAATTTGAGGGTGTCTTCTGGAGGCAGATTGCTTAACCAAATCTAAGGTATCTTTGACCAGTTCATCAACGGGTAACTCAGCGTCTAAAAACCGATTCACGAACGAACTGTTTGCGCCATTTTCGAGCAATCGTCGCACCAAATACGGCAATAAATCTCGATGCTTACCAATGGGCGCATACACTCTGATATTAAAGGTAAAAGTAGGGTGGGAAAGATTCAATTGACTATACAACAGCTCGCCCATTCCGTGCAATCTTTGAAACTCAAAGTCCGATGATTGACATTTATATCGCGCTGCTAAGCACATGATTAACGCAACAGTGGTTGCATTGTGGGTGGCAAATTGGGCAAAAATATACGACTTATGTGCCAGTAACTTTTGCGCACAAATTTGATAGGACAAATCGGTATTTGGTTTGCGCGTAAAAACGGGGTAATCATCAAAGCCTTGTTCTTGAGTATGCTTAATTTCACTATCCCAGTAGGCGCCTTTAACCAAGCGAACCATCAACTTGCGTTGGGTGCTTTGTGCCAAATTTATCAGCCAGTCAACCACGACAACCGCCCGTTTTTGATACGCTTGGAGGACGAAACCCAAACCGTCCCAATTTTTCAAATCAGCATCGGTTGCCAAACTTTGAAACAATTCTAATGACAGGTCTAATCGATCGGCTTCTTCAGCATCAATACTGAATCCTAACTCATAGTTACGCGCCAACAACGCCAAAGATTTTACCTTCATGAATAATATTGGCATCATCCTTTGATGTTGGGCGTATTCATAACGGGGGTTTAGCGCTGACAATTTGATGGAAATGCCATCGTTTTGATAAACGTTGGCAGAACCGTCTTTTCGTTTGATTGACGCTTGCCCCATGGTCTCAATGGCGTGCAGATAAGATTGATAGTGACGTTCAGCGTCTGCTTCAGTGCGTGCGCCTTCGCCTAACATATCAAATGAATAACGTGATTTTAAAACCCCACTATGCTGAGCCCGTTTTAATCCAGCCTCAATGGTTTGTCCCAAAATATATTGTCCGCCCATGATACGCATGGCTTGCAATATGGCGCGTCTAATAAGCGGTTCGCCTGTTTTTTTAATCAACGCTGCCAACCAATTGCTTGAATGAGCGGCCTGATCGAAATCCAATTTGACAATGCGCCCAGTCAACATAAGCCCCCAGACAGAGGCGTTGACGAAGAAAGGACCTGAGTGCCCTCGGTGAGCGGCCCAATCAGCATTTGCAATCTTTTCGCTGATCATTTTATCCGCGGTCTCTTTATCCGGAATGCGCAACAAAGATTCAGCCAAACACATCAATGCAATGCCTTCTTTATTTGATAAATCAAATTCTTGTAAAAAAGCGTCTAACCAATCTCCTTCATGGCGATTGTCGCGACATTGGATGACCAGTTCGCGCGTTGTGCTGAGTAACGATGAGCGCTCTGCCCGCGAAAGGATAGATTGTTCTAATAACTCGTCAACGCAACATTTCTCGTCGGCGTGTTTATACTTGTGTATCTGCGTTCGGTCTAATGTGTGTTCTGACATGAATCAATGTGTGTAATGTGTGTAATCAAGCCTCATAAAAAATACGACCATAGTGTTTATAATTCGATAGGTATCTGAGGGCGACCCCTATGGCAACTGAAGGTTATCCCTAAATCCTCGAATTGGAATAATCAACAGGTCATTATAAACGCCGTAAACGTGTATCCCATTAAAATCACCACTGTAGCGTTAATGGTTTATTGTATAAGGCAAAGTATGTGCAATGGATTGTATTCATTCATTCTCAGAGGGGAGGGTCTGAAAAAAATCAATTTAAATGTTAGTCTTTATCAATAAACTCACTCAGGAATTTCCCATTTGTAAACAGAGCACTTCAACGTTCAACCAGGCTCTGATCGGTGGATTTAAGAGCAATCGTTGGTCAATATGGGATACAGCGTTTGTTTTATCCGCCGTACTATCTGCTTGTAGTGGCGGTTCTGCCCCAGGTCCAGTTACTGATACAACTTTCCCCACACTGACTGTATCAACCCATATTGTAATATTGGCGGAAGATTTTATCGAACCTGTTGTTATAGACGTCACCGCCACAGATACAACAGATGGGACTTTAACCGTTACAGTGACTTCCTCAGCTACGCTAATAACTGTGGCTGTGACGACTCAAATCATATTACTAAGTGAAATGGCATAACCATCAGAGTGCAGGAAGGTTGTCGTCATTCTGTGACCGTAGATACAACAGCGACAGACGCTGATGAAGGGAGATTAACTGTTTCTGTGACGGCTTCAAGGAATTTGGTGAATGCCGTTGTGTCTTCTACTCGCACCATTGCCTTGAGTGCGGTTGCTAATGCAAATGGCACGGCCACCTCGACGGTTCAAACCAGGGATAAGCTTTCAACCATTACACGGATGCCTTATCTCTTGCTCAGCTGAACAGCATGATTGTTCGTTTACAGGAATCCACAAATGGTAAATTTCTTTGGAGCGTCTTTGAGTGGTGATGGCCAGTCTCTTGTCGTGGGGGCAAATAATGAACATGGACCTGAAGCAGGAATCAGTGGCAATGATACAAGCAACGGGACGAGTTTATCAGGGGCGGTCTATTACTAGTTAAGGAATGGTCGTTGGTCACAAGGGCGTACGTCAAAGCCAGTGACCCCCTATAACAAATGCGCATTTTGGTCAATCAGTGCGTTTAAGCAAGGATGGGCGGGTGATTGCAGCCACAGGTGTCAATGCGGTGTACCTGTACTAAATGTTCTCATGGCCTCGTTTGTGAGGGCGGAGGAGATTGGATGAGCAATAAATGCTAAGGTAAATAACCATTTTTGCGGTTATTTTTTAATGATGCCCTGAGATTGTAATCGGTCTTTAAATTTACTCACGGTACGCAGTTGAGAAATTGCCACGGCCACTTCAGATTTGGCTTTGGCGACATCAAAATCACTTTTGGCATCACTCATGGCTTCTTCGGCACGCGTTTTGGCTTCTAAAATCTTGGCTTCATCTAAATCACGAGCGCGTACAGCGGTATCTGCTAGAACCACAATATGATCAGGCTGAATTTCAATATAGCCACCAGAGACGAAAAAAAACAGTTCTTCCTCATCATTATTGCGGATACAAACTTCACCTGGTTTGAGCGCGGCCAATAGTGGGCTATGCTTAGGTAATATGCCCAATTCGCCATCTGCAGCGGGGGCAAATACCATGCTTGCTTCGCCTGAATAAATAGAATTTTCAGCGCTGACAATGTCAATTTTAATGAGTGACATAGAAGGTCCTATTTCATGCTCTCTGCTTTTTCAATGACTTCGTCGATGGTTCCAACCATATAAAAGGCTTGTTCTGGTATATGGTCTAATTCGCCATTGATGATGCGATTGAATCCATCAATGCTGTCTTTCAAAGAGACGTAACGTCCTGGAGACCCAGTAAATACTTCGGCAACAAAAAATGGTTGTGATAAAAACCTTTGGATTTTACGAGCGCGTTGCACAGCCAACTTATCTTCTTCGGAAAGCTCATCCATGCCTAAGATGGCAATGATGTCTTTTAGTTCTTTATAGCGTTGTAGCGTCGATTGAACTGCTCGAGTGGTTTCATAGTGCTCAGGGCCGACCACTTGAGGATCTAGTTGGCGCGAGGTAGAATCCAAGGGGTCCACAGCAGGGTAGATGCCCAATTCAGCGATTTGTCTGGATAAAACCACCGTGGCGTCCAAATGGGCAAAGGTTGTGGCTGGTGAAGGGTCGGTTAGGTCATCCGCAGGGACATAAACGGCTTGGATAGACGTGATGGAACCCGTTGTGGTTGAGGTAATTCTTTCTTGAATGGAACCCATTTCTTCCGCTAAGGTCGGTTGATAGCCAACCGCTGAAGGCATCCGCCCCAATAGGGCTGATACTTCTGTACCTGCGAGCGTATAGCGATAAATATTATCAATAAAAAGTAGAACATCGTTGCCATCATCCCTGAATTTTTCAGCCATTGTCAAGCCCGTTAAAGCCACACGTAAGCGGTTACCAGGAGGTTCGTTCATTTGTCCATAAACCAAAGCCACCTTGTCTAATACATTGGATTCTTTCATTTCGTAGTAGAAGTCGTTGCCTTCCCGTGTTCTTTCGCCAACCCCTGTAAACACAGAATAGCCTGAATGCTCAAGGGCAATATTACGAATAAGTTCCATCATGTTGACGGTTTTACCAACGCCCGCACCACCGAATAGTCCGACCTTGCCGCCTTTGGCAAATGGGCAGATCAAATCAATAACCTTAATACCCGTTTCTAACAATTCGGTAGAGGGTGCTAATTCTTCATAAGAAGGGGGCTTACGGTGAATCGGCATTTTTTCATCGGTGCCAACGTCGCCCTGTTCATCAATGGTGTTGCCGAGCACATCAAAAATACGCCCCAATGTTTTAACACCAACGGGTACAGTGATAGGTGATCCAGTATTTGTCACCTCAATGCCTCTGCGTAGTCCATCAGATGAACCCAAAGCAATGGTTCTAACCTTTCCATCACCAATGAGTTGTTGTACTTCTAAGGTCAACCCCACTTCATCTACAGTCAGTGCGTCGTATATTTTTGGCATATTGGCACGGGGAAATTCAACGTCTATGACGGCACCAATAATTTGGGTGATTGTTCCTGAACTCATTTTTAGTAGCTCCTCAATTTTAATAATAATAAATGGTAACTTTAAACAGCAGATGCTCCGCCAATAATCTCTGATAATTCTTGGGTAATGGCTGCTTGTCTGGCTTTGTTGTAGGCTAAATTCAATTGATGAATCATATCACCGGCATTGTCGGTTGCGCTCTTCATGGCGATCATTCGGGCAGACATTTCGCAGGCGACATTTTCAACCACTGCCTGATAAACCAGTGATTCAGCATATCTGCGGAGTAATCCATCCAACACAACTTTTGCATCGGGCTCATAAATGTAGTCCCAAATTTTTGGATTGGGCGTACTTTCAATTTGTGTTGGGAAAATTTGGGTCACATTTGGCGATTGAGTCATACTGTTTTCAAAGATAGAATTGACCATAACCAAGCGGTCAATCTCGCCCGCTTCAAAGGCAGCAATCATGGCATTGATGCTGCCAATGATTTGATCCAAATGGGGTGTATCACCCAACTGTGTGACGGAAGAAGTCACCTCACCGCCGACTACTTTTAAAAAGTTTTGCGCTTTTGAACCAATGGTACAGAATTTAATGCCGATGTCGTCGGCTCTTAAAGATTCAACGTAGCGAATGGTTTTTCTAAAGGCATTGGCGTTCAAACCTCCACACAAACCGCGATCGGTACTAATGACAATAATACCGACGTTTTTAACGGGTCGAACCACCGTAAATGGGTGTTGGTACTCGGGGTGTGATTGGCTCAGATCGTCAATCACTAAGCGGACCTTATCGATGTAAGGACGGGTGGCATTCATACGATCTTGAGATCGACGCATCTTTGCCGCTGCGACCATCTCCATCGCTTTGGTTATTTTTTGGGTGTTCTTTACACTGCCAATTTGTTGTCGAATTTCTTTGCCACTTGCCATATAAACGCTCAGTTATACAAATGATTTTTTAAAACCTTCGACGGCCGCTTTAATACCATCAACGATGTCATCGCTGTAATCACCGGCTTCGTTGATTTGATCAACCAATGTTTTTGCTTCGGATGCAAGATATTGATGCAAACCCTTTTCAAATTCACCAATGCGGTTGACGGGGACATCATCCAGATAACCATTGTTGGCTGCATACAAGGTGGTGCCCATCTCAGCCAGAGAACGCGGCGTATATTGGGGTTGTTTCATCAATTCAGTAACGCGTTGACCGCGCTCCAATTGTGCTCGTGTGGCCTCGTCCAAGTCTGAAGCAAATTGTGCGAAAGCTTGCAATTCTCGATACTGTGCCAAGTCTAAGCGAACGCCACCGCCCAGTTTTTTGATGATCTTGGTTTGTGCCGCGCCGCCGACCCGTGATACCGACAGACCTGCATTAATGGCAGGACGAATGCCTTGGGCAAACAAATTGGTTTCAAGGAATATTTGTCCATCCGTGATCGAAATGACATTGGTGGGTACAAAAGCGGATACATCGCCAGCTTGGGTTTCAATAATGGGCAATGCGGTTAAGGAACCCGTTTGACCTTTAACCTTACCTTCGGTGAATTTTTCGACGTAGGTCGTGTTCACGCGTGAGGCGCGTTCGAGTAAGCGCGAATGAAGATAAAACACATCCCCTGGATAAGCTTCACGGCCTGGAGGGCGACGAAGCAAGAGTGAGATTTGACGATAGGCCCAAGCTTGTTTGGTTAAGTCATCATAAATGATCAGAGCATCTTCGCCACGATCGCGGAAGTATTCGCCCATAGAGCAACCCGAATAGGGCGCTAAAAATTGTAAAGCTGAAGCATCCGAGGCGTTGGCTGCGACAACGGTCGTGTACTCCATGGCACCCGCATCTTCTAAGCGACCGATGATCGTTCTAACAGAAGACGCTTTTTGGCCGATGGCAACGTACACACATTTCACACCACTGCCTTTTTGGTTAATGATGGCATCAATGGCAATGGCTGTTTTACCCGTTTGTCTGTCACCGATGATCAATTCCCGTTGGCCACGGCCGATTGGGATCATGGAGTCAACCGCAGTAATCCCTGTCTGTAAAGATTGAGAGACACTTTGACGTTCAATAACACCAGGCGCAATTCGTTCAATGGGGCTTCTTTCAGCGGTATCTATATCACCTTTGCCGTCAATGGGGCGTCCCAATGCGTCAACAACGCGACCAAGCAGTGCTTCGCCAACCGGCACATCTAAAATACGGCCAGTACATTTGACTTTGTCGCCTTCTGATAGATGCTCATAAGCGCCAAGTACAGCAATCCCCACGGAATCTTCTTCCAAGTTGAGTGCCAGTCCAAATGTGGTTTCATCTAATTGCACCATCTCACCATACTGCACATCGGACAAGCCATAAATGCGCGCAATGCCATCGGCAACGGAAATAATAGTGCCTTCGTTGGTTTCTTGGGCACTGGTATCAACGTTGCTGATACTACTTTTTATTAAATCACTGATTTCTGAAGGGTTGAGTTGCATTTATTACCTCACTGCAAAATTTCAGTTTCTAACTGTTTTATTCGTCTTAACAAGGTACTGTCGATGACCTTATCGTTTAATTCTATGCGCAACCCACCAATCAAAGATTCATCAATCTCAAATGTGGTGATTACGGGTGTTTCATAGCGTTTTGTCAATTGCTTAGACAAAGTTTGTTGCTGTTCTTGTGACAATGGCACGGCAGAAATAATGCGACAATTCAAGCGTTGTTCATGCGCATCCAAAAGTGCGTTGAATGCTTGCAATATGTCTGCGATCACATTCAGCCGTTTATTCTTTGCCAATAGTTTAACAAAGTTGATTTGTGCTTGATCAAAGCCATTTTTCCCTAAGGATTGGATCATGCTATTGCCAATCAATTCGCTGTCAATCCGTGGATCCTCTAACAAAGATTTGAGCGAATCGTGTTGGCAGGCCTCATTCAAGGCGACCAGAGCCGCTCGCCATTGTCCGCTGGTTTGATGCTCCAGTGCAAAAGCAAAAGCGGCTTTCGCATAAGGTCTTGCCACAAGTGCGTTTGAACTCATTGGACCAACTGTTTAGAAACGTCGTCGATGATGTCTGAATGATTTTTGGCATTCAGTTCACGCGCCAACACTTTTTCAGCACCTGTCATGACCAAAGCACCCACTTCTTTGCGCAATGCTTCTTTGGCGGCGTTGACTTGTTGCTCAATGGCCGATTCGGCATTGGCTCGTATTTTTTTCGCTTCTTCTACAGCACTCAGCTTGGCGGCTTCAACAATCTCGGTTTCACGTTTGTGTGAAACGTCTAACAGTTTTTGCGCTTCTTTTTTCGCTTCTGCCAGAATTTCGCGAGCCCTTTCTTCTGCTTTTTCAAATTCTTCGCGCCCAGATTCAGCGGCCATCAGACCCTCTTCAATCTTCTTCTGTCTGGCTTCCATTGCTTGAACCATCGGTCCCCAAAGGAACTGACGAATCAGCACAATTAATACCAAAAAGGCAATGACTTGTAGGAGAAGTGTAATATTAATGTCCACGATAGACTCCGTATAAGTTAAAGGGTTTTAACCACCGAGGAATGGGTTCGCAAAAGTAAACCACATGGCAAACGCCAAAATAATGAATGGGAATGATTCCATTAACCCAGCAAAAATAAAGGTGTTGGTCATCAGCATGGGGCGCAGTTCGGGTTGACGTGCAATACCTTCTAAAGTTTTAGCACAAATCAGCCCCCAGCCTATTGCTGAGCCTAAGCCTGCAGCAGCCAACATCATACCGACAGCTATTGCAGTTGAAGAAACCACTTGAACGGTTATTGCATCCATGAATACTCCTTGTTACGTTATAGAAAAAGTTAAATTAAAATTAATGTCCACTATCGTCTGCCATGGATATGTAAACGATTGTTAGCACCATAAAAATGAAAGCTTGTAGTGTGATCACTAAAACGTGAAAAGCCAGCCAAATAAAATCTAAGCCAACCTGTAAAGGCGCCCAAATAAAGGCTGCCGCACCTGTGACTAAAGTTCCCCCAATAAGGGCTATGAGCAAGAAGACCAATTCCCCTGCAAACATATTACCAAACAGCCGCAGTCCTATGCTCAACGGTTTGGAAATTTCTTCAATCAAAGTCATCAAAATATTAAACGGCATGGCAAACTTACCAAAAGGGTGGAACAGGAACATTTTGATGAACCCAATAAATCCTTTGGCTTTGATATTATAGTAGGTAACGATTCCAAAAACGGTCAATGCCATACCCAAAGGTGCATTGGCGTCTGTGGTGGGTACAACTTTCAAATTGAATCCGTGATCGCCAGTTATTAGTTCCGCAAGGCGTGGCAGCAAATCCACGGGAATGAGATCCATAAAGTTCATTAGCCATATCCAGCAGAATGCGGTCATGGCAATGGGTCCAATCCAGGGGTTCTTTTTAGGATAGACGTCGTTGATTTGCGATTGAACAAATTCAACGATCACTTCAAAAAAATTCTGTAGCCCGAGTGGCACGCCCATGGTAACGTTACGAGTGGCACGCCAGCCGACGAAAACCAGAAGCGCGCCGAGTAAGATTGAAAACCCAAGGGTGTCCAAGTTGACTTGCATAAACTGACCAGTGGTACATTCGTCAGCACCTTCCAAGCTAATACAATTATTAGCCAGATGATGTTGAATGTATTCAACCGTTGTGGGTTTATGTTCAGTGGCCAAGTTGTCTCCTGTTATTTAAACAAAAATGGGTTAATCTGTTAGTCTTTTCTTCGTCACCAATAAAAAAATCGGAGCCATAAGCATTGCAATAAAAGGCAACACAATGGCAAATGGCATTTGTGGCCAAGTTTTTATGCCAATGGCGAGTAGCGCACCGACACTAATAAATCGAATCACAGCGCCTGCATACAAAATCACCATGCCTAATTTCGGATCCGTATCACTGACTCTGTCCGAAAGCGTTGCGCTGATGGACAAAATAAGCGCATAAACACCACCGATCAATAAGCTGTAAGCAAATGCGGGCATGGCATCCAAATCTATGACCGTGCCTATGGCAAAAATAGTCATGCCAGTGAAAAACTGAATGGTAAAAACTTTACGCTGCTGCTTGGCTAATTGTTGTGACATTCGCTCTTATTTTTCATCGTTTTGAGACATTTTATTCAGTATTTCATGTATGCGAATGAAACCACCAACAATGCCCAAAAAACCGCTTGCAATCATCAGCCAAGGTCGGGTATTAAAAATTTCGTCAATGAAATATCCAACTAAAAAGCCAGATATTACCATGGCACTAAAGGTTGTGCCAACGCTCATTAAAACGAAATTGGCTGTTTTCGTACCCCGTTTTTTATTGACCATCACTGATGTAAATTATAAGCTCTTTGGTGATTATGTGCAAAACTATTTTATCTAAAAATCAACAAGATTGATGATGCGCTGTTGGCGCAGCAGCGTCTAATCGAAGTGACTATTGCGTTTGATTATTTTGCTGTAATCTATTCAGCAGGCTCAGCAGTTGAACCACTTGTGGATTTTCGGGCTCCAGCGCTTGCGCACGACCTAAGAACATGGCGGCTTCATCGTATTGTTTGAAGTAAATGAGAATCTTTGATATATTGATGAGCCCGTCAAAATGATTGGGATCAATGGCTAATAATTTTGTCAACAGCATCAACGCTTTCTGATATTCTCTCTGTAACACAGCCATGCCCGTTCCAAGGAAATACACCTCAACGCTATCAGGATGGATGGCTTGTAGAAGATTCATCTGTTCCAAAATCAGCTCTGGTTTTCCAGCAACCAAGGCATCCAACCCTTTTTGGTAAATGGTATTAATCTTCTGTTGTTTTTCTAATAATGCCACCCGATGATCGGGCTCAGCAAAACCGGTTTTACGCAGATTAGTAATGATTTCACTGCCTCTGATCACATTCGGATATTGTGATTCCCAGTGTGCCATTTTTTTATCCTCGCCAACTTGGGCATAGAGTTCAAGCAAGGATTTTAAAGGGGGGCTGTCGTTGGCCTCGTAAACCCCCACACCTTCTAACAGGGTTTTTTCAAGCAACTGGTAGTTGAGCCTGGTCAATTTTATCGATTGAACACGTCCCAGATATTCGTAATAGAGCGATTGATCGTAAGGGTCTTGCCGTTCAAAATGTGATTTTATGCGTTTGAGATTATCAACATGACGGGCATATTCACTCTCAGGCGATCGATTTTCATACCAAGCATAAGCTTGGGCCACATTACCATAGGCGGTCGATTCTAAAGCCGCTCTCAATGGGGCTTTTTGTGGATCAGAATCGGCTAATTTATAGTAAATTTCCGACATGCGATTCGCCAGCTTGATTTGCATATTTCGCGTCCACTGGTCATGGGTATTAAACACATCGGTCTTTTTCACTAAGTCAATCAGTGGGTCTATTGCTTTGTAAGTGAAGTGCGTTGCTGAACTGATACTCAGCACTTTTTTTAAAATGCCGTAATCTTCAAAGTGGCCTTTGACGTTTTGCTCATAGAATACATAAGTGGGTCTGGTGGACTTTCGCACTAACTCAGCATAGACCGCATCTTTCTTTTTAGTCGGTGTGAGCGCCGTGGTCAACCGATTGCCCAATGCCAATGATTGTCCATTATAGAGCGTGACGTCTGGTCGATAGTGCTCGGCATATCTTTTGTAAATAATGGGCAAATGGGAGTCATCGTAGGTTATCAATATCGCATTCTGTTCTAAACTATCGAGGATGGTTGTGGCAAATTGATCTGCAAAAGTTGTCTTATCCCGCCAATTTAATTGGCCATTGATCACGCTCAAATAAGCAACGACTAAGCCCACCAAAGCCGTACTGAGCCATTGCCCTTTTTTCACATAGCGATTGATTATGATCTGTAATTGGTACAAACCAACACCACCCAATAGCACGACCAGCCCCCAAGATGTCAAAGGATACACGCGAAAAACATCGCGCCAAATTAAGGAATAAGTAAAATTCAACAGATAGAGCAGCAACAACAGACTGCCTGATAATATTGAAAGCGTCAGGCCCATGCCCAAAACCACTCGATTTTTCAGCAACATCAGCAATCCCAATATGGCTAAGGCAATCCAAACCCATGAAAATTGGGCGACGGTGATGTCGAGAAACCAGTAGAAAAAATCTTGTTTATCGTTCAAATTCGCGCCTTGATCGTCAACCGACGAATAGCCCTTTCTTGTCAGATAAAACACGAAGTCTTTCCAAGTGGTGATCGGACCGTAAAAACTGATAAAAGGGTCGCTTAAAGAACGAAGCCACATATAAAGGTATGGCAACAAACCGGCCAAAAAACAGCCCAATGCGATAAAGAAATGCCAGCCTTTCAGCAGAGTCCACAGATCACGCCATGCTGGGGTTAACACGAAAGGAATCAGTACCCCTGCGAGGACAAAAAGCGGCCAGTGGTTACTGAGTCCAAGGCCCGCTGTCAGTGCTAATAAAAAAAGCCACCGTCTGCACGGCTTATGAGCCAGTTCTAAGCTGAATGCGAACATCCAAAAAAACAACATGGCATTGAGCGCATAAACCTCTTGTGTAACGGCCTGTGACCAGAAGTACAACGACAAGCCATTGACCAACCCTGCGCCTAAAGCGGCCCAAAAATGCCCCGTCAGTCTCAAACAAATGAAAGCGATTGCGACGCTGGCCAAAGCCGCGGTCACCGCACTGAAAATGGCCACACCGTGGGCTGGTGTGATGAATGGAATATGGGCAAATGGCGGACAGAGGATGGTGTATAAAGGATAACCTGGCGGGTGGGCAATGCCAGCATAATAACAGACTGAGGCAAATAACCCAGAATCCTCAAAACCCACGGTAAAAGGCATGGTGATTAAGTAGGCAATGAGGCAGTATAGAAAAACGCTCCAGCCTAATTTTTTGTGCGTAGAGCGATCAATCTGAGCATAAGGTTTTTGCGCAAATAGTGTATTTAATAAGGACAAAAGACGGTCTTTCATTGTGGGGGTTTTGGTTCAATGAGGGTTGCGATGGTTTGACCCATCTTGACAGGGGTATAAGCTTGCTGAGTCAACTCGGCTGCGTTGCGTGGCAATATCATAATGATGGTTGAGCCAAAATAAAACCGTCCAAGTTCTTGTCCTTTTTTAAAAGACCAAACATGGTCGGGCGTGTAAATGTGCTGATCCCGCTGAAGGTCCGCGACTTTCTTTTGCCAAACCGTTTCAATGCCAGCCACCAATAATGCCCCGACAAAGACGATGATGATGGGACCAATGGCCGTTTCAAATATGGCATACAAACGTTCATTTCGAGCCATCAGTTGAGGGATGGCGAGAGTTGATTTTTCGTTGACTGAGAATAAGGTGCCCGGCACGTACACGCTCTTTAGTAATTGCCCGTCTAAGGGCATGTGCACCCTATGATAATCTTTGGGCGATAAATAAATGGTCGAATAAAGCCCGCCTTCAAATTCGCTGGCCAGGGTTTGATCTTGTAATAAATCAGGCAATGCATAGCGCCGCCCCTTGGCTTGAAACAGGCGCTGTGATTGAATGATGCCTTGTTCGCTGATCACGCCATCTGCGCCAGCAACAATGGCATTTGATGCGGGCGCTATGGGCCGTGCTGTTGCAATGAGCGCCCGCGTAAAGAAGGCGTTGAAATGCTCAAATCGGTCAATTGATTTAATTTCTGCTTCCTCTAAGCCTATGCCAAAATAGCGCATGGCCCATTGGATCAGTCTGTTTTTAATCCACCTTTGACGGCTTTGCGCAAGCACAGCCACAGCGCGCGTCAGGCACTTTTTAGGCAAGCAATATTGAAGATAAACCATATTTATGTGGAATTCTAATCTTGAAATGAGTCAATCGGTATATATATAGCCAATAGATGTTAGCATTCTAATCCACTAATTATATTTTAAAACATTCAGAAACGACACCCATACTGAGGAGTTAGACCATGTCAAAATCAAAAAAGCACGCTTTTAAAACGGAAGTCAGTCAATTATTGGATCTCATGATCCATTCGCTTTATAGCAATAAAGAAATATTTTTGCGCGAGCTCATTTCCAATGCTTCCGATGCTTTAGATAAATTAAGATTTTCAGCCTTGTCCAATAATGATCTATTAGAGAAAGACAGCAAGTTTGGCATTCAAATCATTCCCAATAAAACCAAGAAAACGCTGGTCATCAGCGACAATGGCATTGGCATGAACGAGGTTGAAGTATTGGCCAATATCGGCACCATTGCCAGCTCAGGGACCAAGATGTTTCTTGATCAATTAAAAGCTGAAGAAGCGCGTGATTCAAACCTAATTGGTCAGTTTGGTGTGGGCTTTTATTCAACCTTTATGGTGGCTGAAAAAGTTGAAATTCATACCCGCCGTGCAGGTGATAGTCCTGACCAAGGCGTTCGTTGGGTCTCTAAAGGCGATGGTGAATTCACCTTGGCCGACAAAGCCAAAGCCACCCGCGGCACGACTATCACCCTCAAAATCAAAGACGAATGCAGCGAATTTTTAGATTTATTTAAGCTCAAAAGCATTGTACATCGCTATTCTGAGCACATCAATTTTCCCGTACAACTGCCCAAAGAAGCGGATAAAAAACCTTTAGAGACGGTCAACAAAGCCGAAGCGCTTTGGACCAAAAATCCCAAAGAAGTGAGCGATGAAGATTACCAAGGGTTTTACAAAATGGTCGCAACGGATTGGGAAAATCCCTTGTCGTGGATTCACAGTCGGGTAGAAGGCACGACCGAATACACCGCTTTGTTGTTTATACCCAATCGTGCCCCCTTTGACTTGTACGAGCGAGATCAAAAACAAGGCGTTAAGCTCTATGTTAAGCGCGTGTTCATCATGGAAGACCCCAGCACTTTGTTGCCCAATTATTTGCGCTTCATTCGGGGGATTGTTGACTGTCCCGACTTGCCATTGAATGTTTCGAGGGAAATCTTGCAAGACAGTCGAATCATAAAACGCATTCGTTCAGGCTTGGTCAAAAAAATATTAGACAAAATCGAAGCGCTGGCCAAGGACAATGGCGAGGCTTTTGCCACCTTGATTCAAACCTTTGGCAAAGTGCTGAAAGAAGGGATCATTGAAGACGCTGACAACAAAGAGCGCATCGCTAAAATCCTAAGATTTGACTCAATAAATCACAGTGATTTGTCATTGGACGAGTATCTCAAGAATAGAATTGAAGGTCAGGATGACATCTACTTTCTTAGTGCAGATTCCAAAACTTCAGCGCTCAATAGTCCGCACCTTGAAGTATTCAAAGAACGCAACATCGATGTCTTATTACTGAGCGACAAGATTGATGAATGGGTGACCACCCATCTCACAGAATACGATGGCAAAAAACTACAAGCAGCGAACCAAGCGGGGCTTGTTTTACCAGGCGATAAAAAGCCAGATGAAAGCGAGGACAAGGACAAAGAACAATCGGCAGATGAAGTTCATCAAGGTTTGTTAGACGCAGTCAAAGAGGCCTTGGGAGACCGAGTTAAAGAAGTCAGAATATCCAATCGATTGCGTCAATATCCAGCTTGTGTGATCAGCGCTGATGGCGAAATGAATCACCATATGCAACAGATTTTAAAACAAATGGGTCAAGAAATGAACGAGATTAAACCCGTGTTAGAGATCAATCCTGAACACAAACTCATACAGCATATTGAAAAACACACAGGGGATGAAAATTTCTCAGAATGGTCCAATTTATTATTGGATCAAGCCCTGTTATCTGAAGGGGCCTCACTGCCAAATCCTGGCGAGTTTGTCCGTCGCATGAACGCCCTTTTTGCTCAACTCATCAAATAACGGCGCCAGGCACAAGGCGTTGACAGCCACGAAATAATCCCTTAGGGTCTTGCTTATCAACACCGCCTTTGAACAGAGGCGGGTCGTCATTTTGAGGATTAGCTTTGCTCGGGCTTAGATTGCTCGGGTTTAGATTGTTCGGGTTTAGATTGTTCGGGCTCAGCTGGTGATTCAGCCTTCTTTGGATCGGGATTTAATATCGCATCCAAAATGTAGAACACAACACCGACAGAAATGGCAATGTCCGCCACATTGAATGCTGGGAAGTGCCAGTCAAAGGCATGAAAATCAATAAAATCGACCACAAATCCAAGGGCTAATCGATCGATCACATTGCCCACAGCCCCGCCGAGAATAAGCGCCAGACCTAAGCAAAATAAACGATGGTTCTGCCAAGGTTTTTGACGTAAAACCCA
Source organism: Gammaproteobacteria bacterium (assembly GCA_965277775.1). Classification (GTDB taxonomy): domain Bacteria; phylum Pseudomonadota; class Gammaproteobacteria; order CAKMZV01; family CAKMZV01. The sequence goes on along the minus strand of OZ255843.1, from coordinate 1,075,113 downwards.
AACAATATAAAGCGAAACCAGTACTGCTAAAATGCTGAAAAACCAGCGTTGCCATCCCCCCGCATTGCTCAAAAAACTGAAAGCAGCGCCCTCGTTATGCAACAAAAAGATGTTTAAAAACGCCGTGAGTTCATAAGGCTGAGCGTAGGTAAATAAGAAAGACGCCAGCCCCTTGGTGAATTGATCCAATAAAGATATGAATAATGACAAGGGTAAGAGGACTAAGCCACTTTCAAAGTATCGGCTTTTCACGATTTTTGTGTCAGGCATACAGACGTTTCTCTCCCGAACCACTCAAATTTATAATTGAACGGTCATCCAATTGAGGGTAATCTGGATTTTTATTGACACTTTCCCGACGATGCCAGGAACGTGCACATTTTTCATATTGACTGGCGAAAGCATGAATTTGAATCCCTTCAATTTCTGTTTCATTGGCCTTAGCTGGCGCCTCACTCAAAGGATGGATACGAGCATAAGAGGTGATGAGGATAAAACGCAATTCATCTTCCAACAAGGCTAAGCGATCAAACCATTCGTCTGTCACATAGAGGTCAACTTCAGCATCCAAAGAGCTGCCTATGTGCCCTTGTTGCCGTAAAACTTCTAATTGCTTGCCCACCATGGTTTTTATGCTTTGAATTTGCTGCCAGTATGCGCCATCAAATGACGTGTCATTGGGTAATTGAGCCAAGGCATCGTACCACGATTGCAGGAAGATGGATTCACTTTTCTGCTGGGGTATGTGACGCCAAATTTCTTCTGCAGTAAACGACAGTATGGGTGCAATCCAATGGGTCATTGCTTGGATGATATGATACAAGGCCGTTTGCGCCGATCGTCGAGCCAGGCCATCTTTTTTGGCTGTATAGAGCCGATCTTTGATTATATCAAGGTAGAATCCGCCCATATCGACGGTCGCAAAATTGTGCAATTCCTGATAGATCAAATGGAATCGGTAGTCATCGTAGGCTGTGACGATTTTCGTTTGTAAGTGTGCGCTCAGGTCAATTGCCCAACGGTCAAGCCAGACCATGTCATCGGGTTCTACACAACCGGTTTCTGGATTAAAATCGTACAAATTACTCAGCATAAATCTGGCCGTATTACGAATACGTCTATAAGCATCTGCTGTGTACTTGATGATCTCGTCTGAAACGGCCAATTCTTGGCGGTAATCTGAGCTGGCCACCCACAGTCTTAAAATGTCGGCCCCATAAGTATTACAAATTTTTTGTGGCGCTATCACATTGCCGATGGATTTCGACATTTTGCGTCCGTTTTCATCCACAGTAAAGCCATGCGTCAACAAGCCTTTGTACGGGGGTTTGCCGTGCATGCCCACGCTGGTTAATAATGAAGATTGAAACCAACCACGATGTTGGTCAGAGCCTTCTAAATATAAATCAGCCGGTATGCTGACCTCATCGCGCACATCGCCCACACCATAGTGGGTCACCCCTGAATCAAACCAGACGTCTAAGATGTCTCGAGTTTGTTCATAATCCCCACTTTCAATTGCCAACCAATCTTCGGGACGGCTGTCAAACCAAGCATCAATACCTTTGAGCGCAACCGCTTCTGCCACCCGCTCCATAATCGCTGCCGTATCGGGGTGCATCTCTCCTGTGACTTTATGTGTGAACAATGGAATAGGAACGCCCCAATATCGCTGTCTTGAAATACACCAATCGGGTCTGTTTTCGATCATGCCTTTTAACCGAGAACGTCCCCACGACGGCGTAAAGGTCAATTTTTCAATGGCCTTGAGCGCAGGCTCGCGTAATTTGTCCATGCGAATAAACCATTGTGAAGTCGCACGGTAAATCAGTGGGGTCTTAGTCCGCCAGCAATGCGGGTAGCTGTGTTTGAACAATTCGTGTTTTAACAAGCGCTGATTTTTTTGCAACACTTCAATGATGCCATCTTCGGCTTTAAACACAAATTGTCCGCCAAATAAGGGGACATCATTGAGAAATACGCCATTTTCATCCACTGGACAATGGGTGTCTAAATCGTATTTGAGTCCTATGTCAAAGTCATCTGGGCCGTGTGCCGGTGCAGTGTGAACACACCCAGTCCCACTTTCTGTGGTCACGTGTTCACCCAATACCATTGGCACGGTACGCCCATAAAGCGGATGCTCAAACAACACGCCTTCCATTTCTTTACCAAGAAATGTGGCTTGGATTTGTACAGCAGATTCATCCCATTCATAACGCTGAGCGCATTCAGTCACCAAATCTTTTGCCAATAAGTACGAAGCGCCTTTGTAGGCTATAACCACATAATCTAAATCTGCATTCAAACAAATGGCTTGATTGGCGGGCATGGTCCAAGGGGTGGTCGTCCAAATAACTGCAAATAGGTCGGTAAAATCGATTTGCAGTTGTTGTTTAATGACTTCTGGATTGTGCGCTTTGAAGGCCACATCAATGGCATTAGAGACCTTATCTTCGTACTCAACCTCCGCTTCTGCCAAAGCCGATACACAGCCAACACTCCAAAAGACCGACTTAACGCCCCTGCGCACATGGCCGTTCTTTAGCATTTTTGCCAAGGCTCGAATTTCAGCGGCTTCAAATGAAAAATCTTTGGTCTTGTAGGGTTCCTGCCAATTGCCCATAATGCCTAAACGTAAAAAATCGGCCTTCTGCCGCTCTATTTGTACATCTGCGTGTTCTCGACATTTTTGGCGGAATGCTTTCTCATCCAATTTCTTCCCAACCTTGCCGTGTTTTTTTTCCATCTGCCACTCAATGGGCAAACCATGACAATCCCAGCCAGGAAGGTAGGGCGCATCCTTGCCATTCATCGATTGTGATTTAACAATGATGTCCTTGAGAATCTTATTGAGCGCATGTCCGATATGAATGTCACCATTGGCATAGGGCGGGCCATCGTGCAAAATAAATCTGGGCGCGCCTTGGCGGTTTTTGCGCAACTTCTGGTAGATGCCTTGTGAGGCCCAACGCTCAAGTTGTTTGGGTTCGGCTACCGCCAGATTGCCGCGCATGGGGAAATCTGTTTGCGGTAAATTAAGGGTGTTTTGGTATTGGTTTTTATCCATGGGTTTAGTGCATTATCGAATCTTAGTGTTTATTCAAGTAATAAGGGTTATGCAGTGACGCTATTTAAAAGGTGTTATGACTAAAGCCTTGCTTGGCATGTAAAAAGTTAATGGAAAGGGTCGCTGTAAGTTGGCCATATTTGGTCTGGGTTTGGCTGATTTGAAATAAGCCTCAATATTGGTTCTAATTATACTATCAAACAGCGGGGGTACTCAAACCTTTCAACAGCAAAACAGGACGAGATTTTACCTGCTCTGAAAGGGTTCGCGTTTAATCCATCATGTTGTAGGCTATGTACAGCGATCTATGAGTCCAAATGTCGCACTTTATGGGAAAACCGAATCATCTGAGCCTCAGTGAACGTTTTTTATTAAACATTTTTGAGCAAGGTTATAATACGCGACTATGGAAGCCACGATCAGTTCAATGAATCAATCGCAACAGTCAAGCCACTTAATGGGTGAGCGACAACTGGGTGTGGTCGCACACGACTGGACCGTCGCAGAGATCAGATCGCTGCTTTCACAACCATTCAACGATTTAATTTTCTCTGCTCAACAGGTGCACAGGCAGTATTTTGATGCCAATGAAATTCAAGTGAGCACCTTGTGTAATATTAAATCAGGCGGTTGTGCCGAGGATTGTGCTTATTGTTCGCAAAGTGCGCGCTACGATACAGGCATTGAAAAAGAACGAATGATGGCATTGAGCGAGGTTATTGAAAAAGCCAAATCTGCCAAAGAAGCGGGTGCAACCAGATTTTGTATGGGCGCTGCATGGCGGAATCCTAAAGGGAGACAGCTGGTTGATGTGGTTGATATGATCAAAGAAGTGAAAGCCTTGGATCTGGAAGTTTGTGCCACGCTGGGCATGTTAGACAGTGAGCAAGCTAAAGTCCTATATGAAGCTGGACTGGACTACTACAATCATAATTTAGACACGTCAGAAGCTTATTATCCTAAAGTCATCACGACCCGAACATTCCAAGATCGTTTGGACACCTTAGAAGCCGTTCGTCAACAAGGTATGAAAGTCTGCAGTGGCGCAATCATTGGCATGGGCGAAGCCCCCCAAGATCGGGCCGAATTATTGCGCACTTTTGCCAACTTGCCAACGCACCCTGAAAGCGTTCCGATCAATTTGTTGGTGCCTATTGAAGGCACACCCATGGCTAAGATGCGTGACAAAACAGAGCCTTTTGAATTTATTCGTGTCATCGCCTGCGCGCGTTTACTGATGCCCAAGTCGCGCGTTCGGTTATCAGCAGGGCGTAATGAAATGAGCGAGCAAACACAAGCATTGTGCTTCCTGGCTGGGGCAAATTCCATTTTTTATGGCGATCAATTGCTGACGACAGATAATCCTAAAGCCAATGCAGACAAAGCATTATTAGACAAATTGGGCATGTACATGCAGTCCGCCAATTTGGCCAAAGAGGCAGTAAAAACAGCTTAATGCCAACCTCATCATTGATGAAGCAGGCGCAATGGCTGGCCAATCGACAAGCCCAGGGACTCTATAGGCAAACCTATGTTCGACAAGGGCAACACACCAATCAAATCATTCACAAAGGCTGTTCGTATCTGGGATTCTGTTCGAACGATTATTTGGGTTTAGCCAACCATCCAGCCGTCGTCGCCGCCTGTCAACAAGGCATCAAGCAATATGGTTTAGGCGCAACATCGGCGCATTTAATCAGTGGTCACAGCGAAGCACACGAACAGTTAGAGCAAGCTTTTGCGGATTTTATTGGTGTGGAATCAGCCTTGCTTTTTTCAACAGGTTATATGGCAAATTTGGGTGTGCTGAGTGGCTTGGCGGAACGTTTTGATGAGATCTATTCAGACAAATTAAATCATGCTTCTCTCATTGATGGGGCTAAATTATCAGGCGCACGGACCAAACGTTATCGCCATAGTGACGTGGCACAATTACAGAAAATGCTCGCGACAAGCACGGCACAAGCTTGGGTTGTATCGGATGGGGTTTTCTCAATGGATGGTGATATAGCAGCATTGGACAAAATCGTTGCCATTGCGCGAAACGCCAGTGCAGGCCTTTATGTGGATGACGCACACGGCTTTGGAGTTTATGGGGCGGGGCGTGGACTGTTTGCGCATTTTAATCAAACCATTGACGAAACAACTTTATACATGGCGACCTTGGGCAAAGCCGTTGGCGTTTCTGGTGCCATTGTTGGCGGTCATTCAGCCATGATTGATGTCCTAAGGCAAAAAGCACGCAGTTGGATTTATACCACAGCCATGCCGCCCGCGCTCAGTGTGGCGGCCATGAAGTCATTGCAAATCATTCGTGGTGAAGAGGGTTGTGCGTTACGCCGCCGATTGACCCAAAATATTCAATTATTACGTGAAGGATTAATGCAGCAAGGTTGGCCTTTATTGGCATCAGATTCTGCCATACAGCCGATCATGATTGGCGACAGCGAGCAGGCGCTAAAACTGTCTAACCAACTCAAACAAATGGGTTACTGGGTGCCGGCCATACGGCCACCCACAGTGCCACAGCCGCGCTTGCGTATTACTTTGACGGCAAATCATACCGAATCGGAAGTGCTTCAGTTTGTTGAGGCCCTAAGCGCGCTTCAACCGCAAACTCAGTGATGGCCAAATGACTCAAATCATTCTCGCTTCAGCTTCTCCAGCTCGAAAAACTTTATTACAAAGGTTAAAACAGTCTTTTACTTGTATGCCAGCGAACATTGATGAATCTCGTAGGGTGGGCGAGGACATAGAAGTCTTTGTTCAACGATTAGCCTTAGAGAAAGCACAAAAAATTGCCCAAGCCATGCCCAACAGCATAATAATTGGCAGCGATGAAGTCATGATCAATTTGGATAAAGACCCCCAAAAACACATAGGCAAGCCACACACCAAACAAAGAGCCATCGAGGATTTATTGCAAGCTTCTAATTGCCACATCCAATTTTTGACCGCTTTGTGCGTCATTCACCAGGATCGTCAATGGTCGTGCCTAAGGCGCACAGACATTCAAATAAAATCATTGAGCCAGGCGAACATAGAATATTATATTGAACAGGATCAACCGCTTTCGTGTGCCGGGGCATTTCGATCAGAAGGCTTAGGCATTGCATTATGTACCACCTTACACGAAGAAGAACCCGGTTCACTGATGGGATTGCCCCTGCTCAGTGTGTGTGATTTTCTCCAACAAGCCGGTATCTCTGTGCTGACGCCCTATGCTCAACCCATGGATCACAAGTGAAGGATTTGCTGTGCGAGGGGTCAGAAGTGCCGCACAATATTTTGCTCAGACTGAATTTCAAACCGCAAAAATGATGATACACGGCGCTCTGCTAATTTTTCATCTTTCAGGTATAATCCTCGTCCCTAAAATTCTTGGTAAAAAATGTGGTTTTGGAAGCATATACACGTATCAAGAGATAACTTAATTCAATAACGCCTAAATACGCCCATGTCAAAAATATTTGAATCACCCAGTGATTTACCCGAAGAAATCGAAGCGCCCATATTAGAAGCACTGGTGGAGCTTGGTAATGCACAAGGCTTCATCAGCTATTTAGACATTGAGTCTCAATTTGAAGAAATGCCTCGTGATCCTGATGCTTTAGAGTATTTGATAGGATTTTTAGAGGACCACGACATTGTTGTCACAGAAGAATCCATTCACGATGACATGTTTGGTGAAAATACGACGAGAAAACTCGCTCAAAATAATTCGGATGCTGAGCCCCAAGATTCAGATTTGGCCGCCATTGCCAATGAGCTTGGAAGGACAACCGATCCGACCAGAATGTACATGCGTGAAATGGGCATCAATAGCCTGCTCACTCGAGCCCAGGAAATTACCATAGCGCGTAATATCGAAGCTAGTAAAAAGGTTTTACACGAACAATTGTACGGCTATTCTCGATTGGTTCACTTGTTAGAGGTTGACTTTGCAAGAATTAAAACCCAAGAACACAAGGTTGGGGATATTGTCATTGGTTTGGCATGGCCAGATGAAGATCATATCACCGTTGAAGAATATTTGACACAAATGTCCAATGAAGAAGAGAATGTGTTCGAAGTCGTAAACTTCACATTAGCACAATTACATGAATTTGTTTCACGCGTGGTTTCAGCCAAAACCCTCAAATCGCGTAGAAAAATCCTTAGGGAAGTGCGTTTGTCGAATGTGTTTATTATTAAAGTGTTGGCAGATGTGACCAAATTTGCCCAAGAAATCCGTCAGAAAGAGTCGGTTATTCGTGAAACTTTAATCAATAAATTGAAATTTGATCGCAAGGAAGTGGTTAAGGCCTATAACAAGCAAAAGAAATATGGCGATTGGATCGAAAATTTATTGAAAAATAGAGAAATAAAATCTGAGAGTGAAAAATACTATGTTGATTTTGTGAATCATGCGCAAGCGGAACTAAATCGCATGCCAGACCAGATCGGAATTAGCATACCCAAACTGAAAGAATTGGAATTGAACTTAAGCAAAAGTAGCAGTCAAATCCAGGTCTATAAGGACCAAATGATAGAGGCGAATTTACGATTGGTCATTTCAATTGCCAAAAAATACAGCAATCGAGGATTACAATTTTTAGATGTGATTCAAGAAGGCAACATCGGTCTTATGAAAGCTGTGGATAAATTTGAATTTAGACGTGGTTACAAGTTTTCAACCTATGCGACTTGGTGGATTCGCCAAGCGATTACTCGATCCATAGCGGATCAAGCCCGTACCGTTCGAGTCCCAGTACATATGATTGAAACGATCAATAAAATGAAAAAAATGCAAACCAAGCTATTGCAAGAACATGGACGTACACCCACCATAGATGAGTTGGCTGAAACCATGGAAATGCTGCCTTCTAAAATTCAGCAAATATTCAAAGTTTCATTGGAACCGAGTTCTTTAGATGCGCCGATCGGCGATGAAGAAGATTCCTCATTGGGTGATTTTATTGCAGATGAAAATCTTTCCTCACCTGAAGTGGCTGCTGAAAAACAAGGCTTAACGGAAATGGTTGAATCTTTGTTGGGCGAGCTGAGTAAAAGAGAAATCGATGTGGTCAAAATGCGATTTGGCATTGGTACGCCAACAGAATACACCTTAGAAGAGGTGGGTCGTCAATACAGTGTCACGCGCGAAAGAATTCGTCAAATTGAAGCAAAAGCACTCAAAAAGCTCCGCCATCCCATGCGCATTGATCGGTTAAGAAGTTTCTTGAATGATCGCTGAGTCTAAGAAGCTTCTGATTTAATACTGAAACTTTCGCCACAACCACAACTGTCCTCAACATTTGGATTGTTGAACTCGAATCCTTGATTCAATAAATTGTGCTTGGTAAAACCGACGGTCATACCACTGATCACCGGTAAGCTTTTTTGGTCCACGACAACTTTGACACCATGACTCTCAAAAATGGTGTCTTTGTCTCCAATCTCATCCGCGTAATCAACGATGTAGGCATAGCCAGTACAGCCGCTCACTCGAATGCCTAAACGCAATCCTAAACCACTGCCTCTTTTTTTCAGCATGATGTTGACGTGTTCGGCTGCATCTTGAGTTAGTTTGACTGTCATATATTCCTCTTTGTCATCAATGGTGTATTGTATGCTTAATATGGGGATAATTATTTTAAAAGAAAGCCTTGATTTATTGAAAATTTCTAAGACATTTATTTTAGACCATAAATGACAGCTTTGTAGATACTTTGGCAGGGATCTAAGGCATCAGCAAATAACAATGCTTTGGCTAATCAAGTATAATGAATCTAACCAATGGCTCAATTGTTTTTTAAACAAGCAGGCTGAAAAAATAACACAAAGATCACAATCAGACTTTAACACTAAGCCCTATGTCTCCGCAAGATTTACAAATATTTTTATATGCAAATTGGCCCATTGCAGCAGCAGTGGCCGTTACAGCCATCATGGTCGTTTATGGTTTTAGTTCCGTCTTAAAAGGTTATAAGTCAATCACACCAGAAGCGGCCGTGGTGTTGATGAATGAGGGCGCTCAGGTCATAGATGTTCGGCCCTCAGAAGCTTTTAAAAAAGGGCACATCGTTGACGCAAAAAACATCGAATTTGAAACGCTTAAACAACAATTAGACACGTTTGATATTACTCAAAAATATTTGATCTATTGTCAGGCTGGCACAACTGCTTCAAAAGCTTGTTCGGCCATGAAGAAAAAAGGCTTTGAAAATATTCATCATTTGCAATTGGGTTTAAATGGTTGGCAAACGGCAAGCTTGCCCACGGTTAAATCAGGCATTAAAGACTCAACCAAGTCTAAAGCGGCCAAACGCTCCAAAAAGCTGGCCAAAGAAGAACCCACCAAGGCCAAGGCCAAGCAATCTAAAAAGGCTAAACCTGTCAAAGATGATTAATTTTATTCAGCATCGGTTGCAGTTATCTGTTCCTGGGCTTGTGATTAAAAAAACCCTTCAACCAGAATCATTAAAGTTCGGAGAACCTATGGTTAAAGTATTTATGTACACTTGGGCAATGTGCCCATTTTGTATAGCAGCAAAACAATTGCTTGATGACAAACAAGTCTTATATGAAGAAAAGGTGATTGATAATGACCCCGAAGGCTGGGAGGAGATGCAACAACGCACCCAAGGCGCCCAAACGGTTCCACAAATCTTTATTGATGATGTGTTGATCGGCGGATTTACCGATCTAAGAAGTTTAGAAATGCAAGGCAGATTAGATGCTTTGCTAACAAAACAAGGATAATTCTACAATTGGTTAAAGGTGAAGTGATGAATGAGACAACCGAACAGCAACTGCACATACAAAAAATTTATTTAAAAGATGTCTCGTATGAGTCGCCAAAAGTTCCAAAAGTGTTTACTGAAAATTTTCAGCCGTCCAGTAATTTTGACTTAAATGTTGATGTCAATAAAATCACCGAGGACACCTATGAAGTGGTGCTCCATCTAACGGTGTCTGTACAACAAGATAACGAAACCATTTTTCTGATTGAGTTGCAACAAGCTGGCATTTTCACCGTCACGGGCTTTGATTCAGAATCATTGGATATGGTTCTGGGCGCTTACTGCCCAGCTCAATTGTATCCATTCGCACGCGAGGCGGTCGCTGACTTAACCACCAAAGGTGGCTTCCTGCCTTTGCTTATTGACCCAGTCAACTTTGATGCTTTGTACAAAAATAAACAATCGCTCAATCATTAGCGGAATAAAGGCGATTCCTTTTTGGATCGCTCAAAATCAACATAAATTTTGAAACCCGACTGCTTGGAACGTCTGATTCACTGAATGGTGCGATAACTTCTATAACAACTTTATTGAATTGTATCGATTTTGGAACATTTTGATCTCGTCCGTTTATAGAGCCACCAAGTGAGCGCAAGATCAACTTCGCTCATCTTTATTGCGTTGTGGCTATGTTTTATTCAGAACCTGACCCTAATCCCGCTATATTTATCGAGTTTACAATGAAACCGTTAATAAGAGGATGCTTTGACTCCAAATGTTCTCGTACACACTCTACGTATAGGGTAAAAAAATATACTTTTATTGAAAATTTAGTATAATTAATTGCTGGTTTTACAAATCCGCATTTGAACATTCAATTTTTTTTCAACATTAAATGGACTATTATGATTACTGTATTTTCAAGATTTCTAACAAAATATACGACCGCTTCATTGTTTCATGAAAGCGTTGTCAGCCTATCTATTTTCGCTTTTATGTGTGGAATTGCTCGCACATTCAAGGCAGTGAATCGACGCGCATTGAATACCATAGGTACAACCTTGATGCTATCTGCATTATTGTCTGCTTGCGGCGGCGGTGGGGGCGGTAGCGACGCACCTGCGCCAGCAGCGACAATAAGCCCAACAACCCCCACTTTTTCAGTATCAAGCAGCAACCTTAGTGTTGATGAAGATTTTGCGACACCTCGGCTAGTCGCTTCTGTATCCAACGCAACAGCAATTACGGTTAGTCAATCCAATACTGGGGTGGTCACTGTAACGACCTCAAACGCACAAGTTTATGTATCGAGTATCCCTAATGCCAATGGGCGCACCATCTTAACCATTAGGGCGACCAATGGCACGCTTATTGCCACAACTCAAGTGACTGTGACCGTGGACGCTGTCAATGATACAACAACCCCCACTTTTTCAGTATCAAGCAGTAACTTTAGTATTGATGAAGATTTTGCGACCCCTCAGTTAGTCGCCTCTGTATCCAATGCAACAACAATTACGGTTAGTCAATCCAATACTGGGGTGGTCACTGTAACGACCTCAAACGCACAAGTTAATGTATCGAGTATTGCTAATGCCAATGGGCGCACCATCTTAACCATTAGGGCGACCAATGGCGCTTTCAGTGCCACAACTCAAGTGACTGTGACCGTAAACGCTGTCAATGATCCACCAATCTTAGCCGTCTCAAGCAACAACATTTCAACTGTGGGTGGTTTTTCGCCGATCACCATTAACACCACAGCAAGCGATATTGAAGATGGCGCTTTAGCCTTCACCGTGTCTGAGTCCACCACAGGGGTGGTCAGAGTGGGCACATCTGCCGATGCCATTATTCTGAGTAACATTCCTAATGCTTCAGGTCAAACCACTTTAACCGTCACAGTGGTTGACAGTTCTGGTAGCACAGTGACTCAAACAATCGCTGTTAATGTCACCATAACGACCAGTACGTCTATCCCAGCCTTGTCTGTTTCATCTACGTTTGTCAACGAACAAGAAGACTTTGGGATTGCGGTAGTCATTAGAACCACTGCCACAGATGCTGACGGCGATGCCATAACCCTATCTGTAAGTACATCCTCGCGTTTAGTTGATGTGGCTATATCCACACCAAACAACAGCACCAACACCATAACCAATAGCATCACCTTATCGGCGGTTGCCAATGCCCATGGCACAACGACCTTAACTGTGTTAGCAACCGATTCGGGTGGACAATCTCATTCTACTGAGATCGTTGTCGTGGTAACGTCTGTTGAAGATACACCGATCTTAACGGTAACTTCAAACGCTGTCACTATCGGCTCAGACCCTGTTGTTCTGACTGTTTCCGCTTTCGATGTGGAGGATAGCACCTTATCCTTCAGCGTTTCAACGGGTCAGGGTGTTGTTAACACAGCCATTACCACTACGAGTTTGACCATAACGCGATTAGGCTTGAACGCATCCCAAATAATTCTGACACTCAGAACAACCGATACAGGTGGGTTATCGACTTTTACCAGCATTGTTGTCAGTCCTGCCCCATTGTTAGTTGTGACCACAGGTGGCATCAAGACCCTTAATTTTGCTTGGAGTGCGATCACTTCTGCGACGCATTATCAATTGCAAAGCAATCCCGATGGCACTTCGGGTTTTACGGACTTAAGTACCACGGGCATTGTTGTCAGTCCCAATAGCACCAATATCAGACAGACTACAGCGCAAGCTTTGGTTGCCTTACACCGGTACATTCCAAATGTGCGTAATCCACAATATTCGGTGGGAACTTGTAATACAGCATCATCTTGTGCCCCTTTATTTGCTCATAATACGGTCTCCTTGACCAATGCGCAGCTAAACAGCCTGATTGGTCGTTTGCAAGCGAGTAACGCTGGAAGAGATGATAGTTTTGGCGCACCAATGAGTTTAAGCGGCGATGGCAATACCCTTGCTGTGGGCGCTTGGAATGAGGATGGCTCATCGACTGGTGTTAATGGGGCGCAGGATGATAATACTGTTTCTAATTCAGGGGCGGTGTATGTATTCCGTCGCAATGGTGGTGCGTGGTCACAACAAGCATACATTAAAGCCTCAAATACAGGGCAGGGCGATTACTTTGGCTTTCCTGTGAGTCTAAGCTCGGATGGCAACACCCTTGCGGTCGGAGCTATTAGTGAGGCTGGCTCATCGACTGGTGTTAATGGGGTGCAGAATGATAATACTGCTTCTTTTTCAGGGGCGGTGTATGTATTCCGTCGCATTGGTGGTGTGTGGTCTCAACAAGCATACATCAAAGCCTCAAATACAGGGCAGGGCGATTTCTTTACCTTTAGTGTCAGTCTAAATGACGATGGCAATACCCTTGCGGTGGGGGCATATCGTGAGGATAGCTCATCGACTGGCGTTAATGGGGCGCAGAATAATAATTCTACTACTAATTCAGGGGCGGTGTATCTATTCCGTTTCAATACGATTTCCAGCATCTGGTCTCAACAAGCCTATATCAAAGCCTCAAATACAGGGGCGTTTGATCAATTTGGCTGGTCTGCGAGTTTAAGTGCAGATGGCAATACCCTTGCGGTCGGAGCTACTGGCGAGGATAGCTTGTCGACTGGCGTTAATAGGGCGCAGGATGATAATACTGCTTCTAATTCAGGGGCGGTGTATCTATTCCGTTTCAATACGACTTCCAGCATCTGGTCACAACAAGCATACATCAAAGCCTCAAATATGGGGGGTGAATTTGGTAATTCTGTGAGTTTAAGTGCAGATGGCAACACCCTTGCGGTCGGAGCAAGAGATGAAGATAGCTCATCGACTGGCGTTAATGGGGCGCAGAATAATAATTCTACTAATACAGGCGCGGTGTATGTATTCCGCTTCAGCACTGGATCCAGCACCTGGGCTCAACAAGCGTACATTAAAGCCTCAAATACAGGGGCGCTTGATCAATTTGGCAATTCTATGAGTTTAAGTGCAGATGGCAATATCCTTGCGGTCGGAGCTACTGGTGAGGATGGTTCAACCACAGGCATTGGAGGCGTAGATGATAATGGCACAGATAATGCGGGCGCAACCTATGTGTTTGAATTTGGTAATGGTGCTTGGGCTCAACAAGCCTATATCAAAGCCATTGACCCTTCTGTCGGTGCTTTTTTTGGAGGTTCAGTGAGCTTAAGCAGTAGTGGGGATACTCTTGCTGTAGGCGCATATGGTGTTAACAACCTTGCAGGCGCAGTTTACCTGTACTAGATATTCAGCACAACGGCCCTCGTCTTAAATTATTCGTCTCAGTACCGTCCTTGCACAAGGCAGTGCTGAGCCAAGTAATTAGTGTCTTGTTAAACACTTGTTCAGTATCAATCTGAACGGACTTGGATGACTTTCAAGTTGAAAGTCTATTGAATATTAGAGCATTGACTATTTGATGTGATCGTGCCTCATTTTCTGTATGCTTGGCACGTCAGTTGAGCGTTATTGGAAGCAGTGGTTCTGATGTTGCTATCAAGACTAAGGCTTGGATGAGTGCCGAAGTGATTGAACGGTGCATTGTATCCCCCGTACCAACTTGTTAATCAGCGCCAGTATTCACAATCGAATCATTAGTGGATGAAGTGCTTGACCCCCTCAAACAGGCCTGCAATAAAGCCGCCATCAAAGCAAAATATCTTTTGCAGTGATAAAGCGTTGTTTCGTTAAGATTGAATCCATAGAACATCAACTTATAGCTTATAACAGTGTGTTGTATTTGATAGAACTTTCATAGAATGCTATTAGATTGATGTCAAATTCAACAAGTCTATGTACAAAACCACCTAAGTATTTATTCAAATTCTGTGCTTTAGGCAATTGCTTTTATGCTGTGCAGCGAATTTAAATGATGATGAGCTATGTGGTATCTCATCGAGTGGTAACAGCTTGCCACAAGGTGGATGGCTTGGCTTTCATGAATTCTGTTTGCCGTATGCAAGGCTTCTGCAGGTGCAGCAATCATCCACATATTCAAACTTTCTATCAAAACCTTAGGGGTGGCTAATGCGTTAGATTGTGTCCAAAAATAGATGCGGTTGGTGTCCCATTGTGGTTTGAAAATAACAATGACCCCGCTTAGAAATGCTTGGAAGGCGGGACTCGTCACATTTTTTGTAAAGCCAAGGGTTTTTGACGCGTTCAAATTTGGACATTGTTGATGCAGAGAATCAACCGATGTTTATTCAGGTATGCGCTGTAAAGCCATGGCTTGAGAGAATAAATCGATTGTCGAGGTATGTTTTGTCAGAGGCTGTTGATCGTAAATAAAATTAAGGGAACTATATACATTTTGCCCCATAGGCTAAATTACGCCACTGTCCTAAACTTTTGTTCCTTTCTATCAAAAAACCACTTCTGTTTTAATGCCCTCTGTTTAGAATGATGGTCTTTCCTCAGATTTCGCAGAAACAACCTTCTTAATCATCCTCGCAAACTGAGTATGACTTAGCGTTCTGTGATCTTTTTTATTCATGATTCTATAGGTTACTGCTATATAAGCTAATGACTTAAGGTAGTCTTCCATGAATTGCCAGTGGGGGCTCGCCCCTCTGTAGCAAGTAATTTTACTTTTGTTTTCTTCAGTCTCTCCTGAGAAAATTTTCTCCCAGACCCGTACTTAAATTTCTCTAAATTTATCAAAATTTGTATAAGCAAAGCGGTGTATAGACTCATGTTAAACTTAGGCTCTAATTTTTCAACATGGTCTGATGCTGAAAAGCTTAAAGATTGATAAAAACAGACACCAACCGTTGCACTATCCATAGTCAAAACATGACCGCTTTCTGTATGGTCGTCATAAAAACCTTGTACACCATTATTCTTAGCGGATGTTGTGACATAAGGATAGTCTCCTAATATCGTAATCGCTTATGTTTCCATCTGTTATGCTTTTTGAGCCAGTTATGTTAAAGCATTTCGCTAAGTTAAACAACTTCCACTAATTTTTAAACATAATGCAATTTTATAAAATTTCTCATATAATCTACCGTGCATTTTTCTAAATTCAGATTTTATAAGCTTAGCTAACCATTTTAATAAGTTCAAGTTAACCGTCATGTATAAATTATTCTCAATATTTTCTATCAGTTCATTGCTTCAAGGGCATGCGTCCAGCCAATCTATTCTCGCTTTTATGAGTGAAATCCCTCGCACATTCAAGGCAGTGAATCGACGCGCGTTGAGTACCATAGGTACAACCTTGATGCTATCTGCATTATTGTCTGCTTGCGGGGGGGGGGGGGGTAGCGACGTACCTGCGCCAACAACCCCCACTTTTTCAGTATCAAGCAGTAACTTTAGTATTGATGAAGATTTTGCGACCCCTCAGTTAGTCGCCTCTATATCCAATGCAACAGCAATTACGGTTAGTCAATCCAATACTGGGGTGGTCACTGTAACGACCTCAAACTCACGATTTAATGTATCGAGTATTCCTAATGCCAATGGTCGCACCATCTTAACCATTAGGGCGACCAATGGCACGCTCATTGCCACAACTCAAGTGACTGTGACCGTGAACGCTGTCAATGATCCACCCACCTTAACGGTAACTTCAAACGCTGTCACTGTCGGCTCAGACCCTGTTGTTCTGACTGTTTCCGCTTTCGATGTGGAGGATAGCACCTTATCCTTCAGCGTTTCAACGGGTCATGTTAACACAGCCATTACCACCACAAGTTTGACCATAACGCGATTAGATTTAAGCCTGAATGCGCCGCAAATAATGCTGACACTCAGAGCAACCGATACAGGTGGGTTATCGACTTTTACCAGCATTGTTGTCAGTCCTGCCCCATTGTTAGTTGTGACCACAGGTGGCATCAAGACCCTTGATTTTGCTTGGAGTGCGATCACTTCTGCGACGCATTATCAATTGCAAAGCAATCCCGATGGCCATTCAGGTTTTACGGACTTAAGTACCACGGGCATTGTTGTCAGTCCCAATAGCACCAATATCAGACAGACTACAGCGCAAGCTTTGGTTGCCTTACACCGGTACATTCCAAATGTGCGTAATCCACAATATTCGGTGGAAACTTGTAATACAGCATCATCTTGTGGTCCTTCATTCCGTCATAACACGGTCTCCTTGACCAATGCGCAGCTAAACAGCCTGATTGGTCGTTTGCAAGCGAGTAACGCTGAAGGAGGTGATAGGTTTGGCGCATCAGTGAGTTTAAGCGGCGATGGCAACACCCTTGCGGTGGGCGCTTTTGGTGAGGCTGGCTCATCAATTGGTGTTAATGGGGTGCAGGATGATAATACTGCTACTAATTCAGGCGCGGTGTATCTATTCCGTCGCATTGGTGGTGCGTGGTCCCAACAAGCCTATATCAAAGCCTCAAATACAGGGCGGGGCGATTACTTTGGCTTTAGTGTCAGTCTAAATGGCGATGGCAACACCCTTGCGGTCGGGTCTTTTAGTGAGGATGGCTCATCGACTGGTGTTAATGGGGCGCAGGATGATAATGCTGCTTCTGATTCAGGCGCGGTGTATGTATTCCGTTTCAATACAACTTCCAGCATCTGGTCACAACAAGCCTATATCAAAGCCTCAAGTACGGGGGTGTTCGATAACTTTGGCGTTTCTGTGAGCTTAAGTGCAGATGGCAATATCCTTGCGGTCGGGGCAAGAAACGAGGATAGCTCATCGACTGGTGTTAATGGGGCGCAGAATAGTAACTCTACTGATACAGGGGCGGTGTATCTATTCCGTCTCAATACGGCTTCCAGCATCTGGTCACAACAAGCCTATATCAAAGCATCAAATACAGGGAAGTTCAATAACTTTGGCGATTCTGTGAGTTTAAGTGCAGATGGCAATACCCTTGCGGTGGGCGCGTATGGGGAAGATAGCTCATCGACTGGCGTTAATGGGGCGCAAGATGACAATACTGTTTCTGGTTCAGGCGCGGTGTATCTATTCCGTTTCAATACAACTTCCAGCATCTGGTCACAACAAGCCTATATCAAAGCATCAAATACAGGGGTGTTTGATCAATTTGGCAATTCTGTGAGTTTAAGTGCTAATGGCAATACCCTTGCGGTCGGAGCTACTGGCGAGGATAGCTCAACGACTGGCGTTAATGGGGCGCAGAATAATAATTCTACTAATACAGGGGCGGTGTATGTATTCCGCTTCAGCACTGGATCCAGCACCTGGGCTCAACAAGCCTATATCAAAGCCTCAAATACAGGGGCGGACGATCAATTTGGTAATTTTGTGAGTTTAAGTGCAGATGGCAATATCCTTGCGGTCGGAGTTCTTTATGAGGATGGTTCAGCCACAGGCGTTGGAGACGTAGATGATAATGGCACAACTGATGCGGGCGCAACCTATGTGTTTGAATTTGTTAATGGTGCTTGGGCTCAACAAGCCTATATCAAAGCCACAGACCCTTCTTTCAATGCTCTTTTTGGAGGTTCAGTGAGCTTGAGCAGTAATGGGAATACTCTTGTTGTAGGTGCAAATGGTGTTACCAACCTTGAAGGCGTAGTTTACCTGTACTAGATATTCAGCATAACGGCCCTCGTCTTAAATTATTCGTCTCAGCACCGTCCTTGCACAAGGCGGTGCTGAGCCAAGTAGGGAGCATCTTGCTAAACCCTTATTCTGTATCAATCTGAACGGACTTGGATGACTTTCAAGTTGAATGTCTATTGGACATTAGAGCATTGACTATTCGATGTGATCGTGCCCCATTTTCTGTATGCTTGGCACGTCAGTTGAACGTTATTGGAAGCAGTGGTTCTGATGTTACTGTCAAGACTAAGGCTTGGATGAGTGCCGAAGTGATTGAACGGTGCATTGTATCCCCCGTACCAACTTGTTAATCAGCGCCAGTATTCACAATCGAACAATTAGAATCATTAGTGGATGAAGTGCTTAACCTCCCCCAAACAGGCCTGCAATAAAGCCGCCATCAAAGCATAATATCTTTTGCAGTGATAAAGCGTTGTTTCGTTAAGATTGAACCCATAGAACATCAACTTATAGCTTATAGCAGTGTGTCGTATTTGATAGAACTTCCATAGGATACGATTAGATTGATGTCAAATTCAACAAGTCTATGTATAAAACTATCTAAGTATGGCGGCTTATTTACATTTTGTGCTTTGGGTAATTGCTTTCACACTTGCGAAATTAAATGAAGATGAGCTATGTGGTGACACTCATCGAGTGGTAACAGCTTGCCACAAGGTGTCCGAAACAACGGCTTGGCTTTCATGAATTCTGTTTGTCGTATGCAAGGCTTCAACACCTGCAGGTGTAACAATCATCCACATATTCAAACTTTCTATCAAAACCTTTGGGGTGGCTAATGCGTTAGATTGTGCCCAAAGATAGATGCGGTTGGTGTCCCATTGTGGTTTGAAAATAACAATGACCCCGCTTGGAAATGCTTGGTAATTTAGAAATGCTTGGAAGGCGGGACTCGTCACATTTTTTGTAAAGCCAAGGGTTTTTGACGCGTTCAAATTTGGGCATTGTTGACGCAGTGAATCAACCGATGTTTGTTCAGGTATGCGCTGTAAAGCCATGGCTTGAGAGAATAAATCGATTGTCGAGGTATGCTTTGTCAGAGGCTGTTGATCGTAAGCAAAATTAATGATCTGAATTACACTATTGTAAATATTGATCTTGGTTTGTCCATCGTAATAATACTGTTGAGCGATTGTGGACTTGATCAAAAAGGCAAGCCCAAACAGGCAAATCCTTAAGAATGGGATAAAGCGTTTGTATGTTCATGTCAGTTTTATGTAATGTTATCGTCCATAAAGTTTAAGCGTCCATCTGTGAATAGTATCTACGTCTAATCTTGCCCTGTTAGAGATATTCAGCATCCAAGTGCCGTTCGCAGATTCCATAAAAAATGCGTTAGAGATCAGTTTTTTACGAGGTAGGTTTGTACCAACCCTTGGCAAGGTTATTTGCAAAGTAGAATGGGTGGTTTGAGTACCAGAAGTGTGTGTAAGCACAATGGTTAAATCGCCAGGATGGGGGTGCACGACATCCACAATGACTTCAAGTTGTTCAATGTGCGTCATGGTTGAGTTTTGTATGACGATTTGACTGGTGATGCCTGCTGAACACCTATCTGGGATACCAAGGTTGATGGTTTGAGTAGAAACCAGCATTTACATCGGCGTTGTGACAGAAGGATAGTCTCCTAATATCGTAATCGCTTATTTTTCCATCTGTTATGCTTTTTGAGCCAGTTATGTTAAAGCATTTCGCTAAATTAAACAACTTCCACTAATTTTTAAACATAATGCAATTTTATAAAATTTCTCATATAATCTACCGTGCATTTTTCTAAATTCAGGTTTTATAAGCTCAACTAGATTTTAATAAGTTCAAGTTAACCGTCATGTATAAATTATTCTCAATATTTTCTATCAGTTCATTGCTTCAAGGGCATGCGGTCAATCGATCTCTTGCTTTTATGAGTGAAATCCCTCGCACATTCAAGGCAGTGAATCGCCGCGCGTTGAGCACCATAGGTACAACCTTGATGCTATCTGCATTATTGTCTGCTTGTAGCGGCGGCGGTGGTGGCGGTAGCGACGCACCTGCGTCAGCAGCGCCAACAGCGCCAACAACTTTTTCAGTATCAAGCAGTAACTTTAGTGTTGATGAAGATTTTGCGACCCCTCAGTTAGTCGCCTCTGTATCCAATGCAACAACAATTACGGTTAGTCAATCCAATACTGGGGTGGTCACTGTAACGACCTCAAACGCACAAGTTAATGTATCGAGTATTGCTAATGCCAATGGTCGCACCATCTTAACCATTAGGGCGACCAATGGCGCTTTCAGTGCCACAACTCAAGTGACTGTGACCGTGAACGCTGTCAATGATCCACCAACCTTAGCCGTCTCAAGCAGCAACATTTCAACTGTGGGTGGTTTTTCGCCGATTACCATTAACACTACAGCAAGCGATATTGAAGATGGCGCTTTAGCCTTCACCGTGTCTGAGTCCACCATAGGTGTGGTCAGAGTGGGCACATCTGCCGATGCCATTATTCTGAATAACACGCCTAATGCTTCAGGTCAAACCACTTTAACCGTCACAGCGGTTGACAGTTCTGGTAGCACAGTGACTCAAACAATCGCTGTTAATGTCACCATAACGACCAGTACATCTATTCCAGCCTTGTTTGTTTCATCTACGCTTGTCAACGAACAAGAAGACTTTGGGGCTGCGGTAGTCATTAGAACCACTGCCACAGATACTGACGGTGATACCATAACGTTTTCAGTGAGCCCATTAAGGGGTATTGTGAATGCGGATATATCCACATCAATCATCAGTACCAATACCATCGTCAACACCATTACCTTGTCGGCGGTTGCCAATGCCCATGGCACAGCGACCTTGACCGTCCTTGCGGCAGATGTTGGTGGGCAATCGACTGAAGTGAATATTGTGGTTGTGGTCGCGGCGGTCAATGACGTGCCGACCCTCACAATCCCAACCCTCGATTTAGTCTTGGCTGAGGATTTTGTGGGCGCCAGAACCGTTATTTCAGCGGTTGATGTGGACAGTAATATTTTGATTATAACTGTGGTGGAGTCCACCACTGGTGTGGTCACAGTAACGACCACTGCCTCAGGTGTTCAAGTAGCGAGCATCCTCAATGCCAATGGTCAAACCACTTTAACCATTACGGTAAATGATGGCACTGTCGATACGACCGCCCAAGTAGCCGTGTCCGTAACGGCGGTTAATGACGCGCTAAGCCTAAACATCTCAACCACCAATGTCTTTGTGGATGAGGATTTTGCAAATGCGGTTGCGATTGCCACTGCTGCAGATGTGGAAAACATCCTGACAATAAGTATAGCTGAATCCACCACTGGTGTGGTCACAGTAACGACTTCGGCTTCCAGTGTTTCTGTATCAAGCATCCTCAATGCCAATGGTCAAACCACCCTAACCATTACGGTTAATGATGGCACAAGCGATACGACCGCCCAAGTAGTGGTCACAGTGACAGCAGTCAATGACACACCGACCTTAACTGTTTCAAACAGCAACATTACAGCTGTTGTTGATTTTTCAACCATCACGATTAACACCACAGCAAACGATATTGAAGACGGCATTTTAGCCTTCACCGTGTCTGAGTCCACCGCTGGCGTGGTCACAGTAACCACATCAACGAATGCCATAACTTTGAACGCTGTTGCGGGTTCTACTGGTCAAACGAGCATAATGGTTCGTACAACCGACAGTGCTGGATTGTCGGCTATGCAAACCATCGCCGTTAATGTGTTGGATGCCACCACGCCAACGCTGATGGTTTCTACTAACCGCGTCAATGTTCAAGAAGACTTTGGCTCTGTGGTTATCCAAACCACTGCCACAGACTCTAACGGTGTTTCAATCGCGCTCTCGGTAAATTCCTCCTCAAATATTGTGAATGTGGTCGCATCGACCCCTCTCAACAGTATAAGCACGATCACCAATAGAATCACCTTGACAGCGGTTGCCAATGCTAATGGCACATCGATTTTGACCGTCCAAGCGGCATCTGCTGGTGGACAAACAATTTCTACTGAGATTGTGGTGGTAGTGGCGTCCGTTAATGACACGCCGACCTTAACGATCCCTAATGCCAATTTGGTCTTAGCCGAGGATTTTTCAGGGAACAGTACGATTGCCACAGCCATTGACATCGATGGCGACACGCTGACATTTAGCGTGGTTGAATCGATTACAGGACTGGTCACAGTGAGCACTTCAGCCTCAGGTGTGTCTATCTCTAATCGTCCCCATGCCAATGGTGTTACAACGCTCACAATTACGGTTCGTGATGGCTCATTGAGTTCAACCGCCCAAGTGGTGGTGACCGTGACAGAAGTTAATGACCCACCAATCCTAAACATTCCGAATGCAACATTAACAAGAGTAGAAGATTTTGTGGGTGGTATAACGGTAGCCACAGCAAGCGATGTGGATGGCAACCCGCTGACATTTAGTGTGGATCAATCGACCACAGGGGTTATCAGAGTGACCGTCTCAACCTCAGATGTTCGTATATCAAGCCGCGGGGATGCGAATGGCATCACAACGCTTTCTATCAGCGTCAGTGATGGTCGTATAGTGAGTTCAACCGCCCAAGTAGTAGTCACTGTCACACCCGTCAATGACCCACCAGTCTTAACTGTTTCAGTCAACGCATTGACGTTAGACGAAGATTTTGGAGCAGTTATGGTTGGAACAACCAGAATGGATATTGATAGCAATCCCTTGACGTTAACCGTGGCTGAATCCACCACTGGGGTGATCACAGTGCAGACATCGACCTCAGGAATCTCTGTATCCAGCATAGACGATAGGAGTGGCAGAACGACTTTAACCATCACTCTTAGTGATAGCGAACTAAGTTCAACCACTCAAGTTGTGGTGGACGTCGCAGCTGTCAATGACACACCCACCTTAACTGTTTCTACCACAGCATTGACATTAAATGAAGATTTTGGATCAGTATTGATCGCAACAACCAGAAGTGATGTGGATAGTACTACCTTGACGTTAACCGTGGCTGAATCGGCTACTGGAGTGGTCACAGTTCTGACATCGACCTCAGGAATCTCTGTATCCAGCATAGAGAATAAGAATGGCAGAACGACTTTAACCATCACGCTCAGTGATAGCCAATTAATTTCAACGGCTCAAGTGGTGGTCGACGTCACACCCGTTAATGACGCCCCCACTTTTGTCATCCCATCTGCGACTTTAACCGTAGCAGAAGATTTTGCGAGTACTCTAACCATTGCCACAGCAAGCGATGTGGAGGGTGATACCCTAACGATTACTGTGTCTGAATCCACCACGGGCATAGTCAAGGTCACAACCTCAGCTACAGGTGCACAAATAGTTAGCCTACGTGATGTCAGTGGTCAAACAACGCTTATGATGACAGTCAGTGATAGCACACTGAGTTCAACGACCCAAGTGGTGGTCACTGTCACAGCTGTCAATGACCCACCGGTCTTAAGTGTTACAACCCCCGCATTTACGCTTAACGAAGATTTTGCGCCGTTTGTGATCCTAGTAAACAGAACAGATGTGGATAGTAATACCTTGACTTTAACCTTGGCTGAATCTGCTACTGGAGTGGTCACAGTCACACCCACAACCTTAGGTTTTGATGTAAATAGCATTAGCGGTGTGAACGGCATAACGACTTTAACCATCACCCTTAGTGATGGCGACCTAAGTACAACCACTCAAGTGGTGGTTGACGTCGCACCCATTAATGACCCACCAAGCTTAACCGTCTCTACCACTGCCTTGATCTTGGCTGAAGATTTTGGAACGGTTTTGATCGCAACAACCAGAACGGATATTGATAGCAATACCTTGACGTTAACCGTGGCTGAATCCACTACTGGGGTGGTCACAGTACAGACATCGACCTCAGGGGTCTCTGTATCGAGCATAGAGAATATAAATGGCATAACGACTTTAACCATCACCCTTAGTGATGGCAGACTTAGTACAACCACTCAAGTGGTGGTTGAAGTCACAGCTGTTAATGACCCGCCAGTCTTAACTGTCACTATGAATGCATTGACGTTACTTGAAGATTTTGGAGTGGTTTTGATTGGGACAAACAGAAGTGATGTGGATAGTAATATCTTGACATTAACCGTGTCTGAATCCACTACAGGAGTGGTCACAGTTCAGACAACGACCTCAGGAGTCTCTGTATCCAGCATAGACCATAGGAGTGGCAGAACCACCTTAACCATCACGCTCAGTGATAACCTATTAAATTCAACGGCTCAAGTGGTGGTGGACGTCACAGCTGTTAATGACCCACCAGTCTTAACTGTTTCAACTAATGCATTGACCTTGGCTGAAGATTTTGGAGTGGTTTTGATTGGGACAAACAGAAGTGATGTGGATAGTAATACCTTGACATTAACCGTGTCTGAATCCACTACAGGAGTGGTCACAGTTCAGACAACGACCTCAGGAGTCTCTGTATCCAGCATAGACCATAGGAGTGGCAGAACCACCTTAACCATCACGCTCAGTGATAGCCTATTAAATTCAACGGCTCAAGTGGTGGTCGACGTCACAGCTGTTAATGACCCACCAGTCTTAACTGTTTCAACTAATGCATTGACCTTGGCTGAAGATTTTGCAACAGTTTTGATCGCAACAACTAGAACGGATATCGATAGCAATACCTTGACTTTAACCGTGTCTGAATCTACTACTGGGCTGGTCACAGTGACAACCACAGACGCAGGGATTTCTGTATCAAGCATTCTCAATGCTAATGGCCAAACCATCTTAATCATCACCCTTAGTGATGGCGACCTAATTACAACCACTCAAGTGGTGGTGGACGTCACACCCATTAATGACCCGCCAGTCATAAGTGTTACAACCAGCGCATTTACGCTTAACGAAGATTTTGCAACTTTTGTGATCCCAGTAAACAGAACAGATGTGGATAGTACTACTTTGACTTTAACCGTGGCTGAATCTACTACTGGGCTGGTCACTGTGACAACCACAACCTTAGGTATTGAAGTAAATAGCATTAGCGGTGTGAATGGCAGAACGACCTTAACCATTAACCTCAGTGATGGCAGATTTAGTACAACCACTCAAGTGGTGGTGGATGTCACAGCCGTTAATGACCCGCCAGTTCTAACCGTCTCCACCACTGCCTTGACCTTGGCTGAAGATTTTGCAACGATTTTGATCGCAACAACCAGAACGGATGTGGATAGTACTACTTTGACTTTAACCGTGGCTGAATCAAACGCAGGCGTGGTCAGTGTCACAGCCACAGACGTAGGCGTCCGAGTTGCAAACATTGCCAATGCCAATGGACGAACCACCTTAACCATCACCCTTAGTGATGGCAGACTAAGTACAACCACTCAAGTGGTGGTGGATGTCACAGCCGTTAATGACCCACCAGTTTTAACCGCCTCCACCACTGCCTTGACCTTGGCTGAAGATTTTGGAATGGTTTTGATCGCAACAACCAGAACGGATGTGGATAGTACTACTTTGACTTTAACCGTGTCTGAATCAAACGCAGGCGTGGTCAGTGTCACAGCCACAGACGTAGGCGTCCGAGTTGCAAACATTGCCAATGCCAATGGACGAACCACCTTAACCATCACCCTTAGTGATGGCAGACTAAGTACAACCGCTCAAGTGGTGGTTGACGTCACACCCACTAATGACCCACCAGTTCTAACCGTCTCCACCACTGCCTTGACCTTGGCTGAAGATTTTGGAATGGTTTTGATCGCAACAACCAGAACGGATATTGATAGCAATACCTTGACTTTAACTGTGGCTGAATCAAACGCAGGGGTGATCACTGTGACAACCACAACCTTAGGTATTGAAGTAAATAGCATTAGCGGTGTGAATGGCAGAACGACTTTAACCATTAGCCTCAGTGATGGCGGACTAAGTTCAACCGCTCAAGTGGTGGTGGACGTCACACCCATTAATGACCCGCCAGTTCTAACTGTCTCCACCACTACCTTGACCTTGGTTGAAGATTTTGCAACGCCTATTTTGATTGGAACAACCAGAACGGATATTGATGGCGATACCTTGACGTTAACCGTGGCTGAATCTACTACTGGGCTGGTCACAGTGACAACCACAGATGCAGGCGTCCGAGTTGCAAACATTGCCAATGCCAATGGGCGAACGACCTTAACCATCACCCTTAGTGATGGCAGACTAAGTACAACCACTCAGGTAGTGGTGGACGTCACAGCCGTTAATGACCCACCAGTCTTAACTGTTTCAACCAACACATTGACTTTGCTTGAAGATTTTGGAACGATTTTGATCGCAACAACCAGAACGGATGTGGATAGTACTACTTTGACTTTAACCGTGGCTGAATCCACTACTGGGGTGGTTAGTGTCACAGCCACAGACGTAGGCGTCCGAGTTGCAAACATTGCCAATGCCAATGGACGAACCACCTTAACCATCACCCTTAGTGATGGCAGACTTAGTACAACCACTCAAGTGACTGTGACCGTGAACGCTGTCAATGATCCACCGACCTTAACGGTAACTTCAAACACTGTCACTGTCGGCTCAGACCCTGTTGTTCTGACTGTTTCCGCTTTCGATGTGGAGGATAGCACCTTATCCTTCAGCGTTTCAACGGGTCATGTTAACACAGCCATTACCACCACGAGTTTGACCATAACGCGATTAGATTTCAGCCCGAATGCGCCGCAAATAATGCTGACACTCAGAACAACCGATACAGGTGGGTTATCGACTTTTACCAGCATTGTTGTCAGTCCTGCCCCATTGTTAGTTGTGACCACAGGTGGCATCAAGACCCTTGATTTTGCTTGGAGTGCGATCACTTCTGCGACGCATTATCAATTGCAAAGCAATCCCGATGGCACTTCGGGTTTTACGGACTTAAGTACCACGGGCATTGTTGTCAGTCCCAATAGCACCAATATCAGACAGACTACCGCGCAAGCTTTGGTTGCCTTACACCAGTACATTCCAAATGTGCGTAATCCACAATATTCGGTGGAAACTTGTAATACAGCATCATCTTGTGGTCCTTCATTCCGTCATAACACGGTCTCCTTGACCAATGCGCAGCTACACAGCCTGATTGGTCGTTTGCAAGCGAGTAACGCTGAAGGAGGTGATAGTTTTGGCTCATCAGTGAGTTTAAGCGGCGATGGCAATACCCTTGCGGTGGGCGCTTGGGCTGAGGATGGCTCATCGACTGGTGTTAATGGGGCGCAGAATGATAATACTGTTCCTGATTCAGGGGCGGTGTATGTATTTCGTCGCAATGGAGGTGCGTGGTCCCAACAAGCATACATTAAAGCCTCAAATACAGGGCGGGGCGATTACTTTGGCTTTCCTGTGAGTCTAAGCTCGGATGGCAACACCCTTGCGGTCGGAGCTATTAGTGAGGCTGGCTCATCGACTGGTGTTAATGGGGTGCAGAATGATAATACTGCTTCTTTTTCAGGGGCGGTGTATGTATTCCGTCGCATTGGTGGTGTGTGGTCTCAACAAGCATACATCAAAGCCTCAAATACATGGCAGGGCGATTTCTTTAGCTTTAGTGTCAGTCTAAATGACGATGGCAATACCCTTGCGGTCGGGGCAAGAAACGAGGATAGCTCATCGACTGGCGTTAATGGGGCGCAGAATAATAATAACTCTTCTGCTACAGGGGCGGTGTATCTATTCCGTTTCAATACGACTTCCAGCATCTGGTCACAACAAGCATACATCAAAGCCTCAAATGCAGGGACGTTTGATCGATTTGGCTGGTCTGCGAGTTTAAGTGCAGATGGCAATACCCTTGCGGTCGGAGCTACTGGCGAGGATAGCTCATTGACTGGCGTTAATGGGGCGCAGAATAATAATAACTCTTCTGCTACAGGGGCGGTGTATGTATTCCGCTTCAATACGACTTCCAGCACCTGGTCTCAACAAGCTTATATCAAAGCCTCAAATACGGGGGTGGCCGATGAATTTGGTGGTTCAGTGGTTCTAAGCGCTGATGGTAATACCCTTGCGGTCGGGGCAAGAAGCGAGGATAGCTTGTCGACTGGCGTTAATGGGGTGCAGAATAATAATTCTACTAATACAGGCGCGGTGTATGTATTCCGCTTCAGCACTGAATCCAACACCTGGGCTCAACAAGCGTACATTAAAGCCTCAAATACAGGGGCGAACGATAATTTTGGTAATTCTATGAGTTTAAGTGCAGATGGCAATACTCTTGCGGTCGGAGCTACTGGTGAGGATGGTTCAGCCACAGGCGTTGGAAGCGTAGATGATAATGGCACAGATAATGCGGGCGCAACCTATGTGTTTGAATTTGTTAATGGTGCGTGGTCACAACAAGCCTATATCAAAGCCATTGACCCTTCTGTCGGTGCTTTTTTTGGATTTTCAGTGAGCTTAAGCAGTAATGGAAATACTCTTGCTGTAGGTGCAGATGGTGCAAGCAACCTTGCAGGCGCAGTTTACCTGTACTAGATATTCAGCACAACGGCCCTCGTCTTAAATTATTCGTCTTAGCATCGTCCTTGCACAAGGCAGTGCTGAGACAAGTAATTAGTGTCTTGCTAAACCCTTATTCTGTATCAATCTGAATGGACTCGGATGACTTTCAAGTTGAATGTCTATTGGACATTAGAGCATTGACTATTCGATGTGATCGTGCCCCATTTTCTGTATGCTTGGCACGTCAGTTGAACGTTATTAGAAGCAGTGGTTCTGATGTTGCTATCAAGACTAAGGCCTGGATGAGTGCCGAAGTGATTGAACGGTGCATTGTATCCCCCGTACCAACTTGTTAATCAGCGCCAGTATTCACAATCGAACAATTAGAATCATTAGTGGATGAAGTGCTTAACCCCCCCAAACAGGCCTGCAATAAAGCCGCCATCAAAGCATAATATCTTTTGCAGTGATAAAGCGTTGTTTCGTTAAGATTGAATCCATAGAACATCAACCTATAGCTTATAACAGTGTGTCGTATTTGATAGAACTTCCATAGAATGCTATTAGATTGATGTCAAATTCAACAAGTCTATGTACAAAACTACCTAATTATTTATTCAAATTCGGTGCTTTAGGCAATTGCTTTCACACTGTGCAGCGAATTTAAATGATGATGACCTATGTGGTGACACTCATCGAATAGCAACAGCTTGCCACAAGGTGTCCGAAACAACGGCTTGGCTTTCATGAATTCTATTTGCCGTATGCAAGGCTTCTGCAGGTGTAACAATCATCCACATATTCAAACTTTCTGTCAAAACCTTTGGGGTGGCCAATGCGTTTGATTGTGTTCAAAGAAGGATGCGATTGGTGTCCCATTGTGGTTTGAAAATAACAATGACTCCGCTTAGAAATGCTTGGAAGGCGGGACTCGTCACATTTTTTGTAAAACTAAAGGTTTTTGAGACGTTCAAATTTGGGCATTGTTGACGCAGAGAATCAACCGATGTTTATTCAAGGATGCGCTGTAAAGCCATGGCTTGAGAGAATAAATCGATTGTCGAGGCATGTTTTGTCAGAGGCTGTTGATCGTAATCAAAATTGATGATCTGAGTTGCACTAATGTAAATATTGATCTTAGTTTGTCCATCGTAATAATACTGTTGAGCGATTGCGGGCTTGATCAAAAAAGCAAGCCCAAGCAGGCAAATCCTAAGAATGCAATAAAGCGTTTGTATGTTCATGTCAGTTATCGTCCATAAAGGTTAAGCGTCCATCCGCGGATAGTCCCTACGTCTAATCTTGCCCTGTCAGAGATATTCAGCGTTCAAGTGCCACTGGCAGGTTCCATAAAAAATGCGTTAGAGATCAGCTTCTTACGAGGAAGATTTGTGCCGCGCCTTGGCAAGGTTATTTGCAAAGTAGAATGGTTGGTTTGAGTACCAGAAGTGTGTGTAAGCATAATGGTTAAATCGCCAGGATAGGTGTGCATGACATTCACAATGACTTCAAGTTGTTCAATGTGTGTCATGGTTGAGTTTTGTATGACGATTTGGCTGGTGATGCCTGCTGAATTCCTATCTGGGATACCAAGGTTGATGGTTTGAGTAGAAACCAGCATTTACATCGGCGTTATGACAGAAGGATAGTCTACTATATCGTAATCGCTTATGTTACCATCTGTTATGCTTTTGAGCCAGTTATGTTAAAGCATTTCGCTAAATTAAACAACTTTCACTAATTTTTAAGCATAATCTATTTTAAAAGTGTTCTCATACAATTTTATAAAATTTCTTATATAATTTTGCCGTGCATTTTTCTAAATTCAGGTTTTATAAGCTCAACTAGCCATTTTAATAAGTTCAAGTTAACCGTCATGTATAAATTATTCTCAATATTTTCTATCAGTTCATTGCTTCAAGAACATGCGTTCAGCCGATCTATTCTCGCTTTTATGAGTGAAATCACTCGCACATTCAAGGCAGTGAATCGCCGCGCGTTGAGTACCATAGGTACAACCTTGATGCTATCTGCATTATTGTCTGCTTGCGGTGGTGGTGGTGGCGGTAGCGACGCACCTGCGTCGGCAGCGCCAATAAGCCCAACAACCCCCACTTTTTCAGTATCAAGCAGTAACTTTAGTATTGATGAAGATTTTGCGACCCCTCAGTTAGTCGCCTCTGTATCCAATGCAACAACAATTACGGTTAGTCAATCCAATACTGGGGTGGTCACTGTAACGACCTCAAACGCACAAGTTAATGTATTGAGTATTGCTAATGCCAATGGTCGCACCATCTTAACCATTAGGGCGACCAATGGCGCTTTCAGTGCCACAACTCAAGTGACTGTGACCGTGAACGCTGTCAATGATCCACCAACCTTAGCCGTCTCAAGCAGCAACATTTCAACTGTGGGTGGCTTTTCGCCGATTACCATTAACACCACAGCAAGTGATGTCGATGAAGGTGGTTTATCCTTTTCCGTTCAAGTGTCCACCGCTGGCGTGGTCACAGTAACCACATCAACGAATGCCATAATTTTGAACGCTGTTGCGGGTTCTACTGGTCAAACGAGCATAATGGTTCGTACAACTGACAGTGCTGGATTGTCGGCCATGCAAACCATCGCTGTTAATGTGTTGGGTGCCACCACGCCAACGCTGATGGTTTCTACTAACCGCATCAATGTTCAAGAAGACTTTGGCTCTGTGGTCATTCAAACCACTGCCACAGACTCTAACGGTGTTTCAATCGCGCTCTCGGTAAATTCCTCCTCAAGTATTGTGAATGTGGTCGCATCGACGCCTCTCAACGGTATAAGCACGATCACCAATAGAATCACCTTGACAGCGGTTGCCAATGCTAATGGCACATCGATTTTGACCGTCCAAGCGGCATCTGCTGGTGGACGAACAATTTCTACTCAGATTGTGGTGGTAGTGGCGTCCGTTAATGATACGCCGACCTTAACGGTAACTTCAAACGCTGTCACTGTCGGTTTAGACCCTGTTGTTCTGACTGTTTCCGCTTTCGATGTGGAGGATAGCACCTTATCCTTCAGCGTTTCAACGGGTCATGTTAACACAGCCATTACCACTACGAGTTTGACCATAACGCGATTAGATTTAAGCCTGAATGCGCCGCAAATAATGCTGACACTCAGAACAACCGATACAGGTGGGTTATCGACTTTTACCAGCATTGTTGTCAGTCCTGCCCCATTGTTAGTTGTGACCACAGGTGGCATTAAAACCCTTGATTTTTCTTGGAGTGCGATCACTTCTGCGACGCATTATCAATTGCAAAGCAATCCCGATGGCACTTCGGGTTTTACGGACTTAAGTACCACGGGCATTGTTGTCAGTCCCAATAGCACCAATATCAGACAGACCACCGCGCAAACTTTGATTGCCTTACACCGGTACATTCCAAATGTGCGTAATCCACAATATTCGGTGGGAACTTGTAATACAGCATCATCTTGTGGTCCTTCATTCCGTCATAACACGGTCTCCTTGACCAATGCGCAGCTAAACAGCATGATTGGTCGTTTGCAAGCGAGTAATGCTGAAGGAGTTGATAGGTTTGGCGATTCAATAAGCTTGAGCGGTGACGGCAATACCCTTGCGGTGGGCGCTTGGGCTGAGGATGGCTCATCGACTGGTGTTAATGGGGTGCAGGATGATAATGCTGCTTCTCTTTCAGGGGCGGTGTATGTATTCCGTCGCATTGGTGGTGCGTGGTTCCAACAAGCGTATATCAAAGCCTCAAATACGGGGCGAGATGATTACTTTGGCTGGCGTGTCAGTCTAAATGGCGATGGCAACACCCTTGCGGTGGGGGCTTTTGGTGAGGATGGCTCATCGACTGGCGTTAATGGGACGCAGGATGCTAGTACTGTTGCTGATTCAGGGGCGGTGTATCTATTCCGTTTCAATACGACTTCCAGCATCTGGTCTCAACGAGCATACATCAAAGCTTCAA
The DNA here is from genome assembly GCA_965277775.1 of Gammaproteobacteria bacterium. Lineage (GTDB taxonomy): Bacteria > Pseudomonadota > Gammaproteobacteria > CAKMZV01 > CAKMZV01. The sequence continues at coordinate 1,042,281 of OZ255843.1, read as the reverse complement.
ATACGGGGGAGTTCGATGAATTTGGCAATTCTGTGAGTTTAAGTGCAGATGGCAATACCCTTGCGGTCGGGGTAAGAAGCGAGGATAGCTCATCGACTGGCGTTAATGGGGCGCAGGATGATAATACTTTTTCTGCTTCAGGGGCGGTGTATGTATTCCGTTTCAATACGACTTCCAGCATCTGGTCTCAACGAGCATACATCAAAGCTTCAAATACAGGGGCGGACGATCGATTTGGCTTTTCTGTGAGTTTAAGTGCAGATGGCAATACCCTTGCGGTGGGGGCGTATTGGGAAGGTAGCTCATCGACTGGCGTTAATGGGGCGCAGGATGATAATACTGCTACTAATTCAGGGTCGGTGTATCTATTCCGTTTCAATACGACTTCCAGCATCTGGTCTCAACGAGCATACATCAAAGCTTCAAATACAGGGGCGTTTGATCGATTTGGCAATTCTGTGAGTTTAAGTGCAGATGGCAACACCCTTGCGGTCGGGGCAAGATACGAGGAAAGCTCATCGACTGGCGTTAATGGGGCGCAGAATAATAATACTGCTTCTGATTCAGGGGCGGTGTATGTATTCCGCTTCAGCACTGGATCCAGCACCTGGGCTCAACAAGCGTACATTAAAGCCTCAAATACAGGGGCGGACGATCAATTTGGTAATTTTGTGAGTTTAAGTGCAGATGGCAATATCCTTGCGGTCGGAGCTACTGGTGAGGATGGTTCAGCCACAGGCATTGGAGGCGTAGATGATAATGGCATAGGTCATACGGGCGCAACCTATGTGTTTGAATTTGCTAATGGTGCCTGGGCTCAACAAGCCTATATCAAAGCCACTGACCCTTCTTTCAATGCTTCTTTTGGAACTTCAGTGAGCTTAAGCAGTAATGGAAATACTCTTGCTGTAGGTGCAGATGGTGTAAGCAGCGGTGCAGGCGCAGTTTACCTGTACTAGATATTCAGCATGACGGCCCTCATCTTAAATTATTCGTCTCAGCACCGTCCTTGCACAAGGCGGTGCTGAGCCAAGTAATTAGTGTCTTGCTAAACCCTTATTCTGTATCAATCTGAACGGACTTGGATGACTTTCAAGTTGAATGTCTATTGAGTATTAGAGCATTGACTATTTGATGTGATCGTGCCCCATTTTCTGTATGCTTGGCACGTCAGTTGAGCGTTATTAGAAGCAGTGGTTCTGATGTTGCTGTCAAGACTAAGGCTTGGATGAGTGCCGAAGTGATTGAACGGTGCATTGTATCCCCCCAAACAGGCCTGCAATAAAGCCGCCATCAAAGCATAATATCTTTTGCAGTGATAAAGCGTTGTTTCGTTAAGATTGAATCCATAGAACATCAACTTATAGCTTATAACAGTGTGTTGTATTTGATAGAACTTCCATTAGAATGCTATTAGATTGATGTCAAATTTAAGAAGTCTATGTACAAAACCACCTAAGTATGGCGGCTTATTTACATTCTGTGCTTTAGGTAATTGCTTTCACACTGTGCAGCGAATTTAAATGATGATGACCTATGTGGTATCTCATCGAGTGGTAACAGCTTGCCACAAGGTGGCAGAAACAATGGCTTGGCTTTCACGAATTTTATTTGCCGTATGCAAGGCTTCTGCAGGTGTAACAATCATCCACATATTCAAACTTTCTGTCAAAACCTTTGGGGTGGCTAATGCGTTAGATTGTGTCCAAAAATAGATGCGGTTGGTGTCCCATTGTGGTTTGAAAATAACAATGACTCCGCTTGGAAATGCTTGATAAGCGGGGCTCGTCACATTTTTTGTAAAGCTAAAGGTTTTTGACGCGTTCAAATTTGGGCATTGTTGACGCAGTGAATCAACCGATGTTTATTCAGGTATGCGCTGTAAAGCCATGTTTTGAGAGAATAAATCGATTGTCGAGGCATGTTTTGTCAGAGGCTGTTGATCGTACATAAAATTAAGGGAACTATATACATTTTGCCCCATAGGCTAAATTACGCCACTGTCCTAAACTTTTGTTCCTTTCTATCAAAAAACCACTTCTGTTTTAATGCCCTCTGTTTAGAATGATGGTCTTTCCTCAGATTTCGCAGAAACAACCTTCTTAATCATCCTCGCAAACTGAGTATGACTTAGCGCTCTGTGATCTTTTTTATTCATGATTCTATAGGTTACTGCTATATAAGATAATGACTTAAGGTAGTCTTCCATGAATTGCCAGTGGGGCTCGCCCCTCTGTAGCAAGTAATTTTACTTTTGTTTTCTTCAGTCTCTCCTGAGAAAATTTTCTCCCAGACCCGTACTTAAATTGCTCTAAATTTATCAAAATTTGTATAAGCAAAGCGGTGTATAGACTCATGTTAAACTTAGGCTCTAATTTTTCAACAGGGTCTGATGCTGAAAAGCTTAAAGATTGATAAAAACAGACACCAACCGTTGCACTATCCATAGTCAAAACATGACCGCTTTCTGTATGGTCGTCATAAAAACCTTGTACACCATTATTCTTAGCGGATGTTGTGACATAAGGATAGTCTCCTAATATCGTAATCGCTTATTTTTCCATCTGTAATGCTTTTTGAGCCAGTTATGTTAAAGTATTTCGCTAAATTAAACAACTTTCACTAATTTTTAAACATGATCTATTTTAAAAGTGTTCTCATACAAATTTATAAAATTTCTTATATAATTTTACCGTGCATTTTTCTAAATTCAGGTTTTATAAGCTCAACTAGCCATTTTAATAAGTTCAAGTTAACCGTCATGTATAAATTATTCTCAATATTTTCTATCAGTTCATTGCTTCAAGAACATGCGTTCAGCCGATCTATTCTCGCTTTTATGAGTGAAATCACTCGCACATTCAAGGTAGTGAATCGACGCGCGTTGAGCACCATAGGTACAACCTTGATACTATCTGCATTATTGTCTGCTTGTGGCGGCGGCGGCGGTGGCGGTAGCGACGCACCTGCGTCGGCAGCGCCAATAAGCCCAACAACCCCCACTTTTTCAGTATCAAGCAGTAACTTTAGTATTGATGAAGATTTTGCGACCCCTCAGTTAGTCGCCTCTGTATCCAATGCAACAACAATTACGGTTAGTCAATCCAATACTGGGGTGGTCACTGTAACGACCTCAAACGCACAAGTTAATATATCGAGTACTGCTAATGCCAATGGTCGCACCATCTTAACCATTAGGGCGACCAATGGCGCTTTCAGTGCCACAACTCAAGTGACTGTGACCGTGAACGCTGTCAATGATCCACCAACCTTAGCCGTCTCAAGCAGCAACATTTCAACTGTGGGTGGCTTTTCGCCGATTACCATTAACACCACAGCAAGTGATGTCGATGAAGGTCGTTTATCCTTTTCCGTTCAAGTGTCCACCGCTGGCGTGGTCACAGTAACCACATCAACGAATGCCATAATTTTGAACGCTGTTGCGGGTTCTACTGGTCAAACGAGCATAATGGTTCGTACAACTGACAGTGCTGGATTGTCGGCCATGCAAACCATCGCTGTTAATGTGTTGGGTGCCACCACGCCAACGCTGATGGTTTCTACTAACCGCATCAATGTTCAAGAAGACTTTGGCTCTGTGGTCATTCAAACCACTGCCACAGACTCTAACGGTGTTTCAATCGCGCTCTCGGTAAATTCCTCCTCAAGTATTGTGAATGTGGTCGCATCGACGCCTCTCAACGGTATAAGCACGATCACCAATAGAATCACCTTGACAGCGGTTGCCAATGCTAATGGCACATCGATTTTGACCGTCCAAGCGGCATCTGCTGGTGGACGAACAATTTCTACTCAGATTGTGGTGGTAGTGGCGTCCGTTAATGATACGCCGACCTTAACGGTAACTTCAAACGCTGTCACTGTCGGTTTAGACCCTGTTGTTCTGACTGTTTCCGCTTTCGATGTGGAGGATAGCACCTTATCCTTCAGCGTTTCAACGGGTCATGTTAACACAGCCATTACCACTACGAGTTTGACCATAACGCGATTAGATTTAAGCCTGAATGCGCCGCAAATAATGCTGACACTCAGAACAACCGATACAGGTGGGTTATCGACTTTTACCAGCATTGTTGTCAGTCCTGCCCCATTGTTAGTTGTGACCACAGGTGGCATTAAAACCCTTGATTTTTCTTGGAGTGCGATCACTTCTGCGACGCATTATCAATTGCAAAGCAATCCCGATGGTAATTCAGGTTTTACGGACTTAAGTACCACGGGCATTGTTGTCAGTCCCAATAGCACCAATATCAGACAGACCACAGCGCAAGCTTTGGTTGCCTTACACCGGTACATTCCAAATGTGCGTAATCCACAATATTCGGTGGAAACTTGTAATACAGCATCATCTTGTGGTCCTTCATTCCGTCATAACACGGTCTCCTTGACCAATGCGCAGCTACACAGCCTGATTGGTCGTTTGCAAGCGAGTAACGCTGAAGGAGGTGATAGTTTTGGCTCATCAGTGAGTTTAAGCGGTGGGGGCTTTTGGTGAGGCTGGCTCATCGACTGGTGTTAATGGGGCGCAGGATGATAATACTGCTACTAATTCAGGGGCGGTGTATGTATTCCGTCGCATTGGTGGTGCGTGGTCCCAACAAGCATATATCAAAGCCTCAAATACGGGGCGAGATGATTACTTTGGCTGGCGTGTCAGTCTAAATGGCGATGGCAACACCCTTGCGGTGGGGGCTTTTGGTGAGGCTGGCTCATCGACTGGTGTTAATGGGGCGCAGGATGATAATACTGCTTCTAATTCAGGGGCGGTGTATGTATTCCGTCGCATTGGAGGTGCGTGGTCTCAACAAGCATATATCAAAGCCTCAAATACAGGGGCGTTTGATCAATTTGGCTTTAGTGTCAGTCTAAACGACGATGGCAATACCCTTGCGGTCGGAGCTAATGGTGAGGCTGGCTCATCGACTGGCGTCAATGGGGCGCAGAATGATAATACTGCTGCTAATTCAGGGGCGGTGTATCTATTCCGTTTCAATACGACTTCCAGCATCTGGTCTCAACAAGCATACATCAAAGCTTCAAATACAGGGACGTTTGATCAATTTGGCTTTTCTGTGAGCCTAAGCTCGGATGGCAATACCCTTGCGGTGGGGGCGTATCGGGAAGATAGCTCATCGACTGGCGTTAATGGGGCGCAGGATGATAATACTGCTACTAATTCAGGGGTGGTGTATCTGTTCCGCTTCAACACAGGTTATAGCACCTGGTCTCAACAAGCATACATCAAAGCCTCAAATACGGGGGTGGCCGATGAATTTGGCAATTCTGTGAGTTTAAATGCAGATGGCAATGCCCTTGCGGTCGGGGCAAGAAACGAGGATAGCTCATCAACGGGCGTTAATGGGGCGCAGAATAATAATACTGCTTCTGATTCAGGCGCGGTGTATCTATTCCACTTCAGCACTGGATCCAGCACCTGGGCTCAACAAGCGTACATTAAAGCCTCAAATACAGGGGCGAACGATAGTTTTGGTAATTCTGTGAGTTTAAGTGCAGATGGCAATACTCTTGCGGTGGGCGCTACTGGTGAGGATGGTTCAGCCACAGGCGTTGGAAGCGTAGATGATAATAGCACAAATGATGCGGGCGCAACCTATGCGTTTGAATTTGCTAATGGTGTTTGGGCTCAACAAGCCTATATCAAAGCCACTGACCCTTCTGCCGATGCTTTTTTTGGAGGTTCAGTGAGCTTAAGCAGTAATGGAAATACCCTTGCTGTAGGCGCAAATGGTGTAAGCAGCGGTGCAGGCGCAGTTTACCTGTACTAAATATTCAGCACAAAGGCCCTCGTCTTAAATTATTCGTCTCAGCACCGTCCTTGCACAAGGCGGTGCTGAGCCAAGTAGGGAGCATCTTGCTAAACACTTACTCAGTATCAATCTGAACGGATTTGGATGACTTTCAAGTTGAATGTCTATTGGACATTAGAGCATTGACTATTTGATGTGATCGTGCCTCATTTTCTGTATGCTTGGCACGTCAGTTGAGCGTTATTGGAAGCAGTGGTTCTGATGTTGCTATCAAGACTAAGGCTTGGATGAGTGCCGAAGTGATTGAACGGTGCATTGTATCCCCCGTACCAACTTGTTAATCAGCGCCAGTATTCACAATCGAACAATTAGAATCATTAGTGGATGAAGTGCTTAACCCCCTCAAACAGGCCTGCAATAAAGCCGCCATCAAAGCAAAATATCTTTTGCAGTGATAAAGCGTTGTTTCGTTAAGATTGAATCCATAGAACATCAACTTATAGCTTATAACAGTGTGTCGTATTTGATAGAACTTCCATAGAATGCTATTAGATTGATGTCAAATTCAACAAGTCTATGTACAAAACCACCTAAGTATTTATTCAAATTCTGTGCTTTAGGCAATTGCTTTTATGCTGTGCAGCGAATTTAAATGATGATGAGCTATGTGGTATCTCATCGAGTGGTAACAGCTTGCCACAAGGTGGCAGAAACAATGGCTTGGCTTTCATGAATTCTGTTTGCCGTATGCAAGGCTTCTGCAGGTGCAGCAATCATCCACATATTCAAACTTTCTATCAAAACCTTAGGGGTGGCTAATGCGTTAGATTGTGCCCAAAGATAGATGCGGTTGGTGTCCCATTGTGGTTTGAAAATAACAATGACACCGCTTAGAAATGCTTGGAAGGCGTGACTCGTCACATTTTTTGTAAAGCCAAGGGTTTTTGACGCGTTCAAATTTGGGCATTGTTGATGCAGAGAATCAACCGATGTTTATTCAGGTATGCGCTGTAAAGCCATGGCTTGAGAGAATAAATCGATTGTCGAGGTATGTTTTGTCAGAGGCTGTTGATCGTAATCAAAATTGATGATCTGAGTTGCACTAATGTAAATATTGATCTTAGTTTGTCCATCGTAATAATACTGTTGAGCGATTGCGGGCTTGATCAAAAAGGCAAGCCCAAGCAGGCAAATCCTAAGAATGAAATAAAGCGTTTGTATGTTCATGTCAGTTTTATGTAATGTTATCGTCCATAAAGTTTAAGCGTCCATCTGTGAATAGTATCTACGTCTAATCTTGCCCTGTCAGAGATATTCAGCATCCAAGCGCCGTTCGCAGATTCTATAAAAAATGCGTTAGAGATCAGTTTTTTACGAGGTAGGTTTGTACCAACCCTTGGCAAAGTTATTTGCAAAGTAGAATGGTTGGTTTGAGTACCAGAAGTGTGTGTAAGCACAATGGTTAAATCGCCAGGATGGGTGTGCATGACATTCACAATGACTTCAAGTTGTTCAATGTGTGTCATGGTTGAGTTTTGAATGACGGCTTGACTGGTGATGCCTGCTGAACTCCTATCTGGGATACCAAGGTTGATGGTTTGAGTAGAAATCAGCGTTTACATCGGCGTTGTGACAGAAGGATAGTCTACTATATCGTAATGTGTGTCATGGTTGAGTTTTGTATGACGACTTGACTGGTGATGTCTGCTGAACTCCTATCTGGGATACCAAGGTTGATGGTTTGAGTAGAAACCAGCGTTTGCATGGGCGTTGTGACATAAGGATAGCCTCCTAATATCGTAATCGCTTATGTTACCATTTGTTATGCTTTTTGAGCCAGTTATGTTAAAGCATTTCGCTAAATTAAACAACTTTCACTAATTTTTAAGCATAATCTATTTTAAAAGTGTTCTCATACAATTTTATAAAATTTCTTATATAATTTTACCGTGCATTTTTCTAAATTCAGGTTTTATAAGCTCAACTAGCCATTTTAATAAGTTCAAGTTAACCGTCATGTATAAATTATTCTCAATATTTTCTATCAGTTCATTGCTTCAAGAACATGCGTTCAGCCGATCTATTCTCGCTTTTATGAGTGAAATCCCTCGCACATTCAAGGCAGTGCATCGACGCGCGTTGAGTACCATAGGTACAACCTTGATACTATCTGCATTATTGTCTGCTTGCGGTGGGGGGGGGGGGGGGGTAGCGACGCACCTGCGCCAGCAGCGCCAATAAGCCCAACAACCCCCACTTTTTCAGTATCAAGCAGTAACTTTAGTATTGATGAAGATTTTGCGACCCCTCAGTTAGTCGCCTCTGTATCCAATGCAACAACAATTACGGTTAGTCAATCCAATACTGGGGTGGTCACTGTAACGACCTCAAACGCACAAGTTAATGTATCGAGTATTGCTAATGCCAATGGTCGCACCATCTTAACCATTAGGGCGACCAATGGCGCTTTCAGTGCCACAACTCAAGTGACTGTGACCGTGAACGCTGTCAATGATCCACCAACCTTAGCCGTCTCAAGCAGCAACATTTCAACTGTGGGTGGTTTTTCGCCGATTACCATTAACACCACAGCAAGTGATGTCGATGAAGGTCGTTTATCCTTTTCCGTTCAAGTGTCCACCGCTGGCGTGGTCACAGTAATCACATCAACGAATGCCATAATTTTGAACGCTGTTGCGGGTTCTACTGGTCAAACGAGCATAATGGTTCGTACAACTGACAGTGCTGGATTGTCGGCCATGCAAACCATCGCTGTTAATGTGTTGGGTGCCACCACGCCAACGCTGATGGTTTCTACTAACCGCATCAATGTTCAAGAAGACTTTGGCTCTGTGGTCATCCAAACCACTGTCACAGACTCTAACGGTGTTTCAATCGCGCTCTCGGTAAATTCCTCCTCAAATATTGTGAATGTGGTCGCATCGACGCCTCTCAACGGTATGAGCACGATCACCAATACCATCACCTTGACAGCGGTTGCCAATGCTAATGGCACATCGATTTTGACCGTCCAAGCGGCATCTGCTGGTGGACGAACAATTTCTACTGAGATTGTGGTGGTAGTGGCGTCCGTTAATGATACGCCGACCTTAACGGTAACTTCAAACGCTGTCACTGTCGGTTTAGACCCTGTTGTTCTGACTGTTTCCGCTTTCGATGTGGAGGATAGCACCTTATCCTTCAGCGTTTCAACGGGTCATGTTAACACAGCCATTACCACTACGAGTTTGACCATAACGCGATTAGATTTCAGCCTGAATGCGCCGCAAATAATGCTGACACTCAGAACAACCGATACAGGTGGGTTATCGACTTTTACCAGCATTGTTGTCAGTCCTGCCCCATTGTTAGTTGTGACCACAGGTGGCATCAAGACCCTTGATTTTGCTTGGAGTGCGATCACTTCTGCGACGCATTATCAATTGCAAAGCAATCCCGATGGCCATTCAGGTTTTACGGACTTAAGTACCACGGGCATTGTTGTCAGTCCCAATAGCACCAATATTAGACAGACTACAGCGCAAGCTTTGGTTGCCTTACACCAGTACATTCCAAATGTGCGTAATCCACAATATGCGGTGGAAACTTGTAATACAGCATCATCTTGTGGTCCTTCATTCCGTCATAACACGGTCTCCTTGACCAATGCGCAGCTAAACAGCCTGATTGGTCGTTTGCAAGCGAGTAATGCTGAAGGAGGTGATGGTTTTGGTGATTCAATAAGCTTGAGCGGCGATGGCAATACCCTTGCGGTGGGCGCTTGGGGTGAGGATGGCTCATCGACTGGTGTTAATGGGGTGCAGGATGATAATACTGCTTCTCGTTCAGGGGCGGTGTATGTATTCCGTCGCATTGGTGGTGCGTGGTCCCAACAAGCATACATCAAAGCATCAAATACAGGGGATACCGATTTCTTTGGCTCTCCTGTGAGTCTAAGCTCGGATGGCAATATCCTTGCGGTGGGGGCAAGATTAGAGAATAGCTCATCGACGGGTGTTAATGGGGCGCAGGATGATAATACTGCTTCTCGTTCAGGGGCGGTGTATGTATTCCGTCGCATTGGTGGTGCGTGGTCTCAACAAGCATATATCAAAGCATCAAATACAGGGGCGGACGGTCAATTTGGCTTTAGTGTCAGTCTAAACGACGATGGCAATACCCTTGCGGTCGGAGCTAATGGTGAGGCTGGCTCATCGACTGGCGTCAATGGGGCGCAGAATGATAATACTGCTCCTAGTTCAGGGGCGGTGTATCTATTCCGTTTCAATACGACTTCCAGCATCTGGTCTCAACAAGCGTACATTAAAGCCTCAAATACAGGGGTGCTCGATGAATTTGGTGATTCTATGAGTTTAAGTGCAGATGGCAATACCCTTGCGGTGGGAGCGTATTGGGAAGGTAGCTCATCGACTGGCGTTAATGGGGCGCAGGATGATAATACTGCTAATAATTCAGGGGCGGTGTATCTATTCTGTTTCAATACGACTTCCAGAATCTGGTTCCAACAAGCATACATCAAAGCATCAAATACAGGGAAGTTCGATAACTTTGGCGATTCTGTGAGTTTAAGTTCAGATGGCAATACCCTTGCGGTCGGAGCTACTTATGAGGATGGCTCATCGACTGGCGTTAATGGGGCGCAGAATAATAACTCTACTAATACAGGGGCGGTGTATCTATTTCGCTTCAGCACTGGATCCAGCACCTGGTCTCAACAAGCGTACATTAAAGCCTCAAATACAGGGGCGAACGATCAATTTGGTAATTTTGTGAGTTTAAGTGCAGATGGCAATACTCTTGCGGTCGGAGTTCTTTATGAAGATGGTTCAACCACAGGCGTTGGAGGCGTAGATGATAATGGCACAAATAATGCGGGCGCAACCTATGTGTTTGAATTTGTTAATGGTGCGTGGTCACAACAAGCCTATATCAAAGCCATTGACCCTTCTGTCGGTGCTTTTTTTGGATTTTCAGTGAGCTTAAGCAGTAATGGAAATACTCTTGCTGTAGGTGCAGATGGTTTAAGCAGCGGTGCAGGCGCAGTTTACCTGTACTAGATATTCAGCATAACGGCCCTCGTCTTAAATTATTCGTCTCAGCACCGTCCTTGCACAAGGCAGTGTTGAGCCAAGTAATTAGTGTCTTGTTAAACACTTGCTCAGTATCAATCTGAATGGACTTGGATGACTTTCAAGTTGAATGTCTATTGGACATTAGAGCATTGACTATTCGATGTGATCGTGCCTCATTTTCTGTATGCTTGGCACGTCAGTTGAGCGTTATTGGAAGCAGTGGTTCTGATGTTGCTGTCAAGACTGTGGAAATTGGTACGACGGCGACCGATGCTGAGTCAGGTACTTTGGTCGTCACAGTGAGTTCAACAACGCATTTGGTTAATACTGTGATTTCAATCCATAGTATCACTTTGAGTTCAGTGGCAGATCTTTTTGGCACCACCACCTTAACCGTGCGCGCAAGGGATGCTGGTGGGGTATTTGTGTCAACAGAGCTTGTTGTTATTGTGGCGTCTGTTAACGACACACCAACCCTAACCGTCTCTCCAAACATGGTCACAGTGGGTCTAAAACCAGTTGTGGTGAATGTAGCAGCCTTCGATGTAGAGGATACCACCTTATCCTTCAGCGTCTCAAGTGGGCAGGGTATTGTTAGCACAGTGATCACGACCACAAGCTTTGACCATAAGTCGAATAGGAATAACTTCATCTCAAGTGGTATTGAGTCTTAGAACAACCGATTCAAATGGTGCATCGGTTTCAACCAATGTTACTGTTGTGGTGCAGCCAGTCTTAGCTGTGACCACTGGTATTAAGACGCTTAATTTTGCTGAGTGGTTCTGGTTTTGCGGACTTGAGTACCAGGGGTATTGTGGTCAGTCCTAATAGCACCAATATTAGGCAAACAACGGCACAAGCTCTGGTTTCCTTACACCGTTACATACCAAATGTTACCGATCCACAGTATGGCGTAGATACTTGCGATGCAACATCTTGTGGTACTTCATTCCGTCATAATACGGTTACTCTGAACAAGGCACAGATCGATAGTATGATTGGTCATTTACTGGCGAATAACGTTGATGCAAATGATGAATTTGGCGCAGATATTAGTTTGAGCGGGGATGGCAACACCCTTGCTGTTGGGGCACCTGATGAGAGAAGTAATGCTTCTGGAATCAATAATGCCCAACAAGGAAATCGTGGAGTTTATGCCGGAGCAGTCTATCTTTTCCGCCGCAATGGCGGGGTGTGGTTCCAACAAGCGTACATCAAAGCATTAAATAACCGTAGCGGCGATAGTTTTGGTGAGAGTGTGAGTCTCAGTGGTGATGGCAATGCACTTGCTGTTGGTGCACGATTAAAGCCCCAGGTATGGTTGGACAAGTTGGAGGCCTTGCTGGCCCTGAAAATTCGCTTACAAATTCAGGCGCAGCATATGTATTTGAATTTGGCAATGGTACTTGGGTTCAACAAGCCTATATCAGAGCCTCTGACCCTGTTGTATCTGCAAATTTTGGTGAATCTGTGAGTTTAAGCGGCGATGGTCGTGTTCTTGCTGTGGGCGCGGGTGAGGCAAATAGAATTACTGTTCCGTCAAGTGGTATTGCAGGTACGGGCGCAGTTTATCTGTATTAATATCTCCGCAACACTGCTATTCTTAATAGAGGCATAGCAAAAACTTATCAGAATCGCGCATGAACGAATACACACTGGGTCATTTTCAAAAGACCCAGTGATGTGAACTCGATTTCACCAACTGTTGAGTTTGCAACTATAATTAATCAAACAGACTTAATGATCATGTTTCTGTCTTTGGCCATAAAACAGATGATAGCTTGGCCAAAGCTGGTGAATGCTTTTCTAAATGCTCATAGTTGGTGGTCAATAAAAGCCAGTCATACAATAGAAATCACGATGAAACCTCGAGATTGCCACGTATCTTACTCGTGTAGCCTTGGTCAAAACTTTGTATAAGCACTTTCCTCAATTGCAGTGTTTTAATCACCGTATATGAGTGGCATTTCGTTTATACGCTTCAAAGGTCCACATCAATGCTTGGTCCAGTCGCATGTATTAAGATAAAAGTTTATTGATGCCTGATGGTCCGGCTGAATGAATTGATTTATCTGATCATAGCCAAGATTAAAGGCTTTTTCTCTAAAGCACCCAGAATTAATAATCAATCTTTGTAATAGAAGTTGCCACTCGCTCTATCAAGGGGGGATAGCAACATTGATGATGTTTAGGGCAGAACAACTCATTGAGAAAATGGTGCCGACACACGGACTCGAACCGCGAACCTACTGTTTACAAAACAGTTGCACTACCGATTGTGCTATGTCGGCAAAGTTTTATGAGTCTGCCTTTTGTCGCGGTGTATTATAACGGTTAGATTTTTTTTGAATTTTGATTTTTTCAGTATTAAATAAAATTTTTATTGATGTTGTTCTTGTTTTTTAAGGATTGGCTGATTAAATGGTGGATGAGGTCGGCGCCATGGGCATTTTGAACGGGTTGATTGTGGAGTAAGTCCCATAAAACTGGATCATCTAAGCGCAACAATCGTTGAAACCAATTTTTTTCTGCAATGCTGGCGTGTTCGTAGTGGTGTTCCAAATAGTGGATGGTCAATAAGTCGAGTTCTTTGTTGCCTCTGCGACACATGTGGCGTAATTTCTTTTTAATCATAAGGTATTACCAAGATTGAGGGAGTGTCGCTCTTTGCTCGACCCACTTGCGAATGTCATTGAGTGCAGTTGAGCAGGGTTGTAATTGTTTAACTTGCCCTTGTTTAATCCATAGAATACTGTCGGCTAATTGTTCAAGGTCCTCTAAATCATGTGAAATGAATAAGATTGGGATGGCCAGTTGTCCAAATATAGCCTTTAGTTGAAACGTCAATTGTTTTCGCGTGACTAAATCGAGCGATGAAAAGGGTTCATCCAACAGCAGTAGCTGGGGATGGCTTATTAGAGCACGAGCGATGCTCACACGTTGGATTTCACCGCCTGATAACTGTTGGGCTGAGATATTTAATAAGGGCGTTAAATGTAATAGAGCTTCTAAGTCAATTGGACAAGGCGAAGGCGCATAGCGCTTGGCCATATCTAAATTTTGAGCAACAGTGGCATGGCTGAATAAGCTGTTGGCTTGACTCACCCAGCCAATGTGCCGTTGTTCTGTCGGGATCCAAGTAGATTGATCCATCCATGTTTGGTCGCCAAATAGAATGCGACCTTGTGGTTTTTCTAATCCGGCGATTGAACGAAGGAGGTGGCTTTTACCACTGCCGTTTTCACCAAAAATGCCCAGCACACCTTGAGACCATTCAAATCGCATATCAATGTTTAAGAATGGCAGAGCCGCTTGAATATGCGTTTGTAATGTCATCGAATTATTTGGATTTTGTGATCAAAAAAGTACATGAGTGAAAGTACAGTGAATGACATAATCAGTAATCCAGCTGAGTAAGTGTGGGCTTTGGCGTAGTCTAAAGTTTCGACGGCTTCAAATATGACGATAGATAACACTTGAGTCTCGTTTGGGATATTCCCGCCAATCATCAGTATAACGCCAAATTCGCCTATGGTATGGGCAAAAGTGAAAATCACCGCTTGCATCAAGCCCACCTTTGATTGAGGCAGCACAATGAACCTAAATTGGTTGAATGTGCTATAGCCTAAGGTTTGTGCCGCTTCTAACTGTGCTTTGGGGACGGCACTGAATGCGCCATACAAAGGTTGTATCATGAAGGGCAGGGAATAAATGACGGAGGCGATGAGCAAGCCTTTAAAATTAAAAACCAATGGGTCAATGCCCATGAGGGCAATCAGTTGGCCTATCCAACCTACGGGGGATAAAAGGATCAGCAAATAGAAGCCTAATACTGTGGGTGGCAAGATGAGCGGTAGGATGATGATGGACTTTAGAAAGGGCTTGAATCGACTTTGGGTTCGGGTCAACCACCAAGCGAATGGCACGCCAAAAACCAACAACACAACAACCGTAGAAGTGGCTAATAAAACGCTGAGACTAAGCGCATTCATGGTTTTAAATGACCTTGTTGTTCAATGATGTTCAGTGCTTCAGCAGATTGTAAAAAGCGCCAAAACCGCTTTGCTGCTGTGGAGCATTGCCCCTTGCGTTTCAACCACACGGCACCTTGTTGGATGGGTGGGTATTCATCGAGGGGAATCACCCAGTAAGGCAAGGACTGCGTTTTCGCCAATGCCAGCGCTGTAATGGCCAAATCAGTGCTTTGGCTGTGGGCAAAATGTAAGGCCCCAGCCGCATTATTGGCATAGATGCGTGTGCCTGTAAAAGCTTGCTTGTTTAACCAATCTTGTGCGACCTCGCCATAGGGCGCCAGTTTTGGATTGGCCAATGCTAAGCGCGCGGATTGTTGCAGGGCAGATCGACCTTGTGTGGCATTTGCACCCACCAAAGCCAATTGACCACGAGCATAGACCCAGTATTTGCAGTAGTCATGGGGGTGTTTTTTTATGTATTCGAGTGGGCGCTTCTCGTCTGCAGAGAAGTAGAAATCAGTTGCCAATCCATGATGAATTTGCGCGTATAAAAGTCCTGAAGCCCCCTGCTGAATTCTAACCGTTTGTTTGAATGTGTTTTCATAGTAAGCACTTAGGTATTTGAAGACACTAAAAAAATTGCTCGCGACGGCCGCATTGAGCGATGGTTGATCGGTGCCTGCATAGGCGCTTGAAAGGGGGAACAAAAAGCCGAGAATGCTTAGCCAAGTAACAAAACAACGGCTCAATCGTTTAAATCTATGGGAATGTCTGGACACTTTGAAAAAATGGTGGTTCGGTTAGAAGTGGATTTGCAATTGTTTTTTGGGCCATTATATCGATCAACAACAGGGTGCCATTGTATAGCAGTGGCCATAGCAGCGTTTGACCTCTATTCATTGGTGCGACTGTTGAGTCGTTCTAGTGTATTAAGTCTTTAAGCGAGACCGATAAAGCAGTAACAGGCATTAAACGCAACATCCATCAAGCGCTGGGAATGAATTTGATTGTGACAAATGAGGCTGTATGGTTTAAGCTGGAAATGATGGCAAAATAGCAAACAAAGAAGGTTTCTATAACTGCTTTATTACTGCTTCCAGTGTTTGTTTTAGCAATTGCTTGCTTGCGTCATCGGTTAATTTGTTTAATGGGGGTGCATAAATTCTTTGACAACACTCTGAGTGCGTATAGAAAGGAAAATCAGACCGTTTGTCGTTCAGATAGATACCGACGGTTGGTTTGTCGTACAACGCGGCTATATGTAGGATGGCGGTGTCAATGGTTAAAACCGAATCAACCACAGCAATGACAGAGAATAAATCAGTGATTGAAGTATTTTCATTGATGGCTTGCACGCAGTCTTTTAGAGGTGTCTGAGCCAAATGTTCGAGATAAATATTTAATTTTGAGCCGCTCAGTAGGATGTTAATGGATGAAAATTGGCGGATTTCATGACAGAAAGTTGCCACCAAGTGCGGTGTCAGGGTTTTGGCTGGTGTTGAACCGTGCACATGAAATAACAATGTTTTACCCAGTTGATTCTGGGATGGTACTGCAAGAGATTGAGGTAAGTTGAGCGAACAATAGGGTTTAAAATGCACGACTTCAATCGATTGATTGGAGAGGCGATTCAACAATAATCGATAGTTTTCAAAATGGGTTTTATGCCAATCAAAATACAGTGCTTTTGTTGGTTTATTAGCTTCATCTAACACATAATTTTTATCGGTTTTATGGAATCCTGAAATGTATTGGGCTTGGATGGCCCAATAGATGAACAGTGATTTAGAGCGTCTGCGATAAAAGGGGTCAATGAGTAGATCAAAAGATTGTCTGCGTAATCTTTTCAAACGCCAATAGAGGGCAATGCCATTAATATTTGCTGGGATGGTGAATTTTTTTAAGGAAGGGTCTTGTGCCAAAAGCGGTTGATTTATGGTGCTGGTAATGATTGTGATTTCTAAGTGTGGGTACAGTTGCTGCAATCCTCTGATCAGAGGAAACATCATGATCAGATCGCCAATGGAATCGTCACGCAAGATGGCGATGCGGGTTAATTGGTCTAAGGGGGGAATGGTGTTTTCTATTTGGTTGAATAGAAACGCATCAATGTAATTTTTAAACCAGTTGGGCATCTTTAGTCGTATCGGGAATAAACGCATCAATTATGGGCATTATTTTCGCTGCTTCTCGCGGCCCCCAGTCGTTTAAAAATGATTGTTCATAAATGATTTTGAAGCGATCGGAGAATGGCTCGTACAACAAACAACGATCACCTATTGGAAGGTTGGGATATTGAGTGTAAAATCCGATGATTGAGCGATTGAGCAATGAGGCCAGATGTAAGATAGACGTATCGGGTGTCACAACGTAATCACAAGCTTCTAATAAACAATAAATGTCTAAGATGGTGGTTTCAGGGTACAGATAATGGGTGGCTAACTGAGGATATTGTTGCTTTAGAGATTGTAGGGTTTCAGGTTTGCCAGACAGCAGAACGGTGTAGCCTTTTTTGATGAATAACTCGGCTAAGGTTTTAACGAATTCACAGGACAGTGTCCGTATGGCAATTGCACCATCGGTATGAAAATAAATAAAAGGTTTGGGCATCGAGTCAATGAGTTTTTTTGAACGTGCCTGAATCTCATTGGAAACTGGAATGGTCGATAAATCTCTATAGCTTGCAAGGTCTATATTGGTATGGGCAAGCTGTTCAGCCAATTGACGGAAACTTTCAAAATAGGTTAAATTTGGATCCAGTGGCATTTGGTGATCCATCAGTTGGTAATGGGATTCATTAAACCCATATTTTTGTTTTTTGGCAAAGCCGACATAATAACGAGGCCTTATGGCGTAGTAGATCAGCAACGCCCTGGAAATTCTTTGATCAAACGGGTCCACCAATAGATCAAATCGATTCGTACGAGCTTGACGAAATAGTCTGAAAAACAAACGCAGCCCGCTTTTGCGAAAAGGGACTTCAATTTTTTCAATGCTTGGGTCAAAATCTAATAAATGGGCATTGCGTGGGCTACAAAGAACGGACACGCGCATCTGTGGATATTGCCGTTGTAAAAATCTGATGAAAGGGAATGAGACGATTAAATCTCCTAATGCATCTTCACGAACAAATAAGACGCGTTTAATGTCATTAAGATTTAGAGGTGGCTTATCTAAATAAGAACGTTTTTTCCAAAAAAAACGAAGGAGGTATTTATTAAGCATGTTTCATTTTTTTGCAATGACGATGACCGAACAAGATGGCACTAAATAAAACAAAAGTAAAAATGCAATCGATGTATATTAACAGCGCATCGGGGAATAAAAACAAAGGGCAGAACAAAGCAAATCCAGCCGCAAAGAATGGATGGGAAATAACAGGACGCCTAAAAGCTTGCCACAGTTGAATCATAATGATGGCGATCAACATTGAGAATCCAACTATGCCAATGCTCGCTAAATCATATAAAAATTGATTATGAGGCTGAAAAAAATGTTTAGTCGAAGGTTTTATTGCAAGGAAACCTTCTGCAAATAATATCTCTACTCCTGGTGAAAATTTTGATCTATCCCTATATTTATTGAATGTCTCGGGATAGTCACCAAACCCCACACCCAAAATGGGATTATGTTTGACCATATTGAGGGTGTTTGTTGCATAGTAAGCACGTGACCCCCAAGAAGTATATGGGGTGTTTAAGTTTTTAAATCCTTCCAGAACCCTTTTCTGTAGAGGGTTCGAAAAACTCATCATGCCAATAATAAGCACGATGCTTGAAACTGCACCAATGGATAATGCTTTTTTAATGGAGAAACGGGTTGCAAGATATTGGGTGACGGCAACAGGGAAAAGTAAAAATAAGACTAAATAACCAGATCGACCTTCTGTATCAAGCAAATGAATGCTAAGCAAGGCAATGAGGCTCCATCCTATGATTTTATATGCGCGCTTCTCAGCATAAAAAAGACAATAATAAGTGAGTAGGATAATAGCCCAAGCCAGCATAGGCGCATAAATAAAACGACCGACAATATGTGGTGGGATTGGTCCGTTAACGTGTCCACTATGGGGGGTTAAGCCAAACATTGAATGATACGCCAGATTGGCGTAAATGGCAGCAATGGTCATGCTGCCGACAAATGCCAAAATCAAAGGAATGACCCAATCTTTACGGATGGTTGTAAATATAAAAGGGAAAATCAAGAAATACAAATGTCGTTCTATGAGCCAGTAAATCCACGAGGGGTTTTCGGTCCAAAGCAATGATATGGGGTAGATGGCTGTGTACGAAAGCCACGCCCAAAATAGCGGCGATTTTTTTAAATACAGCCATTGGTCTAATAAGTTACCGCTGAAAAACCAAACGATCATAAATATACCAACTGCAATCGTTGTGGCTGACGAGGATAGCGGCAGGCTGAAAAGCATAATCCAAAGCAAAACGAATTGGATGACACTTACATTAATTTTCCTGGGCAATGAATGAGGTAACATGGGGGCTACAGTATTATGTCAAGTCAGTAACTTATGAGCATGCGAATTTTACCCTTTCATCATAGGTGACGTATTGAATTTAAATAGATTTAACCCAGTCTTTTCGTCATGATTGAAATTTCCCGTCCACTATGGTCACTTTGAATGGATTATGTTGTGGCAAAGAATGATGAAACAGAGCTGAATGATCCTAAGGGATAGATGTACGATTAAATGCTGTAAGGAGGCAATGTGTCGTGAGCGAAATTTTATTGAAGGTGCGATAATGACCGCCAATTCTTTGCACTGTTGGAGTATTTATGGCGACTTTATTTACAAAAATCATTCAAAGAGAAATACCTGCAGAAATCATCTATGAGGATGAAATCTGTATCTGTATTCGAGACATCAATCCACGTGCCCCCATTCATGTGTTGCTTATCCCCAAAAAAGAAATCATTTCTTTGGCACATCTTGACGAAGCCGATGTTGAACTGATGGGCTATTTAATGGCAAAACTGAATGATATTGCGACCCTCTTAGGGGTTGCTGAACATTTTAAAACCCAGATTCATACAGGCGTAGGGGGTGGTCAGGAAGTTTTTCATTTGCACATTCATCTATTGGCTGACCCGAATAAAATACCCGACTGATATGACCCACACAAAATCAAAGGACAATCAACCGTTTGTTTTAATTGACGGCTCTTCCTTCTTGTATCGCTCCTACCATGCCCCAGCATTATCACGCTTAACAGCCCTTGATGGCTTTCCCACAGGCGCCATGTTCGGCGTTAATCGAATGCTCGATCAAATCCAGCGTTTGTACCCTACTGAATATTTTGTGGTCGTTTTTGACCCAAGGGGCAAAACACGGCGTCACGAGTGGTTAGAAAGCTATAAAGCCAACCGCCCACCGACGCCAGAAGATTTATCCGTTCAATTTGCCCCATTGATGGAAATCATCAAAGCCCGAGGAATTCCTTGCATCGTCAAGGAGGGTGAGGAAGCAGACGATGTGATAGGAACCTTGGCTGTGCGGGCTGAAAAAGCGGGTTTTGAAGTCAAAATTGCCACGGGTGATAAAGACATGGCGCAGCTGGTGACTGACAAGGTTACTTTGATCAATAATATCAAAAATGACATAGTCGAAACAGGCATTTCGGGCGTTGAAAAGCGTTTTGGTGTGCGACCAACTCAAATTGTGGACTATTTAGCGATGATGGGGGATGCCTCAGATAATATTCCAGGGATACCTGGGGTGGGTGCAAAAACGGCGGCGCGATTGTTGCAAAAATATGGCGACTTTGAAGGTGTTGTATCGAACATAGATTTAATCAGCGGCAAAGTCGGACAATCCATTCGGGATCATATCGATCAATTTCCCCTATTGCGTAAACTCACTTCCATTATGTGTGACTTAGAATTAGATCATGAGGTCTTAGACTTAAAAGTAGCAGGTATGCAGGTTGAGGCACTTAAAGAGCTGTATAAAAAATTTGGCTTTAACGCTTCTTTAAAAGCTTTAGACACCATCACTGAGGCGACCGACTCGGCGCAACCAGAACAGACGCAAGCGGTTGAACTCTTAGACGCGGCATCCAGTGCCACCTTTATAGATCGGCTCAAGCCGCCATTTTGGGTGCATTCATTGGTACTCAATCCCTTGTCCGAGCAGTTAGAAATCCACGCCCTATTTGTTGGAGATCATAGCCAAATAGGGGTATTGCCCTGTCAGCAAGCGGATTGGATAGAAACGTGTGCCCCGCTGATTCAAAGCCTGCAATCGGCAGAAGATTGGTATTGTCATGATTACAAGCAATGGCTGCACAATACCAATCAGCCCATGGTCAATAGACCTTTTGATTTAATGATTGCCTCCTATGTATTACACAGCAATCGAAAACATGATTTTTACAATCTTTGTACCCAGTATGCGCCTCAATTAGAAGGGCAACTGCAAGCGATCATACAAACTTGTGGTAAACAAGACAGCACAGCGATTTCAACCGAGGATTGGATCAGTACAGCTCGCTCTTTGGCGGTTGCCTACACTGGCGTGCATCGTGATCTGCAATCCGCATTGCTGGCAGACACTGAGCTCAAGCGGCTGTTTGATCAAATTGAAATGCCATTGACAACGGCTTTGTGGCACATGGAGCAAAATGGCATCATGGTCGATGAGACCGCATTGCGTCAGTACAGCAAAGAATTGGAACAACGGATCAATTTGTTAGAAGCTCAGGCTTTTGAAAAAGCGCAAGAGCCCTTTAATTTAGATTCACCAAAGCAAATTCGAGAAATGTTATTTGAGCGAATGGGATTGCCTGTGATTAAAAAAACCGCCTCTGGGGAAGCGTCAACCAATGAGGAGGTTTTGCAATATTTGGCGGACAAAGGGCATGAAATTGCCGCGATTATTATCAAACGACGACAAGACGCTAAATTAAAATCAACCTATACCGACGGGCTTGTCAAACACATCAATCCCTTGGATCAAAGAATTCATGGGCGATTTAATCAAGCGGTGGCCAATACTGGGCGACTGTCGTCGAGCCATCCCAATTTGCAAAATATTCCCATTAGGGGCGTTGAGGGCAAGCGCTTGCGCGAAGCCTTTATTGCGCGCCCTGGGTATCAATTGTTGGCAGCAGATTATTCCCAAATTGAGTTACGCATTTTGGCGCATTACTGTGAAGATGAGTCCATGCGTCAGGCTTTTGCAGAAGGTCTGGATATTCACACGGCAACCGCTGCAGACGTATTTAATTGCCCCATCTCAGACGTGAGTTCTGACCAAAGACGTTATGCTAAAACCATTAACTTTGGACTGATTTACGGCATGGGGGCATTCAGCCTGTCTAATCAATTGGGGATTCCTCGAAGCGAAGCAGAAACCTATATCAAGTCTTATTTTGAACGCTATCCCAATGTACAAGGTTTTATGCAAACGAGAAAAGATTTTGCCCATAAACATGGCTATGTCGAAACCTTATTCGGCAGAAAGATTGGATTGAGCGACATCCGCTCTAAAAATCATGCGGTTAGACAATATGCTGAACGGGCGGCAATCAACGCCCCCATTCAAGGAACGGCAGCGGATATTATTAAAATGGCTATGTTAGAGCTTTATGAGCAAACTAAGCTTGCACAGGACATTGAGATGATCTTACAAATTCACGACGAATTGCTGTTTGAAGTAAAGCAAGAAAGTCAGGACAAGTGGGCTGAAATCATTACAACGACCATGGAACAGGTCGCCCAGCTTAATGTGCCTTTGAGAGTTGCGGTTGGATCGGGCAATAACTGGGCCCAAGCGCATTAAAGTAAGGTTTTAATCCCAAAATCCTCGTCGAGGATGAATGGTTTTAAGTTTTATCCAAGGTGCAATTGATCAACAAATTCGTTGACAGCCATTTGTTCCAAACTTTGCTGGTCATCGCAAATTGCTTGAACCAAATCCGTTTGATGCGCGCTGAGTTGATCGGCAAGATTGGCATTGAATTTGGCTTTAAGCACTGGGATGCCTTCGGAACGACGGCTTCGATGCCCAATAGGGTAATGGACTTCCGTTCTTTCTATACTTGAACCATCCTTAAAGAATACCTGAATGGCATTGGCAATAGAACGCTTGTCTGGATCGAGGTAGTCTATGGAATAACTTTTATTCTCAACCACCTGCATTTTATCGCGCAATGCATCGATGGCTGGGTTTTGAGCCACCTTGTCTTCGTAATCTGCTGCCGTTAGTCCGCCTTTGAGGAGCGCCACAGCCACCATGTACTGGATGCAATGGTCTCTGTCTGCTGGATTGTCTAAAACCCCTGTTTTATTGATGATTCTTTGCCCAGATTCTTGCGTTTCAATGGTGATTTTCTCGATGTCGGCTAATCGATCTTTCACTTGCGGGTGTAATGTTACAGCGGCTTCAACAGCGGTTTGAGCATGAAATTCAGCAGGGAATGAAATTTTAAATAAGACATTTTCCATCACATAGGTGGCAAAGGATTGTTTCACCACGAGGTCATTGCCCTTAAATAACACATCCTCAAATCCCCAAATGGGGGCGGAGAGCGCCGATGGATAACCCATTTCACCTTTGCCTGCAATGAGGGCTAAGCGAACGGCTCGAGCCGTGGCATCACCTGCCGCCCAACTTTTTCGTGATCCAGTATTTGGGGCATGGCGATAGGTGCGCAAAGAACAGCCATCGATCCAAGCATGAGACACAGCATTCAACGTTTGCTCTGGGCTATTGCCAAGCATTTGAGAAACCACAGGTGTTGAGGCAATTCGCACCAACATCACGTGATCCAGCCCAACTCGGTTAAAGCTGTTTTCAAGCGCAAGCACGCCTTGAATTTCGTGCGCTTTGATCATGCCTTCTAAAACCGACTTCATGGTCAAGGGTGCTTTGCCCTTGGCTAAATTTCTTCGGCTGACGTAATCGGCCACCATTAAAATACCGCCGAGATTATCGGAAGGGTGTCCCCATTCAGCCGCCAACCAAGTATCGTTAAAGTCCAACCACCGAATCATGGCGCCAAAATTAAAAGCCGCTTGTACAGGGTCTAACTGATAAGCGGTTCCAGGGACTTTTGCACCACCATTGGGCATGTTTGCCCCAGGCACAGAAGGTCCCAAAAGTTTTGTACAAGCAGGATATTTCAGCGCCATAAAAGCCGTGCCGATTGAATCCATGAGGCAATAGCGAGCCGTTTCCATGGCCAAATCACTTTGGCAAACATCATACTCTGTGACGTAGTCTGTGATCGATTTGAGTAATGGATCAAAATCGGGTCTTTGGGCAGAAAAAACTTGCTGGCTCATATTCAATGATCTTCTTAGGTGAACGGTTTTTTAGTTATCTTTTTGCGATGGGTGCAACCGTGCGATTCGCCACGCCAACATAGGTTGCATTTGGACGGATGAGACGATTATTGGCACGTTGTTCAATAATGTGCGCCGCCCAACCTGAAACACGGCTCATGACAAACAATGGGGTAAATAATTCTGTTGGAATGCCCATGAAATGGTAGCAAGAAGCCGAAAAGAAGTCCAAATTTGGAAATAATTTCTTTTCATCCCACATGAATTTTTCAATGGCTTCTGAAACATTGTATAAGTAGCCTCTGGGGTGACCATGATGGAGCTTTTCTGACCATTTTTTAATCACCTCGTTGCGCGGATCAGAAATTTTATAGACGGCATGACCGAAACCCATGATTTTCTCTTTTTGAGCCAATTTAATTTTCATGGCAGCAACGGCTTGCTCAGGGGTGCTGAACTGCTCTATTAATGCCATGGCAGCTTCATTGGCGCCTCCGTGTAAGGGACCTCTTAAAGCGCCGATGCCGCCAGTGATGGCTGAATAAAAATCCGACAATGTTGCGGCAATGATCCTGGCGGTAAATGTCGAAGCGTTAAACTCGTGTTCAGCGTATAAGGTGAGCGACACATCCAAGGCTTTTTGTTGATTCGCGCTCGGGGGGGCTTGATGTAGTAGATGTAAAAAGTGGGCGGAAATAGAGGTTTCGTCTGTGTTCTCATTGATCTCTTGCGTATGATAAGCATAGTGATACCAATAAGCCAAAGCCGAAGGAAATAGACCTAATAAACGCTCGGTCACAAGGTATTGATTTTCGAAGTCACCTTCGGGTTCAATGGCACCGAGCACCGAGCAAGTGGTTCGCATCACGTCCATTGGGTGGGCATTTGCGGGGATTTTTTGCAAGACATTTTTAACCGCACTGGGCAATTTACGATGGCTTGCCAGTCTTTTGTTAAAGTTGTCTAATTCAGCTTGCTTTGGCAATTCACCATAGACCAGTAAATAGGCGGTTTCTTCAAAGCAAACATTCTGGGCTAAATCTTTTACATCATAACCTCGGTACGTCAATCCCGAACCTGCGACGCCACAGGTACAAACGGCGGTGTCTCCGGCACTAACGCCTCTTAATCCAGCAGTGTTTTCAGCCATTTTTCTCTCCTTCAAATAAAGCATCTAATTTCTCTTCGTAGGCATGATAATTTAAAAAATCATAAAGTTCACTACGAGTTTGCATTTGGTCAACGACCCCAGCTTGGCTACCATCATTGTATAAAGATTGGTAAATGTTCAAAGCCGCTTTGTTCATGGCGCGGAATGCAGACAAGGGGTATAGCGCCATTTTGACACCAGCGTTTTGTAAATCATCCACACTGAACAAGGGTGTTGTACCAAATTCAGTAATGTTTGCGAGCACAGGGACTTGAACGGCTTGAACAAAGGTTTGATATTGTTCAAGGGTTTCTATGGCTTCAGGAAAGATCATATCAGCACCAGCTTCTACACAGGCACAAGCTCTATCAATCGCGGAGGACATCCCTTCTATAGCTAAGGCATCGGTCCGGGCCATAATCACAAAATCAGGGTCAGTTTTGGCATCGACCGCAGCTTTTATTCTATCGACCATTTCGTTTTGACTAACGATGGCTTTGTTCGGGCGGTGGCCACAGCGTTTTTGGGCAATCTGGTCTTCAATATGTACAGCAGCGACACCTGCGCGCGTCATTTCTTTGATGGTTCGAGCAATGTTAAAAGCGCCGCCCCAACCTGTATCTATATCGACTAATAAGGGCATTTCAGTGACATCGCTAATGCGCCGGGCGTCTTCAAGCACATTGTCTAAGGAGGTCATGCCTAAGTCAGGCAGCCCATAAGAAGCGTTGGCAACACCTGCCCCCGAAAGATAAATGGCACGGTGTCCCACGCGTTCAGCCATGAGCGCGGTGTAAGCGTTTATGGTGCCAACAATTTGTAATATGGGTGATTCTGTGACGGCTTGATGGAAGCGAATGCCAGCGCTTATAGGTACCATTGAATATTCCAAATAATGGGTGGTTTATTTCTGACTATACTCATACTTTGAGTAAAAATAATTATTTTAAAGTGGCGATGTATTCGGATAATTGTTTTATATCACCTTCGCTCAAACCAGAGGAGCGAACGTACATCAGAGAGCTGTACTTACCGACTTTTTTTGAATTTTTATAGCGGGTGAGCTTTTCCACCACCTCTGCCTTGGCTGAATTTTTTAACGCTGGGAAAATGCCAACGCCTTCACCTGCAGCGCCGTGACAAAAAGCACATTTGGTTTGATAGTGTTCTTTGCCAGAGGGATATTGAAGGTGTTCTGCGCCAAAGACAACAGCGCTTGAGCATAATCCTATTAAAAGAATCCAAAGTTTGAGTATGGTTGTATTCATCTGTATATTCTTAAAAAAAGTCTAAATATTTGGAAGCGCGATTATACCCAATTGAGCCTCATTTGGCTGAGATCTGTCCCGCATTTTTGATGCCATTGTTTTATTTTTAAAAAAATGGCGAATTTTAGTCCTACGCCTGCAACATGGTGAAAATAACGTGAATAGAGGCTAACACCCGCCTTTCATGGGCACCTTGTTTTGCTTGCTTGTGTTTGCCAAGAACCCACTAGAAGAGCGATTGAAATCGACGTGTTGAGTGCGTACGCCCAGTTGTTTAAGCAAGCGAATACAATCATTACCCCAGGTGATGGTTGAGTCAGCCTCAATTTGAACGTCTGCATTGTACCATTCTGAGCGAATGGGATAGTCATTGCGTTTGTTTTGAAAGGTGCTGGCAATAAGGTCAGGGGCGTTTGAAGTGGGTAATTGATCTTGCCAAGGGTTGTAAACCGATTTCATAAAAAACGCCAGTGCCTGTTGCGCATGGCTGAAGTTTTTTAAACATAAGCGAATCTTTTGGCGCTCAATGGGCGGCGGCAATGGATTATATTCAGTGGAACGGTTCAGATGTGCATAAAGTTGTTCGGCAATCATTTGTGTGCCTAGCCATTTCCCTTGGAATGAGTGCCCCGCAATGTGTGGGGTTGCTAAGTCGGCTTTGTCTAATAAATGTGGGTTAATGGCGGGTTCATTTTGCCAGCAATCGAGCGCTAAGAAATCCCAAGATTTTTGTTGTAAGGTCGCCTCATCGACCACTTCACCACGGCAGGTATTGATTAAAAATGTGGCTTTAGTCGATAGTAGGGCGCGTCGATTGAGTAAATTTTCGGTGGCATGGTCACCGTTCTTCACTAATGGGACGTGTAAACTCAAGATGTCTGTATCCAATACTTGTGCAAATGTAGCGCTGTGGAAGTGATCGTCTCGCTGCGCTAAAGGCGGGTCGTAGGCGACGACTTTCATACCCAATAAAGTGGCAATCTGACTGAGGCGGCGACCCACATGGCCGACGCCAATAATGCCTAAGGATAAGGTGTTTAAGGGTCTATTGAGTTGTTCGCACTTTAAGATTAGGGCGCTCATCACGTATTCAGCGACGGCATTGGCATTGGATCCTTTGGCGCTCGCCAGCTTTATGTCGGTCCGATGAAGCCATGCCCCATCAATGTGGTCTGTGCCAGAGACGCATGAGCCCACAAATTGAATGGCAGTATTATTTAACAATGCCGCATCTATTTTTGTTTTTGATCGAATCAAAAGCACGTCGGCATTTTTTAGACTTTCGGGTTGAATGTCAGTAGTGGGTAGTGCCTGAACGGTTCCTAAATTGGAAAAAAATTCTGACAGTCCTACAATGTGACAATCTGCAACAATTCTCATGAGATACTCTTTAATTGACATTGACTCATCTATTATAATAGCAGGTCTTTCCATTATTTAAATGCCTAAATCCTTCAGTTAGTTAAATATGAATGTTATGAATGAAGTTTTAAAACGAATCGACGATCAAGTTAAAAACAATCCTGTGGTGATCTATATGAAAGGGACGCCACAATTGCCTTCTTGTGGTTTTTCGGCCCGAGCTGCTCAAGCAATGGTCGGGACGGGTGAGCAATTCGCCTATGTCAATGTGCTCTCTGATCCAGAAGTATTTGAGCATTTGCCACAATACGCCGATTGGCCAACCTTCCCTCAAGTTTATGTGAGCGGTGAGCTGATTGGTGGCGGTGACATTGTGGTTGAAATGGCAGAAAAAGGGGAGTTGAAACAAGTGTTGCAAGCCGCACACGCAGATAAAAGCGCATAGATTTTTGCAGATTGTTTACTGCTTCTATTCATTTAGTCGCCTCAATTTTTCTATTCCAACCAATATAAAATACGATGCGCTCTGCTGAGGCAAACAATCGTAGATTGATTACGCTTGTCTTGTGAGCTGTGCCTTGTGGGGAATGGTTGATAATCAGCCAAACTACCTTGCTTAGTTTCAAAAAACAACGGCAGAGCATTAAAAGGGTAAAAAAAGTATAATGTTCAAGAGAATTTGCCTATAGGGGCGTATCAAATTTCTTGTAAATGACAAAAAGGGTATCCATCATGCATCAATTTTTAAATCCCATATTTAAGAAATTAATTTGGTTCAATGCTTTCAGCAATGCCATCCATTTAATTGGATGCGCATTTAAGTTGGCGATTGGGCGTTGGCGCATGTTGCCTCTATTATTGGCTGTTTTTTTAACGGCTTGCGGTGGCGGAGGCGGGGGCAGTAGCAGTGATGGAAATAACACGCCTGTGCTTCCAGAGACAACCCCGACAATTACAATTTCGAGCAATTTGACATTCATGGAAGATTTTGCGGGCGTCATCCAAATTGCCACAGCGACCAATGCGATCAGTTTAACGGTTTCTCAATCCACCGCTGGGGTCGTTACAGTGACTAATACCAATTCGGTCTCAGGCGTCAGCATTGCAAGTATGCTCAATGCCAATGGTCAAACCACCCTAACCATTATCGCTATTAATGGTCGATTTCGCACAACGAGCCAGGTGGTGGTACAAATCACACCCGTTGATGACCCACCAATACTAAATGTCACAACAACGGATTTAGTCGTGGCTGAGGATTTTGCAGGCACCAATACACTTGCCACAGCATCAGACTTGGAAGGCGATCCAATTACATTTACGGTGATTCAATCAACCACAGGCGTTATCACTGTGACGACTTCTGCAGCTGGTGTGGCATTATCGAGCGTCCCCCATGCCAATGGTCGAACCACTTTAACCATTTCAGTCATGAGTCGTTCACTGACATCTAGAGCGCAAGTGACAATACAAGTGACGGCGGTCAATGACACACCGACTTTGAGCCTCTCGAGCGCTTCCTTGACATTTAATGAAGATTTTG
This sequence comes from Gammaproteobacteria bacterium, assembly GCA_965277775.1. Taxonomy (GTDB): domain Bacteria; phylum Pseudomonadota; class Gammaproteobacteria; order CAKMZV01; family CAKMZV01. The sequence continues at coordinate 1,012,799 of OZ255843.1, read as the reverse complement.
CAACTGCGACGATTGCAACGGCAATGAGTTTGGACCAAGATACGCTAACATTAACGGTGAGTCAGTCCGCTACAGGGGTGGTCACTGTGACTACTTCAGCAACGGGTGTTCGTGTATCGAGCATACCGAATATTAGTGGTCAAACAACCTTAACCATCTCAGCCAGCGATGGTCGGCTCAGTACCACTGCTCAAGTGTCAGTGCGAGTGACGGCGGTCAATGACCCACCAGCATTAACCATTTCAACCAGTAATGTCTTGCTCTTAGGACAAGGCGCCATTGAGATTAGAACCACAGCAACCGATATTGAAAGCGACGCCCTATCGTTTACGGCGACTGCATCGACCCCAACCCAAGTTAGTGTTGCTCAGTCAACGAACGGATTTCTGGTTACAAACTTAGCGCAAGCCAACGGATTCACAACGGTCACCATAACGGTCAGTGATGGCAGATCGAGCACATCATTATTCGTTAGGGTGCAGTCAGAGGCGGGACCAACATTACAACTTACAAGTCAAAGTATTTCAGCCATTAGTGGATTCGCACAAATATCCATTGGAGTCACTGCCACAGATTTAACCGATGGCACCGTAACCTTCAGCGTTCAAGCCTCCACTCAAGGTGTGGTGAATTTTGGTAAGACCACTAACAGCATCATCATCACTTCAATACCTAATGTCACGGGTCAAACGACTTTAACCGTCAGTGTGACGGATAATGCGGGGATTACCGTATCGAGAGATATCGTTATAAGTGTGCGTATTAGCACAAGTACCCTTCCCACCCTGGTTGTGTCCACTAACTTGGTCCGAGTGCAAGAAGATTTTATGATGCCTGTGATCATCGGAACGACTGCGACAGATGCAGAAGATGGCACTTTAACCTTCACAGTGCGTTCATCTGCGGGCATTGTCAATCCGTTATTGACCACTCATACTATTACTTTGAGCCGAATGTTGAATGCGAATGGGACAGAAACTCTGACCGTTGAAGCCAGAGATTTAGGTGGGCAATCAGTTTCTACACAAATTGTCGTGGTGATTACTGCAGTTAATGATCCACCAAATTTAACCGTTTCAAGCAGTCAAATAACGACAGGTGCCAATTTCTTGACACCGATCACCATTGGAACAACGGTGACCGACGATCAAGATTCTACTGTATCGTTTGTTGTTGCGCAAAGTTCTGATGTGATCAGTGTCAGCACTTCGGTCAATGCCATTATCTTAAACAGCAGACTCAACCGTTCTGGTCAGACCACCTTAACCGTTATGGTAAGCGACAGCGGTGGATTAACTGCCGCCCAAACAATTGTGGTCAATGTGATCATCGGACAAGGTACGCCGCCATTGCTGTCAATCTCAACAGCAGCCATCAGCTTACAAGAAGATTTTGGCTCAACCTTGACCATTGGAACCACAGCCACAGATGCAGAAGATGGCACACTAAGGACGACAGTGACGGCGTCAGTGCCGAACATTGTCAATGTGACCATTACAACTCATACCATAAGCTTGACTGCGATTGGCAATGCCAATGGCACAACCACTTTGACGGTGCAAGCGCAAGATTCAGATAGACAAACGGCCAGAACGCAGATATTGGTTGTGGTCAGTGCTGTCAATGATCCACCTGTTCTAACCGTTTCAACAAGCAACGTCGCATTGACAGTTATGCCAATTGAGGTGGACATAGTCTTATCCGATCCAGAAGATAACACATTGCCTATTAGCGTTTCAACAGGACAAGGCGCTGTGGGTACGGTTATTACAACCAGTCGCCTAAGCTTATCGCGTTTAAACATAGATTCGGGTCAGGTGATATTGACACTCAGGACGACCGATTCAGGCGGTCTGGGCGCCTTTACCACGGTCACTGTGGTGCTTCAACCCGCTTTTAGAATAACCACGGGCATCAAATTCCTTGAATTTTCTTGGGGGGCGATTTCAGGCGCAAGCCATTATCAGTTACGTAGTAATCCCGATGGCATTTCAGGCTTTGTCGATTCAAGTACAAACGGCATCGTGGTGAGCCCAAATAGCACCAACATAAGACAAACAACCGCACAAGGTTGGGTATCTTTGCATCGCTATATCCCAAGGGTGAGCAACCTTCGATATGGGGTGAATACGTGTAATTCAGCGTCTTGTGGGGCATCGTTTACCCATAATACTGTCGGTTTGACAAAGGTACAATTGCACAGTATGGTGGGTCGTTTAGAGGCGACGAGTCCCAATACTGAAGATAGCTTTGGACAGTCTTTGAGTATCAGTGCCGATGGCAATACACTGGCTGTTGGTGCACCAGATGAAGATGGCTCATCAACCGGGGTGAACGCGGCGGTGAATGATGGCGCCACGAATTCGGGTGCTGCTTATGTGTTTCAACGCAGCGGGGCGACTTGGTCACAGCAGGCCTATATCAAAGCGTCTAATACTGACTCGGATGATTTCTTTGGGGCTGTTGTGGGCTTGAGTGCCGATGGCAATACGCTAGTGGTGGGCGCGCCTTTTGAGGCTGGTATGAATAATGTTGCCCCCGCTTCAGGAGCGGTGTACGTATTTAGACGCATTGGTGGTGTTTGGTTACAACAAGCTTATATCAAGGCGTTCAACGCGGAGATGGTTGATTCTTTTGGCGGTGCAGTCAGTCTGAGTGCGAATGGCAATACCCTCGTCGTCGGGGCGCCTTTTGAGGACGGTGCATCAACGAGGATTAATGGTGTGGATGATTCTACTTCCACGGACTCAGGTGCAGCCTATGTGTTCCGCTTTAATGCGGGCGCTTGGACGCAACAGGCGTACATCAAACCATTGAATACTGGGATGGGTCATACTTTTGGCGGTGCTACGGACATTAGTACAGATGGCAATACCATTGCGGTGGGCGCATTCATGGAAAACGGCACCTCAACAGGCGTTAATGGTGTCAATGTGGGTTCATCCACCGCTTCGGGTGCGGCGTATATATTTAGATTTAACAGTGGTTCAAACGCTTGGACACAGCAGGCGTACATCAAACCGCATAATACAGGGGCGGGCGATCAATTTGGTCGGCCCTTGAGCTTGAGTGCCGATGGCAATGTGCTTGCGGTAAGCGCAGCCTTTGAAGGTGGCGCCTCAACAGGCGTTAATAGTGTAGATATGGGTTCATCCACCGCTTCGGGTGCGACTTACGTGTTTAGATTCAGTTCAAATGTTTGGTCACAACAAGCGTATATCAAACCTTTTAATACGGGGGCAAATGATGGTTTTGGTCGGACAGTCAGCTTGAGTGGAGATGGCAACACCCTCGCCGTAGGGGCGTCGAATGAGAATGGCTCATCGACGGGCATTAATACGGTTGATAGTGGCATTGGATCCCAATCAGGTGCCGCCTATACCTTTGAATTTAGTAACGGTGTTTGGTTACAGCAAGCCTACATCAAACCCAATGATTTAAACGTCATTAACGAATTTGGCCGTATCGTGGCTTTAGATCATGATGGGGCAACGCTCGCTGTAGGGGCTCAGGGGACTCAGAATGATCAAGCACAAGACGTCACTCAAGCGGCCATTTACTTATACTAAAGTCAACTTGGTTGACTCAGTAGCAAAGTCATTGATTGCGAGTAGAATTGCGCGTGCAGCGAACCTTAGATGACTCGGTATTTTCGAACTTAGGTTGTGTTGTCAATCAATTCAACCAAGGCCAACCACTCATTCTCTTGTGCGTCCAGCTGTTTTTGTAATTCGGTCAAAGCATTGAGTTTGGGTTTTTGCAGCCCATAAGAGATTTCAGCAAATTCAGGGGATTGTATTTCAGCGGTTAATATTTTGATTTGTGCTTCTGTTTCAGCCATGCTGTTGGGCAACAAATCAAATTGACGTTGTTGCTTATAACTGAGTTTCTTAGTCGTTGACTTTCGTACATTCAAATCAGATTTATCAGCTTCAGGTTCTATTTGTTCCTGTTTGTTGGTTCTGAGTTGGCGGCCTCTTTTCAACCAATCGCTGTAGCCCCCTGCGTGGCTGATCACTTGTCCATCTTTTTCAAATACGATCGTTTTGTTCACGACTCGATCAAGAAAGATACGATCGTGGCTGACCAAAATCAGAGTGCCTTTATACTGGTTTAATTGACGCTCCAATACTTCAAGCATTTGAATGTCAAGATCATTTGTCGGCTCATCGAGGATTAAGACATTGCTCGGCTGAGCAAACAATTGGGCCATGCGAAGACGATTGAGTTCGCCACCGGATAAGTGCACTGCCTTGTCCAAGGATTTTTCGGGATCAAATAAAAACCCTTTAAGATAGCCAACCACATGAATCTGACTCTGTCCAAATTCGATGTAGTCATTGCCTGCATTGACGTTATACGCCACACTTTTATCAAACTGAATCTGAGTCTGGCTTTGATCAAAATAGCCGACATTTAGGTGGGTACCAAGTTTCACTGTGCCTTGAGTGGGTGCGATTTTTCCCAATAATAATTTTAATAAAGTGCTTTTACCAACGCCATTATTGCCAATGATGCCAATGCGGTCGCCCCGAGCGATGCGCAAGGTAAATTGATTCAACAAAGGGGACGCTTCCTGCCCAGCATAATGGAAGCTCATTTTATGGGCTTCAATGACTTTGCGCCCAGAAGGCTCTGATTCGGCAATACGAAAATTCGCCCCCCCTTGTCTTTTGACTGTATTTTGATTTTGTTCACGCAAAGCGTGTAGGTTTTTTAAACGACCCTCGTTTCGGGTGCCCCGCGCTTTGATGCCTTTGCGCACCCAAACTTCTTCTTGGGCGAGGCGTTTTTGAAACTGCTTGTGGTGTTCATCTTCTACCGCATCAGCTTGCGCTTTGTAGCGTAAAAACTGTTGGTAATTGCCATCGTAGCTGGTGATTTTGCCTCGGTCTAATTCAACGATTTTAGACGCGACTTTTTGTAAAAAAAAGCGATCGTGGGTGACAAACATCACGCCGCCACTAAAGTTTTTAATACGGTGTTCTAACCATTCAATGGTACTGATGTCTAAATGATTGGTTGGCTCATCTAGGAGAAGCAATTCGGGATTGCTCACCAAGGCACGCGCTAAAGCAGCGCGCCTTTGCCAGCCACCCGATAAATCCCCCAATATGATCGTGGTATTCAGACCCAATTCGCTACAAGTTTTTTCGACTTGGATCGCTGTGTTCCAACCCCCACCCGCTTCAATCTGACTATGCAAAACATTGAGTTCGGTCAGTTTTTCAGGGTGCGTCTTTACCAATTTGTAATAGGCATCAATCCAGATTTGTTGTTGTTTAAGTCCAGTTGCCACATAATCGCTGACAGATAATTGGGCATTTTGAGGCAAGGGTTGTTCCAACAGGCTGATGCGTAAATTGGGTTTGAACACCATGTCGCCATCTGTGGCTTGGAGCTGATTAAGCAGCACCTTAAACAGGCTTGATTTGCCTGCGCCATTGCGCCCTATGAGGCAAATTTTATCTTGGTTGTTGATCTGAAACTGAACCTGATTCAACAAGCATTTATTACCCAATTGTAGGGTTAAATGATGGGCGGTAATCAAAGCACTCATAAAATTAGGACGAATTAGGGATGCACAATGCGGTCATGACCTTGGGCGATTGCAAACAATCGGTCAAGCCCTAATGCCACCCCACAACATGCTGGCAGTGGGTGGGTTTCAAGGCGGTTTAAAAAAGATTCATCGAGCGCCATGGTCGGTTTCCCTTGCGCTGAACGCTTGGCATTATCATTTGAAAAACGTGCCCTGTGAATCGCTGCATCCTGCAATTCAACATAGCCGTTGGCCAATTCAATGCCGTTAAAATAACATTCAAATCGCTGTGCCGTCGCAGGCTGTTTGTGGTCATCAATTTTCGCCAAAGCGGCTGCGTGTGGTGGGAAATCGGTAATGAAGAAGAGCTCATGCTGAGCTAAATGGGGCTCTATGCATTCCGTTAGTAGCAACTGCTGCCAAATGGCTGATTCATTGCCCATCTTTTCTACAGGGGTTCCATGGTGCGCCCTGTAACTTGCTTGAAGATCGGCCACCTTTGCCGTAAAAGGGTCAATACCAAGGTATTGTAAAAAAACGGATTGGTAAGTCATGGTCGAGGCATTCAGTGATGTGTGGTGACACAACTGAACGATTTTTTGGGTTTCTTCGATCAAGTCTGTCAGAGTAATATTTGGTCTATACCATTCTAATAGGCTAAATTCTGGGCGATGCCAACGCGCGACAGGATCGTCTCTAAAAGCTTTGCAAATTTGGTAAATGGCTTGCTCTGGCATGTCCATGAGAATCATTTTCATGGCGTATTCTGGAGAGGTTTGTAACCAAGTAAGACCCGTTTGAGTATGGCACGCTAAGCTGTCAATGTTGGGGTCTGTCACCGTATGCGCTCGTGCAAGCGGTGTGCTTACTTCTATGACATCGGTCTGTTTGAAGTGGTGGCGGATGCGCTCAATCATCTGAGCCCATTGTTTGCAATGGTTAGACACGATTAAACTCAGTCGTTGCGCGTGCGAGTTTGTACCATTTAGTTGCCTTGTTCGCGCCCAATGGGATTAAGCCACTGAGTGCCGATGTTGAAAACAACTAAGCTGTCTGTACCAATACGGTAATAATAATCAACGCCAATGGTCACGCCAAAATAATTTTGTTGTAGGCCAGCCCGATAATATTCGCTCAAAGTGCCCATGTTTTGACCCACCTGCGTTGCCGAAGGGGCATAAAATCCCGCTTCAAAGTTCAAGCTTAAACGCTCGTTGATTTGTGGTTGATAGCTGGTAGAATAGCCATTGCCTGCAGAAGCGATGCCCAATACATATTGAAACGAATACGATGAGTAGGGGTTCACAGTGAAAATGACCTCTTCAAAATCAGGTCGATTTTCAAATTGATAGCGTTGATAAACTGTCGCAAATTTGGCTGATTCAAAGGGCAGGTTAAATCCGGCTTTTAGGCGAAGTTCCAGATCGTTGATCAGTGAGATGCCTTCTAATCCAGCAACAAATCCCGAATCGCTGTTAAAATCCAGTGCGCTTTGAACAGTGGATCTTTGTATGGGTTGGTTTTCTAAGTTAAAGTATTGCCTTAATCCACGAAAGTTATAATCTGAGGCAAATTTAACTTGGGCGGATAAATGATCGGCACGGGCAAGCGGTGCAAATGAAACAACAACAATTATTAATGATAGGATCGTTTTAATCATGGAATTTGGACAAGCAATCGTACTCGCAGTCGTTCAGGGTATTACAGAATTTTTACCAGTCTCCAGTTCAGCGCATTTAATTCTCATCCCATTATTAACGGATTGGGAAGATCAAGGGTTGGCTTTTGACGTAGCGGTGCATTTTGGCACATTAGTGGCGGTTTGTTTTTATTTCCGTCAAGATATTTGGCGTTTATTTTCTGCTTGGGTCCGAAATTTTACCCGTTTATCTGACTCCGATGTTAGTCTCTCGTGGTGTATTATCATTGCAACCGTCCCCGTTGGCTTGACTGGTGTTTTATTGGATGATTGGATTGAGAATAATCTGCGTTCCACACTGGTCATCGCTGTGGCAACCATTGTGTTTGGGCTTTTGTTGGGTTATGCTGCCCAGCAAAAAGGGCAAAAAAGTTTAATTTCAATGACCTTGAAAGTGGCAATCATTATCGGTCTGTTTCAAGTTTTGGCTTTGATTCCGGGCACATCAAGATCGGGTATCACCATAACAGCCGCTTTATTAATGGGATTTAACATGGTTGATTCAGCCCGATTCTCGTTTTTATTGTCGATTCCAGTCATCTTGGCCGCCAGTTTGCTCCAAACCATAAAGTTATTACAATTGAGTCAGGTTGACTGGGGGCTCATTTTATTGGCAACCATTGTTTCAGGTCTGAGTGCTTGGCTCTGTATTCGGTGGTTTTTGAAAGCCATTGAACGATTTGGCATGATGCCCTTTGTTATTTATCGCTTAGGCTTAGGTGCCATTCTTTTGCTGATAACATTTGCTTAGGCGGTTGTGACAACCTTTTAAAACATCTAAACGACTATCACTTTATTGGGAGGTTTATGACATCAATCACCGTTCAACCTTTGCAACAAAACGACAGGGCGTCTTGGGAATCACTTTACCACGGCTATGCCAAATTCTATCATGTGCCCATGGATCAAACCATACTTGACCAGGTATGGACATGGATTTTCGACGAACAAACCGCTTTCTATGCCTTGTTGGCAAAAAATCATAGTGGCCAAGGTCTTGGCCTGATGCACTACCGCGCCATGCCTTCGCCGTTGCGCGGCAAAACTGTGGGTTTTTTGGATGATTTATACGTCTCGCCAGCGCATAGAGGCACTGGTGTGGTCGAGGCCTTATATGAAGCACTCACAGTGGACGCGCAAGCCAAAGGATGGCCATTTATTCGCTGGATAACCGCGGAGGATAATGATCGTGCGCGCCGTCTATATGATAAAATTTCAGACAAAACCCACTGGATAACCTATCAAAAGAGTGCTTGCTAATGACGCAATATTTTAACGACCTTAATCAGCCCATCGGTTTTCCAATTGTAGATTGGCAGCCCGTTCAACGCCCTTCAACCGAACCCATGCTTGGGCAACATTGCCGATTAGAAGGATTAGAGCCCCAAAAACATGCAAAATCCTTGTACGAGCATTTTTGTTTGGACACAGAACACCAGAATTGGACGTATTTACCCTATGGCCCTTTTACAACATTTGCGGCATTTAATACGTGGCTCACTCAGATCAGTTTACAAGACGATCCCTTGTTTTATACGGTGATCGATGCACGTACAGAGCAAGTAGTTGGCATGGCCAGTTATTTACGAATCAATCCTGAATTTGGTACCATTGAAGTCGGTCACATTCACTTTTCACCAGCCATGCAAGGCACGTGTATGGCAACTGAGACCATGTATCTGATGATGTCTCGGGTGTTCGATGACTTAGGCTATAGGCGCTATGAATGGAAATGTGATGCCTTAAACGCACCCTCCAACGCAGCAGCATTGCGTTTGGGTTTTACCTTTGAGGGGATCTTTCGTCAACTCACCATGTATAAATCCCGAAATAGAGACACCGCTTGGTATGCCATCATTGATTCTGATTGGCCTGACATAAAAGCCGAATTTAAACGTTGGTTAGATCCAGCGAATTTTGATGATAAAGGTCAGCAAAAAACAAAGTTGAATCAAATTTCTAGACAGTCAACTTGAAAATTGTTTGAGTCATTTTTGAGTCATTTTTGAGTCATTTTTGTTCGCAACACCATTCATTTTCATGACATAAGGCAAAGGGCTCCATTTATAATGACCCTCCCGTTGAGAGCGTCAATGTTCATCTTGAATTGTTTTAAAGATCCATTGCAAGGGCTTTTCAGTCAATCAGTCATTTTTAGGAGTATAAATCAATGGATTTAGGAGTATAAATCAATGGATTTAGGAGTATAAATCAATGGATTTTTCAATTGAAGTCCTGCCAGCGCATTGTTCTGACTTCCTGAGTGCCCATCAAAAAGTTGAAAGTCAACTGCCCAAACAATCGTTTGAGGTATTCGTACCACACATCAAGGGCACCGCGTATCTTGATGTATTGAGCGATTGTGAAACCTTATTAGAACGCGGTTATTCAGTCATACCACATTTGGCGGTTAGAAATTTACAAGCCAATGAAGATTTGGATAAAATCAGTCAAAAGATCAATCAGTTGAAGTTAACGAAATTCTTGTTTCTTGGTGGAGACAGCCGAACGTTTGTCCATTTTGACAGCGTCATGGCGTTGTTACAAAGTTCGTGGATTGAAACATTGACCATCGATACTTGTTGTTTTGCCACTTTCCCAGATGGACACCTTCATTTGAAGGATCGTTCAAATGAACACGCCGAATTGCAAAAAAAAATCGAATGGGCACAGACACGAGGCATGGCAGTCAGATTGATGACCCAAATTGGTTTTGATGCACAATTGTTCATTCAACACGGCAATCATTTGAAGATGCATGGTATTGAAGCGCCCTTACATGGGGGTTTTGTTGCTGATTGTAAATTCAGTAAATTATTGAAAATTGCAACAACCGTTGGCGTCGATAACGCCATCAGCTTTCTTAAAAAAAACAACCTCATCAAACTTTTTGGCTCCTACAATAGTGACAGCTTTATACGCCCACTCATTGAGCAGTCAGTGATTGCTGGGGTTCATGCTTACCCATTTGGTAATTATGATGACGCCCTTAAAAAAGGCATTGCTTACCAACAAATAAAACAGTCTTAGAAGCGCAGAAAACGGCATGATGACCAATAATGAAAATGGCAAGGCTCATCCAATGACTGAGCCAAAAACCATTTTATTGACAGGTGCAACGGATGGTATTGGGCTGGTCACAGCAAAACGTTTGGTGGCAATGGGTCACCATGTGTTGTTACATGGCCGCAGTGCCGAAAAACTCGACAAATTACAACGCTTGTTGTCTGAACAGACTGAGTGTTATGTCGCAGATTTATCAAATTTGGCTGAGGTGGCGGCATTGGCAAAAAAAATTACTCATGCGCACGATAAGCTCGATGTCTTGATCAATAATGCGGGCATATTAAAAACCGCAGAACCTTCAACTGAAGATGGGCTTGATGTGCGCTTTGCTGTGAATACCATTGCCCCTTATCTTTTGACTAAACGATTGATGCCCTTGCTAAAAGCGTCTTCAAGGGTGATAAATTTGTCCTCTGCCGCGCAGGCATCGGTTGATTTACAAGCGCTTGCTGGGCCTGTGCAATTGACAGATATGGGCGCTTATGCACAAAGTAAGTTGGCGATCACAATGTGGTCCTTCAACTTGGCAAATTCAGCACCAGCGCCTGTCATTATTGCCGTTAATCCTGGCTCGCTTCTGGCCACCAAAATGGTTAAAGAAGGCTTTGGGGTCGCAGGACATGATATTGACATTGGGGCAAATATATTGATTCAGGCGGCATTTTGCCATACATTCGCCACAGCCTCTGGTCAATATTTTGATAATGATTCAGGACAATTTGCACCACCGCATCCTGATGCGCTTGACCCTGATAAATGCGCAGCTGTCGTTGATTCCATCGAAGCGATTTTGGCAAAAATCTTGTGCGGTCGTTCAATTTAACCATTCTTACAATCATCACATAAACCCTAAGCCCAATATGCGGCGCTTATAAAATTTCAGTCATTGGCGCACTCATGGCTTAGGTGTTTTCATTTCAAGCTAGGCAAAAGTTTGAAATGATGTTCAATGTATTGACTTTTATCCTTTGTAAAGTTTTAATGGCGACTGATTGTCGCATTCAATAATCATTGGAGAAAATTATGTCCACATTAAGAACCCCATTGCCCATGCCAAACCAACGGCCAGCGGCTTATATTAAGCTCAAAAATGAACCCGTTTTTGATGCCAACAAACACCTTCAGTTAGAAGGTCCTGTGACCATTACCACCTTGAAAGAATTGGGCTATGATGATGAAACCATCGCCAAGATGCCTTCGGAATTAGGCGTTACCACGGCTTTTAGGGTTTTATCAGATGAAGGCTTGGCCACCTTTTATGAGCTGGCAAAACAAATGGAAAATAATAAAAATCAAGTCGGGGGCACGGGTAAGAGTCGAGGCAGTTCTTACATAAGAGGCGCTGGTTACCGCTCAACATTTATACGCGATCTGTGTGCTTCAGAGGTGTTGTGTGATTTTCTGTCGGATCTGGCTCAAGTGCGATTAGGGACGCATGCACTACCCTCAGTGGCCTGTGCATTAAATTATGCGCCCGATGACATTAGCAAAGCAGTCGATAGCTGGCACGTTGATTCGACTTCTTTTGACCTGGTCATGATGCTGGTTGATCCTGCAACGCTCAAGGGTGGAGAATTTCAATATTTTAAAGGCACCAAAGAAGCGGGCAGTGAAATCCTTGGCATTCAGGCGGAGCATGGCAGCGATAAAGAATTGCCAGCAGATCGTGTGGTTTCAATGAAATTCCCTGCGGCCGGTTATGGTTGTTTACAGCAGGGCACCATGGTTTTTCATCGGGCTTGTCGTTTGTTGGAAAAAGCTGAAAGAATTACCTTCATTCCCTCTTTTTCGGTGATGGACTCAGCAAAACTTGATTACACCAATACCGACGTTATGATGAATTGGAGCGACCCAGGGATGCTGACCGAATTGGCACGTTATCAAGCGTGGACGGCACAGGGCAATTTGCAAAACCTCATCAACAACCTTGAGTTGGAGGCGGACGCAAGCGAGATCACTCAAAGACTCGATGAATCCATTGCCAAGCTACAACACTACTCCAACCAGCTTAAACAGTTGAAAATCTCGTCAACATGAGCAAAAGCACCGTCCTTGTCACAGGCAGTGCGGGTTGCATTGGGGCATGGGTGATCAAACAGTTGATGGAGGCGGGGCAACAGGCTGTTGCCTTTGATGTCTCGGATGATCGCCGCCGCTTGAGCCTACTTGTGGGGGACGAAAAAGCACAGTCTGTGCCGTGGGAAGTTGGCGACATTATTGATCGTGCGCGGGTGATGGCGGTGGTCGAAAAACACCAGCCCGATGCAATCATCCATTTGGCCGCGCTACAAGTGCCATTTTGCAAGAACGATCCCACCTTAGGCGCCCAAGTCAATGTGGTTGGGAGTATTAACATTTTTGAGGCCGCCCACCATGCGGGCATCAAACGATTGGCTTACGCCAGCTCAGTCGCTGCCACAGCCATGCCCGAACAAACGGCTTGGCTCAAAACCTTGTATGGTGCTTATAAATTATGTAATGAACAAAGCGCGCAAGTGTATTGGAACGATTGGTCGGTTCCCAGCGTTTGTATTCGGCCGAGTGTGATTTATGGGGTGGCGCGCGATCAAGGCATGAGCGCATTGCCAACGGTTGCCATCTTAGCCGCTTGTTTGAATCAACCTTTCACCATTGGTTTTTCTGGCAACATTGGTTTTGTCTATGCGCAAGAAGCGGCGGCAGCCTTCATTCAAGCCGTGAAACGCCCCCAATCGGGTGCGACTGTTTTTGATCTGAATGGCACTGAAGCGAGCGTTGCACAGTTTGTCCAATGCGTCAAAAAGCAATTGCCCCAAAGCAATATTGCTGTGACCGGCGAGGCCTTGCCCTTTCCATCCAATATGTCCAATGCGCCTTTGCGGGCGCATATTGGTGCTTATGAACAAGTGCCTTTAGAAGCGGGTATAGCAGCAACCATTTCGCGCTTCAAGCACCTCATTGAACAAAAGAAATTAACCATTGCGGACATCAAATGATTCTATAATGTCTGAGGAATAGACGCGCAATAGTACAAAAGGAAAAATCTGATATGAAACTCGTTCGATTTGGACCCAAAGGGCAAGAAAAACCAGGGCTTGTTGATTCAACAGGCAATATTAGAGACGCCAGCCAATGGGTGTCTGATTGGCAACCACACACCTTTGAACAGGGGTGTAAAGCCCTGCAGGGTATGAACTTGGAGACCTTACCCAAGATTGACCAAAACACTCGATTGGGGGTGCCTTTGAATGGCATCGGTAAAATTGTGGGCATTGGTTTGAACTACAAAGACCATGCCAAAGAAGCGGGATTGCCCATCCCTGAAGAACCCATCATGTTTTTAAAAGCCACGTCGGGTCTGAATGGACCCAATGATGACATAGAATTGCCATTGGGCAGTGCCACCACCGACTGGGAAGTTGAGCTGGGCGTTGTGATGGCTAAGGATGCTAAAAATGTCTCATTAGACGATGCCATGTCCTATGTGTTTGGTTATACGATTTCAAATGATGTCTCTGAACGCACCTTCCAATTAGAGCGTGGGACGCAATGGACCAAAGGCAAAAGCGCCGATACTTTCTCGCCCTTGGGACCTTGGTTGGTGACCAAAGATGAAGTGCCTGACCCACAAAATTTGGACTTAAAGCTGTGGCTAAATGATGAGCTGATGCAAAGGGGCAACAGCCAAGAAATGGTTTTTGGGGTCGCTGAATTGGTGCATCGAATTTCTCAATACACCACCTTAAAAGCTGGGGATGTTTTGACCACAGGCACCCCCCCTGGTGTGGGCTTTGGTATGAAACCGCCGCGTTATATGAAAGCTGGAGACAGCCTTCGCTTGGTCGTGGAAGGCTTGGGTGAGCAAAACGCCAAAGTCGTGGCATTGTGGTAAATTGACCATGTCAAAGACGGTTGTTGTGACAGGGGCAGCCCAAAACATTGGGCTTGCCATTGCCCTCAAGTTTGCTGAACAAGGTGCGCAGGTGATTGTTGCAGACTTACACCCGCCCCAACAGCCAAATCTGATTTTTATTGAAACGGACATCACTGAAGAAGCCAGTGTCAAAAATCTATTCTCAACGATCGAGCAACGTTTTGGTTGTGTCGATGTATTGGTCAATAATGCGGGCACGGTCATTGAAAAAAAATTTTCAGACATGCGTCTGGACGAATGGCAAAAGGTGATGGATGTCAATGTCACTGGCGTCTTTTTATGTTCAAAGTATGCCATTCTACAAATGCAGCAGAACCCAATCAAGCCGACCAAAGGCGTCATTATCAACATGGGTTCGATTGAAGGCTTGGGCGCGAACCCCACACATTCGGTCTATGCTGCTTCAAAAGGGGCTGTGCATAGTTTGACCCGAAATATTGCCATTGATCATGGCAAAGATGGCATTCGCTGCAATGCCATCGCCCCAGGTTGGATCAATACGCCATTTAATGAGAGCCTGATTCAACAGTTTTCTGATTCGCAGCACGCACTGAATGAAATCCATGCGCTCCATCCCCTTGGGGCATTAGGCACACCACAAGACATTGCAGAGCTGGCGGTTTGGCTTGCCAGTGATCAGTCGAAATTCATCAACGGGCAGGTGATAAGTATTGACGGTGGACGTATGGCAAAATTACCCTTGCCCGCTTTATAGGCTCATATGAATGATTTAACCTTCGGCAAGAGAACATTACAAGGCAAAACGGCATTGATCACAGGTGCCAGTTCTGGACTGGGTGCGGCATTGGCCGCTGTGTTTGCGCATGCAGGCATGCACTTGATGCTCGTAGGGCGGAATAGTGACAAACTCAAAGACATTCAACAGCAAGTGCAATCATACAATGTCAACGTTGCTTTTTGTGACGGTGATATTCGCGATGAAGCATTTTGCCAAAACTGTGTGGATCAAACCATGCAACATTATTCCAGCTTGGATGTGGTGGTCAATAATGCTGGCGCAATCGATCGTGAAGCGCTCAAAGACACATCAACGGCTGAATGGAAACGCATCATGGAGACCAATGTTGATGGGGTATTTTACTTAACCCGAGCCGCGTTAAAAGTGATGAATGCAGGGAGTACCATTGTCAATGTTGCTTCAAGCCTCTCTTATCGTGGCGCTGAGGATTTGGTGTCTTATAGTACCAGCAAAGGGGCTGTGGTAAATTTCACCAAAGCTTTAGCGGTCGAATTAGGCCCACAACAAATCACGGTGAATGCCATTGCACCAGGCGCCATGAATACACCCATGCTATTTGGTGAGCATCGAAGTCACGTGACCGTGGAGCAGGTGAGGCAATCAAATATCGACGCCATTCCGCTGGGTCGTATTGCTCACCCTATAGAGGTGGCACGCGCCACGCACTTTTTAGCCGAAGAAACCCATATTACAGGGGCTGTTTTAAGTATTGATGGCGGTTACACCGCCCAATAATTCAGGAGAATATGATGGAAAACAGTTACGCCAATCGTCGCAAAATTGATCCCAGCAAAAAACGCCCTGATGGCACGCCATTAGACAATGATCGGGTTGAGATTGGACCGACAAAAATTGCTTTTGATGAATGGGCTGAGGCGGGTCTGACGTGCCCCAATGTGGCCAAAATGCGCCAATACCGCTTAGATCGTCTGGTTAAACTCATCAATGAGCGCGATTATGGTGGGTTGTTGTTAACCGATCCACTCAACATTCGTTATGCCACCGACACCACAAATATGCAGGTGTGGAACATGCATAACCCATTTCGAGCGTGCTTGGTCACGGCAGATGGCTATATGGTCATTTGGGATTATAAGTGTGCCCCATTTTTAACAGAGTTTAACCCACTGATCAAAGAAATGCGCAATAGCCAGTCATTATTTTATTTTGGTGGCGGCGATAAAACGGCCGTCTATGCCACTAAATTAGGTCAGGAAGTCGATGAAATCATGCGCGCGCACGTGGGTAATAATCGAAGACTTGCCGTTGATAAAATCATGGTTTCGGGGTTAAAAGCCTTAGAAAAAGAGGGGTTTGAAGTATTTGAGGGCGAGGAACTGACCGAGAAAGCGCGGGTTATTAAGGGTGAGGAAGAAATTCTGGCCATGCGTTGTGCCATCCATGCAACCAAACAAGCCGTATCAGAAATGCGAGCCGTCGCCCGTCCAGGATTATCGGAAGATGAGATATGGTCGGTTTTGCACGCTGGCAATATCAAACGTGGCGGTGAATGGGTAGAGTGTCGCTTAATGGCCTCGGGTCCAAGAACCAATCCGTGGTTTCAAGAATGTGGCCCTCGCATCGTTCAAAATAACGAAATATTAGCCTTTGATACAGATTTAGTCAGCGTTTATGGCATCTGTTGTGATATGTCTCGATCTTGGTTTTTAGGCGATGGTGAGCCGACGGCTGAAATGAAACGCATTTACAGTTACGCGGTGGAACACGTCGAGCAAAATATCCAATTGCTAAAGCCTGGCGTGTCATTTAAAACATTGAGTTTTTCAGGACATCAATTAGCAGACGAATTCGTTGGTCGTCGCTACGGTTGTAAAATGCACGGTGTGGGCTTGTGTGATGAATGGCCACAAATATACTACCCTCAAGATTGGAATGAAGATGAATTCAATGGCGAGTTAGAGCCAGGGATGGTCTTAAGTGTCGAGGCCATGATCGGGCGAGAGGATGGTGATTTTGGGGTACGCATTGAGAATCAGGTGCTTGTGACTGAAACAGGGCATGAGATTCTGAGTGATTATCCCTACGAGGAGATTTTGCTCAACCGCTAAGAAGCAAGGCAAAATAGCATTTGCACAATTTCTGAGTCGCTCAAATCATCACTGTAGAACCTTGAGGCTTAAAAAATCCCGTATGCTTGTCGTTAATACTTGAAAATATTGTGAATATTGGTGCATCTCGTGCTACAATTCGCGCCCCTTCATCGCAGTGGTTGCGATAAAAGGTCGCGTGACGAAAAAAAGCGATCGTTACGACTCAAATCAGATTTATGGAGCAATCAATGTACGCTGTATTAAAATCAGGCGGTAAACAGTACCGCGTCAAGGAAGGCGATGTTCTGCGAGTAGAAAGTCTCGTTGCAGAAGCAGGCAGCGACATCGAATTAAACGAAGTGTTGGCTGTTGGCAATGGATCGGATTTAAAAGTCGGTAGCCCTCTTGTTAAAGGGGCAAAAGTCAGTGCAGAAGTATTAGGACACGGACGTGAAAAAAAGATTGTGGTATTAAAATTCCGTCGTCGTAAAGATTCTATGACGCGCCAAGGTCATAGACAATACTATACAGAACTTAAAATAAAAGCAATTTCAGCTTAAGAATCTATAAGAGGTTATCATGGCACATAAAAAAGCAGCAGGTAGTACCAGAAATGGTCGTGATTCTAACGCCCAAAGGTTGGGTGTTAAAAGATACGGTGGTCAAGTCGTCAAAGCCGGTAACATTATCGTGCGTCAAAGGGGCACCAAATTTCATCCTGGCGAAAATGTGATGCGTGCCAAAGATGATACTTTGTTTGCCACCATGGATGGAACCGTTCTTTTTCAAAGAAAAGGGGCACAAAAAAGAATGTGCGTCAGCATTGTCGCTTTGGCTTAATCGGTTGGAGCTTGGTTGTTAAGCTTAGCAGATTGAACCAAATCATGAATTTTTTAAATTGCCGACCTTGCGTCGGCATTTTTATTTTAAGGCAGAACAAGACTTGATACAATTTCTTGAGTCTGTCAATCCGAGTATAAATAATGTTTGTTGATGAAGCTGAAATTTTAGTTGTCTCTGGTAAAGGTGGCAATGGTACCGTCAGCTTTCGGCGTGAGAAATATGTGCCCAGAGGTGGACCAGATGGCGGCGATGGCGGTCGGGGTGGTAGCGTCTTTATGGTGGCTCGCGAAGCAATCAATACTTTGATGGCATTTCGTTATCAGCGGCATTTTGAAGCGCAGAATGGCGAAGCAGGCTCAGGTCGCCAAAAGACAGGTAAAAGGGGTGAAGACTTGTACATTGAAGTGCCCAAAGGCACGGTGATCATCGATGCCGATACCGAAGAATTTATAGCCGATCTAACCATCTTAGATGCTCCTTTAGAAGTGGTGCGTGGTGGCCAATATGGTTTGGGCAACATCCATTTTAAAAGCAGTACCAATCAAGCGCCTCGTACGGCGACAAAAGGGACAGAAGGCGAAACGCGCCGACTCAAATTAGAACTCAAGGTCATGGCGGACGTGGGTTTGCTCGGCTTGCCTAATGCAGGCAAATCCAGTTTGCTCAGACGACTCTCCCACGCCACACCTAAGGTTGCGGACTATCCATTTACAACCTTAGAACCCCATTTGGGTATGGTCAGCGTGCAACCGGGTGAAGCATTTGTCATGGCGGACATTCCAGGCATTATTGAGGGCGCGAGCGAAGGGATTGGTTTGGGCATACGTTTTCTCAAACATGTACAAAGAACTCAGTTGTTGTTACATATGGTCGATTGCTTACCCGCCGAACAGACTTCCGTTCAGGCGCAAGTGGCCGTTATTGAAAATGAAATTGGCTCGTTTGGACATAACCTCAATCGCAAACAACGTTGGTTGGTTGTCAATAAAGTGGATTTGCTGACGCCAGAGCAGTTGAGCGAATTGAAAGTGACACTCAAACCCATAAAACAGCCAGTATTCTTGGTCAGCACAATCAATGGCGAAGGCTTGCCTGAACTCAAACAAGCTTTAAAGCAAGCCATTTATGGAGAGGACGATGCCTAAGCCATTGGTGCAATCGGACATTGTTGTCATTAAAATTGGCAGTGCCTTGCTTAGGGGCTCAAACAATCAGTTAAATTTGGCATTAATTGATGCCGTGGCGCGTCAAATTTCAGCCTTACTCAAGCAAGGCATCAAAGTATTATTAGTATCCTCAGGCGCAATTGCTGAAGGCTTGAGAACGTTGAATATCAAAACGCGACCCAAACAATTACACACTTTACAGGCTCTGGCTGCCATCGGCCAAATGCGCTTAGTCCATGCCTATGAAAAGAAATTTCAAGCGCATGGTTTCCACACGGCTCAAATATTATTGACGCATGGAGAAATGTCAAACCGTGAACGTTATTTAAACGCCAAAACCACCATACTGACCCTATTAGATATGGGCGTTGTCCCCGTCATTAATGAAAATGATGCCGTTGCCAATGATGAAATTCAGTTTGGTGACAATGATACTTTGGCGGCATTGGCGGTCACCTTGGTAGAAGCAAAATTGTTATTGATTCTGACTGACCAGCAAGGGATGTACGACAAAAATCCAAGCCTCTATCCAAACGCAAACTTGCTTAAGTGCATTGACCCTTTTGATGAACGATTGGATGTGGCCATTGACTCAACGGGTGGGGTGCTTGGCTCAGGTGGCATGCTGACCAAACTCAAAGCCGCTCGGCAATGTGCCCAGGCAGGGGCGAATACCGTCATTGCTTATGGCATGACCGAAGATGTGATCCTCAAGGTTTTAAAAGGTGAGAAAATTGGCACCTTGGCCGTGGCCAATGAGACTCGAATCAGTGCCAGAAAGCGTTGGCTTTTGGGACAATTGCGGGTGATGGGCAGAATTACCATCGATGAGGGCGCGCATAAGGCGCTGAATGCCGAACGCAGTTTATTATCGGTGGGGGTGTTGTCTGTATCGGGTGAGTTCAAACGGGGCGATTTGGTCGCTATTGAGTATGCTGGCAATGAAATTGCGCGCGGCTTGATCAATTTCGGCGCTTATGAGAGCATGTGCATTTGTGGTGTGAGCAGCAAAGACATTGAGTCCGTATTAGGTTATGCGGGTCAGGATGAATTGATCCATAAAGACAATTTGGTGCTTAAACGGTAGGTTGACTTATGAAAATAGTGGTCGTTGGAATATTAATTGCCATCCTTTACTCCTTAGGATCCGCGGTTTTTTATTTGGTCAAAGAAGGGGGATCGGGTTCTAAGCGTACGCTACGCGCTTTGACGTTCAGAGTCGGGCTTTCGGTCGTGCTGTTCTTGATCTTAATTCTTGGATCTTACATGGGCTGGATTCAACCGCATTCTGCCGGATTTTAACGAAGATGGAGTGGTTGAACGCCCGTCCGATTCGTTGGCAACTGAAATCCAAGGTGTTCGCGCCAACACGTCTTATGTGGGGGGGCTTTATCATCGGATTTATTGGATTTTGCGCCTTAGGCAATTGGCAGATCAATCGCGCAGAACAAAAAGAACAGCTGATCATCGCCTACTACGAGGCCAACCAAGCCAATCCCGTGGCATTTAACGAGGCGATTACTTCGAATTTGTCCAATCAACGACGAATTTTTGCTCAAGGGCGTTGGCTAAATGAAAAAACCGTGCTGCAAGATAATGTGACCCAAGAAAACGGCGTGAGCGGTTTCAACGTCATGACCGCATTTGCTTTAGACAGTGGCACCATCGTATGGGTTGATCGGGGCTGGAAAGCCTGGCTTAATGGCGTCAAAGACATACCCGAATTGCCGATATTAGCCACAGGCCCTGTACGCATTGAAGGGCGCACAGCGCAACCACTGAGGCGATTTAGTTTGGGAGACAGTCCCATTGAGCAGGGCTGGCCTAAGGTGGTCCAAGTTTTTAAAACCACTCAGACGCAACCTTGGTTTCAAAAACCCGTTGCCGATCATATCATTCAATGGAAAAGTGCCGATGAAGATGGCTTGCTTCGTCAATGGCCAGTAGTCTATGGTAATCCTGATAAGCACCGTGCCTATGCCATGCAGTGGTTCTCATTTGCCTTCATTTTGTTGGTGTTATTTGTTTATCTCAATCGCCGTAAAGCAGGATAAAATGACCGTTTAAAAGACGACATGTTCAAATGTCTGACTGAAAGTGATCCTGAATACATTTTTTGAGAATAAAGCACATGCAGAAAAAAGCGGTTTTTTTAGATCGGGATGGCATAGTCAATGAGGACATTGGTTATATGCATCGTGTTCAAGACTGTGTATTTGTGACGGGCATATTTGAATTGGCACAAGCCTTCAGACAACAACAATACGAATTGATCATGGTCACCAATCAATCAGGCATTGGGCGGGGCTATTACAGCAAGGAAGATTTTTGGCGCATAACCGACTGGATGTTGGCACAATTTCACGCACATAACATCCATTTTCTCGGCGTTTACTATTGTCCACATCATCCCACCAAGGCTCAAGGCGCCTATTTAAAAGCCTGTGATTGCCGTAAACCGCAACCGGGTATGATTCTGCAAGCCATTCAAGAGCACGATATTGACCCACAATCCTCGTGGTTGATTGGTGATAGCGAGCGCGACATCCAAGCGGCCCATGCCGCTAAAATAAAGCGTCGCGTTCTGGTCACACAAGCCAAAGTTGAGAACAGTCAGGCAACGCACGTTTTACAAAAGTTGGATGAGGTGATCCCCTTGTTGTCTTTAGCAAGCCAACGAGCTGATTCAACATTGAATCGTTAGAGCAAGAAATGCGGCTTATTACAACCTCTTCATCCAAGCACAGCTTAAAATAAACACACTATGAGTTATCAAGTATTAGCGAGAAAATGGCGTCCCCAATCTTTTTCTACCGTGGTGGGTCAAGCCACAGTGGTTCAGGCTTTAGAAAATGCTTTAGCGATGCAAAAACTGCACCATGCTTATTTATTTGTCGGCATCAGAGGGGTGGGCAAGACGACGCTGGCTCGGTTGTTTGCCAAAGCCTTAAATTGTGAGCAAGGGGTCAGTGCCAATCCTTGTAATGAGTGTAATGCTTGTCGCAGTATTATGGGCGGGCATTTTGTTGATTTGATTGAGATCGACGCAGCCTCAAAAACAGGCGTGAACGATACCCGAGAGATTTTAGAAAACACCCAGTATGCAACGACAACGGGTCGATATAAGGTCTATTTGATCGATGAAATTCACATGTTTTCAAACGCCAGTTTCAATGCCTTACTAAAAACTTTAGAAGAACCGCCTGAACACGTCAAATTTTTGTTGGCGACGACCGATCCGCAAAAATTGCCAGTGACCATTTTGTCTCGTTGTTTGCAATTACGCCTGCAAAGCGTCGATGAAGAAACATTGACCAACCATTTTGCACATATTTTAGCGACCGATCAAATTGCGGTGGATGACCCAAGTGCACTCAGTCTTTTGGCTAAAGCATCCGATGGCAGTGTGCGAGATGGTCTGAGCTTGATAGATCATGCCATTGCATTGGGGTCGGGTCAAATCACCTTGGCTGATGTTCAGACCATGTTGGGGGCGGTTGAGTCTGTGCAAATTGCCAAACTTCTGACCGCCGTGTTGAATAAGGATGTGGCTCAAACCTTAGACCAAAGCAGGCGCATGGCGCAACAAAGCAGTCATTTGCAATATACTCTGACCGGCTTGATTGAATGGGTGCATCAGTTGGCGATGGTCAAGCATCTGGGTGAGGACGCCAACCAGCATGCACGCATCACGGACATTGACACTTTGACAACCTTGTCCCAAACCATCAGCGCGGAAGAAATTCAATTGCTCTATGATTTATTGTTGAGAGGTCAAAATGATCTAAACATTGCACCCAATAAGCGTGAGGCATTTGAAATGTTAATGTTGCGTTTAATTGCTTTCCGCCCAGTCGATGCCACAGAAGCGCCACAACCAACCACACAGCAATCCCGGCCAGTTCAAGCGGCTGTTAGCCCGCAAAAACCAGCGCCCATTGAGCCGCTTGAACCCCCACAAGCGCCAGTCCCATTGACTGAAGTGGAAAACCCTTTTGAGAATATACCGTGGAATCAGTGGTTGAGTCAAAAGCGCGAACATTTTTCTAATATTGTCTGGCAGTATTTAAGGAACGCACAATTTAATCAATTTTCGGATGACGTTTTGGTGATCGGCTTGGGTCAATCGCACTTTAACATGTGCCAAAATCAGCAGAAGCAACAATTGATCGATCAAGTTAAAAGCGCATTTGGACGCTCAATACAGGTTGAAATAGAAGCGGCCAACGAAGTCACAAACAGTGTGAAGCACAGTCAACTCGATCAGGCCTATGAGCAAATGAAGTCGGATCCAGTGCTGCAAGATTTGAAAAATAATTTGGATCTGGATCTCATAAAGGGCAGCATTAAGATTAAAAATTAAGGCAAAAAGCCTTATTGATTGAGTTATAACTGTTAGAATCAAAGTTTAGGAACTTCAGCAGAAACTGTAAAATCCATGCAATTAAGTATGGCTTGAATGAAGGGGCTAAGCTGCTTTGGCGCGTTAAAGAACAAATAGGGCGCAATTGAAAAAGCGAACGCCTGAATATCTTATTCAATGAACCATTCCATAGATTGTGTGAATGGATCGATTGGGCAAGGGTGCAAATTTTTATAAATTAACTTCGCATTTTTTTATTGAAGCCGTTAAAATAGCTTACATCATTTCGCAATACTACTGATGCAAGTAGAAATCCAAGTTAATATTTATTTAAATTTCTTGATTGAAGGTAATTCTTCATTTTAAAATCGTAAGACGTTTTAAAACACAAGCGCAATTAAAATTAAAAAGGAGTTGATCATGGCAGATATACGACACATTTCAGACGATGAATTTGAAGCACAAGTGCTCAATTCAGAAGAAACTATATTGGTTGATTTTTGGGCAGAATGGTGCGGCCCGTGTAAAATGATTACGCCCATTCTTGAAGAAATTGCGACAGAATATGCGGATAAAGTCACAGTCGCGAAGATCAATATTGATGAAAACCCCTTAACCCCCCAAAAATTCCAAGTCAGGGGCATTCCAACCCTCATTTTATTTAAACGAGGTGAAGCATGTGGCACAAAAGTTGGGGCGCTAACCAAATCACAACTTATTCAATTTTTGGATGATAGTTTGTAAAGACCCCATGACTTCATCATAAAACCAATCCCTTTAAACTTCTACCTATAATCCATCACCCGTTGCCATTCAAAGCAACACCCCACAATTAAATAATTATGCTACTATCAGAGTTGAAAAAACTTTCTGCAAAGGAAATTCACGACATCGCGTCGGGTCTCAATATTGAAAACCTTCATCGCATCCGCAAACAAGACATCATTTACGCCATACTCAAAGCCAAAATAGGCAAAGGCGAAGACGTTTTTGGCAAAGGCGTGTTAGAAATATTGACCGATGGTTTCGGTTTTTTACGTTCCGCTGAGTCTTCCTATCTTGCAGGACAAGATGATCTTTATGTTTCACCAAGCCAGATTCGCCGTTTTGGATTGCGTACAGGTGACACCTTAGAAGGCAAAATCAGAGCACCCAGGGAGGGTGAGCGTTATTTTGCACTATCGGCTCTGGAGCAAATCAATGGCGCAAAACCCGAATTTTCGCGCCGTCGAATTTTGTTTGAAAATCTCACACCCCTACACGCTGATGAGCGAATGAAAATGGAGCTGGGCAATGGCACAACAGAAGATTTAACAACCCGAATTGTCGATCTTGCGGCGCCTATAGGCAAAGGGCAAAGAGGGCTTATAGTGGCACCACCAAAAGCTGGTAAAACCATATTACTCCAGCAAATAGCGCACTCGATTACAACGAATAATCCCGAGTGCCATCTTATGGTGTTACTCATCGATGAACGCCCTGAAGAAGTGACAGAAATGGAACGAACGGTCAAAGGTGAAGTGGTGTCTTCAGCTTTTGATGAGCCGGCCAGTCGTCATATTCAAGTGGCGGAAATGGTCATTGAAAAGGCCAAAAGTTTGGTGGAGTACAAACAAGACGTGGTTATTCTGATGGACTCCATCACGCGTTTAGCCAGAGCTTATAATACCGAGACCCCTTCATCTGGTAAGGTTCTCACAGGGGGGGTTGATGCCAAAGCGCTTCATCGTCCTAAACGATTGTTTGGACCCGCAAGGAACGTTGAAGAAGGGGGCAGTTTAACCATTTTGGCGACAGCATTGATTGATACTGGGTCGAAAATGGATGAAGTTATTTATGAAGAATTTAAAGGCACGGGCAATCTGGAGATCCATTTAGATCGACGCTTGGCCGACCGTCGAATTTTTCCTGCCATCAATGTGATTCGCTCAGGCACGCGTCGAGAAGAGCTTTTGACAACGCCAGATGAATTGCAAAAAATGTGGGTCATCCGTAAACTTCTGTCCACCATGGATGAAATAGAAGCGATGGAATTTTTATTGGATCGGATGCGTTCCACCAAAACCAATGCTGAATTTTTTGATTCCATGAAACGGATTAAGCAGTAATTTTTTTAAATACGCCGCCTCTGCTCTATTATCCCTGTATTGCTCCAGTTTGTTTAACCATGATAGATAAAGCGTAACGAATATAGGTTCGCAACTCAATGTGAATATGATGAGTGGTAAGCGTATTGCCCGTTTTCGAATGTTTGCTTGGATGGCTTTGATTGCGGTTTTAATTCTGATCTGGATTGGCGCTTCCGTTAGGGCTTCAGGCGCGGGCATGGGTTGCCCTGATTGGCCAAAATGCTTTGGTCAGTGGATTCCGCCAATGAGCGAAGCGGCATTACCAGCCGACTATCAAAAAATTTATGCAGATCGTGGATACGCCGATACGCGTTTTAATTTAACCAAAACTTTAACTGAATATTTGAATCGCTTAGCGGGTGTATTGGTTGGATTGATCATTCTCCTTATGGCGTTGTTTTCCATACCAGCCAGACGTTCGCACAGTCAAGCATTTAAGAGCGCGTGGGCCAGTTTATTTGCCGTCTGTTTGCAAGGGTGGATCGGCGCGCAAGTGGTTGCCAGCCAACTTTCACCGGGCATCATTACGGTGCACATGCTGATGGCGCTATTGATCATAGGCTTAATCACTTATACGCTCATGAGCTTGTACGACGAGCACAAAGGGATATCTCAGGTTTTACAACAGCAGAGTGTGTTATTTAGATGGAGCATTGTGATCATCTCCTTGAGTATTGTGCAAATCATTTTGGGGACCCAAGTTCGGGAAATCATTGATACCATTGCAAATGGTGACATTCAAATCGATCGATCCGAGTGGGTCGATGCCTTGCCGTGGTTTTTTAAGGTTCATCGCAGTTTTTCGCTCATCGTTCTTGCGGCAAACGCTTGGTTTGTTTGGAAAATATATCAAAGTTTTGGGCGACTACATTTGCTAACAATCATGGGCATAGGCTTGGTGAGTGCGATTGTCTTTGGGGTGCTCTCAGGTGCCAGTTTAAATCATTTAGGATTCCCCATGCTGGTACAACCTTTACATTTGTTGATGGCCACCATCATATTTACGCTTCAGTTCACACTTCTATATCGATTAAAACCCTAATCGGGTGTAAAATCAATTCTGCAAACCTCTTTTAAGCGATGTCCTTAGGGTGATAGGGCACGCTGATGATTTCATCAGAAATCAAAACGTCTGGTGTCACTTCATAAGCTGATAGCCGACCTTTCCAAGCACAACCCGTATCAAGTGGGGTCACATTCGGAGTGGTTATTGGCTGATCGGCCAATGCCGACCAATGCCCAAAAACCACACGACGGCTTTGCACAATATCGGCATTTATCCCCGTAAACCAAGGTCGTATGGCATTTGGTGCTTCAATAGGAATGCCTTTGAAGGCAAAATCCATGGCGTTTTCAGCATTGATATAGCGCATCCTGGTCCACAGATTCACCAATAAACGCGCGCGCGCAAAACTGCTATGGTCATCGTGCCAAAATAAAGGCGTATTCCCCATCAATTGATCCAATAGAAACGCTTTCAACCAAGCATTGTCTGCAAATCGCTGGCATAGCCATTGGTGGCGTTCTGTCAGTGTTGCAAGAGGCCAATTGGGCAAACCCGCGTGAACCAATATCAGCGGATCGACTTGATCGCAAATCAAGAAGGGGCGTTGTGCCAACCAGCTCATCAATTCATCACAATGAGGCGACTGCAACACAGATCCAAAAGCATCTTTATTATGGTATCGCTCGTGTCCATGATAAACGGCCAATAAATACAGATCATGATTGCCAAGAACGGACTGGCAACGGCCACCAAGGCTTTGGGCAAAAGTTAAAACCTCAAGCGAGTATCGCCCTCTATTGACCAAGTCACCGGTAAACCAAAGCGTATCACCGTCGCTATAGCCCAATTTTTCTAACAAGCGCATCAAGCTGTGGTAGCAACCGTGTACATCGCCAATAATATATTTAGCCATGGGGAGACTTGAGCCGTTGCATTGCCTCAGGTGTGAGGTCATTTAAAATGGCGATGACATTATCCACAGATAAGTTCTCAGCGCGTGATATTGGATCGATGTTTAAATGTATGAGTGCTTGTTTGTCAATTATTTTACTTAAGTTGTTTGAGAGCGTTTTTCGTTTATGGGCAAAAGCCAGTTTAACCAAGGCACGGTAAGCGACCAACTGTTGCTCATTGATGGCAAGTTGTTTTTTTGGTGTTAATCGAACCACAGAGGAGGTCACTTTGGGTGCAGGGTTAAAGGCGTCTGGTGGAATGTCGAAAAGGTGTTCGCAATGGCAAAACAACTGCGCGATCAAAGTGAGTCTGCTACGGCTTTTACCACGCTTGGCGCAGAGGCTTTCCGCCACTTCTTTTTGGAACATCAAATGCATATCTGTAACGACGTTCCACGCTTCAATAAAGCGCAGGATTAAAGGGGAGGAGATGTGATAGGGCAAATTGCCGACAATACGGAATGGTTTGGCTGAGTGCGCCTTATACGCATAAGTCAGAGCATCGGTATGGTGTAAATGAAAATGGGCGGCATGACCGAATTTATTCTGTAAAAGAGGAATCAGGCGATCATCAATTTCTAAGGCTGAATAATGGGCGCATTGATCGACTAACTGCTCAGTTAGAGCGCCTTCACCTGGACCAATTTCAACAAAATGATCGCTTTTTTGAGGATTGATGGCATGGCAAATGTCTTGAATGATGGCCGGGCTGACCAGAAAATTTTGGGAAAGTGCTCGTTTGGGTTTAACCCATTGTTTAGACATTAGCAGAGCAACAGTGTTGTTAGGTTCATGGTTGAGGCGAGTTCTGAACCATGGTTTGGGCCATCTGAATGGCAAAAGCCAAACTTTGGTGATCTGCTCGACCCGTTCCAGCAATCGATAGAGCTGTACCGTGATCAACCGATGTTCGAACAAAAGGCAACCCTAAGGTGATATTGGCAATTTTGCCAAAGTAATTCTGTTTGATCGGGATAAGCCCTTGATCGTGGTACATGGCTAAAATGATGTCGTAATTTTGCAATGATTCTGCCTGAAATGCGGTGTCAGCTGACAAGGGGTCTGACAATATGAAACCTTCAGTGCGCAATGCCTCGATGGTTGGTTGTAAGATGGTCGTTTCTTCGTTACCCAAATAGCCTGACTCTCCAGCGTGTGGGTTCAGGCCAAGGATGCCAATACGCGGTTTAGCCAGATTAAAACGTTGTACTAATGCTTTATGTATGATTTTAATGGTTTTGTTAATCCGCTCTGGTCGCACCTGTGAAGCCACTTTGGCAAGCGGAATATGTGTGGTTAAAAGAGCAACGCGCAATTGCTCAGAAGCGAGCATCATAACAACATGATCGGTTTGACTACACTGTTGAAAAAATTCAGTATGTCCAGTAAAGGCAATGCCTGCTTGATTGATTAATCCTTTGTTGATAGGGGCCGTCACGATGGCAGCGATCTGTTGTTGATTGATGAGTTGATATGCGCTACTTAAGCATTGGATAACTTGTACAGCATTATCTGGATTTAATTGACCTGCTTCTACGGGGGCTGGTGTGGGATGATTTATGAGCGCAATGGTGTTTTTGTTCGACCATTGATAGGATGGGTGCCACTTGTCAATATTGACGCTCATACCCAATTGGGCCATTCTCTTATCTAAGACATCAGCGCAGCCAATGACAATGCAATTAGGTAGTTTGTCAAGGTGTGCGAGCGTGAGGATGATGTCTGGACCAATGCCAGCCGGTTCTCCAAGTGTTAATGCAATGGACATGGTGCGCACGAAAAGGCGGGGGGCTAAATTTGACTCAAAAGGCTGTGTTCAATCAAAATGGCCGCTTTCTCTTTCAAATCGTCTATGAAAATCTTGTATTGCACTTGGGACTGTTGGTTTGTCAAAAACTCCAATGCTTTTTCTTTGCGAACCAAAGCGGTGGCATCGAAGGTTTCTGCTTTGAGCACCTTGACCAAATACCAGCCATTATTGGTATAGATCGGTGGGCTTAATGTATTGAGAGAAAGGGTGCTAATTTGCTGCTCAAGCGCAAAGCTAAATCGTCCTTGAACCAACCAACCCGTTTTGCCATCTTGAGCCACTGAATTGGCGTCATCTGAGTATTTTTTTGCCAAATCAGCAAACTTTTCGGGGGATTGTTCGAGTGATTGAGCGATTTCTTTAAGAATTTTCAACGCTTCATCTTCTGAATGAGTCAATTGTGAAAGCACAATTTGCTGGAGTTTATAGCGCTTAAGGGTGGTGGACTGCTTAAGCCGTTTATCTTTTAAATAGAGGATGTGATAGCCTAAATTTGACAGAACAGGGGGGGTATATTGGCTGCCATCTATATTTTGTAAGGCAATTAAAAAACTATCGGGTAAGTTGCCAGCATCAAGCCATCCCAAGTCGCCACCTTCAAGGGCATTTGACGCTTTAGAATACTGAGCAGAAGCTTCTTTGAATGAAATGGCGCCAGATTTTAGTTGCTCATAAATGCGCTTAACCTCTATGAGGCTGCGCGCTCTTTGAGAGATTGATCTTTCGGTGGGAATTAATATTTGAGCGATATTGTATTCAGAGTTATCGTTCAGCAGGCGTTCACGCCCCAGAAAGTCTTTGACATCTTGTTCAGAAATTTGAATTTTACGGCTCAAGAATTGTTGTTTGATTTGATTAAACAACATCGATTTTCGGAGATTCTCACGATAATCTGCCCATTCTCTGCCTTCTGCTGTTACGGCGTTCTTAAGTTCGAACACAGTCATTTTATTGCTTTGAGCAATGGCTGTGATTTCACGATTTATGGCAATGTCACTGATTTGGATGTTTTGTTTGTCTGCAATATTGAAAACCAGAGCCTCCTCAATTAAACCGTTCAGAACCCTCTCATTTAAATTACTGATGGTATTCGGGTCGATTCTTTGTCGGCGTAAAGTTTGCAAGGTCTGTTCTTTGCGTTCTTGGAGTTCACTGAACAGAATGATTTTTTTATCAACTGTGGCAACAATGCCTTCGACCAGGGCAGGTTTGGCGTGGCTTAAAGTTGCAAGAAATAGGAGGGTGATTGAGCCGATGTTCAGTAAATATTTCATAGGGCTAAATTGTACTAGAATTTAGGACAATACCTGACTCAATATTACGGTGACAGAGCAACAGTTTTCAACGAATATCTTATGTACTTTGGATTATGGTCATGTCTGAAAATTGAAGTAAGCTGAATAAAGGCGGACATTATTGAATGACATTTTCTGTATGACCTGACAATGCCTAAGTATTCTTATTGATAATCGCATGGCACCATCGTCATTGAGGCAAGAAAACCTGACCTTTTGTCAGTCAACCCCTAGTATGCATTTGCAACCAGTTTGGATAATTGTGTATGATAGAATACGAACTCAAATTCTATTAACTCAACGGGGGGATGTTCAATGTCTTATGTCTTATTTGTCTTAAAATTAATTATCGTTGGTTGTTTATTGTTGCCACAGTTGACTTGGGCGGCTGGTTCAACTGGAGAAACATTGGACTTAACGAACCATGCAGTTGGTTTTTTTGCCATTGCTGTTTTTGTCATCGCATATGCTATGGTGATGCTCGAAGAAGTGATCCATTTAAGGAAGTCTAAACCCGTTATTCTTTCAGCGACAGTGATTTGGTTTGCCATTGCTTGGGTTTATAGCAATAACGGTTTGCCACACGCGGCTGAAGTTGCCGTTCGGCACAACATATTGGAATTTGCCGAATTGATGTTATTCTTGTTGGTCGCTATGACTTACATTAATGCGATGACCGAGAGACGCGTATTTGATGCCCTTAGAGGTTATTTGGTTTCCCATAATTTCAGTTTCCGCCAGTTGTTTTGGATCACAGGAATCTTGTCTTTCTTTATTTCACCCATTGCAGACAATTTAACAACGGCATTGGTTATGTGTGCTGTGCTTCTTGCTGTTGCAGAAGGCAATAAAAAATTCATATCAATCGGTTGTGTTAATGTGGTTGTCGCCGCCAATGCCGGTGGTGCTTTCAGTCCGTTTGGGGATATCACAACGCTGATGGTTTGGCAAAAAGGCATTGTTCAATTCACAGAATTTTTTGCATTATTCGTCCCGTCCGTTGTGAATTTCATTATTCCAGCAGCCATTATGCATTTTGCTGTACCCAATGAAAAGCCGGTCAGCAGTGGTGAAAGAGTGGTCATTTTGCGTGGTGGCGTCGGCGTGATTATTTTGTTTGGTTTAACCATTATATCGGCCGTATCAGCTCATAATTTCTTTCATCTCCCTCCGACAATTGGCATGATGATGGGCTTGGCTTATTTACAGTTCTACAGCTACTTTTTACGGATGTCGAGTACACAAAAAGTGGGTATGGATACCATGGATGGCGCCCGAATTAGCTTGGGTGGGATTGAATTTGAGCAAAGAAATTTCAGTTTTGATGTATTTAAGAAGATTGCCAGCGCTGAGTGGGATACATTATTGTTCTTCTTTGGTATTATTCTATCGGTCGGTGGTCTTGGATTTATCGGTTATTTGGGCTTTGTATCTGAGGTCATGTACACGGATTGGGGTCCGACCTATGCCAATATTATGGTCGGTATCTTGTCGGCAATTGTTGATAATATTCCAGTGATGTTTGCCGTACTAACAATGAATCCGGAAATGTCTCATGAACAATGGTTACTGGTCACATTAACCGCAGGCGTTGGCGGCAGTATGCTGTCTATTGGCTCTGCAGCTGGGGTGGCCTTGATGGGTCAATCCAGAGGCATGTACACCTTTGGTAGCCACCTAAGATGGACACCTGTGATTGCACTGGGCTATGCCGCCAGTATTCTGACGCATATATGGCTGATCGGCACTTAAGGGCAGAGTGATTTCACTTTTACAAAAATAACGCCATGCCCACAGTCATCGTTGTGACTAATCTGGCACTGTGGGCTGTTTCAGCAAACATGTTCATGGAGCGGCTGGTATTTTTACAAGATGAGCAAAGCGCCCTGTAAAGCCTGACATAAATGTTGCGTGAATTTTTTAAAGACAGTGCGATATTTGGCGCGATGTCTGTTAGTACTCGCCTTATCTGGTTCTTGGCACTGCCAATTCTAACGCGTTACCTTTCGCCAACCAGCTTTGGCATACTCGAAATGGTATTACTCATGGGTGCCATTCTTCCCCCTTTATTCAGTTTAGAAATTGCGTCCGGTTTTGGACGATTTTTTAATGTCGATTTGAAAATAGAGGAACAACAGCAATTGGTATCGACCAATTTTTGGTTCTTTGTACTCAGCGCCATCGTGCTAATCATCGTCGGGGCAGTAGGCGCTCAGTGGTGGCTCAATCTATTGGGCATTGAATCAATGGGCATCGCCTTTTGGTGGATCGTCATATTCTTTGTCGTGACGCTGATGTTTTTTAATGTGCAAATGATTTATTTGAGATGGACACAACAAGCCATTGGTTATTTCTGGGCTAATTTGTGTCAGGTGTTTTTAGGCGTTGTTGTGGGAACATTGGGCATTTTCTATCTCAGTTGGGGATTGGCTGAATTTCTGCTCATGCTGGCAGTCGGTTATGTCATTGCTTGGATTATTAGTTGGCCCAGAGTCAAACACCTTTATAAAATCAGTTTCGATTTTTCAGCATTGAAACAAATGTTGCGTTTTTCATTGCCACTCATTCCAGCGACATTGGGTGGATTGTTGGCAATTTGGACAGATAGAATCATGATCAATCAATTTTTGGGATTGAATGATTTAGGTATTTATTCTGTTGCTTACAGAATGGGGAGTATTGGCGGTGTGGTGGTATTTGGTTTTCATATGGCGATAACCCCCTTGGTTTATCGTTATCATGCACTGCCAGATACGCCACAAAAAGTCGAAACCATGTTCCGTATCATGTTGGCATTGGTATTACCCGTTTTAATGGTCATTGGGCTTTTTGGTGAAGAAATTATTGGCATCATCATTGGCGAAGAATTCAGCTCGGCATTACCGCTGTGGATGCCATTAACCATTGCCATTCTATTGTCACAATTCTATATTTTTGGTGTGGGTATAGGGGTTGCTAAAAAAACAAAATACATGGTGCTCATTACAGCCAGTTCATTGATTATTAACGTCACCCTTAATCTAATCTTTATCCCAATCTGGGGGTTGATCGGCGTCGTTACTGCCACAGTGATGGGTTCATTGGCGCATATCACTATATGGATGATTTTGAGTCAAAGGTTTTATTATGTGCCTTTTCAGTGGGGACGATATGCTTTGGGATTTGCGATGATGGGTGCGGGCTATTTGATTGCAAACCAGTTGCCCATAGAAGGTTGGCTCGAATGGTTGATTAAATTGGCCTTGTTTGTGATGATGATGCTCGGCATGTTATTGATAAAAATGATCAAACCGCAAGAAATAAAAGAAGGCTGGTCTTTAATCACCACTAAGTTTGCAAAACGCGACCAAGCAGAACAAAGTTGATTTGATTGCCCAAATTTTCTAATCCATAGTGTTCAATGGCTTTACGCCCATCCTGCCAGTGAAAGTCGTCATTTGAGTGTTGTTATTCTTTGAATCGGTTTGCTTGAGCACGCTGGTAAGTCGCTGCCACTTCGGCATCAAAAGTGCATTTATCCACCGTTTGGGCAATCTGTTCTAAGCGCATCTGCGTTTGTATCACAGGTCGGTCAGCTTTTTCTAAGCCTTTAAAACGTGCCAATAGATTCTGTTTTTTGTGGATCTGGTGAGGCTGATAATCGTTAAATTGCATAACGCTGATTGACGCACCTAACACCAAATCTTGGCTATTCACTGCGGACTCTATCAGCGATTTGCCCTTATTCGAGCGTACAACTATGCCATTAAATCCTTCATCCTCGCCTGTAGGTAGCGCATTGGGCCAAACATCCGCGGCGGCAATATCAGCGGCCTCACCCAGTGCATCGGGACAAAATTTACAGCGTGTTTCAATGTCCCATCCCGATTCATCTTCCCACACTTGGGCATAGGTTTTTTCAAGCACTGCGCCGCTGGTTGATTCTACGCGCGTTTTACCAGGGTTGCCGTGCCCACGGTAACGCAATAGCGCCAAATCTTGTTCTGCTATGCCCGCTTCAGCTAATAATGCTTTCGATTTATTTAATCGAGATTGCCCCCCACAAACCAAAGCAAGGCGATAAAGACACAATGCATCGATACGTGGATCGCACTTGGCATAATTGTGAATGGCACTCAGATCACAGGGTTTGGCGATCACAGCAAAAGGTTGGTTTCGTTCTAAGGCAATCAGTAGCCCAGCCAATGGGGCCGTCGGGGCATAGCGTGAACCTGAACCAGCAACAACAGCGTCTGGTGTTTCACTGATACACCACTGATTGTGCAAAGGTTGGTGTTCATCGGCTTTAACGTGTAACACAAACTGGATTTCTTGTTGTATTAACAAATGAACGCCCAATGCGGTTAAAACACCCCCAGTTGCGGCTCTGAAGCGAATGTCTGGGTCTTTGGCCCAGCTCAGTTGCATGGAATCATAATTACCCCAGATCAAATCATCGTGCGGCTGGTTTTGATGTTTAGGTTCAACACGCACACCAGGGCAGCAGTTCAGAATGGTTTTCGCTTCTTTTGCTGTCATATTTGCCAAAGGTGTGGGTCTCAAGCTGCCATTTTGAGTCATTTTCATTTTGACTCGTCCGTTGGTCAGTGCTTCGCACAAACCACAACCAATACATAGACCATTGCTAACAATCTCTCCAATTCGTTTTGCAGTTTTCATGGGCTTATTTTACAACGGGGCTATTCGATCATAGGGGGTTTCGTTGGGGCATAGAGTCAATAATCGTGGCTATTGTTGAGCAATTAGCATGCTTGTAAAAAAGCCCGTTTTTGATGATGAAAAGTAAACTGTATGACATTTTTGAATAAATAATTTTCAGGGCATGAAAAGGGCTGTGTTATACTGAGTGCTTTCTAAACCCTTATGTTTAACTTATAGAACATTTAAATTTATAGGCTTATGCGTTCATTCATTGTTTTATTATTCCTCATTGCTTTCCCCTTCGTTTCTGCTCATTCTGCTGAGCAAGTTCTTGTCCCAGCTGGGGTATTCACCATGGGTTGTTCTAAAAATGATAGCGATTGTGGCAAAGACGAAGGACGTGGGGTATCAGTCCATGTGCCTGCATTCAAAATCGACGTCCATGAAGTCACTGTGGCTGAATATAATGCTTGTATCAAAGCAGGCAGTTGTACCAAACCCAAAGATTTTAAGCGCAATAAATACTGCAATCATGGTGAGCAAAGTCGAGACAATCACCCCATCAATTGTGTGGATTGGCAAGAGGCCTTAGACTATTGCGAATGGAAAGGTCAGCGTTTGCCTTATGAGGCAGAATGGGAAAAAGCAGCGCGGGCGGGCAGTGACACACGCTATCCTTGGGGGCAATCGGTTACTTGCAAAAATGCCATATTAGATGATGGCAAAACTTTTGGTTCAGTGCCAAATGAGCCCGATGGTTGCGGTGAAGATCGGACTTGGGCGATTGGCTCAAGAGCGCCCAACGGCTTGGGTTTATATGATATGCACGGCAATGCTGGTGAATGGACTATGAACTGGTATGCACCCCGTGCCATAACAGAATATTACGCCAAAGGTCAATTGGATCAACCTGCAAAAGGCCGTCAACGCGTGGTCAGAGGCGGGTCTTGGGATGAAAACAAAAGCAATCTCCGTTCATCATTTCGGAATGTCAAGCCACCAGTCAGTGGCAGATCCATCTATGGATCCATTGGCTTCCGCTGCGCGCAAACACCCTAACCAACTTGATTCGTTTTATGCCTTTGCTAAAGGGCAGGAAATTATGTGCTCGTGGGCTTAGTCATTTGCCAATACCGCAGCAGTCCAACTAACAACAGAGTGCATGGGATTGATGCTGTGGCTATAAATGGGGGGATGTTATAAGCGATTGAGATGTTTTGGCTGAGCTGTGTGAGTACAAAATATGGAATACCAATCATTAAGCCAATGAGCAATCGTTCTCCCACACCTCGGCGTCGAGTAGAGCCGAGGAATAGGGGCAATAATATCAATATAAAGCCCAGCATAGATATGGGAGAGAAGGCTCTTCGCCAAAATCCTAACGACAAAGCAGGATCCGTCAGGTCATTGTTGGATAAATGTTGCAGTTGCTTGAATATTTGCCAAAGATGCAGCGACTCAGAAGCCACAGAAATAAAGCGCACTCGGTCACGATCAATCAGCCGTTCTATTTTGAGTTCAGACTGCGTGGATCGGCGCGCATTTAGATTGGTTAATTGATCGTCATGGTTGATGTCTAACGAGTTGACGTCATACAACGTCCAAGTATCCTCGTCGGTGCGATTGGCATTCTTGGCTTGTAGTACTCTAACAGGACGAGATTGTTCATCAAAATAATATATTTTAACGTCGCTTAATACATCCAAATTAACCAAACTTTTAATATAAAGAAAATAGTTATCCTTCTTGATCCAAACATTCTGGCTACCGGTAATAATGGGTTTATTTAGGCGCTGAGCTTTGAATACTTCAGCCGTGCTGTGTCCAACAGGGGCTAAAAGTTCATTGCTACCCCAAAGCAGAAAAAAAACACTCATACAAGCAATGATGGCTGTTTTTAGTATGGCATGATATGACACACCACTGGCTTGCAATGCGATTAACTCACTACCACCAGCCAGTGCACCAAAAACCAACAAAAAAACAAACAACCCCATGATGGGGATAATGGTTGAAAATAGATTGCCCGTATTCAAAAAAACATACAACAATGCGCTAAGGAATCCATAATCATCTTTGACTGCGCTCGATTCTGCAGCGAAGCCAATGATCAAAAAGAAGACTAAAAAGCCCATAAAAATCAACAATGCCGCCAGCAAACATTTTTTAGTGATGTATTGGGTAATCATTGTGATCGAATGACCTTTTTCTTTAGTTGAAACAGTCGCTGATGGTTCATCCAAGCGATGGCGATTAACAAGACGATCAGTGCGTACAAGCCGCCAAAAGCCATGTCAGGATTCAATGTGCCTTCTTCAGACAGCCGCCTTAGTGTGGTGACTAAGGTGGCGTAAAAGACAAAAATCACCAGACCTAATGCCACACTGATAAAACGCCCGCCTCGAGGTCTGTATGGCACTAAGAAAACTGCCAATAATGCCATTAATATGGCACTGATCGCATAAGAGAAACGCCAGTGAATTTCTGTGCGTGCTTGTTGATTATCCGCTTGATCCAACAATTGAGAAAAGGGGGCAAAATTTGGGTCATTCACGCCGATCTGCTTAGCCTGCCCGATGATTTGTGGTAAGGTTAACTCAAGCGTTTCAAAGTGCATCAGCTCAGTCGTTTCAACATTGGTTGAATCAACCAGTTGAAAACCTTTGTTAAATCGTATCCAAGTTTGCCCATCCTTTTGAAAATTTTGTGATTCTTGGGCAGAAATGATATATGTTTTGCCATTTTCCAGAAAGCGCGCAACAAATCCGATTTGTTCCTGATTCCCTTGTTTGCTCGCGTACAACATACTTTCCCCATAATTTTGCAATAAGCCTGGTTCAAAGATCAAATTTAAACTGACATTGGCCTGTTCAAAAGCTCTTTTGCCCGAGATTTTTGCCTCAGGGGCATAGGATAATGACAACCACAAAATTAAGGGCAACCACGGCATTATAAACCATAAAACGCACCGCATTAAAAACCCAGAAGATAAACCACTATTAAAAATAATAGGCATTTCAGAATGATGGTTTAACTTTGTTAAAGTGAGGATCACACTGAGAAAAATGCCCAAGCCGAAAATGACCAAAAATGTTTCAGGCACGAAACTCCAAAGGACTGGCAATATTGTTTCTACGGGTAAGTTGCGACTGATGTACCCCCCCAGAATGTCCGATGCGCGAGACCCTATACTTAAAACAACAAATATGCCACTGATGATGACAAAGAAGACCATCATTTGCCTGACGATATAGTAAGTCAATTTCATCTATACGACAGAAGTGGATTGGAGATTATTTAATATGAACACGATAGGATTTGGGGAAAAGTTGTCGAAAAATCACCCATGGTTTATCTAAATATTGTAGTTTATAGGGCGATTGAAACATTGCCTGAACGGTTTCGGTTTGATAGCGAAATTGTAATGCAATGCCTTCTTCATCTGACTTTAATGCCACAAGGAATGTTTGCTGAAGGGGCGTCATTTTTGCTGGATCGACAATGACTTCAATGTGTGCATAGCATTCTTGGCGTTTTGCTGATAAGGTCATTGCCTTATTAACTTGTAAGCGTACGCCGCCTTGGCGTTCATTAAAATTTGGCGTACCCGTGAACACTAAGATTTGTCCTTTTTTTAGCACGCCTTCTTCGCGCAGATTCATCCAATGATCGACAACAACCTCTAATTTGCCATTTTGGTCGGCAATTAATATTTCACAGATTTCCCTATTTCTCTTGGTATTTCTCATTCGAATCAGTTCAATTTCGCCAACAACACTCAGTTCTTGTTGAAACGAATTTGGGCGCATATCTTGACATTTCTGCTGAAGCTGTTGAATGGTCAGGCATTGACACAAATTTAAATCTTCGGCAAAATAGTCTAAGGGATGACCCGTCAAATAACTGCCCGTTAATGCCCTTTCTTGGTTCAACTTTTCTATGGTGTACATCGGTGGTGCGGGGTTGTACTCCAATTTAGAAAGCTGACTCGTCCCGCCTGAAAACAGAGAGGATTGACCTGTTTGATTGTCGGTATGTTGTTGTTCGGCCTCTCTAAATGCAGCGGGCAAGGTTTCCATTAAAACCGCTCGATCTTGCTTGAAACAATCAAAAGCCCCACTCAATGTTAAGTATTCTAAACCTTTTCGTCCTATGGTATTCACGGGCACGCGCTGGCAAAAATCAAATAAATCTGAGAAGGGCTGCTCTGGATTTTGAGCCTGCTCAATGATGGTTGCAGGACCTCGTCCGAATCCCTTAATGGCGGCTAAGCCCCAGATAATCTCTTGGCGATCTGAAATGCTAAATTGAACTTTAGAATCATTTATATTAGGCGGTTGAACCTTGATGCCTCGACGCTCTGCATCTTTGACCAGCGCCCTAATGTTGTCAAGATTATCAAGCACGACATTCATACAGGCCATATAAAAATCTATGGAATGATTCGCTTTTAACCAGGCGGTTTGATAGGTGATAAGGGCATAGGCAGCAGAATGCGATTTATTAAAGCCATATTCAGCAAATTCTGCCATCAAATCGAAGATTTTTTTCGCCGTTGTTTCATTGACGCCATTGTTCATGGCACGGCTTAAGAATATAGATTCTTGTTGAGCCATTTCTTCGGGTTTCTTCTTACCCATGGCTCGTCGCAACAAATCAGCTTCACCAAGGGTGTAATCAGCCAATATTTGAGCGCATTGCATGACTTGTTCTTGATAGATAAAAACACCATAAGTTTCCTTCAATATGGGTTCTAAATCGGGATGAAGAAAGGAGAATGTTTCTTTGCCCGCTTTTCTGTTGATGAAATCATCAATCATCCCTGAGGAAAGTGGGCCAGGTCTATACAATGCGACTAAGGCGATGATGTCTTCAAAACAGTTGGGTTGCATTTTACCCATCCACATCCGAATGCCTGCTGATTCACACTGAAATATAGACAATGTATCGGTGTTCTTTAAAATCTGAAACGCCTTGGGGTCATCCAACGGCACTTGCTCAATGGCAATGGCTTGGGTTTCTGCCGTTTTTCGGCGATTGATCGAATCCACGGCTTTTTGGATGATGGTTAATGTGCGTAAACCCAAGAAATCAAATTTGACCAAGCCCATGGTTTCGACATCGTCTTTATCAAATTGAGTGACGGTGCCTTCACCATCAGACTCGTCTTTGTATAAGGGTGAAAATTTTGTGATTGTGGTGGGTGCGATGACCACCCCACCCGCGTGCTTACCAGCATTGCGCACCAAGCCTTCTAATCGAGTGGCCAGATTCATAACACCGCGGACCTCGTCATCTTCGGCGAGCGCTTTTCGTAGCGCATCTGACTGCTCGCTGGCGACTTCTAAGGTAATACCCAGCGTATTGGGGATCATCTTAGCAATACGGTCTCCGACAAAAGGCGCTAATGATCTAACGCGGGCGCTGTCACGAACCACCGCTCTGGCCGCCATGGTACCAAAGGTGATGATTTGAGAGACTTGATCTGCGCCGTATTGTTTGGCGACATACTCGATGACCTCGTCGCGTCGTTCCATACAAAAATCAATGTCAAAATCAGGCATGGAAATTCGTTCAGAGTTCAAAAATCGTTCAAATAGTAGCCCATATTTCAAAGGATCAATGTCGATGATATTAAGCGCATACGCCACTAAGGAGCCTGCACCCGAACCACGGCCAGGTCCAACGGGGATATTTTGATCTTTTGCCCAGCCAATAAAATCGGCAACGATCAAAAAATAGCCTTCAAAATGGGTACTGAGAATGATTTCAAGCT
This sequence comes from Gammaproteobacteria bacterium, assembly GCA_965277775.1. Classification (GTDB taxonomy): domain Bacteria; phylum Pseudomonadota; class Gammaproteobacteria; order CAKMZV01; family CAKMZV01. The sequence goes on along the minus strand of OZ255843.1, from coordinate 971,786 downwards.
CACTGTTCAAGCGGGCAACATATTGATCTTGATGCTCGTTGGGGATGGCGCTGGTCTCAAATCGTGCCTTGAGACCTTCTAAGGATTTTTTGCATAAGTAGTCAGCCTCTGACAAGTTTCCACTATGGGGAAATGTGGGCAATTGTGGTTGACCCAAAGTCAATTCTAAATTACAGCGTTGGGCGATTTCCCAAGTATTTTGCAGGGCGCTGGGGATATCGGAGAATAAAGCATTCATTTCTTTGATGCTTTTAAAACATTGACCATTGGTGTACAAATGGTCTAATACCTCTGATCCCAATTTTTCATTGAGGTTGATGCCCACGCGCGCTTGGTGCACCTCGTAATCATCTGCATGGATGAAACGCACATCATTGCTCGCAACCAACCCCACGCCTTGTTGCGTTGCCGCATCAATGGCTTGTTGAATCCATTGGTTTTCTTCGGGGCGACCCAGCCGTTGAATTTCTAAAAATATGCGGTCACCAAAAACATTTTTCCAATGCTCTAATACTTCGCTTAATTGATTGATATTGAAGTTTTGGAAATAGTTCTGATGACCACCAGCGAGGAGAATTAAACCTGCTTGTTTGCTCAATAGTTGGTCTTCTAAAACCGCGACTTTGCCATTAACCCTGGGTCTGAGCCAACCTTCTGAAATCAACTGTGAAAGATTATAAAATCCCGTTTTATTCATCACTAATAGGGTCACTTTGCCACAAATACCACCAGCCTCGCACACCCAAATATCTGCGCCAATAATGGGTTTAATCCCTTTTTTGCAGGCGGCTTGATAGAATTTGACCATGGCGAACAAATTCATTTCGTCCGTTATTGCCACGGCGGGCATGTTTTCAGCAATGCAGGCGTCAATTAAGGCATTGATGCGAACGGTACTGTCAATGATTGAATATTCAGAATGCAGATGGAGATGGACAAAGGGCTGTAGCATCGTTGTTAGTCAACTATTCTCATTGCCCTTTCCATGCAGGGGTTCTTTTCTGTAAAAAGGCATCGATGCCTTCACGCGCATCTTCAGAATTCATGTTGCACGCCATTCGCTGACTGGCAAACGCATAAGCTTCTTCCATGCTCAAGGGCAGCTGTTGGTAAAACATATCTTTACCTACGCGCACGGCCAAAGGCGATTTTTGGGCGATTTTCAATGCCATGGCTCGGGTGGCAGAATCAAGGTCTGGCGATTCAACCACTTGGTTGACCAAACCCATTTGATAGGCTCGATCGGCATCAATAAAGTCACCGGTCAGAAGCATGTGCATGGCTTTTTTTCGGCTGATATTGCGGCTCAGTGGCACAGCAGGGGTTGAGCAAAACAAACCCACATTAATGCCTGAAACGGCAAACTTTGCTTTGGTAGAAGCCACGGCTAAATCACAATTAGCGACCAACTGACAACCAGCAGCCGTCGCAATGCCATCCACTTGGGCAATGACCGGTTGAGGCAATTGATGAAGCGTTAACATCATCCGACTACATTGATCAAACAACGATTGATGAAATGCTTGTTCTTCGTGCGATCGCATTTCTTTCAAATCGTGTCCAGCACAAAATGATTTTCCTGCGCCAGCAAGAATCACCACATGAATATTTTTGTCTTCAGCAATGGCTTCCAAATGTTGCTGCAGTGTACTCAGCATTTGTGCTGACAAAGCATTATATTTTTCAGGTCTGTTGAGTGTGAGTGTGCTGATTTTTTCGGAGTCTGTGCGGATAATTATTTGATCTTGCATGGTGTTATACTGCCGGTTGAAGTTTCATTTTGTGTAAAGCTGAGGCTTGTGCCAATAGATGGGTAAAAGACGCTTTGCCCAATGACCCTCAATGATTATGTCGTCAATTTTTCATGGCAACAAGGTCATACAATTCTGAGGCTATTTATACAATTTATTGCAAATTTTTGCTTTTATATTCGCCTTCAATTGCAAAAATAAATGAGATCGAATGACTCATTGAGGTTTGTCATTTTGCTAAGCATAAACGGCAACAGGCTCACCTATGACCGAATAATCTGGCGTGACACCCAAACCAGGGGCATCTGGTGCAATAACGCCACCATCTTTTATGGGGGCTTTAAATTGCGCCGTGCTAACACTAACCATATCGCGGGTGTCTAAAACACAGCGTAAAAACTTGCTCGGAATGGTTTGTCCTAAGTGCACCACTGCAGCAAAGGCAATATCAGAACCCACGGTGTCTTGTACGCTTAAGGTTAAGCCAGCAGCAAGGCACATGTCTCTTTGGCGTCGTCCTCTGGTGAGTCCGCCTGCTTTTGAAATTTTCAAACCGATGCCCTCAGCAGCATCTTGCGCAATGATGTCAATAATGGAGGAATCACTATTGGCCAATTCATCAAAAATCATCGGGTACTGGGTTCTTTTACGCAATGACATATTCTCGCGCCAGGTTGCACAAGGCGCCTCAATCACAAAGTCCAATTGTTTGGGCAAAAGTTGTAGCATGCGCAAAACCGTTTCAACGGTCATGCCGCCATTGGCATCGACCAGAAAGAATTCGCCTGCAACTCGATCCGCCAAGCAAGCTCGGATTCTTTCAGCGTCTAAGGCGGGGCCACCGTCGGCATCGTGCGCGCCTATTTTGATTGAGTGACCCAAATAACCTTGGGCACGATGGGCTTGTACGCGCTGACGCATGTCTTCAGGCTCGCCTGCATAAATAGAAGAAATTACCGGCAGGGATTGATGAATGCGCCCCCCCAATAAATCACACACGGGCATAGACACTGCTTGACCAAAGATGTCCCAGCAAGCGACATCAATGGCGGTTTTAGCCGCAAGATGTCCGACTAAGGCCTGGTCCATTGCCTCATTGATGCGGTCGCAATGACAAGGATTCAAGCCAATAATCTGCGGTGCCATTTCGGCAATTGCCGCACGTACTCCGAGCGCATGGGCTGCAATGTAAGTGGATCCAAAAGGCGTAGATTCGCCCCAGCCTTGCAAGCCTGTATCGGTGGTAACGCAGACAATTGTGCCATCAAAACTGTGATATTCGCGATCATTCGACAGCAGATAAACCCCACCTGAATAAGGCAAATCAACTTGATAAACGGCTATTTTGACTATTTTCACGCGGGTGGTACCAGTACAAGTTTACCGATAAACTTCTTGGCCAGAAAGTCTTGCTGCGCTTGGGCAAATTCACTGAGCGGATAGGATTTTGCGACCAATGGTTGGATTTCACCGTTTTCTATGTAGCGAATAAGATTTTCAAAAACCACCCGTTCTTGGTAAGTGCTACCAAATAACGTTAAATCCTTTAGGTACAAGGTTCGGACATCTAATTCAACCAGCGGTCCAGCAATGGCACCTGATGCCACATATCGCCCCCCGCGTTTTAACAACTTTAGCAGCTCAGGCCAATCGTTGCCTGCGACCAAATCAACGACCAAATCAATGCTGTCAGAACCCAAAGTTTTGACTAAGTCAGCGTCTCGGTCAACCACCATGTCTGCGCCAACGGCGATCAATGGCTGAGCTTTGGAAGGGTCAGCTTGGGCAACGACAGTGGCACCACGTCGTTTTGCCAATTGAATGGCGGCCGAACCCACCCCGCCTGAAGCGCCTCGAATCAGTATGCGTTCGGCGCCTGCATTTGACCGATGAAGCATGCCTTCAGCCGTTGAATAAGAACAGGGAATAGAAGCCAATTCAATATCGCTCCAATCACAGTTGATGTCATAAGTTTCATGGGCTTTTGCTTTGGCATACTGGGCAAAACCGCCATCCATTTCAGAACCAAAGGTTGAACAATAAAAGGGCGCGCCTTGATCTTGCATTGGGCGAACCATGATCCGATTTCCAAGGCGATTGGCATCGACATTTGCCCCAACCTTAATGATGGTTCCACAACAGTCAGCGCCCTGAATGCGAGGAAAACGTAGCGGTTCACCAGACCAGCTGCCATCTTCATCATCGGCTTCATTGAAGCCTGAATCTCCGCCCTCATTGGTCGCCGTCGTCACCGATTTTGAATACCAAGCAATGCGCGTATTGATGTCCGTGTTATTAACGCCTGCGGCGTGTACTTGGATCAGGACTTCGTCATCTGAAATCTGCGGCACAGGCACATCGTGACAATAGTTTAACTGGTCTAAACCACCGTGACCCATCAGCAATAGTGCGGTCATTTGGTTTGGTATGTTTTGATTGGATGACATAATTATCTCCTCGGTTCAGTGATCATTTTTTTAAAATTATCGTACATAATTTTACAATGCTTATTCATTTCTGTGAGCTGTTGTTGCGCTTGTTGATCAAAGCTGTGAATCGCGCCTAATCCAAGGCTGGATTCCAAAGCTTGCTTGTATTCGGGAACTTCCCCCCATGTTTGCACAGTATCCTGTTTTACTTCAATGTGAAATTGGATGCCGTAGGCGTGGTTTTTATAGCGAAATACTTGAAATTTGGTTTCGGTTGAAGATGCGAGCACGTGTACATCTGGATGGGACTCTAAGCCCTGAACTTCATAGGAATGCCACTGCACTGTTTGTATTTTTTGCGGGATGCCTTGCAATAGGGCATCATTATCCGCAATTGGATTGAGATGGATGGGTAGGACACCGATTTCAGGGGTCGTTGACCGAACCACCTGACCACCCACAATTTCTCCTAACAATTGCGCGCCCAAACAAAATCCTAAAAACGGCTTTTCTAAATGGACGACATACTCTTTGATTTGCTGTTTTTCGTGTATCAACCATGGATGATCATCCTCCATCCAAGTATCCATCGGTCCACCCATACAAAGCATGGCATCAAAATCCTGCAGATTTTGAGGAATGCGTTCGCCTTGGTCCAATTCAATGGTGGTTAATTGCCAACCATCGAATTCCATCAATTTTTTAATATAACCAGGATCTTCTATGGGGATGTGCTGGAGAATGATAACGTTCATGATGGTTAGTTTGATGTCGTATAAAGATTGCATTCAAACAATTAGAGTGATTTTTTCAGGCGCCTGCAATATTGCAATGCCCTTTTATGAACCGCGGTAAACCCCTTTAAAGAAAATATGTCCTGCGACAATTCTAATTTATTTCGTAAGGATTTCGGTGGGATGATTGTGATGACCGCATGGTTGCCTTTTTTAAAAGCTCGAATCAATTTTTTATCCAACTTATTGGGCAAGGCAGAGCGACTCATAGCTGATAACATGTTGAAATCTGGTATTTGGAGCGCCAAAGACGTCGATTCAATTGGTACGGTAAATCGTTGCGATTTAACACGGACATCCATTTTTACCGAAACGTTTTTGTCTAATTTCAGCTCAGGATCGTTTGTTTTATAGAAAGCCCAAAAATAATTTTTATTGCAGTTTGAGATCTTTTTGATGAATCCAACTTTTTGTGGGAAAATCGTTCTGCCAGAGGTGTAGAACCGAATTTCATCATTGTGTCTATTGACAAACCAGTATTTACTTTCCCAGCTGTAACTTTGAGCTGAACTGACAGAGACATAGGTCAGTAAAATTAAAATTAGACCGAGTCTAAAGCGCTTTAGTAGAATCATTTATGTTACTCTTGGTTGAGGCGACCGTCAAGAAACTTAGGCAGCCCATCTTCTATGGACGCCCAATTGGCTTTATAGCGCGTAAAGATGTGTCCTGTCGGTCTAAGTTCAATATCATCATCTAAGGTTGCAAGGGCAAATTCAACGACCTCGTGCATGGCTTCAGCGGACTCTGCAAATATCAAACTGGCACCACATTGACCACAGAATTGGCGGATAGTGCCATTTTCAGCGGCATAACTCTTTAATAAATCTTGCCCAGAAACCCAGCGAAAATCTGCTTTTTTCGCAGCGCCGTAGGTTGCAAAGGCGGCACCATGAAATTTTCGACACATCGAGCAATGACAGTGTCCAGGACCTGGCTGACTTTGTATCACATCCACTTCATAGCGAATGCCATTGCATAAGCAACTGCCTCTATATGTTTGGTGTGTCATTTACAAGTCCTAATTGTTTTGTTTTTTGCGTTCTATGCGACGTCGATGCAAGGGCGGTTCGGTGTAACCGTTGGCTTCTTGTTTGCCATTAAAAATGAGATCACAAGCCGCCTGAAAAGCGACGCCATCAAACTCGGGCGCCATGGCTTGGTAAAGCGGGTCATCACTGTTTTGCTCATCAACCACCTTGGCCATGCGTTTAAGCGTGGCTAAGACTTCGGCTTCGCTAACAATCCCATGGTCAATCCAATTGGCTAAGTGCTGAGAAGAAATTCTCAAGGTGGCACGATCTTCCATCAAAGCCACATTATTAATGTCCAATACTTTTGAGCAACCTACGCCTTGGTCTATCCAACGCACCACATAGCCCAAAGTACTTTGACAGTTATTCTCCACTTCATTTTGGATGTCCGCAGCAGACCAATCGGTGTTGGGGGCTAATGGGATGGTTAAAATATCATCAATGGCAGCAGGCGTCCGATTTTTCAGTTTTGCTTGTTCGGCGAATACATCTACTTCGTGATAATGTATGGCGTGCAAAGTGGCCGCAGTCGGTGAAGGGACCCATGCAGTATTGGCGCCTGATTTAGGATGGCTTGCCTTGGTTGCCATCATGGCTTGCATTTCGTCAGGCATGGCCCACATCCCTTTGCCAATTTGAGCGTGTCCTTGCAATCCACAAGCCAATCCTGTATCAACATTATTGTTTTCGTAGGCCGCAATCCATTTGGCATTTTTAATTTCCCCTTTACGGATCATGGGGCCTGCCAACATACTGGTGTGAATCTCGTCCCCAGTGCGATCCAAAAAGCCCGTATTGATAAAGATCAGCCGCGACTTGGCCAAGCGGATACATACGGCTAAATTGACGCTTGTTCGGCGTTCTTCATCCATTATCCCGATTTTTAGGGTGTATTCGGGCAAACCGAGAATCTGTTCAACACGCGCAAATAGATCCACAGAAAAAGCAACTTCTTCTGGGCCGTGCATTTTTGGTTTGACGATGTAAATACTGCCTTTTCTTGAATTTAAACGCTTATTTTTCACATCATGCATGGCCGCTAAAGCCGTCACCATTGCATCCATTATGCCTTCAGGGATTTCATCGCCATTTGCCGTGGTTATGGCGGAATTCGTCATTAAATGTCCGACATTGCGCACCAACAACATGGAGCGACCCGGCAACGTCAAATCATCGCCTGTTGGAGATGTGTAATGATGGTCTTCATTCAAACGCCTGACAAAGGCTGTACCATTTTTGTCAATGTTTGCGGTTAAATCACCTTTCATTAGACCCAACCAATTTCGATAAACGCCCACCTTGTCCTCAGCGTCAACCGCCGCAACTGAATCTTCACAGTCTTGAATGACTGAAATGGCCGATTCTAAAACCACATCTTTTAAGCCAGAAGGGCTTTGGCTGCCGATGCGGTGGTTGCGGTCAAAATGTAATTCAATGTGTAAATGATTGTGCTTCAATAAAACGACGGTTGGCGCATCCACAGCGCCCTTATAACCCGCAAAAGCCTCTGCGTTTTGTAGCTGGGTACAACGGCCATTAGAAAGGGTGACCAACCATTGGCCGCCTTGTATTTTGAAATCAGTGATGTCTTGGTATCCACCGTGTTCCAAGGGCAGGTATTGATTTAAGAAATCATTGGCATAATCAACAACGGCTTGACCTCGTTTAGCGTTATATTCAGAGCCACGTTCTTTGCCCTCTGCCTCATCGATGACATCCGTGCCGTATAAGGCATCGTAAAGTGAACCCCAACGCGCATTGGTGGCGTTGAGCGCGTAGCGAGCATTGCTGACTGGGACGACCAACTGAGGTCCAGCGATTTCGGCAATTTCCTCATCCACATTTTTAACGTCAATTTTGAATGCCTCACCCTTGGGTACGATATAACCAATTTGTTTAAGAAACTGCTTGTATTCAGCCATATCAATCGGAGCGGGGTGGCTTACATGCCAAGCATCGATTTGTTGCTGTAGTTCATCCCTTTTGCCAAGCAAAGCCTTATTGCGCGGCATGAAGTCTTGCAATAAACGGTCCATTGAAGACCAAAAGTGCGAGGCTTCAACGCCTGTGCCTGGCATAATTTCTTCATTGATCAATTGATACAAATCTTGTGAAACTGACAGATTTGAAACTGTAACTCTCATGGGTTTTGGTCTCCGTAAATGTGATGTTTATAGGGTTTGGGGGTTCCAGAATATGCGTATTATAGACGCAATAATCCCCCCTGAAATGCTCTGTGACCTATTGCATAATAATATCACAAATCACAGCCGTTCCACCCAGTCATCTTATTTTTTCTTTAGCTGAATTTAACCCACAATGCCATCCCTGTTTAAATCTGCCTTTGAAGCAACGTCAGCTTGTGTGCCTTTAGGAACTTTATACCATCCAGGGTCATCATAATTGTTTAAATGTTTACGTACCTTTAGAATGGTAAACAATCCGCCCATGGTAATATAGTCGTGAGCGCCCCAAGCGCCGACCATTGGAATCGAATTAGCGGGTGGTTGCATATGACCTCGTTCAATATGGATGCCGTGTTCCCCCATGCCATGTTCACCCATTGCCATGAGATTAGGAAAAATATTGGCAACCGCTCTTTCAAACACTTTAGGATCCGTGCCAATGACATTGGGAATGTCATGTCCCATTTGGTTCATAACATGATGCGTCATATGACAGTGCATCACCCAGTCTCCTTCAGCATCTGCCCGAAATTCAATGTCACGAGAACTGCCTGTTGGTACCAAAACAGTGGTTTCTGGCCATTGCCCTGCTTCAGGAATGGCACCGCCATCGGTGGCAACAATGTTAAAGCTGTAGCCGTGTAAGTGAATGGGATGATGGCTCATGGCAGATAAATTACCAATGCGAATGCGCACCTTATCGTGTTGCTTAACGATCAAATTTTCAGTGCCTGGAAAGCAGTGACCGTTGATGGTGAGCAGATTAAAATCAAGCATCTCATTCGGATCGGGTCGTCGTGTTCCTGGATTGATTTTCCATTCGCTCAGCATCATAACAAAATCTCTATCAGGACGCTGAGATCGAGTTACACCTCTGGGATGAACCACAAACATGCCCAACAAGCCCATACTCATCTGGGTCATTTCATCATGGTGGGCGTGATACATAAAGGTGCCATGTTGACGAATCGTCCACTCGTACTTGAAAGTCTCACCTTTTCTAATGCTACGTTGACTCACGCCGCCAACGCCGTCCATACCACTTGGCAGGAAAAATCCATGCCAATGAATGGTCGTGGGTGCATCCAAGCGATTGGTCACGTAAATGCGAATCCGATCGCCCTCACAAGCTTCAATGGTTGGACCGTGTACTTGACCATTGTAGCCCCAGCATTTGGCTTCTAATCCTTTGGTAAAAACATGATCAACTTCTTCCGCAATTAAATGAAAGACTTTGACACCTTCAACAAGTTTAAACGGTAAGGTGCTGCCACCAGGTGTAATCGTTGGCGTGTAATCTTTGCCAGGCACGCCAGGGTTCAATCCTTTGACATTGGTGTATCGACCGCTGGACGATTTGGGCCATTTTGTATTGATTTTGGCTTCATTCGCAGAGGCAATTTGTGGCGCTAAAATCAACCCACTTGCTGAGACTGACAAAGCTGATTTTAGGAATAAACGTCGATTATTATTAGACATGATTAGTGCTCTCCTTCTGTGTTTGCAGCCACCCCTTCGGTGACTTCAGGTTCCATGGATGATTGTGGGTTAATGCCTAAAACTAAGGCTTCGAGTTGGCTTCTTGCTAACCAGTATTGATGAAGCATGGAGACGAACCCCATTCTGCGCTCATTGCCTTGTCTATAGTAGTTGAGTAGTTTGAAAATGCCAAACTGCATTGCATTGTAGAATTTGAAGGATTCTGTCTCCAGTTCTATTTGAGCAGGTGTTACCTCAGTCAGCAAAGTATCGACCGTTTCACGTGCAATTTTCAAGTTACGCTGGGCTTTTTTTACGGCTCTTTGAAGTTCTAAAGTGACTTGAGCTTGCATCAGTCGATTTTTACGCAAGCTGTGTCTCAGTTCTGCTCGATACGTCCCACCAGTATTAATAATAGGAATTTCATACTCAAGCGTCGCACCATAGTCGGTAGTACCACCATCAATATCGACCACAGGGCCTGCTTCTAAATCGCGAAAGGTTCGTTTCGTTTGCTGTTCTGAAAGAGCACTAACCAGTGCTGTTTCAGAATTTTTTAAGGCTTGCAGGCGCAAATTATTGTTAATAACTTGCGTGTCAATATCAGGCACATTCAAAGCAATTATTGGTAATTTTGGTAAAAAATCGGGCACCGACAACGCATCGACGTCAACACCGAGTAGGATAGCCAGTTGCTCCTTTTCTGAGACATATCGATTGTGTAATAAACCAAAGCGAATGTCAGCCAATTGATGGTCAATTTTGCTGGCATTTAATTCCAATAATGACGTATTGCCAGCGCGATAAATTTCCTCCGTACTTTTATAAGTCGCTTCAATGGCCTCAAGTGATAAAGATTCTATGCCTAATTTTTGCTTCAAATAGACCACCTTAAACCACTGCCGATTAACTTCATAGGTAAAATCGTATAACGATTCTATGGCTTGTTTTTGACTGCGGTCAAACATGGCATCTGCTCGGTCTTGGCGTGCCGGTAAAGTAAATAACGAAGTGAAGCTCCAAGTCACCTCATACTCTTGGCGAATTTCTGAACCATTGATAAAAGTCGCATCTAATGCAGGGTTTGACAGCAAAGCTGTCTGCATCGCTCGCGCATGGTTTTCACCCAGCTCAGTCAGAATGATCTGAACCTTTTTACTGTTCAGTAAGGCAATTTGAATGGCATCTGCCAGTCGTACGTCATCGCTTAATAGCTCTGTCACTTTCTGACGTACTTCTGGGGGAGGTTGATCACCATCCCACCAAGTAATTTCGCCATCCAGTTTTTCTTTAATTGTCTGCTGTATAACTTTTTCAGCAGGTTTGTTTGGTAGTGAACACGCTGTTAATAAAAACAGCAACACAACACATAATCCTTTCATGATAATCCTTTGTCAAATGTTTTGAGATACCTAATAAGATTAAGGCATAGGATGGACACACAAGTGTCCTAGAACAGATTGGATTTATGCGATGGGAGGGCGGATAGCGCGATCAATGGTTGCATCGTCAGGGACGGTTAAAGCCCCGCGATTATAGGAAGGCGCACCGGGTAAGGCAAGCGTCATGGTGCCAGGATAATCAAACGTGGCTAAAAGCAGGCACTGACAGGTGACTTCAGCTGTGTCATGGCAGGGAGCGACATTATCATCGGACATGCTCTGATCATAACTGACCCAATGACAGGATTGGGCATTAAGGGGAGTGACATTGGAAAATAACAGCAATAACAGCAAAAAAGACAAAATTGTTCTGCTGTTTAATAAACCCTGACGTTTAAAATATTCGGGTATGAAATACTGCCTCATAACTTAATTATACGTTAGATATTACGCGCCCCGCAAACTAAACAGCGATTGATAGATGTTCAATCAATAGCCCTTTGATTGCATTTGATCAATGATGTCTGGGTTCTCTAAGGTGGAAGTGTCTGATTGAATCTCCTCGCCCTTGGATACCGTTTTAAGCAGTCTTCTCATGATTTTACCCGATCGAGTTTTGGGTAAATTATCCACAAATCGTATCTCATCAGGGCGTGCAATGGCGCCAATTTCTTTGGTGACAACGGCTCTGAGTTCAGCAGCCAGGTCAGTCGCTGCTTGTCCCTCAGGGCGTGGACCAATCGGAATAACAAAAGCCATCACAGCTTCGCCCTTAATATCGTGGGGTCGAGGCACAACCGCCGCCTCGGCAATGCTGGTATGACTGACCAATGCTGATTCAATTTCCATCGTCCCTAAGCGGTGACCAGACACATTCATGACATCGTCCATACGACCCATTATCCAGAAATAGCCCGATTCATCAAAACGGGCATTATCGCCAGCAACATAGTAGCGATGGTCAAATAGCGACCAATAAGCGTCAATGTAGCGATCATCATTCTTGTACACCGTTCGCAACATGGACGGCCACGGTTTAGTAATCACCAAAGCACCGCCTTGATTGGGTTGATCGATCATCTGCCCTTGTTGGTCAACAATGGCCACGGCTATGCCGGGTAGGGGTCGCGTACACGACCCCGGTTTGGTGACTGTGACCCCAGGAATGGGTGCGATCATATTTGCCCCCGTCTCTGTTTGCCACCACGTATCCACAATGGGACATTTTTCTTGGCCAATGACTTGGTGATACCACATCCAAGCTTCGGGATTAATAGGTTCACCGACCGTTCCCAATAACCGAATTTTAGATAAATCATAACTGCGTGGAAAATGTTCGCCCGCCTTCATGAGCGCACGGATAGCCGTTGGGGCTGTATAAAATATGCTGACATTCCGATCTTGGCAGATTTGCCAAAATCGTCCTGCATCGGGCACCGTTGGTCCGCCTTCGTAGATTACCACAGTTGCGCCACACGCCAAAGGTCCATAACACACATAAGAATGTCCAGTAATCCAACCCACATCTGCCGTACACCAAAAAACATCGCTATCAGGCTTGATGTCCATAACCCATTCCATAGTCAGCTTAGCATTCAATAAATAACCCGCACTGGAATGCTGAACGCCTTTGGGCTTACCTGTTGATCCTGAGGTATATAAAATAAATAGCGGGTGGTTGGCATCAACCGCTACAGGCGCACATTCTTCACTTATACCCGCTTCAGCTAGGTGCCACCAGACATCGCGATCTGGCTGCATTTCAATCACATTCTGGGAGTTCTTTAAAACAATCACCGAAGTCACCGAAGTGTTGCCTTTGGCTAAGGCAGCGTCAACCGAAGCCTTCAACTCAACCAACTTGTTGCCGCGCATACTGCCGTCCGCCGTGATCACAACCTTTGCGCCCGCGTCTTCAATGCGATCGCGCAACGCTTCGGCTGAAAACCCGCCAAACACCACAGAATGCGTTGCCCCAATTCGAGCGCATGCTTGCATAGCAAATATTGCATGAGCCGTCATGGGCATATAAATGACCACTCGGTCGCCTTTGCGCACATCATGCTTTTTCAAAACGTTCGCAAATCGACACACAGCTTGATGAAGCTGTTGGTAAGTATAAACCTTTGACTCACCCGCTTCATTTTCAAAAATAATGGCCGTTTGGTTGGCTCTTTGAGGCAAATGTTTGTCAATGCAATTGGCCGATACATTCATAGTGCCGTCCGAAAACCAATTAAAGTGCGGCGCTTTGGACGCATCTAAGGTTAGTGAAAAAGGTTTGATCCACTCTAAATGCTCATTGGCCAAATCCCCCCAAAAACCTTCATGGTCCGCTGCAGCCCGATCGTAAAGATTCTGCAATGCGGCTTCATTTAAATTGGCTTGTTTCTTAAAGGCTTCTGACGGCGGGAACATCCGCTCTTCAATGAGATTTGAGTCCAAGACATTGTCATTCATAGGGCATTCCAATAATTGATGTTGAGGTCAACAGACCAAGCAAAAACACGCTGATTTTGAAGCAATCGCGTATCCCTGAGCACAATTTATTCTAATCTATTTTTGTAAAAGCCGTCAATGTCCTTTCTCCCAATAAGGACACACAGAAGGCCAAGGCAATGACAGCACGGCAACCACTCAACTCACCGCCGTATTGACACGGAAATCCGCTTTCGATTGGGTATAATAGCCCCCTTCAAGCCTCCTTAGCTCAGTGGTTAGAGCAGTCGACTCATAATCGATTGGTCGTAGGTTCAAGTCCTACAGGAGGCACCATCTGACAAAATGCACTTCTCCCTCTACATGGCGCCAATCAAAATGGCATTGATCTTTATCAATTTGATAAAAATTTAAATGCCATCAATTATGTACGCTCAGAAATGACACGCCATTTTGGTTTTCAATGATTTTAATAACAGAGCTGAGAGAAAAGGTGAGGATGGCTGCATGATGAACAGATAGAACGAGGTCTTGAAGAGTTTGATCACTTTCTAAGGGTTCAATATTCAAACCTATTTTTTGTGCGGTCTCTATCGAGATCTGTCTATTATGGACGTAATTAACCGAGGTATCTAACAGTTTTTGCACAATTTTTTCTATTTTTTCTTTCTTTATGGAGTGTTCTTCCCCATCGAACATATTATTGCTCAACCATTCCTCAGCTAATTCTTTTGACCAGCTGATTGCTTTCTCACATTGATCAATAAAACCTGGTTGATATTGCGAAAGAATTTGATTCCAAAATATAATTCTATTTGGATCCTCTTCGATATCTTTGTATATTCGATTAACTTCAGCTATAACTTCAGATGCAGAGAACCTACCCAACTGCGGATCAATTGGTCCTAAGCTGGAGTGTTTGCCCATCACGATTGATTTTGCTGAGCAAGCAATTAAGGTGCCTGCAGACATTGCTAATTGAGGGACAATCACTCTAATTTCTTTACCAAACTTTGAATACAGATATCTGATTAAAGATTCTGTTGCCGCAATATCTCCCCCGGGCGTATGTAGGATTAAATCAAGTCCGTTTTCACATTCTAATTCATGAATGACAGACATAAACCCTAGCTTGTCTCTTTCATTTATGCTGAAATCACCAGCAGGTTGATGTAAAAATCCCGAATAATAAATTATCGTGGGTCGTTCTGTATAATCGGATAATTCTTTTACGTACTTTTTACGGAGAACATCAACCGATAATGAATTGCTTATTTCATGCCAATTAGGCATGATTTTTTAACGTAAAGAAATTAGGGTCTGAACTGGGTGAGGTAATAATTTTGGGATTGGGTTTTGACTCAACATTGTTTGGACTGTATAAGGGAATGCTACGTATAGTTTCCATTTCCTTAGCTAGTTTTTGTAATCGTATCAATTTATCCTTTGAACTTAATTCTTTAGCAGGCGTCTTCATAAACTGTCTCCTATGTATTTAAGAATGAATGTGTTTTGATAGCATTGCTACAGTAACTTAACGTCGATTATATCAAAATCCCTAGTTGTTGTAATCCATTTTAATTAGCACGTCTAATGGTATGATTTTTCAGCTGGTAGTTTGGTAATTTAGCCTGTTGAGTAAATGAGCGTCATGTATGCCCTTCATCTAATTGTGAATGCTTCTCCATCGTCCAGACACTTTAAACAGCAGGCCCTTCTACGAGTAGATAAGCCCTATAGCATAATGAGCAGTAATGGATAGTATCTTAGCTGAAACTGTAAGAGAGTAGAGGTGTCTTTTAAAGTTAGGATGGTCTGATGCCGCTTTTGAAGTGACATAAGAGCTAATTAAAAGCATGTCTGAAGAGGAGTCATCAAAGGTAATTCATACTAAGAATGCATGATGCCTCCGCCATCATAAAGAACCATAAGAATGGTTTTTACAAGCTCAAATATTAAAAATAACTTGCATAAATGAGACATTTGTAATAACATACGGTCTATGAATAAAACTTTAAAACTTCGAAAAACGGGTAATTCAATTGGCACAACTTTTCCTAAAGAAGTGCTTCATAAACTCCGTGTGCAAGAGGGTGATACGCTATACGTGGTAGAAACGACTCGTGGCTTGCTTTTAACCCCTTATGACCCAGCATTTGCAAATGCAATGGATATTGCCGAGGAGGTTATTGCTCGAGATAAGGATGCGCTAAAAGCCCTTTCCACGAGATGAATGAGCCAATCTGGCTTGATGATCAAAAAATCATCATTTTTAACGACATGTTGGTTGGTGCTTTTGGTGAAATAGAGGGTTCAGTACGTGATCAAGCCTTATTAAATTCTGCGCTGGCTCGTCCCAGAAATTCATATTTGTACAATAAAGCAGTCGTAGATTTATACAGTTTGGCTGCAAATTATGCTTTTGGAATAGCAAAAAATCACGCTTTTTTGGATGGAAATAAACGCACTGCATATCTTTCAGCCATTGTTTTTTTAAAATTGAATGGAATTACTTGTGCTCCGCCTCAACACGAAATCGTGACAAATATGGTGGCTCTGGCGTGTAATGAAATTTCAGAAGAACAATTTTCTAATTGGTTAAAAAAGCATTCTTGAGCACTATATAGGCTTAGATAGCCGAAAGTTCCATTGCTGTTTATTGAATATTGAACTCTGCACCTGCAAGCGATTTTGGGAGGTTGAAAGGGTATGATTCACAATGATTTGTATGCTTAAAAAGGTTTGTCATTGCTTCGTTATCATCCAGCCATTTAATGGGGGTTCTAATGTATAATGAGCGCCCATTATCAATACCTTCCCTCGGTCGGACAGCTTTGTTGGAGCGGGTCGGTGAATTATGAATAACAGGCAGGAGTAAGTCAAAGTGGCTAATATAAAATCAGCAATTAAACGGGCGCGTCAAGCGGAAATCAGACGCCAACACAATGTAACCATTCGTTCTCGTGTGAGAACTTATATGAAAAAAACAGACGTTGCCATTGAAGCAGGTCAAAAAGATGAAGCGCATTCGGCTTTCAAGTTGGCGCAATCTGAAATGTCAAGAGCCAGTGCTAAAGGCATTTTTAGAAACAACAAAGCATCTCGCGACATTTCACGGCTACATGGTCGCCTAAAAGCAATGGCGTAAAGACGCGGATCTGTTTCCACCACTTGCTGGTTTTACAGTTTTCATCAAGCTTATTTTCAACAAATCATTGAGTGCACAAGATGTGCGCGATCAATGTCGGTGTCTGCTTTGTTATTTTCTGACTCAGGCTGCCGTTCTTGTTTATGAGTAAGGACTGGCACGGGGTTGCCGTTTTTTCGTTGGTCTAATGGTTTAATAATTCAAGTACACAGATGAAAAGCCTAATCCTAATCTTCTTCATCTTATTGTCCCCATTGACTTGGGCATCTGAGACTGCTGTTTCCCTCCCTTTTAAAGATCTAACATTGAGCGGCAAGATTGTGCTTTCAGGTAATCAGAAGTTGCCAGGCAATGCCGTTGTCTTGCTTTTACATGGCACGCTTTCACATTATGATTCTGAAATCATTTCAGAATTACAAGCTTTGCTTGCTGAGTATGGATTGAACTCACTGTCGATTAACTTGTCTTTGGAGCAAGACGATCGCAAAGGCCCATTTGCTTGTAACAGCAAGCACTTTCATCAACATGAAGATGCCAAAGCGGAGTTAAAACAATGGATGGTCTGGTTGAAAAAGCAGGGGGTTGAGAAAATCCATCTTTTAGGACATTCGCGTGGCGGGCATCAAATCGCCCAATTCTATGCTGAGAATCATTCTGCCATCCAAGGCAAGGTGGTTTTGATCGCGCCCCTGACCTTTTCAGGTCAGTTGAATGCAGCACAAGCCAAACAATTAAAATGGGCGAAGCAGCAAGTGAAATCGGGTCAACCGCAGGCGTTAAAGGCCGTTGATGCTTTCCTCCATTGCGGTGAAACGCAAGTTTCTGCGCAATCTGTGATGTCGTATTTAGGAGATGATAAACGCAAAGACACGCCCACCGTTTTAGCAGAAATCTCAAAACCTGTGCTGGTGGTTTATGGCAATGAGGATCCCTTAGCCAAAGCTCTGCCACAGGGGTTGGCTGAAAAGAGTCCCCATCACCCAACGGCAATCATAGACGGTGCTGATCATTTTTTTCGTGATTTCTACGCAGAAGAATTGGTGGAATTGATTGTAGATTGGTATCAATCCAAATGATGGCCTATTGCACTCAATTCACCGAATCGCTGTCGATATTGACATAGCGAAAATGCAAATTCATTACATCAATAATTTTGTTTCATTAGCCGATGGTTTGGCAGAGCAGTTGTCTCGCAAAACCACTACGCCTCTGGTGCCATTGAACTTAGTTGTGCCCAACATGTTTGTTGAGCAGTGGTTGTCTGATGCGCTCAGCCAGCGATTATCGGTGTTGGCAAATACCAAAAGGCTGCATCAGAGCACGCTCATCGACACGCTCAGTCAGTTGTTAAAAGTCCCTTATAGTAAAAATTTTTCTGTGCCGATTCTGCGCTGGAGAATATTTGATTATTTGAATCGCATTGATGAAAAAAAACTAACCGACTATTGTCAAAGAGGCGGGGACGTTCAGGAACAGTGTTGGTTGCTATCGAGCGAGCTTGCTGCGCTATTTGATGGCTATCAAAAGGAACGTGAAGATTGGCTGTTGTGTTGGCAAAAAGGGACTCGTTTAGTTTTGGGTGATGATGAGGCGTGGCAGCAAAAATTGTGGCAACACTTGTTCGAGCATGAACAAGATTCAGTGCCATTATTTGCGCAAATACAGCAATTAAATCAAAAATTGTCGCAATTGACCAAGGCGCAACAAGACGCGCTCGTTGCGAATTTTGGTAACACCCTCCTTGTGGTGGCTGAGGCCAATATGGAGAAAGATGTTCTGAACGTATTGAATCAATTAAGTCAATCATTGGAGGTTGTACTATTTGTATTTAATCCCTCACAAGAATACTGGTCAGATCGCGTGCGCCAAAGCCGACTCAACCAATTTACAGATAATCCTGAGCAACACATTTACCTCAATAATCCAATCCTAACGGCATGGGGGTCAGAGACGGCACTGTTTGTTGAACAACTCATAGAACTGGGCGCAGATGACAATGCTGTGTCAGATGAACCCATAGGTGATGCCGTTTTGGCACAATTACAAAGATCCATTATGGCGGACACGGCGATTGACGAGCCTTTTGTCCCAGATGATTCGCTGCAACTCATCCGTGCTCAATCCGCCTATGATGAATTGCAGGTTGCACGCATCAAGGTCAGTGCATTTTTAACTGAAAATCCACACTGCGCCTTGCATGATTGCGCAATTGTTTTATCCAATATTGAGCAATACGCGCCATTGATTCCTGCGGTTTTTTATGATGTTGAATACTCGATAAATCAGCAGGCTTATGATGAGGAGTCATTGCATTTCATGACCTTGTTACAGCTTTTGAAGACGCCTGCTGGTCGCTTTAATGATTGGGAATTGTGGCTATTGAACCCACTGTTAGAACAGCAAACGAAGTGCTCTAACAGCGTATTGAAGTTACTATTGCAACAGTTGTTTGAGTTGGGGGTGCGTTCTGGGGTCAATACGCTGCAAGACACGCATGGTCTCAGCTGGCGCCAGGGGCTTAGCAGTCTGTATGCGGGTTTATTGACTCAAGAACGTCAACCCATTGCAGACAATATTGTGGCATTACCCGAGAACGTTAACGATTTTGAAAACATTCAAAATTTGAGTATTTTCATCCAGAAGCTTATTCAATGGGTTGAGCAGTCAAACCAACCCAAAAGTCTCAGTGATTGGCAGTCCTCTTTGATAATGTTAGTGAAAACAGTCTATGGTGAAGATCAAACCATGGTGGAATCTTTTACAGCCACAATTGATCAGTGGAAATCAAATTGCCCATCGAACCTGGCGCTTCCTTTGATTTCTTGGGAATGTGTGGTCAATGGATTAGCAGATTTTATCAAACAAAAGCCACAATTTAGAGCCAATTCAGGTCGCCTTGCCTTTGTCGATTTAAGCAATGTTCAAGGCATTCCAAGACCTTTCCAAATGATTCTGGGTATGGGAAGTACGGCACTGAGAACGACGCGTCATGCCAAACAATTTGATCTAAGGCGACATCATCCACGCATGACGGACGCGGCCAAAAACCATTCTGCCGAAAGTTGTCTATTGCAGGTGTTGTGCGCCACACAGAATCAATTAATACTGAGCTACGCTGAGGATAAAATCAATCTAATCATGCACCCCTTGCTGCAGATAATGCCCCCACAATGGTTACAGTTAAGTCAAGATCAAAGCATTAATTCACAGACCAAAGCGGTTGCTAATGCGCCAATTGATGAGTCGGTTGTAGAGCATGAATCTCTCGATGAGCCTACTGTCATACCTGAAGCCACCAATGAGGAAACTCCGCTACATTTGAACCAGTCGCTGTTCCCCTTAGAGGGGCTCGTGCGGTTTTGGCAAAACCCATTGCGCAGTTATTTTATCAATCAGGGCATTCAAATCCCTTGGTCTAAAGAACGTCAGGTAGAGCATTATCTGTGGGAATCAATGTACGACAGCCAATGGCTTCGTGAAGCGCTGGATTTATTGCACCAATTGCCCAAAGATGCGGCGATGAAGTCGTTGAATGCCATGTTTCACCCAGTCGATAAGATGGTAGTTGAAAATCGAATGGCTGAGATTGTTGCAAAACTTGGCCAATTAGATACCGTAAACCCTTCGCCGCTTGAACGAATGTGGCTTGATGACCATGTATGTTTGTACGCTCAAGACCTATTATTGCAGGACGGACAGCCAATGATGCTTGTCATGAAGGAGCCGCATGCTCGACAGAAAACACAAGCCTGGTTTTGGCATCTGTTCTGTTGTGCTCAAGGCAAAAACACCGATTTTGTCATTGAGTCCATCACCCAATCGTCATTGAGGCTTAAGGCGATTCCTCAACATGACGCCAGAGAACAATTACAAAATCTTTTTGAACTCAGCCAAACAGGGCTGAATGAGGCAATGCCTTATTTTCCCGAAACCTGTTTTAAATGGGCGAAACTACCACCTGAAAAAAAACAATACGTGCCTAATGATTTTTTTGTGCGATCCACTGACAAAGGATTCAGGGATTTGGATGACCCATACAATGCATTGTGGTATGCCAGCCAAAAGTCATTGGATGCAAAAGCCATAAAGGCCGAAGTGTTGAAACATTTAATTCATTACACCCCATTGATTGTCCAACCATTTTTAGATGCGCAATCATAAGCACATAAATAACCGCTTGATGGAAGCCTTATTGCCATTCCATGGCGGTTCAACGTGTTAAAATTCCGCCTCATTTTAAGCCGACCCAAAATCCATGAACGCCGAATATAAACCGCAACAGATAGAATCAGAAGTCCAAAAATTGTGGGATCAACAGGACAGTTTTTCGACTGATCTTGCCGACGACAAGCCAAGGTACTATTGTTTGTCCATGTTCCCTTACCCCTCAGGGAAATTACATATGGGTCATGTCAGAAATTACACCATCGGCGATGTGATTTCAAGATTTCAGAGAATGCAAGGTAAGAATGTATTTCAACCGATGGGTTGGGACGCTTTTGGTCTGCCTGCGGAAAATGCGGCCATTAAAAATAAAGTGCATCCTGCAACGTGGACCTACAAAAATATTGATGAAATGCGCAGCCAACTCAAGCGATTGGGCTTTGCTTATGATTGGTCAAAAGAAATCGCCACGTGTCATCCTGATTACTATAAATGGGAACAATGGTTTTTTATCCAATTGTTTAACAGCGGGCAAGTCTATCGTAAAAAAAGTGTGGTCAACTGGGATCCGGTCGATCAAACGGTATTAGCCAATGAACAGGTGATTGATGGCAGAGGTTGGCGTTCAGGGGCGATTATAGAGCGGCGGGAAATTTTGCAATGGTTTTTGAAAATTACCGACTATGCCCAAGAGCTGCTTGATGAATTAGATCACCTTAATTGGCCAAATTCGGTGGTTCAAATGCAACGCAACTGGATCGGTCGTTCTGAAGGCGTTGAAATTGATTTTGTCGTCGCTGAGAACAGCGAAAAGCTGCAGGTTTACACCACACGCCCTGATACCTTAATGGGGGCATCATTTTTAGCGATTGCCCCAGAACATCCACTATTAAAAGACATTAAAGACCCCAAATTAGAAGCCTTTATTCAAACGTGTCGCCAGATGGATGTGGCTGAATCGAGCATGGAGACCATGGAGAAGACAGGCATGGCAACGCCATTCACAGCAATACATCCTTTAACGGGTGAGCAATTGCCGATCTGGGTGGCCAATTTTGTGTTGATGGGTTATGGGACGGGTGCGGTCATGTCCGTACCTGCCCATGATGTTCGTGATCATGCTTTTGCTTTGAAATACCAGTTGCCAATTGTCCAAGTCATTAAACCAAGCGATGGTGAAGACATCGACATTCAAGCACAGGCTTATACCGAGCATGGCATCTTATGCCAGAGTGGCGCCTTTGATGGCATGGATTTCTCTCAAGCATTTGACGCCATCGCTCAGGAGTTGACGGCGCAAGGGCGGGGTAAAAAGCGGGTCAACTTTAGATTGCGTGATTGGGGCGTTTCGCGTCAAAGGTATTGGGGATGCCCCATCCCAATCATTCATTGCAAATCTTGTGGGCATGTGCCAGTCCCTGATTCCGATTTACCCGTGACACTGCCTGAAGAAGTACAAATAGATGGCTCAGGATCGTCATTGAAAAAAATGGCGGGCTTTACTGACACGCCGTGCCCTCAATGCGGTGAGCCCGCCGAAAGAGAAACCGACACCTTAGATACTTTTTTTGAGTCTTCTTGGTACTATGCGCGTTTCTGCAGCCGCGATCATACAACAGGCATGTTAGACGAACACGCCAAGCCGTGGTTGCCAGTGGATCAATACATTGGCGGCATTGAGCATGCCATACTGCATCTGCTTTATGCGCGCTATTTTCATAAACTGATGCGTGATAGAGGCATGGTTGAGGGCAACGAGCCGTTCAAGCAGTTGTTGACTCAAGGCATGGTGCTTAAGAACGGTGAAAAGATGTCAAAATCGAAGGGCAACACGGTTGACCCACAGCGTTTGATCGATCAATACGGCGCAGACACAGTGCGATTGTTTGCCATGTTTGCTGCCCCACCAGAGCAATCTTTGGAGTGGTCAGATGCTGGGGTAGAGGGGGCATCCCGATTCCTTGGTCGCCTGTGGCGCATTACCCAGATGAATGTCGGGCAAGAGACCAAAGCAATAGGTGACTTAACTGAGTCGCAAAAAATGCTTCGCTTTGAAATCCATACGGCGCTGCAAAAAGCCAGCAGAGACATTGGTGAGCGTCATCACTTCAATACAGCCATCGCTGCGATGATGGAATTGCTCAATGCCCTAAGCAAATTTGAAATCAACAATGTTCAAGACAGAACCATTTTATTGGAAGGGTTAAACATTTGTGTTCTGGTGTTATCGCCTGTGGTGCCACATTTTGCCCAAGTATTATGGTCCGCATTGGGACATCCAGGATTGATTATGGAAACGTCTTGGCCAGAGGTTGATGTCCAAGCCTTACAAAGAAGCCACATTGAATTAGTCGTTCAAATCAATGGCAAACTTCGAGGTCGTGTCACAGTGGATGTCAATGAACAAGAACAAAATTTGATTAAAATTGTTTCTGAAAACGAGAACGTCGCCAAGTTTTTAGTAGATGCGACCATTGTTAAAACCATTTATATACCTGGCCGCTTGCTGAACATCGTCGTCAAATAGTGACGGGCACAACCTTTTGCGATAGCTAACTCCTATTTAACTTTCCACGGTAGAGTTTGATTCAAAGCTGGACCCATCATCTGAAACAAGGGCCACGGATTTCCGTTTAAACTAAGTACACCACCATTTAATGCGGCTGCTGCTTCATAAGAGTCACTGGTGTCTATAGCAATACCCATTGATACCGGAAACCCGATTAAATCAATCAACGGTGTTTTCTCTATCATTTTTTTATTAACACTTATTTTTAACAGTCCATCAATAGACGAGGCAAGATCCATCAGTGTATTAAGCTCAACCAGACGTTGCTGACTGCTGTAATAAAGATTAAAATCAATTCGAGATTTACCGACACTACTACGCAACTCAATTTGGTTAGTAAATGTCAGGCCTTGCTTTATTGATTCACCAATATTTTTAAAGTAGTGAGTGTACTGCTGAGTTAATTCATCACCAGTGACTTTTAGATTCGAGTCTTTTAACATTGAAATAAGTGATTGATTTATCGTACTATTCGCATCGATAATATTTTTCAAATCAGCAACTTCTATACCAGATAACTGTGATTGTACATCTAACTGAAAATTTGGAAGCTCGGCACCTAACTGCGGTGACTTCAGTTTTAAATTTTCAATGAGAAACTGCATTACTCCTTCATATTTATCGTTTTTTTCAGAAGACGTAGCTGAAAAGACTATAGGCTCTAGTATTACTTCACTGTCGCTACTGCCTTTTAGCGTCAGTCTTGGCACGTTCATTACAAAATTCCCTTGCAAAATTATACCTTTATATAACTCGTCAACATCAAATTTAATGGTAGAGGCTTTACTATAAAGAGAAAATATCTGCTCTGCTTCTTCACGGACTTCAATATTGATCGCACCAATTTCTATCTCACCGTTTACGTCTGTTGCGCCTACATTGGATGAGAATTCAAACGTGAGTCCGTCAAAATCCAGTTTGAAATCTGAGTTGTTTGAGTGACTTGATTGACCCATCATTTTCGAATCCAGATTGATAGCCTCAACCCGAATAGCTAAATGAACCTCATTGTCAAAACCAATATGCATCGTGGCAATAATTGGCTCCTTTCTGTGAAATAGGGTATTTAGAAATTCCTTGGCATGTTGGCTAAGTTCGTTTTGATCAACCTTGGTCACAATATAACTGGCACCAACTTTTAAGCCGTCAGGAGTTATCATAAATGGGCCATGATAAATTTCATGGATAAGGCCAATTTTCACAGAGTCGAGTTTTTCGTACCCGGTACCGTTAAGTTCAAAGATCGTTCGTGCTCGACTGGTAAGATGACTTTTTTCGTAAGATCCGACCTTCATTGTCAAGATAGGCAGTTCTTTATGAAAGGCATGATTAGTAGCAGCCACGCCACGGTTAAACATTTCCTTCACTTTATACGATGAATAAAAGCCAGCGGCAACCACTGCTATAAAAGCAATCGCAAATAATGCGATTAGAATTTTTTTCATTACAAACTCCTTATTTATTGTATGAAAATATTAATCTGAAAAAGCCAAACGAACCGATTGCTTTGTGCCAATAACCATTGGCTTGTATGACCTCACTCGCGTCACCGATTAATTTGTTTTTTACCCACTTAAATTACTTGCTTAGCACTTTTTTCTTTTGTGCCTGATATTCTTCATCAGTTAAGATGCCATCATCTAAAAGCTCTTTTAGCTTTTTAAGTTCAATGTGCAAATTTCTACCACCTTTGTCATTTATTTTATCATCGATTTCTATCCGAACCGTGGGCGTTTTGGATTCTTCAAAATCACCAGAACGCCCAAATGAATCCACCTTACCTTTGATCAAGAGAACGTAGTACGGGTTTGTGAATCCTTTAAAGGCATGACCGGTTGTTTCAGAAAATCGGTAGTTAAGATACTCCCTGTCGTCTTTGGCCGATTTGCTCGTTGGCTTGCCCAGAACAGCGATGACTTCTTGTTTAGTCATGCCTATTTTGACATTGTTGAATTTATTTGCTGTAGCACATCCGAGAAGCGCAAGTGCTAACAAAACTAAAATCGAGTACTTCATTTTGATTGATCTCATTTATGTATATGATTAATTTCTGAGTTGCAACGACATATCCACACGTCACCATGTTTATTCATAAACCCAATACTTTGAACAATAATTCCGGGAATTATTTTTTCTTACATTTGAAAATCGAATTTGTGTAGCCAATCGCTGCATCATCCTTTTCAGCTCTTGCTTTAGTTTCAAAACACTCTTCCCAAGTACTATAACTGTCAACAATGCCAGCATAAGTTCCACCCATAAAAACAGCAGCAGGAGATAGAGGGTCTTTATAGAATTTATGCAGCTCATATTTCTCAAAAGGGCTCCAGCTTAAAAAATAAGCCACTAACAAATAAATGATTGCTATAGTTCCGATTGTTCTCATAATTATTGAAACCTAACGCTTAACTTAGCGATAGCTGTCTGCGGAGTTACTTGTTATGTAATAATTCATTCAGAATCTCAATATATCTTTTTGAAACAATGGCGACTTCTTTATAGGCTATTTTAAGTATCTTTGCAGCCTGCTCATTTTCACCCAACGGCTTGTACTCTTTGCTGTCCATATATTTTTTAATTTTTATTATTCGAGGCTCATTACCTTCTAAAAAATCTTTGTAATCCTTATTTCCTTTCTTCGAGTTGCATGATCTGCAACTCGGAACCAAGTTGCCGAGTCTATGCTCTCCAAGCGATTCTCTGTTGATAGGCACCACATGGTCCATGACTAATTGTTCTTTTGAGCCACAGTAAGCACATTTGTTTTCGAAATGTATTTTTGTATTCTCCCAATCCTCATTGTTGAACGATTCTTCACCAAGATTACTTAAGATATTCCTGACTAAGAGGTTTTGAGCATTTCCAATGGCATTTCCTCTGTATCTGCTATTTGCTTGAGTGCTTGATCTAGAACGGTTGTGCCTACTATTAGTTTGAGTATTTGATTTAGGAGTATTCTCAGTATTATTATCAGCGTCAATTAAACGTTTAATCGTAGCTCGATTGGATATGCCCTTATTGACTATATAATCGATGAAGGCTGGCTTTTGGTGGCGAAACCATTGGCTTGAGACTCGCACGGTCTTTCTTCTTACACGATATATTCTCTTCCAATACCTCTTGTATTCTTCCTCAGAAATCAAAGAGGTTTCTTTGCAGAATGGAAAATTTATTCCGAAAGTTTCGTTTGAATAGTCTCCATTAGCAAGCCTTTTGAGTTCACCAGGATCTACATCTTCACAATATTGAAATATCTTTTCTATGTGATGTTTGACTAACATTCCGATTCTCACTTATGCCTCCTTTTTGATTTTCTAATAGTTCGTTGTCAACGCAGACACATTTTATAGCATTCAGTTTTTTTTCTGAATAAATAAGACGTTCAAAAACACTACTTCTAACTTTTAAAGATTTTTACAGCCTCACCGCCTTGCTATTAGGTGCAAGCGCAGAAAGCATCCATGCGATGCGACCAAATGCAATTGATTGACTTATTAAAAAGGATTATTCATTAATATCTGGGCTTTTATTTTTTCTGCCAAAAAGATACCACATCAAAATTGATAATATTAGTCCAACTATGGCATAGATTAAAAGCAATAAAGCCCACGAAGTAACTAAATTTGGAGATGCATAAATTAACATAGCCATCACCAAAGCTGATACGCCAAAAGCCAGACTTGTAAAGGTTCCTATGAGTATCTCTAACCCCATTAATACAATGGCTATTGCAATCCAAAAGCTAAGCGTAAATAACATGGTTATTTCTTAGCAAAGAATGTTGATACAGAACTTAATGCCCCGATAATATCGTTTGGTAAAACAATCACCTTAGAATTATTTGAGCTCGATAATTTTCCAACGGCTTCAACCTGTTTTTTCTTAATTTCGAATTCAATGGCAGCTTCACCATTTTTATTTATGGCATCAGCTATGACTGTTGTTGCATAAGCATCTGCTTCAGCTAAAGTTCTTTTTGCTTCTGCTTGCTTTTGGGCTGTATATAATTCTGCATCCGCTTCTAATTGTGCTGCTTGTTTTTTTCCTTCAGCAGTCATGACAGAAGCTCTTCTTTCACGTTCAGCATTAATTTGCTGTTGCATCGCTTTCTTAGTGTTTTCATCAACATCAACATCTAAAATTTCTGTTCTGGTGATGTCAATGCCCCAATCAGAGCATGTACTTTCTAAACTTGATTTAATTTTCCTATTAATCTCATCTCTATGAGATTGGACCTCATCAAATTCGATAGAGCCAATTATTGAACGTACGCTTCCAGTAACAGCATTATTAATTGCACTTTCTAAATTATTAATTTTATATGTCGCATTGGCAGCGTCAACGATTTTAAAAAAAATGGTATTGGTAATAATAATGGTTACATTATCTTTTGTAATAACGTCGTGGGGCTTTTCAGGTAGTTGACGCTCAAGGATTGTTAATTTTCTAGCGACTCTATCTAAGACAGGAATAATAAAATTTAAACCCGCTTTTAGCGTTTTTGTATATCTTCCAAATCGTTCAATGACAAAGTTTTCACTTTGTGGAACAATTTTTATGCCTGTTAAAACAATGACTAGAGCAAAAATGGCAATAAAAGGGAATATGAGTTCAAATGGTGACATAATTTCTCCTGTTGATTTGATTATTGATAAAGATTGATTTTTTTAAAGATGAGTAACAGTATATTTTACGTCAAAGCGTCTGAATTAAATACAGCACTTTGACGCAATCATAACAATTGGCACGAAATTTCTGAGGGCATTGTGCCCATGAATTATTACGATCTCGTTTAAAACCGAAAGTGAAAAAGAATGTTAGACAAGGCTCAGTTGAAACATTGATATTTCATTCGAGTCGTTACTTTTAGTCTGAGACCATTATTCATAAATAGATTTCACAAATAGTTTGGTGGTGACGTGGCTTGCAGGCGAAAAACCAAGTGGTTTAGCGGTCGATTTTAATTTGTTATGAAATTTTCTGTCTAATCAGTATTGTCGATGCGATGCAGACGACAAATTTAGGCGGTTATACAGTGTTCAGTCTAGGCGATGAAATTTTAATAAATCTCCTTGAGCGACGGTTGAGTTTTCTGGGATTTCGACCAAGGCATTGGCCCAAACGGTGGCACTCAAAGCGTTAGATTGCTGTTTGTCGTGTATGGTTGCATACAACTGCCCTTGCTTATTTTGGATGCGCGCCCGTAAAAATTCACGGCGTTCATTGGCTTTATCTCGTTGAAAGTCCGCCAAGGCAAATGCAGGTGGGGCGGTTGGCTCTGCCAATCCCTGTGCTTTCATGAGTAGGGGCTTGGCCAATATTTGAAGCGTAACAAAAGCTGAAACGGGATTGCCTGGTAAGCCAATGTATTTGGCTAAACCAATGGTACCCATAACGATGGGTTTGCCCGGTTTCATTAATACTTTCCAGGCGATTATCTCGCCGAGGGATTCTACGGCGGCGCGCATATAATCTTTTTCGCCCACCGATACTCCACCTGTGGTGATGATAAAGTCTGCCTGCTTGCTCGCACTGAGCAAGGCTTCTTTGGTCTGCTCTAAATCATCCATCACATGCGCGCGGGTGACGTTAAAACTCCATTGCTGCATCTGGTGTACGACTAAGGGGGTATTGGAATCATAAATTTGTCCAAGTTCTAAGGGTTCCCCAGGCGCAATGAGTTCATTGCCAGAAGTGATAACATGGATGTTTAAAGGTTTATAAACAGGGGCTTGGGTTAAACCACTGGACGCCAATAAACTGATGTGTTGAGCAGACAGCTTATCACCTTTGCGTCCAATCACTGCGCCGCGTTTGATGTCCTCTCCTTTAAAGCGAACGAATTGATGCAAAGTTGGTTTTACCGCTATTTGCACCCCATCAGCATCGGTTGTGCAACATTCTTGCATAACCACACAATCTGCACCATGGGGGATTAAAGCGCCGGTGAATATGCGTGCCACTTGATTTTGAGGGAAGTCTTTGGGCGGTTCGCCAGCAGCACAAGTGATGGCAATGGGCATTTTTGTTTGTTTATGCCAGTCGCTTTGACGTAAGGCAAAGCCGTCCATTTGGCTGTTGTTCATTGGCGGTGAGTCAATCAAACTACAAACGTCTGACGCCAAAATGCGCCCATGCAAATTCGCTAAGGGGACTGCTTCAACTTGTGGCAGTGGTGGGCATTGCGCCAGCAACAACTCGATGGCTTCATCGACGCTTAGCATGGTTATCCGCCGGTTACAGGAGGAAATAACGCGACCTCACTGTGCGCTGTAATCGGTGTATCTAATTGAGCCATCTGATGATCAACGGCGAAGCAGAGTTGGTCTTGGTTGATTTTTTTGAATGGGTGATGATGCTCATTGAGCCAATGTTTAACATCGGCGACGGTTTGCAATCGTTCTTCGATTTGTAGTCCTTCACACGCCATTTGTTCTCGAACTGAGGCAAAAAATTTAACTTGTATCATTTAGCCTCCTAAGGACGCCATTTGGCGAAATTCAATGTTGTGAACGTTCTCACGAAAGAAATGACGTTCAGGTTTGCGTTTGATCGCTTCTAATATGATTGTTTTCATGACTGCTTTAGACACGTTCTGGCGCAATGGTTCTAATAAATTGACACTGTCCGATTGCCCGAGACACAATGCTAATACCCCTTTGGAGGTTAATCGCACTCGGTTACAGGTTTCACAAAAATGCTGCGAAACAGCAGAAATCACCCCAATTTTATTTTGGCTATTGGAGATTTTGTAATAGCGAGCCGGACCATTGCCTTTGTCGGCAGTGGTGAGGGTGAGGGATTGACCAAAATGCTGTTCTATGCGCTGTAAAATCAGATCGGATGGATAATGTTGCTTCATTAACTCTATGCCAGACGAACCGATGGGCATAATCTCAATAAATCGCAAGTCGATGTGATGATTGATTGCCCACTCAACCATGGATTCAATCTCATCGTCATTAACGTCTTTCATGACCACACAATTGATTTTAACGGGGCTTAGTCCCACGCATTGAGCTTCATAAACACCTGAAAGCACCGCATTTAAATCACCACCACGGGTGATGGCTTTGAATTTTTCGGCTATGAGCGAATCCATTGAAATATTGACGCGATCTAAACCAGCTTTTGCCAGTCCAGCGGCATGCTTTTCTAAACGATGGGCGTTGGTTGAGAGCGCAATTTCGTTCAGCCCATTGATACCAGAAAGATTCTGGATGAAGCCTTCGAGGCCTTTGCGCACAAGAGGCTCGCCACCAGTGATGCGAACATTTTTCAAGCCTAATTCAACAAAGCACTCAATGATAAATTGGAGCTCCTCAAAGCTGAGATATTCGCTGTGATGCCCTTCTGGATGATAACCCCGTTCAGGCATGCAGTAATTACAACGATAATTGCAACGATCGGTGACTGAAACTCTTAAATAATCGATGGTTCGATTGAAAGGGTCAATGATTTTGGGGGCTGATGGGGGGGCGATTGCATTCATAGCGTTATATTCTATCAAACATAACGATTATAAATGTGGGATTTGTGGATTCTGCGCACAGGTGATTGGTAGGCACTGGTAGTCGATTCCTTGTCAACTATACAATTTACACCGTGTTTTAAGGCAAGGCCCGTGCAACGAAGCGCTGTTGTTTTAGAATTAAGAAGGGGGCGGGGAACTACAACGGAAGTTTGTGAAGGGGTGGTGTGGGCTGAGTGAATGGTATAAATAGCTTGATGGCGCATGACCGTTTTCAATGCGCTGAAGTGCTGCGTCTAAGTCGATCAAACCATGTCCAAATAAGTCATCAACCCCAGGCTCGCCAATATCAATGGCGGTTTCAAATAGCAGCGCGACTATTTGTTTGGGGGTATAGGAGCGGTTGTAGTAACGGCTGGCTTCCATTAAGGTCGCCAATATGCCAGAGAAGGTTGCAGCCGCTTGTGAAGTTGCGCCTAATCCAGTTTCTAAGACAGTCAAAGTGTAGCTTTTGGCATCGTCCGCACGGGCGCGAATGGTTTTGTACTCCACATTATTAAAATAAGCAGCCTGAAGGGTGACAATGGCGCCGTCAGCGGATTTTAGATCATAAAAATAGGGCAGTAAATTGGCTGGGTCTAAACACTGTTGCTTGTGCCACACATTGGGATGATCTAAATTATTACCAAGAGATTTACTGATGACCAAACCATCGTGGATGGCTTCTGCCCAATCTTCAAGGCGGTGGCTCACTTGAGGGCTGATGAGCGAAACGTTTAAAATATCAGCGCCCAGAGATCGTGCTAAGTTGGCATAGTAATAGGGCGGGATATTGAGTTCATTAAATTGCTTTTGGATGAAATAATGGGTATGTGCTGGACCCGCAAAGATATGAAAGTCGAGTAAGGTCGCCAAAGGCGCATAATCCAACATAAATCGCGCCATCAGTGTGCCGTGATTGTATGGTTGGCTTTGCCCTAAGGGTCGCAAAAACTGGTCATCAATTTGTTTGAGCCGCCAAGCAACGGAATGATTGGTTATATCGCGCTTTAGGATGCCTTCATCCATGACGGCAATGTTTACCCCACGACCTCTAAACGTTCTTAGCTGTTGATCGAGCACATGTTTTTTGTGTTGCTGGCGCGAATAGTCTAAACGTTTTTTTTCATCAGGTCCCAAAGCAGGGTCAATGGTTGCAACGCCTTGTTCGATTTGTAGGGTTTGCGAACTGAATAAGCTGAGAGGCGGCGTTCTAAAGGTGATCAGTCTGTAGTCGTGCATTTTTGCCTGATTAGCGGCGCCGGCAATTAAGCGATCCAAACGTATTTCGTACTCGGTGTCAAACCGCAGGTTGGTACCAATGCGATTGACACCACTGCGATAAAAAGCGTTTGGATTTATGCTGAGCGTTCGATTATTTATCCTGATGAATCCACTACTGGCGAGGACTTTGAAAGCGCTTGCACTGTTTTGATACTGGTTGCTAAAGTCGGCTTTGGTCGGTTGGATAGTCAATGTCCCCGTATCCAAGGATTGGATGATTTGGGTAAATGTGATGCTAATGGGTTTGAACAAGTGCCATTGAGGGCCACCCACATTGGCTGATTCAACCGTTAAACCATCTTCAGAAACCCAAGTTTGCCCAGTACTGTGCTGGTATGGCTGACCATCCTTATGAGCCCATAATGACCAATAAACCGTGGTTTCACGAGGGAATGGGCCAAAAAAGTAAGGTGAATCGATGTCTGTGTCATGTTCAGTTAAGCGATAAAAATTGGTTAGAGCATCCGCCGTGGTCGAGCGCGTACTCCAGTAAAGGGTGTAGCGATATTGTTCATTCTGCAACCACTGAAGTTTGACCTCACCAGGCGGCGAATCCGCCACCAGTGAATCAATGGAAACAGGCGTTTGGGCGCTCGCAGTACCAAATATAAACCCACAAAAGACCAGGACCACACCTTGAATGATGGATTTGGGCAGAAAAAAATGAAAAGCAGGGTAAAGATTCGATGGAGTGACAAAAAATTTGGACATGTGCATGACTGATTGTACGAGCGAATTCATGTTTTTGATGCTTTTGATAGCAATAATAAGGAAAGTCGGTGAATTTTGAAATATCAAGGTGGGTATTTTACGTTACAATGCCAGCCCGATTTACACTGGTCGCAAGTGTAAAGCTATTATCAATTATTTTTACCTTGGAGTAGAGCATGTCAGAGTTTAATTTACAAGCAACAGTCCGATCAGATGTGGGGAAAGGTGCGAGCCGCCGCCTACGTCATTCTGGGCAGGTTCCTGCAATCGTTTATGGGGGCAACAAAACCCCAACTTCAGTCACTTTGGAACACAATACCTTATGGAATGTTTTGGCCAAAGATGAGCGAATATTCACATCAATTATAGATTTGGAAATTGCAGGAAAATCTGAACAGGTGGTCATTAAAGATTTACACAGGCATCCTTATGCGAATAAGTTGCTTCATGTTGATTTTCAGCGCATTACTAAAAACCAGTTCATCACCAAACGCGTGCCATTAGCCTTTGTTGGCAAGAGCAAATCACCTGGCGTTAAGCTCGGGGCTTTGTTGACACCATTGATGCAAACCTTAGATGTGTATTGTTTGCCAGAAAATCTGCCAGATCGGATTGAAATCGATTGTGCAAATTTAAATGCGGGTGATTCCTTGAAGATGTCTGAAATTCCATTGCCCAAAGGCGTGGTGTTGTCAGCATTAAGAAAAGGCGGTGACGAGTACAATCACGCCGTTGTCATATTGGGTAAAGCACGTACATAATGCTTCGTTAGAATACCACAGGGTATTTTAAATATGGCGGTAAAACTCATTGCTGGATTAGGCAATCCAGGTGAGCGATATGCGGCGACACGACATAACGTGGGCGTCTGGTTCATCAATGAATTGCTTCGTCAGCACAACTTAACCTTAAAGTTTGAGTCGCGATTTGACGGTGCCTATTGCGTGTTTGAACACGCCCATGGTCGCGTCTTGCTTTTTCAAAGCAGTGAGTACATGAATGCAAATGGACTCGGTGTGGCAAAAATCGCTCGTTTTTTTAAAATACCCATCGACGCCATCCTAATTGCTCATGATGAGCTCGACTTTCCAACGAGTCAAATTCGGTTGAAAGTTGGGGGTGGTCATGGGGGGCACAATGGTTTGCGCGATTGCATCAAACACCTTCAGGGCGATGGATTTCTGCGTTTACGAATCGGCATTGATCATCCCGGCTATGCCGATGATGTCACCCCTTACGTATTATCAAAACCGCCTGCTAAAGATAGGGAAGCCATTGAACATCGCATCTATGAGGTGACTCAATTGCTTGATCTATTGATAAAAGGCGACTATGGATTGTTCATGAATACCATCCACACCAAAACAGATGAATAAAATCATACTTCAATAGGAGAGAGGCAAAATGGGTTTTAAATGTGGCATTGTTGGATTGCCAAATGTGGGAAAGTCAACGCTATTTAATGCTCTGACCAATGCGCAGATCGAGGCAGCAAACTACCCTTTTTGTACGATCGATCCCAATGTGGGTGTCGTCCCCGTCCCTGACGAACGATTAAACCAGTTAGCACAAATTGTGTCACCGCAAAAAGTCATTCCTGCTGTGATGGAGTTTGTTGATATTGCCGGCTTGGTTAAAGGCGCGTCTGAAGGCGAAGGCTTGGGTAATCAGTTTCTTGCGAACATTCGTGAGACCGATGCCATTATTGAGGTTGTCCGTTGTTTTGAAGATGACAATGTCATTCACGTGGCAGGACAAATCGATCCCTTGCAAGACATTGAAATCATCAATTACGAGCTGGCACTATCAGACTTAACCAGCATTGAAAGAAGCATTGAACGCACCAGTAAATTAACACGCTCAGGCGATAAATCCGCTCTGAATATGCTGGATTTACTCAAACGCGCACAAAAACATTTGGCTGAAGGTCAATGGTTGCGCACAATGGCAATGGATGCCGACGAACGCGCTCAATTAGCACTCTATAATTTACTGACACTTAAGCCTCTGTTGTACATTGCCAATGTCTCTGAGGAAGGGTTTGAAGACAATCCCTTATTGAACCAAGTCGTTCAACAAGCCGAACGAGATAACGCAATTGTTATACCCATCAGCGTGCATTTAGAGAGCGAGATTGCTATGTTAGATGAGGCTGAACGGTCAGAATATCTGCAAGAAATGAACATTTTAGAGCCCGGTTTACATAAATTGATCAATGCAGGCTATGGCTTACTGGGCTTGCAAACCTATTTCACCGCAGGTGAAAAAGAGGTTCGAGCTTGGACCATTCCCGTCAATACCTCAGCACCCAAGGCTGCTGCTAAAATTCATAATGATTTTGAGAAAGGCTTCATTCGCGCAGAAATCATTGCCTTTGAGGATTACATCACCTACAAAGGTGAAACCAAAGCGCGAGAAAATGGCAAATTACGGTTAGAAGGCAAGGAATACATCGTCCAAGATGGCGATGTTATTCACTTCCTATTTAATGTTTAAACGATTTATTCTGGGGAAATCATCGCCTCGGTATAATAAAATCACGTTGAATGGTTTTATTGGCAGAATGACCGTCTGCCAATTTCTGAACCAAAAATTCGCTTAGTCAATCGAGGAATCATCATGTCAGCTGATTTATTAACCCAAGTCATATTGCCATTTTCATTATTTTTGATCATGTTTGGTCTGGGTCTCACCTTGACTCGGGCAGACTTCAAACAAATCTTATTGTCTCCAAAAGCGGTTGTTGTCGGCATTTTAGGACAATTGCTGTTGCTGCCATTTGTGGCATTTGTGCTGGCTGTATTGTTTAGGTTGCCGCCAGAATTAGCGGTCGGATTGATGATCATCTCCACCGCACCAGGGGGTGCCACATCAAATATGTACAGTTATTTGTTTAAAGGGGATGTGTCGTTATCAATCACCTTAACCGCAGTGGTGAGCTTAATCACACCCTTTACCTTACCCTTAATCATAGCCGCCAGCATGGTTTATTTTATAGGGAGTGGTACGGATATACAGCTACCCATCTTAAAAACCATCATCCAACTTCTTATTATTACAGTCATACCGGTGACGCTGGGCATGATTGTCTTAGCCCGCTGGGCGGGCTTTGCGAAGAAGGCAGAGCAGGTATTAAAATGGTTTTCCATCGCATTCTTAGCCCTGATCATTGTTCTAATCATCATTAAAAACAGGCAAGACATGCTGTCATTTTTTGCGCAGGCAGGACTGGCCACGCTGACATTGAATGTGTGTGTGCTCATTTTAGGCTATGCCTTGGCTCAATTCGCGCAGCTTACTCAAGCCCAGAAAATCACCATTGGATTTGAGGTGGGCTTACAAAACGGCACGCTGGCCTTAGTGGTTGCAAGCTCAATCATCGGCAATGAAGTAATGGCGATTCCTGCCGTCACTTATAGCATCATCATGTTTATCACGGGTGCATTATTTGGACGGATCGTTAATCAACCTTAGCCTTATGATCATTCATACGCTGATTTCAACACCGATAATGAATAAATTCTCTAATAGTTAAATGGGCGTTGCGAGTTTAAGATAAGATAAAACGTTCATGATAAAAATTATAGGATTGTTGTTGAATAATCTTGCTTCAAGGGTGTGGTGGTTCCTCATCGACATCGCCTTCTGAAAATACCCCACCAACATCGACCGCAAGAGTCAGTCCAGCGACAGTTGCAAGTGGTTCATCTTTTACACTGATCGGCTTTGGTTCTGATGCTGAGGGTCAAACCTTGTCCTATTTATGGACTCAAACAGCGGGATCAACAGCAACCCTTTCAACTGCAACTGTTTCTACTGCTGTGGCGACAGCACCCTTAGTCAGTACCACTGAAACCTTAATATTCCAGCTTGCAGTGGGTGATGGTCAAACAACAGTGGTCAAAACGGTGCCTGTTAGGCTATTACCACAACCTGCACCACCCAATACAGCCTCAACATCGACTGCAAGAGTCAGTCCAGCGACAGTTGCCAGTGGTTCAACAGTTACACTGACAGGCTCTGGTTCTGATTCAGAAGGTCAAACCTTGTCCTATTTATGGACTCAAACAGCAGGCGCAACAACAACCCTATCAAATGCGACTGCTTCTATAACAGTGGCGACAGCACCCTTAGTCAGTGCCACTGAAACCTTAATATTCCAGCTTGCAGTGGGTGATGGTCAAACAACAGTGGTCAAAACGGTGCCTGTTAGGTTATTACCAGCAACACCCAACACCCCTCCAACATCGACCGCAAGAGTCAGTCCAGCGACAGTTGCCAGTGGTTCAACATTTACACTGACAGGCTCTGGTTCTGATGCTGAGGGTCAAACCTTGTCCTATTTATGGACTCAAACAGCGGGCTCAACAGCAACCCTTTCAACTCGAGCCGTAGGCGATGGTTGTGCTCTTTGAGACTCAAACAGCGGGCTCAACAGCAACCCTTTCAACTGCAACTGTTTCTACTGCTGTGGCGACAGCACCCTTAGTCAGTACCACTGAAACCTTAACATTCCAGTTTGCAGTGAGTGATGGTCAAACAACAGTGGTCAAAACGGTGCCTGTTAGGCTATTACCACAACCTGCACCACCCAATACAGCCTCAACATCGACTGCAAGAGTCAGTCCAGCGACAGTTGCCAGTGGTTCAACAGTTACACTGACAGGCTCTGGTTCTGATTCAGAAGGTCAAACCTTGTCCTATTTATGGACTCAAACAGCAGGCGCAACAACAACCCTATCAAATGCGACTGCTTCTATAACAGTGGCGACAGCACCCTTAGTCAGTGCCACTGAAACCTTAATATTCCAGCTTGCAGTGGGTGATGGTCAAACAACAGTGGTCAAAACGGTGCCTGTTAGGTTATTACCAGCAACACCCAACACCCCTCCAACATCGAGCGCAACAATCAGCTCAACCACAGTTGCCAGTGGCTCTGCATTTACACTAACAGGCTCTGGCACTGATGCAGAAGGTCAATCCTTGACCTATTTGTGGACTCAAACAGTAGGCTCAACAGCCACCCTTTCAAATGCAACTGCGCCTATTGCAACGGCGACTGCACCCTCAGTCAGTGCCACTGAAACCTTAACATTCCAGTTTGCAGTAAGTGATGGTCAAACAACAGTGGTCAAAACAGTGCCTGTTCGGCTATTACCAGCAACACCCAATACGCCCCCAACAGCAGGCGCAACAGCCATCCTTTCAAATGCAACTGCGCCTATTGCAATGGCGACAGCCCCCTCAGTCAGTGCCACTAAAACCTTAACATTCCAGTTTGCAGTGAGTGATGGTCAAACAACAGTGGTCAAAACGGTGCCTGTTCGGCTATTACCACAACCTGCACCACCCAATACAGCCCCAACATCGACTGCAACAATCAGCTCATCCACAGTTGCCAGTGGTGCAATTTTTACACTGACAGGCTCTGGCTCTGATGCAGAGGGTCAAACCTTGACCTATTTCTGGACCCAACCAGTGGGCACGCCAGCAATCATAACCAACGCACAATCTTCCGTCACAACAGTAACGGCGCCAATATTAAGCAGCAGCACTCTATTGACTTTTCATTTGGCGGTCAGTGATGGGCAATCTACCACTAATAGCAGTGTCACAGTGACCGTTCTTGCAGTGGTGAGTCAAGCGGTTTCAATGGCAGCTTTGGGCGAACTTATTTTCCATGATGTGAATTTATCTCGAGACCGTACCCAATCATGCGCGACTTGCCACGATCCCAGCCATGCTTTTATTGACACACGAACCAATACGGTTTTAAAAGCCGCATCGGTTGGTCAAGATGGTGTTGCATTGGGCAACAGAAACTCGCTTTCAACCAATTATGCGCACCGCATTCCCACATTCAGCTTGGTCAACCCTGTTGGCGGGCAATTTTGGGATGGTCGGGCTTCAACACTGTCCGCCCAAGCAGGTGGACCATTTATCAATGCGGTTGAGATGCAACTGGAGAATCGAGCGGCTGTGATAACCCGCATTATGCAGAACAGTACCTATGTGGCTTCTTTTACAGCATTGTTTGGAAGTGCAATTTTCAGTTCAACGACACTGGCTTATTCGGCTTTAGAACAAAGCGTGGCGACATTTGAACAACTAAGTACCCAATTTGCCACATTTGATTCAAAATACGACCGCTCAATCAGAGGGCAGGCAACATTAACTGCCAGTGAAATTCGGAGCAGGAACTTATTTTTAACCGTCAACAAACAAACTGCATCACCTGTCATGCACTCAGTAACACAGTCAATACCGCAAATGAATTGTTTTCAGATTTTAATTACAAAAACATTGGCGTTCCAGCAAATACCGTCTTAAATGCCGCCAGAGTGGCAAATGGTCAAGGTGTTGTTATCGACCAAGGCGTATTAAATAACCCTGCAGTAACAGCGGGCAATCAAGCTGGTAAATTCAAAACACCCTCATTGAGGAATGTTTCCGTGACCGCCCCTATATGCACAATGGGGTCTTTCAGAACTTGCCTACCGTATTAGAGTTTTATGATTTCAGAGCAAACGCTCGCCGAAGACCGAATAATCCTGAAACTGGCATTCCTTGGCGCCCTCCTGAAGTGAACCAAAATCTTGCCAATCTAAATATGCCCCAGCTAACAGACACAGAAATAAACGACTTGATCGCTTTCCTCAACACCTTAACCGATCAGCGTTACGAATCGCTTATCCCCTCGTCACAATAAAGCAATATCCGCCCGATTAAATTATTGCCCAAGGCGAGCTCGGATATGGTTCGTACATTTGAGTTTGTCATATTCATCATCTCTATAAAGGTTCCTAAGCAAACGACTTTAAAAAGAATGCCCAAGGACATTGGTTTGACATTAAATAATTACCAGGCGCAATGAGATTGCATGGGAAATTGCATCACCAACAAACAGGACAATCCGAAATAAATTCATAAAAATTAAATAAAAAGTTGAAAATTCACATATTTTGTGTATAATTTTCCTCAGAGGGAATGGACTATTTCATTTTCTACAGGCAGATTAAAGGCTGCCGACAATTTTATCACCTCGGCAGTGTCTTATTTTTTTGATTTATATTTAACTATTAAAAGAAGCTCTGCGCATCATTTGGAGGACATCAATCATCTATAAATTTCAAGATGATTGCTCTCAAATCCCTGTAGATATTTTACAAAAACTTTTCCTACAGTCAAACTAATTAAACAAATTTAGTGATTGAGCCGAATCATATCGAGAGGGCTTTTAAAAGCTTAAGATATTAATTGTTAAGGTATTTTCACGTCAATTACGACGAAAACATCCTAGGCGTATGTGGGGATATCATTGGGAAAATAATTCCAAGATTTAAGGTTTCAAATTTAACTGGATAAATAGCAGTTTAAAATTGAGCTTCGAAAAGGGATTGTTTTAAGTAAATTAATTAAACCATGAAAAGGAGTAATTAAATGAACGACGTAAATCAGCAAATTAAAGGCACGAGACGAAAGACAAGTTCTCGTATTGTTGCAATCAAAGGTGCGTCTCGATCAACTTTTACCAGAAAAGATGATAATCAGATATCAGACATTATGCTGATAGAGCCTTTTAGTGGCCATCCAATTGATGACCATTTCGCAACGAAAAAAACCTTTATGCCAACAGTTGGGTTTGATGATCTGACTGAATTTTTTAGAAAGGGGTTAATTGACTTGTATGAACTTAAGCAGCTGATTGTTGCTTTCTGTGATACGGTTGATCAACTCAAATTTAATCAAAACATTTTATATGGAGGAGGCGCTATCATCCAGGGGCGCTTTAATAGCTATGGCAAGTAAACATGTTAAGTTAGACAATTTAACCCTTAACAGGATAAGCATTAAACTTCTTAATGAACTGAGTAACAAATCACCTGAAGTGATTTCTGAATCGGGTATTGGAATCAAAATCATTCAGGAATACATGAAACGTGGCGTTGGTGAATTGGCTCTGCTTATGCGTTATGGGCAACCATTCATAAGTATAAAATTCGATGAGCAAGCTTATCTTGACACCATAGCGACTGTGAAGCCGGATTATGTGCATAATTTAATAAATGCAGGTTCGGAGTTCGGTGTTGTAAATTATTTTTACCCTATGATAAGTAAACGACGATTTAGCTATTTACTTGGATTATCGTTTTCCGATCCAAGAAAAATAGGCAGACCAAGAATCGTTAAGGATGAAGAGCTAAATGAGAATATTCTTAAGGCTTTTGATTTGGCTCATGCTGAAAAGAAAACGATGATTGATGTTTTACTTCAATTGAATGAAAAATTTGGCAAGTACAAAGATGTCAATATCAATTATTTGTTTAAGTTTCTTATGAAACGTCGACCTATCCAAGTAAATCAATTGGAAGTTTTATAAATTCATTTGTTTTAATTCTTGGGAAACGGAATCAATTCTAGAATATGTACCATAAATTTGACATTGTCAAGTGTTGAGTGATGGCGTATGCTAGTCAGATTTCCCTTAGCTTGCCATTCAGAATTTATTAAAAATCTGAATGGCTCAAGCGTCTGTTTTTTTCTCGAATCGGTCTACATCATATTCGGATTTTGAGATTGCAGACGCTTGATTTAATCTATCGCAAAAGCGCATATTCTGTGGGTCCCTGATAACAGGCGCAATGTTAATGGACTATCAATTACGATGTGTACTATAAAGCATTTCCCCACAGAATAGATGCGGTCACATTAAAAACGGCCTTTAGCAAGTTTTGGCTTAGGCGATTATTGCAGAACATTGGGATTTTACGAACACTTAGAGTCCAATTTAGACAAACCAATCAAGAGAAATTAAATGACGGGATCTCAAGATTTAGTTTGATGAATATTGCTTTAAGTGAAATTTAAAGGCGCATAAACAGAGTCAGAAATGGTTGGACTTAAGCAGATGGCATTGTTTATGTACTCAGGTGATTGTCATTCTGAAATAGATCAAGACTAAGCACCTGTGGATTTCCTTTGAAAGGGGTAGAAATTAAAATCTCAACCTTAAGTTGATCTAATGGCTTATAGCTTTTAGAAATACTCTGTTTAGGGCGCATCTAAAACAGCGCGAAGCATGAACCTGTTCATAGCGGATAAACTGATACCTTATGAGGTTTCAAAAATTCGTATCCTTCAGAAAAGCAAGTGCATAAGCAACTAGCTTGTGAGAACACCGCTGAAAACTGACAAAAGGATTATTAATGTATTTAGCTGGATCATCCATTAATTTTATGATTGATGGGTTTGGTTTATCATAAACTATTACATATTTATTAAACCAGCAACTTAAATCTAGGTATCATTCAAAAACACCGAACCCCGTTACGACGGGGTTTTTCATGGATAGAACTATAGGCAAAAAACTAAAACATCAATGTTTCAATTTATACATTTTTAGTTTGCTAAAGTACCCTCTCGATTTTTTAGGGAGGTCTTATGATCCAAAATATACAAAACCTAGAAGGTCAAATTAACATTGACCTAACACTGCCTGTTGAAAACATTCGCATGGATCTAACGTCAACGTTAGAAATCCATACGAACAAAGCGCTTGTACTCTTTCAGGGACAATACGATCCTGAGAAACAGACATTTCCGCCATTGACGTATTTTTCACGGACGTGTCATTCTTTGATAGACGCGGTAATGGCAGATGACCCACATGCCGATTATTCATTAATCCAGATCGAAAAACAAATGGATATCTGCGACCAGAAAATAACCCAACAGCTTGAAAAAATCATAAAAATAGAGGAGCGGGCTAAATATCTTGGTTATCACATCAATTTTGCCAAGTGCATAAATCCAGCCACTCTACCGTTGAAATTCGGAAATGAATACGGTCGCATGGGTGCACGTTTGATTGCCCAGTTTGACAAGATGAATGTTCGTGCTATGGCCTTAAGGTTAAACTCGATGATCACTCGCAAAACTTATGAAACGATGATCCGGTCAAATGGCGAGAGACCCATCCGCTATTTGTTTGAGCTGGCGCGAATAAGTAAAATATCTGGCGTAACGCGTACCCAACATAAAGCAGGTGCTGCAGAGGCGTTTGAGGCACTTGAGAAAAAAGGCAACATTCCCGAGAACGTTATTTCCGGTGAAGTAAGGTCAGTGCTCACATCAGTACAAAAATAAAGCGCATTGTCATGAGAATGGGTATTTTTGTAATGCTTTTTCCATTTTTAGTGGCCTGCACATCTGTGCAAGAAGTTCAGGAAAAAGAATACAAACTCTTGAGTCGTGCTGTTAGCCAAGTCATAGATTCAAATATAAAAGCTTTGTCTGAATTGGACTCAATTAGGTATCGCAAAGCACAGTTTAAGAATCCATTCCTCATTTCTTTAATTACTATAGTTCCAAGAGTAAATATTCGAAAAATCCCGAGTGTACATCAGTCCATAGAGCGTCGTCAGGTGGACAAGAACACGCTCTTGTTTGCGATTGAAAAAAGAGGGGATTGGTGGTTATTACAATCGAATGAATATGTCCATCAGTCGGTCGTCAAAGTGATTAAAAGGGATGCCTAATCATGAAATTTAGTTTACTCATTCTGCTTTTGGTTTGCGCGCCAATATTAGGTTCTGAGCCAGCAACCGATCAAGAAAAAATTGAATATTATCTAAAAAGCATAGAACGAGAAAACAATGGCATCCGTTCCGAGCCTATCCAAGAAAAATTGCTTTCAAATCCTTCACCAATCGGGCAAATTAATCGTCGATGGCATTTATCGCATAAACGAACACTCAGAGAGAATTTAAACATATGGGCAAAAGCGGCTGGTTATGGTTATGCTTGGTCAGACGATCAAGATATGACCATAGCCTCTTCCGCAAATTATTATGGAGACTTCATTTCGGTCATCAATGCGTTGTTTACGCATCTTTATGCCAATAATGTGCCATACAGGGCGGTGATATATAAATCAAACGAGCACGGCTCAAAAGTCTTAAAAATCGATAGGTTCATCAATGAATAAGTCAGTATTAATTCTGATCCTATCGATTTTAGGCGCTTGCTCGTCACAGCCCCCTGAAATCAAAGAGCATACAGAAGCGGTCAATGCAATTTTAAAAATTGAACCTGAATCATTCAAGCCAGTTGAGATTAAGAGCATCCCCTATCTAATGGGTGAAAAAATTAAAATTGATGAACCCGTACCGAAAATGTTCGAAAAACGCATTGAACTTTCTGTCA
Organism: Gammaproteobacteria bacterium; assembly: GCA_965277775.1. Taxonomy (GTDB): domain Bacteria; phylum Pseudomonadota; class Gammaproteobacteria; order CAKMZV01; family CAKMZV01. The sequence goes on along the minus strand of OZ255843.1, from coordinate 927,701 downwards.
TCAATAAATCGCTGGAAGTTATTGCAGATGTGATCAGTGAATATGCAGATGTTCCAATTTTTGTTGACGTAGATAATGTGAGCAGTTCTGCATCAAATTCACCTGTCACTTTTTCATTTAGCGGTAAGCTTGAACAAGCCCTGAACAAACTCACAAATAGAACAGGGAATTACTGGAAATATGAAGAAAACAAGATCATAATTTATCAGTTTGAAACTAAATCTTTCACATTAGATTGGTTTGGTGAAGCAACCATGCAAGCCTCACATGCTTCGCAGGGGCAGAGTGGTCAAAATTTATCCATCTCATTTAATAATGGCACGTGGGATCAATTGGTTTCAAGTTTGGAAACATTTTTAAGTAGCGCAGGTTCAATAAATTTAAATCGTGCTAATAATCAAATCATTGTGAGGGATCGCCCCCCCAATTTGGCAAAGATCGAACGTGAAATCAAGAGACTTAACCGTGAATTTAAAAGATTAGTTAGGCTTGATGTTCGCGTTTTGTCCTTACGTTTAAATAATACAGAGTCCTTTTCTTCAGTTCTCAGCAACGTGCTCGGAAAATTTGGAAATGTCGCTTTAACTGCTTCAGCGCCCAGCGTCGTAGCTGTTGCAAATCCAGTTTCACTTAGACTCAGTGACCCATCTGCAGGTGATTTATTGATCAATGCACTTGCGGAAAATCGTGACGTTTCTGTACTTACATCAATCAAAGACGTCGCCTCTATCAACCAGCCATATCCAATTAAAAATTTAAGAGAGGTGGGTTATATTGAAAGTGTGTCTGTTAATTCTGACTCATCAACAACCCTTGACATAACGCCTGGAACTATTGAGATTGGGCTCAATCTAATAATCATCCCGTCCATTGTCAGTGAAGATAAGATCGGATTGCAAATTGCGCTTGATCTAACCGATTTAGTTGAATTGCGAACGTTCGGGAGTACTATCGTGCAAACACCCACCATCAATCGAAGGTCAATTGCGAAGCGTGTGGTTGTTAAAACAGGTGAAACAACATTCCTTTCAGGGTTGGATTCTAAAAGAACCAGTTTGACTCAAAATGGCATTGGTCAACCCGAATTGTGGGCAATTGGAGGTGGTAAGAATCAAATTCGAGCCAGAGACATTGCGGTCGTTATGATAACAGCAGAAATCCTATGATTGATATTAATAATAAAAAATACGCTGTTGCGCTTGAATGGACATTTTTAGATTCGAAACCAAAGATCAACGAAGGTGAAATTGTCTATAAAAGAGGCCCCGAAAGCTATATTCATGGAAAGACCAATCAGGCTCAGAATTATGGCTTACCAGCCTTGGCACTAATAATATTATCAGATGCCAATTATGATGATGCGCTGATTTACATTGTCAAATCAGATTTTTTGATATGGCTGTGTATCATTTCAGAACACAACATTGAATTAGACGCCACTTATAAGAATGAAGCGGCATTAGTTGACGATCTCAAAGTCGTGCAGAACGATGTTAGTAAAAATTATACGATTTATTGCAATTTTGACCTTAAAGGCTTTGAAGTTATCAAAATTGATGAGGACTTCTTTGATGTCATCACGTCAAAAAGAATGAAAAAAGTTAAAAAGAAAAGCAGTCGCAAGCAAATCCTGATGCTTTTCTTTGTTTTTGTATCATTTGGGGCAGGCATGAGCATAATCCATAATGCTTTTAAACAAAAACCACTCGTAGAAAAAATTGTATCTACCTCACCTCCCAAGATAAATGCAATTTCGACCGATCTAATTAAGGATCTATTGACCTTACCACTGTGGTCCAAAAATCTAAGACTAACAACTATTGAATGCAATCCACAATGTTTAGTGACCTATGAAAATGGCAGCTCGAAAAAAACCTTAACGCTTGAGCTGACTCTGAACACATTGGAACCTTTACAACAAACTCGAACAGCCATTCCCAAAATGAAAATACATGGGACACGTTATGAAATTTCAATAGATTTTTTTAATTTGGAGCGCCTTAAGGGCTGGTACTTTGACTCCCTTAGCTGGCATGTCCAAAAAAATATGTTAACCATAAAAGGACCGACAAATGTTTAGATTGATACTCTTGGTTGGGATATTTTGCTCTGTTTCAGCTCAGGCAAACTGTGAACGACTAAATACACTTGAAGATAAAATCAACTGTGAACAAGTTGTATTTAACTTAGGGTTTAAAGAGCGTTATGAAGAAGCAAGGGAGTCGTACCTTCGGGCGCGATTAAAAGCAAATATAGCATATGAAGCACTCACAACGCCGCCTCAGCAACCTCCAGAAATCAATCAAATTTTGAATCTTCCGATTCAACCAATTACGACTGAACCTGAAATAGATCCCATCATTCATGAGGTAGACCCTTCTATACATATTGAAAGCATTATTGGATCAGGCCGCCACGCAAGAGCGATTGTTTTTCATGATGGTAGACGCTTGACTCTGGTTGAAGGTTCAAGTATTCAAGGGTGGCATGTCAATCAGTTGTTGTACAACGAGATCATGCTCAAAAAAAACAATCGCATCATCAGATTCAGTGTATCGGAGTAATGCAATGGTTGTAAAAAATCCAGAAATATTTAACCCCAAGGTTGATCCCAAGTTTGATGATTATTTGTTTTTTTACCGAAGTGATTCAGACTCTGAATGGGTTTTCTTTCACACAAAAACACTTATTCATAAAGTTGGCGTGCTAACCAAAGCCGCCACGCAATTGCGGGAAAAATATCCTAATGATGCCAGTTATTCACCGAAGGTGGTTGAAAATAAGCATGAATTAAACGATTGGCGGAACCATTCTGTTGGATCAATTGGCGCCGTATTCGAGTGCACGCATGAAACACAACAAGTTCAGGGCCAAACAGAGGGCAATGTCGCGAACAAGCCAAGCTCAAGAAGTCTAAAAAAGCCATTTGAGCATGTACTCGACCAAGCAGTTATACAGAATGCGTCAGATATTCATATCAGTAGAGGCAGTGCAAAAGCCGTCATTTCTTTCCGGATTAATGGCTTGTTGATAGAGCAGGAATTAATAGACCCAGCAGAAGCAGATGTGATGGTTGGCGCTTTATTTAATTTAAATGCGCGCGGCTCAACAAATAATGAAGCATCGTGGACCAATCATCGGCCGATTGATACCGAAATCAAAATGACTGCATTAAAAAAGAGCGTTGTGTTGCGATTTCAACAAGTTTGCAATCGTGAAGAAAATGGATGGGATGTTGCTTTGCGTTTACTTGTTGAACAAAGTTCGTCAGTCATAAATAAATTAGGTTATGAAAAGCATCAAGAAGATAACATCAACAGAGCAGTACGCAGACCGCATGGTCTGGTCATCATTTCGGGCCCCACAGGTTCAGGTAAAACAACTTCTCTTGCGGAAATTCTAAAGCATCTCAATTATTATCACAAAGGAACAAAGAGGATTTTAACCTTAGAAGATCCACCGGAAATACCCATTCCAGGTGTTAAGCAATTGCGATTACACAATGACCCCAAGTACAAGTCACCTTTTTCTGAAGGTATAAAAAACTGTATGCGCATGGATCCTGACGCCTTGATGATTGGAGAAATAAGAGATATTTATACAGCGCAAGCATTGACCGAGGTTGTACTCACTGGACACAAAGTGTTTTCTACAACGCACGCCAATGGTGCCATAGCGACGGCAGCACGGTTAATAGATTTGGGTATTGAACCGAATATTTTGGCCATGAAAGATTTCTTATCAATCATCATACATCAAGTGCTTTTGCCAACCTATGATGAAGACAACAAACAGTACATTAAAAAAGTGGCGGATATAAATTTTGAAACCTATCCAAATTTTTCAAATTGGCTATATGAAAAAACCAAATCCACTGATGAAGTAGAGACCTTTTTATCAAATAATATGTTTTTTGTGCCGTACAAAAATGCTTCGCCATCGGGAAGAAAAATATGTGCTGAAGTGCTGATACCAGGAGATGCGATGTTAAAAGAGATCTTTGATAAAAATTATTATTTGGCAGAAAAAATTTGGATAGAAAATGGTGGCAAAACTATGGCTATGAGAGCCATTGAACTGGCCGCTATTGGTGTGATCAGCCTAGATGATTTGGAAGGGCGACTATGAGAAGGCTTTCACTTGAAGATCGATTGGCTTTGTATAAAGCTTTGGCTGGTCTTTTAAAACATAAGACTGCACTACCAAACGCCATTGAGCAGATTCAAAAAGTTTACAAAACTTCAGGTAAAAAGTACAACCGATTGGTCAAAGTCTTAGAAATCATTAAGAACCGCTTAGCAAAAGGTGGATTTACGGGAGATAAGCTTTATAGTGGCATCGTACCCCAAGGCGATAACATTATCATAATAGGTACTGCAGGGGTTCAGAATAAGGAACACATTGGGCTTGAGAGAGCGATGGAAATGACTAAATTGCTACATGATGCGCGAAACGAAGCATTTCAAACCTTAATCATCCCAACACTTGCTTTTATAACGATGATTGTCGCATTTTGGGCAATCGGTGCTTATGCTTTCCCGTTTCTTGAAACGCTTAAGCCCCGGACAGGCTGGCCACCATTCCCCAATCAAATATATGATATTTCATTATCAATGGCGTCTTGGCTGCCCTTAATTGGTACAGGCTTTTTGTTGATGATGACTAGTGTCGTAGTCAGTATAAACCATTGGACAGGTGAAACTCGAGAGTGGTTTGATATCCATGTTCCGCCATATTCAATCACGCGAAGAATGTACGCAGCCATAATCGCCGCGAGCGTGGGATCACTGATTGAAGGTGGCGTAGATGCAATGACAGGCATCAAAAGAATTGAAAGTTTAACGTATTCAAGATGGCTCAAAGAGCGAACAAGCAGGATGATTCGAAAATTAACAAAGGGCGCAAGCCTTGGGCAAGCACTCAATAATCCTCTGTTCTCACCAAATACTCGAGCACTGTTTGAGATATTTTCAGGGTCAGCAAATTCAGAAATATCCAAAGTACTGAACGCTGCTGCAGAAGATGAAATAAAAAGTATAAAGCCTGCGCTGACCAGAGCGACAAAATCCATTCAATTTATATCCTATTTAGGCATTGGATTTTTAATTTTGGTCTATCTACAAGCTTTCATTCAAATCACACAACAAATTTCACGGATTTAATTTTTAAACTTTATAGGAGAAAATCATGACTATTCATAAAACAATCAATCAAGCACAAAGAGGTTACAGTTTAATTGAGTTGTCTTTGGCACTAGGAATCATTGCAATATTAATTGCAGGCGTATTTCAAATATTCAATTCAACCCAGAACTCTCAAGCCATATCTACCGAAAGTAACGCGATTCATTTAACCATGTCGGAGGTGTCAAAAATCTATAGAGGGAAGCCTAAAACGAACCTAACGGCTGCAGTTGCAATCAATTCTGGCATTATTCAGGGATTTACTGATGATGGTACGGCTATTACAAATTCTTGGGGCCGAAACGTCACACTGGCTCCAGCAACCATTAATTCCACCGATGATGCACTACAGTTGACAATGGAGGTGGACCGTGATGCATGTGCATCCTTGGTAACAGCGACAGAGAATGCCGGTATGACAATCATTGTGGGATCATCAACCATTAAATCAAATGGTTCTACCATTGTTCCAGATAAGTTGGCAACAGCGTGTCGTTCAGGTACCGCACCGTACATAAGTGTGTCTTGGAGTAGACTATAGATTCAATACCGGTAATGCTTTAAAGTGGTTTTGGATTTAAGTCGTATTAAAATTTACTATTCAGGTCTTTTTTGGTTTTAAGAAAAAAAAACAAAGGCTTTGCACTCTTGGGTGTGCTTTTGGCCATTCCAATTTTTGCGACAATGATTCTATATCTTCAGTTGGAAATTCAACGCACAAATGATTTTAATCGTCATCAAGAGATTGGTAAGTTCATGAGTCAATATGCAGATGCTGTTGCAGGCTATATGTTCAATAGTACTAGTGTGTCAAATACGACAAACTTCAGCTTTACCGGTATTACATTGCTACAGAATGAGGGGCACTTACCAATTAGATTTCCAACGAATTTAGGTTGGGGTATAAATTTTTCAAATTCGCGTGTCACAGTTCATACTAAAACAAGCGCAACTATAAACTTTGGTTCAGCCATCGACACTAATAGCAATCAACCTTCTGCATTAGTCGCTGCTTCAATTATTGACAAAGCAGGTTCAAGGGTGTCGAATTTACGTTATGCTTTTATAATATTTGAGCACTTTACCAACGGACTTCCAAGCTCAAATATCACGGCCTCGATTGATTTTGCAACGGCTTCAAAGGAGTTGTGGCTTCTAAGGGATGGGCGTGATGGACTGGTCATCCGAAACGCAACGGCAACCTATTCTATAGATGTCGTTCATAGCAATGGGTCAGGGGTGATTCGTGCGGATGATGTTTTCCTAAACGCTATTGGTGAAACCATGTCGAGCATTGCTAATCGGGCAATTGAAAATACCAATAGAGTGGAGGATCGTGTCATCAAATATTATTCCGCCAGTCACGGCGCCATAATCACTAAACCCCAGTGCCACACAGGTCGTCCCTATATTGCACTGATTCCTGAATCATTAACAGGATTTGAAGTTAGCGCTTGGAATTTAAAAAGTATAGATTTAAACGCCTACACCTGGATGTTAAGCATGATCATAACTAATATGGACCACACAACGGCAACGGTTTCTCAAAAGGATGACGTGGTGGCACAAGTTGGTTGTGCCACCTCATGATACATTCATTCAATAAAGCAAACCCTAAACTTGTTTGAAATCGTCAGGTCAAGCGGTTTCAAAACATGCGTTTTTAAACCACCTTTTTTGGCAAGGCTGACATTCATTTGGCACACTATCACTCAAAGTTTAAAAATAGAATCATTGATGTTTTAGTTTTCACATTGTTAGAAATGTATAGTATTTGTATGAGATATCGAGTTATACATTTACTGTTATTCACAGCAAGTATTGTTTTATCGTTTGAATTGTTGGCGAGGGATCCAGCGGGATATAAAAGAACGGGGCGGTACACCTTAGAGAAAATTGCACCCATTCCAAATCATCTTGCAGTCTTTGATCAAATTGTTTCAGGCTTTAATGTCCAAGGCACGGTTAACCAGGGTTTGAAACAAATTCTGATGTACACGAGTTATAAGATGGCCGATCTCAAGTCATCTGATCCACTTTTGCCTCATTTGCTTGACCGTCCACTGCCAATTACATTGACTGGTGCACCACTCCCTTCAACCAAAGTCATTCACCTCATTGAAGGCATCATTGGCGAAGAGTGGTACATTGTCATTGATCCTGTACATCGTCTGATCAGTTTTGAGATTAAACCCGAACTCAGAGATTTTTTTGAATACGCCGCAATAGGTCAATGACATCTGAATGATTCAAATGGGGTAAAAAAGATGCCACAAACTAAAACAACCAAGCAGATGGCAGGCTATTCATCGAAATTAAAAATTGCTATGCCAAGAGGCATCAAATTTAAGTTGTTCGTGACGCTGATACTCTTATGTTTGGTTTTTGGTGCCGTCTATTTTATGGTGAATAAAAAAGAGGCGAGAGATACATTTAATACTATTTCGGGTGATGCCCTATTTAATCAAACTCAAGCCGATCAATCTGAAATAAACGCTTTAGAGACAACCGAATTGATTGGAGAATCAGCAATATTAGATCAATCAACTGTTGAATTGGTTGATCATGCTTCGCGACCCGAAGATTTTGCTGAATCCAGCGCGCATCGTCAAATAATGACTGACCAAATTCAGGCATTGCTTCAAAAGACGATAAAAGAAGAATACCAAAATATTAAATTGCAACTAAATCAATTACTCATACACATTACTCAACAACAACAACAATTACAGCGCATGCAAACCAAACAAAGCCAATTGGAGGAGACCTTTAAACCATTCAATAATATGGCTCAAGATATTCATAAAAATAAGCAAACTAATGGCCAATTGCTAAATCATATTTCATTATTAGAAATTCGAATGGATAAAAAATTTAGAGAATTTAATGAAAATCAGATCAAAGAAAAAGCGTTTAAATGGCGAGTTATAAGCATTGCCCAGCTTGGCAATATCTATATAGCAACACTTGAGGATAGAAATGGTCAGCAATTTAACGTGGCAAAGAATGAAGTTTTAGATGGTTGGCGTGTGAGCAAAATCTCACACTGGGGAATCAGTATTATTCGAGATGGCGTGCAAATGGAGATTAAACAGTGAAGATGATTATTTTATTGTATATATTGTCCAGCATTTTGTATGGCTGTAGTACGACCATTCAGCCAAAAACGGCTAAGATAATGAAACTGGCTAAAGTCAAAATAGATATGGAAAAACCTGAAATAAACCTTCCGATCATGCAGGTAAAGTCATGTTCAATCGCACAACGTGATTTGACAGCGCCATGGAAACAAAGAAACTATATCTGTGCACCGAGCAAATCATTTTTGAATTATGCAAACCGAATCAATAAGGCACATTTTGAAAAAGTGAAGTGGACCAAACAATTGCAATCGGATCTTGAGTGGATAACAAACCGTTTACTTTTAATTCAAGAACAGTCTAGAGACATTCGTGCGGAACTGGAACTGAGGAAAAGGGAGCACGAGGCCAAAATCAAGGATATTTTAAAATGATAAAGCCCCTATTAATATTGATAAGCATTATGGCATTCAACCAAGGTTCATTTGCCAAAGCAGATATTCAAGAGCAATCCATTAAAGCATTGCAAGTGCAGGCGGCAAATTTTGATTTGAGCGTGAAAGAGTGGCAAACTTATCAAAATTTATTGAAAGGGCGGGCTAAATTCGACTACGCTGAAAAACATCCTTTATTTGTTTTAGCCGCTTATGCAAAAACACGCGAAGATACCAAAAAATACATTGCTATGTATGCCGCATATGAAAGCAATCGGGTCGCACGTTTGCAAGAGTTGAATGAATTGTTCTATTATGAGCAATTAAAACTTCATGGGAATGATGCTCCAATAAGCCTAGAAAAATTGGAGCGCATTCGTCAAAACGCGCATTTGATTTTAAAGCAACATGTCCCTAAAAATAAAAATCGAATGTTGTATTTTATCAATCAGAATGAATGTATAGGCTCATGTAAACAGTCTTTGAAAAAAGCACTTGATCAGCTTGAGGGGGCTAATCAGACTTTGGAGTTGTTTTTTTCTGCAGGCATATCGAAGAAGATGATTCAGCAATGGTTGTTTTCAGCGGGTTTAGAGTTAGATTATTTACTGAAAAGAAAAGTCATTATTAAGCAGGCGGCATTAGGCGATCCATTTTGGTTAAATCGTCAACCATATACTGTCTATAGTATTCCTCAACAATGAGAAAGTATTTATGGTGGTTATGCTTCTTTCCCATAACGGGCTATGCTCAATTTCTTGAGATTGAACAATTTGAAAATATTTTACGAAGCCAGCAAGATACCACAATCCCAGCATCATTGCTTTATGCTGTTGGAATGGTTGAATCAGGGGGGTATAAAGGCATCGATAAACCGTGGCCATGGACCATTAATTATGCCAAGGGTTCTGTACGACGATCAATGCGCTTTAACTCTAAAGATGAGGCCGTGGCATTTACTGAAATGTTATTAAACACTGGGGTGGAAAACATTGATATAGGGACCATGCAAATTAATTGGTATTGGCACAACAATAAATTCAGTAGTCTTGAACAAGCCTTTGGTTTAGAAAATAACATCAAAATTGGATTGGTCATTTTAAGCAGGGTGGTTAAACAACACGGACCAAGTCTTGGCATTAAACACTATCACGGCAACAGCAACGTCAGTCAATCAGAGCAATATCTCATGCGTGTTATGCAGGCATGGGGAGATATACTTGGTCGAACCTAATACCATGTCTCGATTTAATTATCAAGTTGAATCCCTTTTAACGCCCCCTGTGGAGCTCATCGCGGCAACCACATATTTCTTGGCAGCAATCGCCATTGTTTTTTATCCAAGTGTGTTTATGTTTTCAAAACCCTTGGCAATGACATTTATCGTTCTCTTTGTCTATTTAGGCTATAGGCGATTAAGTGATGCCATATTGGTTATTCAGTATCAGTCCAATATTAAAGTATTACCAAGATATTCTATGTCCTTTAAGGATCTCCCTGTATCAAAAAAATATCAATTCCTTGGCAGGGGATTTGCTTGGGGACAGTGTCACCTACAAAGAGTTGATGACCTTTTAAGTAAACCGCAGTACTTGCAGCAAAGATGGTTTTATCGACAAGCTCGATTGTTTGAAAGAAAACACGAGCACACATTTTTATTGAAGTATTTGGCGATTGCACTCAATGCGGACCACTCAATGAACCCAGTACGGCCCTTGCCTGAAGTTGGAGGCTTACCGTATTTGCACGGAGTAGGTTTATTTGAAGAGGAAGATATATACATAAATTTGAGTGAACGCGTGGCTCATACACTGGTATTAGGGACAACAAGGCAGGGTAAGACACGTCTTGCTGAATCTTTAATCACGCAAGATATTCGACGTGGAGAAGTGGTGATCGTTTTTGATCCCAAAGGCGATTCCGATCTAATGAAACGATGCTATATAGAAGCAAAGCGGGCGGGTCGGTTGGATAATTTTTTAATATTTCATTTGGGTTTTCCTGAATTTTCTTCGGGATATTCTCCCATCAGCGAATACCAAAGAATCACAGAAGTGGCAACAAGAATTGCCAATGCCATTCCAGGAGAAGGGGCTGCCGCCAGTTTTAAACAGTTTGTATGGCGATACGTTAATGTGCTTTCAAGATCGGCTGATTTAATCGGTAAGAGGATTGATTATGCCTTACTAAAACGTTATGCTGAAGACATAGAACCGCTTGCAAAAGAGGTATTGGCAATGTATTTTGATACTGTTGCACCTGCAGACTGGAGAGACACGGTGAAGGCTTATGAATGTTTTTTCAATAATCCAGATAATAAAAAGTACAACAAAAAGAATGAAGGATTGAACGACCGACGAACTGATGTTGTTGCAATGGTATATTATTTGAAAAATAATATTAAACAACAGGATCCATACACTGAAATTGAGGACACGGTCAATTCAATTGTTAAAACCTTAGAATATGATCAAAAATACTACGATAAACTGATCGCCTCCTTACTGCCCTTACTTGAAAAACTGACAACAGGCCCGATTGCAAAAATAATTTCACCCCAAAAATCGTCCTCTAGACCACCGTTCACTTGGCAGAATATCATTCGTGAAGGCGGCATCGTTTATTGTGGATTTGATGCGCTGACGGATCCCGAAGTGGCCTCAGTTGTATCGGAAAGTATGTTTGCCGACCTAACTTCGGTAGCTGGTGAAATTTATAAAAATAGCAGTATTTTAGGATCATCGGAGGCATCTTCGACAAAAAAAATCTCAGTTCATGCAGATGAAATCAATGAGCTAATGGGTGATCGATTTATACCAATGGTTAACAAAGGTGGGGGTGCCGGCATTCAAGTCACCGGCTATACCCAAACACAATCAGACATTGTTGCTAAGTTCAATAGCAAAGACAAAGCGGGGCAGGCATTGGGCAACTTTAATACCTTGATCATGTTTAGAGTTCAGGAAGTTGAAACGGCAGAAATATTAACCAAAAAAGTCAATGAGGTGGTTGTTCATCAAATTACAGATGTTTCAAGGGCTTCTGATTCATCTAAACCAGACACAGAGGATCAGTTCACTTCAACGTCTGAACAGCGTGTCACCACTGAGCGCAAACCTTTGATAGACGCCTCCATGTTAATGAACTTACCAAAGGGACAAGCGTTTGCGTTATTGAATGGGTCAGTGCCCTATAAATTGAGAATTCCTTTGTCCAAAAAAAGTGATTTCAATGAGATTCCAAATGATATACATGAGATGGCACAGAGTATGGAAAAAATATACGCCGTTTCATCCATAAACGAGCGGCACCAATTTAATCAATCCCTTAGATCATAAATTGCGTTCGAATTGAAATATGAGGTGATTGAATGATAACTCAGGTTCAAGTCCCCCCATCTTATGACAAAAGAAAAACCGTTATTGGTACAGCCATTTCGTGGTTGTGGCAATATATTCATGGCGTTGCTGTTCTCATTGTTGTTTCTTTAATCATTTCCATTTCGATTGAGCTCATTGGCATGTACACATGGTGGGCAGATCAAGGCTCAGAGCACAGCTATGAGATGTTAAGAAAGGAGTTATCCTATTTACAAGAAGGTTATTTTTACCGAAGCATTCTCAATCCTTTTGCCTACTTCTTGCCGTGGTTAGATTCGATTAATGCTTGGTTTGCACAGCAATATAACGTTCTAAAAGAGTTCAATTCTGAGTTTATGGTTACTGAAAATTTTATTCTAAACATTGGGTCTCTAAAAACGATCGCCTTGGATGTGATGCAGGCGACTTGGAACATTTCTAGGGTATTTTTTCTCAGAGTGATTGTTTGTATATACTCTTTGTCATTGCTCTTTTTATTGGTCATCGTTGCCATAATCGATGGATTGGTTGAGAGAACATTGCGCCGCTATACGGCAGGTCGTGAGTCTGCATGGCTGTTCCATGTCAATAAACGCATAGCCAGACCGTGGGTCATTTATTTCATCATGTTTTTGTATTTATCGGCCCCTGTTTCAGTCAATCCCTTGTGGTTTTTTATTCCAGCTTACAGTTTGATCGGCATTAGCACCTACATGATGGGCAAGTGGTTTAAGAAATACCTATGAGCATGATTTTTTCAATTTTTCAGAATTTTGCTTGGGTAGAAGAACGGCAAAGTTAAACTGAAACATTGATGTTTTAGTTTCTACATTTTCAAAATCGTATAGTACTCAGCATGACTATACGACGACTTTTATTATTGGTTATGCTTACATGTTTCGCGTTTATTGCGCATGCAGGCACTCAAGAAAATCTTAATTTTCTGAGAAAAGACATTTATCAACTTGTTCAAAGAGTGAACCAGTTTTCGCAGGCAGCAAAAACAGATCAGACACAGCGTCAATTCGATTTTGACTCGCTCAAATCTGACCTGTTACTTATAGACTCGGGCATTCGTGAGTACATTGATGACGTTCGCACCGAACCTCGCACCTTAAATTCACTTAATTTGAACTATGCCCAATGATTGATTTTGAAGCAATTTGGTTTGGTAAGATGATCTCAGTAGGCGTATTTCTTATGTTTATTGGATGGGGTCTTTCAATGACGATCAGCTCGTACAAAGCCTTTAATGATGCAAGCATCAGTCCCTCAAAATTTCTATCTAATATTGCGACCATTGTTATTTTAGCTGTGGTCGTATTTACATTTCTTTACGCTTTTAACACGCACTTCACATCTAACGCATAGGAGAGCTCTCATGCAACTTAAAATTTCATGGATATTTTTTATTTTCAGTCTTGTACTGAGCATTTTTTATATTGAATCGGCGTATGCTGTTGTAGATGTTTCAGACCCAAAGGACATCATTCCAATTGATATTGGAAATGGGGTAGATGCCAAGGGTAAGATCAGTGGTGGTTTAAAAACCATATTAATCATAGTGGTCGTTCTCATCATCGCAGGTGCACTCTATTCGGTGGTAACAGGCGTGATTGAAAAATATAACGAATTGATGGTTAAAAAGATTAGCCTCAGCCAATTTATGACATCCACAGTCATCGGTGTTATTCTCATTGTGGCTGTAGCGGGGACGGCCTATGCGGGCTATTCGTATTTGATTGCTTACCTTTGAATTAATGCCACAAAGTCATCTGCTTAAAAAAACAACCGTAATCTTTAATCATTGCTCGGCTGAAGAACTTGGTGCCATCACCATCATTTCAGGGGCATTCGGCTGTTTTATATTTGTCATTCTCTCGGCAATTGTCAGCACCTTTTTTGAATTGCCTGTTAATCCTTACGCGATTGTCGGCGCAATAGGATTTTGTATGGGTGCCTTGGTTGGCACATTTAAACTGTCAAAGATCTATGCTGTTTACAAGGTTGAACGTCCAGAAGGTTACTATAGACATCTCTTGCTCCAGAAAATCAAGCCCAAGCTATTCATCAAAAATATAAAACGTTGGGGCATTCGGCGAGGCATTTGATGTTTAGTAATATTAATGATCTCTATAGAAAAATCATTATTGGTCTGATCCTAATGGTTGTCATTCTTGTTAGTTTGTTGGGGGTGTATGCATTTAGCTATGCCCAAATCCCTCGTGAAATTCGTGTCAATATTGCACCAGATTTATCCAAAACAAGTACCTTTAACGCCGCTCAACGGGCAACGGCAGAAGGGGTGTATGCTTTTGTTGCCTATTGGATACCAGTACTTTATACCTGGTTAGATGATGGGGCTGTTGATTATCGAAAAAACGCACAGCACCTTAGGGGCTTATTCAGCCAAAGGTTTAGAATTTGGTTGAACGCTGATTACAAAAAAAGAGGTTCATCACTGAACAATAAAGTTCGCTCTTCGTCCCCTCTAAGGATTCCAATAAATCGTATCTCACAGTACGCTATTCTTGATGCTAACGGTGATTGGAGGGTGACCTTACCCATGCAGGTTACCGAGTATTTTGGTAGTCAAAGTGTACCCATCATTGATGAAACAATCACCTATACATTCCGCGTAATCTTATCGGATTTACCACTGACCATCAACCCGTGGGGGCTTGAAATTGATGCAATTGAGAAAATCACTCGTTCTAGTAGCACTAATAAGTAGCTCTATGGCAAACCACGTTCAGGCTCAAACCCATGTATGGAATAAGTCACCCATTCCTCTGCATCTTAAAAAGGGTATTGAGCGAAGGATAGACACGGCCTCTGCGGCCAATCTTTTACTCCCTGTTGATATAGCTAAAAATTTCAGCGTAACCTACCTAAATCGTTCAATTTACATGACGGCTTTGACCGATCAACCAGCAACAGTCAGAGCCATTGTTAAACAAAATAATGGATCAACCTATCTCATGGACATACAGGTTGGTAACTCAATTCTTGCAGATGAACCATTAGTTATTGTGGAAGCGGACGATGTAAGCCCCCAACAGCATGCATCGCCATCATCTTCAGTGCCAATCACTTATGCCAATCTGATCCGTTATGCGGCTATACATGTTTATGGCGCATTAGAAAATTTGCCAATTATCCCCAATATCAGTTTGGTTAAAAATACCAATGCCAGTATTGATGTTGTGCGAGACTCGAGGATTGAAACCACCCATATTAAGCAATGGGTCGTGCGAACGCCTAAGGGCAGCCGTTATCTTTCTATCGTAAAGTTGCGGAATAAATCATTGAGTAAAATGCCCATAGAGGTGCACAAAACACTATTTGCACGTTATTTGTCAGCCACGATATTTCCAACAATTCTATACCAAGCCGGTGCGAGTCAATATAGGGACATTGCCCATGCTTTTATCATTAGTGCGCTTCCACTGCAAGAGTCATTGAAATGAAGTCTAAACGCCTGCCGATAATAATCATTGCGATTTTGGCTATTTTGGTTATTTATCTTAAATTTGGAAATGACTCACCTCAAGTCTCTCAGACTTTGACAGATCAAACTATTTCAACCATCCCAGCGGGAAATGACGGAGGGAATTTGAACGTTACTGCACTAGAGAGTATTGAGACATTGGCTGGACAGAATCAAGAACAAAATACCAAACTAAAGGTATTACAAAACACCATTGATTCGCTACAGGCACAAATAAACGATGATTCTCAAAAATCAACCAAAGAAGCCCAAATTCTAAATAAATTGAATGCGCTTGAGGATCAATTATCCATCCTTCAAAATTATGAATATCCCGCTATTGAAATAACGGCTGTTCAGGATGGAAATGATTTAAAACGCTCTACGACTAGCCAATCGCAAAACCAACCTGAATATACAGTGGTCGGTGTGCGTGTAGATTCGGTGGCACAGATCACTCCTGAAGATTCTGATTTATTTAATTTTACCAATGTGTCGGGTAGTGAATCTAAAGTGATTAGCCAAGAGACCGCCACTGAAACAAATACCGAATCGCCCCAATCTATTCCTTTTTTTACACTCCCTGTTAACGATCAACTAACGCATAACGTAGCCAGCGGTGCCATCATCGGGGTCGTGCCTAATATAAACAATCAGGTTTTTAACCGAATCAGATTCAAACTTGTCAGCACCAAACTCGGTGTGTTGAGTGAGCATCAGTATCCAGCAGGTTTGAAAAACATTGTTTGGGGTGGCATAGCGCTAGGCGTGGGTTCACAATCGTGCCTATACGGGATAGTCGATTCCGTAACCTTTGTATTTACAGATGGTCGTATTCTTACAGCATCGGCGCAATCTAATAGTGTTACATCAGATTTAACGGGCGGGGTGAGTATTGGATCTGGGTTTGGCTACATATCTAATGCCTGGGGTGAACGATGTTTGCCAGGTGAGTTAATCAGCAACAGTCGCGATTATGTGACGGATCGTGCCATCGTTGGAGGATTAGAAGCTGCCACAAATGTTGCTCGGCAATCCAACATAAATACAACGATTGACAATAATGGCAATTCCATAGAAAACATTGATCCAAATAGAGCAGGTAATGCAGCGGCCGCTGGATTTGTAGGAGGGGCTTTAAATGCATACGGTGAGGATTTACAACGCAGGATAGCCCAAGCGTTTGACTTAGTCTATATTCAATCTGGAACACCCATAACGATTGAGCTTACACGAGAAATTTCTATCGATTACCCCCCAACGGGCCGATTGACTGTTTATGGAAAAACCGCACATGAAAATATTACCCCTTTTGATTTGGATTAGCTTGGGCGTGATGACCCACGGGTGCGCTTCGCAAGAATTGCCACGTGATAAAGGCCCGACCATTGCTCAAGTGGTAAAAGAACATGCCATCGTGGATGCTAAGGATACAGTGCCCCAATCAAAAAGGGAAGAAATGAAACATTCCAATGTAATGCGAAATCTTCTAAATGAGCAAGATTTGCTGTTTCCCGAAAAACCGAACCCAAGACTAATCATGTATGTCGCGCCACATTTATCTGCGCAGGGAATCTATGTGCCGGGTTATTACACAGCCTTTCGGATGTATCCCGATCATCCTGTCTATATACCTTAATCCATGCCATTAACGAAAACTCAAATTAAGCAAATTTATAAAGGGCCAGATGCTTCATTTGGCGATTTTTTGCCCTTTAAAGAATACAACGAAGAATATGAAGCCTTATTATTTCATGATGGTAAATCGGTCGGACTGATGCTTGAGCTGAGCATGATCAATGCTCAAGGTAAGACTGAGGAAACACTTGAAGGATATGCAGGTTTGCTCCAAAAAATGCTCAACACCATTCCTCAAGAGACTAAAAATCCATGGATCATGCAAGTTTTTCTGCAAGATGAACCGGTACAAGCGCTCATTCCTGCATTAAAAAGGCATGTAGATCCGAAAATTAAAGATCATCCTCACGCTATTTCATTCATTCAACTACTGGATGCTCATTTGCGTCAAGCCAGTCAACCTCAGGGACTTTTTAGAGATGTGTTTGCTGAGACAGAGTGGCGAACTCAGATTAGAAAAGTACGGGTTTGTTTATATCGAAATTTTAGTGAGGCGCAAAATTGGTTTAAAGGCAAGGGCACTAAACGTTCTCCAGTGGAAATCTTATCAACGACTCGCAAAAATATTATTTCTGCGTTCAGTAGTGTAAGCATAAAAGCGACGGTCATGGATGATAAAGCAATAGAGGCATGGTTATTACCTTGGTTTGCGCCTCACCCAATTGGGTGTGATGATGGATACGATCTATTAAATCAACTCAATCATAGTAAAGATAAACCCTATGGTTATGATTTGGCAAGAAGGGTACTGGTCGCACCGCCTTTAAATGATGTGACGGATGAGAATAACTTCATATTCACTGGGCAGTTACAACGATTTATTTCATGCCAACCGATTCAATTTAAACCTCGAGCGGGTCGAGTGACAGCTGATTTAAAAGATTCAACTCAGTCAACATTCTGTGTTTGGGACAAAATGCCTTATGGATCAATCCTAGCAATGACAATCGTCTTTGATAATCAGAATATGATTCGTTCTCAAGTTGAACGCATAGCTGAGAGTGGCAAAGGCCTATCATCAGAACAGGCAACTAGAAAAGAGCAAGCCGTAGAAGCCAAACATAACTTGGGCAATGGTGAGCGGTTGTATTCCTTCTTTGTTGGAACCTATATTCGAGCGTCTAATCACACAACATTAGATGATAGGCTCATTTCGGCATTGGCTCAAATGAGGTCTATGGGTTTAGAGCCAATTGAACCGTCCTATGACCTGCTGGCTAAAGATTTATTTGTACGTATGCTACCGATGGCATATAACGAAGCCTTTGATAATGACATTGCGCGTCGAAGTGCCTGGACCTATTCATTAGACATTGCCCGGCTACTACCCTTGTATGGTCGAAGTGTGGGCACAGGTCATCCAGGTATTATTCTATACAATCGCGCGGGTGAACCCTATACTGTTGATGTTTTAAAAGATCGATCGCGCGTTGGCCATGGATTGATTTTTGGCCCAACAGGCGCAGGCAAATCAGTCTTTTTGAACTATGACATTCTGTTCAAAATGGCCATTTACAAATGTCGTCTTTTTGTCATTGAAAAAGGGGATTCAATGCGCTGGACTGCAATGTATTTGCAAGACAAGGGCTTCAGCGTTAACCGCATTAAATATTCAAAATCTGAATTAAAACCCATTCCAATATTTGCCAATTTTAAAAAGGCGTATGAAGAAATTAAATCTCGTGAATCAATCGGCAAGTTGAAAACGCAGAAAACCTTAGACGAGAACAATCCCTTACAGCCGTCTGAAGATGATGAACGTGACTTCACTGGTGAAATCATGCAACTGGTTTTTTTGATGGTCTCTGGTGCTTCTGAAGCAGAACAAAAAAGATTGCTCACTCGGGAAAATCAATTAGCCCTTTATCTTGCGGTCGAAGTCGCATTAATAAAGTGTGTTGAGTCTGGTAAGGAGTATTTCCTACCCCAAGACATAGCTGATTCGTTGGCGGATAAAGCTGAAGCAGAACACTCAGAAAAACGTAAAGAAATTTTGCATGCCATGTCAGATGCCATGTCGCTTTGGACTAAAGAATTGCGTGGGCAACTGTTCAATCAACCAGGAGAGCCTTGGGAGGTTGCAGATGCCACATTTATAGATATGGGTATGTTGACAAGTGAAGTTTACAAGGATGCACTTGCGGTGATGGTCATCGGTTTAATGCACCAAATAACTGGGTTAGGAGAAGCTTGCCGTTTTGATGGTGAACACACCTTCGTTTATATTGATGAAGGACATGTGATTACCACAAATCCAACCATTGCCGAACCCGTTGTCTTTGGGGCCAAAACATGGAGAAAACTGTGGATTTGGCTCATCCAAGCCACCCAAAACATGGAAGACTATCCTGAAAAATCAGCAAAAATGATCTCAATGGCCGAATGGTATTGGCTCATAAATTTAGCAGATGGTGAAGTATCTGATTTTAATCGATTTGTTAAACTGCCTACAGAGACGAATGAATTGATCACAACCGCACGGAAAGAGCGCGGTAAATATACCGAAGGGGTTCTAATAAATCGTGATCAGGGCATGGCTGATATGTTTCGTGTTGTACTCCCTGTGTTGCCTCTGGTGCTCTCTGGGACGGAAGGTGATGAATTAAAAGCAATTAGTGATCGTTGTGAATCAAAAAATATTCCGCCAATAGAAGCAATTTATCAGATTGCTGACGAGATGGTTAAAGAGCGAGGCATAGTATGAGATTGTTGGGACTCATTGTCATTCTCTTAATGGCGGATATAGCCCAAGCAAAGACCATTGAGGTATTTGCCTTAAGCAAACATACCATTGTTATCAGTGATGCAACCGCACGTGCCCATAATATCGTTTACTATTGGTTAGATGCCAGTGCCATACTTGCTGAGAAATTAAGTACATCCGCGCCACTTCCGCAAAATATTCCTAAAGATAAAAATCAACAAGCAGTACTCGCCAAAAATTTAGAAAAAAGGCTTTTCGGGCAACTACAAAGAAAAATTCAAAGCATTGACAAAAAGCAATTGCTAAGACTGCAACGATCTTATTCTGGACAGATTTTAGCCACCCAGTTCAATATTAATCGATTTCCTGCAATCATGGTTGATCGTGACAAAATCTATTATTCAAACAATGTCGATCAAATAGTTAAGAATCGTATTAAAAACAGAGGATTGACGCAATGATGCGGTTTGGTTTTTTGTTGATTCTCTTTTTTTATTGCCAGGCATGGGCATTAGATAAAAATAAAGATACTGGGTTTAATTCCGTTGAACTCACCAAACAGACTCTGTCAAATACTAAAGCGTGCCTCAATTATTGCTTAGAAGGCGTTTGCATACACTACATTACGCATTATCATAGAGTTTGCTTTTTGAATAAATGTTGGAACACGCCAATCATAAAAAGAATCGAAGTGCTTTTAAGCCCTCAAATTAGGCATAGGAATCCAGATCTTCTCGTTCAAGTTTATGATCATTTAGGAGATGAACCCTGGACTCAATGGGCAAATGTTGTTGGAAAAAATCAGAAAAGAAGTTTGGATCGATTCGTTCAAAATTTGGGCGGACAAGCGCTCAGAGGCGCTAATTATGCAAGCAGCTACAGCTCAAAACAACAACTGGTCTTAAAAGAAGCGACTATTATTGGTCACCCTAATTCTGTTATGGCCGATTATCTTTCTCAAACCATCAAAGGTCGGTCTTGGACGTGCAATCAATGTGCCAAAGAATCCCCCAAACCGTCTTCATCAACGCCCAGTCAGAGCGATCAATCTCCAAATTTAGATGTTTCGATTCCGCCATTGAATATGACCGACTTGAAACGCTATAAAGTGCCCAGAACCATAGAAGAGTGGCGGAAATCTAAACAACCTAAGCTTGTAGAATTAGACATTCGCAATGACCAAGAAAATCTTCAAAAGGCCAGTCAAATTGCTTCTAGTGACGACATCAAGAAACGACTTGATTTTGATGCCTCTGTTAATCAGATTAAAAAAATCAGTGAAATACCTCGAACGACTAAAAACATAAAAGAGGATTTAGCAGTCATGAACAACAGCGTAGTAAAAGCTAAGGATATATTTTCTTTAACCCCTTCAGGGGCTGTTTTAAAGCTATTAGAAATTTCAGGTCCAGTGGGCTATGGTTTGAATTTTGATAGAGCTTTGTGCCCGAGCCCGATCACACCATTAAAACCCTATTATTCGTCGACAAATGAATTTTGGAAATGGCGATTAGGGTTTCCATTCGTCGATTGGGACCATGCAGCAAAAATCTTATATATCCCCAAATCCCCAACCGATTTTACCCATGCCCTTGGTGCAGGTGGGGTTCGCTGGGGCAATGTGTATCCAAGAAACGGCTGGGGTTTTAATTTAAACGATACAAACAACGCCGCTTTAATTGCATACAGAGCCAATAGTCTATTAATGGAAGACGTTCCAAGTGGCAAGCGCGTCGGATTTTCTGTCCCATCCAACAAAATGCCAGGCAACATGGGGTACCAAAAAGGGCATGATAAATGGCAACTCATATACCCACCTAACGAAAGATTGAATAAACAATGCTTGTCTCAAATTAATGAGGGCGGCTCGGGAAATTTTATCAAAGGGCGTACAGAACAGGCCGCGCTTAATAACAGCCCTTGGCGGAGGTACGCTTGGACGATCTGGCGAGAGTACGCGTGCTGTGGTGGCACCAGGGGCAAATTTTTGACCAATTTTAAATTCAAATCGATCGGATTATCAAGTCTTTGTCTATAGGAGTTATTTATGAAATCATTGCCCCTTATTACATTCATATGTTGCTTTAGTGCAAACGCAGCTGTCCTTGATGAACAATATAGTTTACAAGATGAAGTCCTTAATAAACAGCAAATCATTCTTCAATATTTAGCTGGTAAGCCTGAACGGGTTGTAAAACCTAGCAATCATGATAGGGTATTAAGGGTTGATGCGCACCCTCGAGCAGGGTATGGCTACAGTTGCGGTGAATTTGATGCTTATAACAATATACAAGCAACATTAAACAATATTAAAAATAAGACTGAAAAAGTACCAGGAGAATTAGCTGAGGCTGGACAAGCCGCTGTCACCGCATTACCACTATACTTATTGCAGAGGGCCGATCCAGGATTATTAGCACTTGTACAAGACCATCTAGATCAAGCTTTTAATCTGTTTCAGCTTTCATATAAATCATGTAAAAAAATTGAGCAAGAACTGCACTCAGGGAACAACAACCCCTATGGTGATTTTGCGCGTGTAAGTATTGCCGAACAATGGACTTCTTTGGCTGCATCAAATATTGGTATTGGTAGAAAAACCATTCAACAAATTGATGAAGAGGCAGACGAAGAATCTCTTAATAAAGGGTTTACATTTGCATTATGTAAAAAACGGGGTGGGCGAAATAAAAATGCGGTTCCGGGAAAAATTTATGAAGAGTTAATCATTGCTGGATTCAACACCCTACACAGAAGAAAAATCGACGATTTAACCCCAATACAATCAAATCAATCTTTCACAGTGTACTGGGATGACCCCAGTAAAGCAGTTGATTGGACGCACATTACATTTGGCGAGGAGATCATAAGTTTTAAAAATGCCAGCATACAAGATCAAGTAGCGGGACAGGGATTGAAACCTGCATACGACGCTATTAAAAAACAAATATTCGAGGCGCTTAGGAATGTCGTAAACGACAGTCCCACCGATTATATTGATTTACAAAAAAAGTATCGTTCTCTGACTTTAAAACCCGAAGAACTCAAAAAATCCCTTGGATTGGCGACTGATAATAATGCGCTCAATGTTAATCCAGCACAAATTGCCACCATGATAAACAACATAGCGAGCACCAATGCGCATCTCGAGATTAATAAAAGAGTGTATGCAATGAGGCGCCTTATTAACGCAGGTCTGGCATCAAAATGTATTGCCGGAGATGCGGTAGAAACAGCAGCCCGAAGCGTGATTACTCGGTTGTACTTTAGGGTTCAAGCAGAACAAAACGCTTTGAATGAAAATTTAGAAATTCAAAGGCGAGCGGGCGAGCGATTAGCCAAGCAATTAAAAGAATTTATAAACGAAGGTTTAGGTGAATAGTATGGTTCAAAATATTAAAAATAGCTCAATTTTGCGCAAATTTCTTTTGATTATTTTTCTCTCTTTTCTTTCTATTCTATTTGTCGGTTTCGTATTGCCATTGTTCTTTCCACCTATTGCCACTTATTTGATAAAGCTGTTTTTATGGTTAGAACCAATTATAGATTTTGGTAATTCGGTTGTTCAGTTCATTGGGCTGGTATTGATTATCGTAGGCATATTTTTTACTGTTTTTTGGTCAAGCATCGTCAATTTTATAGCAGAAAAATTCAACTGGGAAGGAAATACGAAAATCGTATTTCTGCGTTTGCCTCAACGATTAACATTTGGTTCTATGCCAATTCTAATGGGGATTTTTATGTATAACCCCTTAAGATTTATGACATGGTAGTCGGTTCTAAACTGGAAGTTTTTACTTTGGTATGGGGCTGGGCAATTGCCGATAAAATATTTGCCATATTAGCCACTTCTGTTTTACTGTTTCCCTTTGCATATCAAATGTTCCAACACCTTCAAGAACTTGAGGGTGCATCAAATAATGAGCGGGGCATCAACAGATCTATTGCAAAAATGCGCAATGACACATTAGAGTTTTTCGCCGTTTTGCTCTTTTGTTTATGGCCAATCATTCCCCTCAATGTGGTTGATATAAAATATGGCTTACCATGTACCTTAGCGGGAGAACGCACGACAGAATATAGTAAAACAACGGCACAAGATTTACAGGTTAATGAAGGTACGCAAAAGGACATTAATACCGTTAAGATGCCCATTCTTTTTGCGGCTATAGCTGGATTGGTCGAACTGATCAATAGGCAAATCATTGATGAAATACCGTGTGTGACGGACATTGTTCAATTTGATGAGATACTCAGATCTGTCGGGATTTCAGATGAGTCTTTAAGCAGGGAATTTGCGCGATTCTATGTTGAATGCTACCGACCTGCCAAAGAAAGGTGGGATAAGCGAGAGTATAACACTTCGGTGTGGTCAGGAAGCTATTTTGATGCGGCGTTTTTTGCTTCTGCCAATTACACACCAAAAATTCAAGATGTTAATAAACTTGCACTGAACAGTTTTAACCAAAGTTCACCTGAATATGTCGGCAGTCGTTTTTTTATTCAAACCCCAGGTTTATATAAACAATGTGAAGGTGATTACAACAGTTGTGAAACGGGCGGATTAGCTGTTAATAAACGACAGGGTTATGGGCAAAAGAAAATAGGTCCAAGTGGTCCTTCTGGAGATGGTTTTAGAAGCAAGAGTGTTCACCAGAATTTCGAACCTAGTGGACTCAGAGGAGAGGACACTACGTCCAGTTTGCATGGGAGGCCGTATTGTGATGAATGGTGGACTGGGGAAAATTCAAGAACGCCAGGTATAGGATTAAGGACACAAATTGCCAACCATATTAAAGAGCAGGTGAAATCTGGTAACAATGGGCCAGTGGGGAGTAGGGGGAAAACCGCCATATCCGATCCAGATGAAATCTTGAAAAATCAAGGTATTGAAGCGCACAATAGTGAAGATTTTTGGGTTCGAAAAATATTTAATAAAAAAATTGTGACAGGGGACTTAGTGAGTGAAAACGGAGAGACGCTTAGCTTAAATAACACATTGCTATTGGCGGGGTTGGCCGATTTAAGTTTACAGAGATTGTCCCAATTCAAAAAATTAAAAAACATTAATCCTTCCAGTGGAATTTTATCGGCTGTCAAAGTACTCACTGGTTTTTATATTGCCATGAAATTTGCTCGAAAAGGTGCTCAGATACTTCAACCTTGGTCAATCTTTCTCGTGATAATTATTTGGTTTTTCTGGTTCATGGTAAGAGGTGTGACCGTTTCAAGTGCCATTGAAATCAGTTTTATGTATTTGAGCATCAAAAGTTGGAGTTGGATTTGGGCGGTTATTTGGTATGCAGATCAATACGCTTATGAACAAGCGACAAACTCAAATAGCATGCTCATAGGCAGTGTTGTTTCATATTTTGATATTAATCGACTCATCTTGGACGTTATCCTTTCGATTATGTACATTGCCGTTCCAGCCGTAATGACATTGATATTGGCACCCAAAGCTGCGGCTTTAAGTTTTGGTGGAGGCGGTGATTTGTCTCCAGTCAATAAAGCCTCAAATAGAATGGCCAAATAATCACAAAAAAGTTAATTTCCTGAAATGATAATTTTGGTGCGCAAAGTTTACAGACCTGGCATCATCACGATTTATACCACTTTAGATTTTTAGAGGGTTTAAATGTTACAACTTCATAGGCAGGAATGTCATAGTGTTCTCCCGTTTGAGGATTCCTGCCGTGCCGTGCCTTTTTTTGAGTCCTTTTAAAGACACCTAATCCCCGAAGCTTGATGACCTGTACTTCTTTATCCTCAAATGAGCGATGAAAGGTCTCAATCACCTTATTGACAATTCGCATCCCTTCGGTTTTGTTCACACCTAAGTTGACGGCCAGTTTTATTGCGAACTGTTCTTTATTCATGGGTCAAGTCGTGGAAAATCTCAACCATGCTTTAACGACCATTCCTAAGGGAATAGAGTTCGTGTTGTCGTGATCAGTTATTACTTTGTTATGATTTGGTTCAGTCATAAGTTGTAGGGCACTGAAACCGGCATCGCAGCGCACCTGTTTATAAACCTGGTGTACAAGTATTTTAGAGCCCATATTCAACAACAGAACATCACCGTTGTTTATAGAAGTAGCGCATTGTTTAGAATGAGTCCCCCAGAAAATATGTACTGTCTAAGATCTTCAATGACTTTATAGTCAGTTTCTTATTAGAGCCTGCCTCCAATTAAAATAATTTGAAGTAGATGAGTCATTTAGAGGGCAAATGTACCAAACGACAATAAATTTTATTTAAACAGTGATGTTTCCATTCTTAACGACATTTAAGGGGCGGTTACAGGTTAAACAGACTTAATAAGCCATTTATTTGCTTGAAAGTTTTAACTTTTGCCTGATATAATGCACACATAAACAGCCCAAGGCAAAAAAACTCCCTTTTGATATACATGAGGGGAGTCATCCCCTTGGGTTTTTTTTTGCAAACAAGAACTTGGAGTGTTCCTATGAGACAAGTTGCTTTTATTATAGATGGTGGTTTTTACGTCAAGAGGATGAAGACCTTAAATAAAGCGAAGGAGCCACTTAAAGTGGAAGATCTAGTAGATAAACTAGTGGCTCAGTGTTTGGGTCATATTCAAAATATTGAACCCAACTCCCGCAAGAATACTAAAAAGAATTATCAGACCGATCCAGAACGGCTGTATCGGATGTTTTATTATGATTGCCCGCCTCTTCAAAAGAAAGCACATCATCCGTTAACTAAAAAAGCAATTGATTTTTCCAAAACGGAAACGTATTCATTTCAGACGCAATTACATGATGAACTTAAAGGAACAAGAAACATGGCATTGAGATTAGGAAGTTTAGACGAACGGAATGCACGTTGGAAAATTAAATCACCTGATTTGGAAAAAAAAGTTTATTCGGAAAATGTTCAAATAAGTGAATTAAAAGAAGAAGACATGGTCTACCATGCGATACAAAAAGGTGTTGATATGAAAATGGGACTGGATTTGGCAACTTTAGCGTATAAAAAATTAGTACAAAAGATTGTAATTATTTCAGGAGACAGTGATTTAGTTCCAGTTTTAAAAGTCGCACGCAGAGAGGGCATTGAAATTATTATAGATGCCATGTTTGCTGAGATTAAACCAGATTTACATGAACATATTGATGGACTTAGAACCACCGTTAGAATTATTCGATAATTAATTGTAAGGTAATTTAATTTTGAGGCTGACACCAAATAATATCTTTTGCTGATTTTTTAAGATATGTTAGTAACAATTTAGGTGATCTCGTATTGAATCATTATCCG
The DNA here is from genome assembly GCA_965277775.1 of Gammaproteobacteria bacterium. Taxonomy (GTDB): domain Bacteria; phylum Pseudomonadota; class Gammaproteobacteria; order CAKMZV01; family CAKMZV01. Next base: position 900,529 of record OZ255843.1, on the reverse strand, counting down.
CATTCCTTCTAGAACAATTTAAAGTGTTTTTTGGGAATCCTGTTAAATTTTCATATGTCGTTTGATTTAATTCCAAAATTTTTCATTTTCTACAGGCAAACTTAAGGCTGCCGACAATTTTATCACCTCGGTGGCGTCTGAATTCTTGATTTATTTGTAACAATTGAAGGGGTGCTAAGGATCATTTGGGTGACACCGCCCATCTATAAATATCAAGATGATTGTTTTCAGATCCTTATGGACATTTTATAAAAACTCTTCCCTCAATCATACTAATTTAACAAATTTTGGTTGCTGAGCCGAATCATATTGAGGGGCTGAAATACTTTATGATATTAATTGTGCAGGTATTTTCACGTCAATTACGGTGAAAGGGCCATTAGGCGCACGTGGGGATATTATTGGGGAAATAATCCCAAGTTCAAAGGTTTAATATTTAACTGAATAAACAGCAGTTTCAAAATTGAGATTTTGATGAGGGATTGTTTTAAGTAAACGAATTAAACCATGAAAAGGAGTAATTATATGAACGACGAAAATGTGAGGGGATGGATTAGGATGGAGAGGGATTTGTGACTAAAGAAATTTGAAAGCCTATTTCAACGGGCATTAAAAGGTATTTAAAGGAGCATTCAAGCTGACCGCAATATTTTCTTGTTATTCCAAATCACGAACCATTCAAGTAATCTGCTCATCTTGCGCCAAAATAGTTGTTGTTCTTAGATAAACGTAGGAAAGAGTGAGATCATGGTGTATGATTTCATGTGTCAGGACTTAGCAATAGACATTTGGCGCGCTCGGAAGGATTCGAACCTTCGACCCACAGCTTAGAAGGCTGTTGCTCTATCCTGCTGAGCTACGAGCGCATTGACTGAATAATTACGGTTGGGTATCGATCTGCAAAGGATTGATTACTAGCCATAATTTTAGCAAGCGTATTTTATCCGTTATGCCCGTGCTTGGCATTGTGGTTTTCACTTTTTTGCTTTGGGTCTGTTTGTTTTGTGTCTTAAAACAACCAGATGGTTGCCAAGCCCAGAAATGCGATGAATCCGACTACGTCTGTGACGGTGGTTAGGATGACACCGCCTGCTAATGCGGGATCGACTCCGATACGATTTAAGAATAAGGGGATAAAGACGGCCGAAATGGCGGCAACCAATAGATTTGTAACGATGGCGGCGCCAATAACGATGCTTAAAATTAAATCATCGAACCATAGCCAAGTGACGCTGGCTATGACGGTTGCCCATAAAATACCATTCAACAGTCCAACTAACATTTCTTTTTGTAATACGCGTGAAACGGTGCTTTTTTGAAGTTGACCCATTGATGAGCTGCGGATAATCAAGGTTAATGTTTGAGAGCCGGCAATGCCCCCCATGCTTGCAACAATGGGCATTAACACGGCCAGTGCTGTGAGTTTTTCTATGGTGGGTTCAAATATGCCAATAATCCAAGCGGCAAGAAAGGCTGTGAGCAGATTCACACCAAGCCAGACCATTCTGCGTCGTGCACTGTCGAACACGGGGGCGAAAATGTTCTCGCTGACAGCGCCTGTGAAGCGCATCAATTGTCGTTGTCCAGCTTCCTTAATGAAATCGACGATGTCGTCAACGGTAATCCGTCCGACCAACCGTTTTTTTTCATCTAAAACGGCAATGGATATGAGGTCCAATTTAACAAACAATTCAGCGACGTCTTCTACGGAGGTTTCAACGGTTACTGAGGGCACTTCGGTGCGCATGATCTCTCCGACCATCAGGTCCACATCGCTGACGACGAGTAGGGATAGTGAAAGGTGTCCTAAGAAGCGGCCTGAACGATCTGTGACAAATAGTTTGTCAGTGCCATCAGGCAGTGCGTCAATTTTTCTTAAATAACGTTGTACCACAGATATTTGAACGTCAGATCGTACTGTAATGACTTCCAAATCCATGACGCCACCGGCGACATCTTCAGGAAATGATAGGATGGCTTGTAGCCGTTTTCTACGGTCTTCGTCTAAGGCTTCTAAGATCTCGTCGGCTTGGTCAGGAATGTCTTGTAAAACATCTGCAAAATCGTCCGTGTCCATGCCTTGAGTCATGGCAATGACTTTTTCAGTTTCTAAGCCAGCCAGTAACTCCGCACGGACATCGTTGTCCAAATCTTGTAGGATGTCGCCACTGATGGAATCGGGGACCAATTGCCAAAACGTTTCACGTTCCTCGCGCGGAATGGCGCCAATCATCTGAGCGATATCGGCGGGGTGCGCTTCTAAAATTAGTTCGCGCAACGCATCTAATTGCTCACTTTCAAGTAAGCTTAGGATGCGATTAAGCAAAGTAAATTGTAGCTGCTCTTGAGCACTGCGAACCATGACTGCCTCGTGAAATAATAAAGGAAAATACAGGGTATATTGTAGTACAAGGCGGGTTTTCTTGCTTTACCAGCATAGCCAAGCGGCTATTATGCGTTGTCTTTTCGCTTGGTTTTTGAGGGGACTGTTCTGCATATTCATCAGAAAAAATGTTTTTCTAGTACAATCCTTGCACCGAGGAAATTCTGTTCATTTGAATGTTTCTAAAGTTAAATGTCCACATAACCAATGCACTGATAATAGAATTCAATTCATGAATGCTTTTCTAATCCCTGAGACTTTTGTTGATCCTGATAAAAGGCTGATTCGGTCTAAATATTTTGACCTCAAGCAGGTCAATAAAATTGTGATCCGAGGGATTGATCCCTTAGGCGATTTGGCGATTGGCAGTGCTTTTTTTAGAGAAGCGCGCAGGTTATTCCCTCAGGCATATATTACCAATCTCATCAATCGGCATGGCTATGAATTAATGCAGGATTGCCCGTACATTGATGAATGCATTCCTTTTTCATCCAAAGAAAGCAAGAAAGACCAGTGGCGTGTTATTAAGAAATTACAGCAAGGGTCGTATGATTTGGCCTTATTGCTCTCGGGTAACATCCATGCGGCATTGGCGGTGTATTTGGCTAAGATACCGAACAGGGTAGGTTATGACAGCGATGGTCGGGGATTTTTATTGACGGTGCGTTTGCATCAAGAGTTTCACGATCGCTATAGAGGTGAAAACCATTTTGATTTGCTCCGCGCCCTTGGATTGAATCCCGTTGACGTTTTTAAGCGCCACAGTTGGGTCAGCGAACAAACGCAGTCCACGGCTCAAAAAATCATCCGTGAAATTAATCCCGAACAGAAAACATTACTGGCTTTTAATCCATTTGCAAAAGATTATCGACGCACTTGGCCAAGCAGTTATTGGGTTGACTTAATACAGCAATTGCTCGCTAAAAATTTCCAACCTGTTGCTTTGGTTGGACCAGGAGAATCGAGTCCAGCACAAGCGTTGCTCCAAACATTTGGTAGGCGCATTCCCATTGTTGAACAACCCATTACTGTTGCTGCTGCTATCTTACAAAGTTGCCGTTGGGTAGTCGCGACTGATTCTGGATTTATGCATTTGGCCTTGTCGGTTGATGGACCCAGTGTGATCGGATTGTTTGGATTGCTTGCCCCTGATTCCAGCTTTCCGATCAATGACTCTCACCATCAGGCTTTGATCGTTAAAAATTTGGCGTGCTGCCCGTGTAATTTGGTCAAAAGTAACAGTCATTGCTATAATCCAATCAAATGTATGGAAGGACTGACACCCAAAGACATTATGAACACCATTGAGCGCATTCAACGTTCAGTCTTGTAAAAAAACCATTTTTATGAAAATCAGCCTCATTACCCACAAGTTCATTGGTGATATGCTCATGTGCGAGGCACCCATTCAGTGGTTACTCAACTGCCCTTCTTTGCAAATAGAGATCATTGTTAAGAGCGCTTCTGCAGAGTGGATCGCCAACAAATGTTTTGACTGCCCAGTGACTTTGGTACCTAATAATAAAGCCTTAGTTCAGAATTTGCGCCAGCATAAGCCTGATGCTACCCTGCATTTAGATCGCGGATTGGGTACGGTGCTCAGTGCGTTTGCCGCGCGCATTCCCTATAGATTTGGCGTTCAAAATGAAGGTCGTCAATGGCTCTTGACCCAAAGTATCGCCATCCAAGCAAAAACCCATCATTCGGACACCCATTTTGCTTTGATTGAGTTGTTTTTTAGATTTGGGTTGGCGCAAGGTTGGTTGCAGGATACGCCTGAAAAATCAAAACAGGGCAGTCGGCTACAACAGCATCGACAGCAGTTACATCAACCACATGCCAAGCCACAGATTTTGGTTCACCTTGGCACGACTCGTCGGGCGAAAAGCCCGCCCATTGAAATTTATAAAACAGCTATTGAATATTACATCCAAAAACAATGGGCGGTTGTTTTGGTCGGTGATGACCAAGACTTATGTCAGGCTTTGATTCAGTCTTTAGCAGAGGATGTCTCAGTGCTGAACATTGACAATCAGGTCGGTCAAACCACCTTGGATGCGTGGTTTGATTTGATTGCCCAAGCAGATTTGGTGCTGAGTCCTGACACGGCGACCATGCACATAGCCAACAGTATGGGTGTACCAACCATTGCTCTGTTTGGCAGCACGGATGCCACTTTAACGGGTGGACAGGGAGAACAAACGGTTAACTTGCAAGGGTCGTTTGATTGTGCGCCGTGCTTTCGAGACGATTGTCAATATCAGTCGAATGATCCCAATCATTTGGGGTGTTTTAAGGCATTGCAACAGCCGCTGACCCAGCACTTAGAGCGTCAGCTTTGAGTCAGAGGCGTTGAAAATCTCTATTCTAAAAAGGTTAGCAGCTTTTAGTATTCAATGTGCGCTGACAGGGTACAACATTGGGGGCGTGTTTTTTGAAACCGCCGCTGAGGGATTTAAAATATGATGTTGAATGTGTCTTTTCAGCGTATTGAGAGCCTCAATTTTATTGGTCTGTTCTTGACAAAGTTGCTGTAAGGCGTGCTCGATTAAATCGGTTTGTTCATGATTAAGCTGTCCTTTATTGGCTTGCCACCATCTCAATCCATAATGATAGGCTTGTTCAACATTTTGTTCTGTGCAAGCTTTATTGAAGGCAGTCAGTAAGGGATCTTCTTTTGTTTCAACGGCCTCTTTCGGTTGTTTGGGTGCTCTGCGCCATAGCACCAATGCAACCAACCAACCCAGCCAACCTAATCCAAACAAGCTCCATATGAGGGGCTTTGAGCTCAACCATGCGGGGGCTTCAAACGCATTATCTTGGTCGAGGCTGCTGTCCAAGGTTAAACTATCGCTCGAAGTAATGGACACTTGCCCAATAACAACATCAGCTGGATTGGTTGCTCCGCTGTTTGGGGTCACGCTAACCGATCGAAGCGGTAGCGTCGTTACTTCAATTTCTTCGGTTTCGGTGTTCCACCAGGTCAGTGATACGGCACTTAAATCAAAGTCTTGTGGTTTTTCTGCAATGAAAACCCATTTTTGTATCAATCGACTGCGCAACCCTTTTTCCAAATTGGCGCCTTCCCTTTTTGGTGTCTGCGGGTAAACTTTTATGCCATTGGGGGCCTGAACGTCAATGTCATATAACTGTTCGGGTAAGACTCCGAGCACCTCAATTTGAATTTCGCGCGTGATGCTCTCTCCGACTTCCCAGTTTGGTGATCGTGGTTCCCATGATTCCCACATTTTTACGCCTTTTGCAGGCAACCAAGAGACAGATTGGGGCCAGTTGGATGGTTGGGGTAAAACTTCAATGACAATCGCATTGCTTTTTAACTGTAATCCACGGAACTGATTATTGCTCCGCACTCGACCATTAAAAATAGCTGGGCTCAACTCAATGGTGCCACTTCGTTCAGGTTGTATGATATGTTGCCATTCAATGACTTGGTAGTGTTTATTATTATGAACGGTTCTATAGCGTTTGTTTTGGCTCAAAGCGATGGATTTATAGCCGCTCAAATCGGGTCGGTTTATATTGCCACCAATCTCACCGTTATAAAGTAATTTGAGTGAATAGAAGATTTCGCCGCCAACGTATTGACGATGTCTATCAACTTCGCTCAATAAGATAAAATCCTGATTGTTGTTTTGATTGACGTTCACAGCAATTTGAGTTGCTTGAGTTTTTTGATTACCGACGGTTAAAGAGGGGATGGTTAATTGACCGGCCTTTTTTGGTTGCAGGGTATATCGCCACAGATAATTACGTGTAAACGTGCCGTTTATCAATTGAAATTGACTCGATGATGCGCTGTTGATAATGTCAAAATCATTTTTGAGCGGTTCAAGATTAGGGTTGCCTTCTGTATCAGAAATGATTTCTAACTGAATGGAATCACCCAGTGAAATCACAGAAGGCGTGAGCTTAATTTCAATTTTTGCGTGTGCCACTGTTATGGACAGGGCGAATATCAACAGATATTTAAATAGTTTTACCATGATTTACCATCGTCGCTGCCAACGGCGTTTTGTTGACGCAGTTCATTATATTGGTGTTCAAATTTTCGTTTAAGTAGTAAGGAGGGATCATTTGGAATTTTTTTGAGCCATTGTTGTAATTCTTGCTGGGCTTCTCTGGTTTTCGCTTCCTCAAGGGCTTTTTGTTTGGCTTCTTCATCTAGAGCCTCTTGCTCAGCTTTTTCTTCTTCAGACAGATTTTCCTCATTTTCTTCATCGGACGCTTCTTCTGAATCTTTGGCCCCACCATTGTCCTCTGAGTCTTCTTGTTCTTGGTCTTGTCCTCCAGAGCTATCCTCTTGCTGATCTTCGTCAGAAGGCTCCCCTTTTTCCTGGTCCTGGCTTTGATCGCTTTGCTGTTGTTTCAATAATAACTCGAGATTATACTTAGCGTCAGCGTGATCGGGATTCTCTTTTAAAGCATATTGGTAAGATGCAATGGCTTTTTTATAATCATTGGCTAAGGCAAAGGCATTGCCAGCGTTATACCATTGTTCTTGAGAAGCCCACAAGTTGGCGGCGATTTCGTATTCTTTAAGCCTATATAAGGTAGAAGCTTGCCAGTTGGGGTCTTTAAAATGTCGGATTGCTCGAGGGAAGTCATTTGATTCAAAGGCTTTATGCCCAATTTGATCAGGGCGATTAAAAAGCTCGGTCAGATTAATGGCGTAAGAGGGTTGTGGCACAACCATTAAAACCACCAGTAGAATCCATCCGCGTCTAAAGAACAATAAAATCAATGCCAATAACATGGGCAGTATCCAAAAGCCGCTGTCCACTAAGATGTCAGATTTTGGGCTGTCCTCTTCGGTTGGTTGGGCAAACACCCCAGTGTTGGTGACCAGCTGTTCAATCAATGCACTGCTTAACTGACTGATAGGAATGTAGTCAACGCCTTCATTGATTGCAATATTTTTCATGTGCTCAAAAGGGACTTTGGCAATGATTGTTTTGCCACTTCCATCGGTTAAAAAGCCGCTGGGCACTGGGACAGGGGCGCCCTCAGAGGTGCCAATTGGCAAGAGGATCAAGCTCAAGTCATGCTGTTTTGCAATGGTTTGGGCTTTGACAATGTCTTCTTGACTCGCTTCATCGGTTATCCACAATATTTTTCCTTTGGTATTGCTGGATTTCAGCATTGTTTCAATTTTTTCAAAAGCGGTGGTTGAGTTTGACCCCAATTTGGGCATAATCGTTGGACTTAGGGCGTTTAACTGATTGATTATGGTGTTACTATCATCTGTCAGAGGTGTTACCACGTGTCCAGAACCGGCATAAACCAGTAAGGCGGCTTGTCCGTCGTTGATTTGTCTTAACACATCAATGATGCTAAAACGAGCCAAATCCTTGCGCGAGGGTTTGACATCTTGAGCCAACATAGACAATGACATGTCAACTATAAAAAACAAGGCTTCTTTGCTTTTTGCGACAGGTAATTCTATTTTGTTCCAACTTGGGCCGGCGAGGGCAATGCAACTTAAAACCCAGAACAATGCCAATATTCCAGCTGGCCAATGTTTGGCTTTGCCTTTTTGGACAAGCAATATCTTGGCAATCTGGGGCGATAGCTGTTGATTCCAAAAAACGTCTTGTTGCAATAATTTTTTGGTCAACCAATAGACGGCATAAGCCCCAGGAATGAGCCACAACCAATGAGGTCTAAGCAGGATGAAGGCATCAAATATCAAATCATTCACTTTGTGCGACGGCCTCTAGTCATGTTGTTTGATGGTTTTTTGTAAGCGGCTGTCGGAAAAATATATGAGCGTTCGATTTAAAATCAATCCCATAATAAACCACAGTAGCGCAAATTTTAAAACTTCAAAATATTTTTCAGTTTTGGGTCTATAAAAAGCCTGTTCACCATCGATGGGTTCTAAAGATTCAATGGTTTTATAAATTTGTTCTAATTGTTCCGTTCTATCGGCAGTAAAAGCCTGTCCCCCAGTCAACTGAGCAATGTGATTTAAGGTTTGCGATCGATAGGGATTGCCAAATGGATCGCGGCCAAAAGCAATTGTATATATTTTGAGGCCTTTTTCTGCGGCAAAGCTCGCCGCTTTATTAGGATTCACATTGCCCGCATTGCTTTCACCATCGGACAGTAGCACCAAAATTTGTTCGCCTTCACTTTTTTCTAGATGCTTAATGGTTAAGCCAATGGCATCGCCAATCGCAGTTTTTTCACCAGCCCAACCAATCACGGTTTCATCTAAAAATTGCTGTACGGTTTTAATATCAAATGTTAATGGCGTTTGAATGAACGCTTGTGAGCCAAATAAAATCAATCCCACTCTATCGCCTTCGCGCCGTTTTAAAAAGTCTTTAAGCACGCCTTTTACTGCGCTGAGTCGGTCAACCCGACGACCTTGAAAGACCATATCTTGATGGCGCATAGATCCTGAAATATCGACAGCCACCATGAGGTTTCGACCTTCACGCGGTAATGCCAGAGGTTCTCCAATGTGTATAGGGCGAGCACAGGCTAAAAGCAGCAGTCCCCATAATATTGAGAGCCACAATAATCGCCAAATATTGATCCCTTGAATGCTGGCCAATCCAGATTGTTTTTGTAATTGATAAATGCGATGCCAAAAGGGTATGGTGAGTGCGCCGTGCTGTTCGCCTGCTGCGCGAGGCAGTAACAGCAAAACCAGTGGCAGTGGCGCGAGCCAGACGACCCAAGGCCAAGCAAATTGTATATTTTGCCATTCACTGAGGATCAAATTAATGAAATTCATGATGGTTTTTTCTCATTTAGATACACGCCAAACATTGCATTCAGATGATGTTTCTTTTGGCCAGTTTTGGCAATGTTTGCTTGAGCCAATCCAATATGCCATCAGGTGCCGGCGCATTTTTCAAATAACCCGTGCTTAACCAATCAGCAATTTCGGGCAGGCAATCAATTTGGTTTTTTTGTAAAAATTCTATCCATGTGGCACCGTGTAAACGCGCAATGTCTTGGCGACTAAAGCGCAGCAACGCCGCTTGCTTCAACCAGTAATTGGCCAACTCTCCTAAATTTTCAGGTTCAGAGCTTCCCCATTCATGCCAAGGCCATTCAATGATGCGACTTTTGTGCCAATAATAAACCCCAATCATCACAATCAGTAATACGACAGCCAAGCCAATAACCATCCACCATCCATAGGCTAATGGCAGCCAATCGGGCGCGTCGGGTATATGAATGTCGCGCAGCTCACTCAGTAATTGGTCGGATGCACTAGGTGTTGTGTTCTGTGTTGCCATTTTTGCGATTATTTGGTAATCAGACCGTGTTTTTGTAGGCGGTAAATGACATCGTCTTCGGTTGAAATAGACATAAAGCCAATGCCATAGTTGCCACAAAATTCGTGCAAAGATTCAATGATGTTCTGGTACTGATCATTGTAATGATTGCGAATACGATTGAGGTTGGTATGCAGGACGTGAGAACCGTCGGTAAAGCTCGCTAATGAGCCAGAAGGTAATTGCTGTTCTAAATGATCATAAATATGGATCATTGTGATCAGATGTTTTTTGCTGAAAAATCGCAACCGATCCTTGTCTAAATCAGATAAATTTGATAGATCGCCTATGAGAAAAACCGAAGAAGAGTCTTTGAGCAAGCGGGTGCTTTCTTCAATGCCGTTCACCCATTGATGGTTTGGCAATGCAAGGTTATCGGCAACATTGATGGTAGCCAAACTGAGTTGGCCTAACCATAGGCTGAATCGGGCTTGTCTGCTCGAAGGTTTTTGTAAAGTCCATGGGTTACCAAGTATGGCACCGCCCACGCGTTCCTGATTTTCCAAAGCAACCCAGCCAATGAAGGCAGCCACTTCTGAGGCTTTAACGCTTTTAAGTGTGGAAGTAGAACCAAAGCGCATGCTTTGACTCATATCAAGAATCATAAATAACTTGTGTTCTTTATCTTCTTGAAATTCTCGAGTGTGTGCTTTATTTTTGCGCGCGGTTATGCGCCAGTCGATGGCTTTTGCATCGTCACCCGGTTGATAGAGGCGCGCATTATAAAATTCGATGCCACGACCTTTTTGATGCGATCGGGATTGACCGAGCCTTAAACTTCGACTGATGTTATGTTTGAGCTTCCAAGATTTGGCTGAATGTTGCCATCGTAATAATTCAACCGTCTCAGATTGGACGCCTAATTTCTCGTGTCGCATTTAAATCGCAGGAACCAAATCCAACAGTCTTTGAACAACGGCGCTTGTGGTGATGCCGTTGGCTTCGGCTTCAATGGATAGAATGATTCGATGTCTCAAGGCATCCTCGGCCACATTTTGAACTTCCAACGGAGTAATCACTTCTTTGTTGTTTAACCACGCATAGGCTTTGGCCGCTTGTGCAATAGCAATGGTTGCGCGAGGGCTTGCGCCGTGTTCAATCCATTTAGCCAAATCTTCAGAATAAAGTGCACCATGACGAGAGGCGTTGATGATTTGAACGATGTACTGACGGACCGAATCAGCGAGTGGCATGGCGAGTATTTCCGATCGTATGGCAAAAATTTCATCAATGGTTAATGGATTTTCGATCTGTTTTTCGGGCTCTTTGTTGGCAGAACGGATTTGTTCTTCTTCGACGAGTTCAAGAATGCTTCGTTCCTCTTCAACCGATGGAAAGGCAACATTAACGTGCAACATAAAACGATCCAATTGCGCTTCTGGTAAGGGGTAAGTGCCTTCCTGCTCAATGGGGTTTTGAGTTGCCATGACCATAAATAATGGGTGCATGGGGTAGGTTGTTTGACCAATACTGACTTGTTTTTCCGCCATGGCTTCCAATAATGCAGATTGTACTTTTGCTGGCGCACGATTGATCTCATCCGCTAATATGATGTTATTAAAAATCGGTCCATTTTGAAAAACAAATTCTGCCGTTTGTTGGCGGTATATTTCTGTTCCGGTAATGTCGCCTGGTAGTAGGTCTGGGGTAAATTGAATGCGTTGAAAAGTGGCCATTAAGCCTTGTGCCAAAGTTTGAATGGCTTTTGTTTTTGCCAAACCGGGTGCACCCTCTACCAGTAAATGTCCTCCGCACAGCAGGGTAATAAAAAGTCTTTCAACTAATTGGTCTTGCCCAACAATGCTGTTTCGAATGTGGCGCTTAAGATTGTCTAAACGTTGGTGAAGATGAGAATCTGTTTGCATGGTATTTAATGATGTATTGACGATATGATAACTTTTGCTCAATAAAGCAACGATGTTTATTCCAATGTCTATGGGGTTAATTTGGGAGTGCTATTATAACTGTTTTCCATCAGAATCAACACCCTGAAAGCGGCAATGGTCAGAATTTGGCGTGATAAAAAATCCAACCGATTCAATTAAAACGCCCGACTAATTGAGTGCCAGTTGTCGGTTTATATTTTTTTTACAATGAACGATTTGTCTTTTGTAGATCTTGCTACTGGCCTGAACTTTTTTGGCCACTTTAATCAACCAAGGTTTCTTGCGATATGAGCGATTTTTGTAGCCACCTTGACCCTCATGATAGGCCAGATACAGCCTGAAAGCATCATTTTTCTTGAGCCCCAGCATGCTGTGGCTCCGATGGTTATACCATCCAATAAAATCAACCGCGTCGGCAAATCGATCTCTTCGTGCTTTATTCTTTTTGGTCAATTGAGCGTACTCACGCCAAGTTATGGCCTTGGCTTGTGCATAACCATAGGCACTTGAGGCAGGCTCCATGGCATATTTAAACCCTTTTTTTACTTTTTTCAATGGTCGAGCATTGCCATCAAAATGTGATTCATATCGAATGATGGCAAACTGCACATGTGCGGGCAACCCCCATCTTTTTTCGGCTTTCTTTGCGTGTTTGTACCAAGAGGGATATTTCTTCAAAATGTGACAAATATTTTCAGCAGGTAATTGCTTATAGGATTCATTTTTTGCATTTTTGATGGGGGTGCTTTCGGTTTTTATCGCTCTTTTGATTTTCGTCGTATTGGATTTTTTGTATTTTATCATCAACACCCGTTTGCCATTGCTACGCAAGTAGTTATCAATGCAGCCAGACAGCATGAGAGATATTGCTAAAAGCAATACTGATCTAAAATTTATTTTCAACAAATACAAAGACATAATACCTATATTTTAACATTTTTTATAATTTTTGTCATTGCATAGCAATCATCGATTTTGAATGGCTGAAAGCCTATTTAAGTCAGAATTAATTGGACGTTTTCACCCATTCTATGGCTCAATGTGCTTTGGTGACAATCTGCTATAACCCCCCCCAATGACTGAGACAAAAACGCTCATAAATGCGTATTTATGCTCACTTAAAACCCACTCATTAAATTCATTACCACTTTGGTATGTCAGTATCATTCATCCGAATCGAAAACCTGTTTCTTGATTGCAGTGTCAGCTTGAGTTTAATTTTCCTGAGTTCATGCGGTTATAACTTGGTTAAACCCAAATCAGCCCAACCACCCGTTGAAGACCTTATGACCTTAACCAGTTTGTGGACGTCAAATAGTCATTCCAAAAGGGACGAATTTCCATCCAGTGCCCATTTCAGCGCCCCGGCCATTGCCATACACAATGCTCAAAAAAGTTTTTGGGCACCCAATCAGCCTGCATCCAAAAGCACCGAACTGATCGCCGAAGAAGGGGGCACCTTAAAATTTATGAAAGAGGCGAATGAAGTCATCGCCAAAAGTCAAGCGTTCAAAGCCTATAGGGGAGATGCCTTTGATTACGATGAAATTTACAGTATGAAGGTGTCAGCAAACGAAGATTTTTCTGAGCTCACCTTATTGACTATGATTGCACCGAGTCCAGATTGGTTTGTCGGTGTGCATGGTTTATCTTTGAAAAATGCCGATGGAACTTGGAAAGAACGCATAAGCTGTGAACTTATCGGTTATGATGCGGGCACAGAATCGGGTACTGATTATAGTTTATTCAATGATGATACCAAACCCCATGGGGTCATACGTAAGCTAGCCAATGATGCGGAACTTGCAGCCAAAGAGTATTGCGCCTTTTTTCAAGATTGACATCCAAAAAGTCGGTAGCACCAATGCAGTAGCGGAGCCTTGCTAATCATTTAGTTGATCGTTTAAGTATTGGTCCATAAAAAGCGCTTGGTTAAGTGCGTCGATCTTAAAGGTTTTTTCGACTTTTAAATACAGAATAGATTCAGATTCAACCGCCACTGCGTCCAATACGCCGTGCTGATTCAACGCAATTTGTTCTATGTCGGCAAATGATCCTTTGAGATGCTGAACCGGCGCCTCCAAAATGATGGTTTTTCCTAGACCCAGCGCTTGCTTGTAGCAAACCAATAACCACAGCATTCCCAGACAGGCACTCCCTATAAAAATCCCTGAGGCATCATAATAGCTGAATAACCAGCCTCCGAATGCACCACCGGCAAAGGAGCCCAAAAATTGACTTGAGGAATAAATGCCCATGGCTGTGCCTCTTTGCCTTGGCGATGCTATAAGGCTGACTAAGGAAGGCAAGCTCGCTTCTAAAAAATTAAAAGCTGTAAAAAACAACACCAAGAATACCATAAAACCAATGAAGCCATTTTGTGTTGCAAAAAGACCCAACTGTGATATGACAAGTAAACCAATGCTCAGGGTAAATATAAGTTTTATGTGCCCTGTTTTTTCGGCAATGATGATACACGGAACCATGAGGAAAACGGACAAAATGAGCACGGGTAAATAAACCATCCAATGCTCGGCTAAAGGCATATTAAAGTGCTTCATGAGCAAAAATGGGATGGCGATAAAGAGGGCGGTTATAGAAGCATGAAGTGCAAATATTCCGAAATCAAGACGCAGTAATTGTGTATCTTGCGCCACCTGTTTAAAGTGTTTCAGACTCACCGTATTTTCTAAGTGTGTTTTTTGTTGGGCAGGTTCTGGAATCGACCCTAATATGAGCAAACCAATGATCGCCAGACCTGCGGTTACAAAAAATAATCCAGGCAAACTGATGACCTTGTATAAGATGGGTCCAATTAGAAATGAAAGCATGAACGAGGCGCCAATGGACATGCCAATGATCGCCATGGTTCTCAACCGCTTCGCTGGTGGGGTAAGATCGGCTAAAAGTGCCAGTAAAACGGCAGAAACTGCACCAGAGCCTTGGAGTGCTCGGCCAATGATGAGGGTGGAAATGTTTTCTGCAATCCCAGCGATCAAACTGCCGAGCAGAAACAACATTAAGCCGATGAAAATCATTTTTTTTCGTCCAAAATAGTCGGAGAGCAAGCCAAAGGGTACTTGCATACTGGCTTGGGTCAGACCGTAAATGCCCATGGCAATACCCATAGTAAGTGCACTCACTTGACCGTAGGCACCACTGAGTACATAGACAGAGAAAACGGGGAATATGATGAACAAGCCCAACATACGGCTTGCAAAAATAGCGGCAATGGTCATGGTTTGCCGAATTTCTGTTTGATTTAAAACGGGTTTTTTCATGTCAATGTCATTACAATAGGAGCTTGCTACATGAGAGGGGTATTTCGGCTGTTATTATTATCATTTAATGAAAAATAGGTCTTAATAAGAACTCGAATAGAGCATGAAAAACAAAGTAGCTGAGTGCTGTACAAAAGCTGAACGCCGAATAAAAATGCTGAATTTAAAAACGGAATACTTGCCTAAGGTTGAGAAATTGGATTAACCAGCGCTATTGTAATCGTATGACCAACGCTTTATCTGTAAACCTTGCTGGAATGACGTGGCAAACGCCTCTCTGCCTTGCCTCTGGTCATGCCGGATTTGCACATGAATTGGCAAATATCCGTGGATTCCCTTTTGATTCGATTGGGGCGGTCTGTTTGAAAGGCACAACGCTTAATCCTTATGAAGGCAATGCCATGGAAAGGGTTTGGGAAACCCCCAGCGGATTGATCAATTCTGTTGGCTTGGAAAATCCAGGGGTTGAAGCGGTCATCAAACATCACCTACCCAAATTATCAAATCTACCAGCGCATCTGAATATCATTGCCAATGTTTGCGGTCATTCAATTGAGGATTACGTCCAAGTCGTTCAATTATTTGACCAAACCACTGTACAAGCGATAGAAATAAATATCTCTTGCCCCAATATCAAACATGGTGGTGCCATTTTTGGTAACGATCCAATTTTGGCCGCTGAAGTTATAAGCGCTTGTAGAAGTGCGACTCAAAAACCCATCATTGCCAAATTATCACCCAATCAAACCAGCATTGCCAAAACGGCAGAACACTGTATTCTTGCGGGCGCAAACATCCTTTCTGCTGTCAATACTTTTTCCGGATTGGTGGTGGACATTGAAACCCGAAAATCGGTGTTAGGCGGTTTTTCTGGTGGGGTTTCCGGTCCGTCCATTCAACCCATGGCATTGTTAAAAGTCCATGAGATTTGGCAAGTTGCGTGTGCGCATCATGTTCCTATTATTGGTTTGGGGGGCATTGGTTCGGCAGAAGATGTGCTGGCTTTTTTTATGGCAGGTGCTTCTGCATGTGCCATTGGCACTGCAATAGCAAATGATGTCATGACCGCGAGAAATATTTGTCAAAACTTGCAAAAATGGATGTCTGATCAAGGCATTTATCATCTCAGCGAATTGACCGGCACCCTGCAATCGTCATAGTAGTAAAGCATTAAGGTGCAGGTATAACCTGCTCTGTCACCTTTGGAATTGCTGAGCGTTGCCAATGGTGGATGGCCCACTGGATGATGGTTTTGGCATCAGATTGTTGAATTTTAGCTGGCGGATTTTGGCCCAGTAGCTTGAGCGATAGCCACAGTTTTTGTGCGATAGCATGCGGCTCGTTTGATAAGCTGGGCGCATGGGTTTGTTTGCTCAATTTTTGGCCATGGCGATCGACCACCATTGGCACGTGCATGTAGGTGGGTGGGGTATGGTCCCAACAGTTCATTAAGTGCATTTGGTTGGCTGTGGTGGGCAATAAATCATAGCCTCTGACCACATGAGTGATTCCTTGGAGCATATCATCCACGCTGACAGCTAATTGATAGGCAAATAATCCGTCTTTTCTTTTAACGATAAAATCCCCATTCATCGGGGGTTTTTGGTGACCATATACAAGGTCTTGCCATTCAACTTCACAACGGCACGCAACGCGCAAAGCATGAGGCTCAGTCATATTAGCGTCATAATTTTTTAGGCAAAATCCATCATAAACCCCATTCAATGAGCGCAATCGTTGGCGGGTGCAGTTGCATGGATAGACATGGCTTCGGTGGCTTAATTGTTCTAAATAGTGTTGATAGTACGTCAGCCGCTGACTTTGATAGCTCACTGCTTGATCCCAATAAAGACCATACTGCTCTAAGGTTGCCACAATATTTGCCTTTGCGCCTGGCACTTCTCGGGGTGGGTCAATGTCCTCAATGCGCACCAACCATTGCCCATTGTGCGCCCGTGCATCACAAAAACTTGCCAGAGCACTCAACAATGAGCCAAAATGTAGATCACCCGTGGGTGACGGGGCAAATCGACCAATATAGGATGAGGCCATTATCTAATTTATGATTTTAATTGCCGGCAGAGCCACAGATCAATGTCAACAAGTTGTTCGGGACAAAGCTCATGATCCATGGTGTAGGCTTTCCATTGAATTTTTACCCCTTGATCCACCAATGATTGATAACTATTCAAACCTGCTGCAAAAGGCACCACCGGGTCATTGTAGCCATGCATCATCATAATGGTGGTACTTGCAGCCGAACCCAGTCGATCGGGCTTTGGAAGATAACACGATAATGCCAACACGCTGCCAACCGAATATTCACCAGCGCAGCTTAGAGCAATAACACCGCCTTGAGAGAAACCGGCCAAATGGACTTTGTTCAAGTGACCTAAGGTACGAGCTTCTTCATCGATCAATTGACCAATGCCTGATACGCTTTGCTCAATGTCTGTTAAATTTGAACCATTTTGCAAATCTGAGGAGGTAATGTCAAACCACGATGGCATGCGCATACCCCCGTTTATGGTCACTGCTTGTTCGGGCGCATAAGGGAATATCCAGCGAACGTGCGCTTGATTGGTTTGTTTTAGATGAGGCAGAATGCCCAAAAAATCAGTGGCGTCAGCACCTAAACCATGAAGCCAAATGACAGAATGGTGATGCGTTTTTGTCGGTTCTATGATCAGAGGGGATTTCATTAACATTTCCAAGTATTGATTGAATTTATAGTGGTTGAGGCATTATCGTTTAAGTTTGAATAAATCATTATGATGGTATAATTTAAACACATTTTTTAGTCCATGCATTAGGCATTTCCTCGATAGACTTTAGTAAATTAGCGTTAGAAGCGCTCCTAGCACCATGTCAAATTATTTATTCTCATCTGAGTCTGTCTCAGAGGGGCACCCAGACAAAATTGCTGACCAAATTTCAGATACGATATTAGATGCCATTATCGATCAAGACAGTCATGCGCGAGTGGCTTGTGAAACATTGGTCAAATCGAATTTGATTCTTATTGCGGGTGAATTGACTGCAAATCACATGCTGACTCAAAAGGACATTGAATCATTGGTGCGTCAAACAGTGGCTGATATTGGCTATGATTGTGAAGCCTTAGTCTTTAATGCCAAAACCTGCGATATTAATAATTTAATGAACAAGCAATCAGCAGACATTGCACAAGGGGTTGATCGAGAAGACAATTCTATGGGTGCCGGTGATCAAGGTTTTGTGTTCGGTTATGCTTGCAATGAAACCGCTGAGTTTATGCCTGCCCCCATCAGTTATGCCCATCGCTTAATGCGTAAACAAGCTCAATTGCGCAAAAACAAAACAATCCCCTGGTTAAGACCTGATGCTAAAAGCCAAGTCACTTTCTACTATGAGCATGGCAAACCTGTGACGGTAAAAACAGTGGTGTTGTCCACCCAGCACGACCCTGATATTTCGGACGATACAATCAAAGAAACGGTTCAAGAAGCGATTATTAAAGCCGTTATTCCAGCTGAACTTTTAACGGAGCAGACCAAATATCTCATCAATCCGACTGGCCGCTTTGTCGAAGGCGGGCCTGTCAGTGATTGTGGTCTAACGGGCAGAAAAATCATTGTGGACACCTATGGAGGAACGGCTCGCCATGGTGGGGGCGCATTTTCTGGAAAAGACCCGACCAAAGTCGATCGTTCAGCAGCTTATATGGCTCGATACGCTGCAAAAAATGTGGTGGCCTCAGGATTGGCAGAGCAATGTGAGATTCAGATCGCTTATGCGATTGGCAGAGTTGAACCTGTTTCCATTTTCATCAATACCCATGGGACGGGAACGCTTAGCGATGAGTGTATCACCCAAATTGTAGAAAAAAACATCGATTTCAGTCCCAAAGGCATCATCGATCATCTGGATTTACTTCGCCCTATTTACAGGCAGACTGCGACCTATGGACACTTTGGTCGGTCTGACTTGGATCTGCCGTGGGAGAAAACTGACTTGATAGAAACCTTTCAAAAAGGTTGAATTAGAAAATAGAGTCTAATGTCACTCGTTTAGGGGTTCTTGTCTAAAATTTCATAGTACCGATTTAATAATAGATACGCAGTAAGAATCAAGAATGGCTGTGTTCAAGGTGCTTTTGAATTATATCGCACGGCATAAGTCTGGGTTATAATGCTATTCAGACAACAGAAAAGTGATCCAGCGGTGTAGAGGAAAGCACTTTTTTGTTGAAAAAAACATCTTGACTTACTCTGTATTGTTGGTTAAGTTGTTAACTTAATTAAACATTCAATATTATGACAAACAATACTTTACAAAATGACTATTTAGATCGTTTAAAGGTTGAAAAAATACCCGTTTCAATCTATCTAATAAATGGCATCAAACTTCAAGGATGTATTACGAATTTTGACGATATTTCTATTGCTTTAGACAATACAGTTGTTCAATTGGTCTTTAAGCACGCTGTTTCCTCCATTGTGCCCAACCATACACCGAATACTTTTGGTAGAAACGCTACTTAGTGTCGGAATTATTTGGTCGGTTAAAACAACAGAGCTCTACTGAAAAAGCGGTCTTAGTACACGTCAATCTGCCTTTGGCCATTGCGCAAAAATCCACAGAACAAGAATTATCAGAACTGAGTGCCACTGCAGGTGCTGATGCGTGTGAACGTTTGGTTTTTCAACGAACTCAAATAGAGCCAAAATATTTCATTGGCAAAGGGCAAGTAGATGTCATCCGCCAAGCTCTGCAAATTCATGAAGCAGAGTGTGTCATCTTTAACCATACCTTATCGCCGTCTCAAGAACGCAATTTGAGTCAAGACCTCAATTGTAAAATCATTGATCGCGTCCGTTTGATTTTAGACATTTTTGCCCTCCGTGCCCGCACCCACGAGGGGAAATTACAAGTGGAATTGGCTCAGCTACAGCATATGTCAACAAGACTTATCGGTGGTTGGACGCACTTGGAGAGACAAAAGGGAGGCATTGGTTTACGTGGGCCGGGTGAGACTCAGTTAGAAAGTGATAGACGCATCATCCATCAGCGGATTAAGCAAATCAATCAACGCATTAAAAAAATCCAAAGTCAACGCGATTTGGGCAGAAATTCAAGAAAACGAAAAAACATTCCCACTGTGGTCATGGTCGGTTACACCAATGCTGGCAAATCCACCTTATTCAATCAGCTGACCGACGCTGAAGTTCATTCTGCAGATCAACTTTTTGCCACCTTGGATACCACCTTGCGTAAACTTAAAATTGACGGTGTTGGTGAATGTATTCTTGCGGACAGTGTTGGATTCATCCGGCGCCTGCCGCATGAACTCATTGCTGCATTTCGGGCCACCTTGGAAGAGGTCTGCGAGGCAGATTTGGTGTTGCATGTGATTGATGCCAGTGATCCCGATAAAACTTCTAAGGCTGATGCAGTTTATCAAGTTTTGGAGGAAATTGACGCAACAAAAGTGCCTATGCTGATTGTTTCAAATAAATGCGAATTGACGAGTGCCAAAATCGGTACCATTCGCCACGACGATCAAATCAAGCAGGTGAATATTTCTGCCATAGAATCATTAGGGCTGAATGACTTAAAACGGGCCATTGGCTTCCATCTAAAAGGTCATTATCAAGATATTCGCATTCAATTGAGCGGCAATTATGGAAAATTTCGGGCGCAACTGCATGAACTCGGTGAGGTGCTGAGCGAGGACGTTACACAAAATGGCGATATGCTTCTTAGTTTGAGAATCAACTTAAAAGCATTCAACGCTCTGAAGCACACTTTGGCGGAATCAGAAATCAAATATCAAGTTGTGAACGCCTAAGCAGTTTGAACACGACCCGTCGCCTACGAGGCGATGCTTTTTAAGTTCTCTTGACTGGACTTACCATAGTTGCAAATTCAACTCTGAGATTGAACGTTTAAGGCTGAAATTCAGACGCCGTTGCATTTTTTAAGCGAAAATTAATGACAGACACTTGGTCCGATGGAATGGCTAAGTTTTGTTTTTCGACCACAATATTTTGCCATTCAAACAACTGACTTAGAAATAGATCATCAAAATATTCTTCACCATCACTGCGCGAGATAATCTCATATTTCAAAACACCATTTTCAATTTGTATAAGGAAAGCGGATTTGAGCCAGCGTGAGTTTTGAATGACTTTTTCAACGCGCTTAAAATCTGCTCGATTATAAACATTTTCGATATTAAAATAGATTAATTGTTGAGAAGTCATAATTTGGCGATCTTTGATCCACAGACCGTGCCCAATAGACTTTGTTAAGCGCTCAATACCTTTGGCAATGGCATCAATATAAAATTGACCTGTCTGTTCTAAAGTTCTGTTCAAATTATATTTTCGCCAATTAATACTCCAGTTAACGTCATGTTTATTGATGGTGACAATGAGGATGTTTTCGGTTTGGTACGCCTCGCTTAACTTTAAGATTTGGGTATCATTACTGTGCCACAGATTATCCAAGTTCATACTCGCTCGCTCTTCAAGCGTGAGTGCAGGTAGAATAAATTGAATGCCCAGGTCGTTGTATGTGCGTTTAAGGGCATTTTTCCAAAGTTCAGGCAGATCGGCATCTGAATTGGCAGACCGATTTTTGTCTTCATCTTCAGTCACTAACCATAATAAGGTTTGAGGACGTGGTCGAGGCCAAATGTCCAGATTTAATTTCGTGACCAAATCGGATATTTTTTTACCACTGAAAACCAAGTTGTGTTGTTTGGGATTAACATTCTGAATGATGCTGTACTTGGCCACATATTTTTTATCAATGCTTTTCAATTTTTCCCGAATGCGGGCATTAAAAAATAAGTCTTTATTGCCAGTCACTTTAACCAACATTTTGAGAGCGGCGTGTTGAACCAATGCTTGATCATAAGTCGGATAGGCTTCAACTGAAACAGAGATGGTATTAAATTTGGAGTTGTTAAAGAAATTATTGGCGAATGTGCTTGCTGGAATAACCCAGCAGAGCAATAAGGTCAGTCGCATACCTTTAACCAATTGATTCAAAATAACGGGCTTTTTCATTTGCATAAATTCCTTTCACTACAAACGCTTGAGAGTAAATTGACAACCGGTTGAGCAACAAAAGGTGAGATGTCTCCCTTTAATAATGCAATTTCGCGCACCAATGTACTGGATAAAAAACTGTTTTTCTCTGAAGGCGTCAGAAAAATAGTTTCAATGTTGGGGTCTAAGCAACGGTTCATCGTTGCCAATTGAAATTCGTATTCAAAATCCGATACAGCCCTGAGCCCACGCATTAATATCTGCGCTGATTGTTCGCGTACACAATCGATCAGTAGGCCGTTAAATCCTATCACTTTTACTCGATCGTCATTTTGGCAGACTTCACGGGTCAAACACAATCTTTGTTGGTGATCCAGCAAAGGTGATTTACCCGGTTGTTCACTCACTGCAACAATGACCTGATCAAACAGGCGCAACCCTCTTTGTATGAGGTCTGTATGACCATTGGTAATCGGATCAAATGTGCCTGGATAAAGTGCAATCATGAAAATTTTAACCTTTTTGGCGAGAAATGGCGTTCACCTACAGTATCAACAACTACGAACGTCTCAGTTCCATAGGCGTTTGGAGGGTCCAGTTCTGTTAAATTGAACAGATCAGACCAAGTGAACTCGGTCAATAATTATACATTTTTACAGGCGCATTTCCTATATAATAGTAAACAAGGTTGGCTTTATTAAAGTCGAAAAAACGACAATTGTCGCAAATGTGCTTTAAAAATCCGCCGATACAGTGCTTTTAGTGCCAAAGATGTGAGAAAAGATCGCTAAAGAATGCGAATAAGGCATCGTTGCATAGATAAGGTTTATGATCGTATGATGATCGGGTTTATGAGCAGGAAGGCTCGCTACAAGGAAAAATCTTTAGCAAACCGCTTTAAAAAATAGCAAACCAAAGGCGTACGAAAAGTTGAGCAAACTGAAGAAATAAGACAAAGACAGTTTGATGCTTTCATCTATGTGTAATGAATAATACTTCGTGCCAGAAGAGACATGGCCAAATAAGAAGTGAAAAGCCCTGTAGAGAAGACAGAATGATTGTAAGGAATTGCAAATAACACCTAATATTTCAATGATTTGATGTATATTTTATTAACCCTTTTTGACCTTCAAGACGATGCCACTAGTGTTCCGTCCCTTTGCTCAATTGCTTCAAAGCAATTGACTGGTTTGACTGGCTTAATGACCCATCTGAACGCCCAATATTCGCTGAAGCAGACCACAAATCTGGGTCGGCTCAACATTATTGGTCATTGCAAAGCAACTTGATGCGCTGCATCTGTCATATTTTGGTAATCACGCTTAAAATCCCCACAAATTCTGTCTGATTTAGCTTCGTTATGAGCCATTGTTAAAATGGTTTTAACGTAAATTTGTCTCGTTATAACATTGGTCTATACATTGTTTGCCACAGGTTTAAAAATCGAAGCGACAAGACCTAACAAGGATAAACAGAATGAAAAGAATTTTAATTAACGCCCAGCAATCGGACGAACTGCGAGTTGCGCTTTTGCAAGACGATCAGCTTTTTGATTTAAACATTGAAACCGTCTCACAAAATCGTAAACGCTCAAACATTTACAAAGGCATCATCACTCGAATAGAGCCCAGTTTAGAAGCGGCTTTTGTTGATTTTGGACAGGACCGTCATGGTTTTTTGCCCTTTAAAGAAGTTTGTGCGCGCTACATTAATCAGCCAAATGATTCGGACAAAAGACCCAACATTTCAGAATCGCTTAAATCTGGGCAAGAAATCATCGTACAAGTTGAAAAAGAGGAACGAGGATCGAAGGGCGCTTCTTTAACGACTTACATCAGCCTTGCAGGCTCGTTGTTGGTGTTAATGCCAACATCATCAGCGAACGAAGGCAAGGTCAGCGGGATTTCACGATCCTTAGATAATGAGCAGCGCAAAGAAATGCGTGAAGCCTTAGAGTCTTTAACTGTACCCGATGACATGCGCCTGATCATTAGAACTTCAGGTGTCGGACATTCAGTGGATGAATTACAGTGGAATTTGGACTACCTGCTCAAATTATGGAATGTCATTACTGATACAGCCAATGAAAAATCAGTACCCTTTTTAATTCATCAAGAAGATGGATTAATCCAAAGAACCATTCGGGACTATTTACGTACAGATGTTGAAGAAATACTTATAGACGACACAGACACTTATCAAAATGCCCTTGATTTTGTTAATAGGGTTATTCCGTCGTTCAGCAATAAAATAAAACTCTATAACAAGTCGTTGTCCCTATTCAACCACTTTGACATTGAGACCCAAATTGAAAACGCTTTTTCACGCATTGTTGCACTACCATCTGGCGGTGCCATTGTCATTGACTCAACCGAAGCTTTATGCGCCATTGACGTGAACTCAAGCCGCGCAACACAAGGTAAGGACATTGAAGAAACGGCATTACAAACGAATTTAGAAGCCGCTGAAGAAGTCGCCCGCCAACTGCGGTTGCGCGACTTGGGTGGGCTGATGGTCATTGACTTTATTGATATGTCGAACGATGGCAACCGTAAGAAGGTTGAGAGTCGTTTATATGAATGGATTCAATACGATCGCGCACGCGTTAAAATCAGCAACATCTCTCGTTTTGGATTATTGGAAATGTCTCGTCAGAGATTGGGTTCTTCATTGATCGAGGATAATCAATCCAATTGTCCTTACTGTGCTGGTACGGGCATTACCCGAAGCATTGAATCCATCTCTTTGGCGATCATCAGAGCCTTGGAAGACGCGGCAATTGCCAAAGGCGCGATGCGTCTCTATCTTCAGTTGCCCGTGGACGTGGCAACGTTCATGATCAATGAGAAACGCTCGGAAATTATGCGCATAGAAGAAAGACACCGCATATCCGTCGTAGTTATTCCAAATGAATACCTCATATCACCAAATTACACGCTTGAAACCGTTCAACTTGGTGATAAACGGTTGGGCAAGTATGGTGCCAGTTATACCAACAAAAAGGGGACAAAGCCCTCTACGGCAGATGTGCTCGAAATGATGAGCAAGCCTCAAGCAGTGACTGAAAAGCCAGCTGTTAATTCGGTATCGCCTGATTCACCCGTACCGACGGCTAAGAAACCAGGTTTCTTTGCTCGTTTGTTTGGGCTTGGAGAGCAGAAACAGGAAAAACCTGTTAGAAGAGGCAGAGGTAAAAACAGTAACAGCAGACGACATTATTCCAATCGGCGTGGCGTGCGTAATCCAGTTCGCCGGCAAAACAACCGATCGCGCAATAATAATCAAGCGCGCGGCAATAATTCATCAAACAGACCCAATCCACAAAAGAAAGACTGATTGCCTAGAAATTTTAATGCTCGAATGGGCTTGAGTTCTGCATTTTTGGCGCTTGAGCCCACTCAATTCAGTGATTGATTTGGGCGATTTAATTCGATATGACGCCAATTTATTTAACGTAATTGCTTTTGCCTAAGCTGCTGTTTGATGCTGTGCCCCAAGAGATGCTTTCAAGCCGTTCTATGTGATTGATCAAAGACAACCACAGAATAAGGCTGTCACAGAGTATAATACGGCGAACTTATTATCTTGAGGAAATTTTATGGCTAAAGATGTTATTGAAATGGAAGGTAAGGTCATCGAAACTTTACCCAACGCCGCTTTTAGAGTGGAGCTTGAAAATGGACATATTTTAAATACCCATATTTCTGGCAAAATCCGCAAACACTACATTCGCATCTTAAACGGTGATCAAGTCATTGTAGAAATCAGCCCTTACGATTTGACCAAAGGTCGAATTGTTTATCGCAACAAATAACTATTTCATAGTTCTTTTATTCTTCAGCTTATTGGTCGTTGATTCTAAGAGTATTGCCTCTTAGAGTGATTGGAATCGTCCAATCGTTCGGTTTTTCTGCACCTTGTCTGCGGGCCAGTATTGACCGTGCATGGTGATAAAAACACCCTGTTCCAAAGTTTGGACCAATGCGATGGCCATTCCAAGATTAAATTCTGCATCGCTATGACTCAACGCCCAAGGGCGCATCGCACCAGTAAAAACAACGGTTTTTTGACAAGCGGCTAAGTTGTTCGCGTTTTGCTGCATGGTGTCGGTGCCATGAATCACCACAATTTTTTGATGCGGACTATTGAGTATGGCCTTGTTGAGCTGCTCGCGATCATTGTCATCAAAATCCAAACTGTCTTTTAGCAATAGAATCTCTGCTTCATAAGGCACGGTCAGATTAACTTGTTCGATTATTTGATCCAAATGCGACTGTTTGAAAGCGAGTAAACCCTTGATAGGGTCATAATCCTTATCAAAAGTCCCGCCCGTTACGATGATGTGTATTTTTGAAGTCATCTTATCCTAAAAAAGCGTCATCCGATGCTAAATATTGCGTTTCTTCTGGGGTGTTTTTTCGCCCAAGAATGGCGTTTCTGTGTGGAAATCTGCCAAACTGCTCGATGAGGTTTTTATGGTGATGGGCAAAATGCGCGCTTTGCTGTAAATCAAAGGATTCAAATAATTCAATGCAGGTGTTTTGATCGTCAATGTTTTCGCTATGCATGAACGGCATAAACAAAAAACTGACCTGATCAATCGGCAGTTTTTGCTGAAACTGATTGGCTATGGCATACTTGGCAACAGCAACGGCCATTTGTTCGGTCTGGAAACTCTTGGGGTCTCTGCGAAACATGTTGAGTGGAAACTGATCCAATACGATACATAATGCCAAACAGCCTTCGGGGGTGCTTTGCCAAGATTGTAGCTCGCCATTGGCGCCTTTTTGCCAAAGCGCCTCAAAGCGTTCTCTGATCGTATCATCGATCTGAGTTGACCTGCCAAACCAGTACTCTGACATGGGTTTTGTGAACCAAAATTCTAAGACTTCTTTAATCATAACCGTTCTCCAAATATTGATGAGCCAATACGTAGCATTGTACTACCTCCGGCCAAAGCCATTTTCCAATCGCCGCTCATGCCCATAGACAATGTATCCAAGTTTAAATGAGGAAAGGCTTGTTTGAGCGTGTTGAATAGAGCGGTTAGCGATTGGAAGCTTGCCAAACTTTGAGCCTCATTGAGGTTGGCAGGTGTAATGAGCATTAGCCCGCGTAAATTGATATGCTCTAAGGTTTGAATGGCCTCAATTAAAGGGATTACTTGGTTTTCTGGAATGCCCGCCTTTTGGGATTCTTGATGAAGGTTTACTTGAATACAAACATTGATCGGTGGCAAATGTGCAGGGCGCGAGTCATTGAGAATGCGCGCAATTTTAATGCGCTCTATGCTGTGCACCCAATCGGCAATTTTCGCAATTTCAGCCGCCTTATTACTCTGAATGGCGCCAATAAAATGCCAAATAATCGGCAGGGCTTCTAATTCATCGTGCTTGGATTGCAACTCTTGTAAGTAGTTTTCGCCAAAATCAAGCTGACCACAGTTATAGGCTTCAATAATTTTTTCGGTGCTTTGTTTTTTGCTGACGGCAACCACTGTGCAATCATTGGGATTACGGTTACATGCACAACACTGTTCGTTAAAGGCGACCTTAAATTGCTCTATACTTTGTTGCATCATCATCGGCATGCCGTCAACGGACTTTCAGTGTGATTTTCCCTCGTACATGACCCGTCTCGGACAGTTCGTGTGCCGCTTGAATGTCGGTTAAATCAAAGTTTTGGGCAATTTCAACCGCCAATTCTCCTGCAACAACACTGTTAAGCATGGCATCTAATTGCGTGCACTCTGAATGTCTTAACAGTCCCAACCCAATTCGCCCAGACTTTTTAGCAGCAATGATGATGTCCTCTGCTGTGATTGTGGGAATGGTTACAATGGTACCCGATTTTTTCAGAGCAGCAATGCTGTTTTTACCCGTTTTGGCGCCGACGAAATCAATGATTAGGTCATAATATTCATTGGGCAAGGATTGACTTTGGTAATCAATGGCGGTCACACCAAGCGATTGAACGAAGGCTTGGTTTTTAGATGAGGCGGTCGCGCTGACTTCAGTCGTTTTTTGCCCGGCAAGTTGAGCGCATATATGACCAACACCGCCGGCGCCTGCTAAGATTAAAACCTTGCTTTTGGGGTGTACATTGACGAGTTCCAAAGCTTGCCAAGCGGTTAAACCAGCCAAGGGCAGAGCAGCAGCGGTCTGAAAATCTATGCCATTGGGGATTTTTGAGATGTCTGAAGCGGTCGCAACCGTGTATTCAGCGTAACTTCCCCCTTTGGTCAGCATATTGGCTGTGCCACAAACGCGATCATTTACGGCAATGCCTTGTACGTCTTTACCAATTTTTGCAACCGTTCCAGAAAAGTCAAAACCCAACACCCAAGGTAACAGGTCTTTAATGGCATTGGCGCCCCAACCTAGCCCTTTTCGGGTTTTCCAATCGATGGGATTGATAGAAGCATAATGGGTTTGAATCAAAACTTCATGGTCATCAATTTCAGGGATTGGCACATTTGCATGGAGTTTGAATTCAGAGGCCTCGCCAAATTGGCCGATCACAGCGGCTTTCATAAATGTTTGCATGATTGTACTCATCTACTCAATGGGTTTAAAGGCGTCGGGTAAATCGATGCCTTCGCCAAATAGAAATTTGGTGCGCTCTTCTGCCAGAAATATGCGCGCTTTGGGGTCTAATGATGACAGTCGGTATTCATTGATAAGAATGGTTTGATAGCCAATCCATTCTTGCCACGCTAATTTTGAAATTGAGTCATAGATTTTTTGACCCTCTTCTGTGGGAAATGGGGGTTTATCTAAACCTTCCATTTCGATTTTATGTTTTTGGCAAATTACTTTTCTCGTCACGATGTTCTCCAAATTTAAAATGCATGAGATTGACTAAAATATTGATTAATAACCTGAATGATCGGCGCAGGCATTCCGATGGCTGGTGGGTTCTTCTGATTGTACCAAAGCCATTCTTTTGAAGTTAGAGTGAAATCACTATTACTGCATGGGGTGACTGTGAAGTCTAAATGATAATGGGTAAAGGTGGTTCGATCTTGCAAAACTGGCTGATGTTCTTGCCAGTCAGTGGTCAGTTTTTCCGCTTCAGAACGCGAAGGGAGGCACCATAAATTTGACCAAATGCCTGTAGAAGGTCTTTTCTTTAATAAAACATATTGCTCATTAACGATGAGTAGGAACGCTTCGGATTTAGTCGGTTTGGGGGTTCGGGCTTTTTTGACAGGAATGTCTTTTTGGCAGTTGTTTAGGTTGGCATAACAGCTTTTTTCTAATGGACATTGGTGACAGTTTGGTTGTGCTTGAGTACAGCACGTGGCACCTATGTCCATCAATCCTTGGTTGTATCGATCGCATGATTTTTGAGGCAAGAGTTGCTCAGCCAATTGCCACAATTGTTTATGAGGTTTTGTTTGAGAAAAATCTTCAAATAGCCCTTGATGCCTGGCAATGACCCGTTTGACATTGCCGTCAAGCACCACCGCAGACTGACCCATGGACAATGAAAGGATCGCCCCCGCTGTGGAAGGGCCTATACCCGATAATTGAATGATTGAATCGTAATCTTTGGGGAAAATGCCACCATGCTGAGCGCAAATCTGGCAGGCGGCGCGGTGTAAATTTTTGCCACGAGCGTAGTAACCCAATCCCGACCATAAGTGCATGACCTCGTTAATGTCTGCAGCCGCCAAACTTTGGATGTTCGGAAACTGGTGCATAAAACGGTCGTAATAGGGAATGACTGTTTGGACTTGGGTTTGTTGCAACATGATTTCTGACACCCAGACACGATACGGTGTTTTTTTGAGTTGCCAGGGCAAATGGCGACGACCATGTTTTTTTTGCCATTTGATGATGGTGTCAGAGAATGAATGTTTGGTCATATTTGAGCCTATCAGAAAAACAGCAAGGTGGAACGATTCACATGATTAAGTGCGCATTGTAAACATTATTGGCTACAATATCCATTGCAACTGAATAGCTGGATATACGCGAGATTATGGAAGTATGTGGTTAGACATCATTAAGCCTCTGTGGGCAGAGAAAAAGCCTTTTATTTTAATCACAGTGATTGAAATCAAAGGCTCTGCTCCCTGCACTGCTGGGACTAAGATGGTTTATGATGGCAAAAATTTTATGGGGACCGTCGGTGGTGGGCGCTTAGAACTGCAAATCAGCGAAACGGCAAAAACGCTGTTCAAATCACCTGCCAAAGACCTTTCAGAATGCTTAATCAAGACCTTTGCATTGGGTGTTGAATTGAATCAATGTTGTGGTGGCATGGTTAAAATTTGTGTAGAAAAAATCGCCCACACTGAAACATCACAATCACCCTTTTCTTGGTTAGATAGGCTGTTTGAGCGGCCTTCTGATCAGCCTTGTTTGCTGCTTTCGCTGTACAAAGCCGACGATCAAGTCTGTAAGAAATGGGTTTATACCCAACATTGTGGATTAGATGCCGTAGAGAGGGCATACCAGCCTGCGTTGTTGCCTCTTTGCCAAAAGATGATGGAGGCTGGTGCAGAACACACTTTTGCCTTATATGATGGGGCAGGTGATGAAAATGATGCATCGCGAACCTTAGACAACCATCTAATAAGTATAGAGCGGCTGAGTGTTGAAGATTTATTGCCTGTTGCTTTGTTTGGGGCCGGCCATGTGGGGCAGGCCTTAGTGCCCATGATCAAAAATTTACCCATCCATCTATATTGGATTGATGATCGGCAATCCGCTTTGGGCGATTATGCCAATCAGCAAGAGAATATTAGTATAATATGCTCGGATTTTGAAAAAGCAATAAACAGAATTCCGCCGAATGCTTGTTATCTTGTGATAACATATGACCATCAAGTGGATTTTAATTTGTGTCAACATATTATGAATAATAAGACTTTCAGTTATCTTGGACTCATTGGCTCTGAAGTCAAAGCCAAGCGTTTTAGGCATCGTCTAACTAAAGCAGGTTTGAATCAGGCCACCATAGATCGCTTACAGTGTCCAATCGGTAAGAAATATCAGTTCAGTAAATCACCAGAGGTTACGGCCATTTCAATAGCAAATGCAGTTGTTGAACAAATTAACCAGTATAATAATTGCCCATGCGCCACCAGTTAGTTCTTAAAAACATATCCAAACGCTATGGTCAGCTCCAAGCATGCGACCAAGTTGATCTGGTGGTTAAACCTGCCAGTATCCATGCTCTATTGGGTGAGAACGGCGCTGGAAAAAGCACACTGGTCAATATCATTTATGGCTTGGTTGAAAAAGATTCAGGACAAATACTTTTTGAAGACCAAGAAATAGTCATCGACTCACCGATAAAAGCACGTCAAGCGGGTATAGGCATCGTTTTTCAACACTTTGAACTGTTCGATGTATTAACAGTGATGGAGAATATTTTACTCGGCGTTGACTTCAAAGGCAGTCGGCAAGAACTGGCTCAGCACGTGATGGAGATCAGTAAAAACTATCATTTAGAAATCGACCCAGATGCCTTGATCAACGATCTTTCCACAGGTGAGAAACAGCGAGTAGAAATCATTCGATGCTTATTACAAAAACCCAAATTACTCATTTTAGATGAGCCTACTTCGGTGCTAACGCCCATCGAAACGAACCATTTGTTCGATACCTTGAGGAAATTGCGAGATGAAGGCTGCTCAATTTTATTCATTGGTCACAAATTAAATGAAATCAAACAAATATGTGATGAAGCCACAGTGCTACGCAGAGGGAAAAATGTGGGCGTGTGCGATCTGACCCATTTAGAAGTCGCTGAAATTGCTGAAATGATGGTTGGCTCGAAAGTGAGCGATTATTTAGATCGCAGCAATGCAGCGGGTAAAGAGGTTGTACTAAGCCTCAAACATCCAACGAAGGAAGCGCATCCAGATGAGGCTTTTTCAGTACAAGAATTGGTGTTGAAAAGCGGATGTATCACAGGGATTGCAGGCATCTCGGGGCATGGTCAAGACCCTTTAATGTCGTATTTATCTGGTGAAACAATCGGTCAGAAGGGAGAAATCACCTTCTTGGGGCAGAACATTGAGCAATGGGGGGTTAAGCAAAGAAATGCCGCAGGGATATTATTCGTCCCCACAGAACGATTGGGACGCTCGGCAGTGACTCAATTGAGTTTGTTAGAGAACGCGCTGCTCGGCATTTCAAAACCCAAAAAATTCGATATAAACGGCTTAATAAATTACCGAGCACTGGCAGGTTTTTCTGATCAAGTTATTGACGATTTTTCCGTTAAAACTGAAAGCCATCAGAGTTTGGCAAGCAGCCTGTCGGGCGGCAATTTACAGAAGTACATCGTCGGTAGAACGATTCTGCAAGCACCCAAAGTTTTGTTGATTTCTAATCCAACTTGGGGCGTTGACATTCAATCGGCGATTTTCATTCGCAACCAAATCATTGCAATGCGGGATGCTGGCGTGGCGATTTTAACCGTATCAGAAGACTTGGATGAAATCTTTACATTATGTGATGAATTGGCAGTCATCAAAGATGGACACGTTGGCGAAGTACAGCCCATTGAACAGCTGACCTTAGAAGAAGTGGGCTTAATGATGACCGCGTAGGTAATGAAAGAATAACTATGGCTATACCAATCAAAATCGTTAAAAAAGACATAGATCCCAGCAATTTTGCATCGGCATTTTCTGTGCCTCTTTTTGCTGTTTTTTCGACCTTAGTGACCAGTTCGCTATTGCTTTGGTTGCTTGGTTATCCCATCTTGCCAACCTTTGAAGCTTTTTTTGTGACACCGCTGAGTACGGTTTACGAATTTTCAGAAGTGCTCATGAAAGCGACCGTTTTAGTCATCATCGGCTTGGGGCTGGCGGTTGGATTTAGAGCCAATGTTTGGAATATTGGTGCTGAAGGGCAATTTGTATTTGGTGCAATTGGGGGTAGCGTTGTTGCGCTGTATTTCCATGGACAAGAAGGTTTTCATATCATTCCCTTGATGATCATTGCTGGGATTTTAGGGGGCATGTTTTGGGGCATGATACCCGCCTTACTGAAAACCAAATATGATGCCAATGAAATTTTAAGTTCGCTCATGCTGGTCTATATTGCTCAGTTGTTTTTAAGCTACCTAACCCATGGACCTTTGCGCGATCCAGATGGATTAAACTTTCCACAAACGGTTTATTTCAGCGAATCTGCCATATATCCTTACCTCATTGAAGGGACGCGATTGAGCATCACACCCTTTTTACTTTTAGCCTTGTATCCCTTTTTGTATTTGCTGTTAAAACGCTCGTACATTGGTTATCAGATGCGGGTGACTGGGCTCTCTCCCGTTGCTGCCCGATTTGCCGGATTCAGTACCAAAAAAATGGTGTGGGTGAGCTTTTTATTGTGTGGTGGACTGGCTGGCTTAGCTGGCATCAGTGAAGTTTCAGCCAACATCTCACAATTGGTGCCCATCATCTCTCCAGGTTATGGTTTTACGGCTATTATTGTGGCATTTTTAGGGCGTTTGAATCCCATAGGGATATTGTTTTCTGGTTTCTTATTGGCACTGGTTTTTATAGGGGCGCAAACGGCGCAAATCGAACTGGGCTTGCCCGTATCGATTGGTGGTATTTTTCAAGGGCTTATACTATTTAACGTCTTAGCAGCAGACTTTGTTCTTCAATACAGGATTCAATGGGGGCATAAAGCCGTTTAACCAGCTTATACGGAATATATAAATATTATGGACATCGTTATTATCATTATTTACTCAGCCATTCCCGCGATGATTCCGCTGATGCTCGCTGGGCTCGGTGAATTGGTTTGTGAGAAATCGGGTGTTCTAAATTTGGGTCTTGAAGGCACGATGCTCATGGGTTGTGTGAGTGGATTCATTGCGGCATTTTTGACCAACAGCCTGGTATTAGGATTCATTGTTGCCATATTGGCTGGAATGGGTATGTCATTATTATTTGGGCTATTTGTCGTTTATTTAAAGACCAATCAAGTGGCCACAGGACTGGCTTTAACCATATTCGGCATTGGTCTTAGTGCCTTCTTAGGACTGGAGTATGAGGGATCACCCTTAGATGGTTTACAAAATATATTTATCCCCATCTTGTCAGATCTGCCTGTTGTGGGTCAACTGCTATTCCAGCATGATGTGGTTGTCTATCTTACTTTTGTCCTATTATTTTTCGCCCACTATTTCTTTAAACACATGCGCTGGGGACTGATTGTTAGAGCCGTTGGCGAAAACCATCACGCGGCATTTTCAATGGGTTATTCGGTTAAAAGAATTCGGTTATTTGCCGTGCTATTTGGCGGCGCAATGACTGGCATGGCGGGCGCCTATCTATCACTGGTTTATACCCCACTATGGGCTGAAAACATGACTGCGGGTCGGGGCTGGATTGCCCTTGTATTAGTTGTGTTCGCCGCATGGCAACCCATTCGATTATTGTTTGGTGCTTTTTTATTCGGCTTGGTCAGCATATTTCAACTGTTTTTACAAGGGAATACAGGCTTCTTGAACGCCATCCCTACAGAGATATTCACGATGCTACCTTATCTAACCACCATTATTGTATTGGTCATATTATCTTCTCAAAAGCAAAAGAATCGCTACAATGCGCCCGGCAATCTGGGCACACCTTTTCAGCAATAGCTGATTTAAAGCAAGGGTTCAAAATCACGACGAGATTGTGCTTTAGCAATCCCCATTATTCCAGAAGATTAGAAACAACCATTAGCGTTTAATCTAAAGCGATTCAAGTGATGTCTAAGCTTGATTGCAATCTACAATCAACTGACTCATTGACTTGGATAAACTAATATTAAGACATTTTTTTTTAGATACTAGTACAATGGTAAGCAAGATTAAATTGTGAATGGCACAATTTAGTTGCTGTTTTTAAATTTCTAATATCATTTAAGGAGTTAAGATGAAAAAATTATTAATCGCTCTACTCAGTGTTTTCGTAGTCACTTTTCAAGCACAGGCGGCCGATAAGCCCTTGAAAATTGGCTTTGTTTATGTCAGTCCAATCGGTGATGCTGGGTGGACGTTTCAGCATGATTTGGGGCGCATTGGGATTGAAAAAGAATTTGGCGATCGTATTGAAACAAAATACATTGAAAGCGTCGCTGAAGGCCCTGATGCTGAGAGAGTCATTCGCAAGCTTGCGAGTACAGGCTATGGTTTGATATTTGCCACGTCCTTTGGCTTTATGAATCCAACGCTCAAAACCGCTCAAAGATTTCCAAAAGTGATTTTTGAGCACGCCACAGGCTATAAAACCGCCAAAAACATGGGTAACTATTCGCCACGTTTCTATGAAGGCAGATATTTATCAGGTATTGCTGCTGGTGCTAAAACCAAAACCAACGTCATTGGTTACGTGGGTGCATTCCCAATTCCAGAAGTGGTGAGAGGTATTAACGCATTTGCATTGGGTGCGCGCAGCGTTAACCCAGATGTTGTGGTTAAGGTCGTATGGGTGAACTCTTGGTATGATCCAGGTAAAGAATCGGAAGCGGCCAACAGCTTGATCACACAAAAAGCTGATGTGTTAACGCATCATACCGATTCAATTGCCATCGTCAAAGCAGCCGCAAGCAAAGGCAAGTTCTCCATATCTTATCATTCTGATATGCAAAAACACGGTGGTGAATCTCAAATAGGTGCTGTGGTTCATAAATGGACAAAGTTTTACAGTAAAAAAGTCAATGAAGTATTGAACGGCACTTGGAAGAGTGAATCTGAATGGTTAGGCATCAAAGATGGCATGGTTGATTTTTATGTGACTGCCCCAATGGATGCTTCGGTAAAGAGCAAAATTGCTAAGGTGAGAGCAGGCATCGTTGATGGCTCTGTTCATCCATTTTCTGGACCGATAAAAAATCAACAAGGCAAGATGATGATCAATGAAGGTGCCAGCGCAGATGACAAAGCATTAGGCTCAATGAACTACTTTGTTGAAGGCGTAGAAGGCAAACTTTAAGCCGTCATAAAAAATTTATTCTTGAATTTCGGTCACTAAATTCAAGAGAACCTAACGCAGACTGGGCTCTTGCTCAGTCTGTGTTTTTGAGTATAAGGCTTGTGATTAAATGATTGGTGTCCGCCTAAGGGTCCCCCTTTTAAATATCATTTGACCCAAGCGATTCTAGTCATTGATAATATTCAAGACATTCGTTTTTTTAGTCCATTTAATTGTTCATTGCGCATTGATAATTAGGATTCGCTTTGTTGAAATTTTTAAAATTTGTTGCTTGTTTGGTCCTGATTTCACTGTCAGTACATGCTGTCGCCCAAGAGGGTTTACATACAGATCATGAGCCGGCAGACGACATCACAGTCCAAGCATTCAGTACAAATCTTGAACGCGTTCTATCAGACAGCATTCAATCCTATTTAAAAGACGATGCCTTTATCATCAGCGTACGTGCCCAGCTGAGAGAGATTAAGACTTATCAAATCAAACCCATTTACAAAACCCAATATTCAAACTTAGACATTGCGACAACTGAGCGCACCAACACTGTTGAAAATAGCAGCACCGAATTAAGTACCGCAGAGCAGATTGAGCAGTTGAAATTATTGATCGAATTACAACAACTTAAGAACGATTTAAGCGCTCAGTTGAATGTGCAACAACCGCAAATTTTGGTGGCAACTGAAACCCAGTTGATTGATAAAAAAACTCAAGTCGAACAGATTCAAATAAAACTGTGGTTACCAGAAACAATGGCACTACCTCGAGTGAAATTGATTGAAGACCTAATCACCCAAAAAGCGCAGTTAAATTTTCTTCGAGGCGACAAGTTGGAAATATTAAATACCCAATTCCCAAACCAAAAATCAACCAACCCGACGGATGAAACCACAAAATTTGACGAGGTCAGCTTTAATCGCTGGGCAGAAGATCTGAGGGTTTACGTTGAACGCGTCAATACTCAAGGATGGATTTTATTTTCAACGGTATTGTTTTTGGTCTTATTGTTGTGCTGGGGCGTGATTAGAACTTGGAGAAATCGCGCAAATGCTTATCCAAACCATCTTTACCCAGCAAATTACCCTGGGTATCAAGCGCATAATAATTTATCTTATGATCCCGTTCAAGAGCGATTACTTGGTCAAGATTTGAAAAGAGTTCATCAGGGGGATGGGGGAAGCAGCCAAGCGTTAATCGAATCAACTCGCTTACAAGAAGCGATTAGGCACATGGTGATGTCGTCAGACGAATTATTAAAAGATGCGCTGTTGTCGCTGTCATCTTCTGCTGAGAAAAAACGGTTTTGCTCAGGAATGATCGAAGTTTTGGGTCGAATTGTTTTTCTCAGCCGTGCTCAAGCAGGATTGAGCCCGACTGAAATGGAAGACATAGAGCATGAAGAGACGACTGCTCAAATACTAAGCGATGACGACAGCCAACAATTGATGCTCGACATCTATAGAACGCTGGTGACAACTCAAGCCAACCAAAAAACACAACAGAACCAAGATCAACCGTTTGAATTTCTTAAGTCATTAGACGATAGGCAAACATTGCTTTTGCTCGCCAAGGAAGACGCCCAAGGTAAAGCCCTGATCTTATCGCAATTAGATGACGCACGTTCAGCGGACTTTATGATGCAACAAAGCCCTCAAGATCAAGTTGAAACAGCTATGGCCTTGGGTCAATTGAGCCAATTGTCTAGGGCCAAGTATCAGGCGCTGGCCAATCAAATAGCGCAAACAGCACGAAACCAACCAGAATTAAATGAGGTCAGCATTGATGGCGATGCAATATTGATCAATACATTGGATGCCATGGGCGTGACCGAAGAATTGACAGTGCTCAATGCCCTAAAAACGCAAAATCCTGAGCTGTACCATCGATTAAAGCAGACTTATATCAGTTTTTCCGATTTAAGGCACATGCCCGAACACGCATTAACAAGCCTGTTGCAAGCGGTTGATCGAGAAACATTGGCGCTGGCCTTGGTTGATCAAACCCAATCCACCAGAAATCAACTGCTGTCGGCCCTGCCTCAGAGAACTCAAACCTTGATTGGTCAGCGCATAGAATCTTTGGAGCACCCAAACAGAGCTGATGTCGCCCATGCCCAAAAACAACTCGGTCGCACTGCAACAAAAATGCTCGCGGACGGTGTTTTTGAATGGAAGGTCTCAGAACTTGTGGACACAAAGCAACCGCTCGAAACTGATCAAATGGCATCAGATAAAGCTGTGATCACGGCAGATGAAGCCACATTTGAAACACAAGCGCCGATCATAGACCAAAGCCTATTAGCTGAAACGACACTTGAAGCAACCGTAATAGATCAGGACAGATCAGGTCGATTGAAGTCAGCTGAATTTGACGAAAAGATCACATCGGCAGAACCAAATTTAGACAAATCCATAGCTGTTGAACCGTTGTTGGATCATACCATTGAACCGCATTCAATTGGACCTTCAGCTGAAGTTGTTGACAGCGTATTCAAAAAGTCGTGGGAAGCCATTCTCAAAGAAGCGGCTGAAGGATCCGACAACAATCAAGGTTCAGCCAAGCAATTTAAGAAGTAATAACCGTTATACTATTCTGATGAAAATTCTACCGCCCATTATTGACAGCCATAAAAGCGACCCTTTCAAAGGTGACGCCTTGGACCGTATAAAATATGGAGAGGGACTGATGAATTTGGTCACAAGCACCAACGAACCACTGGTGATCGCCTTGGATGCGCCGTGGGGTGAAGGCAAAACCACATTTGTGAAAATGTGGCAAGCACAGTTAGAACAATCGAATGTGCCCACGATTTATATTGATGCTTTTGCCTACGATTACATAGATGATGCCTTTGTGCTATTAGCAGGTGCCATCACTGCTTATGCCAAAGAACAAGACGTCACAATAGAGGAATTAAAGACCCAAATTAAAGAAGTAGGGGTTAATTTGCTTGACTTAGCAACTGATGTGGCTTTAAAAATCGCTTCTGGTGGAACATTAGATAAAAATACAATTAAAGAGTTAACCGAAAATCTTGTTGATAAACGCCTCAATGCCTATGGCGATCACACAGAAACATTTGCTCAGTTTCGTAAGCAATTGTCAAAACTGCCCAAAGAATTACATAAAAAATCAAATAAAGAATCAACCGCTACAGAAGATGATCATAATTCTAAATCCTTAGTCATCATCATTGATGAATTGGATCGTTGCAAGCCGCCATTTGCTGTACATCTTATTGAAACCATCAAGCATTTCTTTTCAGTGAACAGCGTCGTGTTTGTGCTTGCTATGAACAAAACCCAATTGGAGAATGCCATTAAAGGCGTCTATGGACAAGAAACAGATGCTAAAACCTATTTACAAAAATTCATCGCTATAGAAACGACCCTACCCAATAATAAAGACTTAGAAACAGGAACAGTTGTCCAATATGCACAGAAACTTTTTAAGCACCATGGGTTTTCGCTTTTAGAGCAGTTTGGAAGGGATGGTTTAGAACAATTAGAAATAATTCCTTTGTCACATTACTTTAAACTTTCGTTACGCCAAATTGAGCGGGTATTTACTAATATTGCCTTATTTTACATCTGCCATCCCAAAGTAGAACCACTGCCAATCGTATCGATCTTAGCGGCTTTAAAAGTCGTCGATCATTCATTTTTTAACAAGCTTGTACAAATTACAGAAAAAACAGCTAAAAAACAACTATCATTTATGGTTGATATATTTGATAATACCCATTGGCATAACCAGGATCTAATCGAAGAATATGGAAGAGGCAAACTTGTGCGCATTATTGAGCCTTGGATAGAATCAGCTTTCATGACAAATGAAATGTACGATAGATATACAGACGATCCCCCATATATAGTACATTTTGATCCAAGTAAACAAGTAGAACTCGCAAAGGTTTACATGAAATACTCATCTAAACGTAATATCTATGAAGGTTTTCGCTATTTCGTCAATGCCTTCAATTCTTTCAATACCCGGGTGGATACACGTGATTAATCCTCCATATTCAGAAGTTTTGGAATCCATGCCACCCCACTAGCATGGCGAAATCATCAGGTCTTTAAATTAGATTGCTTGTTAGCCATATCGTATAATTGGCGGTCACAATCATCATCATGCAAGCACTCACTCTTTTAGACTATCTCGCTTTCTCCAGTTTGGTTATCTGCTGGGCGGGTTATATTTTATTTTGTCGGCGATTAAGTGCCAAAGGTCTGGGTTTGGTCACTGCCATGCACAGTTTGCGTTCGCAGTGGATGCTCAATTATGTAAAAAATGCCAAGCATTCGCCGCGCATTGCCGAGGCTCAAATCATCAATATTTTGCAAAACAATGTGAGCTTTTATATCACCATTACGGTGTTTGTGATTGCCGGTTTAATGACCATGTTGTCTTCGCACGAAGCCATGTTGTTGGTTTTGAATCAATTGCCTTACCAATCAAGTAATGCTGCAGAAACCTTGCCGTCAAAAATACTGGTGTTGATTTTGATTTTCATCATTGCCTTTTTTCGCCTCTCTTGGGCGCTCAGGCAAGGGCGGTATTACGCCATTGCTTTATTTGCATTGCCGCATCAAACATTTTCCAAAGAAGGTCAGGATGCAATTGCCAATAAATTGGCCTGGACCATGTCCATTTCAGCGCGATCGTTTAACAATGCCTACCATGCCTATTATTTTGGCTTGTCAGCACTGAGCTGGATGGTTCATCCAGCCTTATTTATTTTGACCAATATCTGGGTCGTTGGGGTGATTTACCGTCGCGAGTTTGGCTCAAGAGCGCTTCAGGCCTTAAACGAATTAGATGCGTTGTACAAACAATACAATGGCCAGAGTTCTACAGAAATTGACAGTGGTCCAAACTAATTGATTCAAACACGGCTGCGTGCATTGAACCTGTGATGGCCTCTATCAAATCGCATTAGATTGAAGATGCAAATGCATCTAATCAATTAGTTTCACATATCAATCAGTTCAGAGACTTCTAAAGTACCATTGGTGTCAAGAAAAGGATTCTTTCGAGCCATCTCTAGTGCTTGTTCCATGGAGTCGGCTTCAATAATGTTATAACCCGACATGCCAATCTTGCCTGAATCCGTGGTAGAACCATCTGGATTGAGCGTATGGGTTTCCTTTATGGGTTTCATAGTAATAAAGGCATCGCCCAGTTCGCTCATCCATTGTTGATATTTGGCATAAGCTTTTTGACCTTCTTCGGGACTTTTGGGTTGATCGCCACCCAAATAAACGATGAGAAATTGAGACATGGTTTCCTTGTGTTTTGAGTTGATGGGTCTAAGATTGTAGCACCAATCGATTAGTTGAATTTGTGAGATTACGACAGGTAATGGCGCTCTTGCATGATGATATTTGAAACCTCGATGCTAAATATGGACGGGAGCTGCTTATAGAGCGAAACTGTCAAAAACCAGGCTACACCTGCCAGTTTTGACTCAATAGATGTTGTGAAATGACAGACCAATGCGTTGTTTTTTCAGCAAAGTGGGGCAAATGAAAGACCTTGATGTCGGTATATTGCTCAATCAGATTTTGGTTGTCTAAAAGGTTTTTAGGGTTGTTTTCCACATCATTGACTATGATGGAATGTAACTCTAAGCCTTCAAGTCGGATGGCATTGACGCTTAGGATGGTGTGATTGATACAACCAAGGCGATTGTTTACCACCAAGACGACTTTAAGACCCACGCGTTTGGCCAAATCGGCGCACAATCCATCACCTGCCATGGGGGAATAAAATCCCCCAGCGCCTTCAACAAGGAGAAAATCATCACCTTGATAACCATTCATGGTGGCATGATAAAGTTGGTCAATGGTGATCGATTTGCCTGCATTGCGTGCCGCTAAGTTGGGCGCAAGCGGGTCAATGAATCTATAAGGTGTGACCGTGTCGATTGAGTCTTTGGTCTGGCTGGCGGCCATCAAAGCTTGGGTGTCGGCGCTGACGATCTGCCCTGATTCTAAAAAACATCCTGAGGCTATGGGTTTACGGGGTATAACCGTACGCCCTTGTTCAACCAATAAATGCGCTAATGCTGAAGCGACAAGGGTTTTGCCAACCTCGGTATCTGTGCCTGTGACGAATATCCCTTCCACGCCTTAGGCGGATTGGATGATTTGTTGCAGCTGATCATAACGCGATTGCGTTTTTTGCACAATGGACTCTGGCAAAGTGGGTCCAGGTGGTGTTTTGTCCCAATCGAGGGTTTCTAAGTAATCGCGGATGATTTGTTTATCGAAACTGTCAGGTGATTGACCCACTTGGTAGGTTTGAGCTTCCCAAAAACGAGAAGAATCAGGGGTGAGTGCTTCGTCCATTAGGGTGATGTTGTTTTGCTCATCCAATCCAAATTCAAACTTAGTGTCGGCTATGATCACCCCACGTGGTTGGAGGAAATCTCTGGCCATTTGGTACAGATGAATGCTGAGATCTTTGAGAGTTTTGGCCGTGTCTTCGCCGACGATTTCAATGGTTTGTTCGTAGCTGATGTTTTCATCGTGTTCGCCAACCATGGCTTTTGTTGAAGGCGTGTAGAGGGGTTCAGGCAATTTCTGGGCTTGTTGTAAGCCCGCACTGAGCGGAATGCCACAAACTTGTCCAGACGATTGATAATCCTTCCACCCTGAGCCGATTAAATAACCACGAACAATGGCTTCAACGGGTATGGGCTTCAATTTTTTAACGACCATTGCATGGCGATGCACGCGTTGGTATTCATCGGCTGTCAATACGCTGGATAAATCGAACTCATCCAACCAGTGATTTTGAATAATATGACGGGTTTTTGAAAACCAAAACTTTGAAATATCGGTCAGAACAACGCCTTTGTTCTGGATTAAATCCGGTAAGATCACATCAAAGGCTGAAACGCGATCGGTTGAGACCATCAATAATTTGTCGTCTTGTATGGCGTAAATGTCGCGGACTTTGCCTTGGTGGACCAGGGGTAGAGAGGTGATTGAGAAAGGATTATTGGATTGCATTAGGGTGCCTCATCGTGTAAGTGTTGGTTATTTGAGAAAAATTTGTCGAATGTATTGGTCAAAATGGCTTGTCGTGCTTGTTTCATCAATTGCAGATAAAAGTGTACATTATGCAGTGTATTTAGGCGCGCGCCCAAGGCTTCATTGATTTTATCTAAATGATGTAAATAGCCACGAGAATAGTTTAAACAGGTCGGGCATTGGCAGTTTTCGTCTAAGGGT
Organism: Gammaproteobacteria bacterium; assembly: GCA_965277775.1. Lineage (GTDB taxonomy): Bacteria > Pseudomonadota > Gammaproteobacteria > CAKMZV01 > CAKMZV01. Next base: position 857,440 of record OZ255843.1, on the reverse strand, counting down.
TTTGTGTCGTTACGAAAACGTGCATTGCGTAATTTTATCACGCCATTTGCTGTAAATAAATGCCCATTTCGAGCATTTCTTGTGGGCAGTACGCAGTCCATCATATCAATGCCGTGTGTGACTGCTAGCAAAATGTCTAAGGGTTTACCCACGCCCATCAAATAACGTGCTCGGTCATCTGGCATCATTTTGGCGGTAAGTGTCAAGGTTTCAAACATCTCCTCTTTGGGTTCACCGACGGATAGCCCGCCTATGGCATAACCAGAAAAACCAATTTCCAACAATTGATCCATAGAGTCTTGACGCAAATGTTGGTACATGCCACCTTGAATAATACCGAATAAATGACCTGCTTGAGAAGATTGGTCATGGTATTGCTGGCATCGCTTTGCCCACCGCATAGACAATTGCATGGACTCAGCCGCTTGTTGTTCTTCAACAGGCCATGGCGTGCATTCATCAAAACACATAATGATGTCTGAATTTAACACATGTTGAATACGGATGGACTCTTCTGGGCTTAAAAATAGTGATTGCCCGTCAATGGGTGAGCGAAAAGCCACGCCTTCTTCGCTGAGTTGACGCATTTTATTGAGACTGAAAACCTGAAAGCCCCCAGAATCGGTTAATATGGGTTTGTGCCAGTTGTTAAAACCATGTAGTCCGCCGTGTGCTTGGATGACTTCAAGGCCAGGACGGATAAACAGATGAAATGTATTGCCCAAAATAATCTGAGTTTCCAAGGCGAGTAAATCTTCTGCGCTGAGGCTTTTAACCGCGCCATAAGTTCCGACGGGCATGAAAACAGGGGTTTCAATAGCCCCATGTTGGGTTTGGAGCACCCCCGCACGCGCTTGTCCATCGGTGGCTTGCAGTTGAAAAGGGTTGTTCATGCTCTGAGGCTTTGCTCAAATTGCTTAATGTCGTTGGGCGCACCATTGACAATAATAACATCGCCCTCGCGTAAAATCATCTCAAGGTCGGGGACCTCGCCACGTATGCCATCACGACGGAGGGCATTGACTTCGAGCGTACATTCCTCTAATGACAGAGCGCCCAATGTTTGCCCAATGGCCGGCGACCCCTCTTCGACTGTGACCGATTGAAGTGCCCGCTTTGTAAAAGCCTCCTTGCTGTCTTCTTCGCCTTGGAAAAAGGCTTCTAATGAATGATAGTGGTTTTGTCGTATCGCTTTGGTGGCTTCAACGACTTCAAGCGGATCCTGCCCCGCAATGAGTAAGGCGTGTAAGCCCAAGGCCAAACCCGACTCTAAGGTTTCCAAAATAACTTCTGAGGCACCCGCCTCGCGTAACTCAATATTAAACAGCTCATCTTCGGTCCGAACAATCACAGGCAAGCTAGGGCACATGCGCCTCATCAGAGCCAATGTTTTTAGGGCATTTTGATGGTTTTTATAAGTAATGACCACCATCCGAGCGGTTTTGACTTTAGCCGCTTTCATGATCTCTTCATCGGAGGAATTTCCGTAAAACACTAACTCACCCGCTTGTCGAGCGTCGCTGATTCTTTTGGGTTCCATATCCAAGGCAACATAATCAACGTTTTTGCTTAGCAGTAAGTGGGCAATGGTTTGGCCAACGCGTCCGAACCCACAAATAATGATGTGATCCTTGATGGGATCGACTGCCACTTTTATGTCGTGAGAGGACTTTAATTTGTCATAGCGATACTTTGGTAAGTGTTCAACGGCTTTTTGGTTAAAGGCTACGAGAATCGGGGCGATAAAAAGCGTTAAGATGGATACTGCAATCGCTATTTCAGCTTGTTCAGGCGGCAGTAAATTGAGGCTAATCGCCAAAGTCATGATGGCAAATCCAAATTCACCTACGTGCGCCAAAACCAAAGCACTGCGGATGGCAGCCCAGATGGGATTCTTTAACAACACAGCACAGAGGAATACAATACTGCCTTTGAGCACCATGATGGTCAATGCGAACAGCACAATCAAATGCCAATCAGAAATGAATACACCGGGATTGATCAGCAGACCCACCGTGATAAAAAATAGACCCATCAAAACATCGCGGAATGGACGAATGTCGGATTCAATTTGAAAACGGTATTCGCTTTCACCAAGCATCATGCCCGCAACAAAAGACCCCAATGCCAAAGGCAAGCCGAGTAGGTGGGCAACGGTAGAAGCGGCAATGATGACTAACAGTGTGGTGAGGGTAAATAATTCGGGTGAGCGGCTTTGGGCAATTTCTTTAAACAAGCGGGGCAAAACAAAATGACCAAATACGATAAGCAAGGTCAGTGCCACCATGCTTTTGCCAATAATCCAAGACATGTTCGTTATATTCAGACTTTCAGCGAGCGCAGACACAAGAATTAAAATCGGGACCGCAACAAAGTCTTGCAGAATCAGAACACCCAGCGCAATTTTGCCATGCTCACTATGGAGTTCACTTTGCTCGGATAATTGTTTGATGACAATGGCCGTTGATGACATGGCCAGTGCAAATGCGAGCACAGTAATGATGGGAATGCTTTGCCCTAACAAGGCGAGTATGATGGCAAATAAGCTGGCGGTGATGCTCACTTGCAAGCCACCCATCCCAAGCACATTGCGCCGCATGGCAATCATATGGGGTAAGGAAAATTCTAAGCCAATAGAAAACAACAAAAATGCAATGCCAAACTCCGCAATAAGCGAAAGTCCCTCATGTGAGGAGACGATGCCCAAGGCGTGTGGTCCAGCCAACAAGCCAACCAAAAGATAGCCTAAAATGGGGGGCAATTTTAGCCGCCTGCACACGGCGATGGTGATTACGCTGACCGCCAAGACAATGAGGATTTGGGTTAGGATGTCCATGTGTAAGATTAATCAACCACCGTATTAAATCGCTTTAATCAACAAACCAGGATCGTTCAAAACGCATGGATAAATCTATGGCTCGAACGTTTTTGGTCAATGCGCCAACTGAAATGTAATCAACACCCAACTCAGCGTACTGTGCAATGTTGGCTTCAGTGATGTTACCAGAAACTTCTAATTTTGCCTGTCCAGCATTTCGTAATACGGCCTGTTCAATGCTTTCAAATGAAAAATTATCTAATAAAATGTGTTCGATGTTGTAGCGCAAAGCCCATTCTAATTCCGCCAGATTTTCGACTTCAATCATTAGTTTTAAAGATTGTTGCTGGGCGCGTAGTTGTTGCATGATGGTATCGATACCGCCGCCTGCTATGAGGTGATTTTCCTTTAGCAAAATGGCATCGTATAAGCCCATGCGGTGATTGGAACCACCGCCGCAGAGCACCGCATATTTTTGCCATGCACGCCACCCAGGTATGGTTTTTCTGGTGTCTAACAGCTGGGTTGAAGTATGAGCGATTTTTGCCACCAACTGGTGGGTTTGAGTGGCTGTTGCCGTCAGTAATTGCAAACCGTTGAGGGCAATTCGTTCAGCCGCAAGCAATGCTTTCTCATGTCCGTTTATGGTGCATATTTGCTGGTATTCTGGACAAACTTGCCCCTCGGTGACGGACCAGTTAAAAGTACAGTCTTCATCTAAGGTTAGGAAGGCTTGCTCAACCCAATCTTGGCCACACATCACCATGGGCTCACGGGTCGTCATAGTGGCTTGACAGCGCGTATTTTCAGGCAATAAGTCTGCAGAGGCATCCTTTAACGCCACACCCATGTCTTCGATGAAGGCCTGTTCTAATAATACCTTCCAAGATTGAATGGGGGGTGGGGTCAGTTTATTCATCAAGCAGATGGCGTCATTAGCAAAGACAGCGCGTTCCAAATAAAAGCTAATCAGCCTCTTTGTATAGGTGGGTGACTTTGGTGTAGCCTCTTGGTAATGGCAGTCCTCTTTTGCCACGAGTGCTGATGTTTGGTTCAAGGGTTCGCCAGCGCAGTCGCATCGAGCGTTTGCCACATTGGATGACGAGGGTGTCACCAGGTGTTAGCACCGTCATGGCAAGCAGATGCTCATCATTTTTGGTCTTGACGCCCATAAGTTTGATGCCTTTGCCACGATTCAATTGATTGACTTGCTCGGCGGGGAAGATTAACAAGCGACCACTGGTTGAAACAACCGCCACATGATCGTCCTTCGTGGCAATTTTAATGGGTTGTAGCAAATTGGATGAATCAGCCAAATGGACGATGCCTTTGCCATTTCGAGTTTTAGAAACTAAGGCGCCATAGGGCACAATGAAACCATAACCATTGTCAGCACCAACAAGGTAATTGGTGTTTAGATCATCTAATAATAGATAGAGAATGCGGGTTTCGGCATTGACATTGATTCGTCCTGTTAATGGTTCGCCGTAACCGCGAGCCGAAGGCAGATCGCCCACGGACAGGGTGTAAACCTGGCCTTCATTGTCAAATAAAACGGCTTGCTGATTGGTGCGACCTTTGACTTGGGATAAAAATTTATCATCGCCCCTGTAATTGAGCTTCTCCCCGTCAATGTCCCCTTTGGCCGAGCGTATCCACCCTTTCTTGGACAACACAACCGTTGCTGGCTCAGAAGGGGTCAACGCTTCTTCTTTGAGCGCAATGGCCCGTTCACGCTCGACAATGGTTGAACGACGCGCATCGCCAAAATCAGTAATGATTTGTTGTAGTTCTTTGCGCATCAAAGTGGTCAATCGTCGGTCAGAAGAGAGCAACAACTCAAGTTTCTTTTGTTCGGCTTGGAGGTCTGCAGTTTCTTGCTCAATTTTAATTTGTTCCAACTTGGCCAATTGTCGTAAGCGAATCTCTAAAATGGCAGTCGCTTGCTTTTCCGTTAAGTTGAACGAGCTCATCAAAGCTTCTTTGGGTTCATCAGAATTTCGAATGATGGCAATGACCTCGTCCAAATTTAGATAGGCAATGAGTAATCCTTCTAAAATATGCAAGCGGTTGAGCACATAATCCAATCGATGTTGGATGCGGGCGCGGATGGTTTGGCGGCGGAAAGTGAGCCATTCTTGCAGTAATGGCAGCAGTGGTTTAACTTGCGGACGGCCATTGAGACCGATCATGTTCAAATTAACGCGGTAGCTTTTCTCCAAGTCGGTGGTGGCAAACAAATGCGACATGAGGCGGTCGGTGTCCACTCGACTAGAGCGCAACATCAACACCAAACGCACGGGCGTTGACTCATCTGACTCGTCCCGAACATCCTCTACCCAAGGCAATTTTTTATCACGCATTTGGGTCGCTATTTGCATCATTAAACGGGCACCGGAAACCTGATAGGGCAGGGCGGTAATGGCTATTTCATTTTTTAATATCTCATAGGTTGCGCGCACCCGAAATTGGCCATAGCCCAACTCGTAAATTTGCTGTAAATCTGCCTTAGCCGTAATGATTTCACCGCCCGTGGGCAAATCGGGTGCTGGGATGATTTCAAGCAAAGTTTCCAAAGATGTACTGGGTTTTTCAAGCAATACAATGCAAGCGTTAAGAATTTCAGTCAGATTATGCGGTGGGATGTCTGTTGCCATGCCAACCGCAATGCCACTGCCCCCATTAAGCAAAACATTGGGCACTTGTGCTGGCAATAATTTGGGCTCATCTAAGGTGCCATCAAAATTGGGGATCCACTCAACCGTTCCTTGGGCAATTTCTTTCAATAGCAAATCTGAATAAGGCGACAGCTTTGCCTCAGTGTAACGCATAGCAGCGAAAGACTTGGGGTCGTCTGGTGCACCCCAATTCCCTTGACCATCGATCAATGGGTAACGATAAGAAAAACTCTGCGCCATTAAAACCATGGCTTCATAGCAAGCAGAATCGCCATGGGGGTGAAACTTACCCAAAACGTCACCCACCGTTCGAGCAGATTTTTTATATTTTGCGGTGTTTTTTAAACCCAATTCGCTCATGGCATAGACGATTCTGCGTTGAACCGGCTTTAGACCATCGCTAACGTGCGGCAACGCTCGATCAAGGATAACGTACATGGCGTAATCGAGATACGATTTCTCAGCAAATGTACTTAATGAAATGCGGTTTGTCACGGCTTTTGTATCGGTCATTTGGTTTTTCAATCAATGTTGCCAGTCAAATTGGAGGTCAATACAAAGGGTATTAACGATATGAGGTCTTTAATCATTGCAAATTACTTAAGATTGTTGCGCGTATTAAGCAAGCATAATGACATCCAGCTCACGGGGCTTATTCTAACCGCTTGACCCCTCAAGGTTGAAAGTTCTAACCAGCGTACAAGTGATTTTTTTACTTCTTCGGGGCGTTGATTCAAAATTATTATCGACAGCTCGCTCAACTGAAGTGCGCATTGATTGAAATAAGTGCACCTAAGCAGGTTAGTATGTGCTATTCAATGAGTATTTAAAAGATAGACGGCATACAGAATACGCACTTTGAGAGGCACGTCTTAGGCGTATGGATATTTTCAATTCTAAAATCAGTCTGACTGAAGGGTGGATCTAATGAGTTGAATGGTTGGTTGTGGATCGTTGTAGTCAATAGGAATTTTTGTAAATTTGGTTCCAAGCATAGTATATAGTGATGGAAACTGAGCGTCTTTCAATGTATGTATAAAAAAACGATGTTGATATAATATCCTGTGGGTTATTTTGGAATCGATATGTTCAAAAAAAGCGTCTCGATCAATGCCACAACTTTCTGCACAATCTGCCAAAATTTCATAATCAGAAGGATTTTTTGCTTCGAGGTAATAAGCCCTTTGAATGGCTGTAATCATCGGTTTCATCTGGCCAAAGTCATCCGCCACAATAACGGCTCGACAAGCAGGATAGGTTGAACGCCTCGGCGTATTTTTTCGCCAAAAATCATGATTAAATTCAGCACCAGTCACTTTATGTACCTCATGCCAATAAGATTCAATGGTTCGTTGCATTTCAATTGACATGGGTTCATCAGTATCTTTCGCCAAACCACCAAGCAAATAGGTGATGGTGAAAGTGTCAGAGACCTGTTGTTCAACCGTATGCCAAGTATTTTTATAACCCCAACACCAAGAACACATGGGGTCATGTACATAAAATAGAGTGGGTTTTATATCAGAGTCAAACATAAACAAAGGGCGGATTTTTTTAAATAAAACAATACTACTTTAACATTTTAATCCAATTTATAAGCCACTTGGGAAAAAATATATTGATCTGACAAAATTCATGTGCCATGTTAATTATCTCTAATGCGCTTCATTCAAGACTATTTGTGGGATAGCGAGGCTTTTAACTTCGCCAACATTAATGGACCCATCGTTGATGAACATAACTATTTATTGTTGCGCTACAATATATTTTGTGAAAAAGTGTAAATTGTTATGTCGTCTTTGGGCAATCAGCACGGAGACATTGATCAGTCAAAAATAGGTTCATCCTGTGACGATCTTTACGAACCACCGACCAAAGATAGCAATCTTTAGGTTTCTAATTGGTTTTTCAGGAGCCAAAGTGTGGTGCTCAGCCAAATTGTTTTTAATGCGCTCTACTCAGACAATCACGAAAAGGACCCTCCGCATGTTTGGTATTTGTGCCATCCTGCTCGTCACTGGTTGTGGTGGGTCAAGTGGTTCAGGGACAAGTTCGACTGAGTCAGTTACCCTATCCTCAGAATTCCCGTCGTTTGCTCAAATTCTTAACATTGATACTTCGCTAACAGGATTTGGTGTTACGATTGCAAATCAAGATAGTGGTTATTATCTTCCAGAAACACGTTGGCCCGCAGATGGTGCAGGACGTATCACCCGATTTAATGCTCTGACAGGTGGAACAGACATCACGACGAATACCGTTGAAGCACTCCATGGAAATACCGTTTCCTCAGCATTCCTTGCCGAACGAAGCAATGGTACATGGGGGATTGCGCCAGGGGCCTCAGCTTTGCTGGTATCAGACGAGTTTCACCCGACAACTGACACGCTTGGACGAGGTGTGATTGTGAGTCAAGCCAATCGCTGGGACGTTGCCAATTTTTCGTTTATTGGACGAGGTCGTCCCTACACATTAACCCGACATAATCAAATCAGAAACGCTATGTCGTTTAGAAATGGGCGAGGCGCTATTATATTTGCAGGATCTGGAAACACATTTAGAGCAGGTTCCCCCAGCTATGATCCCAATAATTTAACCTCATCCGATGGGCAAGATTCTGGTGAATTAACCGATTCTCCCTATACCATGGCTGTTGGTATGGTCACCCAACAAATGGTGAAAGCCAGTTATTCGGATGCTCCACCCTCCCTTTTTACCATGGGCGTTGAAGGGCAACCTTTAACCTTTCCGAGTACAGGGTATTCCACCGCATTAATGGGGACCAGTTATGCCAGCCCACAGCTGGCAGGCATTGCCGCTCAAATGCTTGAAGCAAATCCTACTTTGACTTGGCTCGATGTCAGAGAAATCATTGCCACCAGTTCACGAATGGTTGATTCCTCTCTAACAGCCTACTACACCACTGCAACCGATGGTGTAAGAATAAAAATTCGCAATGGTTGGACCACCAATGTCGCTGGATATGCCTGGTCAAATTGGTATGGCTTTGGGTTGATTGATGCAAGCAAGGCGACTTCACTGGCAAGAACTTGGTCATCGGGTGCAACGCTAAATCGTTGGACCGAATCCGATTGGTTCAGATCTCCAGAGCATATAAGTACTGTTACCGTTGGTGTCTCCACCGAAGTCGTATATGCAGTGAACGTCACTGATCGTATAACCATCGACTCCATTCATGTTCAAATAGCAGGTTTATTAGCAGGCGATCAAGCAGGGCTTCAACTCACGATCGTCAGTCCTGCAGGGACTGAAATCATCATTAAAACGCCCAACAATCTTGACCCCTACATTTACACAAGGTGGGGAGAACCGCTTCATGGCGGTACATTTAGCTATGGAGATCAAGCGGGTGTGTATCAAGCGGTAGGCTATAGAGGTGAGGCGAGCCAAGGTACTTGGCAGCTTCGAATCAGGAAATTGCTTGATACCGATTTTATGGGAATAGGTGATCCATCTCTCCCTTTTTACTCAATAGGTTTTCAATTGCGCTTTTTTGGGTTGAGCTCTTAATGACATCCCTTATAAATCTCAAACAAATATTTGATTGACATGTTCAACTTAATCTCATGACTATTCAAACCATGAAGGCACAATGAAATTATGCTTGGTTAGAAATACTTTATCTACCACCGTACCCCGAACAATGACCACCTGCTTTGTGGGTTACTCTCCAATGACTATAACTGGTTTTGCATTGATTATTGGCAAAGGTTACGGTTCTTGTTCGATGCTTTATTCCATGCCAAGTAGGTATCCATGAATAGCCATGATAACAAGTGCCCGTACTGGAATATGTTATAGATTCTCCAAAACTACCTGTGTTACAAGTGGGATTAGGGGACGGAGTAATTATTTTTGCTTCAATTTTTGTTATTCGTTTATCCAAGCCTTTGAGATCATATCTTTGAGCTGTATGCTGTGCTGCGTTTTGTTTTAAAGATGCTAAGAGCGATGGATTAGATGCAAATGCCTTGGTACACTCAACGCTATCGATTGCCATGGTGCCACTTGCACAAGCCACTCTGATCTTATCTTGTGTACGGCGTTTCATAATGTCAGCAGTGATCCGTTTATTCCGTGTTTCGAGGTTTTGGTTTTGGGTGCGACGACGAGCATCTATCATATTTTTGACAGTTGGCGCCAAATGTTGATGAATCTGCGCATCAGTCATGCCTTCATCAATCTTTTTCATGGCGTATTCCTGAAAACTCATATTAAGAATGCCTGTTGTTGGGGAGCCCATGTTGAGTTGACCTAAATATTGGTATTTTTTACCAATATTTTCGGCCCGCTTGATTTTGGCGCGCGCTCTTGCGTCCGCCAGCTGTTTAGCCGCAGCTATCTCATCCGCTGAGTCTAATGCCGCACTGGCACTGGTCATTGCGGTTAATCCCCATCCGAAGATCAATCCCGTTAATAAAATATTTAATATTCTAATCATCACTTTTCTCCAATAAATATGCAATACATAAAATCTTTTAAAGACATTGAACGTTTTCTCTTTCACTCTTGATACATCATCTTACACAGGGTTCAATCGTGAAATCTCGTTGTCAATGTTTTCATCCATCGTTTAAAGCTCGAGCAGCCTAATGCGCCATACGGAACGCTTGTGTTTGAAAAACGCCTTGTACATGGAGCGTATTGCGTACACTATTTGCTTTGTTTGTTATCCAAATAAAAGCATTGACGCAGATTTGAATGACGCGATGCTCTCCTTAAATGAGAAAGAGGAACAACAACATCACCCCACTGGCAAATATGATTTGCCAACAGGTATTAGGAAGACTATGGTTTTAGGCCATAAGTCGGTTTTGAAATGGATTAGCCGAACGTCACACCTAACGTCTCTTGTTCAGAACAATTGTTCTTTACATCGTATCGAAACGTACAGGTGTTTTTGCTTATACTATTGCTGAGTATTATTGATCTTTGATCGCTTGGTGATCAACAACACAGCGGGTTTGAAACGCTCTTTTACCAATCAGTGTTGATTTAGATTCAGAGCGACCTTTATCGGGTAATGATATATACCCTTAGGGCTGATTTAGATGACCTCTGTTTTTCAAATCGCAGTCAAAAGACCCAGAGTGCAAATTTTTCCAATTGGTTTTAATATAACCTTAAAAAAGTTTTTATGCAACATTAATTTAGCACTTTGCCCGATAGTGCCCTATTATCAGTATAAAACGGCAATGACAAAGCGTGGAATAATATAGAAATCATATGAAAAATATCATTTCTATCGTTATGTGTCCAAAATTGTGTGTCAAACGAGACTAACTGCGATTCAGTATAGCTTAGATTGCGTCCTTGCAATCAATTTGGAGTTGCAAAGTTTCGTTGATGAACATAACTATTTATTGTTGCGCTACAATATATTTTGTGAAAAAGTGTAAATTGTTATGTCGTCTTTGGGCAATCAGCACGGAGACATTGATCAGTCAAAAATAGGTTAATCCTGTGACGATCTTTACGAACCACCGACCAAAGATAGCAATCTTTAGGTTTCTATTTGGTTTTTCAGGAGCCAAAGTTTGGTGCTCAGCCAAATTGTTTTTAATGCGCTCTACTCAGACAATCACGAAAAGGACCCTCCGCATGTTTGGTATTTGTGCCATCCTGCTCGTCACTGGTTGTGGTGGTTCAAGTGGTTCGGGGACAAGTTCGACTGAGTCAATTACCATACTCCCAGTATTCCCGACTTTTGCTCAAATTCTAAACATTGATACATCGTTGACAGGGTTTGGAGTCACAATTGCAAATCAAGATAGTGGTTATTATCTTCCAGAAACACGTTGGCCCGCAGATGGTGCAGGACGTATCACCCGATTTAATGCTCTGACAGGTGGAACAGACATCACGACGAATACCGTTGAAGCACTCCATGGAAATACCGTTTCCTCAGCATTCCTTGCCGAACGAAGCAATGGTACATGGGGGATTGCGTCAGGGGCCTCAGCTTTGCTGGTATCAGACGAGTTTCACCCGACAACTGACACGCTTGGACGAGGTGTGATTGTGAGTCAAGCCAATCGCTGGGATGTTGCCAATTTTTCGCTCATCGGACGAGGTCGTCCCTACACATTAACCCGACACAATCAAATCAGAAACGCCATGACATTTAGAAACGGGCGAGGCGCTATTATATTTGCAGGATCTGGAAACACATTTACGGCAGGTGCACCCAGTTATGATCCCAATAATTTAACCTCATCCGATGGGCAAGATTCTGGTGAATTAACCGATTCTCCTTATACCATGGCTGTTGGTATGGTTACCCAACAATTGGTGAAAGCCTATTATTCTGATGGTACTCCTTCCCTTTTTACCATGGGTGTTGAGGGGCAACCTTTAACCTTTCCGAGGGTAGGGCATTCCACCGCATTTACGGGGACCAGTTATGCCAGCCCACAGCTCGCAGGCATTGCCGCTCAAATGCTTGAAGCAAATCCTACTTTGACTTGGCTCGATGTCCGAGAAATCATTGCCACCAGTTCGCGAATGGTTGATTCCTCTCTAACAGCCTACTACACCACCGCAACCGATGGTGTACGAATAAAAATTCGCAATGGCTGGACCACCAATGCCGCTGGATACGCCTGGTCAAATTGGTATGGCTTTGGGCTGATTGATGCAAGCAAAGCGACCTCACTGGCAAGCACTTGGTCATCGGGTGCAACCTTGAATCGTTGGACCGAATCTGATTGGTTTAGATCTCCAGAGCATATAAGTACTGTTACCGTTGGTGTCTCCACCGAAGTCGTATATGCAGTTAGCGTCACTGCTCGAATAACCATCGATTCCATTCATGTTCAAATAGCAAGTTTAATATCAGGCGATCGATCAGGGCTTCAACTCACGATTGTCAGTCCTGCAGGGACTGAAATCATCATTAAAACGCCCAATAATCTTAACCCCTACATTTACACAAGGTGGGGAGAATCGAATCGTGGCCTCCCGATTAGTTATGGAGATCAAGCGGGCGTGTTTCAAGCGGTAGGCTTTAGAGGCGAGTCAAGCCAAGGTACTTGGCAGCTTAGAATCAGGAAATTGCTTGATACCGATTTTATGGGAATTGGTGATCGATCTCTCCCTTTTTATTCAATAGGTTTTCAATTGCGTTTTTTTGGGTTGAACTCTTTATGACATCCCTTATAAATCTCAAACAAAGATTCGATTGACATTTTCAACTTAATCTCATGACTATTCAAACCATGAAGGTTCAATGAAATAATGCTTGGTTAGAAATGATTTATCTACCACCGTACCCCGAACAATGACCACCTGCTTTGTGGGTTACTCTCCAATGACTATAACTGGTTTTGCATTGACCATTGACCAAGGACACGGTTCTTGTTCGATGCTTTATTCCATTCCAAGTAGATATCCATGAATAGCCATGATAACAGTGCCCGAGCTATAATAAGTTGTTGATTCTCCAAAACTACCCGTGTTACAAGTAGGTTTAGGCGGTGGGGTTGGGTTGGAATTATCAATCTTTAGTTCAACCTTTGTTAATCGGTCATCCAAGTCTATGAGATCATTTTTTTGTAATGTATGCTGTGCTGCGTTTTGTTTTAAAGATGCAAAGAGCGATGGATTAGATGCAAATACCTTGGTACACTCAACGCTATCGATTGCCATGGTGCCATTTGCACAAGCCACTCTGATCTTATCTTGAGCACGGCGTTTCATAATGTCAGCAGTGATCCGTTTATTCCGTGTTTCAAGGTTTTGGTTTTGGGTGCGGCGACGAGCTTCTATCATATTTTTGACAGTTGGCGCCAAATGTTGATGTATTTGTACATCAGTCATGCCTTCACTAATCTTTTTCATGGCGTATTCCTTAAAACTCATCTTAAGAATGCCCGTTGTTGGGGAACCCATGTTGAGTTGACCTAAATATTGGTATTTTTTGCCAATGATTTCGGCCCGCTTGATTTTGGCGCGCGCTCTTGCGTCCGCCATCTGTTTAGCCGCAGCTATCTCATCCGCTGAGTCTAATGCCGCACTGGCACTGGTCATTGCGGTTAATCCCCATCCGAAGATCAATCCCGTTAATAAAATACTTAATATTCTAATCATCACTTTTCTCCAATAAATATGCAATACATAAAACCTTTTAAAGACATTGAACGCTTTGATTTTCGCTTTTAATACATCATCTTACACAGGGTTCAATCGTGAAATCTCGTTGTCAATGTTTTCATCCATCGTTTAAAGCTCGAGCAGCCATATGCGCCATACGGAACGCTTGTGTTTGAAAAACGCCTTGTACATGGAGCGTATTGCGTACACTGTTGCTTTATTTATTATCCAAATATAAGCATTGACGCGGATTTGAATGACGCGATGTTCTCCTTAAATAAGCAAAGGGGAACAACAACATTACCCCGCTGGCAAACATGATTTGCCAACAGGTATTAGGAAGACTATGGTTTTAGGCCATAAGTCGGTTTTGAAATGGATTAGCCGAACGTCACACCTAACGTCTCTTGTTCAGAACAATTGTTCTTTACATCGTATCAAAACGTACAGGTGTTTTTGCTTATACTATTGCTGAGTATTATTGATCTTTGATCGCTTGGTGATCAACAACACAGCGGGTTTGAAACGCTCTTTTACCAATCAGTGTTGATTTAGATTCAGAGCGACCTTTATCGGGTAATGATATATACCCTTAGGGCTGATTTAGATGACCTCTGTTTTTCAAATCGCAGTCAAAAGACCCAGAGTGCAGATTTTTCTAATTGGCTTTAATAATAACCTTAAAAAAGTTTTTATGCAACATTAATTTAGCACTTTGCCCGATAGTGCCCTATTATCAGTATAAAAAAATCATAACAAAGTATTGAAAGACACCCAAATTTATATTAAAAAGTTTCAATTGAATCATTATTCGTCTACATTCGCTCTGATGTTTGAAGCGTATATACACAACTAACAATGGGGCAGGATTTTTCTCGAGCCTGTTCGAGCCTGTTTGTCGTAATATAGTCTGATGCTTTTTCAGCTTTTTTCACGATTTATTTTGGTATGCACCATCTCCTGTAGCATTATCCGTATTAAGACGCCGAATTTTCAGTGTCCACTAAACGCATTTTCTGCGGTTCCATGTACAACCGCGATGTTTTGGTAGCAGCAATTGGTGAATCGTCCATGAATATTGAATTATCATTAAGCAGAAGCCACACCGAACGATGATCGGTTGAACAGTCACTCAAGAAAAAACGATTTATGCGAAACTAAGATGTGCTACTTAAGCACATAATTTGTAATCATTTGGCGAGGTTGGGGTCGTGCTATTATTCTTATGCAATATTGTAAGCATTATTCCATTACCTTTTTGTTTGGAAGTCTCTCGAGACCATTGATCGACCTCACCTATAGCTCCTTCCACCAAATTTTCAAACGCAAGTTCACGAAATTGCTTTTCAACATCGACTGGGCAATCATAATCGTCTTTTTCCCAACGAGTGATCTTATCGGCGTCAATGCCTAATATTTCTGATAATGTGGGTTTATTTATATTCATCTCGATACGTAAAAAATAGACTTCATTACCAGATAATTTATCACGTTTTTGTATAATACTATCAGCTATAAGCACGTGAAGTTGTCCTATTTGCGGGATGCGCACATACGACTTTCCTGAATCGTCCTTGAATTGAAATGCAGATACATAGACATCATCTAACCCACTTTCTAAGTAATGGTGTTGAATTTTTTTCGGTTCTGTATTTTTCATTTTCTAACTCCTGTTTATCCACTACGTAACATACTTTTAGGCGTTTCATTATTCTTGTTTGGATAATAGCATGTAACGATTTTAATGCCATATCCCTTAAAATTCTTTAGTTTATTAAATACGATGACCAAGACAATTTTCCTCCCATCTGTATCGCAACCGTATAATCGGAATTTATAATTATTGTACTGTGTGGTTTTTTGAATAGCTTCTATGCCCAATTGATCTTTATTCTTTAAAACAGACGTAATCTGTGGCACTGTTATGTTTCTTTGAATCATGCTTTCTTTGGCATGACGCTTTAATTCAAAGCATATTTCTGATATCTTTATTATTTTCTCTGGTTGGTAATTTTTCAAAAAAATCGTTCCAATGGACAAAAATGTCTGTTGTTAAGCTATTAAGTTTTTTTATATTCATAATTCATATCATTTTCTAGTGCATGGGCAACTCAACGAAGGCAAAAGCAATATACAAAGATAGTATTGGAGGTGAACGCATCAGGAATAACTTCAAAAAATATTGTGGGCAAGTTTTTTTGTGCCGCATTATAAAAGATAGGCAATAAAAATATACTGTGTTTTATAGAACATAACTGTTTCATTTTTATGGTTTTAATGTTTAAAATGCTCGTTCTTGACTTTAAATTTTAGTGTGATAGAATGGCTCAAAGGTTGATATTTGAATAACCAATTTGATATGCAACTCGTTAAAAAAAACGAACAAGAGTAGATTGCTAAGCGTGTCTTAAAAACAGCACTTAGTCGTTGCCGCAAAATCACAATATCCCTAAACTTTTAGCCAATCATGCAAAACATTTTGCACGACTGGCTCATACATTTGTTGCAGGGTATCGCAATCCACAATAATAATCCTTTGTAACGAAGACGAACAAGGCGTAATATGACATTTGGCAACATAGCGCCTCAAGCTCTATTGTTTAAGAGCACTGCATGAACGTCGATGGTGTATGACGATTTTGATGGGGCTATTTCGTTAGCAAAAGTAAAGTAACATTTAATTTAAGGAGTTTTTATGGACGTTGTCATTGAACATAAACATATGATTGTTAGATCAACCGTCAACAAGCCACCAACTGAGGCCGAGCTTAAAGATTGGATCTTAGACTTGGTTGACAAGCTTAATATGAAAGTATTGGCTGGCCCTATTACAGGCAATATCGATCATATTGAAGGTAACAATGGTCCCACTGCCGTTGTGGTGATCGAAACCAGTCACATGGCTTGTCACGTTTGGATTGATTTCGATCCTGCATTGATACAACTGGATGTTTATACTTGCGGCAAGCTGGATCGTCAGATTGTTTACGATCATCTAAGTACTTTTGATATTGTCGAATTTGAAGCAAAAGTATTTGATAGGGAGTACCAATTAGAGGAAATTACGTAGAGCACCTCCTGACCTTAGGCACTTGATTAACTGTATTAGTCGTTCAATACTATTAATCTGGATCGTCGTGGTGGTCTGGATATCTGGTGGTTGAATAATTAACCACCACTCTATCTCTATTCTAAGTACTCATCCCCTCTTAATTGATTCTGATGCCTTAATGGGGCATGAGTGAAGGTTGAGTATATAGAATTGTCATTCGTTCATTGAATGGTGAAATATATTTGAATAAATTGGTTCATATAGAGGCTCACGTATTCAATAAAGCTATTTTTTGTGTACTATACTAGTAAACCTATTCAAAACAACTGTATTATGAATACATATAAGCACGCCTATTCTAATAAAACCATTTTTTGTGTACTATACTAGTACACCTATTCAAAAAAACTATTTTTTGAATACATACAAGCACATCTATTCAAAAAATCCGTTTTTTGAATAAATGAATCGTTGATGTACTACAATAGCTTAAGTTTGAATTCAGGGTTTAAACATGCAAACAATTAGTACAATTATTAATAACAATACTCTGCAAAGTGTGCCAGTATTGAAACGCTTAGCCGAAGCTCACAGATATTTAGCTGAGTTGAAAGGCATCGTAAAGAGTATTCCTAATCAAGCAATCATCATCAATACATTGGGCTTGCAAGAAGCACAACATAGTTCAGCCATTGAAAACATCGTTACGACTCAAGATGATTTATATAAACATTTTATTACAGACAAACACCCAAATCCCGCAACCAAGGAAGTGGTCAATTATGCGGAAGCCCTACATGATTTATATATAGCACAAGATCAGAAAAAAATGATTACCATAAATATGCTAAACAATGCACAAGTAATCATAAAGGGCAATGAGGCAGGAATCAGAATACAAACAGGTACAAAATTAATCGACGAACAAACGCATGAAGTTGTATATACGCCACCAGAACCGGATCATGTGCCACAGTTATTGACCGACTTAGAACAATTCATAAATGATGAGCAAAAATTTACTGACATAGACCCGCTCATTAAGATGGCGGTCATTCATCATCAATTCGAAAGTATTCACCCCTACTACGATGGTAATGGTCGAATTGGAAGAATACTGAATATCATCTACCTCATACAAACAGATTTATTAGAAACCCCCGTACTGTATTTAAGTCGCTACATCAACCAAAATAAACCAAAATACTACCAACTGCTGCAATCGGTCAGAGAACAAAACAATTGGCAAGAATGGATAATTTATCTATTAGATGGTGTCGCAAAAACGTCACAAAACACGATTAAATTAGTAAACGATATAAACCTATTACAACAAGAATTCAAACAAGAAATCAGAACCAAGCATGCAAAAATATACTCTCAAGATTTACTGAATAATATATTTAAGCATCCCTATACAAAAATTGCGTTTTTGCGAAAAGATCTCAAAGTTTCTCAACCCACGGCTAGTCGTTATTTAGAAGCCTTAGTTAAGACGGGATTGTTACAAAAAGCAAAAATTGGTCGGGAAAACTATTACTTTAATGATGATCTCATAAATTTATTAAGTCGTAATGAGCGTTTGCGTGTTGAATAAGATTGAGCACAGTCAAGAGCATTCTAAAAGATCCAACGCCGTCATAAACGAAGTTGGAATTGTTTTATTTTCTAAGCAGGTACAGCCTTTCTGAGCTGATGGCCATTATGAGCCCAAATGCTAAGCTGTGTGTCAACATTGAGCTGCCGCCATAGCTGATTAAGGGTAAGGGCAAGCCGACAATGGGAAGCAATCCGAGCACCATGCTCATGTTGACTACCGCATTGAGAAAAAAGCTGATGATCAAAGAGGCAGCAAGGACACGGGCAAAGGTTTCTTGAGCTTGGTAGGCAATATAAAGCCCTCTGAGTAAGACGAAAGTATATAAAGCGAATAGCGCTAAAATGCCCAAAAACCCAAATTCTTCGGCCAATAGCGAAAAGATAAAGTCGGTATGTTGTTCGGGGACAAAATTTAATTGTGATTGAGTGCCTTGTAGCCAACCTTTGCCGCTGAGTCCGCCAGAACCAATGGCAATTTGCGATTGAATGGTGTGGTAGCCGTGGCCCAGCGGGTCGGTGTAGGGGTCTAAAAAAGTCAAGACTCTTTGTTTTTGATAGGAGTGCATGTTCACCCACAAAAAAGGCACCACAGTCAAACAAAGCGCAATCAAGCCGAGAATGTATTTCCATGGCATCCCCACCAATAAGATAATCACGCCAGCAGTCAAGCCAATCATGATGCTGGTGCCTAAGTCGGGTTGCAGTATGATGAGCGCCAGCGGGATGCTAACGATCAATAAATAAACGAGGCCAATGGCGAGATAGTTGCGACTGTTGTTGGTTTTTTCTAACCACCATGAGAGCATGATTGGCAGCACGACTTTCATGAATTCAGAAGGTTGGATGTTAAATAGACCGAGTTCAATCCATCTTTGGGCGCCCTGGCCCTGTCCTTTCAAGAACACGAATACGAGCATCATGACGAGCAGAATGTAGAAGAAGGGTGAAAATTTTTGGATCTGCTGAACAGGTATTTGAGCGACAAAGAAGAGTGTGATCAGGCAAACCAAATAATAGATTAATTGCTTTTGAGCGTAAAAGAGTTGACCACTTCCCGAGCTGTATAACAGAACCACGGAGATGACTGCAAACGAGACAAACCCCATAAAAATCCACCAGTCAAATACAATTTTTTCAGTCAGTTGTTTAATGTGCATGCTTATGATCAGAGTTGAGGGTAAAGCTCAAAATATTTATCTAATATATCGCGTGCTAATGGCGCGGCCAATTGACCGCCACTGCCCCCATTTTCTATGACAACGGCAATGGCAACTCGGGGTTTGTCGTATGGTGCAAAACCAACGAATAGGGAATGATCTTGTAAGTGGTCGGGGATGTCTTTAATTTGTTGTTCCCTTTTATCGGGGTCTTGCGACAGGGCAATCACTTGTGCGGTGCCTGTTTTGCCAGCAATTTTATATTCTGCACCTCTGCTGATCCGATGAGCTGAGCCATAGCTTGCTGCCACGACGTTATTCATGGCTATATTCACAATGTTCCAATTATTTAGGTTATTGGAAGGGATTTTTTTTCGGTTCTTAGGTTGCAGATTTGATGTGTTGAGGCTGTTTTCATTCAGGATGGTAGGCACAATGATTTCGCTTTTATTGGCTAAGGTTGCAGTGTTTGCCGCTAATTGAAGGGGGGTGGCCAATAGGTAGCCTTGACCAATGCCAAATATGATGGTTTCACCGGGGAACCAATGAACGTGTTTATGGGTTTTTTTCCATTCTCTTGATGGCAATAAGCCACTACTTTCATTGGGTAAATTGATTCCGGTGGGTGTGCCAAAATAAAATTGTGAGATGTATTTATGCATACTATCTATGCCTGTTCGATACGCCAAGTCATAAAAGTAAACATCGCACGATTGCGCAATTGAACGGTTTAAGTCCACCCAACCGTGACCATTTTTTTTCCAGTCATAGTATTTATGGGTCGATTTGCCTGGAGGGATGTAAAAAGGACCCGCAAAAAACTGTTTTTTGGGGTTGATGGTTTTATTTTCTAATGCGGCTAAGGCGACGAAAGGTTTAAAGGTTGAACCAGGTGGGTAAGAACCATTAAGTGCTCTGTTTATAAAGGGTTTGTTTTTGTTTTTCAGAAGTGTTTTGAACGATTGGCTGGATTTTTGATTGGCGACAACATTTAAGTCATAATTGGGCATACTTGCTAAGGTGAGAACTTCACCCGTTCGCGTATCAAGTAAAACCACAGACGCTTTGAATGGCGTGAGCAGAGATTCAACGTATTGTTGCAATTTAATGTCAATGCTTAAATGAAGTGATTGCCCTTTTATCGGTTCGGCTCGATTGACGGTGCGAATGTTGACCCCATAGGCATTTTGCTCCATCGTAGCGTATCCAGCTTTGCCACGCATTTGTTGATCGAAATAGAACTCAGCGCCAGCACGGCCAACTCGATTGATGCCTTGCAGGTTTTTTTTACCGTAAAGCTCAATATCGTCTAAAGTGACATCATCTGTGTAACCAATCACGTGTGATGCCACAGATTTGTATGGATATTGGCGCTCAAATATGGGTTTGAGTACCAATCCGTCAAGGTTGTGCAATTGAGAGGCTATTTTGGCAACCTCTTTTTCGCTGAGTTCGTGTTGCAATAAAACGGGTTTGTGACGATTGGATCGGATGCTATTGATGAACTCTTGTTGTTTTTCTTCGCTTAAAGGGATGATTTGAGCCAGACGTTTGATGACGGCAGTGTAATCCATTTTACGTATAATTTTTGGAATGGTTTGTAGCTCATAAATTTGTCTATTCCCTGCTACCAGATTGCCATTCCGATCGTATATATCGCCTCTGACAGGTGGTAGAGCAACGATTTCCAAACGGTTGGTATCGGAATACAATTGAAATTGATCGAAACGGAGTAACTGTAAATCAACGGCCCTTAGGATCATTAAAAAAACAATAATCAGGCAGAGAAAGAGGAGAGTAATGAT
This sequence comes from Gammaproteobacteria bacterium, assembly GCA_965277775.1. Classification (GTDB taxonomy): domain Bacteria; phylum Pseudomonadota; class Gammaproteobacteria; order CAKMZV01; family CAKMZV01. Next base: position 836,219 of record OZ255843.1, on the reverse strand, counting down.
CCGCTTTTTATGAAGTGTTTGCTTATTTTCTAAGTCTTGGAGGGAGGCGTTACGTGGTTGTTTCCAGTCAAACATTTTCATCGTATTGTGAATCCGTTTTTAAACGGATGAGCAGAATAAAAGACAACCAAAGGCATACTGTAAAAATGATTGACATAAATGGGCTTAAAATCGGTAATTGGGCTAAGCTGACGTTTCCTAAATATAACGAAAAAATGATGTGGATAACGGTGGTTAAAAAGAAGGTGAAGAATACAGCGGAGATTTCTTGCGCTATGGAGGTCGTGTGTAACTGATTTAAAAGAAATTTCAGCGTTGCCCAGCCAAGCAAATAAATGAAGGCATTAAAGCCCAATAGACTGCCAGATAAACCGTCTTGAATGCAACCAATAAAAAATGCCAAGAAATAGCCATATTTTTTGGGACAAACTCGATTGATGAAAAGAACGGACATCAAAGGCAAGTTGGGTAATAAGGTTTTGAATTCGGGTGACCACGGCAATATGTAAATGAACAGTGCGGTAAAAATGGTTATGAAGGCACCAAAATGGTTTTTTTCAAAAAAAATGTTGGTTTCATTCAGACTACGCATAACGATCACGGCCAAATTAAGAGTACATGACGGGCAGTGTCGATATCCGCTAAGGGTTCTGCAATAATTTCTGAAAAGCCATAGGCCGCTTCTTTAACAGAAACAATCTTTGCCACAGGATAGCCTGCGGGATAAACCTCACCCAATCCAGACGAGTATAACAGGTCATTAACTTGGATGTCCTTATCTGAGAATATAAACTTTAAATTTAAGTTCTTACCGTTGCCATAGACAATGCCGCGTTCGCCGTTTCTTTGGTTTACAACGGGTAAGGCATGTTTGGGCGAGGTGATGAGGATGATTTGGCTTTGTTCTTCCCCAATGAATTGGACTTGCCCGATGATGCCTTTGGAATCGACCACGGGTTGATTCAAATACAAGGCATCTTTTTTGCCTAAGTCAACCGAGACGATTTTAGAGAAATGATCAAGACTGATGGCATTGATTTCAGCGACTAATAGCTTATGCGATTTGATTTTTTCTGTCACACCCAGCAACTGGCGCAGCGATTCATTTTCGTGTTCTAAAGAAACTGCGCGTTGCAAGCGACCAAGCAACAATAAATTATGATTTTCTAAAAGTCGATTTTTCTCTAACAACTCAGTTTGAAACAATCCGAGGGTATGGAACCAGTCTCGGATATTACGGATATGTGTGGGTAGGGTTTGGATGGGCGTCAGTGGGATTTGTATGATAGAACGAACGGGTTTGAGCCAATGTGTTTGCGCGTCGGCAATCATCAAGCTGATGGCAAAAAATAGGAGAATGGCTAGTTTAAAGCTTTGTGATTCGCGACGGGTATTCACAATACAATCCAATTAGCGCTGCGACCACCGTTTTCAGAGCTTGTTTCAGCCACAAGCTGTGATGAATAAGTTATTCTGAAGTAAATAGATCGGTCGTTTTGTACTTATCAAGCATATCAAGCGCAATTCCACCCCCTAAAGCCACGCAATTTAATGGTTCTTCAGCGATATTGACATCAATGGAAGTATGTTTGCCAATGAGTTTGTCAATGCCATGAAGCAGTGCACCGCCACCAGTTAGGGTGATGCCTTTATTGGCAATGTCGGCTGCCAATTCAGGCGGGGTTCTTTCGAGGGCATTTCGCATGGCCGTGATGATGGCATTGAGGGGTTCTTCAAGGGCTTCGGCCACTTCATATGTGGTCAGCGTGATTGTATGGGGAATGCCTTCAGCAATATTCCGTCCCCTGACTTTCATTTGAAGTGGTCTGCCATTTGAGGTCGTTTTGACCGTTCCTTTTAGGGGGGGGGTACCAGGAAAAGCTGAGCCAATTTCTTTTTTAATGTTTTCAGCAGTGGTTTCACCAATCAGAGTGCCATATTTTTGACGAACATAGCGGACGATGGCGACATCAAAGGCGTCGCCCCCAACTTTTGTTGAGTCAGCATAAACACAGCCATTGAGTGACAGTGTCGCGACCTCTGTGGTGCCGCCACCAATATCTACAACCATGGACCCAAATGCTTCGTTGACCGAAATGCCCGCGCCAATAGCTGCAGCCAAAGGTTCTTCAATCAGATAAACTTGTCGTGCACCTGCCCCTAATGCCGATTCTTTTATGGCGCGACGTTCAACTTGGGTTGAGGCGCAAGGTACACAAACTAATACGCGTGGACTTGGGGTAAAAAAAGTGGATTTATGCGCTTTACGGATAAAGTGCTGGAGCATTTTTTCTGTGGTATTGAAGTCTGCGATGACTCCGTCTCTCATGGGGCGGATGGCTTGAATAGAACCTGGTGTACGACCAAGCATGTTTTTGGCTTCTTCGCCAACCGCTTCAATGGTTTGTTGACCCCGTTTATTGGTTCGTACGGCAACCACAGAAGGTTCGTTCAAGACGATGCCTTGCCCTTTACTGTAAATCAGCGTATTTGCTGTACCCAAATCAATGGATAAATCATGCGAAAATAAACCACGAATAATATTGAACATATGAAAATGACCTGCAAAGATTAGACTTTGTTAAGAAAAAAAACTCATCCACCTACACGTGGGGATTATACAACACAAGGTTTTATTTGTAGAGTATTCCCTCAGTTCTGATGATGACGGCAATTGTAAGATGACTCAGTCATCTGCAAAATCTGACATTGGCGGACAAGCACAGATTAAGTTTCTATCGCCATGCTGGTTATCCACTCGGGATACGGGCGGCCAGAACTTGGTGGCTCTTTCAGAATACACAGACGGATAGGCTGCTTGTTCACGCGAATAGGGGTGATCCCATTCGGCTTTAAGCAAGTCCTCAGCAGGATGAGGCGCATTACACAAGGGGTTGTCATCCTTAGGCCAAGTACCAGCTTGAATTTCATCAGCTTCTTTGCGGATGACGATCATGGCATCAATGAAGCGATCCAATTCGTGTAAATTTTCAGATTCTGTGGGCTCTACCATCAAGGTGCCAATGACTGGCCATGACATAGTAGGCGCATGAAAACCTAAATCAATCAAACGTTTAGCAACGTCATCAACTGTGACACCAGCATTGGTTTTTAGAGGGCGTGTATCTAAGATACATTCGTGGCCGACTCGTTCGTGATTACCTGTGTAAAGAATGGGGTAATGTGACTCCAAAGATTTGGCCAAGTAGTTGGCATTCAAAATCGCAATCTCAGAGGCATTTTTTAACCCTTGAGCACCGAGCATACGAATGTACATCCAAGTGATGGGCAAAATGGAGGCTGAGCCGTAAGGTGCAGCAGAAACTGCGTTATGTGTGCCTTCTTCAATATGTCCGGGAAGGAAGGGGACCAAGTGTGGGGCAACGCCGATAGGACCAATGCCTGGACCACCGCCACCGTGTGGAATACAGAAGGTTTTATGTAAATTTAAATGGCAAACGTCGGCGCCAATGTCACCGGGTCTTGATAAGCCAACCATGGCATTTAAATTAGCGCCGTCAAAATAGATTTGACCGCCATTGTCATGGATGATTTTGCAAATGTTCTTTATGCTGGTCTCAAAAACACCATGCGTTGAAGGGTAGGTGATCATGAGGGCAGCCAAGTCATTGCTGTGCTTTTCTGCTTTCAGTTTGAGGTCTTCAACATCAACATCGCCTGATTGCGTGCATTTAACCACCACCACGTCGTAGCCCGCCATCTGCGCTGAAGCTGGATTGGTGCCGTGGGCTGAAGAAGGGATCAAACAAATGGAACGGTGTCCTTGATTGTTTGATTCATGGTATTGTTTGATAGCCAATAATCCAGAAAATTCGCCTTGTGATCCAGCGTTTGGCTGTAAGCTGACTTTAGCAAAGCCCGTAATATCAGATAACCAGTGGTCTAAATCGGCAATCATTTTTTGATAACCTTGACGATGATTGGCAGGTGAAAATGGATGTATTTGGCTGACTTCAGGCCAAGTGACTGGAATCATTTCAGCTGTTGAATTGAGTTTCATCGTACATGAACCCAAAGGAATCATGGTGCGGTCTAAAGCAAGGTCTTTGTTTGCAAGATTTCTCAACAAGCGTTTCATTTGAGTTTCTGAGCGACAACTGTGGAAGATTTCTTGGCTGAGGAAGTTTTGCGTATTCCGCCAATGTAAGGCATTATTGGCTGAATAATCTTGGCATTGCACGCCGAATATTTCACAAAGTTCTTGTAAATCTTGCTCGGTTGAAAGTTCATCAAAAGCGACGGAGACGTTGTCTGAGCCAATGACTCTAAGCAAATAATTTTTGGCTTCTGCTTTAGCTTGAAGGGCTGATGCATTTGAGGTTTTGAAGGTGACTGTGTCAAACAGGTTTGTTGAATGGACTTCGAGTCCCCCTTTTTGCAATGACAGTGCCAAACGGACGGCCAACTCATGAACGCGCTGAGCAATGGCAATCAAACCTTTGGGACCATGCCATATGGCATAGGCTGCTGCCATATTGGCGAGCAATGCTTGTGCAGTACAAATATTTGAAGTGGCTTTTTCCCGACGAATGTGTTGTTCGCGCGTTTGTAAAGCAAGGCGGTACGCAGGGCGTCCATGTTTGTCTATGCTTTCGCCAATAATTCTGCCTGGAATCAAGCGAGTCAGGGATTCACAAACACCCAAAAAGGCCGCATGCGGTCCACCATTACCCATTGGCACACCAAATCGTTGAATGCAGCCAACGACGATGTCTGCACCCCATTTTGCAGGGGCTTCGAGCAAGGTTAAGGCTAAGGGATCGGCGCAGACAATGACCAATGCCCCCGCTTTTTTGGCTTCATCAATGATGGCACTGTGATCAGCAACAACGCCATAAGTATCTGGACTTTGGATGATGATGGCGCACGTTTTATCGCTAATGGTGTCATTGTCTATAGAAAAGCCCATGGCATTACCCCGTGTAAGGAGCACATCTAAAGACTGAGGATGTAAATCGTTGGCAACCACCACTTCGGTTTTTTTGCCTCTGCTGTGTTTTAAAGCAATACCAACGGCCTCAGCAATGGCGGTTGCTTCGTCTAACAAAGAGGCATTGGCAACGGGCAGTCCAGTCAGTTCAGTAATCAGGGTTTGAAAATGAAACAACATTTCCAAACGTCCTTGAGAAATCTCAGGTTGATACGGTGTATAAGATGTGTACCAACCTGGACTTTCTAAAAGATTGCGCAAAATCACAGGTGGCACAAGGCAGTCATGATAGCCTTGTCCAATGAATGATTTGGCAATAACATTGCCTTGCATCATGGTTTTTAATTCAGCCATAGCCGCTTCCTCACCCACGCCATCAGGCACGTCTAACGTTTCATTAAATTGAATGTCGGACGGAATGATTTGTTGAATCAATGCCTCAAGTGAGGGCACGTCAAGCGCTGCCAACATGGTGGCTTGTTCTGCCTCACTGGGGCCGATGTGTCTTTTTGAAAATGGATTGTTTTCGAGGGATTGTGCTTTGTTCATAACCATAGATACTGTAAGGATGTTTTAGTCGTTGAGTTTTTCTTGATAGGCGGCTTCATCTAAAAGCTGCTCAAGTTCAGATGCATCTGCAATGGTCATTTTAAATAACCAGCAATCGTGTGGTGACTCTGGGTCAGCTGAGGCTGCATCGTCGGCTAAGGCGCCATTGGTTTCTGTGACCACGCCTGAAATGGAAGCATAGACGTCAGAAGCCGCTTTAACGGATTCAACGACGGCTGCATTGTCGCCTTGGCTGAATGAATCATCCACTTCGGGCAGTTCAATAAAGACCAAATCGCCCAGCTGTTCTAAGGCAAATGTGGTTAAGCCAATGGTTGCTGTGTCGCCATCGACTTCTACCCATTCATGGGTATCTGTGTAGTAAAGTTTACTCATGGTAGTGTACTCCTATTAAAGGTTGTTTAAATTCGTTTGTAGTTTTGGGTAATGAAAGGCAGGGTTGCTTTTTGAAGCTCCAAGCGTTTGTTGCGTACTTGTGCAAAAGCGCTTGTGCCCGAAAAGTCGGCATCAACCAGTGCTAATACAATCCCAGAACCCAGTGTTGCGCCAAATCCGCCTGAGGTAACAAGTCCAATTTTGTTGTCGTTTTCATCGAACAAATCAACCCCAGAACGCACGGGGGCTTTGCCTGCGACGATCATACCCAGTCTTTTGCGTTTTCTGCCAGTGTTATATTTGGCGTTAAAAGCTTCAGCACCAATATAAGTGCCTTTACTTCTTAATGATTTGGGGATGGCCCAGATCAATCCCGCTTCGTGGGGAGAAATCTCATCGGACAGGTCTTGACCATAGAGCGATAAGCCAGATTCTAAGCGAAGGGTATCCCTTGCTGCCAAGCCAATGAGCTCTACTCGGTCATCGCTGAGCAGTTTTTCTACGAAGGCTTGCAATTCATGTTCTGGCGTGGCAACTTCAAAACCATCTTCACCCGTGTAACCACTGCGTGAAATGAACCAGTCGGAATCTGTGCTGTGGGTGTCTAAGAAGATCATATCGGGCAAGTCCAAACCACAATCTCTTAACACCGCTTCAGATTGAGGGCCTTGTAGAGCGATAAAGCCGCAAGGAATGTGGGCGACGCTGACTTTAAAATTGGCTGCAACCTTTTGTAAGTGACTCAGGTCTTTTTCAGCACAGGCGCCATTGGCAACAATGCGGTATTGGTTTGGCGCAAGTCGCGTCACAATGAGGTCATCAATGATGCCCCCCGATTCATTTAACATAAAGGAGTAGCGACCTGCATTGAAGCCTTGGTCGTGCGCATCATAGGGACAGACTTTCGCCATAAAATCTGCAGCATCCTCGCCTTGAACATCGAAGTGTATCATGTGCGAGATGTCAAACAAGCCTGCGGATTGTCGAGTATGTAGGTGCTCTTTCAAAGCGCCTAATGGGTAGAAAAATGGCATTGAGAAACCAGCGAAGTCTCCCATCTTGGCATTGCTTGCAACGTGTACATCGTACAGTGGCGTTTTTTTGGATGAATGTTCCATATGTTTCCTCAGTTTTATTGTTTAGCTGGTTGGTTTAATACACTTGCTTTTGGCAAGTCACCATGCATCATATTTAACACTTATGTTATGTGCATATTATACGCTTTCTTTGCCACTTACAAAATGAAATTGAGCCCCTTGTGAATTTTCAGGCCAGCGACTGGTTATGGTTTTCAATTTGGTATAAAAACGGACACCTTCCATGCCATGTATGGCATTGTTGCCGAATAATGAGCGCTTCCAACCGCCAAAACTGTGGGTCGCTACAGGCACGGGGATGGGCACATTGACACCAATCATGCCAGCATTGGATTTAGTCGTAAAATCTCGTGATACTTTGCCATTACGAGTAAAGATGGCGGCACCATTACCGTATTCGTGACTGTTGACCAACTCAAGCGCTTCATCAAAGGATTGAGTACGAACAATCGATAGCACAGGACCAAATATTTCATCGGTGTATATGGGCATGGTTTGAGTGACTTTGTCGAACAGGCAACCACCAACAAAGAATCCTGGCTTTTCGGCGAGGTGTCTGCCGTCCACCACTAATTCGGCACCGGCTTTAAGACCTTGATCTATATAATTTAGGATGCGATTCTTGCTTTCTTGAGTGATCACTGGCCCCATTTCCGCTTCAGGGTGATCGTATTGGTGCACTTTTAAATTTTCGATCATGGGCGCTAATTGAGCAACGATTTGATCGGCGGTATCATCGCCAACCACCACGAGCACAGAAATCGCCATACACCGTTCTCCAGCAGAACCAAAAGCGGCGCCGAGTGCAGCATCACAAACTTGCTTCAAATCGGCATCGGGCATGACGACCATATGATTTTTGGCGCCACATAAGGCTTGAACCCGTTTGTTGTGTTTACAACCTTCTTGATAAATGTATTCACCTACGGCGGTTGACCCAACAAAACTCACGGCTTGGACATCGGGATGGTGTAGCAATCCATCAACAGCTTCTTTGTCACCCACGATGGTATTTAACACACCATCGGGCAAGCCAGCTTCGGCAAGCAATTCGGTCACTCTCAATCCACACGAGGGGTCTTTTTCTGATACTTTAAGAACAAAGGTGTTTCCACAAGCGATGGCGACTGGAAACATCCACATGGGCACCATGGCCGGAAAGTTAAATGGCGTTATGCCGGCACAGACGCCAACAGCTTGACGAATGTTGTAACAATCAATGTTTTCAGAAACATCCAAACTAAATTCAGATTTTAAATGACTGTTGATGCTGGTACAAAACTCAACGATTTCAATACCACGCATTAGCTCGCCTTTGGCATCGATGAGTGTTTTGCCATGCTCTTGCGAAATCAGTTGGGCGAGTTCGTCAATGTGCTTATATAAAAGGTGACGGTAGTTATAAAAAATGGCAGCGCGTTTGGCAGGTGGTACGGCAGACCAGCTGGGAAAAGCTTTTTTAGCTGCGGCGACAGCTTGATCAACATCATTGATGTTGGCGCCTTTGATTTGTTTTATAACCTTGCCTTGAGAAGGGTCATAGATATCAAAGATGGTCTGAGACTGTCCATCAATTTTTTTACCATCAACAATGTGTTGTAATTTTTGCATTTGAGTTATAGGGGATTAAGAGGTTTTAACGACGGATTCTAAAGCGGCATCTACCTTAGAAACAATTTGATCAATTTGTTCTTTGGTGATGATGAAAGAAGGGCTGAATAACAAGGTGTTATTAAATCCAGTGATGCTTCGATTGGTTGCACCAATAAGCACGCCTTGGGCAAGACAGTACTGAACGATTTTTCCAACCAATGCCTCATCTAAGGGCGCTTTGGTTTTTCTGTCTTGAACCAGCTCTACACCAGCAAAAAGCCCTTTGCCTCGAACATCACCTATGCATTGATGTTTGTCTTGCAATGCTTTGAATTGATCAATCATGTATTCGCCCATCTTGGCGCAATTTTCTAACAAGTTTTCTTCTTTGATAATTTTCAAGTTTTCAATGGCCGCTGCAGGTCCTGAAGTGCAACCGCCAAAAGTGCTAATGTCTCTAAAGTAGCCTGTGGTATCCGACGGGTCTGTTTTGAATACATCAAAAACAGCTTCGGTGGTAGCTGTAATGGAAATGGCAGCATAGCCACTGGCGACCCCTTTGGCCATTGTAACCATATCGGGTTTAACATCAAAATGCTGATGACCAAACCATTTACCCGTGCGACCCATGCCACAGACCACTTCATCTATGTGGATTAACACGTCATACTTTTTGCAAATTTCAGAAATGATGGGGAAATATTCTTTGACGGGTGGGATCACACCGCCGCCCGCTGTGATGGGTTCTAAGACCACTGAACCGACGCTATCTGGACCCTCTTTTAGAATAACATCTTCCAAAGCCGTGGCGCATTCGATATTGCAATTGCCATATTCTTTGCCAAATGGACAACGGTAGCAACAGCAATGAGGCATTTTTACAAAGCCATCAACATAAGGACCGTATTCTGCTTTTCGCTGATCTTGCCCAGATGAAGTGAGCGCTGCAATGGTTGTACCGTGGTAATCACGATCGCGGAAAATGATTTTATGCTTCTTACCACCATTGATACCGTGCGCCCGTTGTCGAACCATTTTATACGCTTTTTCATTGGCTTCTGAACCAGAACTTGAATAATAAACGCGGTTCATGTGGGGCAACAATTCGATGAGTTGTTCTGAGTAAATGCTGGCAGGCTCTGTGCCGAAAGAGGCTGCGAAAAAAGGGATTTTGATCAATTGGTCTGAGACCGCCTTGGCGATGGATGCTCTGCCATAACCGACATTGACCGTCCAAACGCCGCCAGAGACAGCATCCAGAAACTTATTACCATTGGTGTCTGTGACAATGATGCCTTCGCCTTTTACAATGATTCTTGGGTCTGATTTATCAAAAACTGCATGCTGAGAAAGGTGATGCCAGACGTGTTTTTTATCAGTCGAGACAAGGTTACTTGGTTGTACGTTACTCATAAAATATCCTGTTTAATTGGGTCGGTGCACTTGATTCGATTAAAGCCATCAAGCTTTTAGCATAAGCAAGCATTCTAACATCAAAAATGCGATTTTAAAACCGCAAAAGACGGATTATTTTGTGCTTCTATTGCCAGCCTAATTTCCAACATCATTGACCAGTTAAAGGACGACGATGAGCTTTAATTTCGCAGACTGTAAAATAGGACATTCCGTGCAATTGAGGCAGATGGAATCCCATTGTAGAATACGCCGAGGATGACTGCATAGAGGGCAGTTTAGCCTGCCCGTATCTACAAACAAAAACGAACGGCTTTTAAGCAGTCGCTGATACAAAGCGAATTGTTAAAAAAAATAATTCAGGGGTTGAAAGCTTTCATATTGTCCATACATTGGTACTCAAGAGGCGCATTTGAATTAATGTATTATCATTTAATGCGCAAAGTTTAGTTCTATTTCAATTCTAAATACGGAGGATAGTTGAAAATGAAAATTCGTCCACTAAATGATCGTGTCGTTGTAAAGCGTGCGCCAGAAGAAACCACGACTGCAAGCGGTATTGTCATTCCAGATTCAAGTGCTGAAAAACCCACAAGAGGGGAAATCGTCGCTGTCGGTGACGGCAAGAAGTGCGATGATGGTAAATGCTGTGCATTAACTGTTAAAGTCGGAGACACTGTTCTTTTTGGTCAATATGCAGGTACTGAAGTAAGCATTGACGGCGAAAAGGTCATGATCATGCGAGAAGATGATATTCTCGCCATTGTTTAATCGTATAGACAGGAAATATTTAAAATGTCAAAAGATGTAAAATTTGGATTAGAAGCCCGCGAATCTATGATGACTGGGCTAAACACTTTGGCGGACGCCGTCAAAGTAACATTAGGACCCAAGGGTCGTAACGTTGTATTGGACAAAGCTTTCGGAGCGCCTGCTGTGACCAAAGATGGTGTCACTGTGGCCAAAGAAATCACTTTAGAAAATAAATTTGAAAACATGGGCGCCCAGATGGTCAAAGAAGTTTCTTCTAAAACCTCTGACGTTGCCGGTGATGGTACAACGACTGCGACTGTTTTGGCACAAGCGATTGCTCGTGAGGGCATGAAAGCGGTTGCTGCTGGCATGAATCCTATGGATTTGAAACGCGGCATCGATCAAGCTTCTCGTGCAGTGGTTGCAGAACTACAAAAATTGTCACAACCTTGTAATGACAACCAATCTATTACTCAAGTCGGCACAATTTCTGCCAACAGTGATGATTCCATTGGTCAAATTATTGCGGAAGCGATGAAAAAAGTTTCAACAGAAGGTGTCATTACCGTTGAAGAAGGCAGATCTTTGAACGATGAATTAGATGTGGTTGAAGGCATGGACTTTGATCGCGGTTATTTATCGCCTTATTTTGCCAATAACCAAGAAAAAATGACAGCGGAACTTGAAAACCCATACATCTTGTTGTTTGATAAAAAAGTATCAAACATCCGCGACTTGCTTCCAATCTTAGAAAGCATTTCCAAAAGCAGCCGCCCATTGTTGATTGTTGCTGAAGACGTTGAAGGCGAAGCATTGGCCACATTGGTAATTAACAACATGCGTGGCATTCTTAAAGTTGCTGCTGTTAAAGCGCCTGGATTTGGTGATCGTCGTAAAGCGATTATGGAAGACTTGGCTATTTTAACCAACGGCACAGTCATCTCTGAAGAGATCGGATTGAGCTTAGAAAAAGCCACAGTTGATCAACTCGGTGAAGCCAAAAAAGTTGTGATCAGCAAAGAATCTACCACCATCATTGATGGCGCTGGTGAGCAAGGCAATATCGACGGACGTTGTGAGCAAATCAAAGCAGCCATTGAAGAATCAACCTCTGATTATGATCGTGAGAAACTTCAAGAACGTTTGGCTAAATTGTCTGGCGGTGTTGCAGTCATTAAAGTGGGTGCGGCAACAGAAGTTGAGATGAAAGAGAAGAAAGACCGTGTCGATGACGCTCTGCATGCAACACGTGCTGCTGTAGAAGAAGGAGTTGTGGCCGGTGGCGGTGTTGCACTGCTTCGTGCAGCCAAATCGCTTGATGGTTTGAAAGGCAATAATGACGATCAAACCCAAGGCATTCAGATCACTCGTCGTGCATTGGAAGAGCCCCTACGTCAAATCGCTAACAATGCTGGTTTAGATGGCGCTGTTGTGGTTAATGAAGTCCTTAGAGGCAAAGGCAACTTTGGCTTTAATGCAACCACCGATGAATACGGTGATATGCTCAAAATGGGCATCATTGATCCCACCAAAGTAACACGCTCTGCTTTACAGCACGCAGCTTCAATTGCGGGACTTTTGGTCACGACTGAAGCAGCGGTTGCTGATAAACCAAAGCCTGAATCAGCCGGTCCTGCAATGCCCGATATGGGTGGTGGCATGGGCGGTATGGGTGGTATGATGTAATCATCAGCTCAGCTGTTCACGAGATTTCATCTCGTTGCTATAAAGCCCGCAAGTCCTTGATTTGCGGGTTTTTTTGTATCCATCGAACAAGAATCAAGTCAAGAAGGCAGCAACGGCTTATTCCTTCTTGTTAGGAATAACAAGCTGTAGTGGTTAGGCTACAAGTTCGCTGACAAGCACCAAGAGATGGCGCTTGAAATCCAAACCATCTCAATAAATTTAATTGCCTTGAAGCGCTTGTTCAATAAAAGACGTAAAAACTTCTTTCATTTTAAGCAGGTTGCTTATATGCCATCGACGCACTTCGTCTTTTTCTTCTTCTGTCATGTCAGAAAGTAATTTTCCGCCAAAGCCTATGAGTTGAATGTAACAGACTTTTGTCCCATCCTGTCTAAGCCATTCAAAACTTTGTCCGTATCGTTCTTCTATGGTTTGTTCTTTGGTTTTAAGGATATCAAAAAGCGCTTTGTTGTCTATTTTGGTGTTACTGGTAAAATAGACCTCAACTCTGGGAATATCCCGATTAAACGCAGCACAATAAAGGACTCCTGATATATCTGAAGTTAACCCACACCAATTTCCCGTTGGAGCTTTTCTCGAAGTGGTAAAGCGGTGCTTTTCTATGAGTTCGTCAATCATGGGTTGGTAATAGCTTCTGTACATTTCGCCTCTGATGTAGTTTTTATTGTTATTCAAATTCTGCAACTCTTCGGGAAACACAATGGTTTTGAATTTATAGGCCGGTTTGGAGTCATCAATTTGTAAGCCTTCTACGACAACGGCAAAGAAATGTGTTTTAGCGCCGGTTCTTTGATTGAGCCATTCAAGCGCCTGCCTGTGTTCATCTCGAAATGAATCAGCAACCCAAATAATAGCATAAGCATCAAAGCCAGAAGCATAGGTAATGAGTTTGCCGAGATGATCGTGGTCAGTTTTTGTGAGTTGGTTTTCAATAATGACTTCTCCTCTAGAGTTCACATCTTCGGCTAAAATGTCAAGATAGAAACGTCCCACACGAGCTTCTTTTTCTTTGAATTCCAAGATTAATCCAATAGCATTGCCCAGAACATCTATGTTTTCTGCTAGCCAAGGCGTGAAGTTATGTGCCTCATCTGGCCACATATCACTCATAGAAACATTTTTGAGTTCGCCGAAGTCTTTCATATTTAGTTCTCCTTAGATGTTTCATTCTTACTTGCTCAAGAGGCCAGTCGATTTCACTGCTCATATTTGTTGCACAAGAAAAATCGGTTGTTTTTGACTGCATTATGTATAATTCTATATCGCTATACTTATTCCTGCAGGTGGAGATGAGTTTTTTGAGGGTGATGCAGAACTCGACATACGTATAACTCTTCTTTGTAATTATTATTTTACCTATCATTATTATGACTACGAAAACTCAAGACAGACTAACCATAAATGTTCCTACTGACTTCCATGATGAGTTGAAGTTTCAGGCGAATGCCCACGGAAAGACCTTGAAAGATTTTGTGTTGGATACCCTGATGGAGTGCTATCTGAAAGATAGCGTTGTAGAAGATAGGATATGGGCTGAGATGTCTGCATCAGCCAAGAAAGAAAGTTCACTTAGTACTGAGGATTCAGAAAGCTTGCTCAATCGCATGAAGAATGCGTAGTGTCAAGTTTACCAAAAGAGCCGAGAAGTCAGCCAATAATCTGATAAAGCGTTCGCCTCAGATTGCCAGACTTATTGCCAACCAGATTGAGCTACTTCGAGAAAACCCTAAACCCAATAACTCTATCAAGTTGGAAGGCAAACCGGGTTACCATTGCCGTGTGAAAAATTTCCGTATCATCTATGAATTTGATGACTCGTTCCTGCATATAACGATCATTGAAAAGCGTGATCTCGTGTATCGTAAACTACGTGAAAAGAAGTGATTTTGGAAGTAGGTGAGAATTCCTTGATGATTTATTTGAGTAAAATGCTTGAATACATTGCTAAAGTGATGCGCTACTTAGTTTGATTGCGTTGTAAAAATCACTAATAAATATAGACCCTTTATATGATATTAGTAAATGAAATTACGCCGTAGTTAGAGCCATATTAGGTAATTGATCTACAACCTTCGTTTGAAAGCCTTGATGAAACAATCATCAAGGCTATTTTTGACATTTGTATCAATGACTCTTCCCGAATTGAATAGTAAGTGTGGTGCAGATTGAGGTGAGGGTAAGTCTGATCGCACAATGGATCAGTCTATAAAAAAGCCCCACACTACGAATAGTGCGGGGCAGGGGGAGAAATCGTTGCTATTTTATGGCTTAAGGCCTATTGTTGATATCATTCTATACGGAATAAATCAGAATATCAATCAAATCAACGGTTGTTTAAGCCCAAAACGATCAGCTGAATTGCTCTTCTTCAGTTGATCCAGTCAAAGCCGTAACCGAAGATGACCCGCCTTGAATCACCGAGGTCACATCATCAAAATAGCCCGTGCCCACTTCTTGCTGATGGGCAACAAAGGTGTAACCTTTTTTCGCATCGGCAAATTCGGGCTCTTGAACCATCTCCACATAATGTTTCATGCCTTCACCACGTTGGTAGTTATAAGCCAAATTAAACATGCTATGCCACATATTATGAATGCCTGCTAAGGTGATGAATTGAAATTTGTAACCCATGGCAGAGAGTTCTGTCTGAAAGTTTGCAATGGTTTTATCATCCAAATTTTTCTTCCAGTTAAACGAAGGCGAACAGTTATAAGCCAGCAGTTTATCTGGAAATTCATTTTGGATGCTTTCTGCAAATTTTTTCGCTTCAGCCAAATCAGGTGTAGCGGTTTCACACCATAATAAGTCGGCGTAGGGGGCATAGGCAAGCCCGCGCGCAATGGCTTGTTCAATGCCCGCCTTGGTGCAGTAAAAACCTTCTGCAGTACGCTCACCTGTGACAAAGGGTTTGTCATATTCATCATGGTCTGAAGTGAGCAGTGCCGCCGCATTGGCATCGGTTCGAGCGAACAACAATGTAGGCACATCTGAAACATCTGTGGCCAGACGTGCAGCGATCAATTTTTGCACCGCCTCTTTGGTCGGCACCAAAACCTTGCCACCCATGTGTCCGCATTTTTTAACTGAAGCGAGTTGGTCTTCGTAGTGTACGCCTGCAGCGCCCGATTCAATCATACTAAGCATGAGTTCATAGGCGTTCAGCACGCCCCCAAAGCCGGCTTCGGCATCCGCAACGATGGGTAAAAAATAATCAATATAGGCTTGATCATCAGGCGCTATGCCTTTTTGGCATTGAATCTGATCAGCGCGTTTAAAACTATTGTTAATGCGCTGTACGACTTTTGGCACTGAATCAGCAGGGTACAGCGATTGGTCAGGATACATGGACATGCCAGAGTTATTGTCGGCCGCCACTTGCCAGCCAGACAAGTAAATTGACTCCATCCCAGCTTTGGCTTGTTGCACGGCTTGTCCGCCAGTCAGCGTGCCCAAGGCATTAACAAAGCCCTTAAATGAATTGCCGTTCAAAGCACCCCACAATCTTTCAGCACCGCGTCGTGCCAAGGAGTGTTCAATTTTGACTGTGCCCCTTAAACGGACGACATCCTTTGCCGAATAACCTCTAGTTATGCCTTGCCAGCGCGGGTTTTCGTTCCAGTTTTTTTCTAAGTTTGCAATCTCTGATTGCGCGTTGTGATTTTTCATGTCATCTCCAGAAAATAGATTAACGATCCTTACAAATAAAAGGATCAAAATAAATACCAATTTCAGGATAGTATGGGTTCTATCGCAATTAATAGAGTCTTATAGGACTTTTGTCTTTAATGTGACGCTTCAAAGGTAGCTGAAGTGGACGCAACGTGTTTTTGACAGTCGATGTTGCGAGGCAGGTATTAGATAGGATTACCAATAAAATGTCAAGCGCATTGACAGGTGATTATTTGTTTTCATTTCAAAAAATTGATGCTTAAAAAGCATCGACTGACATTAAGGCGTTTTATCCAACTCAAAAGCGCTGTGTAACTCACGAACCGCATCGTCAATATAGATTTCATCAATGATGACAGAAATTTTAATTTCTGAAGTTGAAATCAGTTGAATGTTGATGTCATTTTTAGCGAGCACTTCAAACATCTTGCAAGCCACGCCCGAGTGTGAGCGCATGCCCACACCCACCAGTGACAATTTGGCAATGTTGTCTGAGCCATTCACCGAAGTGGCGCCGACTTGTTTGGCTTTAAGATTCATGATGCTCATCGCTTCTTTATAGTTGGCCCGCTCAACGGTAAATGTAAAATCGGTGCGCTGATTGTCGGTTGACAAGTTTTGAATGATCATGTCTATTTCAATGTTTGCTTCAGCAATGGGTTCGAGTATATCAGAAGCGATGCCGGGACGATCGGGCACGCCAAGGATAGAGATTTTAGCCTCATCGCGTTGAAATGCAATGCCAGAGATTAGGGGTTTTTCCATGATTTTATCCTCTTCGTTTTCATCGGATTGAATGAGTGTGCCGCCCAAATTTTTAATATCCATTTCTTTCAACGACGATAGCACTCTAATGGGCATATTATGTTTGTAGGCAAACTCAACAGAACGTAATTGTAAAACTTTGGCGCCTAAGCTGGCCAACTCTATCATTTCTTCGAAGGTTAGAGTCGCCATGGCGCGTGCATTGGGTTCCACACGCGGGTCAGTTGTATAGACGCCGTCAACGTCGGTATAAATTTGGCATTCATCAGCTTTAAGCGCTGTGGCAATGGCAACGGCGCTCACATCGGAACCACCCCGACCGAGCGTGGCAATGTTGGACGCAGGGGAAATGCCTTGAAAGCCCGTGATGACGACAACGCGTTGTTCGTCCAAAGCGGCAAAAATGCGCTCAGGCAGAATGTGCGAAATTCGTGCTTTGTTGTGATGACCGTCGGTGTGAATGCCCGCTTGCCATCCTACAAATGAAACCGCTTTTTGCCTCAAGGCCTGCAATGCCAAACAAAGCAAGCCTGAGGTCACTTGTTCACCAGACGACAGAATAACATCCAATTCACGTCGAGAAGGATTGCTGTGTATGGATTGTGCCAGTGCCGTTAAACGGTTAGTTTCACCCGACATGGCAGAGACCACCACGACCACGCTGTGATCTGCATCAGCCCACAGTTTGACGCGCTTGGCCACATTCTGGATGCGCTCAACGCTGCCCACAGAAGTCCCACCGTATTTTTGAACAATCAGTGCCATAAAAGGCATTCTCCATCGTCTGAATTTTAAGGGCGCGTATAATACCACATCATGCAATTTCACCTGCCCCTATCTCGCTCAAAAATCATTATTGCATGGTTAAAAATGCTGTTTTTAGACGACGGTTACGTTCGTTTGTGCTATCGCAATTTTTTTCAGGTCGATCCTGAGTTATATAGAGCGAATCATCCACTGCCTTATGACCTAAAGCGCTACAAAAAAAGAGGCATAAAAAGCATTCTTAATTTGCGTGGCAATAATTTGGACATTGCCGCAACCGCACTTCAAAAAAAGGCGGCACTTGAAGTTGACATGACTTTGTATTTTTTACCCATCTCTTCACGCGAATTGCCCAATCCAGACACCATAGTGGCGCTTAAAACAATCTTTGATGAGGCTGAAAAACCTTTGTTAGTGCATTGTAAATCGGGCGCTGATCGAGCCGGCTTTGTAGCAACCTTGTACCTTTTATTGAAGTACCCTGAAAAACCCGTTGAAGCAGTCAATCAGCTTAAATGGTACTACGGCCACTTTACCGTTGCAGAAACGGGCATATTGGATGTATTTCTTGAGGAGTGGAAGCAATTCAAGGCGGAACATGAGGATGCTGATTTCATGGATTGGGTCCATCACCATTATGATCAAAAGGCGATCAAGAATAGTTTTCAAGCGAATCGATGGTGGTCTTGGGTGGTCAATAAAGTGCTACGGAGGGAATAATTGTCTCGTCTTGAAGCATTCTTGGATCAAAACCAGTCATTATCTGATCTAAATGACGTGCAACAAAAGGCGGTTAGCTTGCCTGATGACACCCATGCCTTGATTGTGGCGGGGGCTGGCAGCGGTAAAACGCGGGTTTTGACGCATAGAATGGCTTATTTAATTGAGCAATATCATTACCAGACCAGCAATATTGTGAGCGTGACTTTTACCAACAAAGCGGCTGGAGAAATGCGCACCCGTTTAGAGTCACTCATCAAACGTTCTTTGGGTGGGATGTGGGTTGGAACTTTTCATTCATTGTGCCACCGCTTCATGCGCCAACATGCAGAAGCATGTGGCCTCAGTGATCGATTTCAAATCATTGACAATCAAGATCAAATACGTGTTTGTCGGCAAATCATTCGTGAATTAAATATCGATGAAAAAACCTATACACCAAGGCAAGCCGCAAATTTTATCGCTTCAAAAAAAGATCACGGTTTGAGGGCGACCGCTGTCAACATTGACAATCAATGGCAAGCCACCATGGTGAACATTTTTTCACGCTATGATGAAGTTTGTCGGCGCGACAGTCTGGTCGATTTTGCAGAAATCATACTGCGAACGGTTGAAGTTTGGCGCGATCAACCCAAGTTATTGGGTCTTTATCAAGCGCGGTTTGAGCATTTACTGATCGATGAGTTTCAGGATACCAATGCCACACAATACGCATGGATTCAACTTTTGGCAGGCAGCAAAGGTCGGGTTTTTGCGGTCGGTGATGACGATCAATCTATTTATGGTTGGCGGGGGGCAAAGGTCGCAAATATTCGCAATTTCAAAAACGATTTCTCTCAAAATATGCCCGTTGAGGTGATTCGATTAGAACAAAACTATCGTTCGACTTCAAACATATTGACTGCAGCCAATGCGATCATCAACAAAAATACAGATCGTTTGGGCAAACGCTTGTGGACAGATTCCGGTGAGGGAGAGCCCATTGGTATTTATCGCGCCATCAATGGCATAGACGAAGCGCAGTTTGTCATTGACACCATTGAAGATTGGCAATATGCCAAAAAATCACTCGAAGACATTGCGGTCTTGTATAGAACCAATGCCCAGTCACGCGTATTTGAAGACATGATGCTCAGGCATAAGATTCCGTATCAGATTTATGGTGGCTTGCGCTTTTTTGAACGCGCTGAGGTTAAAGACGTGCTGGCCTATGTACGACTGATCGTTAATTCAAATGACAATGCGGCATTTGCGCGCATCATCAATTTGCCTACAAGAGGCATTGGCAAAAGAGCGGTCGATGGTATTGCCCAACAAGCCAGCTTGGACAATTGTTCATTGTGGCAAACAGCCGTATCCTTGGCGCCGAAAAATGCCAAAATCCAAAATTTTGTGAGCCTGATTGAACAATGGCAATCACAAATGCCATCCTTAACCTTGTGTGAATTACTTGAGGATATTATAGAAAACAGCGGTCTATTAGAGCATTATGCCAAAGAGGGCAAGGAACGATTATTGACACGTAAAGAGAACTTGGATGAATTGTTGGTGGTGGCAAGCGAGTATGAGGCAACAGGGTATGATGATTTTCTCGCCAATACTGTATTGGATATGGGTGAGAACACCGAGCTCATGGAAGCCGAGGAAAAAGTGCAGCTGATGACGCTCCATTCGGCCAAAGGCTTGGAGTTTCCTATGGTTTTTATGGTGGGCTTGGAGGACGGCATATTGCCATCTTCAAGAAGTACTGGTGATCCAGAACAATTGGCAGAAGAGCGGCGATTGGCCTATGTGGGGATGACCCGCGCACAAAAAAAATTGTACCTAAGTTTTGCCAGTTCAAGACAGCTTTACGGCCCTCGTTTTATGTCTAATCCACCCTCACGTTTCTTACGTGATTTGCCTGAGGAAACATTGGACTTAATCGGTTTTGATTACTAAGTGTCCGTCATTCGTGCATGCAGCACTTAGAAATGCTTAATAACCCATTAATGCGGGCAAATCTCGACTATTGCCCAAGGCATATTCTCTGAGCAAGTGTTTACCCATAGAAATTTTGTTGCCTTGCTTTAAACCAATGTGGCGAAGCATTTTTAGGGGTGGTGGCAGGTCTTTAAACAGGTACAAAAACGCATCCATGCCGTATTCAATAATGAAAGATTCAGCTCGGCGTCGTTGATAACGTTTTAGGACTAAAGGATGGTCAAATACCCCTTCAGCCGCCATGATTTCTTCGGCCAAAACCGCTGCATCAATAAAACCCAAGTTTGCCCCTTGCCCAGCCATGGGATGGACCCCATGCGCCGCATCCCCAATGAGGACAATACGGTCTTTAAACCATTGTTTGGCGTGGTGCCGTTGCACGGGGAAACCGGCAAAAACCCCAACTTTTTCAACCTGCCCCAAAACCCCAGCAGAAGCCTGAAACAGTTGTGTTTCAATCTCGGCTGTGCTCAGTTCTAGATGCTGGTCTTTATCGTCTAAGGACATGTACCAAGCGATGGAACAACTGCCATCAGCCAGGGGTAAAAAAGCAAAAGGATAGCCCTTTTCATAACGTTGCCAACAACAATTTTGATGAGGCTTGTGTGTTTTCACATTTCCGACAATGCAGGCTTGATGATAGGCTTTGACCACCCGTTCTATGCCCGCCCATTGGCGAACTTGCGATTGTGCGCCATCTGCAGCGACCAGTAGCCGGGCCGTGCATTTTTTAATGGCAGTATCGGTCAGGTCTAAACAAATGCCATCGTTTGTTTCTTGCAACTGAGTCCATTCAGCGCATATACAAGTGACATTGGCTTTGGCTTGCAAGGCTTGCCAGAGGCTGTGTTGAATGACGGTGTTTTCGACCACATATCCCAAATAAGGTTCCATCACACTTTGGGCATCAAACTCATAAGCATTGGTCAGTTCGTCTTCCCACACAGTCATTCGATTGAATGGCTGAACCCTTCGAGCCAACATCTGCTCCCACACCCCGAGTTTTTTAAACATCCGAACGACTGCAGGAATGATGGCACTGACGCGAAGGTCAACTTGTTGTGCTTGTGGGTCTTGCCACTTGACCGATTGTTTTTCAATTAAGGCGATTTTTAGACCACTGTCGGCCAAGGCCAAGGCTAAGCTGGCGCCCACCATATTGCCCCCAACGATACACAGGTCAAAATGTTTCATCAGACGCTCATCATATAACGTGTAAAAGCTTTTTTCAAAGGATGTGCCAGCTCCAAGCCCAACAAGGCCGCTCCCCCCAGATTTCTGGCCTTGGGATGCGAGAATCCTTTGACCATGGCATAGGTTAAGCGAGATGCAATTTTGGAATCTCGTTGGCGTTGAAGCGCCCAACTCATCAGTTGATGTTTGCTAACGACCGCATTATCCATCAGGGCAATAAAAGCGCTGACATCCCGAAATCCAATATTTAAACCTTGACCAGCAATGGGGTGTAAAGCGTGCGCTGCATTGCCCATCAACACAACGTGTTGCTTTAAATATTGTTGCGCAATGGTTTGTTTCATGGGGTAGTGCACGCGGTCCGCCACTTGGGTGAATGCACCGTAGTAATGGGCGAATTGCTCATTGGCTTGAACCATGAATGCCTCATCGGACAAATCCAATTTTTGTTGCGCTTGTTGTTCGGGTACCACCCAAACCATTGAAGATTTATTGTCGGACAAGGGCAACATTGCAAAAACGCCTTGTTCAATAAATCGTTCGTGTGCCATCCCATTATTGTTTTGTTCGTGTTCAACTTTTGCAAGCAGGGCGATTTGATGAAAATCATGGCGACTGGTTGGGATGTTGATGCATTGGCGCACAGTTGAAAACGCCCCATCGCAGGCAATGACTAAGGGCGCAGAATAACTTGTATCAGCTGTATTTAACTGAACGCCCTGGGCGGTTTGTTCTAAGCCTTTGATTGAGGCGTTAAGCTGAAAATCAATGTTGGGGTGTTGCGCAATAACCGCATCAAATGCTTTGCCCAAGTCTTTGGCAATGACCGTATAACCCAAGCTGGGTTGATCGACTTCATGGGCGTCGAGCATGGTGGTGCCAAAAGCATCTTTCTGAGAAACGCGTACCCGTTTAATGGGATACCAGCTGAGTTGTTCTATGATACCCAAGCGTTGGAGCAATTGATAACTGCCCAGATTGATCGCCAAGGTACGGGCATCGTAGCCCCAACGTTTATCTCGATGGTTGGCGCCTTCAAGAACGCGCACATGACAGCCGATTTGTGCCAAGCCAATGGCCAATGCACTACCCACTGGCCCACCACCAACAATGGTGATTGGTTGTTCGGGGGTGTTTGTGTAGATCATTTCAATGAATTAACGTAAAAAGGCCTCAATGTCTGCCACGGTTCGAGGTATGTCAGCGGTTAAATTATCGTGTCCTGAGTCAGTGATGATGACAGAGTCTTCAATGCGTACACCAATGCCCCACCATTTTTCATCCAACTCGGGACTGGGGGCGAAGTACAAACCAGGTTCAATGGTCAAGGCCATGCCCGATTTAAATTTGCGCCACTGCCCATTGACTTGGTAACTACCAACATCATGAACATCTCTGCCTAACCAATGTCCCGTTCGGTGCATAAACCACGGTTTGTAGGCTTCTTGTTCGACCAGTGTGTCGCAATCACCTTGTAGTATATCGAGCGCAATCAACCCTTCAGTCAAATTTTTGCACGTCAGTTGGTGCACCTGTTGCCAGTCAGAGCCAACTCTAAGGGCATTTAAAGCCGCTCTATGGGTCGATAGAACCAGCTCATAAACCGCTTTCTGCGGGCCGCTAAATTGTCCTCTGGTCGGAAACGCCGTTGTAACATCACTGGCATAACCTTGATATTCAGCGCCAGCATCAATCAGCATGATGCTGTCCTTATTGAGCGCGGCATTGTTTTGGACATAATGTAACACGCAGGCGTTTGCGCCCGCGGCCACAATGGAGTTAAACGCATTGCGTTGCGCCCCCATGTGTTTGAACGTTTGTTCAAGCACGGCTTGCACTTCATATTCATAGTGGCTGTGCTGTGCTGCTAACATGGCTTTTTTGTGTGCCTCAACAGTAATTTGCGCCGCTTGTTTCATTCGGCCAATTTCTTCTGCGTCCTTGATGAGGCGCAGTTCGCTTAACATGGGCGTTAAAAAACAAATGCCTTGCGGGGCTTCTATGCCTAAGCGACTTTTTTTACGCACCTGCTGTATGGATTGCATCACAGCCGTATGGGCTTTGTCGCGCTGATCGATGTCAGCATAAACCCAAGTACGATTGGCCATGATTTCAGGCAATTTTTGGCTCAACTCGGACAGTTCAAATGCCGCATCAAAACCATAGGCTTGAACCGCTTTATCGGGGCCAATGATTTCGCCATTCCAGCATTCGATGTCAGGGTTTTTGGGCTGACAAAACAACAGCACTTCCCCTTCCTTGTATTGTGGGGCAAAGACAACGACCGCATCGCTTTCAGGAAACTCCGTCATATAAGAAAAATGGCTGTCTTGACGAAAGGGGTGTTCTGTATCGGTATTACGAAATTGCAAATCGGCTGCCCACAGTATGGCAATGCCTTGTTCGCCGATCATTTTTAACAGACGCTGCTGTCGTTGTTTAATCTGTTTCATAATCTTAAACGACCGCTAAATCACCACGGTCTTCTAACCATTGTTTGCGGTCGGGGGAACGTTTTTTTGCGAGTAACATGTCCAATAGCTTTAAAGTATCGTCGCCTTCTTCAATGGTTAATTGCACCAAACGTCGAGATTCGGGGTGCATGGTCGATTCTTTCAACTGCTTAGGATTCATTTCACCCAAACCTTTGAATCTGGTTACAACGGGTTTGGCGCGTCCAGCGTTCTTCTCAATGATCTGATCGTGCTCATCACTGTCTAAGGCATAAAAGGTTTCTTTGCCTATATCGACCCTATACAAGGGCGGCATGGCGACATAGACATGGCCTTGATCAACAAGATGGCGGAAGTGGCGGACAAAAAGTGCGCACAACAAGGTGGCGATGTGTAGTCCGTCCGAATCCGCGTCAGCGAGAATGCACACTTTGCCATAGCGTAAATTGGATAAGTTCCAGCTATTCGGTTCTAAGCCGATGGCGACACTGATGGCGTGAATTTCATCCGAAGATAAGATCTGATCGTGTTCGACTTCCCAAGTGTT
The DNA here is from genome assembly GCA_965277775.1 of Gammaproteobacteria bacterium. Classification (GTDB taxonomy): domain Bacteria; phylum Pseudomonadota; class Gammaproteobacteria; order CAKMZV01; family CAKMZV01. The sequence goes on along the minus strand of OZ255843.1, from coordinate 811,664 downwards.
AAGGATTTTTCCACGCAGTGGCAGGATGGCTTGGAAGTTCTTATCCCGTGCTTGTTTGGCAGACCCGCCAGCAGAATCGCCTTCGACTAAGAACAATTCAGTTTGGTCGAGATTATCAGAGAGGCAGTCGGTTAATTTGCCAGGCAGTGCGGGACCGCTAATGACTTTTTTGCGAATGATTTTTTGAGTGCTGCGCAGGCGATATTTGGCAATATTAATGATCAATTCAGCGATCAAACGACCGGCTTCAACATGCTGGTTCAGCCAGAGACTGAAACCATCTTTTGCAATGTTCGAGACCAGCCCTGTGGCTTCTCTCGAAGAAAGTTTTTCTTTGGTCTGACCGACGAATTGCGGGTCAGTCAGTTTTACTGATAAAACAAAAACGGCATTTTGCCAAACATCGTCTGGGGTAATTCGGGTTTGTTTGGTCAACAGATTTTGAAATTCACAAAACTCGCGCAATGCATCGGTAATGCCAGCGCGTAAGCCATTGACGTGCGTGCCGCCCTGCAGGGTCATGATGGCATTCACATAACTTTCTTGAACCGTGCCACGCATTTCAGCCGTCCAGCCAATGGCAAATTCAACTTCGCCTTCAGCGGTTTTAAGGTGATGACTGAATAGTTCGTTGGGAAAAATGGTGTCTTGTTCAAATTGTTTGGCGAGGTATTCGGTCAGTCCCGTTGCATAATGCCATTCGATGTTTTCCTCTGTGGCTTCAATGTTTAAACCCACTCGAATGCCAGGACAAAGAACTGCTTTGGCTTGCAAGTATTTTTTCAGCGATTTGATGTCAAGATTGCCAGTGACAAAAAATGCCTCATTGGGGGTGAAGTGAACGGTCGTGCCCGTTTTTTTATTCGGTGCTTTGCCCACCTGCTGTAGCTGGCCTTGCGGCATACCATCAATGAAATCAAGTTCATAAATATGACCATCACGTTTGACTTCAACGGCTAATCGCGAACACAAGGCATTGACCACCGAGATGCCTACACCGTGTAAGCCACCTGAATATTTGTAATTGTCATTAGAAAATTTTCCGCCTGAATGCAGGGTGGTCAAAATCACTTCGACAGCACTGCGTTTTTGTTCGGGATGCTCATCGACTGGCATGCCCCTGCCGTCGTCAGTCACCTTGATTGAGTGGTCATTAAAAAGTTCGATGAGGACATAAGAGGCATGACCGGCGATGGCCTCGTCGATGCTGTTGTCAACAACTTCCTGAACAATGTGGTTGGGATTTTGGGTGTCAGTGTACATGCCCGGACGTTTACGGACAGGGTCTAAACCAGTTAGGACCTCTATTGACGAAGCGTTGTATTTATTATCCATGGTTCAGCTGAAGACAAATGTCATGTTCTAAATTGAATTTCAAAGGTTTCCTAATGTAGGTTTATGGTATTGATTGGACTATAGGTTAAATGATTCTTTAATCAAGCAATTTTATGTGGTTTGACCTGAAAAAATTTCTAATATTTTGAATCAATACTAATTTGGCATTTTGTTTGACCGACATTTCAGGCTCAGGCATCTCTTGATTCATTCTAAGCAACTGTTGTTGATTTTCTGGTGAAAGGTGGTCAAAAACAAATTGTTTTATGGCGTCGTCACACAGCTCCAATGTGATCGCCAAAAATTCAATTTTTATATTATTTACAATGGGTTTAACATATTTTTCGGGCAAACGTCGGATGTCGGCAAAGCGACAAAAATACTGCTTTATTTGGTGGTAAACGACAAGGTTGTGCTGACTTAGGGTCTTCATCAGTGCTTTTGTCTTAGTATCATCCGCATTGTCAATAATTTCAAAGAAATTGTCCAGTTCTTTTTCATTTAACGGTTTGGATTCCCCAAACACCTTAGCTTGAATCTAAGCCTTCTCTCCAAGGATTGTAGTACATCGGTTGGCACAGTTGCGTTTTGGCTCAAGGCAGCGAATAGTCTGGCACGAGTATCATCCGCCAGTGTACTCAAGTAATCAGCAATCACAGCGGGTTTGCAACATTGTAGTAACAATACTTGATCGGACAGGCTTTCATCGCTTAGCAGCGACACAATTTGTGCTTCGTCTAAGCCTTCAAAGAAAGGTTGCGATGAAGCATGACCTTGTTCACCGCCAACAGGCGGTTGAATGGGCGTAACCATGGTCTCGTATTTGGACTCAGATGTTTGAGTGGGTGATGTCGCTTCAGACGCCCCCTTTGTTTTATTTTCGGTTTTATGTATAGGGTCATCAGCTAAAGTTTCACTCAAAGCGTCTGCTCTCTTAGGTTCTTTGACTTTGTTTTGTGCATCATCTGGCAAAACAATGACATCCGTTTTTTCAGTTTGAGCCGCGGATTTTTCTGACACTGGATTCTGCAATTGCCTGTAGCCATAAATGAGAATAAAAAGCATAAAAGGTATGACCGTAAAAACAAAAAGCAACAAATGCTTGGGTTCAATACCTTGTGGAATGGCATCTTTGGGTAATTTTGTCATCAGTTCAGCCATCCAAGATTCAAGTTGGGACATCAGCTCGGCGAAATCTTTTTGATTGTTTTTAGGTATTGAATTTGTTGAAGTGATAGCCGAGGTGAGTGTCCTATGCGTTTCTGTATTGATTTGTGTGGTTTCATTGGACGCCGTTTTTGCAATATCGCTTTGCTGATTGGTCAAGGCGGCCGTTGTCACCAATGTTTGAATACTGAGGGTGCCCTCTTTGATTAAATGTGTCGATGCAGTATGAGCGATGGTCTGTTTTATGACACCCAGTTGGGTTTCACTGGCATTGCTAAGCGTTAGATTTGCGACGACAGCTAAGGCTTCAGCCTCAATTTTTTTCTGAACATTTTGACTGGCCGTATTGCCATGCGTTGAGGTTTGACTCTCAAGATTTTCTTCAAGGATGAACAACTGTTCGCGAACGTCTGATATTTGCTCAAATAGTGTCGCTTGAAAAGATGCATTATCAGTCTTATTCAGCTGATTGCGCAATGTGGTGAGTTGATCTTGCAACCGCTGTTTGTGCGTCTCATTCAGACGTTGTAAACGCTGTTTTGCAATATCATTGTTTGCTGATTTCGTCTGAATTAACGAGGTGTTTGTCGGAGTCCAAGTTTCAATGACTTTGAGCGAAACCATAATTTCAAATGAAACGGATTCAACAAGAGGCTGTATTTGACTTGTGAGTGTTTGAGTTAAATTTTCGATGAATGTTTGTTCTTCTATAGAGGTTGCGGGTCTTTGTTTTTCAACTTGAGCGAAGCTCTGCGGAATAAAGAATCCTAAGAATAAAACAAGCGTGATGGCACTGATCCCTAATGGCAGAGCGGATTTATTCATTCGGTGTTTTGTCAGGTTGATTTGGCTGTAAAAAATCATCTTGCATGAACAGAATATTGTGGTTTGCTAAGTTTCCATGCCATGTTATTTATCTTACGTATCCAATTTAAGAATAACGGAACTGTGGTGATCTAATTTGAGTGTCTGAATCCGAGAGCGATTGATTCGCAGTCATAGTGAAGCGATAGCAATAAAGGGTGTTGTTATTGCATAAACAGGCCACCATTCACGTGCAAAGTCTGCCCCGTGATATAAGCAGACTCGTCGGATGCCAGAAAAGCAACTGCTGAGGCTATGTCTTGGGTTGAACCCAGTCGCGCCATAGGAATATCTTTGATAAACAAAGCCCGTTGCTCTTCGCCAAGTGCCCGAGTCATATCTGTATCAATAAAGCCTGGTGCGATGGTATTAACGGTGATGCCCCGTGATCCCACTTCACGCGCAAGCGACCGAGAAAACCCACCCACAGCAGCTTTAGCCGCAGAATAATTTGATTGTCCAGCATTCCCAGTTGCACCAACAACTGAAACGATGGAAATGATGCGCCCAAATCGTGCTTTCATCATTGACCTTAAGCAAAGTTTTGAAAGTTTAAAGACCGATTTTAGGTTGGTTTCCATAATCGCATCCCACTCATCATCACTCATACGAATGAGCAGGTTGTCTTTGGTGATGCCCGCATTATTAATCAAAATTTCGGGCATTTTTCCAACATCTGTTTGAATTTTTTTCAGGCAATCCTCAAGCGCCTGAGCATCGCAAATATCTAATTCATAGCCTTTGGCGGCTGGGTTGATCTGGCTGAGTCGCGATTGGATGTCTTCAGCCCCTTGTTTTGTGGTGGCGGTGCCAATGACGGTGTAACCTAAGGTGCTTAAATGTTCGGCAGTGGCTGCACCGATTCCACGACTGGCACCTGTGATGAAAGCAATACGGTTATTCAATGTCAAACTCCTTGAATTTTTATGTGGTTATTTTATCCAAACTTGAACAACTATTAATGGGCAATGTGTTGAGCGTCCGATCAATCCGTCTATTTAAGGAACTTAGCACATTATTGGGGCCACATTCATAAACTTGAGTGACACCTTGGGCGACCAGTAATTGAACATTTTCGACCCAACGGACGGGCTTATAAAGTTGTTCGGGCAAGGTTTTATAAATATCTTCTGATGACTGCATGAGCGTCGAATAAGCATTTGAGACCACAGGCGTTTGCATGGGATGAATGCTTATTTCCTCTAAATACTGTGCCAATTGTTCAGCAGCCCCTTGCATGAGGACGCAGTGCGATGGCACGCTGACAGGCAAAGGTAGGACGCGTAGTGCTTTCAATTCTTTCAATCGCACACTGGCACGTTCCACAGCAGGGCTGTGTCCTGCAATCACCGTTTGTCCAGGCGCATTGAAATTGGCAGGGCTGACCGATTCGTTGGCGTTACTGGCTTCATCGCAGGCTTGTTGAATGGTCTCATTATCAAGCCCCAACACTGCGACCATTGAACCAGTACCAGCGGGAACCGCTGCTTGCATGAGCTGTCCGCGATAATGCACCAGCCGTATTGCTTCAGAAAAATCGAATACACCTGCGGCGGTCAGCGCTGTGTATTCACCCAAAGAATGTCCAGCAAAGAAATCGGCTTGAATGTCTTTTTCAGCCACCAAAATTTGCCAAAAAGCAATACCTGCCGCCAATAGAATAGGCTGGGTGTAAATGGTTTGATTGAGTCGGGTTTCATCGTTCTGGGTCATCGACCAGAGGTCTTGTTGAATGGCATCTGAAGCTTGTTCAAAAACAACTTTGACTTGTGGGTGGTGGCTTGCAAAATCATCTAACATGCCGATGCTTTGGGAGCCTTGACCTGGAAATATAATGGCTTTTTTCATGCGCTTGGAATTAAATGAGTGATAAAAATGGGCTGATGCGAAAGTATTTTACAGTTTAACAAGTACAGAACCCCAAGTAAAACCACCACCAAAGGCTTCCATTAGAATGATTTCTCCTGGTTTTAAATGACCATTGCTGATGCCGTGATGGAGTGCCAATGGAATTGAAGCGGCGGACGTGTTGGCGTGTTGATCGATGGTGACTATCACTCGTTCCATAGGCATGTTTAATTTTTTTGCCAAGGCGGTGATGATGCGGTAATTGGCTTGATGAGGGACCAGCCAGTCTATGTCAGAGGCTTTCATTTGTGCTTTTTCAAGAATGGAATCCAACATGGCACTCATCTCAAGAATGGCTTTGCGAAAAACCTCTTTGCCTTGCATTTCCACATAACTTTGGGCTTGGTCTTTATAAATACCGGTATTGCCAGGCACGTGTAAAAGATTCTCATAGGCACCGTCTGCATGCAGTTCTGAGGCAATGATGCCCATTTCGTTGTCAGCCTTGAGTACCACTGCGCCAGCACCATCGCCAAACAACACACAGGTGCTTCTATCAGACCAATTTAAAATGCGCGAAAATGCTTCAGCCCCGACCACCAAAGCCGTTTTTGCCATACCTGTGCGAATGAATTGATCGGCCACACTCAAGGCATAGGCAAATCCGCTACAAACGGCTTGTACGTCAAATGCAATGCAACCATTGGCGTCCAATCTATTTTGCAAATTGGCTGCGAGCGAAGGAAATACCTTATCTGGGGTTGTGGTTGCAACAACGATTAAATCTATAGACTTTCCAGTCATATTGGCATTTTTTAAGGCCATGACAGAGGCTTCAAAAGCCAGATCGGTGGTGCTTTGATCTTCAGCGATTATGTGCCTTTGTTTGATGCCAGAGCGTGAATATATCCATTCGTCTGAGGTGTCAACAAACGTTGATAACTCATGATTGCTCAGAATTTTTTCTGGTAAGTATGAACCTGTGGCGATGATTTTTGAGTAAGGCACTTATTCTGAACTCCTATCAAAGCGGTTTGTGTGGGTTGGCATTCATTGTTGAACCTATTTTTTGTTAATGGCCGTTGATAAGATGGTTGAAAAAATCAGTGCGCCTTTTGTGGCGTCTCAGTTCTATTCATAACATCCATTGTACGTTCAACGATGTTTTCTTTGGCCTCGTTATAAGCAACATCTATGGCTCGTTTAAAGCCAAGAATGGTGGCAGAGCCATGGCTTTTAACGACAATGCCCTGTAAGCCTAATAAGCTAGCCCCATTATATTGGCTGGGTGACAAAGTTTTAATAAGACTTTGTAACAAAGGCGAAATCAACACAGCCACAATTTTCAAACCCCAAGAAGATTTTATGCTGTGTGTAATGGTTTCTCGAATGTACTGAACGACCCCTTCTGTGGCTTTGAGTGCCACATTACCTTCCAAGCCGTCCATGACGATCACATCGATTGGGCTGGTAAATAAGGCATTGCCTTCGACATAGCCTTGATAATTTAAGCCACTGTCTTTGAGTAATTGATGCGCCTCTTTTATTCGAGTGATGCCTTTTACCTCTTCTTCACCGACATTCATGAGGGCAATGGTGGGTTGATCTTTATTTTCCAAAACCTCGACCAAGGCTGAGCCCATGATGGCAAATTGGACCAATTGATGGGCATCCGATTCTAAATTGGCGCCCAAATCTAAAGCATAATGGTGACCGTGCGTGGTTGGCATCATTGAGCAGATGGCTGGTCGTTCTATACCCTTTATGGTTTTTAAGACGAACTTTGAAATCGCCATGAGGGCGCCAGTATTTCCAGCGCTGACGCAAGCATGCGTTTGTTTGTCTTTGACTGAGTTGATGGCCAATCGCATCGAGGATTGGCGCTTATTCCTTAAAGCAACCGAGGGTGAATCGTCCATACGAATAACTTCATCCGTATGAATGATCTGAATGCGTTGTTTTAATTTGGCATTGATGTGTTTGGAGAGCTCGGGTTGGATGATTTCACGGTCACCAAAAAATACAATCTCTAAGTCACTGTGATCTTTTAAAGCACTAATTGCGGCAGGGACAGTTATTTCTATGCCGCAGTCTCCACCCATTGCATCAACGGCAACAGATATGGACATTATTCTTCAGATTCACTGGCCACTTTTTTGTTTTTAATGACCAAATTGCCACGATAGTAACCATCTGCGGTGATGTGGTGGCGCAAGTGCGTTTCACCACTGGTCGCGTCCACACTCAATGCAGCTGATTTTAACGCATCGTGTGAACGACGCATATCACGCTTGGATCGGGTTTTACGATTTTTTTGAACAGCCATAGGAAGATCTCCAAAGTTTTCTCATTCTAATATTTTAATTCATTGCCTTTAAACTTTTCTGCAAGAGTTGCAAAAGGGTTTTCTGGCTCAGCCTCAATCGCAGTTGATTCACCAAATTGAACGGAATCAGGCTTACAGCCAGTTTCGTTGCAACGAATGATTGTCGGTAAAGACAATAAAAGTTCGTCTTCTATGATTTGATGAATGCTCTCAACTTCATCGCGATTTATCTTTTCTAATTCACTGGGGAATAAAGCGTCGGCATCCCCTTCGCAAACAATAACCAGGGCATTATCACTTGATAATGACTGGATGCTTGAATGACCACAGATTTCACAAAGCAGTGGCAACTTGCAGGCGCACATCAATTTCAACAAATGACTGCGACTGTAAGTCACTGGCGTCAGTTCTAATTGAACAGAAACCGAGTAATCATCTACATTTGAGGCATCGTCTGGATTAAATAATGCGCATAATCTACTAAACTCTGAAACGCTAAAAGTATTAGTATAATGATCAAATTGAGCACTCAACTTATGCCAATCAGGCTTGCTAGTCAGTAAGTCATCCATAAGCCCTATTGATTATACCCTGAGCGCACGTTTAACGCACTACATTAAAGGAATAGAGGCTTGACCAGAATAAGATAATTATTACTGTCATATTTTGTTTGTGCAGTCGTTAAAATAGCCCCTTGGTTGGTCGTGGCCATTGAACGGATACGGTCATTGAAATACCCTTTGTCATCGAATGCCTGTTATTTAATTTGTGCTAAATAAATCAATCTATGCTTGGCTCTTGACGGTCATTTTAAGCCTATTGCTGAGTGGCTGTAGTTTTCGTTTGCTTGAGCCCAATCCTGCCTTATCGCAGTATCATTGGAAAGTGATTGGCACTAATAATATTGCACAATACACCAAAATTTGGCTTTTACCTTTGTCGGACCAAAATAAACCCATACGAATTTTGAGCATTGCTGAGCCACAACGTCGCCGCCGCATTATTGCCTTAAATGAATCGGGTCAAACCTCTCAGTACCTTCATGAAACCGTCTCCGAAGTGCGTTTGGAAGACGAAGACGGCGCTAAAATCGATCAATTGCGTTTATTTGCGGTAAGGCAATATTCAGAGGATGTCGATGTTAATCAATATCTTGATCGATTGAACGAAGAAATGGACAGAGCGTTAAGCCAACAACTGCAGGCATGGCTGCAAAATATCACAATAGCCCATTCAAATCTTAATTAAATGGCAATACCCGCAGTAGATTCAACACTATGGTTGCTAACAGGCACCGAATGGTTTCTGATAGATGAAACGCGTGGTTTGTTGAAAAAGAAATACCACGAGCACGAACGCTTTACTTTTGAAGTGACGGGCAAATCGAATTGGCAAGACATCATCACTGAAAATGCCAATGTGGGTTTATTCAGCCAAAAAAAATACATTGAAGTCCTCATGGCAACCGATAAATTAGGCAAATCCGGCACGATCTTTGTTGAACAATTATTGAGCCAACCACCGACCGATGTGGTTTGGTGTTTTGTTGTCCCCGACACTCAAAACAACTGGGTCAACAAAACCGCATGGGCGAAAAAGATTTGCGCTAAAGGTCAAGGCATTCACCATGCCGCAATGAATGAAAACCAGCGAAAAAACTGGGTGCGCAAGCGCTTAGAAGCTCAAAACATCCGCATAGAACCTGCAGCCATCGATGAACTGGATTATCTGTGTGAAGGCAATTTACTGGCCTTAGCCCAATCCCTGCAAATGCTGACTTTGATGTCTGATAAAAGCATTGGGTTAAATCAGATTCAGTCAATCACTCAGGATCAAGGCAACTTCAATGTGTTTGCCTTTTTGGACATGGTGTTTAACCAAAAAACGGTCAAAGCATTGCGCGTTTGCCGACTGTTGCGTGGGCAAAAAATGGAACCCGTCCGTATTATCAGCTTGCTAATTCGCGAACTATCTCTGATCCGTCGGCTTGCATGGACGCTCAGTAAAGGCGAATCTCCGCAAACCCTTTTTAAGCAAGTCTATGCTTGGCCCGCAAGACAAACACAATTACTAAACATCGCTCAACGTCACAGCAAAAACGTGTGGGCAGCCATGGATCGAAAATTAGGTTTTATGGACCGCCAAGCCAAGGGTTTGGCACCAGGCGATGTGTGGTTGAGTATTGAACGGTTTATCATTCAAAATGGACGAAAATAAGTAGCAAAACAACCTGAATTTTCAATCCAGTATTTTCTTGAAACAACACCTTTTATACGCTATGAGTAATCTTTGAATGGTTTATAATAGCGCCTTGCCATCCTAAAGCCAGAGTGGTGAAACTGGTAGACACGCGGGATTCAAAATCCCGTACTCGAAAGAGTGTGTGGGTTCGAGTCCCACCTCTGGTACCAATCCTTTTATTTAGGGAATTCTATCCCTGACTCCACAAGCACATAATTGCCATTGATTTAAAAACTTGGCTCGTTTTCACTTATAGCAAAATGTTTGGCAATTCCATTTTTATTAAAAATGATAGTTAACACTTTAGTTTTGATATTAAGACGCTCAATAAAAAGCCCCGATCGGACTATGGAAATTAAAGTGTTTGGGCTGTCTTTAAAAGAGGTTGCATGGGAACATTCCATCATTTCAGCAAAAACATAATTCCAGGTATTTACATGAGCTCACTTTCAGGCTCAATCAAAAAAGTCAACAAAATTGTATTTCTGATAGAATGGACTCGTTGTTCAGCGGTTGCATAAGGCAAACATTTAACTGACAGGGCTTTAATTCATGAATAAAAAATTTGATCAGGCATTACGTAACATACTGCGTGGCGGTCGTCAGATGAGTGAGCGCGCCAACAATCCACCAAGAACACATAATCCCACTCCAAAGCAGTTATTAGACCGCTTCTCTTTTAATCCACGCACTGGCAAGATAGAAAAATCTCAGTAAGTCAACTCAAGTACGCATATGAGTGAAGTTCAAAAAGCAATATTCGGATCTCCTAACAAATTATTGAAAATAGGACAGATAGAAATAGAGTGTTATGTTTTGGAAAATGGGAAAAGAGTTTTTTCAGGCCGAGGAATGCAAGAAGCTGTTGGTCTTGTAAAAAAAGGTCAAACTTCCCATGGTGCGATATTAAAGGGTTTTCTGGCAAGAGATTATATTAAACCATTGATAAACAATGATTTTGCCAGGGCAATTAATGAACCGATTCAATTCACAAGACCCGGGAGGGGAGGAAGACCCGCAAATGCTTTAGAGGCAACTTTGCTAATCGATTTATGTGATATTATTTCAAAGGCTTATGAGTTAGAACTTTTGCCAGAAAGTCAAACACCCCTCTACCATACGGCAAGGATTATCACATCATCATTTGCCAAAACTGGAATAATATCTGCGATCGATGAGGTGACAGGGTATCAGGCAGTTAGAGAAAAAAATGCAATCCAACAAATACTTAATAAATTCCTGCAAAAAGAGACGCGTAAGTGGTCTAAAACGTTCCCTGATGAATTCTGGCATAAATTAATAAGAGTAAAAGGTTATCCCACCTATACAGCAATGAAACGACCCGCTTATGTAGGTCACTGGGTTAATGATATTGTTTACTCTCGGTTGGCCCCTGAACTAATGAATAAGCTGAAAGAAATAAACCCAAGAGAATCAACAACAGGAAGAAGACAGAATAAGCATCACCAACACCTTACGACCGACTTCGGTATTCCTGAATTAAAAGAACACTTAACGAAAGTAATGGTATTAATGGATGCGTCTCCAAGCGATAGAATATTTAAGTCTTTATTGAACAGATCGCTGCCAGTATATAACCAAACCAAACCATTACCATTTGATGACATCTTTGAAGATAATAAAAAGTAGTCAAGCATTCCTTGACAACTCAATCATCATGTACAGTGGTATTAGGTATAGGATTTCCTTTTTTACGCTCTAAATATTACGCCTGCCAAAGTCTTGATCTAATCTCAGACAAACCATGATTGCCACATGCGGTGGCTGTAACAACGATATTCAGAGCGTTTTGCCCACGCCAGATAGATTGAAAGCTCAAGCAACGGCGTAAAGATATTTTTGAAAATCTACAAATGTCTCTCTAACGACATCGACAGAACCAAATTGGTCTGCAGCATCAGGAACCGAATGGTACTTAAGTTCTACCATTGAAATGATATTTGATGAAGCGAGCTCCTTATCGCCATCGCGAACATATTTGTCTAAGATAAAATCAATAAACTCTAATTGTTTTGGATCGGTAAATGCTTCTACGATTGAAGGTCTCGCTGCCTGTGCTCTTTCAAGTCTGGTATGCGTTTTAGCTGCATAAGCAACATAGGCAAGTACATCAAAGACATCACTATCCTTAGCATCAATAAGCTCTTTCATACCTTCGAGCTTTTCTTCATCATAGCCAGCCTCTGAGAGGTCATCTAAGAGCTTCTGGCGTGTGCTTGGGTCACTCCATATCTCTCGCAGTTTGTCCTCATCTTCAAAGAACGTAGGCAAGTCTTTGAACATCTGACTCACAAATGTATGTGCAGATACAGGCTGTCCATCGGAACTCCAATACATCACCGAGGATATGTGCTTGATCTCTCTTGTCTTGCCATCGCTTAAATTAATTTTAATCTTCTCTTTGCTCGGCGGAAGATAACCTTCTTTTACTTGATTAGATCGACCAGAATCACCTGATCCGTCAGACCCTTCGGATTTTCCTTCATCACCGAGCACTATTGGCTCACCATCCCACTCTGGATCTGCAAAGTTATGATGCGCTTTTACGAAGTCATAGATGGTAAAGAATTCCTTGCCTTCGTAAACACGGGTTCCACGACCAATGATTTGCTTAAACTCAATCATATTATTACAAGGACGCATCAGTACTATATTGCGTACATTACGGGCATCAACACCCGTAGATAGCTTACGAGAAGTGGTCAAGATGGTGGGTATGGTCTTTTCGTTATCCTGAAATGTTCTTAAGTCATTCTCACCCGCCTGACCATCATTAGCCGTCACCCGAACACAGTAGTCACTATGATTTGTCCAGCCCTGTTGATTTGCGTACTGATTAATAAAGTCACGAACCAAGCCTGCGTGTTCTTGAGTGGCACAGAACACAAGTGTCTTTTCTTTGGGGTTTATCTTATCCATCCAATGCTGAACGCGTTTTCTCTCACGCTCTGGAATCGTAATGATTCTATTAAAGTCACCCTCTTTGTAGAGCTTTCCAGCCTCGGGATTACCCTCAACAACCACGCCATCGCCTGGGGTGTATATATACTCGTCCATAGTGCCAATAATAGGGTGGACTTTGAAAGGTGTTAGGAAACCGTCATTGATACCTTCTTTGAGGGTATAGCTGTAGGCAGGCTCACCAAAGTAGTCATAGGTATCAACATTGTCCTTACGCTTCGGTGTGGCGGTAAGACCGAGCTGAACTGCGGGGGAGAAATATTCCATTATCTTACGCCAGCTACTTTCATCACTTGCACCCCCACGGTGGCATTCATCAATAATGATAAAGTCAAAGAAGTCCTTTGGATATTCACCAAAGTAGGGTGTAGCGTTACCCTCATTATCAGTGCCACTCATGAAGGTTTGAAAGATGGTAATGAAGACGCTGGCATTCTTGGGCACTCGCCCTTTCTTCTTGATCTCATCAGGTTCAACTCGAACCAGCGCACCCTCATCAAATGCACCGAAGTCATTGAAGGCTTGGTTAGCCAGAATATTACGGTCAGCGAGAAAGAGAATGCGCGGTCTTCTGGTAGCGCCCTCAGGGTCATTCTGTGCACTAAGACTCCATCGGCTGTTAAATAACTTCCAAGCAATCTGAAAAGAAATAGCCGTCTTTCCTGTGCCCGTTGCAAGGGTTAACAGGACTCTATTATCACCACGCCCAATAGCCTCTAAGGCCGCATTAATGGCGTTTTCTTGGTAGTAACGAGGCGACCAATTACGACTCTTTTTTAACGGAATGCCCGAAAAACGCTTTCTCCACGTATTTGCGAAGTCTGATTCAATGGTGTTATCTGCAAAAGTATGGTTCCAGAGTTGCTCAGGAGACATATAGTCATAAACATGAGACTGCTCACCTGTGACCTTATCTATCTGATAAATCTCATGACCGTTGGTTGCATAGGCAATGCGACACTTAAGGCGCTCAGCATAGTCCTTAGCCTGACGCACACCCTCTGTATAAGGCAGGCTTTCCTTTTTGGCTTCAACAACGGCTAACTTACGTCCACGATAAACCAACACATAGTCGCATGAAACCTGAGCGCCTCTTTTGCCACCCGTCATAATCTGACCAGGGCAAATCATTTCTCTACGAATATAGCTACCCTCGACCTCACCCCAGCCATTTTGCTTTAACTTTGGATCGATGAGGTCGGCGCGGGTATCCGCTTCATTACGACTCATGCGGTATGTCCTTCGGTTTTGGTGAGTTCACCTGAGAAGGCTTTTTGGAGCAGGGATTTTTTGAGTTCGTCTAAGGATTCTAGTTTTTCTTGGTAACGCTTTTCTAGTTGATGGACTTCTCCTGATAACTTATCCAGCGAGTCGACAATGCGGTGTTGTTCCGGAATGGGGGGTAGTGGTATTGGGATTTCTTTAAGTTTGCCTTGATTAAGCTTTGGCACTGTCATTCCAGTAATAAACTTAGACAGGTCCTCTCCGTTCAAATAGTATATAAGCCATTTATCTAAGATTCTATCTCGTATGGGCTGAATCACATGGGCGTGATTGTTGACCCAAGTCTTACCCTCAATACTAAAAGCTGAAGTGTCTCCTGCGTCCCATTTTGCTCCATCCTCACCAATCAACACTAGCTTTTCATCAAAAAGATAGCCATCTACATAATCCAATATTCCTGTTGCGTCATAATATGGATAAATACCCGGTGACCTATCTTTTTTTGTTATTGGCTTGCGTCTGCTATCAAAGATTTTGCAGAGTAAAGATAGTTTTTGCTCTACCCAATGCTCACCACGCTGACTAAACACCTGATTCAAATAGCTATCAAATAACTCACGGGCATTCATTAAATTCTTCTTGGCGTTGGTACGGGCCTTTTCGATGTCGGCAAAGGCTTGGTCGAGTATGGCAACGATACGTTGTTGCTCGGGAATGGGTGGAAGTGGAATCCGAACCTCTCCAAGATTCTTTCTACTTATCCGTTTGCGAGTTGCCCCTGTAGTTAAAGACTCAACAACAGTTAAATAAGTGTATGACTGTGTGAAATAGATAAAAAACTCTGGAAGTAAAAAAATCTTATTAAGTCTGATAATTGTACAATCAACCGCCGTAATCATTTTTTCGCCTGTGTATGGTATCAAGCATGACCGACCAACTGGGTCAGGTAATCTGGAGACTAGGCAGTCGCTTTCTATGATTTCCGTACACTTTAATCTTTTAAATGTATCATTCGAGATGAATCTGCTTTTATTTCTCCGATTCTTAAATACACCCTCACCGATATTTCCTGTTTGAATTAATCTTATTCCTTCGGCAGATTGGTCTTTACTTTCTACCCAGTCACCATCAGTAAACATATCGCAAAGTGAAGATAATTTTTGCTCAACCCAACCCATCACAATAACGCCCGAATATTGCCAAGGATAGCTTCACTCTCTTTATCCAATGCTCTAATCTCTTCAATAATCTCTGAGGGCTCTCTAAGGATGACCGCATCATTCTTGTTGGGGTTCTTAACTGATAGGTCATAGGTACTTTGGTCAATATCGCTGAGATCAATAGACCACGACTGTTCTGTCTCTGCAAAGGTCTTTTGTTGGCTTACAAAGTCCTTAAGGTCCTTATCATTGAGTGGATTGGTCTTGCCCATGTTTCTGCCCACGTCCAACTGATAGTACCAGACCTTCTTTGTGGGCGCACCCTTCTCAAAGAATAGGACCACAGTTTTAACACCAGCACCAATAAACGTACCACCAGGGCAATCCAAGATACTGTGGAGATTACAGCTTCCCACTAACTCCTTACGAAGCGCTACAGCTGCATTGTCTGTGTTAGACAAAAAAGTATTCTTGATAACCACAGCAGCTCGACCGCCAGGCTTTAGCATCTTGATAAAGTGTTGCAGGAATAGGAAGGCAGTCTCACCCGTCTTAATCGGGAAGTTCTGCTGAATCTCTTTGCGTTCTTTGCCACCAAAGGGCGGGTTAGCCAAGATAATGTTATGACGCTGGTTAGGCTGAATATCAGATAGATTCTCACCCAGAGTATTGGTATGAATCACATTAGGCGCTTCTATGCCATGCAGAATCATATTCATGATGGCGATCACATAGGCCAAAGACTTCTTCTCTTTGGCATAGAAGGTGCTATCTTGCAGTGTTCTTAGGTCACTACTGGACAATCCTTTACGCTGACGAAGGTAGTCATAGGTCTCGCATAAGAAGCCTGCAGAGCCAGCAGCACCGTCATAGATGGTTTCACCAATTTTCGGGTTTGTCACATCAATCATGGCTCTAATCAGCGGTCTGGGTGTGTAGTATTCACCCCCGTTACGACCAGCATTGCCCATGTTTTTAATCTTTGATTCGTAGAGGTGAGACAACTCATGCTTTTGTTCTTGGGTTCTGAATTGCAGCTCATCGACCTTCTCTAAGGCATCTCTCAAGCTGTAGCCAGACTGTATTTTGTTCTTAATCTCACCAAAGATTTCACCGATCTTATATTCAATGGTGTCAGGACTGTCTGCACGCTCTTTGAAGGACTTGAGATAAGGAAAGAGTTCCCCATCGACATAGTCCATAAGGTCATCACCAGTCAGGGCAGTGTTGTGGTCGAATTTACCATTAGAATTCTTAGGCGCTGCCCATGCTGACCATCGGTACTTAGCATCAATGATAAAACGGTATTGTTTATCTTCTAGTTCAGCCTCAAGAGACTTGGTTTGCTCAAGATCATCAAGATACTTGAGAAACAGCATCCATGATGTTTGTTCTGTGTAATCGAGTTCGCTAGAGCAACCTGCGTCCTTGTGGAGGATGTCGTCGATATTCTTAAAGGTTTGTTCAAACATTTTTTATTTTTTCTATTTCTGAACCTGTTTGGGGTTATTTGATAATGGATAGCTTAATGATTTAATACTTTATATTATATCCTTAAGTTATTCTTTTAAGGATTGCCCGTCTCTAACTTAATCAGTCCCTTTTGAAATGAACCATTAAGGCTGATTCCATAGCAGCTATGGATTGGTTAAAAAATGGATTGTGGGGAAGGTCATCCACCTTTGCAAGCAACAATATTGGATGCAATGGCGGGCTTGGTGTCAATGATTTGGTAGTCGCGACTGGGGTCGAACCAGCGACCTCCACCATGTCAAGGTGGCACTCTAACCAACTGAGCTACGCGACTATAGGTATTTGAAATAAGGTCATCAATCATCCATAAATGAATGAAGGCGGTATTATACTCAAATTCAATTTGCTGTATTTGAACATTTCTGCTCTATCCAAGCGCTATGAATGTCTATGTTTGTATTATGACAAGGGGTTAGAAGGATCGAACAATAATTGGGGGTTGTTGTGGGCGTCTGTGATCATGTCAATGCCACACAAAAACATTGCGGTTTGTAGTTGATTTTGTAAGTGTTGCAATTGAATTTGAACGGCTTCGGTACTGGCTTGAGCTGGTTTGAGTAGAGGGGCTGCCATGGCGCATAATTCAGCGCCCAGTACAATGCTTTTCAACATGTCGATGCCGTTTCGTACACCACCACTGGCAATGATTTTTAATTGTGGAAAATGTTGTTTTGCAGCTCTGATGCTATGGGGTGTTGGAATGCCCCAATCTTGAAAAATCATGCCCAAATCGTCCACAGTCGCTCGCCGATGATTTTCAACGCGACTCCATGAAGTGCCACCCCGTCCAGCAACGTCTAACCATTGAATACCTGTGGTTTGAATGAGTCGAAGGTCAGCGAGTGAAAAGCCACAACCGACTTCTTTCAAAAATATGGGGATGTCCAATTGTGCATTCAGGTCTGTTATTTTATTGATTAGCTGCGAAAAATTTCGGTTGCCTTCTGGTTGTATGCATTCTTGCAAAGGATTGAGGTGGAGATATAGCGCATCGGCATCAATCTGTTTGACCATTTGTTGTATGTCCGCAATGGTCACACCGTAGTTTAATTGCACAGCGCCTATGTTGGCAATGATTGGTATGTCAGGGGCATATTGGCGCACTTCAAAACTTTTTGCTGCACTTTTATGGCTCAACATGATGCGTTGTGAGCCGACCGCTAATGCAACTTTCTGTTGTTGGGCGGCTTGTGCCAAGCGTTGATTGATGACGACCAATTGATCGTCTTGTCCGCCTGTCATGGATGAAATGATAAATGGCATGGACAAGTGGCGACGCAAAAAGGTGGTTTGAGTGGACACTTGGTCAAAGTCTATTTCTGGTAGGGCACGATGTTGCAGTTGAATGGCATCAAAAAAATGCCCATGACGTTCTATGCCGGCATCTTCTGAAAAGGCATTGATGTGATCGTTTTTACGGTCATTGGTGGCGTTCATGATGGGCGTTCAATTTGTAAATGGGCGTTGATCAGTTCTCCAACATTGGTTTGAGCCGCTAATAAAGATAATTCACCGCAAGCGACTGTGGCCGCTGCAATAATGGCAAGCCGCTGAGCATTCTCTCCAGTCGGGCGATCATTTTTACAGCCCAATCTTTGTAAATTCTCTGCCACGACACTGTCGTTCTTACCATTACCCACTGTGCCGACGATCAGGTGCGGAATATTGACGGAAAAATATAAATCTTTGCCGCGTATTTCCATGTGGGTAAAGCCTTGAGAGCCTTCAACGATATTGGCGCCATCTTGTCCAGTGGCCAGATAAAAAGCCAGAAGCATATTGGCAAAATGTGCATTGGCTGAGCGTATGGAGCCTGCTAAGAGCGAGCCATTCAGGTTTTTATGGATGTGCAAAGCCATCATTTTTTCAGCCGTGGTGTGTAAGTAGCTGTTTAAGTATTTTTCTGGGATCACGCATTCAGCAACCACTTCTTTGCCTCGACCCAAGATGCCATTGATGGCGGAGACTTTTTTATCCACACAAATATTGGCAGAAATGGATGCGTAGCTTAATTCGGGGTGATCCTTGAGTATTTGTTTTTGGATGGCATCACTGGCCAATGTGGTCATATTGTGACCGCTGGCATCACCACAAGTATAGGCACAGCGGATGTATAGAAGGTTGCCCAAAAATTGCGGTTTAAGATCAAGCAGTTTAACAAACTGACTGGTTTTTTCGGCGTGCTTGGCTAAGGTGGACAAGTTTTGAGCAATGTTTTGCCAAGCCCTTAAGGCGGTTGCTGCATCTTCGGCACGGAAGACGATAGAACGCGTCATTTGTTCGCTGATCAGAGTGATGTTTAACCCACCGCTTTGGGTGCATACACGAGCGCCTCGATTAACCGATGGCCACATAGGCGTTTCAAAAGTCGCTAATGGCAATTCAATGTGTTCAGAATTGATTAGATCGCCTTTGATAAGGACCGGTCCAACCCATCGAGTTGGGATAGGGGTTTGAGTCAGTGGGGACGCTTTCATAGAAGGTTGAATTTTACCTATTTCTGACAAGGGTCGTTTGCCTTTGTGTATGATTGGAGGGTGGTTTGCTTTGGTGATTTCGCTATGAACGTTCACCAATCTAACCACAGTCGTTTAAAATAACCGCATGTTAGAGTCCTTAAGCAATCGATTACAAAGCACGATGAAAAACCTCCGTGGCCAAGCAAGGCTATCGGAGACACACATTGAAGAAAGCATGCGCGAAATTCGTCGAGCTTTGCTTGAAGCAGATGTGGCCTTGTCTGTTATTAAACGGTTCATTGAATCGGTGAAGGAAAAGGCATTGGGTCAAAATATTGCCCAAAGTCTGACCCCAGGGCAACAGATTATAAAAATTGTACAAGATGAATTGGTTGCACTCTTAGGCACTGACAACAGCGCACTGAATTTACGCACTCAACCGCCCGCGGTGATTTTAATGGCAGGATTACAGGGGGTCGGTAAAACCACCAGCGTTGGGAAATTGGCCAAATTACTCAAGGCAGACAAGAAAAAAGTCATGGTTGTCAGTGCCGATACTTATAGACCCGCTGCGCGTCAACAGTTGGCTGTATTGGCGCAAACCATCGACGTAACCTATTGTGCTGCAGAAGGTGAAACCCAACCCGTGCAAATTGCTCAAACGGCTTTGTCTGAAGCCAAGCGTCGATTGTATGATGTGTTAATCGTCGATACGGCAGGGCGGCTGCACGTTGAACAGGACATGATGGACGAAATCGCACAAATTCAGCAAGCCGTTAAGCCCATAGAGGTGCTTTTGGCTGTTGATGCGCAAGCGGGGCAAGACGCGGTCAACAGTGCCCATGCCTTTCATCAAATTTTGCCATTGACCGGTTTAATCATGACCAAAAGCGATGGTGATGCGCGTGGTGGCGCCATTTTGTCTGTGCGTGAAGTGACGGGTTGTCCGATTAAATACTTAACCACTGGCGAAAAACCAGATGCCATAGAAAAATTCTATCCAGATCGTATTGTTTCAAGAATCTTGGGCATGGGGGATGTACTCAGCCTGATTGAAGACATTCAAAACCAAACTGACACCCAAGCCATGGAAAAATCAGCGCAGAAAATGCGTAAAGGCAAGGGCTTTGATATGACCGATTTACGCGAGCAGATGGCGCAAATGTTAAAGATGGGCGGCGCCTCATCCATGTTGGGGAAAATTCCAGGCGCAGGGCATCTGACTGAAAAACTCAAAGATCAGATGAATGATAAGCACATCAAACACCAGATGGCGATCATTGATTCGATGACCCCCATGGAGCGTAGAGAGCCAACTGTCATCAAGCGTACGCGTAAACTTCGCATTGCTAATGGTTCTGGAACTTCAGTGCAGTTGGTGAACCAGCTGTTAAAACAGCAGCTTCAGATGAATGGTATGATGAAAAAAATGAAAAACCCCAAAATGGCAAAAAAAATGATGGGCGGCATGGGTCAAATGCTTGGCGGGATGGGCGGAATGCCTCCGCGTTTTTAACCATAAACGATTAAAAACACAAAAGATTGACCAGCCATTTTGACTGCGACTATGAATCGTATAAAAAATATTATGCCATTTCATGAAATGGATGAGAGTATAATATTCCGATTATTATTAAGTTATAACCCATTTTCAAAACCAGAGGAATAAAATCATGAGTATTGAAGCACGTGTAAAAGTAATAGTAGCTGAACAATTAGGTGTAGATAAGTCAGAAATTTCAAATGAATCATCATTTGTAGATGACTTGGGGGCAGATTCTTTAGATACCGTTGAACTCGTCATGGCTCTGGAAGAAGAGTTTGATGCAACCATCCCTGATGAGGATGCAGAGAAGATCACAACGGTACAAGAAGCGATTGATTACGTAAGTAAGCAAGACGCTTAATTCGAAATACCCTGATATTCTTTCAGGGGTGTAAAAAACAAAAAATGAACGGGCGCCGAGTCGTTGTCACGGGCTTGGGATGCCTCTCGCCTCTTGGGCTTTCAGTTGAAGAAAATTGGAATGCTTTATTGGCGGCAAAGAGTGGCATCAGAACCATTGATGCATTCGATGTTAGTGCATTTTCAACTCGAATCGCTGGACAAATCAGAGGTTTTGACTTATCTGATCGGATGGTTGAAAAGCAGTCCAAGCGGGTGGATGACTTCATCCATTATGGACTGGCGACAGCTCAAGAGGCTTTAGCCTCAGCCGGTTTGATTGACGACGACAGACTCAAACAGACTATATTCAATGAGCGCGCAGGTGTCTGCGTCGGCTCTGGTATCGGTGGTCTCAATCTTATAGAAAATACCGTAGAAAAATACTTAGAGAAAGGTCCTCGCAGGATTACACCTTTCTACATTCCTGGTGCCATAATCAATATGCTGGCAGGGATGATTGCCATTCATTTTGGATTAAAAGGCCCTAATGTATCGCCCGTGAGCGCTTGCACGACTGGCACCCATGCCATTTCATGGGCAGCGCGGATGATTGCTTATGGTGAGGCCGATTTGATGTTAACAGGAAGTTCTGAAAAAGCCTGCACACCAACCGCCATGGGTGGATTTGCTTCGGCAAGAGCTTTGTCCACCAGAAACGATGAGCCGACCAAAGCCAGTCGCCCTTGGGATAAGGATCGAGATGGATTTGTCCTTGCCGATGGTTCGGGGGTTATTGTGCTTGAATCATTGGAACACGCTATCAATCGGGGTGCACCCATCATTGCTGAATTAGTCGGTGTTGGTTACAGTGGGGATGCCCACCATATGACCTCCCCACCAGAAGATGGCGAAGGCGCCGCCCGATGTATGGCAAACGCAATCAAAGATTCAGGGGTGGATAAAGAAGCATTTGATTACATCAATGCCCATGGGACATCGACCCCAGCTGGAGACATCGCAGAAATAAAAGCCATTAAAAAAGTATTTGGGTCTCATTCTAAAAAATTGGCCATCAGTTCTACAAAATCTATGTCGGGTCATTTGCTCGGCGCATCAGGCTCTGTCGAAGCGGTTTATACCTGTTTGAGTATTCAGCATCAAATGATTCCACCGACCATCAATTTGGATCATCCAGATGAAGGCTGCGATTTGGATTTGGTGCCTCATACAGCGCGGGCGGCGCAAATCCGCTATGCTTTGAGTAATTCTTTTGGTTTTGGTGGCTCAAATGGCACGCTGGCATTTGCACGCTATGAGCCATAATAGTTATCTATTCACTTAAATTTCATCGACGTCCATCATGTCTTTCTATCACATTTTGGGGCAATACAGCGCGCAACAATGGACTGATAAGGTTTATGGACTGATCCATAACAATACAGACTATGGGTGTTTTTTCGATACGGTGGTTCGCAATAGCAAACAAAAATGGAGCCTGTTGTTTCACATTCCTGAACAAGAAAAATGGCAATATCCCAATCGTGATAGCATCTCTTACGACTCAGAATTAAACGAATTTCTACAACAAAAAATTGGCTTCACTTGCCAGACTCAATCTGAAACACGCCCTTATGAACTGCCATTTGATGGGGGTTACGTCATTTATTTGGCCTATGAATATGCGGTTCAGGTTGAACCGACCTTAACCTTACCCATCAGCTCAGACATCGGTCAATATCCTTATGTAGTGATTGCCAGATGTAAAGCAGCATTTGCCTATAACCATGAAACTCAAATGGTTTATGCGGTGTCCGAAGAACAATCAGCGTCAGCGCAGTTGCAACAAGACTGGCAAACTGTGACAGCTTACACACCGATCCCGCTTTGCATAGAAGCGATGAGGGCAGAAGAACCCAGTGTTTTTAAGGAACAAGTTGATCGAATCTTGCAACACATCATCACGGGCGATGTCTTTCAAGTCAACTTGTCGAGATTATGGGTCGCCGAAAAAAAAGGTGAGGATTTGCTGTCTTTGTACCAATCACTGCGCCAAACAAACCCTTCACCCATGGCAGCATTTTGGCGCTTTGACGCAGATCATACCTTATTGTCTTCAAGCCCAGAAAGATTGGTGATGATACAAGGTGATGAAATTAATACCAGACCCATTGCTGGGACCAGACCCCGATCGAACCAGCTTGACGAAGATAAGCAATTGGCGGATACCTTGTTAAACCATTTTAAAGAACGCGCTGAACACATCATGCTCATAGACTTAGAGCGCAATGATTTAGGGCGAGTTGCGCAAGTCGGAAGTGTCGAAGTCAACGAATTGATGCAATTGGAAAGTTATGCCCACGTGCATCATATTGTTTCCAATGTTTGTGCAAAAATCAAACCGAATACCTCACCCTTGGATGTTTTGCATGCCACATTCCCAGGGGGGACTATTACCGGTTGTCCTAAAGTGCAGTGTATGAAAATCATTGCCGAGCTTGAACAATGTGAGCGAGGCGCTTACACGGGCAGCATAGGCTATGTGAATCATGATGGTTCAATGGATACCAACATCCTTATTCGTACCATGATGGTGCAAGGCGATCAAATAAAATTTCGAGCAGGGGCGGGCATTGTTTTTGATTCGGTGCCGCATAATGAGGTCTTAGAAACCCAGCATAAGGCCAAAGGGATGATGAATGCGCTCAAGGCGCTGCAAAGTGGCGCAATCGTTTAGACGGCACTGCTGGTTATATGATTGATTGCCTGGTCTAAGCAGACTTTTATATTGTAAAGTGGCTGCGTATATCGTATTAAAATGAAGAAACAGAAAATCGATGGATTCAAAGTGATCGGAAAAGCACGACAGTATTTCTGGCGATTATCAGCTGCAGTCATTCTGGGGCTGTCTCTGCTTCTGGCGTACACCTGGCATTCGTTTCCAAGCATGGATCAAATGTATGAAGGCCCCCAAAAAACGCTGGTGATAAACAGAGGCGAATCGTTCGGTGCTTTGGCTAAGCGCTTGGAGCAAGAAGCCATTATTCCTTCAGCATTTTGGTTTGAAATGTACGCTCGACTGAACAATTTAGAACGTTCAGTCAAAGCTGGAGAGTATGCCATTGAACATTTGAACCCAGCTCAATTATTGGATCAATTGACTCTGGGCAAGCGCATACAGCACCGCCTGACCATTATTGAAGGATCGTTGTTTTCCGATGTGATCAAAGCGTTGCAGCAAAATCCAGCCGTCCACAAAGACCTATTAAATAAACCACCGTCTGAATGGCACACTATCTTGGGTGTGGCTCAACAGCAATTAGATGGTTGTTTGTTGCCAGACACGTATTTTTTTGAACGGGGGACTAAAGACCTTGACATTCTTTTACGAGCAAAACTTGCCGCCGATGATTATTTAAACACGGTCTGGCCAAACCGTTCGGTCGCAGTGACCCCCTTCCTTAAAGACCAACAACAGGCGGTTGCATTGGCTTCTATCGTTGAAAAAGAGAGTGTCATAGACAGCGAACGCAAAAAAATTGCAGGTGTGTTTTTTGAAAGATTAGAAAGACGGATGCGACTACAATCAGACCCTACCGTTATTTATGCTTTGGGCGAAAACTATACGGGCAGGTTACGTAAAAAAGATTTGCGCTATAAACACCCAGTGAATACTTATGTGAACAGAGGCATTCCTGAAAGTGCCATAGGCTTTCCCAGTCGAAAATCTATAGCAGCGGTATTGCATCCAGAGCTCACAGGGAATCTCTATTTTGTTGCTAAAGGAGATGGTAGCCACGCTTTCAACCAAACATTGGAGCAACACAATGCCGATGTTAGAAAGTACATATTGAATAAAAAATAAAATTTCAACAACATGTTTATTAGTTTTGAAGGTATTGACGGATGTGGTAAAAGTACCGCCATTGCCTTGACCGAACAATGGTTGCAACAATCTGGCCAACCCTGTCTGCTGACTCGAGAACCTGGTGGAACGCCCATTGCAGAGGCCATCAGAGAGATTTTATTGCAACAATGGCCAGAAACATTGTCGCAAAAGGCCGAACAATTATTATTATTTGCTGGACGTGAACAACATTTATCTCAAGTGATAAAGCCCGCTTTAGACAAAGGCATGTGGGTGTTGTGTGATCGATTTACTGATTCAACCTTTGCCTACCAAGGCGCAGATGAACTGACCGATTTTCTAATAGATCAAGTTCATGCAGATTGTTGGCCGGACATCACCTTCTGGCTCGATGTGCGCTTGGAAGTTGCGGCCCAGCGTGTACAACAAAGACCCGATGCCAATCGATTCGATAAGGCGGGCTTGGCTTTTCAAACCCAGTTGGCTAAAAATTATGAGCGGATTCATAAGCAATTTCCGCAGCGCATCATGCGTATTGATGCCAACCCAGAACCACAAGCGGTCATGGCACAAATTCAAACCATCCTTGAGGGCAGACTCAATCCATGACAGAGGCTGTTATGACCCTACTCTATCCTTGGTTGAATCCCTATTGGCAACAACTATGGGGCGCCTATCAATCAGATGCTTTGGCACACGCGTGGATATTTGAAGGCCCGCACGGCGGCGGTAAAGCGCAATTACCACAAGTCTTGGCTGAGCATTTGCTATGCAAACAAAAGCGGGCTTGCGGACAATGTTCTGCCTGTCAGCTGATTGTGGCGCAAAGCCATCCCGATTTGATTCGAATGGCGCCTGAACAAGCAGGTAAGGATTTAAAAGTGGAGGCCATTCGCCAATTGATCAACCAATTAGACCAAACCGCTCATCAGGGCGGATGGCGCATTGTGATTATTAAAGACGCCGAATGGCTTAACCGTAATGCAGCGAATGCCTTATTAAAAACCTTAGAAGAACCTCCTGAGAACACCTTTATCGCGTTATTGGTCGCAGATCGCTCACGCTTGCCTGCAACGCTTTTGAGCCGATGTCGAAATTTATTTGTCCCTCTGCCCGAGCCATCTGTGAGCAAGCAATGGCTCAGTGATTTTGATTTTCCCAAAGACACCATTGAATTGGCGCTTAAAATGAGCGATGGTGCCCCTTTGATTGCCAAAGAATCCATAGAAACTGAACGATTAGATACTTGGAAACGTTGGAGAACGTCGTTTGTCCGATTGTTGGAGCAAAAAGCCGATGTGGTTGAAACCGCTGACTATTGGAACGAAATGGGCATAGATTGTTTGGATTGGTTTGCTCAAGCATTGCATAAAAAGGTTTCAGCCGACACCAGTCAGAAGATGGCTTACCATCGTTTGTACAGCGCTGTTTTGCAAGCAAGGAGAGATTTTTATAAACCTTTGAGGCAAGATGTGGTGATACGCTCACTATTGGATCAACTTTTGCAGGTAAAAAAATGATTATTGATTCGCACTGCCATTTGAATTTTTTACAAGATCGTGGGCAAGACATTGACATGATATTAGAGCGTGCGGCGACGGAATTTCAGCTGAGCGGTTGCTTAAATATCAGCGTGGACATGGAAAGTGTCGATGAAGTGATTAAGGTGGCTCAAACACATGATAATGTATGGGCTTCAGTTGGCGTGCATCCTTGTCACGATGAAGCCCGTCAACCCACTGTGGCTGAATTGGTTGAACTTGCCAAGCAAGATAAGGTGATCGCCATTGGTGAAACTGGCTTGGATTTTTTCCGCCACAAAGAAGCCGAAAGTTCGTGGCAATATGAACGCTTTCTCGTTCAAATAGAGGCGGCCAAACAGGCGCAATGTCCTGTGATCATCCACTGCCGTTCAGCCGCTGAACAAGTACTAACGACCTTAGAAAATGCGCAAGCGCATGAATGTGGTGGGGTGATGCACTGCTTTGTAGAAAGCTGGGATTATGCTAAGCGCGCCTTGGATATGGGGTTTTATTTGTCGTTTTCGGGCATACTGACTTTCAATAATGCGCAAGCATTGCAAGAGGTGGCAAAAAAAGCCCCTGAAGATAGAATTTTGGTTGAGACCGATGCCCCTTACTTGGCACCCAGCCCTCATAGAGGAAAGATCAATCATCCAGGTTATGTGTATTATGTTGTTGAACAGTTGGCGCTTTTGCGCGGATTGTCGCTCATTCAAGCGTCTGATGTAATCAGTGATAACTTTTTCCGTTGCTTTCCTCGGGCTTTAAAAGGCACCAAGTAATGTAGAATGGTCGGTTGAATGCCACGTAAGATATCAATTCAATCCGCATAAATAGGTATCAAAATCAACATTAAAGAGAACCACTATGAATGAAAATATAAAAGCATCAGATCTGTTGATCAAAGCCTTAGAAAATGAAGGCGTAGAGTATATCTTTGGTGTGCCTGGTGAAGAGAATTTGGATTTCTTAGAGTCACTGAGAACCTCCAAAATCAAACTCATTCTAACCAGACACGAACAAGGCGCTGGTTTTATGGCGGCGACTTATGGACGTCTGACCGGTCGAACCGGCGTCTGTCTGGCAACGCTTGGACCAGGCGCCACCAATTTTGTGACTGCGGCAGCTTATGCGCAATTAGGTGCTATGCCGTTGATGATGATCACAGGGCAGAAGCCGATCAAAAAGAGCAAACAAGGTCGATTCCAAATCATTGATGTGGTGGGCATGATGGACCCCATTACCAAATACACGCGTCAGATTGTTGATGCCCATACCATACCTGGCATTGTGCGCGAGGCTTTTCGTCTGGCTGAATCTGAACGACCTGGGGCGGTACATTTAGAATTGCCCGAAGATGTTGCAGCTGAGCACACAGATGATTGGCATTTATTTAATAAGAGCCAGCGAGCCTCACCAACAGCCGCTGAATCAATCATTGCCACAACCGTCGATCGAATCTTACAAGCCAAACGCCCTCTCATGGTCATAGGGGCTGGGTGTAACAGACATTGGTTGTTCAAGCCCTTGACGGATTTTGTTGAACAAACAGGCATCCCCTTCATCAATACGCAAATGGGTAAAGGGGTCATCAGTCATGAAATTAAAGGTTTTATGGGCACCGCGGCCTTATCCGATAACGATTTGGTTCACGAAGCTGTTCGCCATGCTGATCTCATTATTAACGTCGGTCATGATGTGGTGGAAAAACCGCCATTCTTCATGGAAGATGGCGGCATTGAAACCGTCCACATCAACTTCAATGCTGCTGAAATTGATGATGTGTACTTCCCTCAATACGAAGTTATTGGGGATATAGGCCATTCTATTGAGCAAATTGGCGCGCGTCTACTCAACAAATCCCCTGAGTTTGATTTAGACGCCTTTTATGAAATGCGTGAAAAAATCAAAGCCCAAATCCATGTGGATAACCAAGATGATCGCTATCCTTTGGCGCCCCAACGCGTCGTCAATGACGTTCGTGAAGCCTTGCCACGAGACGGCATGATTGCCCTTGATAACGGCGTTTATAAAATTTGGTTTGCGCGTAATTACCCCACATTCATTCCCAACAGCGTGCTGTTGGATAACGCGCTCGCAACCATGGGCGCAGGTTTGCCTTCAGCAATGATGGCTTCAATGCTTTATCCCCAAAGATGCGTTATGGCGATTTGTGGCGATGGTGGATTTATGATGAACTCGCAAGAAATGGAAACCTCAGTTCGATTGAATCTCAATATTGTGGTGTTGATTTTGCGCGATGATTCCTACGGGATGATTCGATGGAAACAAGCCCATAGCGGTTTCCCAGATTGGGGCTTGGAATATGGCAATCCAGATTTTGTCAAATATGCTGAAAGTTATGGCGCCCATGGTCACCGAGTTGAATCAACGGAATCATTTGTTGGTCTGGTGAAAGATTGCTTTAGCCAAGGTGGAGTTCATTTGATTGAATTGCCAATCGATTATTCAGAAAACACAAAAATATAATTATGACAGTAGAGACGATCTATCAGGCTTATACGCGTGAGCCACTGGGCGAAGTAAAGCTCAATACTTGGGAAGAAGTGGATGCCATGTTGGATAGCTCGCATCGGTTGTTTCGCGATCGAGACGCATGGTTGCTAGCCTACAAGCGCATTGAGATTTTAGAGAAAATGGCTGTGATCATGGGTCAAAGGCGCGAAACCTTAGCCAAACAAATTGCCAATGAAGGCGGTAAGCCGCTGATGGATGCCTACGTCGAAGTTGACAGAGCCGTTGATGGCATCAAAATCGCGATTCGCACATTGGCGAGCGAATCAGGACGTACCATTCCCATGGGCATCACCCCTTCAAGCGCCAATCGCCTGGCTTTTACGCACCATGAACCCATTGGTGTGGTGGTGGCGGTCAGTGCTTTTAATCACCCTTTAAATTTGATTGTGCACCAAGTGATACCGGCCATTGCAACGGGTTGTCCAGTGATTGTCAAACCAGCCATAGCTGTGCCATTCAGTTGTTTAAGCGTGGCGAAAATTGCAGAAGAAGCTGGATTGCCTCAAGGCTGGTTACACGTGTGTTTATCGCGTTCAGCCGTGACCGAAAAACTGGTCACCGATCCAAGGACGGCATTTTTCACCTTTATTGGTTCTGCTCGTGTGGGCTGGATGCTACGTTCTAAAGTCGCGCCTGGTACGCGTTGTGCTTTGGAGCATGGTGGTGTTGCACCAGTGATCGTTGACAAAAACGTTGACATTGATCAAATCATTCCTTTGCTGGGCAAAGGGGGGTTCTACCACGCAGGGCAAGTTTGTGTGTCGGTTCAAAGGGTTTTTGTTGATGAAGCCATTGCTAATGACTTTGCTGATGCATTGGCAGCTTATGCCAACAATTTGTCGGTGGGCGATGCGATTTTAGAGACCACAGAGGTGGGTCCATTGATAGAGCCAAGTGAAGTGGATCGAGTCTCTGATTGGGTCGACGAAACCAAAGGCATGGGGGCTAGCATCTTATGTGGGGGTCAAAAATTGGGTCCAACGACTTATGCACCCACCGTGATGATGAACATTCCAGAACAATCAAAGGTGGCACGAGCCGAAGTGTTTGGTCCTGTTGTTGGTGTTTTTCCTTATAAGGATCGATTGCAAGCCATTGAGCAAGCCAATTCATTGGATGTGTCATTTCAAGCGGCGGTATTCTCTGAAAATATTGATATAGCGATGGACACCGCTTCACGCTTAGATGGCTCAACAGTGATGATTAACGATCATACAGCCTTTAGAGTTGATTGGATGCCGTTTGCCGGCTATCGTCAATCGGGCCATGCCGTAGGTGGCATTCCTTTCACTATGGAAGACATGTGGCAAGAGAAATTGATGGTGATCAAAAGTTCAGGCATTCACTAATCATTCTGCCCCTTTTAGGCGGGAATCATTGAAAACTGTATGAGGGGAAGGCGAACGGCTCTGCGTTCAGCTGGTCAAATGGCTTGTAGCGCTTGTTTTAACACATTCAGTCCTTTGACCATGTTTGGAATGTGTTGTTCAATATCCGCTTGAAACTGCTGTTTATCCGAACGATAAGCGTCAATGAGCGCTTGACCATTAAAATCAACATAGGCAAATCGAGCCGACAATTCTTCAGCGTTTCTGCCAAAGTCCGTGCCTGGCAATAAAGCAATACCATGTTCTGCTAATAATTGATCACACCACTGCTGAGATGTATGGATATTGAGGGCATTGAGTTTTGATCGATAGGCCTCAAAGTCAATGAATAAATAAAACCCACCGCCCGATGGATGACATCGTACAGCCATTTGGTTGAGGGCATTATGGCAATACTCGCTGACGATTCTGAGAATATCACTGGTTTCTTGGACATAGGTTTTAACCGAATGACTCATTTCAAAAGCGCTGATGGCCGCATACTGAATGGGGGCACTCGTACAACTAAATGTTTCACTGACCAATGTTTGTAATGCTTTTCCAAACAATGGATCAGGATAGGTCATAAAACCGAGTCGCCAACCACCTGCGCAGAAGGCTTTGCTGAGTCCGCCAGTCACATAAGTTTGTTCAGGCAAGTAATTTTGAATACTCGCTTGATAGACATTGTCTTTTGCCTGATTGAAATTGATGAGTGCATAGATTTCGTCGGATACCGCGTGTACATTGTATGCACGGCAAAGGTCAGCGATGGCCGATAACTCGGTGGTATTATAGACTTGCCCCGTTGGGTTAGAAGGGGCGTTGAGTATTAAAATATATTGTTGATCGGGGTGTTGTTCAAGGGCACGTTTTAGTTCACCCACATTGAGTTTAAAGCGGTCATCAAAGTGTGTTGGGATAGATACTACCTTTTTATCGAGTAATTGGGCGATGGGTTTGTAACTAACCCAAGAAGGCGACGGAATGAGTACAGTGCCCTCAAGGATATACAACAAATCAAACAACAGCTCTTTGCTACCAGGACCGATGGCAATGTGTTCATAATCGAGTTCATAGCCAAAGTATTGGCGCAAAAATCCTGCGATAGATTGTCGCAATTCAGTTAGACCAAGGCCAGGTAGATAGGCTTTTTTATCAGCGTTGGCACGCAAAGATATCTGCATCTGTTCAGGCACAGGGAAGGGTGACTGCCCAAAACCAAAATGAAACACATCTTGCCCTGTCTGGCGTTTCTGCAGGGCAGTGTTATTGATCCTTAAGGTGGCAGATTCCTGTAAATTAGCCAGTCTTGGATTGACAATCATTTAATCAAAGACACGCGACTCAGGCTGTGACTGTGGCTAACTTTGATCGTCTTCTTTGACTAAAGACGATGATGAACAACAGTATGAATGCTGGAATGAAAAATAATTGTTTCGGTGGTTGTTCGGCAGGCACCCGAATTAAATTAACTTCCCAATCTATGTCCACATACTGTTTTTCAGCAGCCGAACTAAAAGCGACGTCATCGACAATAAGTTTATCGCCATCAATGCGCAAAGTCATACCGGTTGAACGCTGGATGCGTTCTTGAGCGTCGCCTTTTTCACCCAATGGGATCTGCATGGTCAACTTGGTGTGTCTATCGGTCACCGGATGTGGTCCTGAAAGATTAAATAACAAGAAGCCGCCAGCTTCAGCTTTTTCTGCCACTTCAAAGACATTGGTGACGGGTGTGGACTCGTAAGGTGCCACCACCTTATCCATAAAGAAGCCAGGTCTAAAGAGGGTAAATGCAATCATTAGCATGGCGACGCTTTCCCAAATTTTATTGCGCGCAAAGAATTGCTGTTGTACTGCAGAAGCAAACATGAACATGGCCACCAAACTGGTACAGAAGACAAAGACGCCTTCCCAAAAGCCAACATTAACCAGCAGCAAATCGGTATTAAAAATGAACATAAATGGCAGTATTGCGGTTCGAATGTCGTAGGCAAAACCTTGTAAACCCGTTTTGATCGGATCGCCTTTAGAAATGCCTGCAGCCGCATAGGCCGCCAATCCAACCGGCGGGGTATCATCGGCTAAGATACCGAAGTAAAACACAAACATGTGTGCGGCAATGAGTGGCACAATCAAACCGGCCTGAGCGCCCAAGGTGACAATGATGGGTGCCATCAGAGATGAAACAACGATGTAGTTTGCAGTGGTTGGTAAGCCCATACCCAATACCAAACTAAACAGGGCAACCAGAAATAACATCGCCAGCAAATTACCACCAGCCAATGCTTCAACAAAATCGCCCAATACTTGGTGTGCGCCTGTTAAAGAAACGGTTCCGACAACAATGCCTGCGACCGCCGTTGCAATGGCGATGCCAGTCATATTAACTGCGCCTG
This sequence comes from Gammaproteobacteria bacterium, assembly GCA_965277775.1. Lineage (GTDB taxonomy): Bacteria > Pseudomonadota > Gammaproteobacteria > CAKMZV01 > CAKMZV01. Next base: position 778,942 of record OZ255843.1, on the reverse strand, counting down.
CAATCATCCCTTGAGTAAATTCAGACCCGCCTTTTTTGATGGCTTTAATGTAGTCACTTTGTTTGCGGAAAAAGACTTTTAGTGGGTGTTGTGTGAGCTGCACAATAATCATTGCGATGGTTGCCCAATAAACAGACAAGCCTGGTGAAAATTTTTCAATCATCAAACACCAAATCAAAATAAATATAGGCAATATAAAGTGTAAACCACTGACCAAAACGGTTTGAAAATCGGGTAAATCCAGCATATCATCATTGGCGTCGGCCAAATCAGGGTTGCTGGCCGCCAAATATATTAAGCCTAAATAAATAAATACAATGACCAGCACAGCAACGATAAAGCTGTCTTCCTCCAATGCGACCTTAACCCAGCTAAAGCCGTAGTACACCGCTAAGCATAAAATAAAGAAGATCAAACAATTTCGTATAAATCGCATTAAAGTTTGTACGATTGGAATGGTTTTGTTATTGGTCAATCGACCTAAGTTCAATTTCACCGCTTCTAAGTGAACAATGTAGAAAAGGGTGATGTACGAAATGACTGCAGGTAAAAAAGCATGCTTAATGACTTCAAGATAGCTCACCCCAGTGTACTCAACCATTAAGAACGCAGCCGCGCCCATAACGGGTGGAGTGAGTTGTCCATTGGTCGAAGAGGCCACTTCAATGGCACCGGCTTTTTCGGCTGAGAATCCAGTGCGCTTCATCAATGGGATCGTGAATGTACCAGTGGTCACAGTATTGGCAATGGATGAGCCAGAAATAATGCCCGTCAGAGCAGATGAAAACACCGCCGCCTTTGCTGGGCCACCTCTGTATTTACCGAACAGAGAGAAAGACAGTTTGATGAAGTAATTGCCTGCACCAGATTTTTCGAGCAAGGAACCAAATAAAACAAACATAAAAATGAGTGATGCAGACACGCCCAAGGCGACTCCAAACACGCCTTCGCCTTGCATCCAGAAATGCCACATGGCTTTGCCATAAGAAGCCCCTTTCCATTGAATGGAATCAGGTAAATAACTGCTGTGGCCAAAAAACACATAGAATAAGAATACACTGGCAACGACAACCAAAGCGTAACCCAACGATCGTTTGGCAAATGTCAGAACAAACAAAAGTCCCAAGCTGGACATGATAATGTCAGAGGCAATGGGCAGTCCGGGTCGATCGGCAATGTCTAATTTATAAAACAGTAAGTAAACACAAGGGATGATCATGACACAGGCAACGATGGCATTTAAATATTTGCGCTTCGTCGAATCAAAAATTGGATAGAGAAAGCTGGCGACCAGCAAGGCAAATGAAAGGTGAATGATCTTCACATCATTGAGCGCAAAGGTCACATTGACCCCAAGCCATTCGGTTAATATGTATGGAACTTTTGAGACAGAATAAAGTTGAAACAGTGACCAGCAAAAAGCAATAGCGGCAACAGCGCCAGTTAAATGCGGATTGATTGCGATCATTTCCTTTTCTAATTTTGATTGTGCGGAGTTAGTAGCCATAGTGATTCATGTTGTGTATTATGTAAAAAAGGCCAGAAACTGTGGTGAGCTTCTGACCTTTATAAATGCGTAATAGAGATTATTAGTTAAGCAATATTACATCCAACCTCTTTCTTTGTAATACTTAACAGCACCTTTATGAAGGGGTGCAGATAAGCCGTCCTTAATCATTTCTTCGGGTTTAAGAATTTTGAAAGCAGGATGTAATTTTTTGAAATCTTCAAAGTTTTCAAATACCGCTTTAACCAAGTTATAAACCGCTTTTTCAGAAACATCAGCAGACGAAATCAAGGTCGCACCAACACCAAAAGTCGTGGTTTGATCAGGATTGCCTTTGTACAAACCACCAGGAATGTTTGCGACTCTATAGTATGAATTTTTGTTTACCAAATCATTAACAGGTTTGCCAACAACAGAGACCAATTTAGCATTACAGTTGTTTGCTGCTTCTGTAATGGCCGCTGCGGGGTGACCAATGGTATAGATCATTGCATCAATTTTGCCATCACACAACGCTTGAGACATCTCTGAACCTTTGAGCTCAGTCGCCAAAGCCAAATCAGATTTTTTAATGCCATAAGCATCCATCACAACTTCCATGGTCGCTCTTTGACCAGAACCTGGGTTACCGATGTTGATTTTTTTGCCTTTGATGTCTTCAAACTTTTTGATGCCAGAATTTTCTCTAACGATCAAAGTAAATGGCTCTGGGTGAACCGAAAATACCGCTCTTAGATTTTCAAAAGCGCCAGCACTTTTGAACTTAGAAGTACCGTTGTAAGCGTGGTACTGCCAATCTGATTGTGCGACACCAAACTCTAATTCACCAGAACGCACAGTGTTAATATTATAGACCGACCCACCAGTTGATTCTACAGAACATCTGATTCCGTGTGTCTTCTTGTTCTTGTTAACTAACCGACAAACAGCACCGCCTGTTGGGTAGTAAACACCAGTAACGCCACCCGTTCCTATTGAAATAAAATCGTATGCGGCAATTGCAGGGATTGTAAAACTGACGCCTAGCATCATTGTTAAACTGACTAATAATCTTTTCATAATTAAACTCCTTAATATTGAATTTTAAAATCGGTACTATTTAAAAAAGAATATCCACCTAAAAGTTATAGAAAACTTAAGATGGACAATAGTATCAACTCATCTTAGAAACATTGTAGCACAAATATTTTAATTCGCGCAAAATCAATCCAATTTTGTAGAGGCTTGTTCAGCCCTCACTCAATTCTTTATCACCCTTGGTTTAAAAGCGATGGTATTTTCAAAAGGTACATTCGACGGGTGTCTGGCGTTCGTTAATTTTGCTTTGATTTTAGAGTGCTTAGGGCTTTAATGTGTTCAACGCCGACTCCACAGCAACCGCCTATGATTTGAGCGCCCAATTGTTGCCAATGCTCTGCAAACGCTTTGTAGCGCATTGGGGTTAAGTCTTGTCGAATGTCCATAAGTTGATTATTTGCGGCAGATTCAGATTCAACAATTGCAGGAAAAGCATTGGCATAAACACCGACGGCGACATGTTTAGGTAAGGACTGCACAGCCATAGCTATGGCGTCGGCCATGAACTCAGGTTGGGAGCAGTTGAACAATAAGGCGTCAAATTGATAATTTTGTAATATTTTAATCACCTCAGTCAAAGCTGTGCCAGACCGAATTCTTGGTGGGGCATTTTCGGCGACATGATCCTGTAAACTCAAGCTCACCCAAAGCGGTTTATCAACCTCAGCAAAGACCTTAAAAAACGCTTCAATTTCATCCACTGATGAGACGGTTTCAATCAAAAACAGATCGGCAAATGGCATTAAGTGTTTTTTGAAATGTTCAAACCGTGGCAAAGCCAATTTATAATCAAACAAATGCGGTTTATAGGAACCAAAAAGCGGGGGGATGCCAGCGGCAATCTTCACCGGTCGGTTGGATTTGTGTTGTGCTTGTTGTGCCAACTCGCCAGCAAGCGTTAACAGTAAATGGCCTTGTTCATCGTAGCGTTTTTGCCCAATATGAAAGGGCACGAGGGCATAGGAATTGGTGGTTATAATGTCCGCACCCGCCTTAATAAAGGCATTATGTACGGCAAATACCGATTCAGGCTGTTCTATCAACGCTGTCGCCGACCACTCAGGCTGACGAAAGGGTGCCCCCGCATCTTCTAAAGCACGACCCATACCGCCGTCTAATATCATCATGGAATATCTCCAGTCTGTTTGCTTTGTGCTTAACTTTTGAGCTTATAGCCTGTTTTAAACATCCAGGTGATGAGGCTTAAACACAGTATGAAGAACAGCGCGATCATCAACAGGCTGATACCGACGCTGACATCAGACACTTCAAAAAAACTCCAGCGAAAACCACTGATTAAATACAAGACAGGATTGAATAATGAAATCGATTGCCACACCGGTGGGAGCATATCAATTGAATAAAAGCTGCCACCGAGAAAAACCAAAGGTGTGATGACCAACAATGGAATGACTTGTAATTTCTCAAAGTTTTCTGCCCACAAACCGATGGCAAATCCAAACATGCTGAAGGTTAAACAACTCAGCACAAAAAACAGCAGCATGATGCCAGGATGGGCAACGGAAAAATCAACAAAAAAGTGGGCGGTGACAAGAATGATCACACCAATAATCATCGCTTTGGTCGTTGCTGCGCCAACAAATCCGATCACGATTTCGCTCGCAGAAATGGGTGCTGACATAATTTCATAGATGGTGCCAGTAAACTTTTGAAAGAAAATGCCGAAGGAGGCATTGGACATACTTTGAGTGAGCAAGGATAGCATCAGCATGCCCGGCACAATAAAAGAGCCATAAGCAATGCCTTCCACTTCTTGAATGCGAGAGCCTATGGCTGCACCAAATACAATGAAATAGAGCGCAGTAGAAATAACTGGCGAAGCAATAGACTGCCCAATGGTGCTAAAAAATCGTTTCATTTCATGGGCGTAAATGACCCGTATGGCTTGATAATTCATGATTATTTTTTTACTAAATCGACAAAAATTTCCTCTAATGAAGTTCGCTTAGAGCGTAAATTCATGAAAGGCACGGTGGTTTGAGACAATGTTTTAAGCAAGGTGGAAACGCACTCACCTTCATCTGACGTATTATAGTTATAAGTCAGTGACAATTTATCCTCCGACAGCGTTAAATCAAACTTATGGAGCACTTCAGGAATGGCAGAAATGGGTTCGGATAGGTACAAAATCAATTGTTGTTTGCCCATTTTTTGCATCAAAGATTGTTTTTCTTCAATCAAAATCAACTCGCCATTGTTGATGACCCCAATGCGATCAGCGATTGCTTCGGCCTCTTCAATATAGTGCGTGGTTAAGATAACCGTTACGCCTTTGGCCCGTAGGCGTTCAACCAACTTCCACATATCCTTACGCAACGCCACATCAACCCCAGCCGTGGGCTCATCTAAAAATAATATTTTGGGCTGATGAGACAATGCCTTAGCGATTAACACGCGGCGTTTCATACCGCCTGAAAGCGCTAGAATTTCGTCATTTCGTTTGTCTAAGAGGGTCAGATCGCTCAGTAATGATTTTAGATAGGCTTCGTCGGGCGGCTTGCCAAAGAGTCCTCTGCTGTAGCGCACCGTATCAATCACATGATCAAAAGCGCCTAAGGTGAGTTCTTGCGGGACTAAACCGACCAGTTCTCTCGATTTTCGAAAATCCTTTCGATTGTCATATCCTGCAATGGTGACCGTTCCTGAAGAAGCATTGACAATGCCACAAATGGTCGATATGAGCGTGGTTTTGCCAGCGCCATTTGGACCAAGCAAGGCTAAAATTTCCCCTTCTCTAATGTCGAAAGAAATGTTTTTTAGGGCTGTAAATCCGGAGGCGTAAACTTTATTGAGGGATTGAATAGAGACGATATTATTCATGGCTGGCATTATAAGACAAGTGCTATTTTTCCGTATGATTACCTCCCTCGAATACGAGGGAGGCAGGCGCGCTCTTTAGACTTTCTCGCAAATCACCCAGTTCGCATTCTGGCAATTTCCTGGGTCGTAAAGCTGAGCTGTTGATTGTCAATAGCAACGTCAATGGTCGTACCTGATGGGAAGTCCCCTTTTAAAATGCCCTCAGCCAATTTGTTTTCAATGGCAGTCTGCAAGACACGTTTCAGTGGTCTCGCGCCATAAATCGGGTCATAACCTTGCTCGGCCAACCATTCAATCGCTTCATCGCTCAAATTCAGTGTAATCTCTTTATCATTCAAGCGTGCTTGTAATTTTTTCAGCTGAATGTGAATGATTTCCGACAAATGCGCTTTTTCTAAGCGATGGAATACCACCGTGTCATCAATTCGGTTGATGAACTCTGGCTGAAAGTAGTTTTTAACTTCGGCCATAACGCTGTCCTTTAAAACGCTGTACGCGGTGTTATCTGGCAAATGTTGTATTTGCTGAGCCCCCAAGTTTGAAGTCATAATAATAACCGTATTGCGAAAGTTCACCGTGCGGCCCTGACCATCGGTTAAGCGGCCTTCATCTAAAATCTGCAACAACAAATTAAAGACGTCTTTGTGCGCTTTTTCAATCTCATCTAATAAAATCACGGCGTAGGGACGACGGCGAATGATTTCAGTCAAGTAACCGCCTTCTTCATATCCCACATAACCCGGCGGTGCACCGATTAAACGCGCCACAGAATGTTTCTCCATGAATTCTGACATGTCAATTCTGACGACGGCATTGTCGCTGTTGAATAAAAACGACGCCAAAGCTTTGGTGAGTTCGGTCTTACCCACCCCAGTGGGTCCCAAGAATAAAAAAGAACCAGTGGGTCGATTTGGATCCGACAGTCCAGCCCGTGCACGGCGAATGGCTTGAGAAACCGCCGTTACAGCATTATCTTGGCCAATGACGTTTTGATGTAAGTGGGACTCCATTTGCAGCAATTTATCCTGTTCAGAGGACATCAATCGTTGTAGCGGAATGCCCGTTGATCTGGCCACAATTTCGGCAATTTCTTCTTCGCCCACATCGTTTCTGAGCAGTTTAAACCCGTCTTGTGGTGTGGTTTCTTTGCTGGCATTTTGAATCTTTTTTTCCAAAGCAGGAATGACGCCGTACATCAACTCCGATGCCTTGGCCAAATCATTTGACCTTTGCGCTCTTTCTAATTGCAACCGCGCTTTCTCCAAATCTTCTTTTGCAGTTTTTGCGCCTTCAACCAGTGCTTTTTCTGATTTCCAAATCGCTTCCAAGTCTGCATACTCTTGACTCAATTCTTCAATGCGTTGCTTGATTTCTCGTAAGCGTTTTTTGGAAGCGGCATCGTTCTCTTTAGCCAGGGCTTGTTGCTCTATTTTTAGCTGAATCAACGCGCGTTCTAAGCGATCCATTTCTTCAGGTTTAGAGTCAATTTCGACCCTTAATCGCGCAGCGGCTTCATCAATGAGGTCTATGGCCTTATCGGGCAAAAATCGATCGCTGATGTAACGTTGAGATAAGGTTGTCGCCGCAATGATCGCAGGATCGGTCACTTGGATGCCATGATGAACTTCATAGCGTTCTTTTAGTCCACGCAAAATAGCAATGGTGTCTTCGGTGGAGGGTTCTTGAACTAAAACCCTTTGAAATCGCCTTTCTAAAGCGGCATCTTTCTCCATGTATTGGCGATACTCATCCAATGTGGTTGCGCCAATACAATGCAACTCACCTCGAGCCAAAGCCGGTTTTAACATATTCCCAGCATCCATTGAGCCCTCAGTTTTGCCTGCGCCAACCAAAGTATGTAACTCATCGACAAACAGAATAATATTGCCAGCTTGATCTTGCACGGCTTTTAGTACCGCTTTGAGTCGCTCTTCAAAATCCCCACGATATTTTGCCCCTGCGAGCAAAGCACCAATATCGAGCGATAAGACTTTCTTGTTGAGCAAGCCATCGGGCACTTCTTGATTGATGATTCGTTGAGCCAAACCTTCAACAATAGCCGTTTTACCCACCCCAGGCTCACCAATAAGAACGGGGTTGTTTTTTGATCGTCTTTGTAGGACTTGGATGGTTCGTCTGATTTCCTCATCTCGACCAATCACAGGGTCTAGTTTACCTTCCATGGCGGCGGCGGTTAAATCGATGGCATATTTTTCTAAGGCGCCTTTTTGATCGGTTTCATCTTGATTATTAACGGCGCCATCTTGGTGGGTGGTCTCAATGGCTTTGTTGAGATTGTCAGCCCTTGCCCCACAGTCAGAAAGTAATTGAGCGACTTTGTGGCCTGATTGCGCCATGGCTAAAATAACCCATTCGCTTGACAAATAGCTGTTGCCCGCTTTAGTGCTTAATTTTTCGGCTTGTAATAGGATTTTATTGAGCGAGGGACTGATGGGGATATGACTGACTGCTTCGCGAACCTTAGGCAATTCATCCATGGCGCGCTCTAACGATTTATGCAAACGGCCTGATTGAACTTCAGCGAGTCGTAAAAGATTTTTTGCGCTCTCTGAAATTGAGAGCATTGCATGTAATAAATGTATGGGTTCTATGGCGCTGTGATCTTTTTGATTTGCCAAAGATTGGGCTTCTATAAAACTTTTCTGTAAAGGTGTTGTACACTTTTCAATATTCATAATAGGGAAATAGGCTCCTTAATTTCATTTAACTTATATGTTATATGGTTGTACTTAGCGTTTTTTCAAGTGATGATCCTTGCGATTATCTGAACTTTGGTCCGCAGAGCCCATCGCGTCATTTATTGGCCTTGTGGGTGTTGAGGCTTAAATGCAAAGTCGAGTCATGAATACAACAAGCCCAAACATTTTGAATGACAGCGGTTTTTATTAAAGGGATAGTTTAGTCATTAAAAACACGGCTTTGACTTGAAAATTATCCAATAAGGGAGTAACATAGACGCATATAAACGAGCTATTAAGGGAAATGACAATGTTAAAGCATGATGACGCACACTTTACAGTTTATCCAACCAATCGAGTGGTGGCTTTTCTAGACCAACGTGATAAAGCCGATGCTGCCGTTGAAAGCCTTAGAAAAAGTGGCTTTGATGACAATGAAATTGATGAATCTTTCGGCGAAGAAGGATTGCATTTTATTGATCCAGATGGGGAACATCATGGACTTTGGGCAAAATTTGTCCGCGGTTGGCAAAATCTGGCGCAAGGCGAGGAAAAGGCATTTTTCGATTTGGTGCGAGATGAACTCACCCAAGGTCATGTATTGGTCAGTGTGCCTGTAGAAACCGAAGAACAACGTTACCGAGCAGGGCAGTTGTTAAAAGACTGTGGCGCGCATGACATTCGTTATTATGGTCGTCTGGTCATTGAAGACTTGGAACCAAATTTAGAATAATAGATAAAGAATTAATTTTCTGATTCATGAAACCAACCTCCAACCACCTACAGTGGGGATTGCTTGTTGTTGCCCCGCTGTGTTGGAGCGGAAATTTTGTCTTAGGGCGCCTGTTCTCTGGCGACATTGACCCCTATTCTTTGGTGGTTATTCGGTGGGGTGGCGCAACCTTGCTGTTTGCGCCTTTTTTCTTGACAGCGCTCTATAGAAAACGCCATGTATTGTACGAACATTGGAAAATGCTATTGTGGCTTTCCTTCCTCGGTGTCAGTACCTACAATACATTGGTCTACATCGGCTTAAAAAGCACTTTGGCCTCAAACGCAGGCATATTAAACAGTACCATTCCAATTTTTACTTTACTCTTAAGTACGATGGTGCTTTCTGAAAAAATAAACAAAATGCAATTGTTTGGCATTGCGCTCTCCATCACGGGCGTGCTGGCGTTAATTTCAAAACTTCAGTTGAGCGCCCTCTACAATTTCCGAATAAACGAGGGCGATTACTTTATTTTGATTGCCGCAGTTACCTGGGCCACTTATTCATTTTGTTTGCGCTATAGGCCGGCTGCGTTGAGTGCATCCGAATTTTTCAGCGCCACGCTTTTGATGGGCACATTTTTCTTATTGATTCTTTGGATATTCATGGATGTGCAATTTCCGCCCATTCAAAACGCGTTATTATGGTTTTATGGATACGTCATTTTGATCCCGTCTATTTTGGCATTCCTATCTTACAACCACTGCATTCAGGTTTTTGGAGCCAACTTTACCAGCCAGAGTATTCATCTTATGCCCTTATTTATTGCCATATTAAGCATCATTTTTTTGAACGAACAATTGGGTATGCATCATTTGATCGGCGCCATGCTCATTCTCAGTGGCATTGCCATCAGTCAATTTAAAAAAACGCGTCCGAGTGATTCAAAATGAAAGACACCCTTTATCGCAAGCCCTTGGCCAACCACGATTTTCAATTTGATGAAAAAGTGGCGGTTGTTTTTGAGGACATGGCTAACCGCTCAATTCCAGGTTATGGCGAAATATGTCAAGGCATCACAGGCATGGTACAAAACCATGCGCTGGATAAAGATTCATTGACGGTTTATGATTTAGGTTGCGCCACAGGCAGTTTGAGCTTGAGCTTGCTGACAGCCATCAAAAAGCCCATCAAGCTGATTGCCGTCGATTGCTCATCGGCAATGCTCAACCGTGCCAAAGCGCGCATTGAAAGTTTTAAGCAACAACACCATATTCAATTTGTTGAGCAGCCCATAGAATCGTTAGAGATAAACAACGCTGATGTGGTGATTTTGAACTTCACTTTACAATTTTTGTCGCCGCAAAAAAGGGACGATGTGGTCCATGCAATTTATGAGGCGCTCAATGACCAAGGTTTACTCATTTTGTCTGAAAAAACCCATGTTGTTCAGGCTGAGCAACAGGCACAACTACAAAAATTGCATTTAGATTTCAAACGTCAAATGGGTTACAGCGAGTTAGAAATAAGCCAAAAGCGTCAGTCCTTAGAAAACATCATGCAAACTGAGACGCTTGAGATGCATATAGAGCGCTTACAAAAAGCCCAATTTAATCACCCCGTTTGCTGGTATTACAATCGATCGTTTGCCTCATTTGTGGCTTATAAATAGATGCACCCCCACTTGTATAGGGCAATTTCAAAACAAATATCGGACAGAGGCGCGCACAGAGCAATAGATGCTTTTTAGTACATAAATGGGTACAATGGCTGTGGGGTGTTGACCCTTTACGGCTGAGCGTTGTAAAACCCGCCAGGTTCGAAAGAAAGCAACGGTAGCAGCTGCTGAGGTGCGTTGAAGACTCGTTGACATCCCACCTTTAATCAAACACGCTTCTTGTCATTCAGGACATATGTCCGTATGCTGACCTTCATAATGACTGAATGCTCGCATTTTGTGTTCACTGTCATCGACCCTGTTGGAACAAAGATTTGTGTACGCCGTGTGCGCAAAATTTACCGTGGATCAATCACTTGCATATTCCACCGCCAAAATATGTGGACGAAGTACAAAGTTTATTTTTTTTCGATCCACCCGTTCAACAATGGATTCATCAATACAAGTACGGTGGAAAATTATTTTATGCCAAGTTATTCAGTCAGCTGATGCAGACCACACTGGTGCCACATTTCTTGGTTGAAACATTGATGGCCGTTCCAATACACAGCAGTAAGTTGCAGGAACGTGGTTATAACCAATCATATGAAATAAGCCGACTCTTATCGAAATCCTTGGGCATTGCAGATCGTTCTCACGAATTGATTCGAATTAAAAAGACCCTCAGTCAGACAGGCTTAAAAGCAAAAAAACGGCGATCTAACGTTCGAAATGCCTTTGCATGCTTGCCCAATGCGCAAGTTGAGCAAGGCGTTCTTTTGATCGATGACGTGATCACCACGGGTTCTACCGTCAGTGCCATTGCTCAAACCATACGCAAAGAACAACCTCGAAGTTTCATTCAAGTTTGGACCATCGCTTCTATGTTGCGTTAAATCAATGAATGTTTGATAGTTAGGCGGGATAGGACTGAACGAACTTGATTGCCCTACATCCTTCGCAAGCAAGCAAGGAACGTCATATAATTAAACCATGATTCGACCCAGTGTTTTTATTGTTGCTGCCTTAGGTTTGGGCTGTATGGCCATGTCCGACCAAACGTCAAAAATAAAGACGGTGCCTGAAATTGTCCAGCATATGGATACCCCTCTTACAGACAAAGAGTTAATGAGCGAGGAAAAGGCATTTTTGGGCGTGGGACTACGGGTTATAGACGTCGATAAAATTTCAGACGGCACCATTAAAAAAGGCTACAAGGTCACGATTGTATTGCCCAATTCAGCCGCGCACCGCGCTGGGATGTTGCGTGATGACATCATTCTCAAGTACGACGACAAAGTTTTAGACGATGTGGCAGAAAAGAAACAGTCGTCGGCATTGCGTGATTACCTTTTTGAATTTAAGAAAGTTGGCGCAAATATCACATTGGATGTGGTGCGATTAAGTCGCTTATTGGTTGATGAAGCAGGACAGAAACAGCCTTTTATAGAAGCAGAAATCACCGAAAAATTTGAACATAAGGGCGTTGATGAGCAAGTTAAAATCACCTTGGAAAAACAGAAAAAACGCCAAAAAATTGTGGCAACACTGGGGCTGAAAGTTCAAGGAAAAGTCACCGATTTACCCAAACCCGATCAATTGATGCCCCAAGACAAAGATCTGAAGGCAAAGTACGGTGAGCAAGCCCTGACCCTAATCCATGCAACCGGTTTGACCGATGAGTGGAATGATTTGCGCTACCGCTATGCGAAGGATGAACTTTGGCAAGGTCAAGTCGATGGCTTATGCCGCAAAGATGCTTTTCAGTACATGCGCTTAAAACCCCACAAATCTCTGGCAGCCAATCATTATTTGGCAGATCAACTGTTACAAGCTCAAGACGCTTTCCCACTCATGGATCGCTGGATGTTGGACAGCGCTTCGCCTCAGACCCCAATCACTTGGCAAGCTGAGGATTTGTCTGAATTGATGGATCAACTGATCGAACACATCAATCGCATTGGCAGATTACGAGACCAGGCTTTTGCGGCACTCGATGAAGACCAACAACAACAATTAGCCGACTTATCAAAAAAAGTGGCCGATCGTTTTTCTCAAAGCTTTTACATCAACCTCGGAAAGGGCGATGAATTGACCCTTCATCGGCAAAACCAAAACTTTTTTGAGTTGATACAGCAGGTTGATTTAAGCAAAATGTTGACTGCTGGGAAGATGATTAAACAACTCAATGATAAGAAACTTATGGCTTTAATTGAAGCGCTCATTGAGAAAGAACGTCCTGACCCCCCATTATTCTATGAAACCGTCATGATGAAAGACAGCAGCTATGGCAAAGTCATCATTGGTGGCAAAGGCGATAACACCTATAGAGAACGCGTCGCGCTGTTGATTGATGTGGGCGGCAATGACTGGTATTTTGGTGTGAATCATGCTGATCCACAAAACAAAGTGTCGGTCATTATCGACCAAGCGGGCGATGATAAGTATTATGCAACGTCCGATTTTGCGCAAGGGGGCGCATTAATGGCCGTTAGTGGGTTGTTTGATTGGGCGGGCAATGACATTTATTTGAGCAAAAATTTTGCCCAAGGCATGGCCTGGATTGGCGTGGGTTTGTTACAGGATGATGCAGGGGATGACCGCTACAACGTACATCAATATGGACAGGGCAGTGCATTTTTTGGATTGGCGCAGTTGGTCGATGATGCAGGGGATGATCGCTATAGCGGCTCGCTTTATGTGCAAGGCGTCGGCGGAACCTGTGGTACGGGCTTCATACTTGATGGAAGCGGTGATGATGAGTATATCTCGGGTACGCATAAACCATCATCCTACGGCACCCAAGGCATTTTTCAAGGCGCTTCGCAAGCGGTGGGTATTGGATTTAGAGGTTATGCCAGAGGCGGCATTGGCGTATTGTTGGATCAAGCGGGCAATGATCAATATCAGACAGGGAATTTTAGCTTAGGGACTGGCTATTTCTTCGGATTAGGGCTGTTGTACGAAGGCTCTGGTGATGACATTTATTTAGCCTCCCGCTATGGTGTGGGTGCTTCGGCCCATTCAGCCATTGGGGCATTTATAGAGATGCAAGGCAATGATCAATATTATGCCAATAATGTGGCCATTGTCGCGGCCGCTTGGGACATTAGTTTGAGCTTATTTGCTGATTATGCGGGCAATGATCGCTATTTTCGAATCCACCATAATTTTAATGGAGGCATTGCCTCGCATAACGGATTTGCTTTAATGGTTGATGATCAAGGGGATGATATTTATACTTTGAGCACACCCTCCGTGAGCAATGATTATCACGGCGGATGGAGTTTTGCTTTTAGATTTGATCAAGCCGGTCAAGATGTGTATCAATTAATTGGTCAAAATAATGATTTATCTTCTAAGTCTTATTATGGTTTTACTTTGGATTGGGAGGCAACAGCACAAGATTTTAATCAGCAATTGCACCATGAATTTTCGGATGATTTAAAGCGTTCGATTGAAGCCCTTGAGGCGACTGAAGCCATACCATGATTCACATCGTCTTGTATGAACCCGAGATCCCATCAAATACTGGCGCCATCATCCGATTGGCAGCAAATACAGGGTCTCAATTACATTTAATCAAACCTTATGGTTTTAGTTTAGACGATAAAAAATTGCGCCGTGCTGGTTTGGATTATCGCGAATACATGACTTTAATAGAACATGATTCGTTAGCAGATTGCTTACTGACTTTAGCAGACCTACCCGTCTATGCTCTGACCACAAAAACCGATCAATTGATTCAAACCATGCGCTTTGAAAAAGACTGCGTTGTGTTATTTGGTTCGGAAACCAAAGGTTTGGGGGCTGAAAATTTAGCCAAAATTGACGCAAACCGACATTGCCGACTGCCCATGGTGGCGAATAGCCGCAGTTTGAATTTGGCCAATGCTGTCAGTGTGGTGGTTTATGAAGCATGGCGCCAGCAAGCTTTCATCGGAGGGGAATGAATGAGCAGTCAAAACTTATATTTTCAGCCATATTAAAATGCCCGTTCAACCAAGTTTTAATAGCCCAAGGTTGCTGTTGCGGCCACTGACAAAACAAGATGCACCAGCCATTCAACAGTTGGCCAATGATCAACGCATCGCCAGTGTGACCGCATCCATTCCTTATCCTTATCCAGAAGGATTGGCCAGCCAATGGATTGCTCAAACTCAGCAAGGTTGGCTGGAGCAAAGCGAGGTGTCTTTTGCCATAGTGCTTCAATCTTGCAGTAGGCTTATGGGCACGTTTTCATTGTTAAACATTCAATCAGATGAGACTGAAATTGCTTATTGGCTTGGCGTTGATTACTGGCGCAAAGGCTACGCCACAGAAGCCTGTCAAACCATGATTGACTATGCTTTTGAGGATTTAAAATTAAGGAGAATCATGGCGCGGGTATTGGTGCGCAATAGTGCTTCGAGCAAGATGTTGACTCGCTTGGGTTTTCGCGTCGCTGGAGAAGGGCGTTCAGTCTGTGGCTATAAACAGTTATGCGAACCCATTATTATTTACGAGCAACTGAATACAAAGCCAAGGCCAACCAAGTAGCAGAAATGCTTGAGTGGATTGATTTTAGTGTCAGTTCAATTGTACAAAGCATGATTTCAAGGTAAAATGATTGTTTATGTCAGGGCTGTGCACATGTTTGTACACAAGTTCTGAGCGAACGTTTATTCCGTGGGCATCGCCGGTTCAGCCTAAACAAAGTATGATTTGCATTCATACTGGCTAACCGCCCATTCATCAGCCTCATACAATAGGATCATACAATGGAAGCACCGAACTTTAAAGCATTATTATTAAATCAAGAAGACAAAAAGACCTTATCATCAGTGGCTACATTGACGGCAGATAATCTGCCAGAAGGCGATACTTTGGTCAAGGTGTCTTACTCGTCTATCAATTATAAAGATGCACTCGCTGTGACAGGCAAAGGCAAAATCATTCGTGAATTCCCATTTGTGCCTGGCATTGATTTGGTCGGAGAAGTGGTTGAAGGAGGCGATGACCGGATCAAACCTGGCATGAGCGTCATCTTAACTGGCTGGGGCGTTGGCGAAAATCACTACGGTGGTTTTGCTGAATACGCTTGCTTAAAAGCCAAATGGTTGGTTGAAACACCCGCATCGCTTGCAGGCGACCGCAGTATGGTCATAGGCACAGGTGGTTTGACCGCCGCCCTTTGTGTACAGCGAATATTGGACGCTCAAGTCAAACCCGATTCAGGACCCGTTGTGGTCACTGGCGCCAGTGGCGGTGTGGGCAGTTTTGCCGTACGATTGCTAGCCAAAATGGGTTATGATGTGCACTCGGTGAGCCGACCAGAAGCCACAGAATATTTGCAAAAATTAGGCGCAAGCACGGTCATTGATCGGGCAGAATTTGGCACAGATGCCCGTCCATTGGAACGGCAAAAATGGGTGGCTGGGGTCGATACGGTTGGCTCCAAAACTTTGGCACGCATTCTGGCAGAAGCCAATTATGGCTCGACCATCACCATGTGTGGCTTAGCGGGTGGATTTGACCTGACAACCACAGTCATGCCTTTTATCTTAAGAGGTGTCAATCTGGCTGGTGTTGATTCGGTTTCCGCGCCGCTGTCGGTCCGTGAGGCGGCTTGGCAATTATTGGCAAAACATTTAAGCGATTCGGATTATGATGCCATCCGCTCGGAAAGCATTGGACTAGAAGAAATTGCGGCCCATTGTGAAAAAATGCTCGCTGGTCAACATCAAGGTCGCGTTGTTGTTGCGCTTTAATGGCGTATTTTGCGACGTGTGATTCTTCTGGGGTGTATGTTGTAGATACACTCTACTATCGCCCCCTACACACCGCTTGTTACGTCGTTGAATCTCAAGGTGAACTAGCCCTTTTCGATTGCGGCGTTAATCGCAGCGTCGCAGTCATTTTAGATTTTCTCAAAGCCAAAGGATTTTCGCCTGAGCAGGTTCGCTATGTGATCCCCTCACATGTTCATTTGGACCATGCGGGCGGTACGGGGCAGTTAATACAGCATTTACCAAACGCCACAGTCCGAATACATCCAAGCGGTGAGAAGCATTTGTTGGATCCCAGTCAGCTGATCGCTGGCACGATGGGCGTTTATGGTGAGAAATTCACCCAAGAAACCTATGGTGTGGTTCAACCCATTGAACCCGATCGAATAGCGCCACTCGATGATGGTGCGGTCCTGACAGTGGGTCATCGTTCGCTTGAAGTAATTTATTCACCGGGTCATGCGTGGCATCACTTGAGTCTTTTTGATTCAACCAGTGGTATATTACTGGCAGGCGACTCAATGGGCGCGCGATATAACAGAAATGCGGACATTGCTTCTTTTCTGTTTCCAATTACGCCACCCAGCCAATTCAAACCCGAAGTGATGATTGAAACCATCAAGAAACAACATAACACCCAAGCAAAATTTTTTGCTCTGGCGCATTTTGATCTCATACCGAACGATAAAGCACTGATCAATCTACTGGTTCAGCGTATTGAAGAAATCGTCAGTTTTACAGAGAGATTTTCAAATCAGTGTACGCGAATCGAAGTCATTCATGCCCTTAAAGACAAATTCAGGCAGTGGTTGGGTCAGCAAATGGCCGAACCTCAACTGAGTCAAGTCATGGCTTTTTGTGAACCTGACATGTTCATCAGTGGCAGCGGTGTTGCCCATTGGTTACAAAAACAAGCGTCGTAGTATCAAGGGCAATAATAGGAGCAAAGTATCAATTTTGAGGACAACTAAATGAATGCAGTAGCGGTTTGGCAACCGACAGAGCAATTGATTCAGCAAAGCAATTTGCTTGCATTTATGCAATATTGTCAACAGCGATTTAACATTGATTTGGCAACCTACGATGATTTATATCAATGGTCGATCACCGATTTTGAGGCATTTTGGCAAGCGTTTTATGATGACAGCGGTATTGTGGCTGAAGGACAATGTCAAGCAGTTTACAGCAAGGGTGCAACCCCCATCGATGGCGCGTGGTTTTCTGGCATTCGCTTAAATTTTGCCGAAAACCTACTCAAATATGCGCATCACAATCCCGATGATGTTGCCATCTATTTTCAAGCAGAATCCGTGGTTGAGAAAACCCTTATCTGGGGCGCATTAGTCGCCCAAGTGTCTCAAGTACAACAAAGGCTTCGCGCCCAAGGTTTTAGCAAAGGCGATTGCGCAGCGGGGGTTATTGGCAATTGCCCAGAAGCTGTGGTTGCCATGCTCGCTGTGACCTCTCTCGGTGGTATTTGGACAGCATGCTCGCCCGATTTTGGTGAAGCGGCCATATTGGAACGATTCAGCCAAACGCAACCCAAAATATTATTTGCCCATAATGGCTACTACTACAATCAAAAACAAATTGATTGTCGCGCTAAAATTCAAAACATTGCTGCAAAAATCGCCGCGCTTAAGCACACCATTTGGGTGACGCTTGTCCCCTTAGAATTACCTGATGGGCTCAGTTATGAAGCGATCACCCAATCCACTGAAGTTCGGCCGCTTCGGTTTGACAAGGTGGCATTCAATGACCCCGTTTACATCATGTATTCGTCGGGCACCACTGGCGCCCCAAAATGCATTGTGCATGGGGCGGGTAATGTACTGATACAGCATTTAAAAGAACACCGTTTGCACTGTGATATAAAGCCCAAGGATCGCGTTTTTTACTTTACCACCTGTGCTTGGATGATGTGGCATTGGCAAATCAGCGCATTAGGCAGTGGGGCGAGTATCGTGTTGTACGAAGGATTTCCACTGGTTCACCGGCCGTCTATTCTTTTTGAATATGCTCAGCGGGTTGGGGTGACACATTTTGGCACATCGGCAAAATATATCAATACCTTGGCCAAAGATAAGGTCAATATCAAGGACAGTCAACCACTTGAGTGCTTACGTCAAATATTGGTGACAGGTTCACCCTCGTCGGTGGCTGATTTTGAGTATGTTTATAGTCACATAAAATCCAGCGTTCATCTTGCTTCTATTTGTGGGGGCACGGATATTTTGTCTTGTTTTATTTTAGGCTGTCCAATCTTGCCGGTGTTCCCGGGTGAAATTCAAGTGAGGGGATTGGGTATGGCCGTTCAAGTGTTTGACGACGACGGCCGCCCATTGGTTCAACAGAAAGGTGAACTGGTTTGCACCCAACCATTTCCATCGATGCCCATTTACTTTTGGGGGCAATCTGGACGTGAACAATATCTATCGGCTTATTTCAAAAAATTTGAGGGCGTTTGGACGCACGGCGATTACATAGAGCTCACCAATCATCAGGGGGTGATCGTTTATGGTCGATCTGACACCGTCTTAAACCCCCAAGGGGTACGAATCGGCAGTGCCGAGATTTACCAACAAGTCGATCAATTTGATGAAATAACAGAATCCGTCGTGGTCGCCCACGAACAAGACCAAGATGTGCGGATCATATTGTTTGTTGTTATGGCGAACAACCATGCCTTAGACAGTCAACTCAAGCAAGCGATTCAGCAAAAAATTTGCCAATCGTGCTCGCCAAGACACGTGCCTTCGGTTATTTATGCCGTGCCAGATGTTCCCAAAACGCGCAATGGCAAATTATCAGAAATAGCGGTAAAATCGGTCATCCATGGTGAGTCAGTTAAAAATATAAATGCATTGTTGAACCCTGAATGTTTGAAACATTTTGTCTTGTAACGTTTTAATGACAATACGTCAACTCGGTTAAGCGCGTTTATACGATGCGACAAGATCATACCATGCTTTCCATTGGCGTCATGCTGATCGCCATGATGATGGTTTCATTTGCCGACGCCCTGGTCAAAAAATATGGCGCACATTTCACTCTGTGGCAAATCTTTGTGTTACGGTCTCTTATCAGTTTACCTGTGTTGATCATTCTCATCAAAGGATGGCAAAGAAGCACGTCATTATTCCCTCAGAACATGGTGGCGAACTTAATCAGAAATGCCTTATTGCTGTGCGCTTGGTCAGCCTACTATGTGTCCATTCAAGTTGTGCCCCTGTCTATTGCGGCGGCGGTGTTTTACACCTTACCCCTATTTGTCAATCTGTTCAGTTGGTTGTTTTTAGATGATCGCATCAACTATAGAAATTGGATTGCATTCGTCATTGGATTTATTGGCGTGTTGTTGGTCATTCAACCCAACTCAAGTGATTTTAGTTATTATGCGCTATTGCCATTGTTTTCATCGATTGTGTATGCAGTGGTCATCATCATCACAAGATCGTATTGTCGGCAAGAAAATCCAGCCGTGTTAACGGTGTATTTAAATATGTTTTACATCATTGTGGGTGGGCTGGCCAGTGTGTTGTTGCCTCAGATCGACTGGTCTCCTAGCGTCATTTCAGAGCATCATTTTATATTGGGTCAGTGGTCTGAAGTGACTCTGATGATGGTTGGTGTGCTGGCAGTCATGGCTATCATAGGCAGCATTGGTCAGATTGGCGAAACATTTGCTTAT
Organism: Gammaproteobacteria bacterium; assembly: GCA_965277775.1. Classification (GTDB taxonomy): domain Bacteria; phylum Pseudomonadota; class Gammaproteobacteria; order CAKMZV01; family CAKMZV01. The sequence continues at coordinate 758,990 of OZ255843.1, read as the reverse complement.
CAGATTGGTCACCCAGCCATCGTTGTTACCATCGATTTTACTTACATTATATTTGCGATTATCTGGGGCATTTTATTGTTTTCATCCAAACCAGATTGGATCACAATCATTGGCATTGTTGCCATTACCGTCGGGGGTGTTGTGGCCATTCTCAGTAAGGAACCCGATCAGTAATGTCAGACTTTGGCTAAAGGCTGCAAGTCTTGTCCGATGCCATAGTTGCGGTTTCTGAACAAATAGATTTTCGAGCGGTTCGATAGTTATAAACCACGCTTTTACGATCAAGTTACGATTAGTTTAATATGATCTTTTGGTTCGGGTTATTGCTCAATAAATCAAGGTATTTTCTGCGCGAAATCAGCGTACCACCCAATAGTTTTAAATGATCGGATTCTACCTGTCCATCGATGCAGTTCCAGTTCAGTTCGTGCGCTTTTGCCATCAATGCCATAAACGCAATTTTTGAAGCACCTTCAATTTTTGAAAACATCGAATCACCAAAAAACATATGGCCAATACCGAGTCCGTACAACCCACCGACCAAGCGCTTACCTTGCCAGACTTCAATGCTGTGCGCCCATTTTTGCAGATGTAGTTGTTGATAAACCCTTAAAAAATTCTGAGTTATCCAAGTGTCGCAATCGCCTGCACGAGGCTGTTGACAACCGTGCATAACTTGCTCAAATGCTTGATTGAACGTGATGTGCAAAGCATTTGCTTTTTTATTCAGGCGTCGAAGACTACGTGATGCCTGCCACTGATTGGGTATAAAAACCATCCGAGGATGCGGCATGAACCAATAAAATAAATCATCGGATTCGTACCAGGGGAATATGCCTTGTTGATAGGCGCTTAAAACACGTTTTGCCGTTAAATTTTCAGTGACGGCGATGAGATTTAAATAGTTAGAATGTTCGTGATTTAAGGTCGGAAAATAACTTTCAGGCGCATCTTTCGGAATGAATTCTGCTAATGGCATGGTGACAACAAGTGTGCAAAAGTTATGAAAGCTGATCCAAATATTTCTCGGCATCCAAAGCCGCCATACAACCCGTACCAGCAGATGTAATGGCCTGACGATAAATGTGATCGCTGACATCACCCGCAGCAAATACGCCTTCAACACTCGTGGCGGTGGCATTGCCATTGAGTCCGCTATTGACGACAATGTAATTATTTTTCAACACCAGTTGATTGTGAAAGAGCTCGGTGTTGGGACTGTGGCCAATCGCGATAAATACGCCCATAAGTTCGATTGACTGAGTCTTACCATCTTGTATGGATGCTAAGCGTACACCGGTGACACCACTGTCATCGCCAAGGACTTCATCCAGGGTGTGGTTCAACACCAATTCAATGCGACCTTCTTCGACTTTATTCATCAGTTGTTTGATGAGGATTTTTTCCGCTCTGAATTGGTCTCGACGATGTACTAAGAAAACTTTTTCTGCAATGTTTGAGAGGTACAGCGCCTCTTCAACGGCTGTATTGCCACCGCCAATCACAGCAACCTTTTGATTGCGATAAAAAAAGCCATCACAAGTGGCGCAGGCAGAAACACCTCGCCCTTTAAATTGCTCTTCGGAAGGCAGGCCCAAATACATCGCCGAAGCGCCCGTGGCGATGATGAGCGCATCACAACTGAATTTGCCTGTATCGCCTTGTAGTTTGAAGGGTCGTTCGGATAAATCAACGTGATTTATATGGTCAAAAATAACGGCTGTGCCAAATCGTTCGGCGTGTTTAAGCATTCGATCCATCAATTCTGGACCCTGTACGCCAGCATGATCGCCGGGCCAGTTGTCAACATCGGTGGTTGTGGTCAATTGTCCACCCTGTTCAATGCCGGTAATGAGGGTTGGTTCTAAATTAGCGCGAGCGGCATAAACGGCTGCAGAATAACCCGCTGGGCCGGATCCTAAAATAATGAGTCGATGGTGGTTCATGGGTTATTTCTCTGTGGATGGAATGGCTATTTTACGTTATCCCTCAGGCGATAACATATTGATTATTTCGGTGAGTTGGTGATAGCGTTGTTCAAAGGTATCACTGGATTGTTGAATGACCAAAGTGGTGGCATTTCTCAAACGCCAATGTTCAGGATTTTGTTGTATTTGACGAATAAGCACTGACGTATTTATGGGGGCATCTGTTTTAAATTGCAGTTGCAGCTGCTGGTCATTGGCATAAATTTTTTCTAAACCGATGGGTCTGGCCAAATGTTTGAGCAAATGTGTTTGAAAAAGATGCTCGCACTCATCGGGCAAACGCCCATAACGGTCGATTAACTCATGGCGAATGTCCAATAATTGATCGGTGCCGTGCGTTTGATTGATTCGTTGATACAAATTTAAGCGGGTTGGCACATCATCAATATAATCCGCGGGAATCAAGGCATTGACGCCTAAGTTTAATTCCAATGGTTTGGCTTGTACAGGGGCATCGGATTGAAGGTCTTGATCGCTCATATTATTGATGGCGCGCTCTAACATTTCCATATAAAGATTAAAGCCAATGAGTTGAATGTGCCCTTTTTGTTGGTCCCCCAAGAGTTCACCCGCGCCTCGAATTTCTAAATCTTGGATGGCCAATTGAAATCCAGAACCCAAATCTTGCGCTTTGGCAATGGTATCCAAGCGTTTGCGTGCATCGCCTTTGAGTAATGACAGGCTCGGCACAAACAAATAGGCGTAGGCTTGGTGGTCAGAGCGACCGACTCGACCTCGCAATTGATGCAACTGCGCCAATCCAAATTTATCTGCTCTGTTGATGATGATGGTATTGGCGTTTGGAATGTCAATGCCATTTTCAACAATGGTAGTGCACAATAAGACCTGCTGATGCTGATGATAGAATGCCTCCATAACGACTTCCATCTCTTTCTCGGGCATTTGACCGTGGGCAATGCCCACATCTAAATCAGGCATAAGTTCCAACAAGGTTCGGCGCATTCTTTCTATGCTGCTGATGTCGTTATGGATGAAGAACACTTGTCCACCGCGGTAAATTTCACGCGAGATGGCTTCTTTAATGAGGGCTTGATCCCATTCACGGACGAAGGTTTGAATGGCAACCCGATTGGGGGGCGGGCTGGCAATGATGGAAATATCGCGCAGTTTTGAAAATGCCATATTCAGTGTGCGGGGGATGGGCGTTGCCGTCATGGTTAAGATATTGACTTCGGCGCGCATGGCTTTAAAGCGTTCTTTTTGTTTGACCCCAAAGCGGTGTTCTTCGTCAATAATCACCAAGCCCAATTGGCAAAACATCACATCAGGTTGTAACAGACGGTGGGTGCCAATCAGCACTTCCAATTGATTATTAGCCAGTGCTTCTAAGGTTTTTTTATTGGTGGCATTGCTTTGCAATCGTGACACCAAGCCCACTCGGATGGGCCAATGACTAAAGCGATCGCTGATATTTTGATAATGCTGATTGGCCAACAGCGTAGTGGGCACCAATATGGCCACTTGTTTGCCTGCCATGGCGGCGATAAAGGCGGCTCGAATGGCAACCTCTGTTTTGCCAAATCCCACATCGCCACAGACCAGTCTATCCATAGACTTGATTTGCGCCAAATCGTCAATGACGGCTTGAATGGTCTGAGCTTGGTCGGGCGTTTCTACAAAACTAAATTCGTCAGAAAAGCGGAGGTAGTCGTCGGTGACCTCAATGCCCAATCCTTCACGTGCTTCCCGTTTGGCGTAAACTTCCAATAACTGTGCGGCAACGTCTTCGGCTTTTTTCTGAGCTTTTTCTTTTTCCTTATTCCAACGGGTTGCGCCGAGTTTGTGTAAGGGCGCCAGGTCAGAATTCCCCACATAAGGGCTGAGCAAGTCAAGGTCATGAATGGGCAAATAAAATTTATCGTTGTCGGCATAGAGCAGGCAAATGAAATCTTGCATTTGACCATTGATGTCTAATGTTTGTAATCCATTGAATCGACCAACGCCTTGGTCGGCATGGACTACTGGGGCACCAAGCTCCAATTGACTCAAATTATGCAGTGCTGTTTGGAAATCGTGATGCACACGGCGTTGCATGTTAACGTGTTTGGGCTCAACCATGGCCTCATCGCCAAACAACTCAAATTGAGTGAGTACAAGTCGTGACTGGTCCTTATCGAAGAAGCCGCGCAAAAATGGCGCGATCATCAGGCTCACCCCTTGCTTCTCAACGTTCATTAGTATGGCGTCTTGCCAGCGTTCTACTTGTTGGGAAACAACGCCCAACTGCCCAAATGCGCGCTGACAATGCTCCAATGAGCGACGACTTTCTAAACAACAAATGATGTTTTGCGCTTTTAAATCACTTAGATTGATCAATGTTTGGATGCCATTAATGGCATTGGCTCCAATGGGGCGCAAGGGGGCATTGACGGTGCCTTGAGCGATGGTTTGGCGTGCTGTGTGCAATGAGGTATGAGACCGTTCGGTCAAGGTTGCCTTCAATAATTTCGGTTCAAAAAATAAGGTTTCAGGCGCCAAACTCGGTTGAGCGAGTGACCGTCGATTGTTATATCGGTCTTGGCAGTCTTTGTAAAACCGTTTGGCGCCAAGCCAGACGCCCTCACAAATAATATGATGGGCTGTGGGTTGCAAATAATTTAACAGCGATTCGCACCCATTGGGGTGGAGCCACGGAATGAAGGCTTCAATGCCCATAAAGGGTTTGCCATCACTGACCGATTGATAAATGTTGGAACGGCTGTCAACTTCAAAATGATCAATGTATTGGTTTCTAAAGTGGCGAATGGCGTCGGCGGTTAAGGTAAACTCGTGTGCGGGCAGCAAATCTATTTTGGTGACATGTTCAAGCGTGCGCTGAGTATCTGGGTTGAATATCCGAATGTTTTCAATTTCATCATCAAAGAATTCAATCCTAAAGGGTAAGTGCTGTCCCATGGGGAACACATCAAATAAAAACCCCCTTGAAGCAAATTCACGGGGTTGTTCCACCGTTTGGGTACGCACATAACCCGCTTTGCCCAAGCGCTCAATAAAGGTTGCAATGTTTAATTTGTGGCCGACTTCAAACTGAAATTGCTCGCCCGCCAACCACGATGTGGGGGGTAAATAGTGCATGAATGTCTGTACGGCTACAATCAAGCACAAGGGTTGTCCATTGACCAAATCGGCCAATACAGATAAGCGCTTAGACACCAGATCGGCGGGTGGAGAAAAAGCATCATAAGGCAAAATTTCACGATCAGGAAACAACACGATCTTACAATCGGGGCGGAGCATTTGCAGTTCGCTCTCCAATCGCTTAGCCGCATGAATGTCTTTGGCAATAATCAGTGTTTGCTGATTTGGCGCCAATGATTGTGCAATTTGATAGCCTTCAGCGCCTTGGGGTACGAGTCCGATGTGGTTAATCATAAAGATATTCTGTCAAATATTAATGGTTTTATGGACACTGAAAAAACTGACCGGGTCGTATATGAATGGCATCAATTGATTGCGCAAAACGCGGAATCACTAATCCAGTCTTGCCGTTCATGCGCGCATGATAGACGTTCTTTGCACTATAGGATCAGGGCGCTTTTTTATCATTTTCCAATGCAGAACTTGGTGAAAATATCACCCAACAAATCATCTGCCAATACTTGTCCTGAAATCTCACCAAGCGCAGTAGCGGCCAAGGACAGTTCTTCTGCCAACAATTCCCCCTGACGTTGTTGTAAAAGTTGGTGTGCGCTTTGAAGATGATTGGTGGCGCGTTCTATGGCTGATAAGTGGCGACTGCGGACGCTGTACAAACCTTCTTGCGGCTTGTAATCGACCGTGGTGCAAATCTGATGTTTGAGTGCATCTAAGCCGATGCCAGTCTTGGCGGAAATGGCCATGGCATCGGCAGGAACAACAAAGTCATTGTGCAAATCGATTTTATTAAATATCTTAATGAGCTTATCTTCAGGGAGTTCAAGGTTCTGCCAAATTGGATTGGATTCGCCCGCTTCGGCTAATACCAGGACGAGGTCTGCTTGGTTGATGCTATGCCAAGCTCTTTTGATGCCTTCTTGTTCAATGGCATCATCGCTGTTTCGTAAACCAGCGGTGTCGTTGAAATGTACACTGAGCCCCTGTATTTGCACAGTGACTTGAACCACATCTCTGGTTGTGCCAGCTGTTTCAGAGACGATGGCACTGTCACGTTCGGTTAATGCATTGAGCAAACTTGATTTGCCGACATTTGGTTGACCGATGATGGTCGCTTCAATCCCCTCGTTTAAACGTTGCCCACTTTGTGCACTGTGGGACAGTGTTTGCAGGGTTTGTTGCACTTGTTTGAAGTTGTTACACAGGTTTTGGTCTGAAAGAAAGTCAATTTCTTCTTCGGGAAAATCAATGGCAGATTCAACCCAAATCCTGAGAGAATGAATTTGTTCAGTGAGCGAAGAAACTTCGCGATTGAATCCGCCTTGTAAGCTGTTTTGGGCGGCCTTGGTCGCTTGTTCTGAGCCAGCATGAATCAAAGCCATAATGGCTTCAGCCTGATCTAGGCTGAGTTTGTCATTGAGGAAAGCGCGTTGGGAAAATTCACCCGCATGTGCGGCTTCTGCCCCCAATTCAAATAACCTTTGCAAAATACGATTGAGAATAATGGGTCCGCCATGCGCTTGTATTTCTATGATGTCTTCACCAGTAAATGAATTGGGTGCTGCGAACGATAACAACAGACCTGAATCAATAATGGCTGAGTCAGCATCATAAAAATTGGCATGGTGGGCGTATCGAGGTTTGGGGCGAATTTGGCTGATCTTTTGGCCGATGGCCAACGCTTTTTTGCCACTGATGCGAATAATTCCAATACCGCCAAATCCGGGCGGGGTTGCAATGGCAGCAATGGTGGTATTAGAAGGTTCCAAAACGAATTTAGATTGTTAGAAAAACACTAAGATGTTTGGTTCATCCTCAGTGGAAGCTATTCCCCTCGTTCAACGCGCTTGGTGATGGCCCATTGTTGAGCGATGGAAAGGATGTTATTGGTCACCCAATAAACCACCAGTCCAGCAGGGAAAAATAGGAAAAACACAGTAAACACGACAGGTAGGAATTGCATCACTTTGGCTTGAATGGGGTCGGTAGGGGCTGGGTTTAGACGCTGTTGAAACCACATGGAAATGCCCATCATCAGCGGCAAAATAAAATAAGGGTCAGCGATGCTCAGATCGTGGATCCATAAAATAAACGGCGCTTGGCGTAATTCAACGCTTTCAATAAGTACCCAATAGAGGCTAATGAACACGGGGATTTGCACCAAAACGGGTAAGCACCCACCGAGTGGGTTGACTTTTTCTTCTTTGTAGATGCTCATCATCTTTTTATTCAAAGCCTGCTTGTCATCACCGTATCGCTCTTTTAACTGCTGAATGCGTGGTGTTAGCTTGCGTAATTTCGCCATAGATCTATAACTTTTTTCTGACAATTTAAAGAACAGCAACTTGATCAGTAGGGTGACAATAATGATTGAAAAGCCCCAATTACCCACCCAAGATTGGATGTTTTTTAACAACCAAAAGACGGGCGCAGCAATGACGTGAAAAACCCCATAATCAACGGCAAAATCCAAGGCTTCATGGACTTTAACCAATCTTTTTTGTTCGGTCGGCCCGACAAAAAAGGTTTGTTCATAGTTGCCGACACTGCCAGGTGCTACGGTGATTTTTTGACCTCTATAACCGACGTAAAATCGATCTTCAATTTTTCGAGCATAGAGTTTGACGGTTTCATTTGGATTAGGGATGATGGCGGATAAAAAGTAGTGTTGTAGCATGGCCAACCAGCTGTCGGTCACATCACGATTTAAACTTTCGTGGGTTTGACCATTACCACCTTCAATGTCATCAAAGTCTATCTTTTGGTATTTATCTTCAGGGGTATAGACCGCTGGACCTGAATAGGTGTAGATGAAATTTTGTGATTCGTCAGGCGGCCGCTTACGCATAATTTGAGCGTAGGGATTGCCGTGCCAGTTTTCCTCGGAACCGTTTTCTATGGTGGTATTGACCGTAATGGCGTAACTGTCGGGTTTGAAAGTAAATGTTTTGGTGACCTTTATGCCGTCTTTTTGCCAAGTGAGGGGTACCTCTAAGATTTGTCCAGGGGTTGATTTATAGTTTTTTTGAGGGCTGGTAAATGGACTGTTGTGATTGGGTGCTTCGCCGTGTGAAGACAAACCGGTTTGGAGCATGTAGCGATTTTTTGAAAACAATTCAGTGGGTATGCCCTTGTTTTCAATGCTAATGGGATATTTCTTCAATGCACTCCGTTCAATGCTGCCACCTCTGCCGATGACCATTAGATACTCATCAGTTTCAATGGTGATGGCTTCTTCATCTGAAACAATGTCAGCGACACTGGCAATTTCTGGTTGATCCTCCTCAATAATTTCGGGGACGTCATCGACTATTTTAGTGGATTGTTGAGCGCTTTGGTTTTCTGTAGAACTGGGTTGAGCTGAAGTTGATTGCTCAGATTGTGATAGGTAAGTGCCAGTGGATCGCGCTTGTTTGAATTCCAAAAAATTCATAACCAACCAAGTCACGCTCACAAGAAACAGGGCTAACCAAAACCAACGTAATTGATCCATTAGGCTTGATTCCTTTGTAAAAACAGGGTGCGTAATTCGGCTCCGAGCTGGGCGTTGTCAAGATGAACCGATTTAGGGGAGGCGATAACAATCATATCTTTTGGGCTTAAATGGTGTTGATTGATTCGAAAATTTTCACGTGCTACTCTTTTTAAGCGATTCCTTTGCCAAGCTTTTTTGGATACTTTGTTTTTACTGATGATCACACCCAATCGTGCATGATCCAGCGTATTATTGCAACTTAATAGTGTCCAGCCTTTACTCCGACACACTTCTGCGCAATTAAATACCCTTTTAAATGAATATTCATCATTTAATCTGAGCGATTGTGAAAATGCCAGAGACACTGGCGCAGAATATTTTATTAAACGCTCAAGCGCTTTCTACCTTTTGCGCGTCGAGCATTGATAATAGACCGACCACCATTGGTGGACATGCGACTGCGAAAGCCGTGAGTACGTTTTCTTTTAATTGTGCTGGGCTGATACGTTCGTTTCATTTTGATTTAATAGACTCTATTTGACTGAGGCGGCATTGTATTGCTTTGAAGCGCTTTCGTCAAGCAGCTTTGACACAGAAATGAGTTTTTTAATGGCAGGGTAGATTAACAAATCCACAGATGTGAGGAGGTGTTGACCAGGAACGACCAAAGTTTGCTCGTTACTCATAAAAGCGCCTTTAATTTTATCCAATACCGATTGAACGTCAAACATGGGCGATCTGAGGGTAATGACCGCCAAGGATTCTTCAGGTTTGGGTGGTGGTTTGGGATTGCCGTATGAAATGGGGTTGCCCGTATCAACCAAGGGGACGCGATGAATGCTGATGTGCGTTCGATCAAATTGCGGCGTTATGAATTCCACATAGTCTTCCATGCGTTCCAATATAACTTGTGTGGCCTGCTCTGGCGTATAAGGGCGTTCATAACTGTCGCGCCATATTTTTTGCATCCATTCAATGTTGATGCAAGGCACAACGCCAACCAATAGATCGACATTTTGAAAAACATTGGCTGTTTTGGTCATCGCCCCGCCGTGCAATCCCTCATAAAACAGCAAGTCTGTTCCTTTGGGCAAGGTTTCCCAAGGGGTAAAATGTCCTGGTTCGGTGACAACACCCAACCGCTCATTGTGTTCTTGTGCCTCTGTTTCATTATGAACGTAGAAACGAATGTCCCCAGTGCCTGAGACGCCATATTCATAGAACAGATTTTCTAATTTTTTTAGATGATTGGCTTGCTCACAGTAGTGAGTGAACACGCGCTTATGGAAACGTTTGGATTCGGAGACTTTGGCGCGCATTTCTAAACGGTTATAACGGTGAAAACTATCACCTTTGACCATGCCAACGTTTAAAGACTCTCGTTTAAAAATGGTCTTAAACGCACTTTCTATGGTCGATGTGCCAGCACCACTGGCACCAGTAATGGCTATAACGGGGTGTTTTGCTGACATGAATGAGGCTTTTTCAAAGGTTGAGTGTGCGTTTGTTGTTGTTTCAAAGGGCAAAAATCAAAGCTTAGATCGTTTGGTCATCATCGGAATTTTCAAGTTTTTGCGCCAAGGCTTTTTCAACTTCGTCTAAACGCGCTTTGCAAGCGGTAAAGGCTTTGGAAGCCTGCTCAACCATTGGGACTAAGCTGTCAATGTCGATGTCTTCTTCGTTTTGTAGTTGATCGGCAATTTTTTCCAATATGGCATAGTTCTCTTTATAGCTTTTGGGGTCATCAGTACGCATTATTTTAGTGCCTCATTGTTTAGGTTCATTCGTCGTTTCAGTGGTAGTAGTCGTAAATTCGTTTGGCCAAAGCTTTGCTCACGCCAGAAACATTGATTAAATCTTGTTCAGCGGCCTCTTGTATGGGCTTTAAGCCGCCAAAATGCGTGATTAACCGTTGTCTGGTTTTATGACCAATGCCTTCAATGTCCTCCAATCGTGACTGGGTCATGGCTTTTTGTCGTTTTTTACGATGCCCGCTGATGGCAAACCGATGTGCCTCGTCACGGATGTATTGTAATAAATGAAAAGCCGGTGCAGTCGGTAAAATATCAATGGTGTCATTATTATGCGCCCAAATGAAAGTTTCTTCACCAGATTTTCGTGCCTCGCCTTTAGCAATGCACAACATGGGAATACTCGTCAAACCTAATTCTTGCATGATGGTCAAAGCGATCTTCGCTTGTCCTTTGCCGCCATCTATGACGATGAGGTCAGGCAATTTACCTTCTTCATTGAGTAATCGCGAGTAGCGCCGTTCCAATACTTGACGCATGGCGGCGTAATCATCGCTTTGTTGGATGCCCTCGATATTGAAGCGTCTATAGTCCTGAACGTGCGGTTGGGCATTCTCAAAAACCACACAGGAGGCTTTGGTGAATTGGCCACTGGTATGACTGATGTCAAAGCATTCCATACGGGTCGGCGGTTCGGGTAGCTGCAGTTGATTCTGTAAATCGAGCAGTCGTTGTTGTGCAGATTCAGTGCTTTGATTCACTTGGTTTAAGGCGAGCGTGGCGTTGTGCGTGGCCAGATGCATCCAATTGGCCCTTTCAGATCGTAAACTGTATTTGAATTGGGTGTGGGCTTGCCACTGGGCAAATAGCGCCGACTGGATCATTTGTGGTTGGTCTAATCGTTCGGACAGCAGTATTTCCTTTGGCGGTCTGGTGGCAAAATAGTGCTGCATCAGAAAACGATGTAGCACGGCTTTACTGGATTCGCCTTCGCCATTTTTAGGCAAAAAAGGCTTGCCTCCAAGATATTTGCCGTTACGAATAAAGGCTAAGTAAATAAGGTGCGTTGATTTTGCTTCTAAGGTGACAACAATGTCTGCATCTAAATTAGAATTGGCGCCTTCAACCTTTTGGTTTTGATTCATCACCGATTGAAGGGTGGAGAGCTGATCGCGATACTGAGCCGCTTGCTCAAACTCTAATGATTCACTACATTGAGTCATGGCTTGCTCTAATTCCTGAACCAACTGCTTTTCGTGACCTTTGAAAAAATCAATGGTGCGTTTAACATCTTTGTTGTAGTCTTCGGTCGAAATGAGGCCAACGCACGGGCCGTGACAGCGTTTGATTTGATACTGCAAACAAGGTCGGGTTCGATTAGCGAATACACTGTCCTCACATTGCCTGACTGGGAAGATTTTTTGGATCAACCGCAAGCTTTGATGGACGGCATGGGCATTGGGATATGGTCCAAAGTACAGCCCTTTTTTATTCTGTGCGCCACGATGATAAGACAATCTTGGGAATTCGCCCGCTGAAAGGAACACATAAGGATAACTTTTGTCATCGCGGAATAAGATGTTGTAGCGAGGCCGATGATTTTTAATGAGATTGTTTTCTAAAATCAGTGCTTCAGCCTCGTTATGGGTCACAATGATTTTCAAACGATGGGCTTGATTCATCATGGCTTGCGTTTTTGGGGCAAGTCCTTGTTTTCTAAAATATGACTGAATGCGATGACTTAGAATCTTGGCTTTACCTACGTAAAGAATGGTGTCATTTTGTGCTAAGAATTGGTAAACCCCTGGCGATTTCGGGACTTTCTGGGCATCAAAATTTGTCTGAATGTCTTCAAAAATCATGGCTTCGATTATGAAGGAATGAGTGCGTCTAAGTGCGTGATCCAAGTCAGATCGGCGGGCATGGAGACAATGCCACTATCAGCGCTCTGTTCATCCATGCCTCGAATGTATAAATACACAGCCCCACCGAGATTCGTTGCAAGATCATAATTGGGAAAAACCCGCTTTAGATAGCGGTGCATGGCCAATAAATAAAAACTCGATTGCCAACCATAGTAATGATCATACATGGATTGCCGTAATGCTTGTTGCTGATAAGTTTGAAGGAAATTGCTCTTGTAATCGATCACCCAAAATTGATTGTCAGATTGGACGGTTAAATCAATGAATCCAGTAAATAATCCTTGAAGAATGGATTTTTCAGGCAAGGGTTTGAGTAACCATTGTTTGGCAAAATCCTGACTCGCTTCATTTAATGCACGGGTGTCCACCATTTGCGTTATGCCTAAGGTAAATTGCATTTCACAGCATAAAGATGGGGGTTGAAAAGCAGATAAATCTGAGCCAAGCGTCGGTATTTTTTTCAAAATTGGCATGCGGACACATTGGCTGAATGTTTCAAACGCCTCTGCCTCAAATCCTCCTGAATTAAAGTGCTTCCATAAAAAATCTGTGCCCTGAGGCGATAAATCAATAACCGCTTGTTTTAACGAAGGATTATCGAATATTATCTGCAAAGCATTGTGCAAGATATTGCCCGTGCGTGCGTTAGATGGCAACAGCGGTTTTTTTGCCTGATCATCACTGGCTTGACGCTCTAGTTCACCCAAACGTTGAAAGGGGTCATCGTGCCAATCTGTGGTGGATTGAAATTGGGTCAATTGAGAGAAACTACTTACGCCTCTTTGTACAGGGTAAGTTGCCAAATCTATGATGTCTTGGGCAGGGCGCTCAGAAACAGCTTGTATGGCTTTGGGTAGCTTGTCATTGGGTGATTCAAAATGCCATCCCCCCATTTGTTCCACAGCCTGACGAAAGTCTTCAGGAGAATGATTTTTAGACAATTTTAATAATCGTTGCAAGGAATTTTCGGCCTTGCTGACAAAGAGGTATAGATGGGTACAGGCGCGGGTTAAGGCAACGTAGAGTTTGCGTCTGGCTTCCGCTTCTTCTTGCGCTTTGATTATTAAGTCAGTTTCAGAATTTTTTTCAATTTTTTCAACATAGGCCAAAAGTTGCGTGGTATCCGATTCTAAACTGACCCAAGGCTCTGATTTGTGCATGCCAACGGTGAGCAAAGCTGGACATATGACAACTTTTGCTTCTAAGCCTTTTGCAGATTGCGTTGTATAGATTCTGAGGGCATGACTATTTTCAGGGAGGTCTTGATCAAACACCTTTATTGCTTCAAACCATTGCATCAAAAGGGCGCTGTGATTGGAAAAATCCGAATTATTTTGCCAAAGTGTTTGTAATTCACCGAGCAGCAGGGGCATGAAATCCAGTAAGATCTTTTGCTGACTCTGTTCATAATTGCTTTGGATGTTGGTGTGTTTAAGCAAATATTGCCATATTCCAAGCGGACCGATGGTTTGCCACTGGTCTTTCAGTTTGACGAGTAAGCTTTGCCAATAGTTTGAATCGTGAGCGTGTAAAACCGATTTTAAGGGTTCTTGTAGCAATGTCACTCGCATCAATTGTTGTTTTTTGACTTCATAGGGATGGTTAAGCGTTTCAACCAACCAAGCAAAGTGATCAATCAACTTTTGTCTATCTGAGGGGATCTTCTTCTGATGGCAAGGAATGTTGAGCGATTGTAAGGCGCTGTACAGTTGATGCGCTTGCTGGTGTGTATTGACTAATATGAGCACCTCTTCGGGGGCAGTGCCTTGTTGTAAATGGTGTAAAACAATGTTCACCGTTGGGAAAATCAATTGCTCAAATGACGTCTTTTGCCAGTCTTCTTTGCCCTCCTTTTGCTCATTAAAAACCACCATGGTTGCTTGACCACTCGGGTCCTGACTGGCCGCTTGAGCGGGCGCATAGCTGAGCCGCTGATCAACAAATGCGTCCTCTTGAGAGAATAATGCATTCACCCCTTGGACAATGGTCGGTGTGGAGCGCCAGTTTTTGGGAAGCTGATAGACGTTTTGGCAAGCATTTTTGGCATCAAAATACACATTTAAATCTGAGTGGCGAAAACGATAAATCGATTGCTTGGGATCCCCAATTAAAAAACCAATGCCAATCTTGGGCTGGAGCAGTTGTTTAAAAATCGACCACTGTATGGCGTTGGTGTCTTGAAACTCATCTACAACAAGGGCATCGTATGATCCGTGTAAGGGACTGTTTGGAGAAGCCTTTAAAAACCGGTCCAAACCATAGGCGACACTTGAATAACTCCATTGGCCCGTTTGGTCTATATGTGTTTCGAGCTGTTTTTTTGCCACAGCCAAAGCTTCATGATGAATGGCTATTTGAAAAAGTTTTATCGCCGCTTGATAGGTTTTGATCGCCATAAAAAAGTCATCAAACTCAGGTTTTTGAAGGAAGGCCTGCATGGTCTCTTGGTTTGCATTGGCCGTCGAATTGAGGCAATAGGCGCTTAAATCGGGCACTTCCATTTCACAGAAAAAACCCGCTTGAAAGTTTGATGCTTGGCGCAACAATCTTTTGACTTTGTTGCGCGATCTACCGTTCAACAGACCTTCATCTAAATCATTTAATCCATCTGGAAAGGGCGTGGTCGCAAGGGTTTGAACAGCATTGACAAATTTTTGGCGAGCCTTGGTCATGTCTTGAGGATTGTCCAAGCGCACCCCCCATAAGTAGGCAGCTCTTAGTTTTGAAGCGAATTTGTCTGGTTTGGGATAGATTTGAAAATAGGCTTTTTTGCCAATATCTGGCAGTATCTTTGCTTGTTCAATCCAAGTTTCACGCAATGATTGACGAAAAAAACGGGCTTCATCAAGCTGCTCTGGCAGCTCTAATGGTGTTTGCATGTCTAAGGCATAACGATTGGTGCATTGAAAGAATGCTGAATCATTGGTGCCTATCATCAACTGATCAGGTTGTAACTGGGCTTTTTTCAACAGTTGCAGGCATTCGTTTTGTTTGGATCTTTCAATGACTGATTGCGCCCATTGACTGATGGGTGTAGGATGATGATCGGAGTCGGTCGCGTTTGGTTGCAAAAGTCTAATCGCCTCATTGATTAATCCATGAATCCGATCGGTCATTTCAGCGGCGGCGGATTTTGTGAATGTAATGATTAGCAGTTTGTCTAAGGGGATGCCGAGTTCTGTCAATAAACGCAGAACAATAAAGCTGATTGAGTAAGTTTTACCACTGCCTGCGCTGGCTTCGATAAGATTAAAACCAACGGGGCTTAAATCCGTCTCTAAAATATCAAAATGTTCAGGTTCGGTACTCGGCATTAATCTTTACGTAATCATAAGAAAAGTCACAGGTCCAAATGGTTTGCGAGGCTTGACCTCGCCTTAAATGAACGGTTAAGTCAATTTCATTTTGTAACATGACTTGCGCGGCCTGATTCTCGTCGTAGTTTGCAGGCAGTTCACCATTGAGCATAATGGGCACTGTGCCTAGGTAAATGTCGATGTGGGCAAAATTTAAGGATTCAATGCCACTGCGACCTAAGGCGGCAGCTATTCGGCCAATGTTCGGGTCTTGCGCAAAAAAAGCCGTTTTGACCAGAGGTGAGTGACCGATGGTGTATGCTGCTTGGGTGCATTCTTGCTCAGTCAATCCTTCATGGACGTGAATGGCAATGAGTTTGGTGGCGCCTTCGCCATCTTTTACAATCATTTTTGCCAGAGCTTGACAGACATCAATCAGAGTGTCCAACCAGATTTGCCAGTGGGCTGAGTCGATGCTGTCTATGCTCAGTGCTCCTTGACCAGTGGCGCTTAGGCTGAGGGTGTCGTTGGTTGAGGTGTCGCCGTCCACACTGATGCGGTTGAACGAATGAGCTGCTGCCTTGGTCAAGGCTTGTTTAAGTAGGTCGGCGGGCATGGCCACATCAGTAAAAACAAAACCCAGCATGGTCGCCATATTGGGACAAATCATACCTGAACCTTTGGCCATGCCTTCAATGATAAAAGAACCTTGGTCTGTTTGGACTTCACGCCTATAAACCTTGGCTTTGGTATCGGTTGTCATGATGGCCTGCGCCGCTTGCTGGATGGAGGCTTGCCCCAAATTTTGCTGACACAATGCGATGCCTTTTTGAATTTTGTCCAATGGCAAGGGCTGATTAATAATGCCAGTGGAGCATATCAGCACTTGTTCGGTTTTGCAAGATTGGGTGTTCGCTATGGTTCGAGCTGTTTCTTTAGATACATTTAGACCAGAAGCCCCCAGGCCACAATTGGCATTGCCGCTGTTGACGAATAAATAGCGGGTGTTGGGCTCTTGTTTGATGTGTTCGCGACTGACAATCACTGGCGACGCAAGATAGTGATTTTCAGTGAATAAAACCGCCGTTGTTGAGGTTTCTGGCAATGCCACCAATAAGCAATCGCTTAGCTGGTTGTTCTTTATCCCCGCTTGAGCAACCCCATACTTCACACCTAAATCAGCCATAGGATGCACTCATTCTGGTTGGGTTTTAACATAGGCCGGGTGCGTTTTTATGCGATCATGCCATGCGACCAAATTGGCATATTTGTCACGCCAATGGCCGAATTTTTCAGTTTGCAACATGGGCGCCCTAAAGTCTAAAAATTCGAGCAGGCATAACAATGAGATTTGCAAATAATTGGTGTCTTCAGGCAATTCATACACTGTATCAAAACGTTCTAAGATTCGATGGATGGACAGCCAAGCCTGTTCGTATTTTACGTCTAAGGAGTCGTCGCGCATGCTTTCTAGTATCATCACCACGGCATAGTCCATGGCACCATCAACCAATTCAACTTGATTGAAATAATTCCAAGCGCTGTCATCAGCTGGGAACATGCTTGGTTCTTTATGTTGTGAGAACAGATAATGTGCTATGAGCGAGCTGTCCACAATGACATCGCCATTATCCAAGACTAAAGTGGGTATGCGAGACAGGGGGTTGTACGCCATTAATTCAGCAGGTCGGGCGTGGGGCAGGCACATAATAACTTCGTGATCCTGATTAAATAAGTCTAGAAGAATGCGAATGCGACGGGTATAAGGTGAGGTGGGGGAGGCAAATAATTTCATTGTTTAACTCTGGTAAAAAGATTGTACAAAGGTGCGGGGGGCTTTTGATAAGAATTTGCCCCAGAAGGCAGATCTTTGACAGCGTGCTGGTTCCCACCGATTATTAAAAATCACATTGCAAAGCGGCAAGTGATTCAGGACGTGATTATAATATGTTTTTGTCAGACTTGTTATAAGGGCGCATCCGTTCTATTGAGTGTTATTCGAATGCCTGTGCTGTCAAAGCAGTGACAATGAGCGATGGTTTTTCAAAATGTCGTTTTTAGGGTTGACTTATAATGCGAACAGACGCTCGCAGAAAGATTAATTCAAATCAACGCACACTATATGGCCGCTATGCAATCTGAATCTAAAAAGACAACCATCCTACCCATTATTTTAGCGGGGGGCGTCGGCTCTCGGTTATGGCCTTTGTCCCGTGAAGCGCACCCTAAGCCTTTTATCAAATTGGACGATGGCCAAAGTCTTATTCAGAAAGCCTATCTTCGTGTTGCCGCATTAGAGGGTGTTGAAGAAATTGTAACGGTCGCCAATCAAGTTTTATTTTTCTATACCAAGGGAGAATACGATGCCCTGACCGAGCTCGTTGCGCCAAAATCGATTTTTCATAGTTTTCTGCTTGAACCGTTTGGCCGTAATTCTTCTGCCGCCATTGCGCTTGCGGCGCATTATGCTCAGGCCAAGTACGGGGATGACTGTGTTTTGTTGGTGTTACCAGCCGATCATATCATCGAAAACCAAAAAGCTTTTGAAACAGCTGTTTACCAAGCCACGCAACTCGCTCAAAAGGGAAAACTGGTGACTTTTGGTATTCAACCGAGTTCACCGCATACAGGATTTGGTTATATTGAGGCAGAGGGTGATGAGGTGTTAAATTTTGTTGAAAAACCTGATTTAACCACAGCAAAAGCCTATTTAAAATCAGGGCGTTATTTTTGGAATTCAGGCATGTTTTGTATGTGTGTGCGCAGCATAATGAATGAAATGCGAATTCACTGTGCGCCTGTTTTAGAGCAGAGCAAAATCAGCTTGGAGCATGCCTTAAAACTTGAAAACCACACATCCTATCGAGCGGAGATTCAGGGTGAAGATTTTAATAAGGTTGCAGATATTTCTATTGATTATGCGGTTTTTGAAAAATCCCAAAAAGTGGCCATAGTGGTTTGTGATTTTGGCTGGTCGGACATTGGTTCGTGGTCAGAATATGGTCAATTACACCAAGTCGTTGAAGGCAACAATCACGTTCATGGTGAAAAAGTGGTATTGGAAGATGTGCAAGATTGCATCATCCATGCCGACCATCACCTAGTCGCTGGCATTGGTTTGCGTAATCTGATCATCGCTGATACATCGGATGCCTTGTTGGTTATTGATAAAGAACAAGTGCAGAACGTTTCAACCATTGTCAAAAAAATCAAAGAAAAAGCCTATGAAAGTTATAAAAAATTCCCGACGGTTTATTGTCCCTGGGGCAGTTACACCGTCCTACAAGAAGGTACGGGATTTAAGATCAAACGAATAGAAGTCAAGGTGGCTGCCTCTTTGAGTTTGCAATCTCATCGCCAAAGAAGTGAGCATTGGGTGGTCGTCAATGGGATCGCTGAGGTTGTGAATGGTGATGATACGATCAAATTGGAAAAAAATCAATCCGCGTACATTCCTGTGGGCAACAAGCATCGATTAGGCAATATAGGTCAAGAAACCTTGGTGCTCATTGAAGTTCAGTGCGGCGACTATTTGGGTGAAGACGACATTGTCCGCTACCAAGACAATTACGGGCGTTTGGTGGAATAGCACACTCTGATTTAGGGGCATTTTAGCCTTGCCTTGTTAATGGATTGTATGGGTGATTGCGTGATAAACAATTGTCGCAAATATACCAAGCAATTGAGGTACAATGCCTTCCTTGTTAATTGCGGGGTAGAGCAGCATGGTAGCTCATCGGGCTCATAACCCGAAGGTCGTAGGTTCAAATCCTACCCCCGCTACCAAAATTTGGCGTTTAATCTTTGCAGAATAACGAAGTTAAGAGAAGATTAGATAGAAAGCAAAACCCCTTCCACGGCAGGGGTTTTTTTTTCAAAATAGGGTGGTCTTGGGAATATGCAAGGGAATACGCTACAAACAGTGGATAAGCTTTTAACCCCAATCATTGAGTCATTGGGTTTTGTGGTTTGGGGCATTGAAATGCTTAGAGGCGGTAAGGCTTTGACACTTCGTATTTACATCGATACAGACCAAGGTGTCACCATCGAAGATTGTGCGATGGTCAGCCATGAAATCAGCGGCATTTTAGAAGTTGAAGACCCAATTAATAGCGACTATCACCTGGAGGTGTCGTCGCCTGGCCTGGATCGAAAAATATTTTATCCAGATCAGTACGCTCTGTTCATCGGGGAGCGGCTGAAGTTAATGTTGAATCAACCGATTGATGGACGTAAAAAATATGAGGGTGAATTGATTGAAGCGACCGAATCCTTGCTAAAAATAGAATGTGATGGCGAAGCCGTTGCCATTGCCATTCAATCGATCAATCAAGCGCGTTTGATACCAGATTTATCATCTAATAGTGTGGTTACAAAGCTGAAAGGTGATTTAAATGATTAATTCTTGTGGAGAAGTTCAGAGTGAATAGTAAAGAAATGTTGTTTTTTGTAGAAGCCGTTGCAAATGAAAAGGGCTTATCTCGGGCTGATGTTTTTGATGCTTTAGAGCATGCTTTGGCAACGGCCATCCGAAAATTGCAAAATGAAGAGATGGACGTCAGAGTAGAAATGGATCAAACATCGGGCGATTTTCAAGCCTATCGTTGTTGGACCGTGGTTGCCAATGATGAGCCCGAATTCGAGGAAGCAACCATGATAAAACTGATGGATGCCGTTGATGAAGATTCAGAATCAGCCTTGGGCAATGTTTTAGAAGAACCCATTGAAACACCTGACATTGGTCGTATTGGTGCGCAAACAGCACGCCAGGTGATTATGCAGAAATTGCGCCAAGCGGTTCACTCAAGAATATTAGAAGAATATGAACCGCGTATTGGCGAAGTCTTCTTGGGCACAGTTAAACGTATGGAAAAAGGCAATGTCATCTTGGATATTGCCGAGAACGTTGAAGGGGTTTTATTGCGCGAGCATCAAATTCCAGGTGAACACTATCGTATAAGCTCAAGAGTCAGAGTATTGTTGTTTTTAGTGGATTCTGAAGTCAGAGGTCCACAGCTGTTTTTCTCGCGTACGGAAAATGACTTTTTGACACAGTTGTTTGGCATGGAAGTGCCCGAAATTGCGGATGGCATCATTAATATCAAAGGGGTCTCTCGCGATCCAGGCATTCGAGCCAAAGTGGCAGTGTTTACCGGAGATCCGCATTTGGATGTGGTGGGCGCTTGTGTGGGTATGCGTGGTTCGCGTGTACAAGCCGTCATGACTGAGCTAAATGGTGAACGAATTGATGTCATAAAGTGGAGTCCCAATCCTGCAGAATTTGTAATTAATGCCATGTCTCCAGCAGAAGTTGTATCACTGTCCATCAATGAAGAACGTCACATTATGGATGTTTCAGTAACAGATGAAATGTTGTCTCAAGCGATTGGCAGAAGTGGTCAAAACATTCGCTTAGCCAGTGGCATCACGGGTTGGGAATTAAATGTGCTTTCACAATCTGAAGCCGAAGAAAGAGATACTGAAGTCCATAATCTTAATCGTTCTACACTGGTTGAGGAATTAGAAATAACAGAAGAAGAAGCGACGCTGTTAATTAATGCAGGTATTACTTCGCTTGAAGAAATTGCCTACATACCTGAGGAAGAACTGCAGCTGGTTAAAGGTTTGGAAAAAGATAAAATTGAAGAAATTCGCAGCAAAGCAAATGATATTTTGCTTATGCGGATGCTTGAAGTCCCCGAAGAATAAATCATTATTTGGGGCATAAAACGAGGAATAGATGGTAGATAATACTTTAACAATGGCGGCAAAAAAACTGGAAATAACAGTTGACGCTCTTCTGAAGGACTTAAAACAAGCTAATATTAAAATTGGGCGCAATGATGTTTTAAATGCTAAGCAGAAACAGCAATTGCTCGGTTTTCTTAAACAGCGCCTTTCAGCTGATGGGTCTGTTTCTGTTTCTCGGACTAAAACCCAAGAACTCCCAGGCAAGAGTAAAGTAAAAATTGAAGTCACTCAGGTTCGAAAAATCGTTCGTAAAACGGTCGAAGTCGCACCAAAAACAAAAAAGCCAGCTGAAGCAGAAAAGGTTAGCCAGCCAGTTGAGGGCAAAAAACCAGAGTCCGTTGATCCAGCCGCTACCAACGATGCTTCAACGACTGTTGAGAGCGAACAATCTAAAAAACCTACAGCGGCAGCCAAGAAAAAATTGGATAACGCTGGCTTATCATTTGCTGAGCCGAAAAAACCAAACATTGAACCGATCAAGGCTAAAATTCATGCGCCTAAGGTGACAGAGGAAGAAGCAACAACTAAAAAACGCATCTCTGTGGGTCGTCCTCAATCTCAAGCGCATGTTAAAACCGATGCACTCAAAACCACCAAAGCCAAAGAATTGGCCATAGAGGAAGAACGCAAGAAAAAGAAAATGCAATCCCCTCGGGCGAACGCACTTGAAAATCGCACCATGGATAAGTACAAAAATTATCTCAGTGCGATGGATGATGAGTACGGCAGTGGTTCAGGCTATAAGGGTCCGAAAAAGAAAAACATTGTGACCAGTTCACCGCGCCAAGAATTTACAGTTCCAGCAGACCCCATTGTTTATTCGGTTGAAGTGGGTGAGACGATCAATATTTCAGAATTGGCTCAAAAAATGTCTGTCAAGTCTGCAGAAGTGGTCAAGGTCCTATTCAAACTTGGGGTTGTGGTGACTGCCAACGATAGTATTGACCAAGACACAGCGATCATTGCGGTTGAAGAAATGGGACATAAACCCGTTCTTGAAGTTGGCAGAGAAGAAGCATTTGAAGATCAATTGATTGAAGCGGAGAGTGATGTGCCCTTAACACCGAGAGCGCCTGTGGTCACGGTTATGGGTCATGTGGACCATGGTAAAACAACGCTGTTGGACTACATTCGAAAAACCAAAGTGGCCGATAAGGAGCATGGCGGCATTACCCAGCACCTTTCTGCTTACCATGTCGATACGCCGAATGGGGCCATTACATTTGTTGATACACCTGGGCATTCAGCCTTTACTGCAATGCGCTCACGCGGCGCTCAGTTTACCGATATTGTCATCTTAATTGTGGCGGCCGAGGATGGGGTAAAGCCACAGACGCTTGAAATCATTCAACACGTCAAAGCTGCCAAAGTCCCGATAGTGGTTGCTGTCAACAAAATAGACAAGCCAGAAGCCAATGTAGAGAAAGTCACTCAAGAATTGGCTCAATTGGATTTGCTACCTGAAGCGTGGGGCGGTGATGTATCGTATATTCCCATTTCTGCTATGACGGGTCAAGGCGTTGATCAGTTGTTAGAATCGTTGCTTTTACAAGCTGAATTGTTAGAACTGAAGTCTCGTACGACGGGTCGTGCAACGGGCATCGTTTTGGAATGTCGATTGGATAAAGGCCGTGGCATAATTGCCAATGTATTAGTCCAAAACGGCGAATTGAAAGTCGGTGATACCATTCTGGTGGGACGTGCATCAGGTCGCGTGCGAGCCTTATTGGATGAAAATTTAAAACCCTTAAAAAAAGCAGGTTCTTCTTTACCTGTTGAGCTTCTGGGCCTCACCGAAATGCCAGAAGCAGGTGATAAATTAGTGTGCGTTGAAAATGAAAAACAAGCCAAAGAAATGGCTGAAATTCGTCGCGATAAAGAACGGCAGGAATTGCTGCGCAAACAAAATCAACTTAAATTAGACAACCTGTTTGGTGACGTTGGCGAAGAAGGCGAAACTGAAAAAACACGAATCAATCTGGTCATTAAAACAGATACCCATGGTTCTTTGGAAGCCATGCAGGAAACCGTCGCCAAAATGGGCAACGACGCCGTAGAAATCGAAGTTGTTGGCTATGGCATTGGCGGCATACGAGAGTCTGATGCCACCTTGGCTATGGCTTACAATGGCATCATTATTGGCTTTAATGTTCGGGCGGACTCAGCGGCTCGGAAAGTCATAGAGCGAAACAACATCGACGTTCGATATTACAGCATCATTTATGAAGCCGTTGATCAAATCAAGCAAGCCATTGAAGGCAGATTGGATCCAGAAGTCACTGAAAAAATCATCGGTATTGCTGAAGTACGGGATGTATTCAGAGCGCCTAAGATTGGACAAATTGCTGGTTGTATGGTCATTGAAGGATTGGTCAAACGTAATAATCCCATCAGAGTGTTGCGCGATGACGTGGTGATTTATGAAGGTGTATTAGAATCCCTGCGTCGTATGAAAGATGACGTCAGTGAAGTTCGTAATGCCACAGAATGCGGCATAGGCGTCAAGAACTATAATGATGTGAAAAAAGGCGATAAAATTGAAGTTTTTGAGCGTACTGAAGTCAAAAGAACGCTCTAGTCATAACTGACATTTAAATCATGTCCACGCCCTCCACGCGACAGTATAAAGTTTCTACTGAAATCACTCGAGTACTCAGTCAAGCGTGCTTACAAACAGCCTCTGATCCACGATTAAAAAACATTGTCATCAAAGAAACACGCATCAGCAAAGATCTGAGTTTTGCCGTTGTTTATGTCGGTGTATTGGGTTGTTTAGATCAACAAAGTGCTCAACCGGTTCTGGATGCTTTAGAAAAAGCCAATGCTTTTTTTCGTAAAATCATCAACGAACAAATGCAATTGCGCATCACCCCAAAATTAGATTTTCGCTTTGATGAAATCGATTCAGAAGTGGCTCGAATTGAACAGTTGTTATATGAATGTCGAACCAAAAAATAACGCCCACCGAATCAGTCAATGGCATTGTTGTCTTCAACAAACCCGCAGGCGACAGTTCCAATCAAATTTTACAAAAGGTCAAACGCTTATTTAATGCTAAAAAAGCGGGGCACACGGGGACTTTAGACCCCATTGCCACTGGCATGCTGATTATTACCCTGGGTCATGGCACAAAAATTAACAGCCACCTATTAGAGGCTGATAAGGTTTACCAAGTCACAATGCAGTTAGGGCAAACCCGCACAACGGGTGACATTGACGGTGAGATCGTGGCAGAAGCTGACATTCCAACACTCAATACAAACCTCATTGAATCCAAGCTCAGCAATTATCGAGGCTTGATCGAGCAAACCCCACCGATGTATTCAGCCTTAAAGCATGAAGGGAAGCCCTTATATTATTATGCTCGGCAAGGCATTCACATTGAACGTAAAAGTCGATCAGTTAATATTTATGCCCTGGATTTAATCGCTTTTTCAAAGGACCAAATAACGCTCAAAATTCATTGTTCAAAAGGCACATACGTTCGAACCATTGTTGAAGATTTGGGGCAGGACTTGGGATGCGGGGCTTATGTTAAAAAGCTGCATCGTGATTGGCTGAGTCCTTTTGAACAAAGTCCAACCGTAACGATGGCTGAATTAGAACGATTAAGTAAAGCGCAAAGGCTCGAAAAATTGCTGCCCATTGATTTCATTTTCGCTGATTGGCCGGCGCTGACACTGAGCAAAGAACAAGCGAGTGAATTAGATTTTGGGCGATCTTTTGCGATTGATTTTCCAGATAGCAATGACGTCAGGGTTTATACCGACGACCACCAATTTTGGGGCATAGGTCGTGTGTTGGAGGGTCGGTTCAGCATAAGAAGACGAATGATTGATTAGGGCATCATCAATAATGAGACGCCATTGTCTAAAACCTTAAACAAAACATCAATAAAATCAAGTTTGTCGAATTCAAATAGACTGCTTAATGCGTTCATTCATGCATTTTATTTTTATCGTGGTAGAAAGCTGGTTATACTATCAGGGATAGTGGATATATCAAGCAAAGAGAAAGGCGCAAGTGCCTATTGCGGACGGCATTGTTCATATTTATAGCATAGACGAGTGGTTAATGCGGCTCGCATATAAACAGAGCACTCTTCAAAAATCATCGGCGATTAAACCAATCAATACGCTTGGCTAGGCGTTCAGTCTGGTTTCCTTAGGATATCAATGACTTTGTAACCAGGCTTCAAGTAATGTTAAGTGCCACAATTTACTCCCTTGTAAACGGGTGTAATGGTCGGGATGTTCTGGGTTGCTGAGCAGCGTATTGACATAGTCTCTGTTGTACAGTCCTCTTGAACGGCAGGCCTCTGAATTTAATAGATCGGTCATCCAAGCATAAAATTCGCCATGAATATGTTTGAGGGCAGGCATTGGGAAATAGCCTTTTGTTCGGTAAATGAATTCATCTGAAAAATAGCGTGCGCTCATGGTTTTTAAGGGGTTTTTGCCACCATTTTGTAAACGCCAGGCGGCGGCTGTTCGTGAAGCGGTTTCAACCAAGTGCGTGTCCAAAAATGGCACACGTGCCTCTAATGAATACGCCATGGTCATGTTGTCCACCCGTTTCACTGGGTCATCAACGATGAGGGTAGTGACGTCCAGCCCGAGTACGCGGTTGGTGAAATCACCTGAACCTGATAGAGATTGATTGAGCCAAGGTGTGACACAGTCTTCTATCAACCATTCAGGATTGAGCATTTGGGCCATCTCGCTATAAGGTCGGTCGAGATAGTAAGGAGAAAATTGCTCAGCAGCAGAATGATGAGGGTATTTCATCTGATGGGCTTGCATTTGCGGGTACCAGAAATATCCGCCAAAAACTTCATCAGCTCCTTGTCCGCTGAGTACGACCTTAACGTGTTGAGACACTTGTTCGGATAGTAGAAAGAACGCCACGGCATCTTGTCCAAACATGGGTTCGGACATGGCATTTATGGCTTCAGGCAAGCGTTTGAGCACGGCGCTGTTTTCAATGTGCAATTTTTGATGTTTGGTCTTAAATTGCTGCACCACCTGATCAGAATAATAAAATTCACTGCCTTTTTCTGAGCCCACATCATCAAAACCAATTGAAAAAGTCAGTAAATCAGGCGCATCACCTTGTTGCTTGATCATTTTTTGGCGGGTTTCTTCAACGAGGGCGACGATTAGGCTGGAGTCTAGCCCGCCCGACAGCAAAACCCCCACAGGCACATCGGATGCCAACAATCTTTTTTCAACAGCTTGGCGCAGTGCTTCTTCAATCTCAGGCTGCCAGAGCGTCTCATCACCTTGTATTTCAGTGGAAAGTTGCCAATAATTGTGTTGATGTTGGTTGCCTTGTTCGTCAATCTCAAGCATGGTTGCGGGTGCCAGTTTTTTAATGTTTTGATAGATGGTGTTGGGTGCAGGGACGACCGCGTGCAGACTAAAGAGAAACTGTAAAGCCTTTTTATCAATTGTTGTATCTACATCCCCCACACTTAATAAGGCGGGCAGTGTTGAGGCAAAACGCAGCTGATTGGGACCACTCGTGTAGTACAAGGGTTTAATGCCAAATCGATCGCGGCATAAATACAGTTTGCGCTCAAGCGGTTGCCACAAGGCGAAAGCAAACATGCCGTCTAAATCTTTAAGGCAGTCTTTGCCCCAAGTTTGCCAGGCTCTTAAAATCACTTCAGTATCGCTGTCAGAATGAAAAACTGCCCCGCATTGTTGAAGTTTTTTGCGTAATGCACGGTAGTTGTAGATACAACCGTTGAAAACCAATGCCCAATCTCCATCAACCATCGGTTGTGCACCACCATCGGATAAGTCGATGATAGAGAGGCGGCGATGGCCGAAGCCAATTGGGTTTTGTATATGCGTGTCTTGTGAGTCGGGCCCCCTGGTCAGCAAGGATTGCTTCATGGATTCAATGGCACTACGATTGACCGTGCCCTTAAAAGTTATTTCTCCGCAGATGCCGCACATGGTTTTAATCCTTTTTGAGTGGTTTGATTTTTAGTATGACCCCAATTTCCAGATGTTCTGTATAAGGGAATTGATCGAAGATGGCCAGTGCCTCAATTTGATGGCTATTTTGCCAATATTGTAAGTCCTTTATCAATTTCAGGGGGTTACAAGAAATGTAAATAATATGGTTAAATTTTTGAAAAAACCGCCGATTATCATCATCAAGTCCTTGTCTGGGTGGGTCTATAAATAACCAGTCAAAGTGATAGTCTGATAATGCAATGTTTTTTAAACGTCTGAATGGTCGTTGTTGGGTGATGGCGGCGACGGTTTCTTGCGCAGACAATCTGACAATATCTACGTTGTTGATGCCATTTTCAGCCATATTATGCTGACACAAGCGAATGGATTGACGCGTTAACTCAGTTGCCAGTACTTTGCGAAACTGTGGGGCAAGGATGCTGGTGAAATTGCCAATGCCACAATAGAGTTCTAATAAATCGGTCTGTTGTGTGGCACGTTGGTTCAATTGCTGCTCAACCCAATTGAGCATGCAGGGATTGATGGTGGCATTGGGTTGAGAAAAACAGTTGTCGTGTTCGCGCAGCACCAGGTTTCGACCGCCGATTGACCAACTAACGTCGATATAATCTTGTGAGACGATGTGGCGTTTTTTTCGTGCTCGGCCAATCACGTGTCCGCCGATTAATTGTTCTAATTGTTCGGCCAACTGTATCCATTGTGGTTCTAAATCACGATGATAGAGCAATGACACTAAAACATCGCCTTGCTGATTGGCACGCCAGTTGGTCTGAAATAGACGATGGCCAAACTCTGGATGTTGCGTTAAAAACTCGAGCAAGACGGGCATAGCCTCGTCAATGGCCGATAAAGCAAGGGGACAGTGATTGAGATCGACGGGATTCTTGGCATGGTCAAACATCACATAACGCCAAGGATTAGAGGCAATTGAAAACTCTACCCGAGCACGATAGTTTTTAGGGGATGAGGCAAAGGTTTCAATGGTCTGGACTGTATCGGTGAGTTTAAGTTCGTCTAATTGTTCAAGTATTTGAGTGCATTTCGTCTCAAATAGCAGGTCGTATTGATCAGGATACACCTGACCAGGTTGAAAATAGGGTGGTTCTGCTGTCATGACATTAACTGAATTATCTTGCGTCATCTGCTTCTATAATATGTGTGTTCAATACTATATTGATTTGGTACCTTAAAAAGGCAGAGTGTTCATGCGCTATGAAATAAAAGACATTCCAACGCATTTGGCAAAATATTATGCCTGCAACACCATAAGAGCAATTGACTCAATTGCAATAACTGAGTATCAATTACCCCTAATGGAGCGAGCGGGGACTTCACTTGCTCATTGTATCCGTGAAAATTTTTCAAACTGTAAAAACATTGCCATTTTTGCAGGCAGTGGTAACAACGGTGGGGATGCGTGGGTTTGTGCGCGTATGCTTGAGCAACTCGGTATTAAATCACAGTGTTTTTACAGCAAATTGCCGACAACCAAAGATGCCAAAAGGGCTTACGAGCAGTATATAAGTGGTCAAGGACAAGCACCAATCCATCTTCAAAACCGACCAGATTTATCAATGTTTGACCTCATTGTTGATGGCTTGCTCGGCAGTGGTTTATCGCAATCGGTCAGTGCCCAGATGCATGACATCATTGAACACATTAACAGTCAGTCTTGCCCCGTTCTCGCCATAGATATCCCTTCA